>NZ_CP013854.1:4800000-6186048 GCF_001698125.1 Pseudonocardia sp. HH130630-07 | reverse complement strand
GTGACCGACCCCGGTCAGATCGGCGCCGCGCTGGACGTCGCGGAGCAGCTCGGCACGCTGCGCGTCGCCGTCAACTGCGCCGGTATCGGCAACGCGGCGAAGACGTTCGGCAAGAAGGGTGCCTTCCCGCTGGACGGGTTCACGAAGGTGATCAACGTGAACCTGATCGGCACGTTCAACGTGATCCGGCTGGCCGCGGAGCGCATGGCGGCCGCCGAGCCGCTCGACGGCGACCGCGGCGTCGTGGTCAACACCGCGTCGGTGGCCGCGTTCGAGGGCCAGGTCGGTCAGGCGGCCTACTCGGCGTCGAAGGGCGGCATCGTCGGGATGACGCTGCCGATCGCGCGCGACCTCGCCGACCTGGGCATCCGGGTGATGACGATCGCCCCGGGCCTGTTCGAGACCCCGCTGCTCGGTGCGCTGCCCGAGGACGTGAAGACGTCGCTGGGCACCCAGGTGCCGCACCCGTCGCGGCTGGGGCAGCCCGCCGAGTACGCGAAGCTGGCCGCCCACATCGTCGAGAACCCGATGCTCAACGGCGAGACGATCCGCCTCGACGGCGCGATCCGGATGCAGCCCCGATGAGGCGCACGCTGTACGAGGCCGACCACGAGGACTTCCGGTCCGCCTTCCGGGCCTTCGTGACCCAGGAGATCGTGCCCCACGAGGAGCAGTGGGAGCGCGACGGCATCGTCTCGCGCGAGCTGTTCACCACCGCGGGTGCGAACGGCTTCCTGGGCATCGACGTGCCCGAGACCTACGGCGGGGGCGGCGTACCGGACTTCCGGTTCAACGCCGTCATCTCCGAGGAGCTCATGCGGTCGGGCGCGGCGGCGTCCGGGCTGGGCCTGACCCTGCACAACGACATCGTGCTGCCCTACCTGCTCGCGTACTGCACCGAGGAGCAGAAGCAGCGCTGGCTCCCGGGTGTCGTGAGCGGCGAGAAGATCCTCGGCATCGCGATGACCGAGCCGGGCATCGGCTCGGACCTCGCCTCGATGTCGACGACCGCGGTCCGCGAGGGCGACCACTACGTGGTCAACGGGGCGAAGACGTTCATCACCAACGGCATCAACGCCGACCTGATGGTCGTCGCGGTGAAGACCGACCCGTCGCAGAAGCACAAGGGCATGAGCCTGCTGGTGCTCGAGCGCGGGATGGCGGGCTTCGAGCGCGGCCGGAACCTGGACAAGCTGGGCCAGCACGCACAGGACACCGCCGAGCTGTCCTTCACCGACGTGCGGGTGCCGGTGGAGAACCTCCTCGGCCCGGACGAGGGGAAGGGCTTCGCCCAGCTCGTCACCAACCTGCCCCAGGAACGGCTGTCGATCGCCGTCGCCGGCGTCGCCGCGGCCCGCACGGCACTCACCCGGACGCTGGAGTACGTCAAGGAGCGCAAGGCGTTCGGGTCGCCGGTCGGCTCGTTCCAGAACTCGAAGTTCGTGCTGGCCGAGCTGGACACCGAGATCGACATCGCCGAGCACTACGTCGACGACTGCGTGCGGGCGCTGAACGCCGGTGAGCTGACCGCGGTGGACGCGTCGAAGGCGAAGTACTGGTGCACCGAGCTGCAGGGCCGGGTCGTCGACCGGTGCCTGCAGCTGCACGGCGGCTACGGCTACATGAGCGAGTACCCGATCTCCAAGGCCTACGCCGACGCCCGGATCACCCGCATCTACGGCGGCACGACCGAGATCATGAAGGAGGTCATCGGCCGGGGGCTGGGCCTGTAGCCATGACGACCGAACCCGCCGTCCCGGCACCCGCCACCGCGGCGCGGAGCCGGGCCCAGCGCTCCGAGGACAGCCGGGCCCGGATCCTCGACGCCGCCGTCGCCTGCCTGGTCGAGGGCGGGTACTCGGGTGCGACGACGCTGACCATCCAGTCCGCGGCCGAGGTGTCCCGGGGCAGGTTGCTGCACCACTTCCCGTCCCGGGACCGGCTGCTCGTCGCCGCTGCGCAGCACCTCGCCGTCAAACGGGTCGCCGACACCGAGGAACGGGTCCGGCGGGTGGTCGAACAGGATCCGCCGGCCGACGTGTTCGCCCGGGTCGACCGGGTGATCGAGCTGCTGTGGGAGAGCTTCACCGAGCCGCACTTCTGGGCGGCGGTCGAGCTCTGGACGGCGGCCAGGGCGAACGACGGGATCGCCGACGCACTGCGCCCCGAGGAACGACGGCTGGGCGCGTCGATCCGGGCCTCGATGGCCCGGATGTTCGGGGCGGAGCTGGCGGCGCGGCCGCGGTTCAAGCAGCTGCGCGACCTGCTCCTGACCTCCATGCGCGGTACGGCGATGACGTACACGTTCGACCCGCGCGACCCGGGTGCCGACCCGATGCTGGCCCAGTGGCGGGAGCTGGCCCGGCTGCTGCTGGCCGGCTGAGGTCAGGACGGGGCGGTGTCCGGCTGCGGGGACCGGACCTGGTTGCGGCCGCCGCGCTTGGCGGCGTACAGCGCGGTGTCCGCGACGGCGAGCAGCTCGCGCACGTCGCGACCGTGCCGGGGTGACGTCGCGACACCCACCGACACCGACAGCCCGGCCACCGGACCGGCGGCGGTCGTCACCCGCAGGTCGCCGACGCCACGCCGGATCCGCTCGGCGACCTCGGTGGCCTGCCGGTCCGGGCCCCGCTGGTCGAGCCCGCCCAGGGTGACCACGAACTCCTCACCGCCGAAGCGCCCCGCCACGTCGTGGTCGCGCAGCTCGGCGCGCAGCACCCCGGCCACGGCGAGCAGCACGTCGTCCCCGGCGAGGTGGCCGTACCGGTCGTTGACCTTCTTGAAGTGGTCGAGATCGAGCACGAGCACGCCGGTGGCCCGGCCACCGCGGCGGTCCCGCTGCAGGAGGCGCTGGCTGCGCAGCCGCCAGGCGGCCGCGTCGAGCAGTCCGGTCTTCGCGTCGCTGTCCGCCTGCGCCTCGAGCTGGCGGACGAGCGTCGCCTGCCCCAGCACCCCCACCGGGAGCAATGCGAACAGGACCGCCAGCGGGGAGAAGAGGAAGACGGTGACGGCCAGCAGCGCGCCGAGCGAGAGCGTCGCCGGCTCCAGCATGATCTCGCCGCAGCGCAGGATCCGCAGGAGGCCGAGCTGCGGCCGGTACAGCCGGACCGCGGTCGCCACCAGCAGCGTGCTCACGGCCGCGTACAGCAGCAACGCCACGAGTACGGCCGAGGTCACCCCGAACGCCTCGTGGCTCGTGCCCGGGCGCAGCCCGACGGCGGCCACGGCGTGCACGGCGAGCAGCACCGTGGCGGCAGCGAACAGGTGCCGGTACAGCGGCGTCCCGGCCGGCCGGCTGACGCGCAGGTAGAGGTGGGCGTAGGTGACGAGGACCGTCGCGGTGGCGAGCGCCGGCGGCAGCAGCAGCGCCGCCGGGAAGATCCAGACCGACGTCATGTCGACGAACCGGAGGTCCTCGGTCCGCCGCCGGATCCGCTCGGCCCCGCGCGTCACCTCCGCGTGCAGCACGGCGACGGTGGTGAGCAGCGCGGCGAGGAACAGGTCGGGACTGCGCGGAGCGGGCCCCCCGAGCACGCCGGCGGCGACGGCGGCGACGGCCAGCGCCTCCACGGAGAGGACGAACACCGCCGGTGCCGTCGGCAGCTCCCACAACCGCCAGCCCGCGGTGATCCGCCGGGCCGGGAACACCGCCGCACCCAGCCCTCCGCCGAACAGGGCCGGCGAGAGGCGTGAACGCTCCGGCGGCCCGTCAGGCGCTGCGGGCCGCATCGTCCTCGGCCGGGGTGGCGCACCGGGCGAGCACCGTGTCGAGCGGGATACCGAGCGCGGCGGCGATCGCGCTGACGGTGAAGAACGCCGGTGTCGGGACCCGGCCGCTCTCGATCTTCCGCAGGGTCTCCACCGGGACGCCGGCGGCCCTGGCGACCTCGGTCATGGTCCGCTCGCCCCGGGCGGCGCGCAACGCCTCACCGAGCAGCCGCCCCCGTTCGCGATCCTCGGGGGTCAGGGGGAGTCGGACCATGACGCCGATGATAGACCGCGCGGCCCGACCGTCCGGGTGACCGGCGCGATCGGACGACGACACCCCCTCGGCAATTCCGTCGAACGGTGATCGCGACCGGGGAACGCGTTCACGGTATGCCGCGTATGTCGCGGGCAGCGGCGTCCGAACGGGTGACAGGTGAATCACATCGGGTCGCCGACGTGCACGGATGTGTCGCGCGGACGGGGTGTGGCGGCGTCACCCCTAGGGCGTGTCTCCCAGATAGGCGGAGCGGGGTGCGCGATGCTTGATCGGTGCCGCGTACCGCTGTCCTGACTGATGTCCAGTGGGCCCGTCTGGCGCCGCTGTTGCCCTCCTCCGAGGGTCGTCGCGGGTGCCCGTTCCGCGATGACCGCCGGGTGCTCGAGGGGATCATCTACCGGTATCGGTGCGGGCTTCCCTGGCGCGACGTCCCAGCCGAGTTCGGGCCGTGGCAGACGTTGTGGAAGCGGCACCGCCGCTACAGCGGCGACGGCACCTGGGACCACATCCTGGCTGCTCTTCTGGTCGAGGCCGACGCCGCCGAGGTGCTCGGGTGGGCGGTCAGCGTGGACTCCACGATCATCCGTGCCCACCAGCACGCCGCGACCCTCAAGCGCGACACAGGGGGCCGGATCGAACTACACGAATCTGCTCGCCGAACCAGCAGATCACGCGCTGGGACGGTCCCGCGGAGGGCTGTCGACGAAGATCCACCAGCTCGTTGACGGGCACGGCCGCCCGCTGGTGGTCCTCCTCGGCCCCGGCCAGGGCGGCGACTCGCCAATGTTTCCGCACCTGATGGCGCGCCTGAGCATCGCCCGACCGGGCCCGGGACGACCCCGGACCCGGCCTGAACGCGTGCGCGCGGACAAGGCCTACTCCTCACGCGCGATCCGCCGGCACCTGCGCGAGCGCCGGATCATCGCTGTCATTCCGGAGCCCTCTGACCAGCAGGGACACCGCAAACGACGGGGCTCACGCGGTGGCCGACCGCCCGCATTCGATCCGGTCGACTACCGAAACCGCAACGTCGTCGAGTGCGGGTTCTGCCACGTCAAGCAGTGGCGCGGGCTGGCCACCCGTTACGACAAGCTCGCCCTGACCTTCCGCGGCGGCGCCGTCCTGAAGGCGATCGTCACCTGGCTCCGCGCATTGGGAGACACACCCTAGGCGTGACGGGCGCCGGCGTGATGCAGTTAGCCTCGCCTTAGCAAAGGCGTGCCGATACAACGGAAGGACCGCAATGGCAGCACCCGCACCCGGGTATCCGGCCTCCCCGGCCGAGGTCCTCGACGTCGTGGGGGTCGGTTTCGGACCGTCCAACCTGGGCGTCGCCATCGCCCTGCGGGAGCACAACGCCACGGACCGGCGCCGGCCCCTGCGCGCGCACTTCGTGGAGCGCCAGGCCACGTTCGGCTGGCACCGCGGGATGCTGCTCGAGGACACCACGATGCAGGTGTCGCACCTCAAGGACCTGGCGACCATGCGCGACCCCGGCAGCCGGTTCACCTTCCTGTCCTACCTGCACGACCGGGGCAGGCTCGCCGACTTCATCAACTACGGCAGCAGCTTCCCGAGCCGCCGCGAGTTCCACGACTATCTGGAGTGGGCCGCCGCCCGGGTCACCGCCGGGGCCGACGACGTCACGGTCGGCTACGGCAGCGAGGTCGTGGAGATCGTCCCGGCGCCCGGCTCCGCGGCGTCGGTCCTGGAGGTCGTCGTGCAGGGGCCCGACGGCGTGCGCCGGCTGCGGACCCGCAACGTCGTACTCGCCTGCGGGCTCACCCCGGCGTTGCCGGAGGGCGTCGGCACCGGGCGCCGGATCTGGCACAACCGGGACCTGCTGTTCCGCACCGGTGAGCTCGCCGGGACCGACCCGGCCCGGTTCGCGGTGGTCGGGGCCGGTCAGAGCGCCGCGGAGACGGTGGAGCACCTGCACCGCACGTTCCCCGACGCCGAGGTGCACGCCGTCTTCGCCCGCTACGGCTACAGCCCGGCGGACGACTCGTCGTTCGCCAACCGGATCTTCGACCCGGCCGCCGTCGACGACTTCTACACCGCCCCGGACGCGGTGAAGCAGCAGATCCTCGGTTACCACGCGAACACGAACTACTCGGTGGTCGACCCGGACCTCATCGAGAGCCTCTACCGGCGGCACTACCACGAGCGGGTGGCCGGGGTGGAGCGGCTGAGGTTCCGCAACGTCTCCCGGGTCGCCGACGTCGTCGACACCGGCGACCGGGTGGAGCTCGCCGTGGAGTCGCTGATCGACGGCTCGCGCGAGGTGATCAGTGCCGACGCCGTCGTGTACGCCACCGGTTACCGGGCCACCGATCCGTTGCGGCTGCTCGGCGCCGGGCTGGCCGGCTCGTGCCGGCGCGACGCGTCGGGCCGGTTGGTCATCGGTCGCGACTACCGGCTGACGGTGGAGGACCCGGCCTCGACCGGGCCGGTGACCGCCGGTCTCTACGTCCAGGGGCCGACCGAGCACACGCACGGCATCTCCTCGACGCTGCTGTCGAACGTCGCGGTCCGGGCGGGGGAGATCGTCGGCTCGATCGCCGCCGGCGGGCCGGTCCCGGCCGCCGCCGGACGTCCGGCCAGGGACGGGGCCTCGCTGACCCGATGAGACGGGGTGGACGGTCGGCTACGGTCGGGACGGCGCGACGGGAGGGGACGACGGGTGACGGTGGCGGTCCTCAACGGGATCCGGCTCTCCTACACCGACCGCGGTGGCGACGGCCCGCTCGCGGTGCTGGTGATGGGGACGGGCAGTCCGGGGCGGGTGTGGGAGGTCCACCAGGTCCCGGCGCTGACGGCGGCGGGCTTCCGGGTGGTCACGTTCGACAACCGC
Source organism: Pseudonocardia sp. HH130630-07 (assembly GCF_001698125.1). NCBI lineage: Bacteria > Bacillati > Actinomycetota > Actinomycetes > Pseudonocardiales > Pseudonocardiaceae > Pseudonocardia > Pseudonocardia sp. HH130630-07. Next base: position 6,179,209 of record NZ_CP013854.1, on the reverse strand, counting down.
GGGATCGCGCCGTCGGACGAGTGCGCGGCCGGGTTCACCGTCGACGACATGACCGCCGACGTGGCGGCCCTGATCGAGCACCTCGGTGCGGGCCCGGCCGCCGTCGTCGGGACCTCGCTCGGTGCGCGGGTGGCGACCGAGCTGGCACTGGCCCGGCCCGATCTCGTGTCCCGGGTGGTCGCGATGGGGGCGCACGCCCGGCTGGGGCCGGTGCAGCGGGCCCTCACCGCCGGCCGGGCGGCGCTGGCCGACGCCGGGACCGTCCTGCCCGCGGAGTACCACGCGGCCGTCGCCGCCCAGCAGTACCTCTCCCCGGCGACCCTGCGCGACGACCGGTCCGCCCGGGACTGGCTCGACGTGCTCGCGTTCTCCTCCGCCGAGGTACGGCCCGGTCACCGGGTGCAGATGCAGCTGGCCCTGGACCTGGCCGACCGCACCGACGCCTACCGCGCGATCTCGGTCCCGCTGCTGGTCGTCGCGTTCGCCGACGACCGCACGACCCCGCCCGAGCTGGGCCGGGAGGTCGCCGACGCGGTGCCCGGCGCCCACTACACCGAGATCGCTGATGCCGGTCACTACGGCTACCTCGAACGTCCGCAGGACGTGAACCGGGCGCTGCTCGACTTCCTCGTCCCGGTGGCGGACCGCTCCGCCACCTGATCCCGGCGGCGGTGTCCCGCCGCCGTCCGTCCCCGTCCGGCGGCCCGTCCGCCGGTGTTCCCCTGGAGGCTGTGCGCCCGTGCGTGTCGTGTTGTTCGGATACCAGAAGTGGGGCACCCGCCTGCTCGCCGACCTGCTGGACTCCCGGCACGAGGTCGTGCTGGTGGTGAGCCACCCCGACAACGGGGAGTGGTCCCCGCACATCTTCGACGAGCCGCTCGACGCGCTCGCCGCCGAGCACGGCATCCCGGTGGTCTACCGGGAGAAGGCGGTCGACGACGAGCTGGTGGAGACGATCACCCGCTCCGGTGCCGAGATCGGTGTCGCCTGCAACTGGCGGACCTGGATCTCACCGGCGGTGTTCTCCGCGCCACCGCGCGGCACGGTCAACACCCACGACTCGCTGCTCCCGCGCTACGCCGGGTTCTCGCCGCTGAACTGGGCGCTGATCAACGGGGAGAGCCAGGTGGGCATCACCGCGCACTGGATGGACGCCGACCTCGACCGTGGCCCGATCATCTGCCAGCGCACGGTCCCGGTGACCCCGACCGACACCACCGAGGACCTGTTCCACCGCACCGTCCGGCTGTTCGGCCCGCTGGCGCTGGAGGCCTTCGACCGGGCCGAGCACGGACCCCACGAGTGGCTCACCCAGGACCCGGCGCACGCGTCGTTCTTCCACAAGCGGGCCGACGAGGACAACCGCATCCCGTGGGACCGGCCGGCGGCCGACCTGGTGAACCTCGTCCGGGCCCAGACCGGCCCGTACCCGAACGCCTGGTGCGAGCACGAGGGCCGACGGCTGCGGGTGCTGGAGGCATCGGTGTCGCGCGAGCGCTGCGGCGGGACCACCGGACGGGTGTTCGCCCGGGAGGGGACGGGCGTGATCGTCGTCGCGGGGCCCGAGGCGTGGCGCGGCGGGCAGCACGGCCTGGTGCTGCAGCGGGTCAGGGACGCCGACGGCACCGAGCACGTGGCGGGCGACTACTTCCGGCGGATGGGCGGGTACCTGACCTGAGTACCCGGCCGGGCCCCGTGCGGGGCCCGGCCGGATCCGGTCAGGGAGTCGCCTCGCGCTCCAGGCGCAGCAGCTCCAGGTGCTGCTCGTACTGGTCGAGCAGGTCGTCGACGAGCTGGCCGTAGGTGTAGCCCATGACGTTGTAGCCCTGGCCGCCGCCGTGCAGGTGCACCTCGACCCGGTGGTGCCCGGGCTCCTCGGCGACGTCGTCCGCCGCCGCGCCGTCCGGTGCCGCCGTGCCGGTCTCCCGCGGTCCGGCGCCGTCCGCGTCGGACCACCGGGGGAGCCCGGCGACCCGCGGGACGAGCCGGTACACGAACGGCAGGGTCTCTTCACGGCCGCGACGAGTTCCAGCGGCGCCATCCCGTCCGGCCGCTGCTCGCCCGGCTCGACCTCCGGGACGTTCTCCCCGGTGCACCGCCGGACCACCGTGGACACGCCCTGCTCGCGCAGCTCGGCGGCCACGTCCTCGAGCGCGCCGGTCGCGGTCGCGGACAGGAACCGGCCGGCCCCGGGGGCGTCGGTGCGGCCCATCGTGCGGCGCAGCCGGTCCCGCCAGTCGTGCCCCGCCGTGTCGCCGGTGTCGCCGCCGCCCGGGGCGCGTCCGGCCCGGCTGCGCCCGGACAGCAGGGCGGGCAGGCTCGACCGCCTGCTCTCGGTGCGGTAGCGCTCCACCCGCAGCGCCTTGTACAGCCCCAGCATGACCAGCACCATGACGAACGCGAACGGCAGCCCCATGATCACGGTGGCGTTCTGCAGCGTGGTGATGCCGCCCACGAACAGCATGCCGAGCGTGAGCAGGCCGGTCGCCGCGGCCCAGAAGATCCGGTTGGCCGGCGTGCCGTCGTCGCGCGGGGTCTTCCGGTAGGACGTCAGGTTGGCCATGACCAGCGCGCCGGAGTCGGCCGAGGTCACGTAGAACAGCAGCCCGGTCAGCGTGGCCAGCCCGGCCAGGAACGGGAACCACGGGTACTGCTCCAGCAGCAGGTAGAACCCGGTCTCCGGCGCGTTGACGGCGGTGTCGGCCAGCTCGGCGTTGCCGCCGCGGACGCTGTCCAGCGCGGCGTTGCCGAAGATGGAGATCCAGAACAGGATGTAGAAGAACGGGATCACCAGCGTGCCGACGACGAACTGCCGGATCGTGCGGCGCGGGAGATCCGGGCCAGGAACAGGCCCACGAACGACGCCCAGGCGATCCACCAGGCCCAGAAGAACAGCGTCCAGAGGTTCAGCCACTCGCCGACGGCGGGATCACCCTGCTCGAAGGCGAACGTCTCCATGGTGAGCGCCGGGAAGCTCGACAGGTAGTCGCCGAGGTTGGTCACCAGCGCGTTGAGCAGGAACGCCGTGTTCCCGGTGACGAGGACGAACAGCGCGAGCAGCAGCGCGGCGGCCACGTTCAGCTCCGAGAGCCGCTTGATCCCCTTGTCGACGCCGGAGACCGCGGAGATCGTCGCGATCACCACGGACACCGCGACCAGGGCGATCTGCGCGGCGAGACCCTGCGGGATCCCGAACATCACGTCCAGGCCCACGTTGAGCAGCACGACGGCGATCCCCAGCGAGGTGGCGATGCCGAAGATGGTGCCGAGGACGGCCGCGAGGTCGATCGCGTGCCCCACCCGGCCGAAGACCCGCTTGCCGATCAGCGGGTAGAGCGCCGAGCGGATCGACAGCGGGAGGTCGCGCCGGTAGGCGAAGTAGGCGAGTGCGATGCCCATCAGCGCGTACATGCCCCAACCGGTGAGGCCGTAATGGAACAGCGTCCACACCGTCGCCTCGCGGGCGGCCTCGACCGTGCCGGGCTCGCCGACCGGGGGAGCGGTGAACTGGGTGACCGGTTCGGCGACCGAGAAGAACATCAGGTCGGTGCCGATGCCTGCGGCGAACAGCATCGCCGCCCACGACAGGTTCGAGTAGTCCGGTTTCGAGTGGTCCGGGCCGAGCTTGATCGCGCCGTACGGGGACAGCGCGAGGAACAGGACGAACCCGAGCACGACGGTCGCGACCAGCACGTAGAACCAGCCGAAGCCGCCGGCGATGAACTCGACGCCGAGGCCGATCACGGTCTCGGCGTTCTCCGGCAGCAGGATCGCCCACGCGGCGATCAGCAGCACGCCGGCCGCCGACCCGTAGAAGACCGGCTTGTTGAGGGTGACCGACGGCTCGTCGCCGTCGGTGGCGGATCCTGTCGCCGTCGTGGGTGACGGGCTGTCGCTCATCGTTGCGGACCTCCGGGCAGGAACTCGGTGAACGGGACAAACGCCCCGACCTTATTCACCCCGCAACGAGTCCCGCGACGCCGGGGTGCGCCCGTGGGTCACCCCGGCGGCCGGTCACAGCTCCGGAGCCCGTCCGGCCAGCGCGTCCTTCAGCTTCGGGGCGACGGTGTCGATCGCGTAGCCCAGCGACAGCGGGCTGGAGTAGCCCAGGGCGCCGGCGAACTCGGTCCCGAAGTCGCCGAGGTAGACGACCCGGCCCTCGCGCACGGCCGGGATCGCGGCGAACACCGGGTCCGCCAGCGCGTCGGCCTTGGTGCGCCCGATCACGACGAGGACGTCGTTGTCCAGCTGGCCCTGCTGCTCCAGCGACAGGTTCCGGCTGTCCGGCCGGACGGTGAAACCGAGCCCGGCGAACAGCTGTGCCCGCAGGTCGTCGGTGCCCAGGTCGGTCGGGCTGCCCTCGAGCACGAAGTCCATGGACAGGCCCTTGCCGGCGAACTCCGGGTTGGCGGCCCGGACGTCGTCGAACTTCTTCCGGGTCTCGGCGATCACCCGGTCGGCCTCCTGCGGGAGCCCGAGCGCCTGACCGGTGATCCGGGTCTGCTCGTCCCAGGTGGCCGGGTTCGTGCCGTCCTCGGTCGGCTGGGCCACGGTCGGCGCGATCTGGGAGAGCCGGTCGTAGGTGGCCCGGTCGAGGAAGGAGTACACGCCGAGGATGATGTCGGGCTGCAGCGCGGCGATCTGCTCCACCGGCACGGTCGCCGAGGCCAGGGACTGCGGGGTGGGGCCCAGCGGGGGCTGCGGCTGCCAGGGCCGCTGCTGGTACGGGAAGTCGCCGATGACCTCGCGCTCGCCGACCGGCTGCACGCCCAGCGCCATCACGAAGTCGGCCTCGTTGTAGCCCAGGGCGACGACGCGCTCGGGCTTGCGGTCGATCGTGGTCGATCCGAAGGCGTGCTCGATCGTCACCGGGAAGGTGCCGTCGCCACCGGGCGCCGGTGCCGCCGGTTCGTCGGTACCGCCGGAGGAGCAGCCGGTCAGGGCCAGGAGCAGGACGGCGCACGCGGCGAGCGTGCGGCGCAGGGGACGGGACATCGGGATCCTTTCGGGGGTGCGCCGGGTACCCGGCTCAGGTCCGGGGTGCGGGGTCGGCGGGGTCGGTGCTGCGGGCCCCGGTCCAGGCCGCCCACAGCCGGGCGTACCGGCCGCCGCCGGCGACGAGCTCGTCGTGGGTGCCCTGCTCGACGACCCGCCCGGCGTCGAGGACGACGACCCGGTCGGCGGCCGCGGCCTGGGTGAGCCGGTGGGCGACGACGATCGCCGTCCGCCCGGCGAGCACGGCCTCGGCGGACTCCTCCAGGACCCGGGCCCCGGCGCTGCCGGCCTCCGCGGTGGCCTCGTCGAGCACGAGCACCCGGGGGCCGGTCAGCAGGACCCGGGCGAGCGCGAGCTGCTGGGCGGCGACCACCGGGAGCCGGTGCCCGCCGTCGCCGACCACGGTCGCGAGCCCGTCCGGGAGTGCGCGGGCCCAGCCGCCCGCGCCGACCCGGTCCAGGGCGGCGAGCAGGGCGTCGTCGTCGGCGTCCGGGGCGGCCAGGCGCAGGTCCGCGGCCAGCGTCCCGGCGAACACGTGCGACTCCTGGGTGACGAGCACCACGGCCTCGCGCAGCCGGTCCGGGGAGAGATCGTCGAGCCGGGCACCGCCGATCTCGACGACACCGGCGGCCGGCGTGTGCACCCCCGCGACGATCCCGGCCAGGGTCGACTTCCCGGCCCCGCTCGCGCCGACCAGCGCGACCCGCTCGCCCGGCGCGACGTCGAGATCGACGTCGGCCAGTACCGGGTGGCCGTCGACGTAGTGGTGGGTCAGGCCGCGCACCCGCAGCCCGGCACCGTCCGGGACGACCAGCCGGGCCGGGGGCGCCGGCGGGTCGAGATCGGCGACCCCCACGATCCGCCGCAGCCCGGCGAGCGCGGTCTGGGCCGCGTCGAGCTGGAACAGCACGACGTTGATCGGGGTGAAGAGGTTGACGAAGTAGAGCGCGGCCGCGCTGGCGGTACCGATCGTCGTCGCGCCGGTGGAGACCAGCCAGAAGCCGGTACCGAGGACGGCGGCCAGCCCGATGTACTCGGCGAGGTTCAGCCGCCCGAACAGCTGGGTGTGCATCCGGATCACGGCCACGACCAGCCGCGCGACCTCGGCGGCCCGGTCCGCGACGCCGGCGGCGTGCCGCTCGTGCAGCCGGTAGGCGCGCACCGTCGGCAGCCCGCCCGCGGTGTCGAGGAGCTGTTGCTGCTGGGCGCCGGCGGCGGTCCGCTGCGCGGCGTAGAACGGGCCGGACCGGCCGAGGAACGCGCGGGCCGTCCACGCCTGGACCGGCACGGCGAGCAGCGCGGCCAGCAGGAACCGCCAGTCCAGCACGGCGAGCCCGACCAGGGTGAGCCCGACCAGCAGGGCGGCCCGGACCAGCTCCGGCACCGCCTCGCGGACCGCTTCGCCGACCACGGCCACGTCGTCGGTGACCCGGGCGGTGAGGTCGCCGGCCCCGGCGGCCTCGACCCGCGTCTGCGGCAGGTGCAGTGCCCGGTCGACGAACCGTTCGCGCAGTCCGGCCAGCACGGTCTCGCAGAACCGTGCGGCGAGCGCGACCCCGAGCGCGGCCAGCACACCCTGCACGACGGCCACCCCGGCCAGGCCCAGGACGGGGGCGAGGACCGCGTCCGCGCCGCGCCGCTGCGCGACCCGGTCGACGATGTCGCCGAGCAGCGGCGCGGCGAGCAGGCTCGCCGCGGCGGCGCCGAACAGGACTCCGAGCGCGGCGAGCGCCGTGCCCCGCTGCGGCCGGCCCAGCTCGGTGACCAGGGCGCGGATCCGCGGCCACGGGGCGACCGGGAGCAGGACGCTCATGCCGTCACCACCGCGCGGTAGTCCGGGTCGGCCATCAGCTCGGTGTGCGTCCCGCGGGACCGGACCCGGCCGTCGGCGAGGAACGTGACGGTGCCGGCCAGGCCGAGCAGGGCGGGGCTGGTCGTCACCAGCAGCGTGCTGCGTCCGGCACGGTGCCCGGCCACGCCCTGCGCGATCCGCGTCTCGGTGACCGCGTCGACGGCCGTGGTCGGGTCGTGCAGCACCAGTACGGGTGCGTCCGCGGCCAGCGCCCTGGCGAGCGCGATCCGCTGGCGCTGGCCGCCGGACAGGGACCGGCCGCGTGCGGCGACGTCGGTGCCGGCCCCGGCGGGCAGCGTCGCCGCCACCTGGTCGGCCGCCGCGGCGGCCATCGCGGGCTGCGGGTCCGTGCCCTCCGGCGCCCCGGCGACGACGTTGTCGAGCACCGATCCGGCGAACAGGTGGGCGTCGTGCGCGGCGACCAGCACACCGGCCCGGCTGTCCTCGGGTGCCAGCTCCGGGAACGGGGCGCCGTCGAGGGTGACGACGCCGTCGGGCGGGTCGGCCTCCCGGGCGAGGACCGCCAGCAGGGCGGCGGCGTCCTCCGGGTCGGCGGCGACCACGGCCGCGGGCGGGCCGGGGACGACGTCGAGGTCGATCCCCGGGCCACCCGCACCGGCACGCAGGAGCAGACCGCGGACCGCGAGGACGCCGGCGCCGGGCCCGGCCGCGATCGCGCCCGGCTCCGCGGCCCCCGCGCGGGGCGCGGCGGACCGGAGCGGGGCGGCGGGATCGTCGGTGATCGCGTGCGGGGTGGACAGCAGCGTCGCGATGCGGGCCGCGGACGCCCGTGCCTGGGCCAGCCGGGCGCTGACGTAGCCGAACATCTGCAGCGGGCCGACCAGGAACTGGGCCAGGCCGACCGCCGAGACCAGCTGGCCCACCGTGATCTCGCCGTTCGCCGCGGCCCGCCCGCCGACCAGCGCGATCACCGCGAGGAACAGGCCGTTCGCGAGCTGGACGGTGCCGAGGAAGCCCGCCTCCGCCCTGGTCGCGCGCAGGGTGGCGCCGAGCGCGTCGCGGCTGGAGGCGCGGTAGCGGCGGACGGCTGCGGGCCGGGCGCCGATCCCGGTGAGCACCCGCAGCCCGGAGACGAGGTCGGCGGCGGTGCCCGCGGCCTGCGCCGCCTGCTCCTGCTCGTGCCCCGAGCGCTTCTCCAGCGGCCGGACCACGAGCTGGACCAGCCACAGCAGCGGCGGGGTGCCGAGCAGGATGAGCAGGCCGAGCGAGAGGTCGATGGCGAGCAGCCCGACCGCGGCGACGACGACCGCGGTCACCGCGGCGAGCCCGAACGGCAGGCCCACGTTGAGCTCGGCGACCCGCTTGCTGTCCGACACGGCGATGCCGGTGAGCTCACCGGGCAGCCGTCCGGTCTCGCCGCCGCCGCGCGGATCGAGCAGCCGTCCGGCGACGATGCGGCGCAGCCGGGCGTCGGCCCACGCCTCCGCGGCCCAGGCGTGCCGGGCACCGAACCGGTAGGAGAAGGAGAGGACGACGAAGTCGAGCGCGAGCACGGCGAGCCACCCGGCCAGCGCGACGGGATCACCCGCGGCGACCGCACGGTCGATCACCACGCCCACGAGCAGCGGCACCAGGGCCTCGCCCGCCTGGTGCCCGCAGAACAGCGCGCCGGCCGCCGCGATCCGCCCGCGCTGGGCGCGCAGCGAGCCGGTGAGGACCTGTCGTGCGGTCGTCCCGCCCGACGGGGCACGATCAGCGGAGCCTGTCACCTGCGAAGGTTAACCTCGCCTTCCCTCGATCGTGTCCACCGGTCCGTGCGACGGGGCGTCCCATTCGGGCAGGGGATCGTCGAGGGTGCGCCACACGTCCGGCCCGGCGAGCAGCTCGTCGTCGGTCAGCAGGGCCGGGTCGAGGCGCCCGGTGACGTCGGCCCGGGTCAGGGCCAGGCCGATGAACACGATCTCCTGACCGCGCGGGCCGTCGAAGGACGACCACGCGGCGACCGGATCGAGCGCCATGTTCGGCCCGGCCTGCGACCACAGGCCCGCCACCTCCGGACGGGTCGCGATCCAGCAGAACCCCTTGCTGCGCAGCAGGCCCGGCCAGTCGGCGAGCGCGTCGAGCAGCCGGGCGGGATGGAACGGGCGGGCGGCCCGCCAGGTGACCGAGGCGATGCCGTACTCCTCGGTCTCCGGCGTGTGCGCACCGTTCAGCTCCTGGGCCCAGCCCGGGGCCGAGGCGGCCGCCGCGGGGTCGTGGCGCCGGGTGTCGAGCAGGTCGGCGACCGGGACGTCGCCGCGCACCGCACGCACGATCCGGGCGCCGGGGTTCATCCGGGCCAGCAGCGCCTCGACCCGCCCCAGCCGGTACTCCGACACCAGGTCGGTCTTGTTGAGCACGAGCAGGTCGGCGAACTCGACCTGGTCCGCCAGCAGGTCCGACAGCGTGCGCTCGTCGCCGTCGGCGGCCTGCAGCCCCCGGTCGGCGAGTGCGTCCTCGCTGGTCAGATGCTCGTCGAAGGTCGAGGCGTCGACGACGGTGATCATCGAGTCCAGCCGGGCGACGTCGGAGAGCGCGGTCCCGTCGTCGAGGGTCCACTCGAACGTCGCCGCGACGGGCATCGGCTCGGAGATGCCGGTGGACTCGATCACGATGTGGTCGTAGCGGCGCTGCGCAGAGTGGTCGTAGCGAGGCTGCGCAGGGTGGTCGTATCGGGGCTGCGCAGGGTTGCCGTAGCGGGGCTGCGCGGCCAGCTCGCCGACCGTCGTCAGCAGGTCCTCGCGCAGCGTGCAGCAGATGCAGCCGTTGGTCAGCTCGACCAGGCGTTCCTCGGTGCGGTGCAGCGTGCCCTGGCCCGCGACCAGCGCGGCGTCGATGTTGACCTCGCTCATGTCGTTCACGACGACGGCGATCCGCCGGCCCCCGCGACCGGCGAGCAGGTGGTCGAGCAGCGTCGTCTTCCCAGCGCCGAGGAAGCCGGACAGGACGGTGACGGGCACGCGACGGTCAGCCATCATGTAATGATAACTGTTGTCGTTAGGTCTGCTGACGAGGGCCGGGACGCCACCGGGGCACCTTCCCCGGCGGATCGTCCGCCCCTGTCGTCAGCGGAGCTCGTCGGCGAGGGCGTACACGGTCGTCCCGGGCCGCTCGATCCCCCGCAGCTCCGCGTAGGTGACCGACGAGGCCGCGGTCCAGAGCACACACGAGGGGAGCGTCACCACCAGGCTGAGCGCCGTGGCCAGGAACGAGCCCGAGCCGACGTTCGCGACGCCCAGTACGATGAATGGGACGATCAGCGCGACGAGGTTGACGACCCCCAGCAGGGCGCACCGGCCGAGCGTGGTGCCGAACGACTGGTGGGACAGCGCGAACACCCGGCCCAGCGTGCCCCGTTCCACGAACAGCACACCGACCAACGGGCTGAGCGCCACGGCCAGGTAGATCCCCGGCAGCACCAGCACCAGGAGCCCCGCGACGAGCAGCAGCGCCGCCGGCACCGCCCAGAGCAACGCCGACGGCAACCGCCGCCACGCGAAGCGCACCGCCGCCGCGACGGTGGCCTCCCGTCCGGCGGCCCGCTGGAGCACCAGGTGGAACGACGCGCCCGCGGCCGTCAGCAGCACCGGCACGCTCACGGCGATGACCAGCAGCTCGACCAGCAGGACCAGGCCGATGCTCGTCGTGCCCAGCTCCCGTGTCATCCCGCCCGAGGCGTCGTAGCCCATGCCGGGGCCCGTCCCTCCGGCGACCAGCCCGGCCACGACGGTCACCAGCGTGACGACGGCGAGCGCCCCGAGGTAGAGCCCGGCCAGTGGCGCCCAGGTCCGGCGCAGGACGTCGCCGACCCGGTCGAACCAGCCGGCGACCCCGCGGGTCACCAGCGGATCGGGCGAGCCGGACGGCCACGCCTCACCCGGCCGGGCGACGTTCGGCTGCTGCGGGTTCGGCGGTGTCGTCATGGGGATCCCTTTCCCTGGGCGGCCGGCTGCGTGGCCGGACCGGTGCTCCGGTGTGGTGCGTACGCCGGGATCGACCGAGAGCCACGGCCGGAGGTTGGGGCGGACACCGAGATCGCGATGTGACACGCACCACATTCAGGGGGCGGGTCCCGGCCCCGGAATCCGGGTGGCGGCCGCGCCTAGGCTGGTCCCGTGCGTTCCATCCGATCCGCCTGGTGGCGGCTGCTCTCCGCAGCCGGGTAGACGCACGCGTCCGCGGGCTGCACGTGCAGCCCGCCCGGCACCGTGCCCGTCGGCGGTACGTGCAGCTCCTGTCCGATCCATCCCAGGAGCACATCGTGAGTACCTCGTCGTTCACCGCGGTCGTCGACCGCATGCCCGCGCTGCGCCGGGAGGTCGCCGCCGATCCCGGCGCCCACCGCGTCCTGACCGGAGAGCGCCCGACCGGCCCGCTGCACCTCGGGCACCTCGCCGGTTCGATCGTCGAGCGGGTCCGGCTGCAGCGCTCGGGCGTGCAGGTGCTGGTGGTCCTCGCCGACTACCAGGTCATCACCGACCGGGAGAACGCCGGACGGGTGCGCGACCACGTCCGCGGCGCGGTGCTCGACCTGCTCGCAGCCGGGCTCGACCCGGACCGCACGACGATCTTCACCCACTCCGCGGTGCCGGCGCTGAACCAGCTGATGCTCCCGTTCCTCAGCCTGGTCACCGAGGCGGAGCTGCACCGCAACCCGACGGTCAAGGCGGAGCACCGGGCGTCGGGCCGGGCACTGTCCGGGCTGCTGCTGACCTATCCGGTGCACCAGGCCGCGGACATCCTGTGCTGCCGGGCCGACCTGGTGCCGGTGGGGAAGGACAACCTGCCGCACGTGGAGCTGACCCGGGTGATCGCGCGCCGGTTCGCCGAGCGCTACGCGCCGGTGTTCGTCGCCCCCGAGCCGATGGTGACCGACAGTCCGGAGGTTCCCGGGCTCGACGGGCGGAAGATGTCGAAGTCCTACGGCAACGCCGTCGAACTGGGGGCGACCGCCGAGGAGACGGCGGCGCTGATCCGGCGGACCCGGACCGACGCCGAGCGGCGGATCACCTACGACCCGGTCGCGCGTCCGGGGGTGGCCGGCCTGCTCTCGGCCGCCGCGTTCTGCACCGGCCGCACGCCCGACGACATCGCGGCGGAGATCGGCGACGGCGGCTCCGCCCGGCTCAAGCGGTTCACCGCGGAGGCGGTGAACGCCGGGCTCGCCGGGCACCGGGCCCGCCGGGCCGAGCTGGCGGCCGAGCCGGGACTGGCCGAATCGGTGCTGGCCCGCGGCAACGCGACGGCGAACGCGCTCGCCGGGGCGACGCTCGCCGAGGTCCGTACGGCGATGGGGATGGACTACCGGGACCTGACGTCCGGGGCGGTCAGTCCAGCGCGCTGCGCAGGCCGGTGAGCCAGTCGAGATGCCCGCGGATCGCCACCTGTCCGGCCGCGGTCAGCCGGAACCAGGTACGGGCCCGCCGGCCGACCGATCCCTTGCGGACCTCCAGGTAGCCGGCCTCCTCCAGGGTGCGGCTGTGCTTGGACACCGCGGAGTCGCTCACGCCCAGCATCTCCCGGGCGGTGGCGAAGTCGACCCACTCCGCGCTCTGCAGCAGCGCGCAGAGAGCCAGCCGGGGCCCGGTCTCGAAGATCGGGTCCCGGCCGGTGCTCGCGCCGGTGTCGTCGGCCGTCACGGCGTGACCCGGCCCGCCTCGATGTCCCGTCGCATGGCCGAGCGGGTCCTGAGCTGGAGGACGAAGATGGCGATGGCCAGCACCGGGAGCAGGGCGAGTGCGTACCCGCGCTGATCGGCGTTGACGAGCGCGTACATCCCGATGAACCCGGCGATCGAGAGGATCATCTCGGCCATCCAGAGCGGCCGGGCGCTGGGGTAGGCGCCGATCCGCTTCGGCAGGTAGACGCCCGAGCGGCGGCGCTTGACGAAGGAGTAGACGGCCGAGGAGATCCCCACGGCGGCGATCGCCCAGCTCAGGTAGGGGCTCGCGTCGCGGGGCAGCCAGCTCAGCAGGAGCGGGACGCTCATGAAGAACACCAGCGCGATCCCGAGGAACACCCAGTACGTCAGGGGGAAGTCGAGCTGGTCCGCGACCTTGCGGCGGGCGGCGGCGACCTGGTCGAGCTCGGGGGTGTCGGACATCGAAGATTCTCCCGTCTGCATCAACTTTCGATATGGAAACCGTACGCCATGCGGCAAGCACATGCCAACCCGGCTGTGGGGTGGGCCACCCGGCGGCGCGGCGGCGTCCGAGCGGGGGCAGGGTGCACGGGTGCCCACCACCTCCGGCGACGACGCCGTACCCGACGGCCGGCGGCGCCTGCGGCTGCTGCAGCTGGCCTCGCTCGTCAGCACCTGCGACCGGTTCGCGATCGCGCCGCTGCTGGTCCCGATCGCGCTCTCGTTCGGCGCCCCGCTGGCCACCGCGGCCGGTGCGGCCGGCGGCTACTTCCTCGCCTACGGGCTGATGCAGATCGTCTGGGGGGTGCTGTCGGACCGGATCGGGCGGGTCCGCGCGATGCGGGTGGCGCTGGTCGGGGCGGTGCTGGGCGGCGTCGCATCGGTGCTCGCGCCGTCGCTCGCGCTGCTGATCGCGGCCCGCGTCGTCACCGGGGCCTGTACGGCGGCGCTGATCCCGGCCGCGCTGGTCTACGTGGGCGACACCTGGCCGACGGCGGTGCGCCAGCGCCCGCTCTCGGACCTGCTCGCCGCGACGGCGCTGGGTACCGCCGTCGCGACCGCGGGCGCCGGGTTGCTCGCCGATCTCGCCGGGTGGCGCGTGGTGTTCGCGGTCTCGGCCGTGGCCTGCGCCGTGCTGTTCGTGGCGCTGCGCGCGCTGCCGGAGCCCGGCACCGGCGCGCCGGCCGGCCGGGAGGGTGCCGGCCTGCGCGGCGCGGTCGTCCGCCCGCTGGCCGCCGTCCTCGGGAGCGGGTGGGCGCTGGTGGTGCTGCTGCTCGCCTTCGTCGAGGGAGCGGTGGTCCTGGGGGTGCTCACCTACCTCGCCCCGGCGCTGCAGGCCGGGGGCAGCTCGGCGGGCCTGGCCGGGCTCGCGGCCGGCGGCTACGGCGTGGGCGCCGTGGTGTTCTCCCGGGTGGTGCGACGGCTGGTCGGCCGGTGGAGCCCGGCGGGGCTGGCGGCGACCGGCGGCACGTTCCTCGTCGTCGCGTGGGTGTTCCCGCTCGTCACGGTGCACCCGGCGACGATCCTCGCCGCCGGGCTGTGTCTCGGCGGTGCGTGGGCGTTCCTGCACTCGACCCTGCAGGCCTGGGTCACCGAGGTCGTCCCGCAGGCCAGGGCGACCGCGGTGGCCCTGTTCGCGACGCTGCTGTTCCTCGGCAGCTCGGCCGGGACCGCGCTGGGCGCCCCGCTCGCCGACGCCGGGTCGTTCCCGACGTTGTTCCTCGCCGCGCTGCTGGTGGCCCTGCCGCTGTCGGTCGGGGCCGTGCTCGCCCGGCGCCGGTACTCCGCCGCCGGGTGAGCGCGCCCCGGACGGTCACACGTACCGGTCGCGCAGTTCCCGCTTGACGAGCTTTCCGGTCGGGGTGCGGGGCAGGAAGTCGGTGAAGTCCACAGAGGCCGGAGCCTTGTAGTGGGCGATCCGCCCGCGGACGAAGTCGATCAGCTCGCGCTCCAGCTCCGGCCCGTCCGACACCGTGTCCGGGGTCTGGACGACGGCCTTGACCGCCTCGCCCATCTCCTCGTCGGGAACCCCGATCACCGCGACGTCCAGCACCTTCGGGTGCAGTGCCAGTGCGTCCTCGACCTCCTGCGGATAGATGTTCACCCCGCCGGAGATGATCATGAATGCCTTGCGGTCGGTGAGGAACAGGAAGCCGTCCGCGTCGACGTAGCCGAGGTCACCGGTGGTCGTCCAGCTCTCGTGGCCGGGATGCTGCGCGGCCTCGGTCCGGCCCGGGTCGTTGTGGTACTCGAACGGCCGGGCGTCGCGTTCGAAGTAGACGGTGCCGATCTCGCCGGGTCCCAGGACCGTGCCGTCGTCGCCGCAGATCCGGATGGTGCCCAGCCCGGCCCGGCCGACCGACCCGGGGCGCTCCTGCCACTGGGCCGAGTCGATGAACGTGATCCCGTTGGCCTCGGTGGCGGCGTAGTACTCGTGCAGCACCGGCCCCCACCAGTCGATCATCGCCTGCTTGACCTCGACCGGGCACGGCGCGGCCGCGTGGATCGCGACCCGCAGCGAGGAGACGTCGTAGCGGGCCCGGACCTCGGCGGGCAGCTTCAGCATCCGCACGAACATCGTCGGCACCCACTGCGAGTGCGTCACCCGGTGGCGCTCGATCAGCGCGAGCGCCTGCTCGGGGTCGAAGCGCTCCATCACGACCACGGTGCCGCCGAGCGCCTGCACGGTGGCGGTGAACCGCAGCGGGGCCGCGTGGTAGAGCGGCGCGGGGGAGAGGTAGACGGTCTCGGTGTCGAAGCCGTACATCGGCCCGAACAGGGCCTGGTAGGTGTCACCGGGCTCGTCGATCTGCCGGTCCGGCAGCGTCGGCTTGATCCCCTTGGGCCGCCCGGTGGTCCCCGAGGAGTAGAGCATGTCGGCGCCGCGCGGCTGGTCGGCCGGCGGATCGGCGGAGACCCCGGCCAGCGCCTCGTCGTAGTCGGTGTAGGACGAGGCGCCGGGGATCGCGCCGCCGAACGCGAGCCGGACCGGGACGTCCACGTGGTCCTCGACGGCGGCCGCGAGCCCGGCCACGCCCGCCGAGACCAGGAGCGCCTTCGCCCCGCAGTCCCGGACGATGTAGGCAGCCTCCGGCGCGGAGAGATGGTGGTTGACCGCGGTGACGTACAGACCGGACCGCTGGGCCGCCCAGTACACCTCGTAGACCCGGGCCACGTTGTCCGCGACGAGTGCGACGACGTCGCCGCGGCGCAGGCCGGCCGCGTGCAGGTGGTTCGCGAGCCGGGCCGAGCCCTCCTCCAGATCACGGAAACTGAGCGTCTCGCCCGTTCCGCCCATGATCACGGCCGGCTTGTCCGGAGTGCTGACGGCGTGCGTGCCTGGGTACATCTGGACCTCCGGGGGGGGGGGTCGGTGCCGTGCGGATTCCCCCGCAGATCCTGCCACCCGGCACGGTCGTGCCGATATGTGGCGATTCCGCTACTGGTGCGCGTTGCGGTAGGCCGAGACAACCGACGAGGGGATGCGGCCCCGCTCCGAGATCTGCATGCCCTGTGCGATCGCCCATTCGCGTACGGCCCGGTTCGCCGCGCGTTCCGCGGCGCTCGACCCGGTGGGGGCGCCCGATCCCGTCCCGCTCCGGCGGCCGGTGTTCGCCCGCCGGGCCGCGGCGACGAAGGGGGCGAGGAAGTCCCGCAGGCGCTCGGCGTTCGCCGAGGACAGGTCGATCGCGTAGGTGCGGCCGTCGACGCCGAACTCCACCTGCTCCTCGGCCTCGGAGCCGTCCAGGTCGTCGATCAGCGTGATCGTCGTCTGCTGCGCCACGATGTGTTCCTTCCGGGGGATTCTCGGGACACCCGAGACGTGATTCGGCCGCCATGGGGGACCGGTAACCGGAGGGGGAACATCCGGATCCGAACAGCGACCTCATTTACACCGCAACAATAAGGGACACGGCGGCGCCTTGTCGAACCCCCTCCCGCAAATTCGTGCGGACTCCGCGGCCGTGTTCACCGAATCACGGAGTCGTCGCAGTTCGGGGGCTTTTTCAGCGCGGGCCCGGCCACCACGGTTCGGTCGGGACCGCCGCGCGGGCGTCGTCGATCGTCCGGACCCCGGTCAGGTCCACGCGCTGGCCGGGCCGGGGCAGCGCCAGCACGGCGTCCTGGTCGGCGGCGGCCTTGCGGGCCCGTTCCACCGGCTCGTCCCACGGGTGGAAGCCGAGGTTGAACGTTCCCCAGTGGATCGGCAGCATCACCCGGCCGCCGAGTGCCCCGTGCGCCGCGACGGCCTGCTCGGGATCGGCGTGGATGTCCGGCCACAGCTCGGCGTAGGCGCCGACCGGGAGCAGGGTCAGGTCGAACGGCCCGTGCTCGGCCCCGGTGCGCGCGTGCACCCGGCTGGGTCCGGTGTCGCCGCCGACGTAGACGGTGTGGTCCGGCCCCGCCACCTTCCACGCCGCCCACTGGGTGGTGTTGCGGCGCAGCCCGCGGCCGGAGAAGTGCCGGGTCTCCAGACAGGTCAGGGTGAGCCCGGCGACGTGCACGACACCGTCCCAGTCGCGCTCCACGACCCGGTGCCCGGCGATCCCCCAGGAGCGCAGGTGCGCGCCGACCCCGAGCGGGCAGACGAACACCGCCGAGGTGTCGCGGGCCAGCCGCAGGACGGTCGGCCGGTCGAGGTGGTCGTAGTGGTCGTGGCTGAGCAGCACCAGGTCGGTGTCGGAGAAGACGGTGAGCGGGGCGACCGGTGGGTGCAGCCGCCGCGGGCCGACGAACGGGACCGGCGTCGCGTACTCCGACCAGACCGGGTCCACCAGAACCCGGCGGCCGTCCACCTCCAGCAGGGCGCCCGCGTGCCCCAGCCAGGTGACCGCGAGCCCGCCGGGGACCGTGGGCACCCGGGGCTCGGCCAGCGGCACCCGGTCTCCCGGCAGGTTGCGCCCGGCCCGGCTGCGCACCAGGTTCACCAGCATCCGCAGCGACGCCTTGGCCCGGGGCAGCCCGGGCTCGGTGTTGGCGAACACCCCGTCGACCGCGTTCGGCGAGGTCGCGGCGAGCCGGCGGAGCTCACCGGACCGGGCCCCCATGTTCCGGCGGACGTGCAGGCCGAGCCCGGCCAGTCCGATCAGCGGAGCGGTGACGGCTGCGGCACGGACGGCACGGACGGCACGGACGGCACGGACGGCACGGGTGGTGCGGAGGGCGCGGGTGGTGCGGGACACGGACTCCAGACTACGAAGACCGCGGTCGCGCTCCCACCTCGGCGCGCCGACGTGACCGAGGTGACGCACCCGCGAGGGGGATATCCTCCTGGCATGCCCGTCCGACCGCCGCGCGAGGAACTCGTGGCGTTGCTGCAGGACTACGCGGGTGAGGCCGAGCTGCTCGGTCAGGCGTTCGCCGGCCGGCACCGGTTGCACCCGACCGACCTGCACGCGTTGCTCGCCGTGATGAAGGCCGACGGAGCGGGCGAGCCGCTGACCCCCGGCCTGCTCGGGTCGCGCCTGGGGCTGTCCACCGGGGCCACGACCGCGCTCGTCGACCGGCTGGAACGGGCCGGGCACGTGCGCCGCAGCCGGGAGTCGGCGGACCGGCGGCGGGTGACGCTGCGCCAGGCCGAGAACGCCGCGCGGGTCGGCGGGGCGTTCTTCGGTCCGCTGGGCGAGCGGATGGACACCGCGCTGGCCGGCTTCGGCGACGCCGAGCTCGCGGCCGCCGCCCGGTTCCTGGCGACGATGAACGACGTGGTCGCGGCGTACCGGGCCGAGCTCGCCGCCCCCGGGAGCCGGTCCGCTCAGGACAGGGCCGAGCGCGAGCCCCACTCCTCCCAGGGGATCGTCCAGTCGTAGAAGTCGCCGTCCTGCGGGGTCAGGGGCTGTGAGCTGCCGACGACCTCGACCGGGTCGCCGAAGGTCGCCGTCGCGAAGAACGCCTTGCCGTCCCGGGTGGACAGGTTGACGCAGCCGTGGCTGACGTTGCGGTTGCCCTGCGCGCCCGCCGACGACGGGTTGGCGTGGATGAACTCGCCGTTGTTGGAGATCCGCACCGCCCAGTACTGGGGCTCGTCGACGTAGCCGTAGGCCTCGTTGGTCATGAGGACCTTCTCCGACTTGGACATCACGATGTGGGTACCGGAGCGGGTGACCCGGTTCGGGTCGGACTCCAGGCCGTAGGAGGCGTCGTAGCGGGCGACCTCGGCGCCGTCGCGCACCACGACGATCTGGTGGCTGCGGGTGTCGGCCTTGACGATCTGGCTGCGCCCCACGGTGAACGAGCGGTCGACGTCCTCGGTGGCCCAGGTCCCGTCGCCCAGGTCGAGCCCGCGCAGCGTGGCCCGCACCCGCACCTCGGTGTGCGCCGGCCAGTACTCCTTCGGCCGGTAGTGCACCCGCGACCCGTCCGCGGTGTCCGGCAGCCAGGCCCAGGCGCCGGGCACCTTCCGCGACGTCTCGACCGAGAGGTTCCGCTCGACGGCCGCCTTGGCCGCGTCGGTGAGGGTCGTGTCGAAGGCGAGCACGACGATCGCGCCCACGCCGACCTCGCCGCCGTCGCGGATGTTCATCGTCGCGTCGGCGGTGTCCGCGGGGTCGAGCGTGCGGAACGCGTCCTCGGCCAGCGGGTGACGGGTCTGCTCGTCCACCGCCCAGGTGCCGGACCAGCGGTAGGTGGTGTCGAAGTCCAGCGGGGCGGTGCTGGTCCAGCTCCGGCCGTCGGGCGACGGGCGGCCCGGCACCGGGCCGTCGTCGCCGGTGAGCGTGACGCCCTCCAGCCGCCCGGTGCTGACCTCGACCGTCGCCGGCTCCCGGGGGGAGACCGGCGGGCCGGGGCGGGGTGAGGTCGTCAGGATCACCGGCACCGGTGGCGGGGCCGGCTCACCGAGCCCGTCCATCCCGGCGCGCACCTGGTCGAACACCCCGGCGAGGTTGCCGGTGACGGACTCGCCGACCCGGCCCTGGGCGACCGCCGCGGTTCCGCCGGCGACGAGCGCGACGAGCACCACCAGGCCGCCGGTGAACAGGGCGAGGCTGCGGCGGTGCAGCGAACGACGACGCCGCTGCGGTGCGTGCCGGCCGCGCGACTGCTCCCAGGACCTCGACATGGCCCGATCATGGCGGCTGGGTCACCCACACAGGCGTTCCGACACGTCTCTTTCGGGTCACGTCGTCCCGAACGCGGTCGGATGACACGCTGGAAGCATGAGCTACGACGTGGCCGCCCTCCGCCGCCGGTTCCCGGCCCTGCGCGCCGGGATCGCGCACTTCGACGGCCCGGGCGGCTCCCAGGTGCCGGACGCGGTGGCCGGCGCCGTGGCCGGGGCCCTCACCTCGCCGCTGGCCAACCGCGGCACGGTCACCAGCGGGGAACGGGCCGCCGACGGGATCGTCGGGTCGGCCCGGGCGGCGATGGCCGACCTGCTCGGCGCCGATCCGCGGGGGATCGTGTTCGGGCGCAGCATGACCGCGCTGACCTTCGACCTCGCCCGCACGCTCGCCGCGGGCTGGGGCCCGGGGGACGAGATCGTGGTGACCCGGCTCGACCACGACGCGAACATCCGGCCCTGGGTGCTCGCGGCCGGTGCGGTGGGGGCGACGGTGCGGTGGCTGGACTTCGACCCGGACACCGGCGAGCTCGACGACGTCGCGCCGCTGCTGTCCGGGCGCACCCGGCTGGTCGCGGTGACGGCGGCGTCGAACCTGATCGGGACGAAGCCCGACATCGCCGCGATCGCGGCGAGCGTGCACGCCGCCGGTGCGCTGCTGATGGTCGACGGCGTGCACCGGACCGCGCACGAACCCGTCGACGTCCGGGCGCTCGGTGCGGACTTCTACGCCTGCTCGCCCTACAAGTTCCTCGGACCGCACTGCGGCGTGCTCGCGGCGGACCCCGCGCTGCTGGAGACGCTGCACCCGGCCAAGCTCGCCCCGTCCAGTGACGCGGTCCCGGAACGCTTCGAGCTCGGCACGCTGCCCTACGAGCTGCTGGCCGGCACCACCGCCGCGGTGGACTTCCTCGCGGGCCTCGACCCGGCCGCGGGCGGCGACCGCCGGGGCAGGCTGCTCGCCTCGATGTCCGCGGTGGCCGAGCACGAGGAGCCGCTGCGCCGGCGGATCGAGGACCACCTCGCCGGGCTTCCGGGTGTCGCGGTGCGCTCCCGGGCCGCGTCCCGCACCCCGACGCTGCTGGTCACGTTCGACGACCACGACCCGGCCGACGCCTACCGGTACCTGGCCGGGCTGCGGATCGCGGCACCGTCGGCGTCGTTCTACGCGCTGGAGTGCTCGCGACGGCTCGGCCTCGGCGACGCCGGATCGCTACGGCTCGGCCTGGCCTGCTACACCGACGACGACGACGTCGATCGCCTGCTCACCGGCCTCTCCGCGTTCGTCGGGGCCTGACATGTCGTATGTGAGACTGTTCAGGTGATTCGGCTTCGGTGGCTCGCCACCGCACTGCTCCCGCTGCTCCTGCTCGTCGGCTGCTCGGCGCCCGCGCCCGCCCCGCCGCAGGAGGGGACCGGGTGCGTGCCCGGCGGTCCGGTCGCCGGCGGCGACGTCGCGTTCTCGCACGCGACCAACGTCCGGATCACGGGCGCCGACGGCTACCGGGTCCTGACGGTCGGTGAGCCCTACCCGGGCGGCCCGGCGCAGTCGGTCGTGCTCGTCGGCTGCGGTGCCCCGGACCCCGCGCTGCCGCCGGAGCTGGCCGGCGCCCCGGTCGTGCACACGCCGGTGGACGGGATCCACGCCTACTCCACGACGCAGCTGCCGATGATCACCGAGCTGGGCCTGCTCGACCGGCTCACCGGCGTCGGCGCGCTGAACCTCGTCGCCGATCCCGCGGTGCGGGCCAGGGTGGAGTCCGGTGCGGCGGCCGAGTTCGCCCCGGGCTCGACCATCGACGCCGAGCAGGTCGTCGCCGCGGCACCCCCGGTGCTGCTCTCCGGCGGCACCGACGACCCGGCGTTCCCGGCGCTGCGCGCGGCCGGCGTCGGGGTGGTGGGCTGGGCGGACTACCTGGAGAGCGGGCCGCTCGGGCAGGCCGAGTGGATCAAGGTGATGGGCGCGTTGACCGGCACCGACGCCGCCGCGGCCACCGCGTTCGACCGGATCGAGCAGCGCTACGCCGCGCTCGCCGGGCGGGTCCGCGGTGCACAGCCGGTCCCGGTCGTGGCCGGCCAGCCGTACCAGGGGAGCTGGAACGTCCCGGGCGCCGGCTCGACGGCCGGCCGGCTGTTCCGCGACGCCGGAGCGAGCTGGTCGGGTCTGGGCGACCCGTCGGCCGGGACCACGCCGCAGACCCTGGAGAGCGTGCTCGCCGCGGACGGCGACGCCCGGGTCTGGCTCACCGACGGCCCGTTCGCGACGACGGCGGACCTCGCGTCCCTCGACCCGCGGCTGACCTCGTTCGCCGCCGCCGGGCCCGGTGGACGGCTGTGGACCCGGGACCGGGCGACCACCGCGACCGGCGCCAACCCGATCTTCGAGCGCGGCGTGCTGCACCCGGACGAGATCCTGGCCGATCTCGTCGCGATCCTGCACCCGCAGCTGCTGCCCGGCCACGAGTTCGTCTACTACCGGCAGGTCCCCGCCGGATGACGGCCCCGGCGACGACCCGCCCGGACCGGGCGGCCCAGCGGTCCGGGCACCGGGCCCCGCTGGTGCTCGCCGGGCTGGCCGCCGGTGTGCTGGTGTTCGTCGCGCTCGCCGTGTCCACCGGCTCGGTGGTGATACCGCTCGACCGGACGGTGTCCGCACTGGTGGGCGCGGGTACCGCCGACCCGCGGCTGGACGTGCTCGTCACCGACCTGCGGGTGCCCCGTGCGGTGACGGCGCTGCTCGCGGGAGCCGCGCTCGGCACCGCCGGGCTGCTCACCCAGACCCTGTTCCGCAACCCGCTGGCCGAGCCGTACGTGCTCGGGGTCAGCGCCGGTGCCGGCCTCGGCGTCGCGCTGGTGACGACGCTCGGGACGGCGGGGACCGCGGCCGCGTTCGCCACCGGTGGCCTGGGCGCAGCGCCCGCACCGGGGGGCCGGCTCGGCACGGTCGCGGCGGCGGCGACCGGCGCGGTGCTGGTGCTCGGGCTGGTCCTGCTGCTCTCGCGGTTCGCGCGCTCGGTGACCGCGCTGCTGGTGATCGGGGTGATGCTCGGCTCGGTGATCACCTCGGTGGTCAGCCTGCTGCTCGTGTGGGCGGACCCGCGGACCGCCCAGCAGTACCTGGTGTGGGGGCTCGGTAGCGTCGACGGTGTCGCCCGGACCGAGCTGGCGGTCCCCGCGGGGATCGTCCTCGCCGGGCTCGTCGCCGTCGGGCTGCTCGCGAAACCGCTGGACGGCCTGCTGCTGGGCGACGACTACGCCCGCACCGCCGGCGTCGACGTCGCCAGGGTCCGGCTCGTCGTGCTGGTCGTCGCCGCGGTACTGGTGGGCACGGTGACCGCGTTCTGCGGGCCGATCGGGTTCCTGGGGATCGCGGTGCCGCACCTGGCGCGGGCCGCGGTCGGGACCTCGCGGCACCGGGTGCTCGTCCCGGCGACCGCGCTCACCGGCGCCCTGGTGGGACTGGCCTGCGCGGTCGTCGCGCACCCGCCGGGGGCGGGCACGGTCGTGCCGCTGAACGTGGTCACCTCGCTGGTCGGCGCGCCCGTGGTGATCGCGGTCCTGCTGCGGTCCCGGCGGCTGGGCGGGCGCGCGTGGTGAGCGGGGAACCCGCCGCCCGCACCGCGCGGACGCCGCCGGCGGCACCCGGCGCGGGGCTGGAGCTGCGCGGGCTCGCCGTCGGGCACCGGGCCGAGGGGCCCCGCCGCCGGTACGCGCCGGTGCTGTCCGGGGTCGATGCCGTCGCCGCCCGGGGCGAGCTCACGGTGCTGCTCGGCCCGAACGGCGCCGGGAAGTCCACCCTGCTGCGGACGCTCGCCGGGCTGCAGCCCGCCCTCGGCGGCACCGCCCACCTCGACGGCGCCGACCTGTTCGTCCTGCGGGCACCGGAGCGGGCGCGCCGGGTCGCGGTCGTGCTGACCGACCGGCCGGACCCGGGACTGCTGACCGGGCGCGACGTCGTCGAGCTGGGGCGGTTGCCGCACACCGGCTCCGCGGGCGTCCTCGGCCCGGCCGACGACGCCGCGGTCGACGGCGCGATCGACGCCGTGCGGGCCGGCGCCCTGTCCGGGCGCCCGCTGGGCCGGCTGTCCGACGGCGAGCGGCAGCGCCTGATGGTCGCTCGGGCGCTGGCCCAGCAGCCGTCGCTGCTGCTGCTCGACGAGCCCAGTGCGTTCCTCGACGTCAGCGCCCGGGTGGCGCTACTCGGCTGCTGCGCCGGGCTCGCCCGCGAGCAGGACCTGTGCGTGCTGCTGTCCACCCACGACCTGGAGCTCGCCCTGCGGCTGGCGGACCGGGCGTGGCTGCTCGACGGCGCCGGGGGAGCGCTGACCGGGACACCGGCGGACCTGGCCGGGGCGGGCGCGATCGGCGCCGCGTTCGACACCGACGAGCTGGTCTTCGACCCCGGGTCCGGGACGTTCGGCCTGCGCGCGGACGAGCGGGACGCCCGGTGAGCGACGTCACCTGATCGGCTCCCCGCCCGGCGGATGCGGCACCGGAGGACCTCCGGCCCCGCCGGCTCGCCGTCGCGGACCCGATCGCACCGCAGGACCGGATCCGGGGTCCCGTGCCGCCCACGGCGCGCGGGTCGTCGACGTCGCTAGATTCGGCCGCGGTCACCGCCAGAACCACCCCGAGGAGCCCCGATGCCCGACGCCGCCGGTGCGGCCGCGCTCGAGTCGCTGCTGCTGTCCCGGTCGCTCGACGACCCGGAGCTCGCCGCCGCCACCGCACGCACCCCCGACACCCCCGTGCTGCCCGACGTGTCCGTGATCAAGGTCGGCGGCCAAAGCTTCGTCGACCGCGGCCGCTCCGCGGTGTTCCCGCTGGTCGAGGAGATCCTGGAAGCGCGGGAGACGCACCGGATGCTGATCGGCACCGGTGGCGGCACCCGGGCCCGGCACGCCTACGCGCTCGCCGCCGAGCTGGGGCTGCCGACCGGTGTGCTCAGCTCGGTCGGCAGCGCGGTCGCCGGGCAGAACGCCACGATGCTCGGCTACCTGATGGCAAGGCACGGGATCCCGGTGGTCTCCGGGGGCGGGTTCGAGGCCCTGCCGCTGTACCTCTCGGAGTCCCGCGCGGCGATCTTCGCCGGGATGCCGCCCTACTCCATGTGGCAGCCGCTGCCCGACGAGGGAGTCATCCCGCCCTACCGCACCGACGCCGGGTGCTACCTGGTCGCCGAGACCTACGGCTGCCGGAACATGATCTTCGTCAAGGACGAGGACGGCCTCTACACCGCCAACCCGAAGGACGACCCCTCGGCGACGTTCATCCCCGAGATCACCGTCGACGAGCTCATCGAGCGGGACCTGCCCGACCTCGTGATCGAGCGCCCGGTGCTGGACCTGATGCAGCGGGCCCAGCGCGTCCGCAGCGTGCAGATCGTCAACGGGCTCAAGCCCGGCAACCTCACCCGAGCGCTGGCCGGCGAGCACGTCGGCACGATCATCACCGCCGGAGGCGCCCGATGAGCACCCACACCAAGGACGTCGAGTCGGCACTGGCCCGCCAGACCCTGCTGGACCGCGACCGGGTCCGTCCGGTCGACCAGCAGCAGCCGGTGATCCGGATGCTGCCGAGACTGCGGGTCGTCGTGCTGGGCGGCCGGTCGGTGATCGACCGCGGCCGCGACGTGCTGCTGCCGCTGGTCGAGGAGATCCGTTCCGCGCTCGACGGCGACCCGCTGCTGATCGCGACCGGTGCCGGTGTCCGGGCCCGGCACGCGCTGGGGGTCGGCCTCGACCTCGGCCTCCCCACCGGCGCGCTCGCCGAGCTGGCCGGCCGGGAGGCCGAGCAGAACGGGCACCTCGTCGCCGCGCTGCTGGCCGACCGCGGGGTCGCCTACCTGGGGCACGACACCGTCGCGCACCAGCTCCCGGTGCACCTGGCCGCGTCGAACGCCGCCGTGACGAACGGGTTCCCGCCGTTCGGCGTGCACGAGTTCCCGGCCCGCACGGGCAAGATCCCGCCGCACCGGACCGACACCGGCGCCCTGCTGCTGGCCGACGCGTGGGGCGCCGCGTCGCTGACCTACGTCCGGGACGTCCCCGGTGTGCTCGACGGCGACACCGTGCTCGGTGCGGCGACGGCCGCCGACCTGCTGGCGGACCCGGCCCGCGGGCTGCCCGTCGACCGGGAGGCGCTGACGTCGTTGCGGCGGGCCAAGCACGTCCGGTCGTTCCGGGTCGTCGACGGGACGGCGCCGGGGACCCTCACCCGCGCGCTGGCCGGCGAGGACGTGGGCACCCTCGTCACGGCCTGACGACGGGGCCGCGCCCCCGCGTGCGAGGCTCGACGCCGATGAGTACTCCCGGGCGCGGTCGTCGACGTACGGTGCTGAGCTGGCTGGCCGTGGCCTTCCTGACGGTCTGGATCGGCGTGGTGGTGTTCTCGATCGCGACGGGCGGCGAGCGCGGTGCCCCCGACCGCGCCGCGCTGCTCGGGCAGGCGACCGCCGCGCTGCAGGACGGCGACGGCGCCCGGCTGCACGAGCTGCTCCTCGACGCCCCGGACACCGGGTTCAGCGACGACTACGCGTCGCGGTTGCGGGCGGCGGGCCGCCCCGAGCCGGTCCCCGCCGGGCCGGATGCGGTGGAGTTCCGGTCCGGGCAGGTCCGCACCGTGCTCTCGGTGACCGAGGAGGGCGGGCGTTGGTACCTCAGCCTGCTGCCGCCGGGGGAGTGAACGAACGCACGCGGATATCGCAAATATCCTGGCGCCGGGGTGGCGGATACGTCATCGTCGACCGGTGACCAGACACCCGGCGGGCGACACCGACTACGAACCCCTCGGGCGGGGTTACTCCAGCATCCGTCGTCCCGACCCGCGGATCGGGGCCCGGGTGCTCGCTGCGCTCGGCGACGGCCACTCGGTGATCAACGTCGGCGCCGGAGCCGGGGCCTACGAACCGGGCGACCGCTACGTGGTGGCGGTCGAACCGTCGCGCAGCATGCGGGCCCAGCGCCCGGGCATGCGTGCCCCCGCGATCGACGCGACCGCCGAGGCGCTGCCCTTCGACGACGACACGTTCGACTCGGCCATGGCCCTGGCCACCGTCCACCAGTGGCGCGACCCGGACCGCGGGCTGCGTGAACTGCGCCGGGTCAGCCGCGGCCGGGTCGTCGTCCTGACGTTCGACCATCTCGCCATGCAGCGGTTCTGGCTCGCGGAGTACGCCCCGGACCTGATCACCGCCGAGCGCCGGCGGCTCCCGGACCTGGACCACATGGCCGCCGTGCTCGGCGGCCGGGTCGAGGTGTCCACCGTCGAGATCCCCGCCGACTGCACCGACGGGTTCGTGGAGGCCTTCTACGGCCGGCCCGAGCAGCTGCTCGATCCCGCCGTCCGCGCGGCCCAGTCCGGGTGGGGGTTCATCGGGCCCCAGGCCACCGCCCGGGCGGTGCGCTCGCTGCGTCGCGGTCTGGAGGACGGATCCTGGGACCGGCGGCACGGGCACCTCCGGCACCGTCCGGCGTTCGCCGGGTCGCTGCGGCTGCTGGTCGCCCACGGCTGAGGGCCGCCGGACACGTGACCGGGGCGATCGCCGCGTAGCGGGCCGCCCCGGATGACGGGCGGTGCCGATCGCGTCCGGCGCGACGTGCCGGATCGAGATGCCCGTGGATCGCTTACCGGGTGAGCGAATCTCGTGGGATGCCCACCTCGTCCCTCATCGGCATGTCGCGCCCGTCCGTCCCGGCTCCGGGACCGGTAGTGCGCCTCTCCCGCGATGTCGCTCACCCGGTAAGCGACATCGCGGGCATGAGTGCCCGGGTCCGCTCGGCGCTCATCTCGAGAGTGCCCGCCGTCGCGGCCGGGTCGCGTGGTGTGAGACCGACGTCTCACCGCGCTTTTTTGGCAGTATCTGCCAATATTGCGGTGGCACCTGATCACCGCGTCGTCCCGAGGAGCCACCGTGACCGCCACCGGGACGGGACCGCAGGTGACCTGGTGAACCGACCGACCACCCGACTCCGGGGAGGAACCCACCGGTGACGACCGAACCGACCGCCGCCGACATGGACGGCCTGCGCGAGCGCTACCGCGCCGAGCGTGACCGTCGTATCCGGCCTGACGGCGCCGCCCAGTACCGCACCACCACCGGCGAGTTCGGCTTCTACGCCGACGACCCGTGGTCGCCGCCCGCGGACCGGGAACCCGTGCACGACACCGTCGACGCCCTCGTCGTCGGCGGGGGGTTCGGCGGGCTCGTCGCCGCGGCCCGGCTGCGCGAGGCCGGGCTGGAGCGGATCCGCATCGTCGACGTCGCGGGCGATCTGGGCGGTACCTGGTACTGGAACCGCTATCCCGGGATCGCCTGCGACATCGAGTCCTCGATCTACCTGCCGCTGCTGGAGGAGATCGGCGGGATGCCGAGCCGCAAGTACCCGCCGGGGGAGGAGATCCGGGCGCACGCCCGTGCGATCGGCGAGCGGTTCGACCTCTACCGCGACGCGTTGTTCGGCACCGAGGTCACGTCCCTGACCTGGGACGACGCCGGGGACCACTGGCACGCGGGCACGAACCGCGGCGACCGGATCGCGGCCAGGTTCGTGGTGGTCTCCTCCGGCCCGTTCAACCGGCCCAAGCTGCCGGGGATCCCGGGTATCGAGAGCTTCACCGGGCACACGTTCCACACCAGCCGGTGGGACTTCGCCTACACCGGTGGCGACGCGACCGGCGGCCTGGACCGGATCGGTGGGCAGCGGATCGCGGTGATCGGGACCGGTGCGACCGCCATCCAGTGCGTACCGCACCTGGCGGAGGGGGCCGCGCACCTCTACGTCGTGCAGCGCACGCCGTCGGTGGTCGACACCCGCGACGACGAGCCCTACGACGCCCGCTGGTGGGCCGCGCAGGAGCCGGGCTGGCAGCGCCGCCGGCGCGAGGACTTCCTGCACCTGATGAACATGCGCCCCCCGGTGCACGGCGGCGACGGGGTCGCCGACCGGTGGACCGACACCGCGCCGATCCGCGGCGTCGCCCGGTGGGCCCGCACCCGCGACACCGAGAGCCTCGCCGAGGCACTGGAGATCGCCGACGCGGAGAAGATGGACGAGATCAGGGCCCGGGTCGAGGAGATCGTCGAGGACCCGGCGACGGCGGCGGCGCTGAAACCCTGGTACCGGCAGATGTGCAAGCGGCCGACGTTCAGCGACCGCTACCTGCAGGCGTTCAACCGCAGCGACGTGACGCTGCTGGACACCGGCGGCCAGGGCGTCGAGAAGATCACCGCGGACGGGCTGGTGGTCGGCGGGACCGAGTACCCGGTGGACGCGATCGTGTTCGCCACCGGCTTCGAGCTCGGCGCCGATCCCGCCACCCGGGCCGGTGCGGACGTCCGTGGACGGGACGGGCTGCGGCTCGGCGACAAGTGGTCCGACGGGCTGTCCACCCTGCACGGCTGGGTCAGCCGCGGGTTCCCGAACCTGTTCCACGTCGGTGCGCTGCAGAACTCGGCGTCGGTCAACTTCGCCCACGTGCTGGAGGAGCAGGCGACCCACATCGCCGCCGTGGTCGCGGAGGCCGGGCGGCGCGGCGCGTCCGTCGTCGAACCGGCCGCGGCGGCCGAGGACGCCTGGGTCGCGACGATCCGCGAGCGGGCGGTCGACCAGCAGGGCTTCCTGGCCGAGTGCACGCCGGGCTACTACAACTTCGAGGGGCGTCCGCGCCGGCGCAGCGAGCAGTTCGGCGGCGGCCCGGTCGAGTTCCACGAGATCCTGCGCTCCTGGCGCGCGGACGGCATGGACGACGTGTTCGCGGGGCCGCGATGACCGCCCGGCCCGTCGCGGGGCCCGCTCCCGGTCCGCTGTGGACGGAGCAGGGCCTGCACGCGGAACGGCTGTGCGGCCCCGGGCCGCTGTGGGCGTCGAACGGGATCGCGTTCGGGCCGGACGGGCGGCTGTGGATCGCGCAGTTCCTCGGCGCCACCGTCGGTGCCCTGGACCCGGCCACCGGGGAGATCGAGACCGTCCTGGGCCCGGACGGCCCGCTGACGGCGCCGGACGACCTGGTGTTCGGCGCGGACGGTGAGCTCTTCGTCGTCGACCTCCCGGCCGGGCTGGTGTGGCGGCGGGCTCCGGACGGGACGCTCGCCGTCGTCGCCGACGGGATCGTCGCCCCGGACGGGATCGCCTGGCACCGCGGGCGCCTGTTCGTCAACGAGCTGGCGCCGGACGGGCGGCTGCTGGAGATCGACCTGGACGGCGGGCCGCCGCGGGTGCTGGCCACCGGGCTGGCGCTGGGCAACGCGATGCAGGTGGGGCCGGACGGGCTGCTCTACTACCCGCACCTGCTCTCCGGCGAGGTGTGGCGGGTCGACCCGGACGGCGGCAGCCCGCAGCGCCTGCTCACCGGGCTGGACCGGCCGGTGGCGGTGCGGTTCGACCCGGCCGGCCGGTTGCGGATCCTGTCCAACGGCGCACGCGGGACGCTGTGGTCGTGCGATCCGCGGACCTGCGGGGACGGCCCGCCCGACGGGATCGACACCGGCGTCGGCGGGGCCGACAACGTCGCGTTCGCCGCGGACGGCACCGCCTACGTGTCGGGCGCGTTCCGCGGCGGGATCCGGGCACTGACCCCGGGCGGCGAGCTGCGGCAGATCGTGCCGGAGGGGCTCAACGGCCCGTTCGGGATCGTCGCGACCCCCGGCGGCGTGCTGGCCGCCGACTACTTCGGGGTCGTCGAGGTGTCCGGCGGCCGCAGCGTGCCGCTCGGCGACGTGGTGACCGAGGTCCGCGGCGGGGTCCGCGGGATCACCCGGCGGGGAGGTGACACGGTGCTCGCGACCGACGCCGGCGGGATCTGGCGCGGCTCGCCCGGATCGTGGCGACCGCTGGCGGACGGCCTCGGCGCCCCCACCGGCACGGCCGGCACGTCCGCGGGCGTGCTCGTCGCCGACACCGCGACCGGGCGGGTGCTGGAGATCGCCGACGACGGCAGGGCCACCGTCCGCGCGGACGGTCTCGACCGGCCGGTCGGTGTGGCCACCGGCCCGGACGGGCGCGCCTACGTCACCGAGACCGGCGGCGGGCGGGTCCTGCGCCTGGACGACGACGGCGGCCGCACGGTGCTGACCGCCGGCCTGCACCGGCCGGAGGGGATCGCCGTCGTGGACGGGCTGCCCTGGGTCGCCGAGGCCGGGACCGGGCGGGTGCTGCGCATCGACCCGGCGCGCCGCGGCGCGACCGTCGCCGCGTCCGGGATCCCGTTCGACGTCCGCCCGCCGCACGTGCCCACGGACTGCCGCAGCGGTGCCGCCCGGCGGCCGGCCCCGTTCGCCGGGCTCGCCGCGGACGGTGCCGGGGTGGTGGTCGCCGCGAACGGCGAGGGCGGCGTGCTGCGGCTGCGCCGCTGAGCGGGGTCAGCTACCGAGCAGGTCGCTCGCGTCGGTGCGGAACTGCATCGACCGGTACGGCCAGTTGGTCCCGGTGTTCCACTGGCTCACGACGAGGTGCAGGTCGTCGAGGGTGGAACCGGGGACCACGTAGCCCCCGTAGAGCTGGGCGACCCGGCCGGTCGCGTGGTCCTCGTCGTCCCAGCCGCAGCCGTGCAGGAGCGTGGTCCGCGGCGCCCGGTGCAGGTCGGCGTTCGGCCGGTCGAGCAGCATCGCGTCGATCCGGTAGTTGCCGGCGTCGAAGTAGGTGAGCAGCAGGTGCTCGCGGCCGTCCGGGCCGGGGACCGAGCGCAGGTTCAGCTCGCCGAACGCGCCCGGGACGGTCAGCGTCGGCGGGTTGCCCCAGTCCCAGCGCTCGCCGGCGAACCCCCACGGCTCCCAGGCGTCGCGGTCGGTGAGCCGGTCGGCGGGCACCCGGTGCAGCAGCAGGCCGTCCCGGCGCTGGAAACCGGTGGTGTAGGCGTAGACGTAGCCGTCGCCGGCGAGGTGCCAGGTCAGCTGCTGGAACAGGCCGTCGCAGTGCCCGCCCGGCCAGTCGCACCCGGTGCGCCGCCAGGTCACGCCGTTGTCGTCGGAGGCGAGGATCTCGCTCCACAGCACGTTGCCGAGGCCCTTGTTCGCCATGACGTGCAGGTACATCGTCGAGCCGATCGTGATGACGTCGGCGGGCAGGATCGTGGTGATCCGCCGGTGCAGGCGGAACCAGTTCGTCGCGGGCTTCGACACCAGCCGGCAGGCGTAGTCGGCCGTGTCGCCGCCGGAGCCGGTCCAGCGCAGGCCGCCGCGGGTGTCGCCGGCGTCGGCGAACAGGACGACCGGCGAGCGCCAGCCCGGCCCGCCGACCCCGGCCCGGTCGAACGTGTCGCCGAAGACGGCCACCAGCCGCCCGTCCGGAGCGGTGGCGACGATGCCGAGGTCGGCGCCCCCGATCCCGAACCGGTCGGTGAGCCCCGGCCCGGTCAGGTCGGCGATCTTCGTGGTGACGGCCATGCGCGCGACCCTAGCCCGGACCTCGCAGGCGGCGGCGCCACCTCACAGGCCCCGCGGGCCCTGCGACGACGGGGCGCGGCCTGCGAGGTCAGGGCACGGGGGAGCCGCTGCGTTCGGCGGAGGCTCGGACGTTGGCCAGGCCCGGGGGGCGGCGGAGGCGCTGGTAGTGGGTGAGTGCGTCGGCTACGGCTGCGTGGTCGGTGAGGTCGGTGTTCTGCAGGGTTGTCGCCAGTGCGGCGGCGTCCTCGCAGGCCAGGGTGGCTCCCAGGCCGCTGGCGGGGGATGCCGCGTGGGCCTCGTCCCCGGCCAGCACCGTGCGTCCGCGCCACCACGGACCGAGGTACGGCAGGTCGCGCGGGTCGAAGGCCCCGACGTCGCGCGGTGCGGTGGCGGCGAGCAGTGCGGCCGCGGTGCCGTCCGGGCCGAGCGCGGCCGTGAGCGTCGCGTGCGGGTCCGCGTCCGGTGCGCCCGCCGGGCGGGGCGGCCCGGTGCGGGCGAACCACCAGGTGCCGTCCTGCGCGGTCGGGATCGCGACGAACGCCTGCGCCGCGCTCGCGAGCACGGTGAACGCCCCGTTCTCGGTCTCCGCACCGGACGGGCGCAGCGGGGTCCGTCCGTAGAAGGCCCGCTGCCCGACCTCGCGCGGCGGGGGACACGACGGGTCGACGTGGCCGCGGACGACCGAGCCGATGCCGTCCGCACCGATCAGCAGCGGTGTCGTGCGGGGCCCGCGGTCCGTCTCGACCTGCACCCGGGACCCGGCGGCGCCGACCCCGGTGACCCGGGTGCGGACGTGCCGCACGATGCCGAGGCGGTCGGTCTCGGTGCGCAGGGCGCCCACGAGCTCCGCCCGGGTGAGCATCCGGGACCCGTCCGGATCGCCCCCGCTCAGCGGCCGGCGGACGCCGGTGTCGCCGCCGTCGGCGTCCCGTACGACGAGATCGGTCAGCGGCCGGGAGACCGCCTCGAACGCGGGCCCGGCGCCGAGCGTGCGCAGGGCCCGGCAGCCGGGCCCGCCGACCACGAGGAACCAGCCCCCGTCGTCGGTGTCGTCGCGCGCCTCGAGGATCTCGACGGCGATCCCGGCCCGGTGCAGGCCGAGTGCGGTGGCGCACCCGGCGACCCCGCCGCCCGCGACGAGGACCGGTTCGCTCACCGGCGTGCCGCCGTCGCGACCGCGGCGGCGAAGTCCGCGGGGGCCTCGACCGGCACGAAGTGCCCGGCCCCGTCGACCCAGGTCACGGCGACGTCGGTGAAGAACTCGCCGAGGCGGTCCGACCAGGCCCGCGGGAACAGCGGATCGTGCTCCGGCCACAGGAACGTGGTGGGTACGCCGATCCGGTCGTCCGGGCCGGGGACGGTCTCGGCCAGCGACCGCGCGACGGCGCCGCCACCGGAGCGGTACCAGGCGATCGACGCGACGAACGCCCCCGGCGCCGCGTACCCGGCGGCCAGCGCCTCGATCCGGTCCGCACCGGGGACGAAGCCCGGCCCGGACCAGTGCGTCCAGAAGTGCCGCAGGTAGGCGCGGACCGCCCGGGCGTCACCGTCGACCAGCTCCTCGGCGAGATCGAGCTGGTGGAACGCCTGGTACCAGAACTCGCGCACCGCGTCCGGTTCCAGGATGCGCTGCCCGACCCCCGGCGCCGGTGGCGTGACGACGAGTGCGCGCAGCAGCTCCGGCCGGTCGCCCGCCAGCTGCTGGGCGACCCGGCTGCCGACGTCGTAGCCGCCGGCGACCACGTCGGACAGCCCCAGCTCGTCGAGCAGCGCCGCGACCGACGCCGCCTGTGCCGCGGCCCCGTAGGCGTCCGCGGGATCGCGGTCGTGCCTGTCCGACCCGCCGAACCCGCGCAGGTCGGGGACGACGACGTCGTGCGTCCCGGCCAGTTCCGCGGCGACCGCGGCCATGTCGGTGCGGTCGCCCGGCCAGCCGTGCAGCAGCACGACCGGCGGTGCACCGGGCTCGCCGTGGCGGTCGTAGGCGAGCTGGAAGCCGTCGAGTGCGGCGGAGCGCGGCATGCCCGAGTTCTACCGCGGAACGACGGGTGCGGGCGACCTTCCGCGAACCCCCCCGATCCGGTTACTGTCCGACGATCGTCCGGAGCCACCCGAGGGGGTCCCGTGTCCCAGCACCCGGCCGGTCCGGCCACCGAGCGGCACCGGCTCCCGGTGCGGACCCTGGTCGCGGCGTCGATCGGGAACGCCGTCGAGTGGTACGACTGGACGATCTACGCGACGTTCAGCATCTACTTCGCGACCCAGATCTTCCCGCCGGTCAGCGGCGCGCTCATCGCCACGCTGGCGACCTACGCGCTGGCCTTCTTCTTCCGCCCGCTCGGCGGGCTGCTGCTCGGCCGGTTCGCCGACCTCTGGGGCAGGCGCACCGCCATGCTCATCACGATCCTGCTGATGGCGGGCGGGTCGCTGGTGATCGGGCTGCTCCCGACCTACGACATGGTCGGATGGCTGGCGCCGGTGCTGTTGCTGCTGGCCCGGATCGCGCAGGGGATGTCGCTCGGCGGGGAGGTGTCCAACGCCTCGGCGTACCTGGCCGAGATCGCGCCGCCGGACCGGCGCGGCCGCTACTCGTCGTTCTTCTACATCTCCACCGGCACCGCGGTGCTGGTGGCCTCGCTGATGGGCTTCGTGCTGGCCGCGACGCTGGAGAAGGCCCAGCTGGAGTCCTGGGGCTGGCGGATCCCGTTCCTCGTCGGCGGGGTGCTCGGCCTGATCGGGATGTGGATGCGCCGGCAGATGGCCGAGACCGAGCAGTTCGAGCAGAACAAGGAGACCGCGGCCCGGATCCGGAACCCGCTGCTGCTGACCCTGCGCGAGCACCCGCGGGCCGTGGCCCAGCTCATCGGCTTCACCGTGCTCAGCACGCTGTGCTACTACACGTTCTTCTCGTCGCTGACGCCGTTCGCGACCCAGTACCGGGGTGCCGACGCGACCGAGGTGTTCCTGGCGCTGTCGATCGCGACCCTGATCTTCGTCCTGCTGCAGTACCCGATGGGCGCGGCGGCCGACCGCTACGGACGGCGGCCGCAGCTGCTGATCTGGTCGGCGGCGACGGCCGTCCTCATCGTCCCGCTGTCCACGCTGATCGGGCCCGGCTTCGGGAACATGCTCGTGGTGTTCACCGTCGGTCTCGGGCTCTACACGATGATGACCTCCGTCGCGCCGGCGATCATGAGCGAGCTGTTCCCGACGTCGTTGCGCGGCCTCGGGATCGGGGCCTGGTACAACCTGACCGTCGCCGTGTTCGGCGGGACGGCGCCACTGCTGGCGACGTCGCTGCAGGCGGCCGGGCTGGGCACCTGGTTCTTCGTCTACGTCGCCGTCGGTGCGGCGATCGCCTTCGTGGCCGTGCTGACCCTGCCCGAGACGAAGGGCTCCGTGCTGCGCTGACGGCGCCGGCCGGGCCTTGACAGCGGTCTCCGGCGCCCGGCACCGTGTTGCGGACAGTCCTTCGCTGTTGCGCATCGGGCAACGTTTCGACATTCCGGGTGAGCCCATGACCGCATCCCCGCGCATCGTGATCATCGGGGCGGGTCTCGTCGGCTGCGCACTCGCCGACGCGCTGGCCCGCCGGGGCGGGGCCCGGGTGACCGTGCTCGACCGGGGCCCGCTCCCCGGCACCGGCGGGGCCACCGGGCACGACGCCGGGCTCGTCCGGCAGCTCGGCCCGGACCGGACGCACACCCGGCTCGCGACGGCGACCCGGTCGGCCTACGCCGCGCTGCGCGACGCCGGGCGTCCGGTCCTGACCCGCTCCGGTTCGCTGGAGGTGGCCGCCACCGCCGACGGGCTCGACGAGCTGCGCCACCGGCACGACCGGGCCACCGCGGCCGGCCTCGACTGCCGGCTCCTCGACCCGGAGGAGTGCGCGGCGCGGCACCCGCTGCTCGACCCGGCACGGGTGGCCGGCGGACTGCACGTCCCCGGTGACGGCACCGTCGATCCGGTCGCGGTCGCCCGGCTGTACGCGGCGGGGGCGGCCCGGCACGGGGCCGCCGTGCTGGGGCACCGCACGGTTACCGCGCTCGAGCGCAGCGGCGGCCGGGTCATCGCGGTGCGCTGCGCCGACGAGCGCCACCCGGCCGACGTCGTGGTGTGCTGCGCCGGGGTGTGGACTCCCGCGGTCACCGCGCCGGCCGGGGTCACGGTCCCGCTGGCCGCGGTGACCGGGCGGTACGCGAGGACCGATGCGCTCGGGGCGCTGGAGACGATCCACGCGCTGGAGGCCGCGTCGGGCCGCGCGGACCCGGCGCTGCCGGTGCTCGTCGACGCCGCGGCCGGCGTCGCGATCCGGACCCACGGGCACCGGATCGGGATCGCGGCCGCGCCGGACCGGCACCGGGGCACCGCGGTGTCCGGGGGTACCGCACCGGCCGCGCCGCGGTCCACCCCGGAGGACCTCGACCCCGCGTGGGACGTCGCGACGGCCCTGCTCCCGCTGCTGCGCGACGCCAAGGTCGCCGAGGGCGTCGACGGGCTCGTCGCCGCCACCCCGGACGGAGCGCCGCTGCTCGGCGAGCACCCGGACCTGCCCGGACTCTGGATCGCCGGGGCCGTCCCGACTGCGTGCGCGGCCGGTGCCGCCGAGGTGCTGGCGGAGTGGATCGGCACCGGTCGCCCGGCGCTGCACGGCGCACCGCTCGACCTGTCCGGGATGCACCTCGACCGGTTCGAGCCCGGATCCGTCGACCCGTCGACGGCGCTGCCACTCGCCGTCGGGTCGCCGTTCCACTCCCGCCAGGTCGAGCTGCGGGCCCGGTTCGCCCCGGCGCACGACCCGGCCCCGGCGTGGTTCGGCGCGAACGCCGCACTGCCCGAGGTGTGCGAGATCCCCCGGCCCGCGGGCGCCGGGGAGGGCGCACCGGTCGCGGGGGCCGAGGCGCTGATCGCCCGCCGTGCCGCGGGGATGACGGACCTGTCGGCCGGTCGCCGGGTCGAGGTGACCGGGCCGGGCGCCGCCGGGTTCCTGCAGCAGCGGACGACGGGCGACGTCGACCGCCCGGTCGGCGAGATCGTCGAGACCCTCCTGCTGGACGACGACGGCGGGTTGCTCGCCGCGCCGCGGGTGACCCGGCTCGGGGCGGACCGGTTCCTCGTCGGGCTCGCCGACCGTCTGCAGGTCGCCGAGCTGCGCCGGGCCGCGACCGGCCGGGCCGGGGACGTCGGGATCGTGGACGTCGGGATCGTCGACGTCAGCGCGGTCACCGCCTGCCTCGGCCTCCGGGGACCGCACGCCGGGGCGATCCTGGGGGCGCTCGCCGCTGGTGGGGCACCGGGCCCCGGCCGGGCCGGACCGCGCACGCTCGGCGCCGTCGCGACGACCGTTCTCCGGCCGCGCGACGGGTGCTGGGAGATCGTCTGTGCGGCCGCGGACGCCGAACGGCTCTGGGACGCGGTGCGCGCCGCGGGCGCCCCGTACGGCCTGGCCGCCGTCGGCCGTACGGCGGCCGACGCCCTGCGGGTCGAGGACGCGGACCCGCGGGCCGGCGCGGAGATCTCCGCGGAGCACGGCCCGGACGCGGTGGGTCTCGGGGACCGGGTCGATCCGGCGAAGCCCGCGTTCCCGGGCCGGGCCGCGGTGCTGGCGCTGCGTGCGGCGGGCGGGCCGGCCGAGCGACTCGTGACGCTGGTCCTCGACCACGCCGGTGCGCTGCTGCGCGGCGGCGAACCCGTGTACGACCTGCCGCGGGCCCGCCGCCACTCCCGCGACCCGGTGCTGCTCGACGGCGGTGCGGCCGGCGCGGCCGGTCCGGACCTGCGTCGCGGCCCGGTGATCGGCCGGGTCACCGCGGCCGTCTCCGGCCACACGACGGGCACCGCCCTCGCCAGGGCCTGGCTACCCGCCGTCCGGGCGGCCGCCGGGACCCGGGTCGGGATCGAGCTGGCGGGCCGCAGCCTGACCGCACGGGTGGCGGCGGGACCGCTCGACCGGCAGTACAGTCCGACGGCATGACGACGAGCGCCCCGGTCGACACGCTGCGCCACCTGGAGTACGGCGCCACCATCGAGGAGACGCTGGCCTTCTTCGACGCGCTGCCCCCGGTCGGCGTCGGCGATCTGCTGGGGGAGTGGTCCGGCGGGGAGATCCCGACCGGCAACCCGATGGACGGGCTGCTCGGCCGGTTCGGCTGGCACGGCAAGCGGTTCGACGGACCCGACGACGTCCATCCACTGGTGATGGACCACCCCCGCGGCGGCCGGTACAGCCTCAACCCCGCGCTGGTGCCGCTCCCGGCGCTGCTGCGCCACCCGGCCGCGCTGCGGAACGCGGCGGTGAGCCGGATCGCCGCCCGGACCGGCCCGGCGCTGGCCACCCGGTCGTCGCGGGCCCGGCTGCGGATGACCGAGTACCGCGGGGTCGTGAGCGCCACCATGTGCTACGACGACCTCCCGATCCACGACGTCTTCCACCGGGTCGACGAGGACACCGTCCTCGGCCTGATGGACATGCGCGGCCTGGAGCGGCCGTTCGTGTTCTTCCTGTGCCGGGAGTGAGTGCCGGGTGCGACCCGTGACCCCCACCCGGCGGTCGCGCCCCGGACCGCGTTAGCGACGATGGTGCGGTGACAGGCACGGCACCCCCGGACACCCGGCAGCACCGCTCCATCAACCAGCGCATCGCCGACGAGCTCGGCGCCCGGCCGGACCAGGTCGGGTCCGCGGTGGCCCTGCTGGACGAGGGCTCGACGGTCCCGTTCGTCGCCCGGTACCGCAAGGAGGCCACCGGCGGCCTCGACGACACCCAGCTGCGCACCCTCGAGGAACGCCTGCGTTACCTGCGTGAGCTGGAGGAACGCCGGGCCACCGTGCTCGACTCGATCCGCTCGCAGGGCAAGCTCGACGAGGCGCTCGAGGCCACGATCTGGGCCGCGGAGTCGAAGGCCCGGCTCGAGGACATCTACCTGCCCTACAAGCCCAAGCGCCGCACCAAGGCGATGATCGCGCGCGAGCAGGGCCTGGAGCCCCTCGCCGACGCACTGCTGGGCGACCCCTCGCTCGACCCGCACGCCACCGCGGCCGGTTACGTGACCGGTGAGGTCGCCGACGCCGGGGCCGCCCTGGAGGGCGCGCGGGCGATCCTGGTCGAGCGGATCGGGGAGAACGCCGACCTGGTCGGCGGTCTGCGCGAGCGCATGTGGGAGAACGGCCGGCTCGTCACCACGGTGCGCGACGGCAAGGAGAACGACCAGGCCGCGGCGAAGTTCTCGGACTACTTCGAGTTCTCCGAGAAGTTCACGACGCTCCCCTCGCACCGGATCCTCGCCGTGTTCCGCGGCGAGACCGAGGAGGCGCTCGACGTCACCC
The DNA here is from genome assembly GCF_001698125.1 of Pseudonocardia sp. HH130630-07. Classification (NCBI taxonomy): domain Bacteria; kingdom Bacillati; phylum Actinomycetota; class Actinomycetes; order Pseudonocardiales; family Pseudonocardiaceae; genus Pseudonocardia; species Pseudonocardia sp. HH130630-07. The sequence continues at coordinate 6,139,953 of NZ_CP013854.1, read as the reverse complement.
TGGATCCCGGGGCGTCGGAGGAGGAGCCGACCCCCTACGAGCGGGCGATCGCCGCCGAGTACGGCGTGGCCGAGAAGGGCCGCGCGGCGGACGCCTGGCTGCTCGGCGTCGTCCGCTGGGCCTGGCGGACCCGGCTGCAGACCGCACTGGGCATCGACATCCGCGTCCGGCTGCGGGCCGCCGCCGAGGAGGGCGCCATCGGCGTCTTCGCGGCGAACCTGCGTGACCTGCTGCTCGCCGCGCCGGCCGGGACCCGGGCGACCATCGGGCTCGACCCGGGGCTGCGCACCGGGGTGAAGGTCGCCGTCGTCGACGCGACCGGCAAGGTCGTCGACACCGCGGTGATCTACCCGCACGAGCCGCGCAACGACCACGCCGGTTCGCTGAAGGTCCTCGGTGCGTTGTGCGCCAAGCACTCCGTCGAGCTGGTGGCGATCGGCAACGGCACCGCGTCCCGGGAGACCGACGCCCTCGCCGGTGAGCTGATCAGGCAGAACCCCGGCCTCAAGCTGACCAAGGTGATGGTGTCCGAGGCGGGTGCCTCGGTGTACTCGGCGTCGGCCTACGCATCGGCCGAGCTGCCGGACATGGACGTCTCGCTGCGCGGCGCGGTGTCCATCGCCCGCCGGCTGCAGGACCCGCTGGCGGAGCTGGTCAAGATCGACCCGAAGTCGATCGGGGTCGGTCAGTACCAGCACGACCTCCCCGAGTCGTCGCTGTCGCGCTCGCTGGACTCCGTGGTCGAGGACTGCGTGAACGCCGTCGGGGTGGACCTCAACTCGGCGTCGGCGCCGCTGCTGCGCCGGGTCTCGGGGATCTCGGAGTCCCTGGCCGGGGCGATCGTGGCGCACCGCGACGCCAACGGGCCGTTCCGCTCCCGCACCGCGCTCACCGACGTGCCCCGGCTCGGGCCGAAGGCCTTCGAGCAGTGCGCGGGCTTCCTGCGGATCCGGGAGGGCGAGGAGCCGCTGGACGTCACCGGCGTGCACCCGGAGTCCTACCCGGTGGTCCGGAGGATGGTGGAACGCACCAAGATCGACGTCGCCGCGCTGATGGGCAACGCGGCGCGACTGCACCAGGTCAAGCCCAAGGACTACGTCGACGACACCGTCGGGCTCCCGACCGTCACCGACATCCTCGCCGAGCTGGAGAAGCCGGGCCGCGACCCGCGCCCGGCGTTCCGCACCGCGACGTTCGCGGAGGGTGTGCACAAGATCTCCGACCTGCGGGTCGGGATGCTGCTCGAGGGCGTGGTGACGAACGTGGCCGCGTTCGGTGCGTTCGTCGACGTCGGTGTGCACCAGGACGGCCTGGTGCACGTCTCGGCGATGAGCAAGGACTTCGTCTCCGACCCGCGCGACGTCGCCAAGTCCGGTGACGTCGTCAAGGTGAAGGTGCTGGAGGTCGACGAGGCCCGCAAGCGGATCTCGCTGACCCTGCGCCTGGACGACGAGCCGGGCGCCGGGAAGCAGGGTGGCGGCCGCCCCGAGCGCGGCGGTGGGCATCGCGGTGACGGGCAGCGTGGCGGCGCACAGCGCGGCGGTCCCCGTGGCGGCGGCCAGGGCGGCGGCGGTCGCGGAGCGGACCGCGGCCGCGGCGGCCGGGGCGGGAACCAGGGCGGCGGCCGGGCCGGGAACCAGGGCGGCGGCAAGCCCGCCCCCGCCAACGACGCCATGGCCGAGGCCCTGCGCCGGGCGGGCTTCGGCAAGAGCTGATCCCGGGTACCCCGCAGGACGGAACGCGACCTCGCAGCGGCTGCGGCTGCTGCGGGGCCGGGGGAGGGACTGCGAGGTCCGACGGGCCGGGCGGGTGGGGGTGATCACGTCCCACCCGCCCGACGCGTCCGGTTCGGACGTGGAAGAATGGTCAGTCGGTGGCCGGCGCGGAGTCGCGCGGCCACGAGCCCCGGAGGTCTGGGTTCACCGGCATCTGACTTCGATGTGCCGCGCGCGGGCCTGGCGGGCTGGGAGCGGGCGAGAGCCGCCCGCCGACGATGCGCATCCCGTGCGCGACCCTGAGGACCGAGTGAACACCCTGCTGGAACAGCACCCCGACCTGCACGCTCTCGAGAACGAGATCGACACCCCCGAACCCCGCGTGGACGACGCCACCCCGTCGTTCGCCGACCTCGGCCTGGCCCCGCAGCTGCTCGCCGCGCTGGCCGAGCTGGGCTACGAGACCCCGAGCCCGATCCAGGCCGCCGCGATCGGCCCGCTGATCGCCGGCCGCGACCTGCTCGGGCAGGCCGCCACCGGTACCGGCAAGACCGCCGCGTTCTCGCTGCCGATGCTGCAGCGCCTGGCCGACGGCCGCGGCACCCGCGAGCGCGGCTCCCGGCCCTTCGGCCTCGTGCTGGCGCCGACCCGCGAGCTGGCCATGCAGGTCGGCGAGGCGGTCACCCGCTACGGCGCCACCCTCGGCGCCACCGTCGCCTGCGTCTACGGCGGTGCCCCGATCGGCCCGCAGCTCGGTCAGCTGCGCCGCGGCGTCGACGTCGTCGTCGCCACCCCGGGCCGGGCGATCGACCTCATCAACCGTGGTGCGCTCGCGCTCGACGCGATCGAGGTCGCCGTCCTGGACGAGGCCGACGAGATGCTCGACATGGGCTTCGTCGAGGACATCGAGACCATCCTCGGCGCCACCCCCGCGGACCGGCAGACCGTGCTGTTCTCCGCGACCATGCCCGGCCGGATCCAGAGCCTGGCGCGCACCCACCTGACCGATCCGGCCGACATCCGGATCAAGCGCGAGGCCACGCCCGAGGGGGAGGCCCCGAAGGTCCGCCAGACCGCGTACCACGTGCCGCGCAGCCACGTCACGGTCGCGCTGGGCCGGGTGCTCGAGATGGAGCAGCCGACCGCGGCGATCGTCTTCTGCCGGACCCGCGCCGACGTCGACGCCGTGACCGAGACCCTCACCGCGCGCAGCCTGCGCGCCGAGGCGCTGCACGGCGGCATGGACCAGGAGCACCGGACCCGCGTCGTCGAGCGGCTGCGCTCCGGGCGCACGGAGCTCCTCGTCGCGACCGACGTCGCGGCCCGTGGGCTCGACATCGACACGCTGACCCACGTGGTCAACCACGACGTGCCGTCCTCGCCGGAGTCCTACGTGCACCGCATCGGCCGGGTCGGCCGGGCCGGTCGTGAGGGCGTCGCGATCACCCTGGTCACCCCGGGTTCGGTGCGGCACCTGCGCAACATCGAGCGGCTGGTCGGCGCCCCGGTGCCGAGTGCCCCGGTCCCCACCCCCGACGACCTGCGCAGCGTGCGGCTGGCCCGCACCGCGCTGGCACTGCGGGACCAGGCCGGGCAGGACGCCGACACCGCCGTCGAGGACGGTGTCGACGAGCTGGTGCTGGAGCTGGCCCGCGACCACGACCTCGCCTCGGTCGCCGCTGCGGCGATCCGGCTGGCCCGGTCCGACAACTCGGTGCCCGACGACGAGATCGAGATCCCGCAGGTCCGCCCGCGCGGTGGCCGGGAGCGCGGCGGTCCGTCCGACCGCGGCCCGCGCCGTGACCGCGACGGCGGTGGCCCGCGCGGCGCCCGCGGCCAGGGCTCGCGCCCGCCGAAGGCCGGCACCACCCGGCTGTTCGTCTCGGCCGGCCGGTCCTCCGGCATCCGCCCGCAGGACATCGTGGGTGCGCTGGCGAACGAGTCGCGGCTGTCCGGCCGGGACATCGGGGCGATCCAGATCCACGAGCGGCACGCGCTGGTCGAGGTCCCCGAGCACGCCGCGGAGGACGTCCTGCGCTCGCTGCGCGGCGCGACCACGCTGAAGGGCCGCAAGGCGAACGTCCGCCGCGACCGGGACGCCGCCGCCGACTCCCGCTGACCGGCACGACGAGGGGCCCGCACCGATCGGTGCGGGCCCCTCGTCGTGTGTGGCGTGCGTGGGCGAACCGGGTCAGCGCACCTCGACCCGGGCGTTCTGGTCGAGCTTGCCGAAGAACACCGTGGCGTCGTGGCTGCGGAGCTTCACACAGCCGGCGGAGGTGGAGTTGCGGTCACCCTCGTGGAACGCGATGCCACCCGGGGCGAAGAACACCGACCACGGCATCGGGGCGCCGTCGAACTCCGCGGAGTAGTGGTCGGCGTCCTTGTCGTAGACCGCGAAGTCACCGGTCGGGGTCTCGGTGCCCTGCCCGCCGTGGCTGATGTCGACCGGCCCGTAGGTGACGGCCCCGTTCTCGATGATCCAGGCCTGGTCGCTCGCCAGGTCGACGCAGGCCTGCGCGGCCTCCGAGCACGGGGTGCCGGGGACGGTGGTCGTGTCGGGGACGGCGAGCGCGGTGCCCGCGGCGCCCAGGCCGAGGAACAGTCCGGCCGCGGTCACGGCCAGGGCGCGGCGGCGACGGGTGCGGCGCGCGGTGCGGGAGTCGATCTCAGCCACTACGGGGTAGTCCTCTCACGGGTGAACGGCAGGCCTTGCCACAGTGATCAACGGTGACGGGGCGCAACGGTTACGGCCGTTCGGGCGCGAGATCTCACCCGGCCGGTGAGCGGCTCCTGCGGCAGGATCGCACGATGACCACACCGCCCGTCACCACACGGCAGAGCTCCGCCCGCAAGCCGCGCAGCCACCAGGTCACCGACGGTCTCGGCGCCACCGCCGCGCGCTCGATGCTGCGCGCGGTCGGGATGCGCGACGACGACTTCGCCAAGCCGCAGATCGGCATCGCGTCGTCGTGGAACGAGATCACCCCGTGCAACCTGTCGCTGCAGCGGCTCGCGACGGCGGCCAAGGAGGGGGTGCACGCCGCCGGGGGCTACCCGCTGGAGTTCGGCACGATCTCGGTGTCCGACGCGATCTCCATGGGGCACCGGGGCATGCACTACTCGCTGGTCAGCCGGGAGATCATCGCCGACTCGGTGGAGACCGTCGTCGAGGCCGAGCGGCTGGACGGGACCGTGCTGCTCGCGGGGTGCGACAAGTCGCTGCCCGGGATGCTGATGGCCGCCGCGCGCCTGGACCTGGCGGGCGTCTTCGTCTACGCGGGGTCGATCATGCCGGGCCGGGTGGGGGACCGGGAGGTCAACATCGGTGACGCGTTCGAGGCGATCGGGGCCTGCGCCCGCGGCCTGATCACGCCGGACGAGGTCGACGAGCTGGAACGGGCGATGTGCCCGGGCGAGGGCGCCTGCGGTGGCTTCTACACCGCGAACACCATGGCCGCCGCCGCCGAGGCGCTCGGCATGGCGCTGCCCGGATCGGCGAGCCCGCCCGCGGTCGACCGGCGCCGCGACGGCGTGGCCAGGGCGTCGGGCGAGGCGTCGGTCGGGATGATCGAGCGGGGGCTCACCGCCCGTGCGGTCCTGACCCGGGAGGCGTTCGAGAACGCGATCGCCGTCGTCATGGCGTTCGGCGGGTCCACCAACGCGGTGCTGCACCTGCTGGCCATCGCCCGGGAGGCCGGCGTCGAACTGGGGCTGGACGACTTCAACCGGGTCGGTGACCGGGTGCCGCACCTGGCGGACGTCAAGCCGTTCGGACGGCACCTGATGTACGCGGTGGACCAGGTCGGCGGCGTGCCCGTGGTGATGAAGGCGCTGCTCGACGCCGGGCTGATCCACGGCGACGCGCTCACCGTGACCGGCCGGACCGTCGCGGAGAACCTCGACGAGCTGGCCCCGCCCGGCCTGGACGGCTCGGTCATCCACGACCTCGGGAACCCCATCCACCCGACCGGCGGGCTCACGATCCTGCGCGGCTCGCTCGCCCCGGACGGCGCCGTGGTCAAGTCCGCCGGGTTCGACGCGGCGCGGTTCACCGGCACCGCCCGGGTGTTCGACGGCGAGCAGGGGGCGCTCGACGCCGTCGACGCCGGCGAGATCGCGGCCGGGACGATCGTCCTCATCCGGTACGAGGGTCCGCGCGGCGGGCCGGGCATGCGGGAGATGCTCGCGGTCACCGGGCGGATCAAGGGTGCCGGCCTCGGCAAGGACGTCCTGCTCGTGACCGACGGCCGGTTCTCCGGCGCGACGACCGGGCTCTGCGTCGGGCACGTCGCACCGGAGGCGGCGGACGGCGGCCCGATCGCGCTGGTCCGCGACGGCGACCCGATCACGCTCGACATGACCGCCCGCACGATCGACATCGACGTGGATCCCGCGGAGCTGGACCGCCGGCGCGCCGGGTGGGTCCGGCCGGAGCCGACGAACCGGCGTGGCGTGCTGGGCAAGTACGCGAAGCTGGTGTCCTCGGCCGCGGACGGGGCGTTCTGCGGCTGATCGGACCGTTGGTCGCGTCGAGCCTGCCTTTCGTCGCAAAATCGGGTGCGGGATGCATAGTTCCGATGGGACGCTCCCGACCGGGACGATCGAGAATGGGCAAGCAACGTCTCCTCCGGCCGGGCTTCCACGCCGCCGGGGAGGCGGAACCCACGGCCTCCGGCGGGCGTCCCCACTTCCTGCATCGTGCGTCGTGGAGGCCCGCATGGGTGAGCTGCTGTCCGGAAGCACCGTCGGAACGGGCGTCGGGGTCGTCGTGCCCTACGACTTCGCCCAGGACCGGGAGATGTGGCGCTGGGTCCCGGCGCCGGCGTCGTTGTACGTGACCCGCACCCCGTTCGTCGCGACCCCGGCCGACGCGGGCCAGGCGATGCTCGTGTCGGAGCCGGACACGGTCGCCCGGGCGGTGCAGGAGGTGCTGCTGCCCGGCCCGGGCGTCGTGGCGTACTCCTGCACGTCGGGCAGCTTCGTCGGCGGGGCCGCCGGCGAGCGCGCCCTGCGCGAGGTCGTCCGTGCGGCCGGTGCGCCGCGGGCCGTCACCACCGCCGGTGCCGTGGCCGCCGCCTGCGCCGCGCTCGGCGTCGAGCGGATCGCACTGGCCACGCCGTACGTCGAGGACCTCACCGACCGGCTGCAGGGCTTCCTGGCCGCGCACGGGGTGCGCACCGTCGGGCGGCACGGTCTCGGTCTGCTCGGCCGGATCTGGGACACCTCGCCGGCCGAGGTGATCGGCGCGGTCCGCGCCGCCGACCACCCGGACGCCCAGGCGGTCTTCGTGTCCTGCACCAACCTCCCGACCTACGACGTCATCGCGGGCCTGGAGGCCGAGCTCGGCAAGCCCGTGCTGACCGCCAACCAGGTGACGATGTGGGCCGCGCTGGACGCCGTCGGCGTGGCGGCCGTCGGCCCGGGGCAGGCGTTGATCGAGGGCGCGCGGACCGGCGGTGGCCGGGAGGCCCGGCCGACGCTGCACAAGGTGCGGGTCCGGTTGCCCGACGAGTCCGGCGCGCTGGCCCGGCTGACCGCGGCCGTCGCCGACGCCGGTGGCAACATCCTGGCGCTGTCGGTGCACGGCCAGGACTCCCGGTCGGTCGTGGACGAGATGCTGGTCGGCGGCACGGCACCGGCCGGCGAGCTGTCCCGGGTGATCCGCCGCCGGCTGCGCAGCACCGATCCGGACGCGGTGCAGGTCGTCGTGGCCGATCCGCACGAGCTCGTCGACGTGCCCACCCGGGCGCTGGACCTGGCCGCCGGGGCCGCGGCGCCGCAGGACGTGCTGCACGGGCTGCGGGACCTGCTGCACGCCGACGCGGTCGCGCCCGCGGACGCCGACCCCGATCCGGACGACGGGCACGCGCTCGCGGTGCCCGCACCACCCGGCGCGCCCCCGGTCGTCCTGCGCCGGGAGTGGGCGCCGTTCACCCTCACCGAGCGGGCCAGGGCCGAGGCGTTCCTGCGGGCCACCGCCGGGCCGCCGCAGCGGGAGGTGCACCACCTGATGCGCCAGGACGGCTCGACCCTCGTCGCCGGACCGGCCACCGGAGACGAGATCGTCGAGCTCGCGGCCCTGCTGGCGGCCTGCCGCGCCGATGGCTCCGGACCCGCCACCGAGCCGTCCGCGGCGGGCCTCTACGTGCTGCTCCGCCCGCGCGGCGGCACCTGCCTGCTCGCCCGCACCCCCGGCGGGACGCTGGTCGGTGCCGCCTCGCGCGGGCGTCCCGACGGTCCCGCACCGACGATCCTGGTGCACCCGGACCACCGCGACGACCGGCTCACCGGCTGGCTGCGGGACACGGTCGGCGCCGGCCGGGCCGCGGAGTGCAGCTAGCCACCCCGGTCACCGCCCGTCGGGCGACCGGCACGGCGGCGGCCACGGGTCAGCCGGCCCCGGGCACACCACACGAGCCGTCGTCCACGTCCCGGGCCGTCTGCTCCAGCCACGCCCAGAGCTCCTCCTCCCGGCCCGCGTCGTAGGACTCCCTCGACGACGAGGTGACCCGGGTGCGGTGGACGTAGGACCCGGTGGGCGCCGGGGTGACGCCGAGGACGACGTCGGCGAGCCTGCGGCCCGCGACCGGCGGGGTGTCGACCAGCGGGGTGAGCGCGAGCGCCGGGACCAGGTAGCGCATCAGGAACGCGGAGGCCCCGCCGGCCTCGCGGGCGAGGCCGGTCCCGATGACCAGGCTCGGGTTGTGGGCCACGACGTCGATGCCGGAGGGGAGCCGCCGTGCCCACTCGTGGACCAGGTGGATCCCGCCGAGCTTGCTGGTGGCGTACGCCCGCCGGCCGGCCCGTACCCGGGTGGGACGCGGGTAGGCGCCGGGCCGGAACAGCACGTCCGGCGACGTCCAGCCGGTGGCGGGGAACGCGCCCCCGGTGTGGCGGAGGTCCCCGAAGTGGGCGTCGCTCACGGTGACGACGACACGCGCCGGCGCCCGCAGGTGCGGGGGCAGCCCGCGCAGCAGCAGGTGGGTCGCGAGCACGTTGACCGCGAACGTCGTCTCGTAGCCGTCGACGGTGGTGTGCACGGCGCTGTCGAGGTGCACACCGGCGTTGAACACCATGCCACCCAGCGGGGGCAGCCCGCCCGCGTCGAGCAGGTCCTCCACCCGGGACGCGGCGGTGCCGGTGCTCGCGGTGCTCGCCAGGTCGGCCTCGATCGCGGACACGTGCGGCGAGGTGGCCCGCAGCCGCGGCAGCACCTGCGCGGCGGAGTCCGCCCGGGCGAGGACGACGAGATGGGTCTCCGGGCTGCGCCGCAGCAGTTCCTGCGCCGCTTCCAGGCCGATGCCGCGGGTGGCGCCGGTCATGACGATCGTGCGGGTGGTGGGGGTGGGCACGGCTCGTTCCTCCGTCGGTGTCGTCGGCGGACCTCGCCGTGATCGGGGTGGATCCGGTGTCCGCCGCGACGACCCTGCCGAGCGGCGCGACGGCGGGAGAAGGTCCCGCCGAGACCGGTCCCGGCAGGGCCAGTCTCCGGCGTGGCGGGCGCGGGCAGACTGGTGCCGTGCGGAGCGCGGGGAGTGCGGATCTCGGGACCTTCCTGCGGAGCCGGCGGGCGATGATGACCCCGCCGTCCGGTGCCGGCGGTTCCCGGCACTCGCGCCGCCGGGTGCCGGGACTGCGCCGCCAGGAGCTGGCGGAGATCGCGTCGATCTCGGTCGAGTACTACACGCGACTCGAGCAGGGGCGGGCGCCGCGGCCGTCCCGCGACGTCCTCGCCGCGCTGGCCCGCTCGTTCGAGCTCACCGTCGCCGAACGGGACCACCTGTTCCGGCTCGCGGGCGAGCCGCCGCCCCCGCCGTCCGAGCCGTCCGGCACCGTGCGCCCGGGGCTGCTGCGCCTGATGGACCATCTCGACGCGGCCGTCCCGATGACGGTCCACGACGGCCGGCTCGACGTGGTGGCCCTCAACGCCTCGGCCGCGACGCTCTTCGGACCGGTCGTCGGCGGCGGGGACTACGGCCGCAACATCGTGTACCGGGCGTTCACCTCGCCGGTCTTCGCGGAACTCCTGGACGGCGACGGCATCGAGGCGCTCCTGCGGGTGGCCGCGGCGGAGCTGCGCGCCGCGCTGGCCCGCTACCCCGCCGACCCCTACCTGCTCGGGCTGCTCCGGGACCTGACCGCCGGCAGCCCGGAGTTCCGGCAGCGCTGGGACCGCGGGGAGGTCGGTGCCTGGCGCTCGGCGTTCAAACGCATCCGGCACCCCGAGCGGGGCTGGCTGGACGTCGACACCGAGATGCTCCACGACCCGGAACGCGATCACTGGGTGATGCTCTACACCGTGCGGGCCGGCTCCCGGCCCCCCGCGATCTCACCCCTGGGTACCCCCTGCCGGATACCGGGGAGGGATGTCGCGCCGGGGACCTGTTCCTAGCATCGGGGACATGGACGCCCACCGACGACCTCGTGACCGAGCGATGAGATCGCCGACGCTGTGGCCGGGCCTGGCGGCGATGATCGCGGCGACGCTGCTGGGTACCGCGATCGGCACCGGGTACACCGACCCTCCGGCCGTCGACCGGTGGTGGAACGAGCTGCTCGCCGCGGACCGCGCGGACTGGATGCTGTCGCTCGCCCTCGCCCTCGACCACATCGGCGGTGGCTGGGTGGCGGTGCTGGTCGTCCCGGTGCTGATGGTCCTGTCGCTGCTGCTGGCCGGGCGGCGGCCCGGCGCGGTGTACGCCGCCGTGGCGCTCGCCGTGAGCGCGGGGGCCGTGCAGCTGTTCAAGCACCTGTACGGACGTGCCCGGCCCGAGGACATGCTCGTCGCGAGCGACTTCGGATCCTTCCCCTCGGGGCACGTCGCCAACGCGGCGACGATCGCGACCGTGCTGTTCGTGCTCTTCCCCCGCGCCTGGGTGGCGATCGCCGGCGCCGTCTGGACCGTGGCCATGGCGTTCTCCCGCACGCTGCTCGCCGTGCACTGGGCCACCGACACCGTGGGCGGGGTGCTCGTCGGAGCCGGTGCCGCACTCCTGCTCGCCGCGGTGCTGCTGCCGCGGGTCCGCACCACGGACCCCGCGGACGCCGTGCCGGCCGCGCACGGGGAGGACGGTGCGCCGTGAACGGGATGATCACGTCGCTGCTCGACACGGTGCAGGGCGTCGACCCGCTCCGGCGGACCCTGCTGGCGGGCCTCGCCGTCATGCTCGAGACGAGCGTGCTCGTGGGCCTCGTCGTCCCCGGCGACACCATCGTCGTCGTCGCGGGGACGGCCGTGTCGTCCTGGCCGGAGGGGGTGGCCCTCGCCGCCGTCGTCGTCGCGGGCTCGATCGTCGGCGAGAGCATCGGATTCGCCCTGGGGCGCTTCCTCGGCCCCCGGATCCGCGCATCGCGGGCCGGCAGACTCCTCGGCGAAGCCAACTGGGAGCGGGCGGAGGGCTATCTCCTCCGGCGCGGCGGACCGGCCGTCCTCCTGTCCCGGTTCCTTCCCGTCCTGCACTCGCTCGTGCCGCTCACGGTGGGCATGAGCGGGTTCGGGTACCGGCGTTTCCTGGCCTGGACGCTCCCCGCCTGTGTCGTCTGGGCCGGTCTGTACACCGGTGTCTCGGCGGTGGCCGCGGGGACCTTCCGCGAACTCGCCGACACCGTCTCCTACGCCGGCTACCTCTTCGTCGCGGTGATCGCCGTGTTCCTCGTGCTCGTGGTGATCGCGAAGAAGGGCATCGAGCGTGCCGAGCGGCGCCACCTCACCGGCGGTAGCAGGATCGGGCCGTGACCGGCCCCGGCAGTACGTCGCGGCCCGAGGGGCGTCATCTCCGGCACCGGTTGCTGCGGTGGGCGCGTCGCCGTCCCGACGCGGCCTCCCACGGTGCGGCGTCGACCGCTGCCGTCGCGCTCTACGCGGTGTTCGCGTCGCTGGAGGTGGCGCTCTACGGCGTGCCCGTCCCGGCCGGCCTGCTGCTGCCGGCCGCCCAGGTCGGGGCGCTGGTGCTGGCACTGCGGCACCGTGCTCTCGCGGTCGCGACGTTCACGGCGGCGACGGCGGCGCTGTCGCTGTGGACCCGGCCGTCCGTGGTCCCGTGGCCGTGGACGATGACCGGCATCATCTGCTTCGCACTGCTGGTCGGGACGGTCTGGACGGTCTCGGGGTGGCGTTCCGGAACGCTGTCGTACCTGGTTCCGGTACTGGTGCTGTCCGTGCCGGCCGTGCTGTCCACGGCGTGGTCGGATGCGGAGTGGGTGGCCAACACGGTGGTCGCTCTCGGCGTCGGTGCCGCGGCGGCGCTCGTGGGTGCGCTGCTGCGCGAATGGGCCCGGGTGTCCCGTCAGCTGGCATCGGAGCGCGAGCACGCCGCCACGGAGGTCGAGCGGCGCATGGTCGCCGAGGAGCGTCAGCGGATCGCCCGCGAGCTGCACGACGTCGTGGCGCACGGGTTGTCGTTGATCCAGGTGCAGGCCCAGTTCGCGCGCTACCGGATCCCGGACATCCCCGACGAGGTCGGGGCGGAGATGGACGACATCGCCCGGACGGCACGGGTGGCGCTGGGGGAGATGCGGCAGATGCTCGGCGCGCTCCGGGGCGACGGGCCCGCGGAGCGGACGCCCCAGGCCACGCTCGACGACCTCCCGGCGCTCGTCGAGGACACCGTGCGGGCCGGAGCGGCCGTCCGGCTGCTGTCCGGCGTCCCGGCCGGTACGCCGACGGCGGTGGGCATCGCCGCCTACCGGATCGCGCAGGAGGGGATCAGCAATGCGGTCAGGCACGCTCCCGGAGCACCGATCGAGGTGTCGGTGGAGGTACAGGGCGGAGAGCTGCACGTGGTGATCGAGAACGGCGCCGGGGACGGCGAGGGGCTGGACCGGAGCGGTCGCGGTCGCGGCCACGGGCTGATCGGCATGCGCGAACGCGCCTCGATGCTGCGCGGGACGCTGGCGGCGGGCCGCACGGCCTCCGGCGGCCACCGCGTCGTGGCCGTGCTCCCGCTCGGCGGCCGGAGCTGCACGGCCGATACCGCGGCGACGGCTCCGGACGCGGCGGCACGGGAGGCGGGCGGATGACGGCGGAGCAGGGGCACGCGGCCACGGACATCACCGTGATGATCGTGGACGACCAGGCCATGGTCCGGGGGAGCTTCGCGGCCCTCCTCGACGCGCAGCCGGACATCCGGGTCGTCGCACAGGCGGCCGACGGTGCCGAGGCGGTGCGGAGCGCGGGGGAGTCGAACCCGGACGTCGTCCTCATGGACGTTCGGATGCCGGTGATGGACGGCCTCGAGGCGACCCGCCGCATCCTGGGACCCGGGCGCCCGTCGCCGCACCTGCCGAAGGTGGTGATGGTGACGACGTTCGGCATCGACGACTACGTGCACGAGGCGTTGCGCGCGGGAGCCAGCGGGTTCCTGCTGAAGGACGCCTCACCCGAGGAGCTCACGCGCGCCGTGCGGGTGACCGCCGCCGGCGACGCGCTGCTGTCCCCCGGCGTCACGCGCCGGCTCCTGGAGCACTTCGCCGAGCGGCCCGGCCCGGCGCGCTCGTCCGCGGCCCCGGTACTGGACGACCTCACCGGCCGCGAGCGCGAGGTCCTCGTGCTGATCGGGCGCGGCCTGTCGAACCGCGAGATCGCCGGCGAGCTGTTCATCGGTGAGCAGACGGTCAAGACCCACGTCGGACGGCTGCTGCAGAAGGTCCCGGCCCGCGACCGGGTGCACCTGGTCATCACGGCGTACGACGCGGGACTCGTCGCGCCGGGCTGACCGCGTGGGAGCGCGCGTCCCGGCGGTTCCCTAGGCTCGGGTCCGTGCTGCCCGACGACTGGACGACCTGGAAGGACCGGGTCGACCTCGGTTCCTACGACGACCGCTGGGCGGCCATGGCCGCCGCGGGGGAGAACCCGCACGGCGAGGCCGATCTGGTGACCGCGCTGCTGGACCGGGGCCCGGTGCTCGACGGCGGGTGCGGCACCGGGCGGGTGGGGATCGAGCTGGACCGGCGCGGCATCGAGGTGGTCGGCGTCGACCCCGACCCGGACATGATCGCGGCCGCCCGGGCGAAGGCCCCGCACCTGCGCTGGGAGCACTGCGGGATCGAGGACCTCGACCTGGACGACCGGTTCGGCATGGTCGTCCTCGCCGGGAACGTCGTCCCCTACGCCACCGACCGGGCCGGCCTGCTCGCCGGGTGCGCCCGGCACCTGCGCCCGGGCGGCCTGCTGCTGGCCGGGTTCACGCTGCGACCCGGCTGGCCGGCCCCCGGCGACGTCGACGCCTGGTGCGCCGCCGCCGGGCTGGACGCCGTGCGGCGCTGGTCGGCCTGGGACCGTGCGCCCTGGGCGGAGGGCTCCGGCTACGCCGTCACGCTGCACGCCCGGCCCGGGGCCTGACGGGCCCGCCGGGTCTCAGAGCTTCGCCGCGATCGTCCGGGCGATCTCGGTCAGGGCGGTACGCACCACGTACTCGTGCTGCTGATCGAGCCGTGCGGAGTCCTCGCCCTCGAACGTCGTGATCCGGTCACCCTGCCGGAACCGGGCCCACCCGCCGTCCTGCGTGACGTTCCCGAGCATGTCCCGGACGTCGAACAGCATCCGGTCCGTCGCACAGGTCACCGCCGTGTCCGGGACGTCGGCCGAGCAGTCCGCGCCCGGTACGCCGCCGACCGGTCCGGTACGGCTCACCGACGCGTGGTTCTCCGCGACGAACCGGTCCGTGCCGACGGCCTGGACCTGGACCTGCAGGCGGTACCCGCTCGTGGTGTCCGCCGGGTCGACGAGCCGGCCGGGGAGCGAGTACCGGAACGTGCACCGCCCGCCGGTCACCGTGAACGAGCCCAGGCCGAACACCGTGAGCTGCACGTCCTGCGGCTCGCGGACGATGTCGGCCGCCTGGGGGAAGACGGCCCGGATGTCGGCGTCGGTGAGCAGGTCGCACGCCTGCGGCCAGCTGCCGACCGGTGACATCTCGACCGGTGCGGCCGGGGCGGCACCGAGGTCGATCCGTTCCGAGGGTGCGGCGGGCGCCGACCCGACGGCGATGGGCTCCGGATCGGCGGCACAGCCGGACACCGTGAGCGCGACCAGCAGGACGGCGAGACCGGCCACACGGGACACCGACGGACGGGAGATCGCCTGCGCAGCGGACACGCGGGGAGCATAGATGCGTTGTGCAACGATCGTCCACGGCCCGCCGTCCGGGGGCGCGGCACCGGGTGTGCACGTGCCCGGCCCCCACCGATCCCGCCTGCGGACTCGCCGTGCTCGTCCCGGCCTGACCCGCTGCCCCGCGGAAGGCCCCCGCACGCGTGTCCTCGGGTGCCGTTCGACCGTCGCTCCGCAGGCGCCGGTCAGGGGACCCGGCAGAGCACCTCGCCGTGCGGGACGAGGAACCAGCCGTCCGGGTGCGCGGTCCACTCCCGCCACGCCTGCGAGATCGCGTCCAGCTCGTCGGGCTCGGCGAGCCCGCGGGCCACGGCGGAGCGGCCGACCCCGGTGTGGATCCGGTCGGCCCACATCCCGCCCCAGGCCGCACGGTCCTCCGGGGTGGCGTGGCACCAGACCGAGGCGGACGGCGTCACCTCGGTGAACCCGGCGGCGTGTGCCCAGCCGAGCAGGCGGCGCCCGGCGTCGGGTTCGGCGTCGTTGCCGCGGGCCACCGCGCGGTACAGCTCCAGCCAGCGGTCCAGCCGCGGGTCGCGGGGCCACCACTGGAACCCGGCGTAGTCCGCGTCGCGGACGGCGACCAGGCCGCCGGGCCGGGCGACGCGGCGCATCTCGCGCAGCACCGCCACCGGGTCCGAGACGTGCTGGAGCACCTGGTGGGCGTGCACGACGTCCCAGGTGTCGTCCGGGTCGGACAGGGCGTAGCCGTCGTCGACGGCGAACTCCACCTGCACCCCGCGCGCCGCGGCGGCCGCCCTGGCCTGCTCCAGCGTGCTGTCCACGACCTCGATCCCGCGGACCCGGCCCGGGGCGACCCGGGCGGCGAGATCGGCGGTGATGCTGCCGGGGCCGCAGCCGACGTCGAGCAGGCTGGTGCCCGGGGTGAGGTGCTCCAGCAGGTAGCCGCAGGAGTTCCCGGCGGTGCGCGCCGCGTGCGAGCGGACGACGACCTCGGGGTGACCGTGGGTGTAGGTGTCGCGGGGCATGCGGTCAGCCTGCCCCAGATCAGCGGGTCCGGCGGATCCGGATCGGCCCCTTCGCCGTCGACGGGTCGACCACGGAGCCTTGCTGGACGATCTCCACCCGGCCCGCGTCGACCAGCCGGCGGGCGGCCATCCGGGCCGGTTCCATCAGGTCCCGCCAGCCCTCCGGATCGACCCGGCGGGCGGCCTCGGACGGGCAGATCGTCGCCCCGGTGCGCCGCTGGTCGAGCAGGTCGGTGACGGCCCGTTCGAGATCCCGGTCGACCGGCCGGACGCCGCGGCCCCGGCAGCGCGCGGAGCAGTAGCGGACCTGGTCCCAGTCCGCGGCCCACTTCCGCCGCCACTCGATCCGCCGCCCGCAGACCGCGCAGCTCTTCTCCGGCACCACCGGTCCATCCTCGCCCCGGCACGGCGTCCGTGCCCGGCGAGGACGAGCGGTCAGCTCCGGGCGGCGACCGCGGCGTCGAGCGCCTCCCGCATGGCCGCGACCGGCCCCGGCCGGCCGGTCATCAGCCGGACCTGGGCCACGGCCTGGAGCAGGAGCATCTCCAGGCCGGACACGATCGTCGCCCCGGACGCGGCGGCGCCCCCGGCGACGACGGTCGGCCACGGCGCGTAGACGGCGTCGAGGAGCACCGTCCCGGGCCGCCAGCGGGCCCCGGCCAGCGGGTCCGCCGCCCCGGCCGGCAGCGTCGAGACGACGATGTCGGCCCCCTCCAGGAGGGTCGCCGCCGCGACCGGGTCGGTCAGCACGCCGTGGATCCCCGGAGCGACGCCGAGCCGTTCCGCGGTCCCGCGCAGCGCGGCGGCCCGCCCGGTGTCGCGGACCAGGACGTCGACGTGGTCCACCCTCAGCTCCTGCAACGCCGCCAGCGCGGCCTGCGCGGTGCCGCCCGCCCCGAGCACCACGGCCCGGCCGGTGCCGGCACCCGCACCGCGCAGCGACTCCGCGATCCCGGCGACGTCGGTGTTGTACGCGACGCCGCCCTCCGGGCCCAGGACCAGCGTGTTCCCAGCGCCGATCGCCGCGGCGGCCGGGTCGACCCGGTCGGCGACGTCGAGCAGCACCCGCTTGAGCGGCATCGTCAGCGACAGCCCGGCCCACTCCGGCCCGAGCCCGGCGACGAACCCGGCCAGGTCCTGCTCGCCGGCCTCGATCCGGTCGTAGTGCCAGCCGTCCAGGCCGAGCGCGGCGTAGGCCGCGTGGTGCAGGGCGGGGGACAGCGAGTGCGCGATCGGCGACCCGAGGACGGCGGCGCGACGGACCGGGGAGTTCACCCCGGGAGTATGCGTGCTCAGGCCGCCCGGCTCGGCTCCGGCACCCCGGCCCCGACGGTCCGCCGTGCCCGCGACCAGCTCCACCAGCCGTGCAGCACCAGCCCGGCGAAGACGAGGTAGATCGCGGCCGAGAACCACAGCCCGGACGCGATCTGCAGCGGCACCCCGACCGCGTCCACCAGCAGCCAGATGATCCAGAACTCGATGAGCCGCAGCCCCTGGGCGAGGAAGGCCACCGCCGTCCCCACGAAGATCGCGGCGTCCGGCCACGGCGCCCAGGACGCGTCCAGCGCGTCGAGCACCAGCGCCGTCACGACGGTGCCGCCGACCAGCAGCCCGGCCAGCCCGATCCGCTGCCACGCGGTCCCGTGCCGGACCGCGAGCCCGTACACCGGGTCGCGGCGGCGCAACCAGGCGACCAGCCCGAACACCGAGATGGCGAACACCACCACCTGCCGGAACGCCAGTCCGCCCAGCTGCGCCGACGCGTACACCCCGAACAACAGCGCGCACGCGGCCATCTGCACCGGCCAGGTCGTGATGCTCCGGCGCCGGGCGAGGAAGACGACGGCGAGCGCACCGAGCTGACCGATCAGCTCCGCCCAGGACACGAACTGGCCGAACGCGGTCAGCCCGTGGTGCAGCAGCAGGTCCACGACGAGGTCCCCTCCCCGGGACGCCGGACACGCGCGTCCCCGTGCCAGGGGACAACGACGGGGCCGTCCCTGCCCATCCCGGGACCGGTGGTGTGAGCGGTCGCACAGCCCGGATGGACGTATGACGCAGTGTCACTACTGCGGCCGTCGCGGCTGCGGAATCGTCGGTCCGCATGAAGGCGCTGGACATCGTTCTCAACCTCGTGACCATCGTGGCCGTGACCGTCGTGATCGCCTACTTCGGGCTGCAGTTCGACACCGGGCTGTTCACGATCCTGCCCGCCGGGATCACCGGCTTCTTCCTGGCACGACCGGCACTGCAGTGGGTGGCCCTGACCGTCCTCGTGCTGGCCCTGCTGGCCAAGGCCCCGGTCGGCCGGGCCCTGCGCCGGCGCCGGGAGAATAGGGTCTGACCATCGACGACACGGGCGACACCGACGACACCGGATCCACCGGACCCACCGGATCCACCGGGCGCATCCGGCGGATCGCCGTGGTCACCGCGTTCGCGGCGATCGCCCCGCTGTGCCTGGTCGGGGTGGCGCTCACGGCCGCGTCGTGGTGGGAGGGCCTGATCATCGCGTCGGGGCTGCTGGTGGTCATCGGCGTGCTCCGGAAGTGGAGCGTGGACGGCTACCCGCGCAGCGTCGTGCTCGCGCTGGGGTTCACCGGCGTCAACTGGCTGGTCGGCGCGCTCGTCACCAGCAGCCCGCTCAACTTCGTGCCGTTCGCCCTGATCGGGGCGCTGCTCCTGGCGAGGCTGCCGGGCCGGCAGCCGGTCTGGATCACCCTGTTCGCGCTGGGGAACGCGCTGCTCGGGGCCACGGCGCTGCTCACCCACCCACCGACCTGGGCGCTCGCGGGCTCCTACGTCGGCCTCCCGTTCGCCGGGACGCTGTTCGTCGCGGGCGTCATCGTGGCGAGCGAGCAGGCGTGGCTCGTGGTGCACCGCCTCGAACGCGCGCAGGAGACGGAGGCGGAACTGGCCATCGCCCGCGAGCGGGTCCGGTTCGCCGGGGACCTGCACGACATCCAGGGACATTCGCTGCACGTGATCAAGCTGAAGACCGCCCACGCACGGACCATGGTCCGCACCGACCCTGACGGCGCCGACGCCGAGCTCGCCGAGATCCGGACGCTCGTCGACGAGGCGATCGGGAAGACCCGCGAGCTCGCCTACGCCCGCCACGTGCTGAACCTGGCCGGTGAGCTGGAGAACGCCCGGCGGATCTGCGAGGCCGCGGGGATCTCGGTCGAGGTCCGCACCGACGGCGCTGCCGGCACCGGCGGCACCGCGGACCCGTCGGGGCACCCGCTGCTGGCCCAGGTGCTGCGCGAGGCGACGACGAACCTGCTCCGCCACGCCCGCCCGACGACGGTGACGATCACCGTGTCCCCGGGGCGGCTGGAGGTCGCCAACGACGGGGTGGACCCCGGCCGGGACGCGGCGCCGGACCTGCGCGGGCTCGCCCGGCTGCGCGACCGGATCGAACGGGCCGGGGGAGCGCTGCGGATCACCCCGGCGCCCGGGCGCTTCGCCCTGCTCGTGGAGGTGGGTGACCGATGAGCGACGCCGCCCCGATCCGGATCGTCCTCGCCGACGACGAGAAGCTGTTGCGCACGGCGATGGCCTCGCTGCTGCCGCTGGACGGCACGATCGAGGTCGTCGCGGAGGCCGAGGACGGGGACGCCGCGGTCGCCGCGACCCTGCGGCACCGGCCGGACGTGCTCGTCGTCGACCTGGAGATGCCCGGGACGAACGGCCTGGAGGCGGTCGCGGCCATCGTGCAGGAGCACCCCGGTCAGACCGTCCTCATGCTCACCCGGCACGCCCGGCCCGGGGTGCTGCGCCGGGCGCTGAAACTGGGCGTGCAGGGGTTCATGAGCAAGAGCGCCGATCCGGAGGAGATCGTCGCGGTGCTGCACGAGCTGCACGCGGGCCGCCGCTGGATCGCCTACGAGGTGCTGGAGGCGTCCGTCGTCGACGACTGCCCGCTGACCGACCGCGAGCTCGACACGCTCGTCGAGACCCGGGAGGGCTACTCGGTGAAGCACATCGCGCGCCGGCTGCACCTCGCACCCGGGACGGTGCGCAACTATCTCTCCAGCGCCATGCAGAAGACCGGCACGAGCACCCGGCACGACGCCGCCCGGACGGCCAGGGAGCGCGGCTGGCTGTGACACCGTCGGAGCAGTACCGGGCGACGACCAGGAGGACCCCAGTGGACAGTGCCTACGATCTCGTCTGCGTCGGCTCCGGGATCGGTGGCTGCGTCGCCGCGGCGGCAGCGGCCGACACCGGGGCACGGGCGCTCGTGGTGGAGCGGGCCGACGTCGTCGGGGGAGTCACCGCAGTCTCCGGCGGGCAGGTCTGGGCGCCGGGGAACCGGTGGGCCCGGGCACTCGGCCTCGCCGACTCGGCCGCCGACGGGGCCGGCTACATCTCGGCGGTGGCCGGTGGGCACAACGACCCGCACCGCACGTCGGCGGTGCTCGGTGCGGCGGGGGAGGCACTCGGGTTCCTCGCCGGGCACGGCCTGGCGCTGCGGGTGATCCGCGGGCTGCCCGACTACTTCTACCCGGAGGCCGCGCACTCCACGGCGGAGGGGCGCTACCTCGAACCCGTGCCGCTCCCGGTGGACGCGCTCGGGGCGTGGGGCGGGCGCCTCCGCCGGACCTCGGTCTGGCGGATGGGTGCCGGGCTCGGTGCCGACCCGGCGCCTCCGGCCGACGACGCACCGGCGACGCTGACGTCGGGTCAGGCGCTGGCGGCCTACGTCCTGCGGGCGGCGCTCGGCAGCGGCGCTGAGGTCGTGACCGGGACGGCGGTGACCGGCCTGCTCACCGAGGGCGGCGCGGTGCGCGGCGTCGTGCTCGCGACGGGTGCCTACGACCGCAACCCGGAACTCGTCCACCGGTTCGAGGGCGTTCTCGACGACCACGGGACCGGCGCTCCGGAGGGGGTCGAGGGGGACCACTTCGGCCTGGCCGCGCCGCTCGGTGCGTCGATCTGGTCGCTGCCCGCGGCCCGCAACACCGTCCAGGTCAGCTTCCCGACCGGCGAGGTGGAGGACTCGGGCGGGCCCCGCTACCGCACCCACTGGGTGATGTACCCGCACGAGATCATCGTGAACGCCGCCGGGGAGCGGTTCGCCGACGAGAGCTTCTACCCCGCGATCAACGCCGCGCTGCAGCGGCTCGACGGCTCCTCGCAGCGGCTGGTCAACTGGCCGGCCTGGCTGGTCTTCGACGACGACCTCGCCCGCCGCGGTGTCGTGCAGGTCGACCCCGAGCGGGTGGTCAGCGCCCCGTCGCTGCCGGAGCTGGCCCGGCTCGCCGGTATCGACCCGGCGGGGCTGGCGGCCACGGTGGCCCGCTACAACGCGGCCTGCGAGCGCGGCCGTGACGAGGACTTCGGGCGGGGCGAACGGCCCTGGTCGGTGGCGATGGCCGGGATGCTCACCGGCGACACGGACGGCAATCCCATGCTCGGGCCGATCGCCCGGCCGCCGTTCCACGCCGCGCGGCTGGCCCGGGTGCTCGCCGGGCTGGGATCGGCGGGACTCGACGTGGACGCCTCGGCCCGCGTCCGCACCTGGGCCGGCGACCCGATCACCGGTCTCTACGCGGTGGGCAACGCGGCCGCGCGCAACGACATGGGCTTCTCCGCCCAGAGCGGGACGTCCAACCTCCGCGGGCTGGTGCAGGGCTATCTCGCCGGGCGGGACGCGGCCCGCGGCTGACCCGTCCCGCCGGGCCCCGGCCCGGTGACCGGTCAGCCGGTTCGCGAGGGGAACCCCAGCTCGCATTCGACTCTTTCCGGCATCCGCGCTCGACGGGAGCGACGTCCGGCGTTTGATCGGTCGCGCACGACCCACTCGGCCGGGACGCCGGCCGGACCGGCGGGAACGTGCGCCCGGCGCCCCGCACGCTCCCGGCCGGGCTCGTACACCGCGACGACGCGGAGACGTCCGCGCAGACCGGAGCTTCCCGGCCCCGGACGAGGAAGGTGGCCCCGCCCATGTCCGACACGCACCCGTTCGACGACGATCGCGACCTGCGCCAGCGGAACCGGGCGACCGTCGAGGAGTACCTGCGGGTCACCGAGGGCCCGCCCCGGCTCGAGCGGCACCGGCTGTTCACCGAGGACGCCCGGGGCGGCCTGTGGACCACCGACACCGGTGAGCCCGCGGCCGTGACCGGCCGGGAGAACCTCGCGAAGATGGCGGCCTGGTCGCTCGAGTGCTTCCCCGACTGGAAGTGGATCAACATCGAGGTCTTCGAGACCCAGGACCCGAACCGCTTCTGGGTCGAGTGCGACGGCGAGGGGCAGATCCTGTTCCCCGACTACGAGCCCGGCCACTACCGCAACCACTTCATCCACTCGTTCAAGCTGCGCGACGGCAAGGTCACCGAGATCCGCGAGTTCATGAACCCGTGTGACCAGATGCGCGCACTCGGCATCGACGTCCCCGTGGTCAGGCGTGGCGGGATCCCGAGCTGAGCCGGGACCGTCCCGGGAGGGCGGGGGAGGATCGGTGACGGCACCGGACGTCGTCGTGGTCGGCTCGGGTGCGGCCGGCCTGGCCGCCGCGCTCGCCGCCCGGCACCGCGGGGCCACGGTCACCGTGCTGGAGGCGACGTCGACACTCGGCGGGACCACCGCCCTGTCGAGCGGGGCGGTCTGGTTGCCGGGCACCCCGCACGCCGGGCCGGCCGACGGTGCCGGCCCGGCCCTGCGCTACCTCGACGCGGTCTGTGCCGGCGACGTCGACCGCGCGCTCGTGCGGCGGTTCGTCGCCGTCGCCCCCGGGGTCGCGGCCCGCCTGGAACGGGACACTCCGGTGCGCTGGGCGCCGGTCCCGTTCCCCGACTGCCACAGCGGGCAGCCCGGTGCGGCGCCGGGCGGCCGCTCCCTGGAACCGCTGCCGTTCCGGCCCGCCGCGGAGCGGGCCGCGATGGTGCGCCCCGGTCTCCCGTGGCGACCCCGCGCCACGCTCGCGGAGCTGGTCGCCGGTGTCGACCCGGCGACCGTCGAGGAGCGGGTGCGCGCCGGGATCGTCGTGGGCGGGCAGGCGCTGGTCGGCGCCCTGCTCACGGCGGCCGTCGACGCCGGGGTGCGGATCCGCACGTCCGCCCGGGTGTCGGGACTCGAGACGCGCGGCCCGGCGGTGGTCGGTGCCCGGGTGGACGGGGATGTCGTGCCCGGTGCCGTGGTGCTGGCGGCCGGCGGCTTCGAACGCGACACCGCCCTGACGGCCACGTTCCTCGGCGGCCCCGTGCACGGGCTGATCGGCGCGCCCGGCGCGCGCGGCGACGGTCTGCGGATGGCGATCGCCGCCGGCGCCGCGCTCGGCACGATGTCGGAGGCCTGGTGGTGCCCGACCATCAGCGTGCCCGGGGAGCGGATCGACGGTGCGGCGGCGCACCGGATGCTGCTGTTCGAACGGGCCCGGCCCGGGTCGCTGCTGGTGGACCGGCACGGTCGCCGCTTCGTCAACGAGGCCCAGAGCTACCACGAGGTCGGCCGGGCCCTGCGCACGTTCGACCCGGCGAGCTCCTCCTTCGACCGCGACCCGGCCTGGCTCCTGTTCGACGACACCCACCGCCGCAGCTACCCGGTCGGGCCGCTGCGGCCCGGTGAACCGGATCCGCCCTGGCTGCGCCGCGCGGACACCTGGCACGGTCTCGCCACCCGGCTGGACCTGCCCGGTGACGCCCTCGTCGAGACCGTCGGGGCCTTCGGCCGGGCGGCCGCACGGGGCTCCGACCGGCGCCACGGCCGCGGCGACTCCGCTTTCGACCGGGCGATGGGCGACCGGCGGGCGCCGCACCCCACGTTGCGCCCGCTCGACGACGGGCCGTACTACGCGCTCCCCGTGCACGCGGGCGTCGGCGGCACCAAGGGCGGCCCACGGACCGACGCCGACGGCCGGGTCCTGCGCGAGGACGGGCGGAGCGTCGCCGGCCTGTTCGCCGCGGGCAACGTGGCGGCGAGCCCGTTCGGCCTCGCCTATCCCGGGATGGGCGGAACCCTCGGCCCGGCCCTCGTGTTCGGCCATCTCGCAGGCGCCGCCGCCGCGACCCCATGACCCGTACCGTCACCCTGGAGACGTCCATGAACACACCGGCCCCACCGGCCATCCCGACGATCCCCGACTACCCGCTGCCCCGGCCCGACGAGCGCCCCGCCGACGTGGTCACGTGGACGGTCGATCCCGCCCGCGCCGCGTTGCTGATCCACGACATGCAGCGCTTCTTCCTGGCTCCCTTCGGCGCGGACAGCCCGCTGGTGTCCGCGCTGGTCACGGCCGTCGCCGAGCTCCGGTCGGCCTGCGTCGCGGCGGGCGTCCCGGTGCTCTACACGGCACAGCCGGGCCGGATGGAGCCGCAGGACCGGGGCCTGCTCGCCGACTTCTGGGGGCCGGGCATGGAGTCGAGCCCGCAGGACCGGGCGATCGTCGACGAGCTCGCACCGGGCGCGGACGACGTGGTGCTCACCAAGTGGCGCTACAGCGCGTTCCAGCGCACGGACCTGCTCGACCGGCTCCGCAGCCACGGGCGCGACCAGCTCGTCGTCTGCGGTGTGTACGCCCACGTCGGGTGCCTCATGACTTGTGTGGACGCGTTCTCCCACGACATCCAGCCGTTCCTCGTCGCCGACGCCGTCGCCGACTTCACCCACGAGCGGCACCGGATGGCGCTGTCCTACGCGGCGGAGCGGTGCGCGGCGACGCCGGACAGCGACACCGTCCGGGCGGCGCTGGGTCCGCGCCGGTGACCGCACGCCCGCGCCGCTACGTCGTCGCCGACGTCTTCACCACGGTCCCGCTGGCGGGCAACCCGGTCGCCGTCGTCACCGACGCCGAGGACCTGCCCGCCGAACGCATGCAACGGATCGCCCGCGAGTTCAACCTGTCCGAGACCGTCTTCGTGCTCCCGGCACGGGGCGGCGGCGACGTCCGGGTGCGGATCTTCACCCCGGTCAACGAGCTGCCGTTCGCCGGGCATCCCACCCTGGGGACCGCCGTCGTGCTGGGGGCGACCCGGCCCGGCGACACCGTCGTGCTGGAGACCGGTGCCGGGGACGTGCCCTTCACCCTGGAGTGCCGGTCCGGCGTGGTCACCGGGGCGCGGATGGTCCCGCCGCTCCCGACGTGGGAGCCCTACGAGCACGCCGACGTCCTGCTCGACGGCCTGGGGCTGCGCTCCTCCGACCCGCCGGTGACCGCGTACCGCTGCGGCCCGCGCCACGTCTACGTCGCCCTGCCCGGTCTCGCCGAGCTGTCGGCCGTGACACCGGACCTGCGCACGCTCGCCCGGCTCCCCGACATGGCCGCCATCTGCTTCGCCGGCGCCGGTGACCGGTGGCGGATCCGGATGTTCTCCCCCGCCTACGGCGTGGCCGAGGACGCCGCGACCGGATCGGCCGCGGGCCCCTGGCCGTGCACCTCGCACGGCACGGGCTGTGCCCGTACGGCACCCCGGTCGAGATCGAGCAGGGGGTGGAGATGGGCCGTCCGTCGCAGATGCGGGCGACGGCCCACGGCGACGGCGACACCGTCGGCCGGATCGAGGTGGCGGGTTCGGTCGTGGTCGTCGCACACGGCGAGATGACCGTCTGAGGACGATCCAGGAGGGCGGTTTCCGTGCACCTGCGGCTTCTTGACGAAATTGTGTCGCGACTCAAGGATCTGAATTCCTGCGACACATTCTTCGCATGATCCGGAGGCAATCGTGAAGAAGATCCTCTCGACCGCCGCGCTGCTGCTCAGCGTGACGGGAATGCTGACACTGAGGTGTTCTCAGTAGTGGTGGTCGTTCCGCTGCGACACGCCGAGGGAGTGGAGATGTCTAGGACATGGGGCAGGGCCCCGGTAGAGCAGTTGGTCGACCAAGATCAACGAACTCTCCGAGGCCCCGCATGTCCGATCCTGTCACCTACACCGCTGTCCTCCCGATCGGGGAGCACACCGTGGCCTACCTGGCTCGGCTTCTGGCCGCTCAACGCTGTCGCCGCGGTACCCGCCCCCGGCGGCGGGCGTTGACCCCGTTCGCCCAGGCAGTGCTGGTGATCCGCTGGTTCTGCGACGCCACCCGGGTCCGGCACCTGGCCCGCGACAACGCGATCAGTACCGCGACCACCTATCGCTACCTGCACGAAGGCATCGACGTCCTCGCCAGCGCCGCACCCGGGCTGCACGGTGCCCTGCTCGCCGCCCGCCTCGCCGGACACACCCACGTTCACCTGGACGGCACCCTGATCGCCACCGACCGCTGCCGCGCGCTCGGCCCCACCGCGGGGGTCGACCTGTGGTGGTCGGGTAAACACCACCGCCACGGCGGGAACGTCCAGGTCGTGTCCGCCCCGGATGGATGGCCGCTATGGACATCCCCGGGAAGACCCGGGCGCGAACACGACGTGACCTGTGCCCGAGCCCACCCCGGTCTGCTCGAAGACCTCGATCACTGGATCGATGATGACCACGCCGCGCTGGGCGATCTCGGCTACGAAGGTGAGGCCCACCGACTCACCGTGCCGATCAAACCCATCCCCGCCGGCGGCCGAACAGTCGATCAGCGCACCGTCAACAGCCTGCACTCAGCCACCCGAGCACTCGCCGAACGAGCAAACGCCCTGCTCAAGACCACCTTCGCAACGCTACAGCGAGTCACCCTCTGTCCCTGGCGCACCGGCGCGATCACCGCCGCCGCGCTCGTGTTACTCCACACCGAATACGACCGCACAACATGATCACCACGCTACTGAGAACACCTCACTGAGTTCGGTGGCCGCATCGGCCGTCGACACCGGGACCTCGACGTCCGCGGTGGCCTGGTGCGAACGCCCCGGCCAGCCCTGCTGGTAGGCCTGTCGCCGGCACGCGGCGTCGTCCGGGACGTGTGACGGGCTCACCGACCGGCAACGGGCTCCAGCGACCCACGACCCGCGAGGGCGGCGCGTACCCCGGCGGCGAACTCCGCGGTCGCGACCGGTAGCGAGAGCACACTGGGCAGGAACGACGCACGCGTGGCGACCGGACTCAGCCGGACGACCCGGCGGTCGCGTACCGGTCGCGACCGCCGGAACACCTCGATCCGGAGCAGGTCGTCGGTCTCGGCGACGAAGTCCTGGACGATCACGACGTCGGCCTCGTCGAGGCGGCCCAGCTCCTCGTCCGCGAGCGCTCCGGCAGGACCCGCGCCGGCATCGACGGCTGTCAGGCCGAGTTCGCCCAGCACCTCGGCGCTCCCCCCACCCGGTGGGTGGAACGTGCTGTCGATCCTGTTCACGCCGCCGTTGCGGTAGAGCACGACCACGCGAGTACCCGCGAGCGAGGAGAGTGCCGCTCGCTCGCGACCGAGCACCGCCCCGGTACGGGCGGCGGCTGCGGCTGCGGCGTCCTCACGTCCCAGCGCACGCCCGACCAGGGCACAGCTCGAGCGCCAGCCGTCCCGGCGCACGCCGACGGTGACCGTGGGTGCGATCGCGCCGAGCTGGTCGTACTTCCCGTCGAGCAGGTCGACCTGACCGACGATGAGGTCGGGGCGCTGGGCGGCGATCCGCTCCAGGGAGAACCCCGCGATGGGGCCCAGCAGTCGTTCGGCCGGTTCGGCGGTGACCGCCCACGGCGCCAGATCCGGAACCAGCCACGGGGAGAAGCCGAAAGCCACGGGCACGCATCCGGTGGAAAGAACGGCGTCGAGGTCGTCGTAGTCGGTGGTGCACACGACGCGCCGTGGTACCGCCGGGACCACGGTGCTGCCGGCGCCGTGCTGGACGGTGCGGGGAAAACCCTCCGCGGGCTCGGCGACCGGCAGCCCACGGTGCGGTGCTCCGGGCGGCCGTCGGCTGCAGCCACCGGTCAGCGCTCCGATGCCGAGCGCCGCCGTCGCCCGCAGCAGCGTGCGCCGCCGGTACGGGGACTCGTCCCGGTTCACTGTGGCACGGCTTCGAGCAGGGAGTAGCTGCCTGGTGCGTCCGGTAGCGGCCGGACGCGGAGGGCGAAACCGGCGCGTTCGAGCAACGAGCGGTATTCCGACTCGGTGCGCAACCGTCCGCCCAGGCTGACGATCGAGTTGACGTCGTCCACGTAGAGGCGAGCGGGGAGGGACCCGTCGACGACGTCGGGCAGCATCTGCTCGACCAGCAGGAGGCGTCCACCGGAGGAGAGGGCCCGCCGGCTGTTGGCCAGGATCGCCGACACGTCCGAGTCGTCCGGCCAGTTGAAGACGACGCTCTTGCACAGGTGCAGATCGGCCGGCGGGATACGCGCGAAGAAGTCACCGACCTCCGTCCGGCAGCGGTCGTCGACGGTCGCGGCCGCGAGGACGCCGTCGGCGTGGCGAAGCCCGTCCGCGAGGTCGTACACCACACCCCTGAGGTGCGGATGCGCGGACGCGACCGCGGCGAGCAACGGGCCGCTACCCCCGCCGATGTCGGTCACGCAGGTGAAAGGGGTGAAGTCGTACGCGGCGACGACCGCGGCGGCGACCGAGCGGGTCTCGTCGAGCATCGAGCGGTCGACCAGCTCCCGGTACTCCGAGCCGACCTGCCAGTCGACGGTCCCGTAGACCTGCTCGAAAGCCGTTCCGCCGGTGCGTACCGCCTCGTCGAGCACGGGCCATCCGCGCCACATCGTCTCGTGGAGCATCACCGCGGCCAGCGGGTACAGCGATCCGTCGACGCCCGGCTGTAGCCGTCGTCCCCGCGCGGTCAGCTCGAACGTGTCCGGGCGGACCTCCGAGGCCAGCCCGAGCGCCGCGAGCGCCCTCAGCAGGCGTCGCAAGGGATCGGGCCGATAGGTCGTGCGGGTGGCCAGGTCCTCGACGGTCACCGTCTCGGCGGCGATCGTGGCGGGCAGGTCGAGCCGGAGCGCGGCGGCGACGACGAGGGCGGGCATGTAGCCCGTGATCATGGTGAGGAAATCGTCGTCGGCGTGAACGGGGTGAGACACGGGACCTCGCGATCGATGGGCCGGGAGCGCCAGGCGTGAGCCAGGCAAGGCTCACCTTGCTCGCTCGTGTCGGCGTGATGTCAACTCCCTGCGTGAGCGACCACGTGACGATCGGGGCGGCGGCCGCGTTGTTCGGCCTGACACCGGCGACGCTGCGTTGGTGGGAGCGGCAGGGGCTGCTACCGGTCGCTGACCGTGTCGGTGGCCGCCGGGTGTACGACGGCACGGCGCTACGGCGCATCGGTCTGGCTTGTCTCTGCACCGTCGTCGGGGACATGCCGCTGCACCGGGCCGCCCTGGTGAGCAACGGATCGTCGACGAACACCAGGTGGCGACGGGCTGTGGTGACCGAGATCGAGCGTCTGGACCGAGACCTCGCCCGGCTCGCGCGGGCGGATCGCTACCTGCGTCATCTCGTGCAGTGCGTCGATGACGACCCGGTGGCCGACTGCGCCTACCTCGACGCGGAACTCGTCGACTGCACTCCGCGGGGCAGGTGCACCGAGTCCGATCTCGTCGCCGCCGCGCGGGCGGCACCGCGGCCCGGCCCGGCGGCGGATGGTCACGAAAAGCGGAGCCGCCGTGACGGAATCCGGTCGGCCGACGGGGCCCGGTGCCCGGCCTGCGACGGCT
Source organism: Pseudonocardia sp. HH130630-07 (assembly GCF_001698125.1). NCBI lineage: Bacteria > Bacillati > Actinomycetota > Actinomycetes > Pseudonocardiales > Pseudonocardiaceae > Pseudonocardia > Pseudonocardia sp. HH130630-07. The sequence goes on along the minus strand of NZ_CP013854.1, from coordinate 6,110,616 downwards.
CGTTCACACCGCTCCGGCGAGGACGCCCGCGCACGTACTGCTCAGCGAGGTGTCGCCAGCGCGCCCACCGGACGCGCGGACGGATCAGTGCCGGTTAGCGCCGTAGGTCGGACCGGTGCACCTGGGTGACGGCCCGGCCGTCCACCAGTACGAGGACCGGATCGCCCGATCCGACCCCGTCGGCGTCGAGCCGCGTGAGTGCCTCGTCGAGGCCCTCCCCGTGCCCCACGGTCACCGGCGGCGGCCCGGCGTGCGCGCCGACCCGGTCGTCCGCGGCGAGCCCGGCCAGCTCGGCGACCCGCACGCAGCCGACGACGTCGGGTACCGCCCACGTCGTCGCGTCGGTCGTGCGGGGCTGCACCACCGGCACGAGGTCGGGCAGTGGGCCGTCGCCGAGCCCGGCGCGCACCTCGGCGACCGTCGCCGTGGCCGGGGCGACCCGCAGGCCCGGTTCGTACGGGCCGACGGCGTCACGGACCAGCGGGCCCTGCGGGGCGTCGAGGAAGCCGAGGGTGCGCAGCCGGGCGTCGTCGAAGTAGCGGGACAGGTAGATCCGGCCCGAGTCCGGGAGCACGGCGACGACCAGCCCGTCCGGGCCGGCCTGCGCGGAGACCCGCAGCGCGGCGGCGACGGCGAGGCCGCCCGATCCGCCGACCAGCAGTCCCTCCTCGCGGGCCAGCCGGCGCAGGGTCCGCAGCGACTCGCCGTCGTCGACCCGCTCGGTGCGGTTCGGGACCGCGGTGTCGTAGACGGCGGGCCAGGTGTCGGTCTCGGTCAGCGGGTGCAGGTAGTGGCCGACGGCCTCGACGGCGTACGGGCTGCCGTCCCCGCCGCCGTAGCGCGAGGTCCACGGGTCGGCCGCCACCACCTGCACGCCACGGGCGGACAGGTAGCGGCCCGCGCCGGTGACCGTCCCACCGGTACCGGCACCGGCGACGAGGTGGGTGACCCGCCCGCCGGTCTGGGTCCAGATCTCGGGTCCGGTGGTGTGCTCGTGGACGTCCGGGTTGGCCGGGTTGCCGTACTGGTCGGCCAGCCAGCCGCCGGGGGTCTCCGCGGCGATCCGGGCCGCCAGCTGCTGCACGTGCCGCGGGTCCTGTTTCGGGACCAGCCCGGGCGTCGTCACGACCTCGGCGCCGTAGGCGCGCAGCAGCGCGATCTTCTCCGGCGTGGTGCGGTCGGGGACCACCAGCACGGCCCGGTACCCGCGCGCCGCGGCGACCATGGCGAGCCCGACGCCGGTGTTGCCGGACGTGCCCTCCACGATCGTCCCGCCGTGGCGCAGCGCCCCGGACTCCTCGGCGGCGCGCACCATCGCCACGGCCGCCCGGTCCTTGACCGACCCGCCGGGGTTGGTGCCCTCGGTCTTCACCCAGACCGGGGCGCCGCCGTCGGGCACGATCCGGCCGAGCCGCACCAGCGGGGTCGCGCCGACGGCGTCGAGCACCGAGTCGTACACCGGACCGCCGGACGTCTGCGTCGCCATGTCGGGAGATGGTGCCGCACGGCGGGATGGCAGGCTGCCGGGGTGGGCGGAACGGTGCTGGTGCTGGGCGGTCGGAGCGAGATCGGGGTGGCGGTCGCGGAGCGGCTCGCCACCGACGCCGGGACGGTCGTGCTCGCCGCCCGCCGGTCCGGTGAGCTGGGGACGGAGACGGCCCGGGTGCGGGCCGCGGGCGCCGGGACCGACGTCGCCGAGTTCGACGCCGACGATCTGGCCACGCACCGTCCGCTGCTCGACGACGTCGTCGCCCGGCACGGGCCGATCGACGTCGCCGTCGTCGCGTTCGGGGTGCTCGGTGACCAGGCCCGCGCCGAGCGCGACGCCGCGCACGCGGCCGCGGTGGTGCACACCGACTATCTCGCCCAGGTGCACGTGCTCACCGAGCTGGCCCGGGTGCTGCGGGCGCAGGGGAGCGGCACCCTCGTCGTGTACTCCTCGGTGGCCGGGGTGCGGGCCCGGCGGGCGAACTACGTCTACGGCAGCGCCAAGGCCGGGCTCGACGCCTTCGCCTCCGGGCTCGCCGACGCGCTGCACGGTTCCGGGGTGCGGCTGGTGCTGATCCGCCCGGGCTTCGTGGTCGGCCGGATGACCGAGGGCATGAGTCCGGCACCGCTGTCCTCGACGCCCGAGCAGGTCGCCGACGCCACGGTCCGGGCGGTGCGCCGCGGCCGCGGGAACGCCGACGTCTGGGTGCCGGGTGCGCTGCGCCTGCTGTTCCTCGCGCTGCGGCTGCTCCCGCGTCCGGTCTGGCGGCGGATGCCGCGCTGACCCGACGGTCTACAGCGGGCCGACCCTCCTCTATCGGTGCGTGGCACTTCCGCGACCGTGACGCGCGTCATATCGTCGGGTGCGCATCCCCGACACCGACGACGAACGTCCAGGAGGACGCAGTGGTACACACCCGCGGAGCCGTGATCCGGAACGCGCCCGGCAAGTACGAGGTCGTCGATCTGGAGGTCGACGACCCGCGTCCGGGCGAGATCGAGGTCAAGATGGTGGCATCGGGCCTCTGTCACTCCGACGACCACATCGCCACCGGCGACATCCCGGCCGGCCGGTACCCGTTCGCCGGCGGTCACGAGGGCTCCGGCATCGTCACCCGTGCGGGGGCGAACACCAAGGGACTGGCCGAGGGCGACCACGTCGTCTTCTCCTTCCTGCCCTCCTGCGGGCACTGCCGGTGGTGTTCCAGCGGCATGCAGAACCTGTGCGACCTCGGGGCCGGGCTGCTCACCGGCGCCCGGTGGGGTGAGGACTCCACCCGGTTGAAGCTGGCCTCCGACGGCACGCCGGTCGGCCAGATGTGCGGGATCTCGACGTTCTGCGAGACCACGCTGGTCTCCCAGGACTCCTGCGTGAAGGTCCCCGACGACGTCCCGCTGGAGGTCGCCTGCCTGGTCGGCTGCGGTGTCGGGACCGGCTGGGGGTCCGCGGTGAACGCCGGTGGGGTCGAGCCGGGGCACACCACGATCGTCATGGGCGTCGGCGGGATCGGGATCAACGCGGTGCAGGGCGCCGCGCACGCCGGCGCCGGGAACGTGATCGCCGTCGACCCGGTCGCGCTGAAGCGCGACGCCGCGCTGCGGCTCGGTGCCACGCACGCGGTGGAGACGATGGAGGAGGCCACCGAGATCGCCCACCAGTTCACCAACGGGCAGGGCGCCGACCAGACCATCATCACGGTGGGCGTGCTCAAGCCCGACCACGTCGGTCAGGCGATGGCCTCGATCCGCAAGGCGGGCACCGTCGTCGTCACCGCGCTCGGGGACATCCAGTCCACCGAGCCGCTGCCGGTGTCGCTGGCCGACGTGACGCTGTTCCAGAAGCGGATCCAGGGCGCCATGTTCGGCATGTCCAACCCGAACTGGGACATCCTGCGTCAGCTGGAGCTCTACCGGTCCGGTGCGCTGAAGCTCGACGAGCTGGTCACGAACACCTACACCCTCGACCAGGTCGCGACGGCCTACGAGGACATGCACGCCGGTCGCAACGTCCGCGGGGTCGTCCGGTACTGATCGGGGTATGGACGACCTGCTGCTGCTCGACGGGCACAACGACCTCCCCTGGGCGTTGCGGATGCTGGACGGGCCCGAGCCCGACCTGCGGTCCGCCGAGCCACGGCTGCACACCGACCTCCCCCGGCTGCGGGCCGGGGGAGTGTCGGCGCAGTTCTGGTCGGTGTACGTGCCGGGCGAGACCGCCGACCCGGTCTCGGCGGTGCTGGAGCAGGTCGACCGGGTGTACCGGCTCGTCGCCCGCTACGGCGACGAGCTGGCCCTCGCCGGCGGCGCCGACGAGGTGCGGCAGGTCGTCGCGGGCGGCCGCATCGCGTCGCTGATGGGGGCCGAGGGCGGGCACTGCATCGCGAACTCGCTCGGCGTGCTGCGGATGCTGCGCACGCTGGGCGTGCGGTACCTGACGCTGACCCACAACCTCGCCAACGACTGGGCCGACTCCGCGACCGACGTCGCCCGGCACGGCGGGCTGACCGCGTTCGGCCGTGCGGTCGTCGGGGAGATGAACCGGATCGGCATGATCGTCGATCTGCCGCACGTCGCGGACACGACGATGCGCGACGCGCTCGCCGTCTCCGCCCGGCCGGTGCTGTTCACCCACTCCGGGGCCCGTGCCGTCACCGACCACCCGCGCAACGTGCCCGCCGACGTGCTGGAGTCGCTGCCGGGCAACGGCGGGGTGTGCATGGCGACGTTCGTGCCCCGGTTCGTCTCGGCCGCCGTCACCGGGTGGGACGACCGGTTGGCCGAGGCGATGGACGCCGCCGGGCGCGACCACCGCGATCTCACCGTCCGGGAGCGTTTCGCCGCGGGGTGGGACGGGCCGCCGGCCCCGCGCGCCCGGCTCGACGACGTCGTCGCACACGTCGAGCACCTGCGTGAGGCCGCGGGGATCGACCACGTCGGGATCGGCGGGGACTTCGACGGCACCGCCGATCTCCCGGACGGCCTCGACGACGTGGCCGGGTACCCGCGGCTGTTCGACGCCCTCGCCGATCGCGGCTGGTCCCGGGCCGACCTGCGCAAGCTCGCCGGGGAGAACGTGCTGCGGGTGCTACGCGCCGCCGACGTGCCGGGCTGAGGCCAGCTCGGCCAGCCGCCCGAGCTGGTCCGGGTCGGCCAGCGCGGACCCCACGGCGACCACCGACGCCCCGGCGCCGAGGTACTCCGGTGCGGTGGTCGCGTCCATCCCGCCGGTGGCGACGAACGAGACGTCCGGGAACGGCCCGCCGGTCATCCCGCGGAACCAGCGGAGACCGAGCGCGTCGGCCGGGAACGCCTTCACCCAGGTGCAGCCGAGTGCGACCGCCCGCTGGATCTCCGAGGCCGTGGCGACGCCGGGCAGGTGCGCGATGCCCCGCTCGGCGCACCCGGTGACGATCGCGGGATCGAGCCCCGGCGCGACGGTGAACCGCACGCCCAGCCGTGCGCAGCGCTCCAGCTGGTCGGGGTGCACGACGGTGCCGGCGCCGACCGGGAGACCGCGCTCGCGGCCCTCGGCGACGACGGCCTCCAGTGCGGCGAACGCGCTCGGCGACTGCACGGGGACCTCGACCAGCTCGATGCCCAGGTCCCAGGCGGTGCGGGCGAGCCGCAGGGTGTCGGCAACCGGCAGGTTGCGCAGGATCGCCATCACCCGCTGCCCGCCGAAGAGGTCGTCCGGTCCGGTCACAGGCGTGCCTCCAGTTCGGCCACCCCGCGGTCGAGGCGGGCGGTCCAGTCGTCCTCGGTGCCGGCGGCCAGCGCGTGGATGTGCCCGGCGGCGGGCAGCGGCGGCAGGTCGTCGACGTCGCGCAGGGTCAGCGCGGCCATGAGATGACCCAGCCGGGCGCGGTGGGCGGGATCGTGCCCGTCGAGCAGGCCGGTCAGGTAGCCGGCCGCGAACGCGTCGCCCGCCCCGACCGGCTCGATCACCTCGACCCGCAGCGCGGGTACGAAGACCTCGCCGGAGCCGGTGAACACGGTGGCGCCGCGGTCGTCGTCCTTCACCACGACCTGGGGCACGTCGGGGAGCAGCCGGCGGACGTCCGCGGCCCCGGCGGTCCCCCACAGCCGCTGCGCCTCGTCCCGGCCGACGATCGCGACGTCGGCCCGGCGGGTGAGGGCCAGCAACGGCTGCGCCGCGTCCGCCGCCGACCAGAGACCGGGCCGGTGGTTGACGTCGATGCTGACCAGGGGAGCGCCGGTGCCGCGGGCCCGGGCGTCGTCGCGGTCGGTGAGCACCCGGTCGACGAGCCCGGCGCAGGACGCCGAGAGCGCCGGGGTGATGCCGCTCAGATGCACCAGCCGTCGCTCGCCGGTCCGCAGCGGCGGCAGGTGCTCCGGCGACAGTGCCGAGGCCGCCGAGCCGCGCCGGTAGTAGTAGACCGGGCTGCCGGGCACCGCGGCGTCCTTGGCGAACAGGCCGGTCGGCCGGTCCGGGTCGGGTCGTACCCGGTCCACCCGCACCCCGCGTCCGCCGAGGAGCGCGAGCACCCGGCTGCCGAACGGGTCGGCGCCGAGCCCGCCGAACCACTCGACGTCCGCGCCGAGGTGGGCCATCCCGACGGCGACGTTGGACTCGGCCCCCGCCACCCGCACGTCGAGCGCCGGTGCGGTCGCCAGCGGGAGACCGCCGGGGGCGGTCAGCTGGACCATCGTCTCGCCCAGGCAGAGCGTGCCGGCGAGGGGGACCTCAGAGCTCAACACGGTCCCCCGTGTCCGGCGCGAACCATCCGGCGCCGGTGAGGTCGAGGTGCACCCGGCAGTCGCTGCCCGGCTCGATGCGCACGTCACCGGGCATCCGGGCCAGCGCGGTCGTGGTGTCGCCGTCCAGCCGGAACCCGATCACGGTCTCGGCGCCCAGGTGCTCGACCGAGACGACCTGCGCGGGCAGGCCCTCCGGGTGGTCGGCGGGGGAGACGGTGATCCGTTCGGCCCGGACCCCCATCCGGATCGCGGACCGGCCGAGTGCGGTCAGGGCCCTCGCGGCCGTGGTGGTGCCGGGGACGGGCACCCCGGCCACGGTCAGCCGTCCGTCGTCGGCGACGGCGTCGAACAGGTTCATCGGGGGTGATCCGATGAACCGGGCGACGAACTCGTTCGCCGGGCGCTCGTAGATCTCGCGGGGCTCGCCGTACTGCTGGACCACCCCGTCGTTGAGCACCACGATCCGGGTGCCCATGGTCATCGCCTCGACCTGGTCGTGGGTGACGTAGACGAAGGTCTTGCCGACCCGGGCGTGCAGCGCCGAGATCTCGGCCCGCATCTGGCTGCGCAGCTTCGCGTCGAGGTTCGACAGCGGTTCGTCGAGCAGGTAGACGTCCGGCTCCCGGACCAGCGACCGGGCCAGCGCGACCCGCTGCCGCTGCCCGCCGGAGAGCGCCTTGGGGCGCCGGTCGAGGTAGGCGGTCAGCTCCAGGGTGGCCGCGACCTCGTCGATCCGCGCGCTGACCGCGGGGTCGCGCAGGATCGCCCGCCGGGCGAGCCCGCCGAGCACCGGGATGTGGTGCCACCAGCGGGCCCGGTCCATGACCAGGGGGAACCCGATGTTGGCGCGCACCGTCATGTGCGGGTAGAGCGCGTAGCTCTGGAAGACGAACGCGATGTTGCGCTCGCGCGGGGTGAGGTCGTTGACGACCCGGTCACCGAACCGGATCTCGCCCGAGCTGAGCTCGGTGATCCCGGCGATCATCCGGAGCATCGTCGACTTGCCGCAGCCGGACGGCCCGAGCAGGACGAGGAAGTCCCGGTCGGAGACCTCGGCGTGGAAGTCGGAGATCACGGTGGTGTCCCGGAAGCTCTTGGAGACCCGGTCGAACGTGATGGACGGCATCGGCTTATCCCTTCACCGACCCGGCCGTCAGGCCGGAGACGATCCTGCGCTGCATGAGCAGGAAGAACACGATGGCGGGCAGGGTGAACACCAGCGCCGCGCTGAAGACGGTGTCGAGCGGGGTGAGGTACTCCCCGATGAACGAGGCGAGACCGGTCGAGGCGGTCCAGCTCTCCCGCTCGGACATGAACGTGGTGGCGAACAGGTACTCGTTCCACCCGTCGAAGAACACGATGACCGCGGCGGCCGCCATCGACGGCGCGACCAGCGGCACGAGCATGATCTGCAGGATGCCGAGCGAACCGGCGCCGTCGACCCTGGCGGACTCCTCGATCTCGTAGGGCACGCCGTCCATGGCCGCCTTGAGCAGGAACGTCGCCACCGGCATGGCGAAGGCGGTGTTCGCCAGCACCAGGCCGAACAGCTCGTTCAGCAGCCCGAGCGCGGCGAACATCGAGTACAGCGGCACGACCAGCAGCGCCTCGGGCAGCATCTGGGTGGCGAAGAACCCGAAGCCGAGCACGCCCTTGCCGGTGAACCGGTACCGGGACAGCGCGTAGGCGGTGAGCGTCGCCATCAGCAGGCTGAACAGCGTGGTGCCGAACGCGACGACCGCCGAGTTGCCCATCCACCGCAGGAACGGGCTGTCGGAGGTGAGGACGGAGAAGACCTCCAGCGACCGGGACAGGTCAGGCACCAGGGTCTGACCACCGCCGTAGAGCGTGTCGGTCGGGGTCATGGCGGTGTTGACGATCCAGAACAGCGGGAACCCGGCGAGCACGGCGAGCAGCACGGCCAGCAGCGTGCGCACCCCGATCCCGAGGTTGCGACGGCCGATCACGAGCCTGCCTCCAGTCGTGCGTTGCGTCGTTCGATCGCGAAGTAGACCGCCGTGACCAGCACCGACAGCAGCAGCCCGATGACCCCGACGGCGGCGCCGAGACCGAGCTGGCTGTTGGTGAACGCCTCCCGGTAGAGATTGATGACGACGGTGTTCGTCGCGTCCACCGGGCCGCCGCCGGTGAGCAGCCAGACGATCTCGAACCGGCGGAACGACCAGATCGTCATCAGCAGCCCGGCGATCTTCAGGGTGGGGGCGAGGAACGGCAGGACGACGAGCCGGAAGGTGCTCAGCGCGCTCGCGCCGTCCACCCGGGTGGCCTCGTAGAGCTCCTCGGGCACCGACTGCAGCGCGGCCAGCACCACGAGCATGACGAACGGGCTGACCTTCCAGACGGTCGCGAGCAGCACCGACACCATGCCGAGGTCGGGATCGGTCAGCCAGCCGGCCTGGCCGACGCCGAGCGCCCGCAGCCCGGTGTTGGCGACCCCGGCCGAGTCGTTGTAGATCCACCGGAACACCAGCGCGACGGCCACCGTCGGCACCGCCCACGGCATCACGATCACCGCACGGGCGAGCAGGCGGCCCGGGAACACCCGGTTGAGCACCACCGCCGACACCGTGCCGAGCAGCAGGGCCCCGGCGACGGTGGCACCGGAGTAGATCAGCGTCGTCAGCACCGACCGGAACAGCGCGCTGCCCGCGACGAGCTGGGCGTAGTTCTCCAGGCCGACGAACGAGCCGCCGTTGGGCCGCAGCAGCCGGGTGTCGGTGAAGCTCAGGCCGATCCCCCACAGCAGCGGGATCCCGGCGAAGACCAGCAGGAACGCCGCTCCGAGACCGGCGTAGCCGTACGGGACGAGGGACTGCCGCCGGGCGCTCACCGCAGCGCCTCGGCGTCGCGCTGGGCCTCGGCGAGCGCCTCGGCCGCGCTCGTGTCCGAGGTCAGCACCTGCTGCACCCGGGTGAGGACGATGTTGCGGATCTGCGGGGTCTCGATCTCGAAGCCCGGGACGACCAGCCCCTGGGAGTCCTCGAGCTGGGTGTAGAAGGAGTCCACCCAGCGGTTCGCCGCGACCTTGTCCGCGGGCGGCGGCACCGTGGTGCCGTTCCCGGCCGGGAACTGGGCGTCGGCCAGCGCGCGCTGCGGGCCCTCGGTGTACATCCAGCGCAGGAAGTCCTTGGCCAGCGCCTGGTTCGGCGAGTTCGCGTTGATCGCGATCACGTTCGACTGCGCCCCGGAGGAGCCGCTGGGGAAGGGCAGCACGGTGGAGCCGACGTCGGCCGGGGTGAGGTCGGCGCTGTTGGCGAGCGCGCTGCTCACCACGGTGGCGTTGTCCAGCACGAAGGCCACCTCACCGGCGCCGAACTTGCTGCGGAAGGTGGACGCGTCGTCGCCGACGGCGAACGCCCCGGAGGCGTAGATCCGCGCGAACGCCTCCACGGCGGCCACGTTCTGCGGGCTGTCGATGGTCAGCCGGCCGTCGGTGGCCCAGCCGCCCCCGAAGCCGTACACCCAGCTGGCGAAGTCGTCCCACCACGCCTCCTCCTCGTTGAGCTGGTGGCGGGTGGCGAAGCCGATCCGGCCGGTGCGCTCGTGCACCTGCACCGCGGCGGTCAGCAGCTCGTCGACGGTGCGCGGCGGGGTCGTGACGCCGGCCTCGTCGAGGATGCGCCGGTTCCAGAACAACGCGTACGGCGCGACGCCCCACACCAGGCCGAGCCGGGTCCCGTCGATGCGCAGCTCGGCGTTGTTGGGCCGCAGCGCGGCCTCCTGCTCCGGGCCGAGCACCCCGTCCAGGCCGACGAGCACGTCCGCGTCGGCCATCGTGTGGAAGAACGGCGCCGGGCTGGCCAGCAGGTCCGGCCCGCCGCCGGACCCGATCTGGGTGCTGATCGTCTTCTCGTAGTCGGCCCGGGTGATCGCCACGGGCTCCACCCGGGCGGCGGGATTGGCCTGGTTGTAGGCCTGCACCGCGGCCAGGATCTGCTCGCCCCGGCCGGGCTCGTTCCACTGCCAGTTGGCGAAGGTGAGCGTCCCGCCCGCCTCCGGTGGCGCTCCCGCCCCGCCGGCCGGTGCGGAACCGCACCCGGCGAGCAGGGCGGTCGCGACCACGGCCGCGACCAGCGCGACTCGGTTCCGACGCACCTCGTACCCCTCCTTGGGTCCTGTCCGAGATTGCAAATAATGCAACTGCTTATGCAATATTCGGAGCGAGGCTCACTGTAGACACGCTCGGCCGTCAGCGGAAGGCGGCCTTCCACGGCGCCGTGGTGAGTGCGCTGTGCGCGCGCCAGCGGGACACGGCGGTGAGCAGGTCCCGGCGGACCGGATCGTGGGCCGGGTCGTCCCAGAGGTCGTGTTCCTCGTGCGGGTCGGCCTCGAGGTCGAACAGCTGCCCGCGGTCGTCGTCGACGAACTCGACGAGCTTGTAGCGCTCGTCGCGCACCATCGTCATCAGTGCCGTCCCGGTCAGCACCTTGTCCCGGGCGTGCTCGGAGAACGCGTGCTCCCGTCCGGGCCACGGCTCGCCGCGCAGCGCGGGCAGCAGCGACCGGGCCTCCATCCAGCCGGGCGGCTCGACGCCGGCCAGCTCCAGCACGGTCGGGCCGATGTCCATCAGCGCGGTCAGCCCGTCCACCCGCCGGTCGGCGGCGACCCGGCCGGGACCCCAGGCGATGAGCGGGACCCGCACGCTCGGCTCGTACATCGTCCACTTCTGGATGTGACCGTGGTCGTTGAGGCAGTCGCCGTGGTCGGAGGTGAACACGATGACCGTGTCGTCGAGCACCCCGCGCCGGCGCAGCGCCTCGACGATCGCCGCGACCTGGTCGTCGATCATCGAGACGTTCGCCATGTAGTGCCGGCGCTGGCGGTCGATCTGGGCGGCGGTCGGGTCGGCGGGGTGGACGACCGAGTCGTGGTCGATCTCCTGGTTGTGCCGGCGCAGCTCCTGCAGTGCGGCGGGCTGGGCGGCGAGATCGGGGGCGCTGCGGTTCGCGGGCGGCATGGGTACGCCGTCGTAGCGCTGCAGCGCCTCGGCCGTGGGGTCGTACGGCGGGTGCGGTCCGGGGAACCCGACCTGCAGGAAGAACGGCTCGTCGCCGGTGTAGCGGTCGAGCCACATCTCGGCCAGGCCGCCGACGAACGTGTCGGAGTGCAGGTCGTCCGGCGCCTCCCAGACGAACGCCCCCATGGCGTCGGGATAGTCCGCGCGCTCGCGGTAGACGGCGCGGCCGGGCTTGGTCACCCCGCGCGTCCAGAACGCCTTGTCCCACTGGTCGAGGTAGTGCGGGTTGGTCAGCGGGAAGCGGTCCTTGTTCTCGACGACGTGCCGCTCGTGGAACCCCGCGGAGGTCTCGTAGGGGTAGGTGTGCATCTTGCCGACGTTCACGCACCGGTAGCCGGTGCCGGCGAGCTGCTCCACCCAGCTGTGGTGCCACGGGTCCTCGTTGCGCAGCACCCCGGTGGAGTGCGGGTACATGCCGGTGAACAGGCTGGCCCGCGACGGTGCGCAGGACGGCGACGTCACGTAGGTCCTGGTGAACGTCGTCCCCTCGTCGACGAGGCGGTCCAGTGTCGGGGTGAGGGCGTGCCCGTGGCCGAGCGCGCCGATCGTGTCGAACCGCTGCTGGTCGGTGATGATGAGGACGATGTTGGGTGCGTCGGACACGCTGCTCCTCAGTCGCTTGCAATAAATGCAATGGTCATTGAGAATGTTGCACGCCGAGCGTAGACGTTCGGGTCAAGAGCGCCGTCGTCCCGAGAAGGGCCCCATGTCCTCGACCGTCCTCCGGGCCACCCAGATCATCGAGCTGATCTCGGAGGGCCCGCGGACCACCGCGCAGGTGGCCGAGCACTTCCAGGTGCACCCGTCGACGATCTTCCGGCAGCTGCAGACCCTGGAGCGGGTCAGCTTCCTGATCCGGTACTCCGACGGGACGTACGGGATCGGGCCGCGGATCATCGCGATCGCCCAGCGGGCGCTGGACAAGATCGACCTGCGCCGGATCGCGCACGAGACGCTGCGCGGCCTGCACACCCGCACCGGGCACACGCTGCACCTCGCGCAGCTCGTCGAGAGCCAGGTGCTCTACGTCGACAAGGTCGAGGACGCGTCCGGCATCCGGATGTACTCCCAGGTCGGCCTGCCGGTTCGGCTGAACTGCACCGGCGTCGGCAAGGTGGTGCTGGCCCAGCTCCCGGCGGCCCGCCGGGCGGAGCTGCTCGCCGGCGCGGACTGGACCCGGCACACGGCCACCACGCTGGCGCCGGCCGAGCTGGACGCCGAGCTGGACCGGATCGCCGAGCGCGGATGGGGGGTCGACGACGGCGAGCACGAGGAGTTCGTCAACTGCCTGGCCGTACCGGTCGGGGACTCGGCGGGGGCCGTCGTGGGGGCGCTGTCGCTGACGTCGCTGCGGATGATCGCCGATCTCGACGCGTTGCGCGCACACCTGGACGACCTGCTGGCCGCGGCCCGGACGATCTCCGCCGCTCTGGGGTGACGGCGGCCCGCCGCTCGCACCTGGTCCGCCCGGCCCGCGGGCCGGCTCACCCCTCGGGTCCTCGGCCCGGCTCGTCCGGGTCCACCGCCAGCGCCGCGCCGACCGCTGCGGCCGTGCGGAGCGACCCGAGCGCGGTCGGGTGGAACGGGTCGGGGCGGTCCAGTCCCTGCAGGTCCGGTCCCATCCCGTCCGGTGCCGGTGCGCAGAGCGGGGTGAGGTTCGGGGCCGCGGTGGTGAAGCCGAACCGGGCGGCGCCGTCGGCGAGGACGTCGTTGAGCCTGCGGTTCCGCTCGGCCAGCAGATCGATCTTGGCCTGGTCGAGCCCCGGCGCACCGGCAGGCCCGCGCATGTCGGCACAGGCCGGGTCGAACCGGTCGGGGAACGGGTCGTAGGACAGCGTGACGACGACCCGGGGCCGGTCCGCCAACGCGTCCAGGTCGGAGAACAGCGCGCCGACGTCCCGGGCGAACGTCGCCAGCCGGGCCTCGAACTCGCCGTCGGAGAGCCGGTCGTCGCAGGTCGCGAGGCCGTAGCAGTAGAGCAGGAAGTCCGACCACGCCAGGTCGTTCGGCCCGATCTCCACGACCACCCACTGCAGGCCCTGCACCTGCTTGAGCCGGCCGACCTGGGGTGCCACGGTGACCCCGGACCGCTGCTGCGGCCCGCGCAGCCCGGCGGGGACGCTCGCCCCGGCGCAGGCGAGGTTGAGCACCCGTTCCCCGCGCAGCAGCGACAGCTGGGCCGCGGTGGAGTCGACGCTGCGTGCGCACACGCCGTCGGCGGGGTCGGCCGGCCCGCCGGGGACCGGCCCGGCGGGACCGCCGATCCGGGCGGCCCGCGAGTCCCCGACGACGGCCCCGGGCACCCCGCTGATCGCGGGCCCGGTGGGGGAGGGGCTGACCTGCGTCGCGCCGACCAGGTCGGTCAGCGAGGTGATCGTCGCGAGCCCGGCCGAGGTGCCCTGCACGGCGGCGGCCCCCGCCGCGCCCCAGAGGACGAGTGACGCGGTCAGGGCCACGACCGTCATCCGGGCGATCGGCCCCGCGTGGTCGTCCCAGTGCACCGGGCGCCGTCCCCGGCTGCGGGCCCGTCGCAGGGCGAGCACCAGCCGGGCCCACGCCATGAGGACGCTGCCCAGGACCGCGGCGAGCACCATCCCGGCCGCGCCCCAGAGGTACCAGGTCACGAAGCCGTCGGTGAGCTCCCGGACGGCGTGCCCGGCGTCCCCGGCGGTCTGCGGCCCGAGCAGCGGCCCGTTGTCGGCGGGGCGCTGCAACGGCCCGATCGACAGTCGCGGCCGGATCGGGCCGTACACCTCGACCCGGGTGAGATCGAAGGCGGTGTTGCCGAGCTGGACGATCTGGGCCGGCCCGGACAGCGACGGGGGCGGCACCCGGGCGCCGACCCCGACGTCCTGGCCGAACACCTCGACGTGCTGCTCCGGGGTCAGCGCGACGACCAGCGGCACCCCGGCGACCGCGATCAGCGCGAGCAGCAGCAGCGTGGGCAGGGACCGGGCCTCGCGCAGCAGGGCGCGCAGCCGCACCGCCGGCGAACGACGTTCCGGCACCGTCAGGCGGGCCGTTCGCCCCGGAGCCGCGGGCTCAGCCGTCCGGCGTCGGTGGCGCGGTGCACGCCGTCCCGCTCGATGTCGTCGGCGAGGGCGTCGCCGTGGGTCACGAGCGCGTCGAGGTCCAGCCCGGCCGGTGGCGCAGTGTCCATCACCCGCCACAACCGGATGCCCTCGGTGCCGCGGCGCAGCAGGGACACCGCGCCGCGGGCGTTGCCGCGCTGGGCGTGGGTGAGCCCCACCGCGAACTGGGCCAGTGCCCGCCAGAGATCACGGGTGTCGTCGTCGGCGCCCTTCCAGGAGCCCTCCAGGATCTCGTGGGCCTGGAACGGGAGACCGTCGTCGAGCAGTCGCTGGGCCTCGGTCACGGCGGCCTCCGGTGGGAGCACCAGGTCCTCCGGCACCCGTTCGACGCCGTCCGCCCCGCGGTCCAGCGGGCGTCCGGCGGCGTCGCGCGGGCGGGAGTTGCGGGCCCGGCCCTGCTCGTCACGGTCGCGGGAACGCGTCATGCCCCCGACGATGCCATCCGATCGGTTAGCGTGCGCCCCATGCACCAGGGGCTGTTCGACGTCGAGGGCAAGGTCGCGCTGGTCACCGGCGGTACCAGCGGGATCGGTGAGATGATCGCGCGCGGACTGGCCGAGGCCGGCGCCCGGGTGTACGTGGCCGGGCGCAAGGCCGCGGCGTGCGCCGCCGCCGAGGCGGACTACGGCGCCACCGGGATCCCCGCCGACCTGTCCTCGGAACAGGAGTGCCTGCGCCTCGCCGCCGAGATCGCCGAACGCGAGGACGGGCTCGATCTGCTCGTCAACAACGCCGGTGCCACCTGGGGCGCGCCGCTGGAGGAGTTCCCCGCGCACGCCTGGGACAAGGTCCTCGACCTCAACGTGAAGGCCCCGTTCTTCCTCACCCGCGCGCTGCTCCCGCTGCTGGAGGGCGCGGCCACGCCCGACGACCCGGCGCGCGTGATCAACATCGGCAGCATCGACGGGCTGCGCGTGCCCCGGCTGCCGACCTACAGCTACTCGGCGAGCAAGGCCGCCGTGCACCAGCTGACCCGGGTGCTCGCCCGCGATCTCGGGCCGCGCGGCATCACGGTGAACGCGATCGCGCCCGGCCCGTTCCCGTCCCGGATGATGCGGGCGACCCTGGCGGACGCGGGCGAGGAGATCGCCGCGGCCTCCCCGCTGGGGCGGATCGGCCGGGCGTCCGACGTCGTCGGGGCGACGCTGTTCCTCGCCGGGGCCGCCGGGTCCTACGTGACGGGCGCGGTCATCCCGGTGGACGGCGGGATCTCGACGACCGGCTGAACGCCCGGCCGCGCCGGCTCAGCCCGACTCCAGCGGCCCCAGCTCGGCGGAGAACCGGTCGAGATAGGCGAACCAGTCCGGGATCGGCGCCGACGGCCGGACGACGAACTTGGTCAGCCCGCCCTCGACGTGCCGCCGGATCAGCTCGGCGGTGCCCTCCCAGCCGATCCCGACGATCTCCCGCGGGTCGATGTCGGGTCGCTGCTGCGCCGCGCGCTCCAGGGCGGCGTCGAGGTCGGTGCCGGGCAGAGCGGCCCAGATGTTGGTCCCGTAGTGGTCGTCGTCGATCGTGCGGCCGGCGTCCCCGGCGGCCTTCTCGATGACGGTGCGGCCGCGCGCGGTCTCCGCGGGGGTCAGGAAGCTGGCCAGCCAGCCGTCCGCGAGCCGCCCGGCCCGGCGCAGCCCGACGTCGGCGCGGCCGCCGAGCCAGATGTCCGGCGGCCGTGGCGGCCGGGGGAGGACCGTGGCCCCGTCGAGGGTGAAGAACTCGCCGTGGTGGGTCACCGAGTCCTCGCTCAGCAGCCGGCGGAGCACGACGAGCGACTCCTCGAACACGTCGGCCAGGCGCCCCGGGACCGGGTGCAGCTGCCGGTCCTCCGGTGACGCCGCCCGGATCCCGAACACCGGCAGGATCCGCTTCGGGGCGAGGACGGTCAGCGTGGCGAGCTCGGCGGCCAGCAGCATCGGGTTGCGGCCGGAGAGCACGGTGACACCGGTGCCGACCTTGAGCCGCCGGGTCCGGGCGGCCGCCCAGGTGCTCCCGACCATCGGGTCGACCACCGACTTGGACGCCAGGTCGGCCAGCCACAGGGAGTCCACCGTGGACCGGTCGAGCGCGTCGACCAGCTCCTCGAACTCCGTGCCGAACTCGTCGGTGCTGCGGGCACCGACCAGGCCGACGCCGATCCGGACCTTGCCGTGCGGGGAGTGAACCACTCACAGCACGCTACGCCGCGGTCACCGTGCGGTCACGACTCGTTGTGATTCGACACCCGGTAGAAGATCGGGCCCGGGATACGGCAGAGTGGACGGCATGGTCGCTCCCGCCGCCCCCGTCGTCGCCCCGGTCACGGCCCGCGCGTTCCGGATCGTCGCGGTCGCCGAGGCCGCGTCCTGGACCGGCTTGCTCGTGGGGATGTTCGTGAAGTGGGTGCTGGGCACCAGCGAGCTGGGGGTCCAGGTGTTCGGGCCGATCCACGGCGCGCTGTTCGTCGCCTACGTGATCGTCACCCTGTGGACCGCCCGGACCTTCCGCTGGGACCTGCGGACGACGGTCGTCGGGCTGCTCGCCAGCATCCCGCCGCTGACCACGATCGCCTTCGAGCGCCACGTCACGCGGACCGGTCGCCTCGGAGCGGTTGACAGTCAGGTAAGCCTACGCTAATTTTCACGTGTCGCTTCGTGGTGGGAGCGGCGCGTCAGTTCGGGAATCACGGCCCGGCCGCCAGACCACAGCGGCCGGGCCGTCCCGCGTCGGGGGCCGGGTCATACTGGCGGTCGTGACCGCAGAGCTGCCCGAGGTCGACGTCGACCGGCCGAACGCCGCCCGTATCTACGACTACATGCTGGGCGGGTCGCACAACTTCGCGTCCGACCGCGCGGCGGGTGACGCCATGCTGGCCCGCTTCCCGGACGCCGCCAAGGCCGGTCACGCCAACCGTGAGTTCCTGCACCGGGCGGTCGAGCACTGCTGCAGCCTCGGGATCACCCAGTTCCTCGATCTCGGCTCCGGCATCCCGACCCGCGGCGGGGTCCACGAGTTCGTCGAGCGCCGGGCTCCCGGTGCCCGGGTGGTCTACGTCGACATCGAGCCGGTCGCGGTGGCCTGCTGCCGGGCCCTGGTGGAGGGGAACCCGCGGGTCCGGGTCGCCCTGGCCGACCTGCGTGACCCGGCCGCGGTGCTGTCCGCGCCGGAGGTGCGTGACGTGCTCGACCTCGGCGCACCCGTCGCCGTCCTGGCGGTGGCGTCGCTGCACTACGTGGCCCCGGCCGACGACCTGTCCGCGGTCGTGGCGGCGTACCGCGCCGCGCTGGCCCCCGGCAGCGCACTGGTGATCTCGCACGGCAGCGACGATCTGGACGACGAGGTCGCGGCCGGCCACATGCGGGACCTGGCCGCGGTGATGGCCACCAGCGCGACGCCCGCGTACCTGCGCGACCGCGCCGAGCTGCGCGCGGCGCTGGCGGGTTTCCGGCTCGTCGATCCCGGGCTGGTGGACATCCGCCGCTGGCGGGACCGGTCCGATCTCCCGGACGCCGCCGTCTACGGCGCACTGGGGGTGCTGGACGCCGCCCCGGCGACGGCGCCGTGACGTCGCCGTGAGATCGCACCGGCATCCGCACCCGGTGTCGCCGCGACGGTGCGGCCGACAGGTCAGGACGACCGGGTGCCGGGCTCGGCGATCGCCCGGTACACCGGCCGCAGCACGTCGGTGAGGCGCTCCCGCCCGGCGCGCAGTGGCGGCTCCGGGACCTGGTCGAGGACGGCATCGGGCTCGGTGCCGGGCGACCGGGGCACGACGGTGGCCGCGGGCGCGGTCCAGAAGTCGGCGAGCAGGTCGGCCAGGGCCGGTGCCCCGGACGCGGCGCCGGCCCCGGACGCCAGGTCCCGCTGCTCGCGCACCCGGTCGAGCAGCGTCGCCCGGTCCCGGCCCCGCAGGGTCAGCAGCGTGAACGGGTCGGTGTCGCACTGCTGCGCCAGCACGTAGAAGACCGCCGCGAGATGCTTGCACGGCACCGTCGCGTCCGGGCAGGAGCAGTCCTGTGCGAGGTCGTCGGCCGAGGTCGGGAACAGCGACAGCCCCAGCCCGCCGAGCAGCTCCTCGATCTCCGGCGGCACGGTCCCGGCCAGCAGCGCTGCGGCGTACCAGGCGTCGGCGGCCAGTTCCTGCTCGACCCGGCGCCACTCGGTCTTGTCCCACACCCGCAGGCCGATCCGCACCCGGTACGGCTGCGGCCTGGTCCCCTGCACGAGCGCGACGACCGCCCCCGCGTCGACGTCGAGCGACACGATCTGGCCGGACCGGGCGTAGGTGCGCCCGCGGGAGAGCCTGCCGCCGACCCCGACCTGTTCGAGCACGGTGAGGAAGCGGGCCGACCACCAGGTCCGCGCGACCGGTCCGGTCGCACCGTGGATCCGGATGCCGCCCTCGACGCGGATGGGGCGGCCACCGGGGTAGTCCTCGGCGGCCCAGAACGGACGGTCACTCATCGCTGTCCCCCAGGTCGTCGGCGACCGCGTCCGACCCGAGCGCGAAGACCTCACGCAGCTCGGTGGTCGACAGCGAGGTCAGCCAGTCCTCCCCGCCGGTCACCACCATGTCCGACAGCGACCGCTTCGACGCCACGAGCTCGTCGATCCGCTCCTCGACGGTGCCCGGGCAGACGAACCGGCGGACCTGGACCGACCGGGTCTGGCCGATCCGGAACGCCCGGTCGGTCCCCTGGTCCTCGACGGCCGGGTTCCACCAGCGGTCCAGGTGGATCACCTGGTTGGCCGCGGTCAGCGTCAGCCCGGTGCCGCCGGCCTTGAGCGAGAGCAGGAACAGTGCCGGCCCGCCCTCGCCCTGGAACCGGGCGACCATCTCGTCCCGGCGCTTCTTCGGGGTGCCCCCGTGCAGGTAGAGCACCTCGGTGTCGAACCGCGCCGACAGGTGCGGGCGCAGCATCGCCGCGAACTCGGTGTACTGGGTGAACAGCAACGCCCGGTCGCCGGCGGCGAGCACCGACTCCAGGATCTCCTCCAGCCGGGCGACCTTGCCGGAGCGGTGCCGGCCGCCCGCCCGGTGGATGGGGGAGCCGTCGTGCAGGAGCTGCGCCGGGTGGTTGCAGACCTGCTTGAGCTTGCTCATGGCGG
This sequence comes from Pseudonocardia sp. HH130630-07, assembly GCF_001698125.1. Lineage (NCBI taxonomy): Bacteria > Bacillati > Actinomycetota > Actinomycetes > Pseudonocardiales > Pseudonocardiaceae > Pseudonocardia > Pseudonocardia sp. HH130630-07. The sequence continues at coordinate 6,091,197 of NZ_CP013854.1, read as the reverse complement.
CCAGCACGTTGCCGCGCCGCTCGATCCCGTCGGTGCCCTCGATCTTCTCCATCATGTCGTCGACGACCGTGCGGTACAGCGACGCCTGCTCGCGGGTGAGCCGGTGGTCGGCCACCATCTCGATCTTCTCCGGCAGGTCGTCGATGACCTGGGGGTCGGTCTTGAGCCTGCGCAGCAGGTACGGGCGGGTGATCCGGCGCAGCGTGCGGGCGGCCCCGGCGTCCCGGTGGCGTTCGACCGGCACCGCGAACCGCTGCCGGAACACCTCGGCCGTGCCGAGGACACCCGGGTTCAGGAAGTCCATCACCGACCACAGCTCGGCGAGCCGGTTCTCCATCGGGGTGCCGGTCAGCGCGATCCGGTGCGCCGCGTCGAGGGAACGCATCGACCGGGCCGCCGCGGACCGGCTGTTCTTGATCATCTGGGCCTCGTCGAGCACCAGCCGGTGGAACCGCCACTGCCGCAGGTCCTCCGCGTCCCTGGTGGCGGTGGCGTAGGTGGTGACGACGAGATCGGCCCCGCCGAGCACCCGGTGCAGCCCGCCGCCCCGCGGACGACCGGCGCCGTGGTGGGCGTGCACCCGCAGGCCCGGGGCGAACCGCTCGGCCTCCCGGGCCCAGGTGCCGACCATCGACATGGGGCACACGATCAGCGTGGGCGCCGTGCCCTCGGCTCCGGCCCCGCCGCCCGCCCGGTCGTGCGCCTCCAGGGCGAGCAGCTGCACGGTCTTGCCGAGGCCCATGTCGTCGGCCAGGCAGGCGCCCAGCCCCAGCGACGACAGGAACGCCAGCCACGCGACCCCGCGCTCCTGGTAGGGGCGCAGCGTGGCGGTGAACCCCGGTGGCGCCGGCAGCGGCTGCAGCTCCCGGTCGGCGGTGCCCGCCAGCAGGGCACCGAGCCGGCCGCGGGCCGAGACGTCGGTGACCGGCAACGGTGCGTCGACGTCGCCCCGGGCGGCGGCCAGCACGTCCGGCACGGTCGGTGCGCGGTCCCGTGAGCGGCGCAGGAAGTCCAGGCCGCGGGCCAGCGCGTCGGCGTCGATCGCGACCCAGCGCCCGCGCAGCCGCACCAGCGGGGCCTTGGCCGCCACCAGCGCGGTGATCTCGTCCTCGCCCAGCTCCTCGTCGCCCACGGCGAGCGACCAGCGGAACCGCGCCAGCTCGTCACGGCCCAGCCCGCCCCGGGTGACGACGCCGGGCGCCGCCTCCGCCGACGCCGAGAGCTTCAGCCCGAGCGCGCGCTGCCCGTCCCACCCCCGGGGCAGTGCCACCCCGAAGCCGGCCGCGAGCAACGCCGACGCGTCCCGGGTCAGGAACCGGTGCGCACCGGTCACGTCGAGCGCCAGCGCCGTCGGCCGGGCCTCGCGCAGCGCCCGGACGAGGTCGGGCAGTACCTGGGCGGCGCGGCCGAGCTCGGCCAGCAGCACGTCCTGCGCGCCGTCGACCAGGCCGTCGGCGGCGCCGGCCCAGACGTCCGCCGCGGGGAGCTGCAGGCTCGGGTCCTCGGTGGACTGCAGGGCGAACCCCAGCTCCCAGCGGGTGCCCTCGCCGGTCTGGTCCAGCGGGTCCGGGCCGGGATCGGCCGGGTCGTGCATCGAGGACACCTCGGTCAACCGGAACAGCGCCGTGCCCGCCCCGGGCTGCTCGCGCCCGATCTCCTCCCAGACGGTGAGGCCCTCCCGCAGCACCTGCAGCTCGCGGCCCTCGACCGGTAGCTGCGGGGCCGGGCCGGTCAGCGCGTGCAGCAGGGAGCCGACGACGCCGGAGGGCGCCGGCGGCGGGTCCACCGCGCGGCCGAGCCGGTCCCGGACCGCCGCGTCGACGAAGCGAGCCAGCGCGCCGTCGACCAGCTCGCCCGGATCCTGACCGGCGACGTCGCCCGGTCGCCGCTGCTCCGCCCTGGCCACCGCGGGCACCCGCCGGACCAGATCGGTGCGGGCCACCGCGTCGAGCCCCTGCACGACCGGGCGCCAGCGCGCCGCGGGCCGGCCGGACTCGGTGGTGAGCACCGGCAGCACCCGGCCGCGCGCCGCCAGCTCGTCGGCGAAGCGGACCAGCTCGGCGAGGTGCGTGACGTCGGCTCCGTAGCGCACCTCGGGGCACGGGTCGGTCAGCTCGGAGGGATCGACCAGCAGCGCGGGCACCGTCCACGGGGCGAGCGTGACCGCGCTGCGGCCCGGTGCGCGCGGCGTGGTGCGCACGAGCCCGGGGGAGTCCTGCGGCGCCGACGGGTACGACGGCAGCAGTACCGTGACCGAGGCCGGCTTCCCCGGGTGGACGGCGCTCAGCTCGTCGGACGGGACCGCGAACGGGTGCGGCCGCGCCGTGCGCAGCGAGCGCCGGCCGGACCGGGCCGGGCGCTCGCCGTCCTCCGCCCAGAGCAGCACGCCGCGGGCCGGAGAGTGGAGGGCGTGGACGACGAGCACGGACCCACGGTAATGGGGCCCACCGACAGTCCCGCCGCTACCGGGCGCCGGTGGCGAGCAGCTCGTCCAGCTGCTCGTAGCCCTCCTGCACGCCGACCTCCATGCCGGAGGCCAGCATCGCGTCGCGCGCCGCCATCGAGTCCGCGACCGAGACCCCGACCAGCCGGGTACGGCCGCCGGGCAGGGCGGTGAAGGTCGCCGTCTCCAGGCAGACGCCGTCCGGTACGCCCTCGAAGGTGAAGGTCTGCACGATCCGCTCGGCCGGGCGCACCTCGTGGAACGACCCGTAGAACCGGAACTCCTGCTCGCCGTCGTGGTGGGTGTAGCGGTAGCCGCCGCCGGTCTCGGCGTCCCACCGCTGCACGGTCATCCGCAGCCGGCGCGGGCCGAGCCAGCGCCCTACCTTCTCGACGTCGACGTGGGCGTCGAACACCCGCTCCGGCGGGGCGTCGAACTCCCGGGTGATGCGGATGATCGGCAGGTCCGGGACGGCCTCGATGGTCGTGGGGGTGGTCGTGGTCATGATGCTGCTCCTTCGCTGTCCTGTCCGGTGCCGGTGGTCGCTGTGTCGTCGGTGTCCTCGGTGGCCAGCAGGTCGTCGAGGCGCCGGTAGCGCTCCTCGGCGTGGCGCCGGTACCGCTCGATCCAGGCCGTCATCAGGTCGAACACCTCCGCCTCGAGGTGCACCGGCCGCCGCTGGGCCTCCCGGCTGCGCCGGACCAGCCCGGCGTCGGCCAGCACCCTGATGTGCTTGGACACCGCCTGGACCGAGACGTCGTAGGGCGCGGCGAGCTCGTTCACCGTCGCGTCGTCGGTGGCCAGCCGGGCCACCATGTCGCGCCGGATCGGGTCCGCCAGCGCGGCGAACACCTTCGAGAGCCGGTCCTCCATGGTCGTTCTCCTTACTCAACCTCTCGGTTGAACATGACCGTAGCGGCTGCGGAGATCGTATTCAACCCGGAGGTTGAATGAAATGTCCCGCTAGGGTCACCGGTACCGCTGGTCGACGAGGACGGAGCAGGCGATGGAGCAGGCGACGGTGCTGACCGGGATGTCGTTCCTGGAGGGTCCACGCTGGCGTGACGGCCGGATCTGGGTCAGCGACTTCTACACCCACCGGGTGCTCTCGGCCCGGCCCGACGGCAGCGACCTGCGCACCGAGGCCGAGGTACCGGGCCGGCCCTCCGGCCTGGGCTGGCTGCCGGACGGGGACCTGCTGGTGGTGTCCATGCGGGACCGGACGATCCAGCGGCGCCGGGCCGACGGGACGCTGGTCGTGCACGCGGACCTGTCCGCCCACCTCTCCCCGCCGCTGAACGAAATGATCGTCGACGCCGACGGGCGGGCCTGGGTCGGCGCCTTCGGGTTCGACCTGATGAACGGCGCCCCGCGGGAGACCACGCCACTGGCCCGGGTCGACCCGGACGGCACGGTGACGACGGTGGGCGAGCCGCTGCACTTCCCGAACGGCATGGCGCTGGTGGGCTCCGACCTCGTCGTCGCCGAGACGTTCGGGAACCGGCTCTCGGCGCTGCGGATCGGCGCCGACGGGACGCTCGGCCCGCGCCGCGACCGGGCCCGGTTCGGTCCGGTGCCCGAGGAGCAGGACCCGCTCGTGGCGATCGCCGGGGTCGCGGTCGCACCGGACGGGATGTCGGTCCCCGACCGCGACGGCGGGATCTGGGTGGCCGACGCGGTCGGCAACCGGGCGGTCCGGGTGCTGCCCGACGGCGGGATCGCCGACGAGGTCTCCACCGGCGGGACCGGCACCTACGCCTGCCAGCTCGGCGGCGACGACGGCCGGACACTGTTCCTCTGCACCGCGCCCGGCTTCGCCGAGCACGAGCGGCGCGACACCCGGCTCGCGGAGCTGCGTGCGGTGCGGGTGGCGGTGCCCTCGGCGTGAGCGGCCGGCTCAGGGGAGCCCGTCGAGGAACCGGGTGACCACGGCGGTCGTCGTCGCCGGGAGCTCCAGGTGCGGGTCGTGCCCGCAGGGCAGCGTGGTCAGCGCGACCGGGCCCGCGGCGCGCTCGGCGACCGTGCGGACGTGCACGGCGCTGCCGTAGGGGTCGGCGTCGCCCTGGACGCCGAGCACCGGCGCGGTGATCGCGCCGAGCCGGTCCCGGACGTCCCACGCGCGGAACCCCGGGTCGAGCCACACGTCGTTCCAGTTGCGGAACGCCGCGTCCGGGTCGTCGTGGTGGCGGGCCATCCGCGCGCGCAGCCCGCCGTCGTCGAACGCCGTGCGGGCCGCCCGGATCGCGGTGAGCGCGAACTCCTCGACGAGCACGTGCGGGGCGAGCACCACCAGCCCGCCGACCGGCAGCACGGTCGCGGCGAGCAGGGCGATCGTCGCGCCGTCGGAGTGCCCGACGAGCACCGGCCGCTCCAGCCCGAGCGCCGCGCACAGCGCCGGGACGGTGCGGGTGGCCTCCTCACCCATGAACGACGGCGTGCGGGGCGAGCGGGGCGGGCCGGACCGCCCGTGGCCGGGGCGGGACCAGGCGACGGACCGCCGTCCGGTGGCCGCCGCGATCCGGCGGTGGAAGCCGCGCCACAGGCCGACGGAGCCGAGCCCCTCGTGCAGGAACAGCAGCGGGGCGCGCTCCCCGGTGCCCGGCACGTCGTCGTACTCGAGACCGACGCCGTCCAGCTCCAGGCGGGCGGCGCCCGGCCCGTGCGCGTCCGGGACGACGATGGCTCCTCCTCAGGACGATCGTCCTAGGCTAACCGGGAACGATCGTTCCGATCATGTCTGGAGCCGAGATGACCGACACCGGGGCCCGTCCGCCGTTCCCGCCGTTCGACGCCGGGTCCGCCGCCGCGAAGGTCCGGGCGGCGGAGAACGCCTGGAACACCCGCGACCCGCAGAAGGTCGCGCTGGCCTACACCCCGGACACGGTCTGGCGGAACCGGGACACCTGGCTCACCGGCCGCGCGGCCGTCGTGGAGTTCCTGACCGCGAAGTGGGAGCGCGAGCAGGACTACGCGCTGCGCAAGTCGCTGTGGGCGTTCTCCGGGAACCGCATCGCGGTGCGGTTCCAGTACGAGTGCCGTGACGCCGACGGGCAGTGGTGGCGCAGCTACGGCAACGAGAACTGGGAGTTCGCCGACAACGGGCTGATGGCCCGGCGGGAGGCCAGCATCGACGACGTCCGGATCACCGAGGCGCAGCGGCGGATCGTCGGGGCCCGGCCCGACGGCGACGACACCGACCTGCCGGTGTGACGCCCGGTCAGCCGTCGAGCAGCCGGACCAGGCGCGCGGGGGCGATGCACCGGTAGGCGTCGGTCACGATCTCGGTGATCTCGGACCGGTCGGGGGCGTCGTCGCCGGTCCCGTCGAGCACGACGCCGAGCCAGCCGCGATGGCCCACGTAGGCGGGCCGGAAGAACCCGGGCCGGGTCCTCGGCGATCAGCTCCTCCTGCACGCCGGGCGGCGCCGCGCACCAGAACGCGAGGTGCGGGTGCCCGTGGTGGCGGCCGACGTAGCTGACGAACATCCGGCCCGCGAACCAGGACGGCGATCCGTGGCTGACCCGCTCGGTCACCTCCGGCAGCGCGAGACAGATCTCGCGCAGCCACGGCAGCGGGTCCGCCGGCGGGGTCACGTGCCCGGCCGGTAGGTGCCCAGCGACCACACGTTGCCCTCCGGGTCGGCGACGGCGAACTCCCGCGACCCGTAGTCCTGGTCGGTGAGCCCCATGACCACGTCCGCACCGGCGGCGACGGCGCGGTCGTGCAGCGTGTCCGGGTCGTCGCAGGTCAGGTACAGCACCGCCCGGCCGGTGTCGAAACGGTCGTCCGGCCGGCGGGCACCGAGGGCGATCACCGCGGTGTCGTTGCGGTCGTCCCAGGCGAGCTCGGCGTGCACGAGGGTCCCGGCGTCGTCGGTGTGGATGTTCAGCTCGCGGAAGCCGAGCGCCGAGGTGAGGAACGCGATCGCGGCGCGCGGGTCGTCGTAGCGCAGTGTCAGGTGGATGCTCATGGCCGGTGATCCTCGCCGGTGCCGGGCCCGGTGTCTTGGACGGACGGGAACCCGGCACCGCGCGACTGCCCGGTGTACCCCTCCCGCGCGTACGGGGCGATCGTCACGACTGCCTCCCGGTCACCGGGTCGCCGAGCCACTCGCTGCGGAACCCGGTGGGTGTCGTCCCGGCGAGCGCGCGGAACTCCCGGGTGAGGTGCGCCTGGTCGGCGTACCCGCAGTCGGCGGCGATCCCGGCGAGCGCACCGGTCCCGCCACCGACCAGCCGGGCCGCGGCGGCGAACCGCAGCACCCGGCCGGTGGTCCGCGGGGCCAGCCCGATCTGCGAGCCGAACCGGTGCTGCAGGTGCCGCCGGCTCCAGCCGACCTCCGCGGCCAGCCGCCGGACCTGCACCGCCCCGCGGGAGCGGTGCAGGCACTCCCAGGCGTGGGCGACCTCGGGATCGGGACGGCGGGCGCGATCGGCCAGCAGCCGGGCCGCGAGAACCTCCGCCACGTGGGCGAACCGGTCCGTCCAGGTGGGCAGCTCCGCGAGCCGGTCGGGGAGCGCGGCCAGCACCGGGTCCTCCAGCTCGGCGAGCACCGGGACCGCACCGCCGGGCACCGGCCGCCCGCCGAGCAGGGTGAACATCCCGAGCGGGGTCAGGTCGACCTGGACACCGGCCTGCGGGCCGGAGAACTCGGTGAGCACCCAGGTGTCGCTCAGCCCACCGGCGAACGCGGCCGCCCGGGCCGTGCCGATCGCCGGGCCGGACAGGACGAGCGGATGGAAGCCGAGGATCAGCGCGACCTCACCGGCCGGGGCCTGGCGGCGGCGCAGCGGTACCGGCGCGTGCTCCCGGTAACCGAGGACGCGCCGGACGTAGGGCCGCAGCGCGGCCGGCGGCCGCCCCGACACGAACGCGGCCGGCTGCGCGCCGGTGTCCTCCACCCGGGCATCGTGCCAGCTCCGGGTGGGCGCCGGGTCCCGGAGTGCGCGGGTCGTCGTGGCGCAGCCTCAGGTGATGCTCCCGCCCGGTGACTCTCGGCGTGCACCCGGCCGCACCGGTGCGGGAGCGGTCGGGCACAGGAGCCCGCGAGTGCAGCGTCGGGCACCTTTCGTGCCACATCGGACCGGCACTCCCTGCGCGCGGCGCGCCCCGGTCCAGAATCAGGGCAGACCGGACGACGGAGAGGAACCTGCCTGTGCCCACGAGCCGCAAACGCAAGCGCTCGGACGGTTCCGTCGTCCGCATGCGCAGACGTGCCCCGGTGCGGAGAACGGGCACCGCGCCGGACGCGCCACCGCAGCCGGTGACGCCACCGGAGCCGGCCGGGCCGGCAGCACGGAGCCGGACCTACGCAGCGTCCAAGGAGGACGCCGTCGCGCGGCTCGTGAACGAGGCCAGGAAGCAGGCGGGCCTGGTCTCCCTGCGCACGGACGAGCAGTTGCGTACCGCGGCCAGGAGGCACAGCGTCGACATGGCCGAGCGGGGGTACTGCGCACACGAGAGCCCGGACGGCGTGACGCCGGGACAACGCATGCGGGCGGCCGGCCACCCCCGGCCCGGCGGTGAGAACGTGGCCACGGGGCAGGGGAGTCCGCACGCGGTGATGAGTGCCTGGATGAGGAGTCCCGGGCATCGCGCGAACATCCTCCACCCGGATTTCCGCACGATCGGTGTCGGCGTCGACCTGGGCCGCGGCGGTCCGTGGTGGACGCAGAACTTCGGTTACTGAGGTGCCCGGCCCGGGGTGAGCGGCAGGAGCCGGCGCGACCTCGGCCACAACCCCGGCCGGACGGTCTTGCTCGCCGTGGTGGCGTCCCGCATGATGTTCGCCGTGCCTAACTTCAAGAATATGGGCTGGCGAACTTCGTTGTTGCTGCTGGCTTGTACGGCGCTGGTCGCCGGGTGCGGGAGCCCGGCCGGGACCGCCGGTCCCGACGACGACCCGCGCCCGCTGGTCCTCGCCACCTTCACGGTGATCGCCGACATGGCCCGCGAGGTCGGGGGCGACCGGGTCCGGGTCGAGTCGATCACCCGGCCCGGTGCGGAGATCCACGACTACGAGCCGGTGCCCGGTGACCTGGTGCGGGGCGCGGGGGCCGATCTGGTCCTCGACAACGGCCTGGGCCTGGAGCGGTGGTTCGAGCAGTTCGTGGACCGTTCCGAGGCCCGCTCGGCGACGGTCAGCGACGGGGTCGAGGTCCTGCCCATCGTCGCGGGGGAGTACCGCGACCGGCCGAACCCGCACGCCTGGATGTCCCCCGACGCCGGCGTGCGCTACGTCGAGAACATCCGCGACGCGCTCGTCGAGCTGGACCCGGCGGGCCGCGACACCTACACCGCGAACGCCGCCGGGTACACCGAACGGATCCGGCAGGTCGGGACGGACCTGCGCGCCGAGCTGGGGCGGTTGCCGCAGGCGCAGCGGGCGCTGGTGACCTGCGAGGGCGCGTTCTCCTACCTGGCCAGGGACGCCGGTCTGCGGGAGTCCTACCTCTGGCCGGTGAACAGCGACGCCGAGGGCACCCCCGACCAGATCGCCGCCACGATCGGCTTCGTCCGCGACAACGCGGTGCCCGCGGTGTTCTGCGAGAGCACGGTGAACGACTCCGCCCAGCGCCAGGTCGCCGCGGAGACCGGGGCCCGGCTGGCCGGGCCGCTCTACGTCGACTCGCTGTCCGAGGACGGCGGCCCGGTCCCGACCTACCTCGACCTCCTGCGCCACGACGCCGGGGCGATCGCCGACGGCCTGACCGGGGACCGCCCGTGACGGCCGCGACCGGCCCGGTGCTCGCGGTCGAGGACCTGTCGGTGCGCTACGGCGAGGTGACCGCGCTGGACGGCGTGCACCTGCAACTGGGTCCCGGCACCGTCTGCGGGCTGCTGGGTACCAACGGGTCCGGCAAGTCGACGCTGTTCAACGCGGTCATGGGGCTCGTCCGCCCGTCCCGCGGCACCGTCTCGGTCCGCGGCGGGACGGTCCGTGCCGCCCGGCGCTCCGCGGCGATCGCCTACATGCCGCAGGCCGAGGCGATCGACCCGGACTTCCCGATCGTCGCGCACGAGGTCGTCATGACCGGCCGCTACGGCCACCTGGGGATCGGCCGCCGGGCCCGGGCGGGCGACCGCACGGCCGTCGCCGACGCGCTGGAACGGGTCGGGCTGACCGGGCTGGCCGACCGGCAGATCGGCCGGCTCTCCGGCGGCCAGCGCAAACGGGTCTTCCTGGCCAGGGCGATCGCGCAGGACGCGGCGCTGCTGCTGCTCGACGAGCCGTTCGCCGGTGTCGACCACGGCACCCGTGAGGCGATGACCGCGGTGCTGCACGAACTGCGCGACGACGGCCGGACCGTCCTGGTGTCCACCCACGACATCGCCGGTGTCGACCGGCTCTGCGACCGGGCCGTCCTGCTCGCCACCCGCCTGCTGGCCGACGGACCGCCGGCGGCGGTGCTCACCCCGGACGTGCTCGGCCGGGTGTTCGGCTTCGCCCCGGCGGGGGAGGCGTGATGGCCGCCTGGCTGCTGGAGCCGCTGCAGTTCGGGTTCATGCAGCGCGCACTGCTGGTCGCGGTCGTGGCCGGCACCGTCGGGGCGTTGCTGTCCTGCTGGCTGACCCTCGTCGGCTGGTCGCTGATGGGGGACGCGGTGTCGCACGCCGTGCTGCCCGGCGTCGTGCTGTCCTACATCGTCGGCATCCCGTTCGGGGTCGGGGCGTTCGTGTTCGGGGCGGGTGCGGTCGGCCTGATCGGGCTGGTCCGGCGCACGTCACGGGTGAAGGAGGACGCCGCGATCGGCGTCGTGTTCACCGGGCTGTTCGCGCTGGGGCTGATCCTGATCTCCCGCACGCCGAGCGACACCGACCTGTCGCACATCCTGTTCGGCAACCTGCTGGGTCTCTCCGCCGGTGACGTCGTGCAGATCGTGGTGCTCGGGCTGGTCACGATGGCGGTGGTCGCGCTGCGGCACCGCGACTTCACCCTGGTGGCGTTCGACCGGGTGCACGCGCACGCCGTCGGGATCGACCCGCGCCGGGTGGAGGCGCTGCTGCTCGGGTTGCTCGCGCTCGCCGTCGTCGTCGCGCTGCAGGCCGTCGGGATCGTGCTGGTGGTGGCGGTGCTGATCATCCCCGGGGCGACCGCATACCTGCTCACCGACCGGATGGAGCGGATGCTGCTGATCGCCGTGCTCGTCGCGGTGGGGGCCGGGGTGGTGGGCACCTACCTCAGCTACCACGCGAACGTCTCCACCGGCGGTGCGGTGGTGGTCAGCCTGGCGTCCGCGTTCGTGCTGGCGTACCTGTTCGGCCCGCGGCACGGCGTGTTGGCCAGGGCGCGCGCCGCCCGCCGCGCGTCCGTGGCCGGCTGAGCCGGGCCCGGCTCAGCCGAACGCCAGCCCGGCCGCCAGCCCGAGGACGACGACCGCGACGACGCCGTCGAGCACCCGCCAGGCGACCGGCCGGGCGAACAGGCCGGCCAGCCGGGCCGCGCCGAACCCGAGACCGGTGAACCAGACCACGCTGGCCGCGGCCACGCCCGCGGCGAACGCCACCGCCCGTCGGTGCCGTGCGCCGCGGCCAGCGAACCGAGCACGAGCACGTCCACCAGCACGTGCGGGTTGAGGAAGGTCAGTGCGGCCGCGCTGCCCAGCACGGGGGCGAGCGGTCGCGCCGCGCCCCGGGCGCCCGCGTCGAGCGTGCCGGGCCGCAGTGCCCGCCGGGCGGCGAGCAGCCCGTAACCCGCGAGGTAGACGACGCCGCCCCAGCGGGCCACCTCGGCCAGACCCGGCACCCGCGTCAGCACCAGCCCGACGCCGCCCACCGCCGCCGCGATGATCAGCAGGTCGGCGAGCACGCAGAACCCGACCACCGCCGGGACGTGCTCCCGGCGCAGCCCCTGACGCAGCACGAACGCGTTCTGCGCGCCGATCGCGGCGATCAGGGACAGGCCGGTACCGAAACCCACGACGATGCTCACCGGACGACCGTAGGTCGGCCCGGCCGGCAACCACGATCTCGTTCACGGATCTTCAGGACCCTAAGCTGTACTTCATGTACGACCGGGGCCGGCTGGCCGCGCTCAGCGCCGTCGTCGAGCAGGGCAGTTTCGAGGCGGCCGCGGAGCTGCTGTCGATCACACCGTCGGCGGTGTCGCAGCGGATCAGGGCGCTGGAGCGCCAGACCCGGCAGGTGCTCGTGCGCCGGTCCCGCCCGTGCGTGCCGACCGACGCCGGGCGGACGCTGCTGCGCCTCGCCCGGCAGGTCACGGTCCTGGAGGGCGAGGTCGACCGCTACCTCGCCGACGACCCCGACGGCGCGGTCCACCTCCCGATCGCGGTGAACGCGGACTCGGTCACGCACTGGTTCCTGACCGCCGTCGTGCCGCTGGCGGAGGCGCACGGCGTCCGGCTCGACCTGCACGTCGACGACGAGGAGCACACCGCGGCGCTGCTCCGCGAGGGCTCGGTGGTGGGCGCGGTCACGACGTCGTCGGTGCCGGTGCAGGGCTGCACGGTCCGTCCGCTCGGCGCCACCCGGTACCGGCCGGTGGCGGCCCGGGCGGTGTACGACCGGTGGTTCGCCGGACGCGATCCGGCGGCGGCGTTCCCGGTCGCGCCGCGCGTCGACTTCGGCCTGAAGGACCGGCTGCAGACCCGGTTCGTCCGGCAGCTCACCCACCGGCGGTGCAGCGGCCCCGCGCACCGGGTGCCGGCGGCCGACGGGGTACCACGCGGCCGTCCGGGCCGGGCTCGGCTGGGGCATGTTCACCGACGCCCCGGCCCGGGCCGCCGCCGACGCCGGCCGGTTGGTGCTGCTGAACCCCGACCGCTACCTGGACGTACCGCTGTTCTGGCAGCACTGGACGTTGCGGACCACCGTCCTCGACGCGCTGGCCGCCGCGGTCGGGACGGCGGCGGCCGGGGCACTGGTGCCCCCGCCGTGACCGGGCGCCGGGTCAGATCCCGGACCGCCAGGGCCGACCCAGCCGGATGTCGCAGGTGATCTCACCCGGCTCCATCCCGGTGAGATCGGCGATCAGGCCACGCACCGCGTCCTCCGCCGTCCGTGGGTCCTCGACCGTGGTCGAGGCCTCGATGCCCGGCACGTACAGGGTCAGCCTGCGGTCGGCCCGCCAGGCCACCACCTCGAAGTGATGGTCTCCGGTCACCGTGTCACGGTAGCCCGGCGCCGGGGCCCGGGGCACTAGGGCATGTCTCCCAATAGGCGTGACCAGGTGATGCAGGCGCTGAGGACGGTGGCGGCGCGATAGGTGATGGCGAGTTTGTCGTAGCGGGTGGCCAGCCCGCGCCACTGCTTGGTCAGGGTGAAGTGGCGTTCCACGACGTTGCGGCCCTTGTAGGTCTCAACGTCGAGTCCGGGTGGTCTGCCGCCGAGGGAGCCGCGGCGTTTGCGGGCGGCGATCTCGTCGCGTTTCTGCGGGATGACGGTGGTGATCGAGCGGCGGGCCAGTGCGCGCCGGTTGACCCCGGATGAGTAGGCCCGGTCGGCCACCACGGCGTCGGGTCGGGTGCGGGACCGTCCCGCGCCGAGGCGGGGGACGCGGATGTCGGCCAGGACCTGCTCGAGCATGGCGCCGTCGTTGCGCTGCCCGCCGGTCACCACCACCGCCAGCGGCCGGCCCCGCCGGTCGACCGCGGCATGGATCTTCGTCGTCAGCCCGCCACGGGAACGGCCGATGCCGTGACCTGCGGGTTCTCGCGGTCCGCCGAGCGGGCTGGGCATGAACCCGTCAGGGGATTTCGTGTAGTTCGACCGTGCCCCCTGTGTCCTGCTCGGGGCGGGTGGTGTTCGTGGCGTGCTGGTGCGCCCGGTTGATCGTGGCGTCCACCGACACCTGTCAACACCGTCCAGTCGATCTCGCCCTTGGCGTCGGCCTGGGCCAACAGTGCGGCCAGCACGGTGTCCCAGGTGCCGTCAGCGGCGTAGCGGCGGTGTCGCTTCCACACCGTTTGCCAGGGCCCGAACTGCTCCCGCGGCAGATCTCGCCAGGGGATCCCGGTTCGGTATCGGAAGATGATCCCCTCCACCACGCGGCGATCCTCGCCGAACGGGTGCCCACGCCGCCCGGCGTTGGAGGGCAGCAGCGGCCCGATCAACTGCCACTGAGCATCCGAGAGCAGCGCGAACCTCGACGAACTCACCGGCTCATCCTGCCGGCAGTCCGGACACCCATATGGGAGACACGCCCTAGCCGAACGTCGGCTCGGCGGCCCGGTCCTCGTCGTTCTCCGGGGGCTGGTCCTCGTCGGGAGCGCGCAGCGGGTCGAGGCCCGGGTCCGGCTCCGGGGTGCCGGTCGGCGCGGCGGGCGCCTCGGCCGGCGGCGGCTGCTCCGGCGGCTCCGGGGGCGGCGGCGCGGTCGTCGCGGTGGCCGTCGGTGTCGGGGGCGCGGTCGGCTCGTTCGCCGCGAGCTCGGACGGGGCGTCGCCGAGCGGCCGGAAGGTCGGGAACTCGACGGTGTCCCCGCCGCGGACGGCGTCGGCCATGAACCCCTGCCACACCTCACCGGGGAGGTCCTTGCCGTTGATCGGGTCGCCGGACGCGTTCTGGATCGGGTCGTTGCGGTCGGTGCCGACCCAGACGGCGGTCGCGATCCCCGGGGTGAACCCGGCGAACCAGGCGTCGTTGTTCTGGCCCTCGAACCGGGACTGGACCGTGCCGGTCTTCGCCGCGACCTCCTGGCCGCCGGGCAGCTCCAGGTCGTCGTTCGTCGCGACGTCCATCATCGCCTCGGTGACGTTGCGGGCGACCTGCTCGTCGAAGCGCTGCTCGCCCTCGCCGGGGGAGTACTCGTAGAGCACCCGGCCCTCGGAGTCGACGACCTTGGACACCAGGTGCGGGGCGTGCCACACCCCGCCGGCCGCGATCGTCGCGTAGGCCGAGGCCAGCTGGACCGGGGTGACCTCCTTGTTCCCGAGCGGGAGCCGGGCGTCCGGGTTCTCCATCGGGGCGGTGATCCCGGCGAGCCGGGCGGCGTCGGCGACCTTCTGCGGGCCGACCTGGGCCGCGAGCTTGGTGAAGACGACGTTGTTGGAGATCGTCATCGCCTGCTTGATGTCGCAGCGCTGGCAGTTGGCGCCGTCGGCGTTGCGCAGGCCCTCGCGCTCGGAGCCGTCGAACTCGGTGCCCAGGCCGACCGGCGGGTCCTCCAGCAGGCCGGCGAGCACCGCGAACGGCTTGAAGGTCGACCCCGGCTGCTTCATGACCTTGGCGTAGTCGAGTCCGGTCCCGTTCGCGCCGCCGTAGTAGCCGACGATGCCGCCGGTCTGCGGGTCGACGGCGACGGCCGCCGAGCGGAGCAGGTCGGGCTGGCCGTCCATCCCGGCCCGGACGGCGTCGGTGAGTTCCTGCTGGCGCTCCGGGGTGATCGTCGTGGTGACCTGCAGCCCGCCCTGGGCGAACGCCTGCTCGGAGATCCCGAGGGCACCCAGTTCCGAGCGGACCGCGTTCAGGATGTGCCCCCGCTCGTCGCCCAGCGACGAGGACCGGGAGGTGTTCTCCGGCGGGATCGTCTGCGGGAACACGGCCGCCGCGCGCTCCTCCGGGGTGAGCCAGCCCTGCTGGACCATGCCGCCGAGCACGAAGTTCCAGCGGTCGCGGGCCTTCTCCGGCGCGTTCGCGGGGTCCCAGTTCGACGGCGACTGGATGACCCCGGCGAGCAGGGCGCCGTCGCTCGGCGTCAGCTGCGCGGCCGGCTTGCCGAAGTAGGCGAGGCTCGCCGACTCGATGCCGTAGGCCCCGCGGCCGAAGTAGATCGCGTTCAGGTAGTCGTTGAGGATCTCGTCCTTGGACTTCTGACCGGAGACCTTCAGGGCGACGATGAGTTCCTTGTACTTGCGCCAGTACGTGGCGTCGTTGCCGACCAGCGTCGTCTTGACGAACTGCTGGGTGATCGTCGATCCACCGCCGACACCGCCGAGCACCTGGTTCATCGCCGCCCGCAGGATGCCGGTGATGTCGAAGCCCGGGTTCGAGTAGAACGACCGGTCCTCGGCGGCGAGCACGGCCTCGCGCACGTGCGGCGGGATCGCCTCCATCCCGACCTTGATCCGGTTGCCCTGTTCGGGCACCAGCCGGGCGAGCTGGCCCCCGTCGGCGAACGACACGGTGGCGATCTGGTTCTGCACGGCCTCGTCGGTGCTGGGGATCGGGAAGGCGATCCACCCGATCCCCAGCACCAGCAGCGGGACGAGGAACACCGACGCGGCGCCGCTGACGAGGGTCCAGCGGATCTGCTTGCGCCGCCGGGTCCGGCGCTGCTCCGGGCTGAGGGCGGCCTTCTGCTCGGCGTCGAGGATGCCGAGGCGGCGGCGGACCGGGCCGACGACCGGATCGGCGAACGCGAGCGCGCGCCCGACCGGGCCGCGGGCGGCCGGGGTGGGCTCGCCAGGGGTCTCCGGGCCGGCGGCCGGGGCCACGGCGGGGGCGAGCGCCGTCACCGGCTCCGGGGCGTCGTCGGGCTCCACCGGCGGGACGACCGTGGTGACCGGCCCTGAGGGCGGTGGCTCCGGACGGCGACGCCGGCCCGGGCGGGGTGCGGCGTCCGATCCGGCGCCGCCCGCCTCCCCGGCCAGTGGCCGCTCGCCGCGCCGGGCGGGGGCGGGCGCACCCGGCGGGACGGCGTCGTGCGGCGCTGCCGGCGGCGGGGCAGCGGCCGTGGCGGGGTCGTGCGGGCGCACCGGCGGCGGGCCGCCGGCCGGGGGCGAGTCGTGCGGGCGTACCGGAGCCGGGCCGCCGGGCGGGGGCGAGTCGTGCGGGCGCACCGGCGCCGGACCACCCGGCGGGAACGAGGAGTCGTGCGGGCGGGAGGGCCGCGGAACGGCCGGGCGCCGGGGCGCGACCGGTTCACGGGCACCGGGGGCCGGTGCGCCCCGGCGGGGGCCGTCGGGTGCCGGGGTGCCGGGGTCGCGGGGGACGGTGCCGCCCCGTACCCGCATGCCGACCTTGGCGGTGCCGTGCACACCCGTGCCGGGCTGCGGTCCACGGGCGGGCGGGGGCTGGGGGGCGCGGCGCTGCCCGCCGTCCGCCGGGCCACCCGCAGCTCCACTCGCCCCGTCGCCCGCTGCGTCGCTCTCCGCGCGCACGACGTCGGCGAAGGACCCCGGGCGTCCGTGCCGCGGCCCGCCCGGGCGGGGCTGCTCACCGGAGCCGTGCCGGCCGCCCTGCGGCGCACCGTGCCGGGGCGCGCCGCCGGACCCGTCCCTGGCGACCTGGTCGCTGCTGTGCCGCCCGGCCGGGCGCTCGTCGGTGCGCACGGCCCGGCCGCGGTCGTCGGCGCCGTGCCGGTCGGCGGAACGGCGGGACCGCGGTGGTGGGGGCGGGCCTGCGGTCAACCGCCTCTCCTCTCACGGGGCCAGTGTCCGGGCGGGGGCATGCGCATCCGGTGAACGAGTCACCGGCGGGGCGCGGTGTGCCCACCTGATCGACGTCACTCGATCGTCGGCACGTCATCGGGGTGTCGCGGCGGTGCGTGACCGGCTGGGGACGGTCCACTCCACCATGTGCACCAGCCTGCACGTTCCGCCGGGTGCGACGCGACGATGTGGATCAGTTCGTCGGGCAACGGCCGTCTGTATGCGCCGAGGCGCGGGCCCGCACGGAGGTCGCCGACCGGTGGCGCCCGGAGTGCGACGAGCAGCGCCGCCCCGGCGGTCGCCGGTTCCCGGCGGCGTGAGGTCCGGCCCGCGAAACCGGTTCGCGGTGGACTATTAGCATTCACGGGAACGCGCGGCCGCCGGATCTCGTCCGATGTTCCGGCCGCCGCGGAACCCACCCCCGCTGGAGGCCGTCACCGTGTCCGCACCGCCCGCACCGCCCGCGTCCGCCCCGATCCGGGTGCCGGCCGGGACGACCGCCGGCGCGCGCGTGCGGGAGGGCGGCCTGCCGACCACCGGGCCGGACGCGATCGTCGTCGTCCGGGACGCCGAGGGCGCGCTGCGCGACCTGGGCTGGGCCCCGGAGGCCGACACCGACGTCGTCGCGGTGCGGGCGAACACCGAGGAGGGGCGCAGTGTCATCCGGCACTCCGCGGCCCACGTGCTCGCCCAGGCCGTGCAGCAGCTGTTCCCGAAGGCGAAGCTGGGCATCGGCCCGCCGGTCACCGACGGCTTCTACTACGACTTCGACGTCGACACCCCCTTCACCCCCGACGATCTGAAGAAGATCGAGTCGGCGATGAAGAAGATCGTCAAGGCCGGGCAGCGGTTCGAGCGCCGCCGGTTCGCCGACAAGGCCGAGGCCCGCACCGAGCTGGCCGACGAGCCCTACAAGCTGGAGCTGATCGACCTCAAGGGCGGTGCCGACGCCGACGGCGAGGTCATGGAGGTCGACGCCAGCGGCGAGCTGACCGTCTACGACAACGTCCACGCCCACACCGGCGCCGTCGTGTGGTCCGACCTGTGCCGCGGCCCGCACCTGCCGACCACGAAGTACATCCCCGCCTTCACCCTCACCCGGTCCGCCGCCGCGTACTGGCGGGGCAACCAGGACAACGCCCAGCTGCAGCGCATCTACGGCACCGCGTGGGAGTCCCAGGAGGCGCAGGACGCCTACCTCGACCGGATCGCCGAGGCCGAGCGCCGGGACCACCGCCGGCTGGGCTCGGAGCTGGACCTGTTCAGCTTCCCGGACGAGATCGGTTCCGGCCTGCCGGTCTTCCACCCGAAGGGCGGGGTCGTCCGCAAGGAGCTGGAGGACTACTCGCGGCTGCGGCACGCCGAGTCCGGCTACGAGTTCGTCTACTCGCCGCACGCCACCAAGGGTCAGCTGTTCGAGCTGTCCGGGCACCTCGACTGGTACGCCGACGGCATGTACCCGCCCATGCAGCTGGACGAGGAGCGCGACGCCGACGGCAACGTCCGCCGGGCGGCCGTCGACTACTACCTCAAGCCGATGAACTGCCCGATGCACAATCTCATCTTCCGGTCCCGCGGGCGGTCCTACCGGGAGCTGCCGCTGCGGCTGTTCGAGTTCGGCACCGTCTACCGGTACGAGAAGTCCGGCGTCGTGCACGGCCTGACCCGGGCCCGCGGCTTCTCCCAGGACGACGCGCACATCTACTGCACCCGCGAGCAGATGGGCGACGAGGTCCGCTCGCTGCTGCAGTTCGTGCTGGACCTGCTGCGCGACTACGGGCTCGACGACTTCTACCTGGAACTCTCGACCCGCAACCCGGAGAAGTCGATCGGCTCCGACGAGTCCTGGGCCGAGGCGACCGAGGTGCTGCGGGACGCGGCGGAGAGCTTCGGCCTGGAGCTGCGCGACGACCCGGGCGGGGCCGCCTTCTACGCGCCGAAGATCTCCGTGCAGGCGCGGGACGCGATCGGCCGCTACTGGCAGATGTCCACCATCCAGGTCGACCTCATGCTGCCGGACCGCTTCGAGCTGGAGTACACCGCGAACGACGGGTCCCGGCAGCGTCCGGTCATGATCCACCGCGCGCTGTTCGGGTCGATCGAGCGTTTCTTCGGCGTGCTGACCGAGCACTACGCCGGTGCCTTCCCGGCCTGGCTGGCGCCGGTCCAGGTGGTCGGCATCCCGGTGACCGACGCCCAGGAGCCCTACGTGCGCGAGATCGCCTCGGCCCTGCGCGCGCAGGGGATCCGGATCGACGTCGACGCCGGCGACGACCGCATGCAGAAGAAGATCCGCACCCACACGCTGCAGAAGGTCCCGTTCCTGCTGCTGGCCGGCGGCCGGGACGTCGAGGCGGGCGCGGTGAGCTTCCGGTTCCGGGACGGCTCGCAGACCAACGGCGTGCCGGTCGACACCGCGGTGCGGGCGATCGTCGCGTGGGTGCGGTCGCGGAACAACGCCTCGCCGGACGCCGCGGCGTTCGCCGTGCAGCCCGCCCCGTCGTCCGCCGCGGACGCCACGGCCTGAGACCGGCGGGTCACTAGGATCGGCTCATGCCGCAGGAGTGGGTGCCGCAGGAAGGGGTCGGGACACCGGACGGGTTCGCCCGGCTGTGGACCCCGCACCGGCTCGCCTACATCAAGAGCACCACGGACACCGGCTGCCCGTTCTGCCGGATCGGGCGGGCGGAACCGTCCGCGGACGCGGACAACCTCGTCGTCGCCCGCGGTGACGCGGTGTTCGCGCTGCTCAACCTGCACCCGTACAACCCGGGGCACCTGATGGTGCTCCCGTACCGGCACGTCGCCGACCTGGAGGACCTGACCGATCCGGAGTCCGCCGAGCTGATGGCGTTCACCCGGCAGGCGGTGGTGACGATGAAGCGGGTCGCCGCACCGCACGCGTTCAACGTGGGACTGAACCTCGGCCACGTCGCGGGCGGGTCGCTGGCCGAGCACCTGCACCAGCACGTCGTACCGCGCTGGGGCGGGGACGCGAACTTCATCGCCGTCGTCGGGCAGACGAAGGTGATCCCGCAGCTGCTGGCCGAGACCCGGGCCCAGCTGGCCGGGGCGTGGGAGCCGCCCGGGCACGGAGGGGCCGACCGGGACTAGGCTGGCCCGCGTTCACCGTCCGCGAGGGAGAACGCCGCCCACGATGCTCAACCTGTTCGCCCGCGGGCACGTCAACCGGCTCACCGACCCGATCGGCCGGGGCCTGATCGGCCGCGGGATCAACCCCGACACGGTGACGATCGCCGGCACGCTGGGTGCCGTCGCCGCCGCGGTGCTCCTCCTGCCGTCCGGGTGGCTCGTCCTCGGCTCCGTGCTGGTGACGCTGTTCGTGCTCACCGACCTCGTCGACGGCGCCATGGCCCGGGCCCGCGGGTACGGCACGCCGTTCGGCGCCGTGCTCGACTCCACCTGCGACCGGATGGTCGACGGGGCGATCTTCGGGGCGCTGGCGTGGTGGGCGCTGACCGCGGGGGCCGAGCCGGTCGCCGGGGCCGCGGCGCTCGTCGCCCTGGTCGGCGGGCAGATCGTGTCCTACGTGAAGGCCCGGGCGGAGTCGGTCGGGCTCACGGCCGAGGGTGGGCTCGTCGAGCGGGCCGAACGGCTGATCCTCGGTCTGGTCGGTGCGTTCCTGTCCGGGATCGGCGTGCCCTACGCGCTGAGCGTGGCGCTCGGCGTGCTGGCGGTCGGGACGGTGGTGACCCTGGGCCAGCGGATCCTGGCGGTGCGCCGCAGCGCCCACGAGTCCAGCCGTGCCTGAGCGGACGCTCCCCGGCCCGGCGGCGCGCGCCCGCGAGATCCTCACCGCGGCGGCGTACGCGACCGGCTGGGCGGTCGCGGGCCGGCTCCCGGCCGGTGTCAGCGCGCCGGTGTTCGACGCCGGCGCCGACCTGTTCGCGCGGCGCCGCGGCCCGGGGGTCCGGCGGCTGCGGGCGAACCTGGCCGCGGTCCGGCCCGGCGCCGGCCCGGCCGAGCTGGACGCGCTCGCCGGGCGGGCGGTGCGCAGCTACGCGCGGTACTGGCGGGAGGCGTTCGCGCTGCCCCGCATGGAACCGGCCGCGGTGCACGCGGCCGTACAGCCGAACGTCCGGGGCATCGACGCCTCGCTGGCCACGCTGCGGGCCGGGCGCGGGGTGCTCTACGCGTTGCCGCACGCCGGCAACTGGGACGTCGCGGGCGTCTACCTCGTGCGCGAGCTGGACCGGCTCGGGCTGGAGCCGGGACTGACGACCGTCGTGCAGCGGCTGCGGCCCGAGGCGTTGTTCCGGCGGTTCGTGGCCTACCGGCGGGCCCTCGGCTTCGAGGTGGTGCCCGCCGACGAGCCACGGGCCGCGCACCGGGCGCTGACCGCGCGGCTGCGGTCCGGCGGCGTGGCGTGCCTGGTCGCCGACCGCGACCTGTCCGGGACCGGCGTCGACGTCCGGTTCCTCGGTGGCCGGGCCCGATTCCCGGTGGGGCCGGTCCGGATGGCCCGGCTGACCGGGGCGGCACTGCACCCCGCCTACCCGGTGTTCGCGGGCGACGCGTGGGGGGTGCACGTCGGCGCCGAGATCGCGGTCGCGGACCGGGCGGCCGAGCCGGCCGCGGTGCAGGCGCTCGCCGACGCGTTCGGAACGCTCATCGACCGGCGGCCCGAGGACTGGCACATGCTGCAGCCGATCGGCGCCGGATGAGGGTCGGGATCGTCTGCCCCTACTCGCTGGACGTGCCGGGCGGGGTCCAGAACCACGTCCTCGACCTCGCCGGTGCGCTGCGGGCGCGCGGTCACACCGCCGAGGTGCTCGCACCGGCGGTCGGGACCGTCCCGGAGTTCGTCACCCCGGTCGGCCGGGCGCTGGGCGTGCCGTACAACGGCTCGGTGGCCCGGGTGAGCTTCGGCCCGCGGACCCACCGGCGGGCCCGGCGCTGGCTCGCCGAGCACGACTTCGACGTCCTGCACCTGCACGAGCCGACGACGCTGTCGGTGTCGGTGTCGGTGCTCGCGCTGCTGCTCGCCGGCGGGCCGATCGTCGCCACCTTCCACACCTCGACCGAGCGCTCGCGCGCGCTGGCCGCGTTCGGCGGGATCGTGCGGCCGCTGATGGAGAAGGTCACGGCGCGGATCGCGGTCTCGGCCACCGCACGGCGGGTGCAGGTCGAACACCTCGGCGGTGACGCCACCGAGATCCCGAACGGCGTCGACATCGCCCGGTTCGCCGGCGGGCCCGCGCTGGACGAGCTGGTTCCCGGCCTGCGTCCGGGCGTCCGGGTCGGGTTCGTCGGTCGCTACGACGAGCCGCGCAAGGGGATGCCGGTGCTGCTCGACGCGCTGCGCCCGCTGGTGGCGGCCCGGCCGGACCTGCGGCTGCTGGTGGTCGGGCGGGGCGACGCCGGCGCGCTGCGCCACGCCGCGGGTCCCGCGCTGGCCGGGCGGATCGACGTGCTCGGTGCGGTGGACGAGACCACGAAGGCCGCCGCGCTGCGCGCGATGGACCTCTACTGCGCCCCGCACCGGCACGGCGAGAGCTTCGGGATGGTGCTCACGGAGGCGATGGCGGCCGGTGTGCCGGTGCTGGCCAGCGACATCGAGTCCTTCCGCGCCGTGCACGGCGGCGCCGGGCGGTCGGTCCCCCCGGCCGACCCGATCGCGCTCCGCGCCGCGCTGGCGGCCCTGCTCGACGACGGCGCCGACCGGGCCGCGATGGCGGCCGCCGGCCGGGCCCGGGTGGCCCGCTACGACTGGGCCGTCGTCGCCCGGGACGTGCTGCAGGTCTACCGGGCGGCGATCGCGGCCGCCCCGGTGCCGGCCCGGCGGCAGGCCCGGTGAGCACCGCCGTCCTCGGCCTCGTGGGGGTCGCGGTTCCGGTCGTGGCTGCCGTCACCGTGTGGTGCCTGACACGGGTGCGGCGGCTGCACCGGCTGCACGTGCGGGTCGATGCGGCCCGGGCCGCGCTCGCCGCGGCGCTCGAGGGGCGGGTGCGTCTCGCGCGCCGGGTCGCCGACGGGCTCCCTCCGCCGGCCGGGATGGCGCTGCGGAGGGCGGCGGACCGTGCGGCGCTCGGCCCCGCACCCACCCCGGACGGCCGGGACCCGGCCGGGACGCGGGCCCTGCGTGAGTCCGCCGAGAACGCGCTGACCAGGGAACTCGCCGCCGTCGGCCGGCCGGGACCGGCGAGGCTCGCCGCCGAGCTGCGCGACGCCCAGCACCTGGTCGTGCTGGCCCGCCGGGTGCACAACGACGCCGTGCGCGACACCAGAGCACTGCGGTCCCGGCGGCTGGTGCGCTGGTTGCGGCTGTACGGGACCGCCCCGGAGCCGGTGTACTTCGAGATCGCCGACCCGGAACCCGCAGCAGGTCCGCTCGGCGCTGACGTAGGATCGACCCGTCATCCGACAGCCATGTGAGGAGCTGGAGATCACCCGTGTCCGCAGCTGAGAACACCCCCGACAACGCCGGTCCGCAGCACGGCACCGCGCGGGTCAAGCGCGGCATGGCCGAGATGCTCAAGGGCGGCGTGATCATGGACGTGGTCACCCCCGAGCAGGCGAAGATCGCCGAGGACGCCGGCGCCGTGGCCGTCATGGCCCTGGAGCGCGTGCCCGCCGACATCCGTGCGAACGGTGGCGTGGCCCGGATGTCGGACCCGGACATGATCGCCGGGATCGTCGAGGCCGTGTCCATCCCGGTCATGGCCAAGGCGCGGATCGGCCACTTCGTCGAGGCCCAGGTCATCCAGTCCCTCGGGGTCGACTACATCGACGAGTCGGAGGTCCTGACCCCGGCCGACGAGGCGCACCACATCGACAAGTGGGCCTACACCGTGCCCTTCGTCTGCGGTGCCACCAACCTCGGTGAGGCGCTGCGCCGGATCTCCGAGGGCGCGGCGATGATCCGCTCGAAGGGCGAGGCCGGCACCGGCAACGTCGTCGAGGCGACCCGGCACATGCGGTCCATCCGCGCCGAGATCGGCCGGCTGGCGTCGCTGGACGCGGCCGAGCTGTACATCGCGGCCAAGGAGCTGCGGGCCCCGGTCGAGCTGGTGGCCGAGGTTGCCCGCACCGGCACGCTGCCGGTCGTGCTGTTCACCGCCGGGGGCATCGCGACCCCCGCGGACGCCGCGATGATGATGCAGCTCGGTGCCGAGGGCGTGTTCGTCGGCTCGGGCATCTTCAAGTCCGGTGACCCGGCGCAGCGCGCCTCGGCGATCGTGAAGGCCACGACCTTCCACGACGACCCCGACATGATCGCCAAGGTCTCCCGCGGTCTCGGCGAGGCGATGGTCGGCATCAACATCCCGGACATCCCGGAGGGCCAGCGGTACGCCTCGCGCGGCTGGTAGACCCACACCGCTCTCCACGGAGCCCCGCCCGGCAGCTGCCGGGCGGGGCTCTTCTCGTTGCCGGGCCACGAACCCGGCACCGCCGTCCTCCGACGGGCCGCCAGATCCGTACGGGTGAACAGGTTCGTCACTCGTCTGCGGGGTTGCGTCCGTTTCGTCCCATTGAAGCCTCCTCCGGGCAGGCGGTTGCTTACACAATCAGGTGACGTTGAGGCGCGTGGTGACGATGGGGCACTTATGTTGCTCAGGCAAGGATGGGACCAGTGAGGCGGAGGAGAGTGATGGGACGCTCTGTGCGAGTCGCTGCGGTCGCCGCCGCGATGCTGATCAGCCTCCCGGCGGCCGCGTTCGCCGATCCCGGGACGGCTGCCCGGCCCGGCGCGACGACAGCGGCCGTGGCGTGCCCGGAGCCGGACGCGGGAGCCCGGGACGGGGGTGCCGGGCCGGGGAAGCCCGACACCCCCGCCGACGGCGCCGTCGCCGCACCCGCTCCGGCGCCCGCGAACGGGAACGGGAACGGACCGTGTGAACCGCAGAGATCGGATGAAACCGGGAGCGTAGCCGGAGCCGTGGAGCCCGGGCCGGCCCCGGCGCCGTCGGAGCCGGACGACGTCACGCGAGTACCGGCCGATGCGCCGGCGGCGCCCCGTCCAGTCGCGGATCCCGGTCAGGACGAGCCGTCCGCCGCTCCGGCGTGCGCACCCGCCGACCCGGGCGCACCGGCGGACGCAGGGGCCGCGGGGCCGCCCGCCGAGCCCGGCGCGGACGAGAAGACATCCGACGGCTCGGCGCAGCCCGCCGAGCCGGCGGCTCCGCCCGCCTGTGCCTATCCCGGTGCGGACACCAGCGCCGCGACCCTGCTGGGCTGGGGCGAGCCGACGAAGGTCGACGACTTCGACGGGGACGCCCTGCAGGGCTGGAACCTCTACGACGGCGAGGGGCACGGCGGGAACGGGCGCCGGTCCCCGGACGCGGCCTCGGTGAAGGACGGCATCCTCACCATCAACGGCGACGCGGACGGCACCACCGGCGGCATGGCGTGGACCGACGGCAGCCAGAAGTACGGCCGCTGGGAGGGCCGGGTGCGGGCCCCGGAGTCGGACCCGTCGTACAACGCGCTGCTCCTGCTGTGGCCGACCGCGGAGGACTTCCCGGTCGGCGGCGAGATCGACTTCATGGAGATGACCGACCACACCCGGCAGAAGACCGAGCTCTTCCTGCACTACGGCGAGGACAACAGCCAGGTGCAGGGCGCGGTCGAGATCGACGGGACCGAGTGGCACAACTGGGCGGTCGAGTGGCGGCCGGACGGGGTGACCGCGTTCGTCGACGGCAAGGAGTGGTGGAGCACCGACGACACCTCGATCCTGCCCCCCGGGCCGATGCACCTGACGATCCAGCTCGACTGGTTCCCGGAGGGCGAGGGCGAGGTCGAGCCGTCGCTGATGGAGGTCGACTGGGTCCGGCAGTACGCGCTCCCGGAGTCCACGGGCAACGACCGGGAGTCCGGCTGCGGGGACGCCGCGAAGCCCGGCTCCGGTGGCGACGGGAAGTCCGGTCCGGGTGGCGATGGAGAGTCCGGCTCGGGCGGCGACGGGAAGTCCGGTCCGGGTGGCGATGGAGAGTCCGGCTCGGGCGGCGACGAGAAGTCCGGCTCGGGGGACGACGGCAAGGCCGCGCCGAGCAGCGACGGGAAGTCCGGCTCGGGGGATGAGGGCAAGCCCGTGCCGAGCGGCGACGGGAAGTTCGGTCCGGGCGGTGACGCCACGTCGGTCCCGGGCGCTGACGCGCGGTCCGGCTCGGCCGGTGCGGCCGAGCCCGGCCCGGGCGGTGTGGCCGAGCCCGGCTCGGGCGGTGGGATCGAGCCTGTTCCGGGTGGCGCCCCGAAGGCCGCTCCCGGCGGCGACCCGGCGTCGGATCCGGGGCCCGGTCCGGACGGCAACCGGCAGGAGCCCAGCCGGGCGGACCAGGAGTCCGCTCCCGCGGCCCCCGGTCCCGCACCGGTCCCCGGGACCGCGGAAGCCGCCCCGGGCGGCGGTGCCGAGGGGGCGCTCGACCGCCCCACCGGCCGGATCACCGAGGGTGCCCCGGACCCGGCGCCCGCGGTGGCCCCGCCGGCACCGGTCAGCGGTACTCCATGATCAGGACGGCCGCGGCTCCCGGGTCCAGCGCGCGGTAACGGTGGGGCCGGTCGGCGGGGAAGGTGATGTAGTCACCGGGATCGAGCTCGATCTCCTCGCCGTCCGGCCCGGCGACCCACCTCCCGGTCGCGACGACCATGTGCTCGATCGTCCCGGGGGAGTGGGCGTGCGCCTCCCGCGGCTCGCCCGGCTCCGAGGTGATCATGTGCACGTCGCGCCGGGCGCCCGGCGGGCACGCGGAGAGCAGTGCGCCGGCGAACGGTGAGTCCTGGGAGCGGATCGAGGGCCGGTCGGCCGCCCGCACCACCCGCACCGGCGACGACGGCGGCTCGACCAGCGTCGAGAACGGCACGTCGGCGACGACCGCGATCGCCCACAGCGTCTCCACGCTCGGGTTCCCGGTCCCGGCCTCGAGCTGGGACAGCGTCGACTTCGCGATCCCGGCGCGGCGGGCGAGCTCCGCCGAGGAGATCCCCAGCCGTTCCCGCTCGCGGCGGATGGCGGCGGCGATCGCGGCCAGGGGTGGCGTTCGATCCATCGGTACTCTCGTTCGGCTTGACGAACGGACACGGTCCCGTTCACTGTAGCGGTCATGCGTTCGGTGAAACGAACACGGCGCGCGGAGGACCGTTCGGATCTCCGCGACGCCGTGACGATCTCGGTGGCGGTGGGCCTGGTCGGCGTGTCGTTCGGCGCGCTCGCGCCGGCGGCCGGCCTCTCCCCGGCCATGACGATGGCGATGTCCGCGCTCGTCTTCGCCGGTGGTGCGCAGCTGCTGGTGACCGGCGTGCTCGCCGCGGGCGGCGGGATCTGGGCGGCGGTCGCCGCCGGTCTGGTGCTGAACCTGCGGCACCTGCCGTTCGGGCTGGCGCTGGCCCGGCACCTGGGCGGTGGATGGAGCCGGGTCCCGGCCGCCCACCTGGTCACCGACGAGTCGACGGCGTTCGTGCTGGCCCGCACCGACGGCGCCCCGGGCCGTCCGCGCCGCGCGTTCCTGACCCTCGGCGTGATCAAGTACCTGTTCTGGCAGGCCGGTACCGCCGGCGGGCTGCTGCTGGGCGCGGCGGTCCCGGACCCCTCCGCCTTCGGGCTGGACGCGGCGTTCCCGGCCGCGCTGCTCGCCATGCTCGTCCCGATGCTGCGCCGGATCGACGCCCGCCGGGTGGCCGGTGCGGCGGCCGCGGTCGGTCTCGCCTGCGCGCCGTTCCTCCCGGCCGGGCTGCCGGTCCTGGCCGGGCTGCTGGGAACGGCCGCCGCCGGGCGTCCCGGTCCGGGGGAGGAGTCGTCGTGACCGTCGCCGCGCTGCTCGTGCTCGCCGGGGGCACGTACCTGATGCGCCTGGTGCCGTTGCTGGTCCAGGGCCGGATCACGCTGTCCGAGCGGGCCGTGCGCCGGGTGGAGCTCGGTGCGGTCGCCCTGCTGGCCGCACTGGCGGTGACCGGCGCCGTGTTCGAGGGCCAGGAGCTCGCGGGCTGGGCACGGCCGGCCGGGGTGGCCGTGGCCGCGGCCGGGATCTGGCGGCGGCTGCCGTTCGCACTGGTCGTCGTCCTGGCCGCCGGGACGACGGCGGCGCTGCGCCTCGCCGGGGTGCCCTGACCCCGCCCCGCCGCGCGCCGACCCGCCGGGACGGCGAGGATCGGGCCATGCACGTCCTCGTCGTCGGCGCCACCGGCTACATCGGGTCGCGGCTCGTCCCGCGGCTGCTCGACGCCGGGCACGACGTCCGCGTCCTCGCCCGCACACCGCGCCGGGTCGACGAGCACCCGTGGGCCGGCCGGGCCGAGGTGCTGGCCGGGGACGCCCGGAACCCGGCCGACGTCCGGCGGGCCTGTGCCGGCGTCGGCGCCGTCGTCCATCTCGTGCACGCGATGGACGGCCCCGGCTACGCCGACCGCGACCGGGACGCGGCACGCGCACTGTCCGGCGCCGCCGCGGAACAGGGCGTGCGACGGATCGTCTACCTGGGCGGGCTGCAACCCGCCGACGACGAACGGCGCGTCTCGCAACACCTGCGGTCCCGGCGCGAGGTCGGCGAGATCCTGCTGGGCGGGCCGGTCCCCGCCGTCGTGCTCCGGGCCGGGATCGTCGTCGGCTCCGGGTCGGCGAGCTTCGAGATGATCCGGCACCTCACCGAGACGGCGATGGGTGGGCCGCTGCTGCTCCCGCTGCCGGACCGGGCCTGGAACCGGATCCAGCCAGTCGCCGTCGACGACGTGCTGCACGCCGTCGCCGGCTGCCTGGGGCTCGATCCGGCGGTGAACCGGGCGTTCGACCTCGGTGGGCCGGACGTGCTCACCTACCGCGGGCTCATGAGCGGCTACGCCGCGGAGGCGGGGCTGGCCCGTCCGGTGCCGCTGCCGGTGCCGCTGTCCGCGCCCCGGCTCACCGCCCGGGCGGTGGCCGCGCTCACCCCGGTACCGCGGGACCTCGCCGGGCCGCTTGTCGAGTCGATGCGGCACGAGCTGGTCGCCGACCCCGGCGACGTCGCGGACCTCGACGCACTGATCGGCGTCCCGCCGGGCGGTCACACGCCGTACCGGACGGCCGTCCGCCGGGCGCTCGACGGCACCGGAGCCGCCGGCACGGGCCCCGGAGACGCGCCCGGCAGCGGCCCGGCCGAGTGGGCGAGCACGGACGTCCACGACGTCGACGCCCCCGCGCACGCCGTGTGGTCGGTCGTCGAGACGCTCGGTGGTGCGCACGGCTGGTACACGGTGCCCGGCACGGCGACGCTGACCGGGATGCTCGACGCCCTGACCGGCGGTCCGGGCCGGGGACCGCGGGGACGGGCGTCCGGGCCGCTGCGCCCGGTCGTCGGGGAGACGCTGGACCGCTGGGTGGTGGAGGAGGTCGAGCCGGGCGCCCGGCTGCTGCTCCGCGCCACGACGGCGCTGCCCGGGACGGCGCGGCTGGAGCTGCGGATCGTCCCGACCGGACGGCTGGGCAGCCGCTACGAGCAGACGCTGCGGTTCCGCCCGCACGGCCTGGCCGGTCGGGTCGCCTGGCTCGCCGGTTACCCCGCTCACCGCTTCGTCCTGGCGGTGATGGCCCGCACCCTCACCGGCGTCGCCGAGACCCACTACGCACGCACCCTGCGCACCCCCGCCCCCGATCCACTCATGGAGCTCTAGCCCGGCCCCACCGGGCCGAAGCTCCATGAGTGGATCGGGATCGGCGCGGGAGTGGGGCGGGTCGTGATCGTTTCAGGGGCGGGGGTGCGGGCGGTAGGTTCGTGGGCCGACGGGTGAGGGGAGGGTGCCGGATGCAGGCACCGGAGCTGGTTCTGCGC
Source organism: Pseudonocardia sp. HH130630-07 (assembly GCF_001698125.1). NCBI lineage: Bacteria > Bacillati > Actinomycetota > Actinomycetes > Pseudonocardiales > Pseudonocardiaceae > Pseudonocardia > Pseudonocardia sp. HH130630-07. Next base: position 6,061,665 of record NZ_CP013854.1, on the reverse strand, counting down.
AGCCCGGGGCGGGGGCTGCTCGCCCTGCCGTGGGAGCTGCCGCTCGCCGACTGGGACGAGACCGAGGTCCCGTTGCGCGACGTCGAGGTCGGCCCCAGCCGGCACCTGGTCCGGTTCGCCGAGACCGACGGCGTGCTCTGGGCGCTCAAGGACCTCCCGGAGCGCATCGCCCGGCGCGAGTACGACGTCCTGCGCCGGCTCGAGGACGACGGCCTGCCCGCCGTGCAGCCGGTCGGTTTCGTGGCCCAGCCCGAGCACGAGACCGCGATCCTGGTGACCCGGTTCCTGTCCGGGTCCTGGCAGTACCGGCGGCTCATCGCCCGGCTGCCACCGAACCGGCCGCGGCACCGGGCCCGGCTGTTCGACGCGATGATCTCGCTGCTCGTCGACCTGCACCGGCACGGCGTGTTCTGGGGCGACTGCTCGCTGAACAACACGCTGTTCGCCCGGGACGGGCAGACCCTGCAGGCCTACCTGGTGGACGCCGAGACGAGCGAGGTGCACCCGACCGGGCTGTCCGACGGCCAGCGGGAGTTCGACCTGTCGATCCTGGTGGAGAACGTCGCCGGGGGCATGATCGACCTGGCGGAGTCGCTGGACCGCCCGCCGGAGATCGTCCCGCAGCTCGTCGAGGAGGCGGCCGCGCTGCCGGACCGCTACGCCCAGCTGTGGGACGCGCTGCACGCCGCGCCGGTCTTCGCCTTCGGTGACCGGTACCGGGTCGAGGGCGTGATCCGCGAGCTGAACGACCTGGGCTTCGCCGTCGACGAGGTGGCCCTGCGCCCGCTGGGGGACGGCCGGTCCCGGCTCCAGGTCGCCGTCGGTGACCGGAACTACCACTCCGAGCAGCTGCGCCGGCTCGCCGGGCTCGACGTGGGGGAGGGGCAGGCCCGGATCCTGCTCGGCGACCTGGCCGCGCACCGCGAGTGGATGCGCCGGCGCACCGGTGAGGACGTGGCGGAGTGGGCCGCCGTGCGCAGCTGGACCGAGACCTGTCTGCACCCCGGGATGCGGTCGGCGCATCGGGCGCTGAACGGGGTCGGGTCCGAGGTGCAGGCCTACTGCGACCTGCTCGAGGTCCGCTGGCTGCTGTCCGAGCGGCACGGCGCCGACGTCGGCAACGAGGCCGCGCTGGCCGAGCTCGGTGCCGGGGCCCCGACCGACTCGGCCGCCAAGGGCGCCGTGGCGGACGCCCCGACCGGCGAGTTCCGGCTCTCGGCGATCGCCGACTACGCACGCGATCGCGAGTGACGCGTGTCGTCACACGGTTGACGCACCGGTAACCACACCGCCGGCGGTACTGTCCGCTCTCGTGTCCATTCCCGGTCCCGGTTACGCCATCACCGCTCGCGTCGACGCCCCTGCCAACCCCACCTCGACCGGCGACCTCACCGCCGCCGTCGGGCAGGTCGGCGGCGTCGTCACCGCCTACGACGTCGTCGAGGCCCGCACCGAGCACGTCGTCGTCGACATCTCGGTCAACGCGCGCAACACCGAGCACGTCGAGGAGATCAAGACCGCGATCGAGGCCCTCGACGGCTTCTCGGTCCGCAAGGTCTCGGACCGGACGTTCCTGCTGCACCTCGGCGGGAAGATCGAGATCAGGTCCAAGGTCAACCTCCGGACCCGTGACGACCTGTCCCGCGCCTACACCCCCGGTGTCGCGCGGGTCTCGATGGCGATCGCGGAGAACCCCGAGGACGCCCGCCGGCTGACGATCAAGCGCAACACCGTCGCCGTCGTCACCGACGGCTCGGCCGTGCTCGGGCTCGGCAACATCGGTGCCGCCGCCGCGATGCCGGTGATGGAGGGCAAGGCGGCGCTGTTCAAGCAGTTCGCCGGTGTCGACGCCTGGCCGGTCTGCCTGGACACCCAGGACACCGAGGAGATCATCCGCACCGTCCAGCTCATCGCCCCCGGCTACGGCGGCATCAACCTCGAGGACATCGCCGCGCCGCGCTGCTTCGAGATCGAGCGCCGGCTGCGCGAGCTGCTCGACATCCCGGTCTTCCACGACGACCAGCACGGCACCGCGGTCGTCGTGCTCGCCGCGCTGCGCAACGCGCTGCGGGTGGTCGGCAAGAAGTTCTCCGATGTCCGCGTGGTCGTCTGCGGCGTCGGCGCCGCCGGGTCGGCGATCATCCGGCTGCTCGGCTCGGAGGAGACCGCCGACGTCGTCGCCGTCGACGTCGAGGGCATCGTCCACCCGGGCCGCGAGGGCCTCGACGACAACCTCCGTTCGATCGCCGCGCAGACCAACAAGGAGGGCAAGCGCGGCTCGCTCGCCGACGCGCTGGTCGGCGCGGACGTGTTCGTCGGGGTGAGTGCGCCGAACCTGTTCGGTGCCGCCGAGCTGGCGACGATGAACAGCGACGCGATCGTGTTCGCGCTGGCCAACCCGGACCCGGAGGTCGACCCCTCGGTCGCGATGCAGCACGCGGCGGTCGTCGCCACCGGCCGGTCGGACTACCCGAACCAGATTAACAACGTGCTGGCCTTCCCCGGCGTGTTCCGCGGGCTGCTCGACGCGCAGGCGCACGACATCACCGACGAGATGCTGCTGGCCGCGGCCGAGGCGATCGCGAACGTGGTGGCCGAGCCGAACCCGTCGTTCATCGTCCCGAGCGTGTTCGACCAGAGCGTGGCCCCGGCCGTGGCCGACGCGCTGCGGGCCACCGCCACGAAGCAGGCCCGCAAGGGCCAGGTCGAGGCGGGCTGAGCGGTGGCCGCCCGCGGGCGTCCGACCCTGCGGGAGGTCGCGGAGCGGGCCGGGGTGTCCGCCCGCACCGTGTCGAACGTGGTCAACTCGGGCGTCCCGGTCCGGCCGGAGACCCGGGCCCGGGTCGAGCAGGTGATCGCCGAGCTCGGCTACCGCCCGAACCTGGCCGCGCGCCGGTTGCGGTCCGGTCGCTCGCACACCGTCGGGCTGGCCCTGCCCGGCCTGACCGTGCCGTACTTCCGCGAGTTCACCGACTCGATGCTGGCGGCGGCGCACCGGCACGGGATGTCGCTGCTGGTCGCCCAGACCGGCGGCGACGCCGACCGGGAGCGCTCCGTCGCCAGGGACCCGTACTTCCGCCACGTCGACGGCATCGTCCTGGCCGCGGTCTCGCTCGGGCACGACGACGTACCGGCGCTGTCCGGGCCGGTACCGGTGCTCGTGGCGGCGACCTCGTTCCGGCCCGCCGGGGTGGACACCGTGGACACCGACGCCGCGGGTGCGGCCCGCGCCGTGGTCGAGCACCTGTACGACGGTGGACGGCGGGCGATCGCCGCGGTCGTGCCCGGTGACGCCGGGCGGCCGACCGAGCAGGACGAGCGCTACCGCGGCTACGTCGCCGCCCTGCACGCGGCGGGCCTGACCGTCGACCCGCGCCGGGTGGTCGGCGCCGGCGCGGTCACGCCGTCCTCGGGTGCCCGCGCGGTCCGCACCCTGCTGGACCGCGCCCCCGAGACCGATGCGGTGTTCGCACTCGGCGACGCGCTCGGGCTCGGCGTCCTGCGGGGGCTGCGCGACGCCGGGCGCACGGTCCCGGATGACGTGGCCGTGGTCGGCTTCGGCGACGTGCCGGAGTCCGCGCACAGCAACCCGACGCTCAGCTCGGTGGACCCGGGCCAGCAGGAGATCGCCGGGCGCAGCGTCGCCCTGATCGCCGGGGGCCTGGCCGGACCACCGGGTGCCGCCGGACGCGCAGTCCTGCGGGAGACCGTCGGTTTCCGGCTCGTCGTGCGGGAGTCCTCACGTGCCCCGGGGGCCTGAGCCGGTGGCCGGGCCCGGCCGGATCCGGATGCGGGACGTGGCGGCGGCCGTCGGCGTCTCGGTGAAGACGGTGTCCGAGGCGCTCAACGGCACCGGCCAGGTGCGCGACCGGACCCGCGAGCGGGTGCTGGCCGCCGCGGCCGAGCTGGGGTACCGGCCGGACCCGGTCGCCCGCGGGCTCAACGCGGCCCGGACCGGCATGATCTGCCTGGCGCTGCCCCGGCTCGGCTACGGCTACTGCGCGCCGCTGGCCGCGGCGGTGTTCGACGCCGCCCGGGGGATGGGCCTGAGCGTCGTCCTGGAGCCGACGGACGGGGACCCGGTCCGGGAACGCGCGGCCGTGGACGGGGACACCCGGATCGCCGACGGCGTGCTGCTGGTCCCGCACGCGGTGACCGGCCGCGAGCTGGCCGCGACGGTGCCCGTGACCCCGGCCGTGGCGATGGGCCCGCGGCGCGTCGACGGTCCGTTCGACCGGATCCACTCGGCCGACGAACAGGCCGGGGAGACCGCGACCCGGGCGCTGCTCGACCGCGGCTGCACCCGGATCGTGCTGCTGGGCGGATCGTCGGGGGAGAGCGCGGGCGCGCGGGGTGCGGGCACCGACGCCGGTGCGGCGGGCCTGCGCAGCCGCGGGTACCGCCGTGCGCTGGTGTCCGGCGGACTGCCCGTCGTGCCCGAGCTGGTCGTGGGCGACGGTGCCCGGCAGGCCGGCGACGGCCGGGCCGCCGTCGCCGCGCTGCTCGCCGCCGGGGTCCGGTTCGACGGCCTGCTCGCACTCGAGGAACCCCTCGCCCACGGTGCGCTGCACGCGCTGCGGACGGCCGGTACGGCGGTGCCGGACGCGGTGCGGGTCGTGGCGTTCGGGACCGGCTCGCTCGCCGGGTACGCCACGCCGAGCATCACCACCGTCGAGCCGGACGTGTCCGCGATGGCCGGCCGCGCCCTCGCGCTGCTCGCCGGGCGGATCGGCGGGTACGCCGGCCCGTGGCGGACCGAGCGGACCGGGTACACCGTGGTCCATCGCGAGTCGACGGGGGCGTGACCGGCGCTCGGGAGGCATTGACGGCTCCGCGGACCGTTGCGTAGCGTCACGTTTCAACGGTTACGGTAACCGCTGCAGCGGCGCAGCGCGGACGGAGCGGACATGACACGGTCACGGACCCGGCTGGAGGCGCCGGCCCGGCGCACGGTGCTGGCGAGCTTCCTCGGCTCGACCTTCGAATGGTTCGACTTCGGGCTCTACGGCGTCACCGCCGCGCTGGTGTTCGACGAGGTCTTCTTCCCGACCGAGAGCATCGCGATCGGCTCGCTGCTGGCGCTGACCACCGTCGCCGTCGGCTTCCTGACCCGCCCGATCGGCGGCCTGGTCTTCGGGCACTTCGGCGACCGGGTCGGGCGCAAGAAGCTGCTCGTCCTCACGATGCTGCTGATGGGCATCCCGACGTTCGCGATCGGTCTGCTGCCCGGGTACGCGACGATCGGCGCGGCCGCACCGGTGCTGCTGCTGGTCATGCGGATCCTGCAGGGCATCGGGCTGGGCGGCGAGTACGCGGGCGCCGCGCTCGCCACCACCGAGTCGGTGCCGGGGGACCGGCGCGGGTTCTTCGGGTCGATCCCGCAGATCGGCAACCCGGTCGGCGGGATCCTCGGGACCCTGCTCGTGCTGCTGTGCACCACGCTGTCCACCCCCGAACAGTTCCGGGACTGGGTGTGGCGGCTGCCGTTCCTGTTCAGCGGGATCCTGCTGGTCTACGCGCTGTGGGCCCGGCGCCGGCTGACCGAGAGCGACGACTTCACCGCGCTCGCGAAGCAGGGCGGCGTGCAGAGGGCGCCGCTGGTGACCGTGCTCCGCGACCACTGGCGGCCGCTGCTGCTGGGCCTGGGCGCGCGTTCGGCGGACGCCGTGACCGGCAACATCGCCGGGCCCGTCCTGACCACCTACATCGTGACCTACCTGGGGCAGAGCGACAGCATCGGTCTGATCGGCACCGTCATCCCGAGCATCCTGGCCGTGCCGGTGATGCTCTACCTCGGGTCCCTCGGCGACCGCTTCGGCGCGCAGCGGACCTTCGTCGTCGGGGTGCTGTCGATGGCGCTGGCCACGTTCCCGATGTTCGGGCTGCTCTCGACGGCGTCGTTGCCGCTGATGGTGCTCGGCATCTCGATCTTCCGGCTCTGCAACTGCTCGCAGTTCGCGGTGCAGAGCGTCTTCCTCGCCGACGTGTTCCCGACCGAGGTCCGCTACACCGCGCTGTCGTTCGTCTACCAGGTCAGCGCGATCTTCGGTGGCCTCACCCCGCCGGTCGCGTTCGCGATCCTCGTGGCGTCCGGCGGCTCGCCGTGGTGGCTGGCGACCGGGATCGTCGGGGTGGTGCTGCTCAGCGCGGCCTGCGGTGCGGCGATGCGGACCACCTCGCCGGCTGCGGCCACGGCGACCGCCGTCCACTGAGACCGACCTCCGACCCCCGACAGGAGCCCGCACGGTGCCCGACACCCGTCCCGACATCGTCGTCGTCCTCACCGACCAGCAGCGGGCCGACCACAGCGCGCGCGAGGGACACCCGCTCGACACGACGCCGTTCGCCGACGAGCTGGCCCGCGAGGGCACCTGGTTCGACCGGGCGTACACGACCTCGCCGCTGTGCTCCCCGGCCCGCACCAGCCTGTGGACCGGCCGCTACCCGACCGCGCACCGGGTCACCCAGAACGCGGCCCGGGAGCACGCGGTGACCGGTGCCGACCTGTTCGGCGAGGCCAGGGCCGCGGGCTACACGACCGCGATGGTCGGGAAGAACCACACCTGGCTCGGCCCGGCCGACACCGACCACTGGGCCGAGTACACCCACGACGGCCAGGCGACCGGCGAGCCCGGCCCGGCGGAGCGCGAGTTCGACGCCTGGCTCGCCGGCCTGCGCCACCGCACCCCGGACGGCTCCACCCCGTTCCCGGTACGGGTGCAGCTGCCGCACCGCATCGTCGACGACGCGCTGCAGTGGGCCACGACCGTCGCCGACGACCGGCCGATGCTGCTGGTCGTCTCCTTCCCCGAGCCGCACAACCCGTACCAGGTGCCCGAGCCGTACGCCTCGATGTTCCCGCCGGGGGACCTCCCACCGGTGACCGCCGGGGCCGAGGTGCTGGCGGACAAGCCGTTCGCCTGGCGCTACCTGCGCGAGATCGGGGAGCGGTCGGTCGGCGACTACGAGGCGGCGATCGCCCCGTCCCGGTCGCACTACGCCGGGATGCTCCGGCTGATCGACGACGAGGTGCGACGCCTGCACGACGGCCTCGCCGCCCGGCACACCCGGCACGAGCGGCTGGTCGTCCTCACCTCCGACCACGGGGACTTCGCCGGGGACTACGGCCTGGTCCGCAAGGGTGCCGAGATCCCGGACGTGCTGGCCCGCGTCCCGCTGGTCGTACACGGCGACGGGGTCGCACCCGGCACCGGGTCGCGCCGCGACCACGTCTCGCTGGCCGACCTCATGCCGACGTTCTGCGAGGTCATGGGGCGGGACCTGCCGCCGGGGACGCAGGGCCGCAGCCTCCGGCCGATGCTGGCCGGCGAGCCGTACCCGGTCGCCGAGTTCGCCTCGGCCTACACCGAGCAGGGGATGGGCGGGCTGCCCTACGGCCCGGACGACGTCGGCACCGACCATCCCGGTCTGATCTACGACGAGCCGGGCGCCGCGCCCCGGTGGGACGAGCTCAACGCCGTCACCCAGAGCGGCCGGCGGCGCCGGGTACGCAGCGGCGACTGGTCGCTGCAGGCCGACGTGACCGGGGAGTTCCGGTTGTGCCACCTGCCCGGCGATCCCCTGGAACTGGTGGACCGGTGGGCGGACCCGGACGCGGCCGGTCCGCGCGAGGAGCTGCTGCGGCTGCTCGCGGTGTGGCAGATGCGGGCCGAGGACCCGTTGCCCGTCGTCGACGGCGGGTACCGGGTCAAACGGGACCCGCGCAACGTCGTCGCGGGGCCGTGGCGTTGACCTCGTCGGCGGGCCGGGGCCGCCGGGCCGTGGTTACCCTGGCGTCGTGTCCTCCCCGACCGTCGGCGTGCTCGCCCTGCAGGGCAACGTCCGCGAGCACGTCGCAGCCCTGACCGCTGCCGGAGCGACCGCGGTGCCGGTGCGCCGGCAGTCCGAGCTCGCCGCCGTCGACGGCATCGTGCTGCCCGGTGGCGAGTCCACGACCATGTCCAAGCTGCTCGACACCTTCGAGCTGCTCGACCCGCTGCGCGAGCGGCTCCGCGCCGGGCTCCCGGCCTACGGCTCGTGCGCCGGGATGATCCTGCTGGCCGACGAGATCCTCGACGGCCGCCCGGACCAGCACCAGCTCGGCGGGCTCGACGTCGTCGTCCGGCGGAACGCCTTCGGCAGGCAGGTCGACTCGTTCGAGACCGACCTGGAGTTCGACGGCCTGACCGGCGACCCGGTGCATGCGGTGTTCATCCGCGCGCCCTGGGTGGAGAAGACCGGCGGCGCGGTCGAGGTGCTCGCCACCGTTCCGGACGTGAACGGCGCGGGGGACGCGGCCGGGCGCCCGGTCGCGGTCCGGCAGGGCCCGGTGCTGGCGACGTCGTTCCACCCGGAGCTGACCGGCGACCGCCGGGTGCACGACCTGTTCGTGCGCATGGTGCGGGGGGCCTGACCCCCGGGCCCACGCGCCCTGGCCCGAGGCGGCGCGAGCGGGCCGTGAGCCGCCCCCGGGCCGCTGCGCCGGGATGCAGCTCGTGGGGGTCGAGCGCGCCGCCGGGCCCGCTCGCGTGCATCTCGGCGCGGACGCCCTCGGAACGCGGGGGTCACCTGCCGCGCGGCCCGGGGGAGGAGCCGCGGCGGACCGGGCTGGGCGTACGGCGGTGTGCCTCGGCCACAGGAGATCAGTCCGTCTCCGTGGTGTGCCCACACCCGGCCGTCCTGCCGCTCCTCCCGGGGAAGCAGGTAGATCGGGCGGCGGCAGTGTCGGCAGAGCGGTGCGACGGGCATGCGGAAGACCGTCACGGACCGGCGCTCCGGCGGGCAGGGGGCAGCGTGGGGTCACCGGTCGCGCTGTGGACAACCGGGGGCAGACGGCGCGGGGCAGCGGTGCCCCCACCGCAGCGGCAGCGATCGGCTCCGGCGGACGCCCCGCGCGCGGTAGCGTCGGCGCGTGCCCGACGATCAGCGTGAACGTCCGGAGTGGGCGTCCCGCCTGCGCCGCGCACGGGACGCCAGGGGCTGGTCGCAGGGCGACGCCGTCCGGGCGCTGCGGACGCACGCCGGCTCCCCGCTGCCGGACGGCCTGACCGATCAGTGGAAGCGGTGGGAGCGCGGCCGCAACCGCCCGGACGAGTTCTACCGCCCGTTGATCGCCGCGGCGCTCGGCACCGTCGTCGAGTCGTTGTTCCCCGAGGAACGCCCGCGGCCGCCGGAGCGGAACACCGAGGATCTCCTGCTCGCCCGCAGCGGTATGGGGACCGACGAACTCGTCGAGCGGCTACGGCGGTCCGCACTCGACACCGCCACCCTGGACGCGCTGGCGTTCACCGTCGAGCAGTTCTGCTGCGGCTACGCCCGCCGGGACCCGCTCGACCTGCTGTCGGAGACCCGCCGGTGGCTGTCGCGGGTGGCCGGCCTGCTGGAGCGGCGGACCACGTTCGCCGAGCACCGTGACCTGCTCGACGCGGCCGGGCAGCTCACCCTGCTCGCCGGTTGCCTGGAGTACGACGCGGGCCGGGCCGGGCCGGCGGAGGCCACCCGGCGCGCCGCGCTGGCACTCGGTACGGAGGCCGGCAACCCGCAGGTCACGGGCTGGGCGCACGAGATGAGGGCCTGGTTCGCGCTGACCGGCGGGCGGCACCGCGAGGTCATCGACGCGGCGCACGCCGGGCAGGACGCCGCACCGGGCCGCTCGGTCGCGGTCCAGCTGCACGCCCAGGAGGCCAAGGCGTGGGCCCGGATCGGCGACCGCCGCAACGTCCACACCGCGCTGGAGCAGGGCCGATCCCTGCTCGACGCGCTCCCGGCGCCGGATCGTCCGGATCACCACTTCGTCGTCGACCCGCAGAAGTACGACTTCTACGCGATGGACTGCCACCGGCTGATCGGCGACGACGCGCTCGCCGGGCTGCTGGCCACGGAGGTGCTGCGGCGGAGCGGCCCGGACGGGTGCGCCCCGTCCCCGATGCGGGCGGCGGAGGCCGAGATCACCCTCGCGGTCGTCGCGGCCCGCCGCGACGATCTCGACGCCGCGCTCGTCCACGGGACGAACGCGCTCGACGGCGCCCGCCGGTCCGCGCCGTCGCTGCGCATGGTCGGTACGGAGCTGGCCACGGCCCTGGAGGACCGGTTCCCCGTGGACTCGCGGGCCACCGACTTCCGGCGCGTACTGGACGAGGTCACCGCCCCCGTCTGACGCGCCGGGGGTGGGGGTGTCCCGACCCCGCTCGCGGGGGCCCGCCGTCTGGGGCCCGGCGCCCGGGGCGACGAGGCTGGACGGACCGTCGTCCAGGAGGTCCGTCATGAGCGCCACCGTCGCGGAGCGACCCGTCGATCCGGCCGGCCCGCCCGCCGCGGTGCGGCAGAGCGTCGTGCTGTGGCTGGGCGCGATCCTCGCCGGGGTCGCCGAGGCGCTCGTCCACCTCGCCGGTCCGGTCCCGCCGACCGGGCCGGAGCTGGCCGTGCGGGCCGGGATCTACCTCGTGCTCGCGGTGCTGGTGCTGCAGCTGCACACCGGCCGGGACGCGATCCGCTGGACCGTCGTCGTCGTGCTCGGGGTGTTCGGGACGCTGTCGCTGGTCGTCGAACCGTTCCGGGCGCTGCTCGCGGGGGCGTCGGCCGCGGAGTTCCTCGTCGCCGCGTCCGGCCCTGAACTGCTCGCGGCGGCACTGCGTGCGCTGCACGTCGCCGAGGTCCTCGCCGCGCTGGTCCTGCTGTTCCACCCGGCGGCGCGGCGGTTCTTCCGCGGTCCTCAGCGGGTCCCGGCGGGGATCCGGTAGCGGATCAGCCGGGAGCTGTTCGCGACGACGGCGACGCTCGACGCGTTGTGCAGGATCGCCGCGACCACCGGGGACAGCGCACCACCGGCGGACACGACCAGGCCCGCGGCGTTCACCGCGATCGACATCCCGTAGTTCTGCCGGATCAGGGTGATCGACCGGCGGCCCAGGTCACGCAGGTCGAGCAGGGCGTTCAGGTCGTCGGCGGCCAGCGCGACGTCGGCGGTCTCCACCGCGACGTCGGTCCCGGCCACCCCCATCGCGATGCCGATGTCGGCCAGCGCGAGCGCGGGGGCGTCGTTCGTCCCGTCCCCGATCATCGCGACGGTGTGGCCCTCGGCCTGCAGGGCACGGACCGCGTCCTGCTTCTGCTCGGGCATGACCTCGGCCCGGAACTCCTCGATGCCCAGCTCCGCGGCGACGGCCTCGGCCGTGCGCGGGTGGTCCCCGGTGAGCATGACGATCCGCGTGACGCCGTCGGCACGCAGCCGGTCGAGCACCTCGCGGGCCTCCGGCCGGACGGTGTCGCGCAGTGAGACCAGGCCGACCAGGGCACCGTCGACGGCGAGCAGCAGCGGGGTCTCGCTGGCGCGCTGCAACCGGCGCACCCAGTCGGCGGCCCGCCGGTTCACCGCGACGCCCTGGGCGCGGAGCAGCTCCCGGGACCCGATGAGCAGCACCCGCCCGTCGGCCTGCACCCGCATGCCCTGTCCGAGCAGTACCTCGCACTCCTCGTGCGGGGGGATCTCGATCCGGCGCTCCTCGGTGGACCGGATGACGGCCTGGGCCAGCGGGTGCCGGGAGTGGATCTCCGAGGACGCCGAGTAGGCCAGCACCTGCTCGGGGGTCCAGTCGTCGTGGAAGGAGATGACGTTCGTGACCACCGGGCGGCCCTGGGTGAGGGTGCCGGTCTTGTCGAACACGACCGCGTCGACCCGGCCGGCGGCCTCCAGGTGCGCACCGCCCTTGACCAGGATCCCGCGCCGGGCGCCGTTGCCGATCGCGGCGCTGATCGCGGTCGGGGTGGAGAGCCCGACCGCGCACGGGCAGGCGACGAGCAGCATCGTCATCGCCCGGCGCAGGTCCCGGGTCGCGACGAGGGTGAGCCCGGCCAGCAGGAACGACGCCGGCACGAACCGGCGGGAGAAGTTCTCGCCGACCGTCTGGATCGGGGCCCGGTCGTCCTGGGCCTGCTCGACCCGGTCGATGATCCGCCCGATCGCGGTGTCGGCGCCGACCGCGGTGGCCCGCACCACGAGCCGGCCGCGCAGCAGCACCGACCCGGCGTGCAGGGCGGTACCCGGCCCGACGGCGACCGGCAGCTGCTCGCCGGTGATCGCGGCCTGGTCGACGACACCGTCGCCCTCGACGACCTCGCCGTCGACCGGCAGCACGATCCGCTCGTGCAGCACGACCTCGTCGCCCAGTGCCAGGTCGGCGATGTCGACCTCGAACTCGGTGGCGGTGCCGTCCGGGGAGACCACCCGGGTCCAGGTGCGGGTGGTGGCACCGGTGAGCAGCTCCGAGATCGCCCGCCGGGACCGGCGCAACGTGAGGTCCTGCAGGTACTCGCCGATGTTGAGCAGCCACAGCACGGTCAGCGCGACGACGTTCTCCCGCAGCACCAGGCTGGCGAGCGTCGCCGCCGAGACGAGCGCGTCGGTGCCCGCACCGCGGCCGCCGGTCAGCGCGCGCAGCGCACCGCGCAGGAACGGGTAGCCGGTGAAGATCGTGACGCCGGTGGCGGCGGTACGGCCGGCCGTGCCGAGCACCGGCGGCCGGCGCAGCCCGTAGCGGCGGACACCGAGCGCGGCGAGTGCGATGCCGCCGACGATGAGCCGGGTCAGTTCCCCGGTGTGGGTGTCGGCGGAACGGGGGGTGCGGGCCGCGGTCGCGCCCGGGTCGGCGCCGAGCCCCTTGCCGATCGCCTCGACGAGCTCGGTCCGGTCGCAGCCGGTCCGGTACCAGACCACGACGTTGCCGGTCCGCGGGTAGGCGTGCACCTGGCGGACGCCGGTGACGTGGTCGACGGCGTCCTCGACGGCGACCGCCAGCGCGGCCCGGCCGCGCAGCTCCGGCACCGCGAACCGGACCCGGCCCGCCGCGTCACTGACCGCGTGCACCCCGGTGTCGGGGCTGCTCATCCGTTGCCCATCCGCGCTCGCCGGCTCCCGTCGGTACTGGTCTCGGGATCAGTGCTCGTGGCCGTGTCCCTGGCCGGAGCCGGGGGGCGGGGCCTGCTCGCCGATCCGCTCCCGGGCCTCGCTGACGATGTCCGCACCGGCCAGCCGGGCGCGTTCGGCGCCGGTCTCGGCGGCGCGGGCACCGCGCAGCCCCCACGCGGTGGCGGAGACGGCCGCCTCGCGGACCGCGCCGGAGCGCACGACCTTCTTGACGCCGTCGTACGCGACCGCGCCGGCCAGGCCGCTCACGACCAGCCCGACCGCCTTGCCTGCCACAGCTCCGAGCACGCGCCCGCTCCCCTCGTGGTCCTCCGGCCGCCACCGTAGCGCCGGGCCGCCCCCGGGCGCCGCGCGGCGGTGCCCGTCGTACCCGTGCGCGTGACGACCGGGCACCCGCCGGTAGCATCCAATGGTTCCCGCAGGTCGGGGTCACCCGGTCGGAACCCGGCCGCGGGACACGTCGGCCTGCCCCGGCCGCGCGGCCCGTGCCGGCGCCGGCCCGAGCACGAGAGGTGGGCAGACGAGCCGATGAGCGGCCACTCCAAGTGGGCGACGACCAAGCACAAGAAGGCCGTGATCGACGCCCGCCGCGGCAAGATGTTCGCCAAGCTGATCAAGAACATCGAGGTCGCGGCGCGCACCGGCGGCGGTGACCCCGAGGGCAACCCGACGCTCTACGACGCCATCCAGAAGGCGAAGAAGAGCTCGGTCCCGAACGACAACATCGACCGCGCGGTCAAGCGTGGTTCCGGTGCCGACGCCGGTGGTGCCGACTACCAGTCGATCACCTACGAGGGGTACGGGCCGAACGGCGTCGCGGTGCTCGTCGAGTGCCTGACCGACAACCGCAACCGCGCCGCGACCGAGGTCCGTACCGCCATGACCCGCAACGGCGGCACCATGGCCGACCCGGGCTCGGTGGCCTACCTGTTCTCCCGCAAGGGCGTCGTCGTGCTGCCCAAGGGCGAGCTGTCCGAGGACGACGTGCTGATGGCCGTGCTCGACGCGGGCGCGGAGGAGGTCAACGACCTCGGCGAGAACTGGGAGGTCGTGTCCGAGGCGACCGACGTCGTCGCGGTGCGCACCGCGCTGCAGGACGGCGGGATCGACTACGACTCCGCGGAGGCGACGTTCATCCCCTCCATGCAGGTGGAGCTGGACGTCGACGGTGCCCGCAAGGTCTTCCGGCTGATCGAGGCGCTGGAGGACTCCGACGAGGTGCAGAACGTGTACGCCAACTTCGACGTGTCCGACGAGGTCATGGCCGAGGTCGACTGACCGTCCTTCCTACACCCTGCGCGGCCGCGTCCCTCCACGGGCGCGGCCGCGTTCGTTGTCGGGGGTCGGTTCTACACTCGCCGCCGATGAGCCCCGCCACCCGAACCACAGCGAAGGGCGCAGCGCCGGGCCCCGAGAGCGCCGGCGCCGCGACCCGTCCCCGCCTGCTGCTGCTCGACGGCCATTCGCTGGCCTACCGGGCGTTCTTCGCGCTGCCCGCGGAGAACTTCCGCACCGGCACCGGTCAGACCACCAACGCGGTCTACGGCTTCACCTCGATGCTGATCAACCTGCTGCGCGACGAGGAGCCGACCCACCTGGCGGTGGCGTTCGACGTCTCCCGCACGACGTTCCGGTCCGAGCGGTACACCGAGTACAAGGCGAACCGCTCGGCCACGCCGGACGACTTCCGCGGCCAGATCGACCTCATCAAGGAGGTACTGGCCGCGCTGAACATCCCGGTGTTCGCGGTCGAGGGCTACGAGGCGGACGACCTCATCGCCACCCTGGCCACGCAGGCCGAGCAGCGGGGTTTCGGGGTGCTCATCACCACCGGTGACCGGGACGCGTTCCAGCTGGTGACCGACGACGTCACGGTGCTGTACCCGAAGCGCGGGGTGTCCGACCTCGGCCGGATCGACCCGGCGGAGGTCGACAAGCGCTACGGCCTCACCCCGACCCAGTACCCCGACTTCGCGGCGCTGCGCGGGGACCCGTCGGACAACCTGCCCTCGATCCCCGGGGTGGGGGAGAAGACCGCGGCCAAGTGGGTGCGCGAGTTCGGCTCGCTCGCCGAGCTGACCGACCGGGTCGACGAGGTGAAGGGCAAGGCGGGTGACAACCTGCGGGCGAACCTGGCGAACGTCCTGCTGAACCGGCAGCTCACCGAGCTGGTGCGCGACGTCGACCTCGGCTCCGAGCCGGAGCAGCTCGAACTGCGGCCGTGGGACCGCGACGCGGTGCACCGGCTGTTCGACGAGCTGGAGTTCCGGGTGCTGCGCGAGCGCCTGTTCGCCACCCTGTCCTCCGCCGAGCCGGAGGCCGAGTCCGGGTTCGAGATCTCCGCGGAGATCGTCGAGCCGGGTGCGGCGCGGGCCTGGCTGGCGGCCAACGCCCGCGACGGCCGGCGGATCGCCCTCGGTTTCGCCGGTGTCACCGGCCCGGTGGCGGGGCGCGACGTCGCGGGCATCGCGCTCGCCGTCGGCGAGCCGACCGTGGAGCAGCGGGCGGCCGGCGCGACGGCCGGCGTCCCGAAGGCCGGGTACCTGGCGCTGGCCGGACTGACCCCGGACGACGAGCAGGCGCTGGGCGACTGGCTGGCCGACCCCTCGGTGCCGAAGGCCGCGCACGACGTGAAGGCGGTGCTGCACGCGCTGCGCTCGCGCGGCTGGAGCCTGGCCGGGCTGACCAGTGACACCGCGCTCGCGGCGTACCTGGCCCGGCCCGGGCAGCGGACCTTCGACCTGGCCGATCTCGCGTTGCGGTACCTGCGCCGGGAGCTGCGGACCGAGGAGCCCGCGGACGGTCAGCTGTCGCTGCTCGGCGGGGTCGACGAGGCCGACGCCCAGGCCGCGGAGAAGGAGATGCTCGCCGCGTCGGCCATCGCCGAACTGGCGGACGCGCTCGACACCGAGCTCGCCGAGCGCGGCGGCACCGAGCTGCTGTCGGGGGTCGAGCTGCCGCTGGCGTTCGTGCTGGCCGACTGCGAGGCGGCCGGGATCGCGGTCGACTCCGAGGCGCTCTCGGACCTGGAGTCCGACTTCGGCGGGCAGGTCCGCGACGCCGCGCAGAACGCCTACCGGGTGATCGGCAAGGAGATCAACCTCGGCTCGCCGAAGCAGCTGCAGGTCGTGCTGTTCGACGAGCTGGAGATGCCGAAGACCAAGCGGACCAAGACCGGCTACACCACCGACGCGGACGCGCTGCAGAGCCTCTACGAGCAGACCGGTCACGAGTTCCTGCAGTTCCTCCTGCAGCACCGGGACGCGACCCGGCTGAAGGTCACCGTCGACGGGCTGATGAAGTCCGTCGCCGAGGACGGCCGGATCCACACCACCTACTCGCAGACGATCGCGGCGACGGGGCGGTTGTCCTCGACCGACCCGAACCTGCAGAACGTGCCGATCCGGACCGCGGCGGGCCGCCGGATCCGGGACACGTTCGTCGTCGGCTCCGGTCCCGGCGGTGCGCCCTACACCGAGCTGATGACCGCGGACTACAGCCAGATCGAGATGCGGATCATGGCGCACCTGTCCGAGGACGCAGCGCTGATCGAGGCGTTCCGTTCCCAGCACGACTTCCACGCCGAGACCGCGGCCCGGGTGTTCGGTGTCGACGCGGCCGCGGTGTCGGTCGAGCAGCGCGCCAAGATCAAGGCGATGAACTACGGCCTGGCCTACGGCCTGTCGGCGTACGGCCTGTCCGGGCAGCTGCGGATCTCCACCGAGGAGGCCAAGGGCCTCATGGACGACTACTTCGCCGGTTTCGGCGGGGTGCGCGACTACCTCGCGGGCGTCGTCGACCAGGCCCGCAAGGACGGCTACACCGCCACCATCCTCGGCCGCCGCCGCTACCTGCCCGACCTGACCAGCGACAACCGGCAGCGGCGCGAGATGGCCGAGCGGATGGCGCTGAACGCACCGATCCAGGGCAGCGCGGCGGACATCATCAAGGTCGCCATGCTGGGGGTGCACCGGGCGCTGCAGACCGAGAACCTGCACAGCCGGGTCCTGCTCCAGGTGCACGACGAGCTGGTGCTCGAGGTCGCCGAGGGCGAGCGGGAGCCGCTGGAGGCCCTGGTCCGCCGGGAGATGGCGGCCGCGGCCGAGCTGTCGGTGCCGCTGGAGGTCTCGGTCGGCTACGGCCGCAGCTGGGACTCCGCGGCCCACTAGCCCTCCGGCGGGGCACCGCTCACCGGCCGCCCGGGTCCTCCAGGAAGCGCAGTGCCGCCTCGCGGCCGAGCTGGGCGCCCGGGCTGCCGAAGGGCCGGTCGAAGACGTGGTCGGCGTACGGCACGGTCAGCAGCCGTCCCGGCACCCCGGCGTCGCGCAGCGCGCGGTCGTAGGCGGTCACCTCGTCCGGGAGCACGTAGTGGTCGGCGGAGCCGAGCAGGAGCAGGGTCGGCGGCAGGCCGGGCCGGACCTGCTCGGCGGGGGAGAGCAGGCGCACCAGACCCGGTGCCTGCTCCGCCGGGCCGCCGAACAGGGTCTGCTGCAGCTCCGGGTCGATCAGCGTGAGATCGACGGCCGGGTAGAACGCCAGGACGGCCGCCGGCGGGGGTCCCGGTGCCGGTGGTGCGGCGTCCGCCGGACCGGTCCCGCCGAACGCCGCGGGGGCCTCGGAGCAGGCCAGCGTGCCGTCGAGCAGCCCGGACGCCGAGCTGAGCGCGAGCGTGGCGCCCGCGGACTGCCCGCCGAGCACCAGCCGTGCCGGATCGAGCTCCCCGGCGATCCCGGCCCGGACGGCGTCGACCGCGCAGGCCACGTCGCGTTGCTGGTCACGGCCGATCGGCTCCGGGGGCGGCAGCCGGTAGTCGATCGCGGCGACCGCCCAGCCGCGGTCGGCGAGCCAGCGGTGCATCGCCGTGCGGTCCTCCCGGTCGCCGCTGGTCCAGCTGCCGCCGTGCACCCACACCATCGTGGGGTGCGGGCCCGGCCCGGCCGGCAGGTAGAGGTCCATGCCCCGGCCCGGGGCGTACTCGACCGACCGGTCCGGTGCACCGTCGGGCTGCCCGACGGTGGTCAGCGCCGCCGTCCAGTCCAGCCCGACGCCCTCGGCCGCGGCGGTGCGCCCCTGGGCCGCGAGCACCGCGACCATGCCGATCGTCGCGGCCAGCCCGACCGTCGCGGCGACCCAGCCGACCACCCGCGCACCGGCCCGGCGCGCCGCGAGCCCGATCAGGATCCCGGCGACGGCGGCGATGGTCGCGTGCAGCGGGTACCAGCCGGTGACGAACGACCCGGCGAACCCCGCGACCGGGATCTCCGGACGGAACGCGCCCAGCAGCACGAGCAGCAACAGCGCCGCCCAGACGAGCGCGAACCAGCGGAGGAAGGACGTCACCCGCGCACCCTGCCATCCCGGCGCGGCCCGGCCGGGTAGCGACCCGGCTACCCGGAGCCCAGCTCCGCGAGGATCCGGCGGACGACGTCGTCGAGGCCCGCCCGCCCGTCGATGACCTGCTCGCCCTCGACGCCGAGCAGGTCGTGCGGGCGGTACCAGCCACGGACGTCGTCGGCGGTGAACTCCCCGGCCTGCGGGCGCCCGGCGTGCCGGCGGAGGGTCTCGGCGAGCGGCACTTCCAGGTAGTGCACGGTGGTCCTCCCGGCGTGGTCGCGGACGAGCCGGTGCAGCATGTCGCCGTAGCGGTCGGCGGCGAGGATGCCCTCGCACAGCACGTGGTGGCCGGCGTCGAGGGCGAAGCGGGTCACCGTCTCGACGAGACCCGCCGCGTTCCCGCCGGGAACGTCGCGTTCGCGGAGCACGATGCGGCGCAGGTAGTCCTGCTCGACGAGGGCGAGACCGCGGCCGTGACGTCGGCGGACCTCACGCGCGATCGAGGACTTCCCGGCGCCGGAGTTCCCGCGCAGCACGACCAGCCGGGTGCCCGGGTGCCCGGTGGGAGCCGGTCCGCGCGGCCCGGACCCACGGGTCATGCCGCTCCACCTCCTCGACCGCGCGCACGGCACGGACCCGGTCATCATCCCGGCGACGCGCCCCGGCCGGGTTCGCGCGTCCTCCTCCGGCGTGCCGCGCCCCACCAGACGGGTGCGGCACGCCGGAGGAGGGAACCG
This sequence comes from Pseudonocardia sp. HH130630-07, assembly GCF_001698125.1. Taxonomy (NCBI): domain Bacteria; kingdom Bacillati; phylum Actinomycetota; class Actinomycetes; order Pseudonocardiales; family Pseudonocardiaceae; genus Pseudonocardia; species Pseudonocardia sp. HH130630-07. The sequence goes on along the minus strand of NZ_CP013854.1, from coordinate 6,042,672 downwards.
CACGAGGGCCGGGGGCGCGGCACGCCACGGGGCGGGAGTCGTGCGCCGCCGGCGGCCGTGTCCGGTCGCCGATGCCGCGGCCGGACGCGCCGAGGTGCAGCGCAGCGGGCCGGGCACGCTCCCGGACCCCGCTCACGTGCATCTCGGCACCGGCGATCCGGGGCCGGTGGACCGATGCCCTCGGGCGCGCCACGGGCGGGTCCGGCGGGCGCGGCCGGTAACGTGCGCGTTCGAACGGACGTGCGGGAGGGGTGGCGCGGTGCGGGTGCTCGGGGTGGACCCCGGCCTGACCCGGTGCGGGATCGGGGTCGTCGAGGCCGGCGCGGGACAGGCGGTGTCGTTCGTCGACGTCGGCGTGGTCCGCAGCGGCCCGGACGTACCGCTGGAGCAGCGCCTGCTCACCGTCGCCGAGGAGGTGGAGCGCTGGATCGCGCGGCACCGGCCGGACGTCGTCGCCGTCGAGCGGGTCTTCAGCCAGCACAACGTGCGCACGGTGATGGGGACCGCGCAGGCCAGCGGGGTCGTCGCGCTCGCCGCGGCGCGTGCCGGGCTGCCGGTCGCGTTCCACACCCCGTCCGAGGTCAAGGCCGCCGTGACCGGCGAGGGCCGGGCGGGCAAGGCCCAGGTCACGACGATGGTCACGAAGGTGCTCGGCCTGGACACCCCGCCCAAGCCGGCCGACGCCGCGGACGCGCTCGCGCTGGCCGTCTGTCACTGCTGGCGCTCGCCGATGCTCGACCGGATGGCCCAGGCCCGGGCCAGGGCGGACGAGCTCGCCGCGGTGCACCGGGCCCGGCTCGCCGAGGCCCGGTCCGCGCAGGACGGCGGCGCACCCACCGCCGCGGCGCAGTGGGCGGCGGCCCGGGCCGCCGCCGAGCGCTCCGGCGGGGCGTGGACCGCGGCGGCCCGCCCCGACGGACCTCGGCCCCCGGCCATCGGCAGGTCCCCCGGGGCGCGCCGGCCCACCGTCGGCGCGGCGCGGGCCGGTGCCCCGGGGCGCAGCGCCGCGGGCGAGGGGACACGGGCCGGCGTCCGCCGAGATGCCGCCGGCGACGGGATCGCGGCGGGGCCCGGGGCCCGGCGCGCCGGCGCCGCGGGCACGCCCGGTGCGGCCGGGCGGCCGGGTACGTCGGAGCGGGGACCGTCGGAGGTGCCCGGTAGCGTCCCGCCCGGCACGACGGCAGGCAGGAAGGGGACCGGTCGGTGATCCACTCGGTGCGGGGCCCGGTGCTCGGGATCGAGCTCGACCACGCCGTCGTCGAGGTCGGCGGTGTCGGCCTGGCGGTGCACGCCACCCCGGCGACGCTCGGCGCCCTGCGGCGCGGCGAGGAGGCCCGGCTCGCGACCACGCTCGTGGTGCGGGAGGAGTCGCTGACCCTGTTCGGCTTCGCCGACGCCGAGGAGCGCGAGCTGTTCCTGCTGCTGCAGACCGTCTCCGGGATCGGGCCGCGGCTGGCGCTCGCCACCCTCGCCGTCCTGGAGCCGGACACCCTGCGCCGGGCGCTGGCCGACGGGGACCTCGCCGTGCTGACCCGGATCCCCGGGGTCGGCAAGAAGAGCGCGGAGCGGCTGGTCGTCGAGCTGCGCGACAAGGTGACCGCACCGGCGGCCGCGACCGGTGCGCCCGCCGCGGCGCCGACCGCGGTCCTGGGTGTGCGCGAGCAGGTCGTCGAGGCGTTGCTCGGGCTCGGCTTCCCGCAGCGTGCGGGGGAGCAGGCGGTGGACGCGGTGCTCGCCCAGCAGCCCGACACCGGTGCGAGCGTGCTGCTGCGCACGGCGCTGTCCTCGCTCGGCCGGTCGCGGTGACCGGTCCCGCCGGCGACCCCGACGACACGGGCGACCCCTACGCCGAGGCGTTCGACCGGGTCCGCGAGATCGAGGCCGTCGCACTGCCCGGCGAGGCGGACGTCGAGGCCTCGCTGCGGCCGCGCTCGCTGCACGACTTCGTGGGCCAGCCCCGGGTGCGCGAACAGCTCGAACTGGTCCTGGAGGGCGCCCGGCGGCGCGGTGACCCGCCGGACCACATCCTGTTCTCCGGTCCGCCCGGGCTCGGTAAGACCAGCCTCGCGATGATCGTCGCGCAGGAGCTGGGCGCCTCGATCCGGCTCACCTCGGGGCCCGCGCTGGAACGGGCCGGCGACCTCGCGGCGATGCTGTCGAACCTGGTCCCCGGCGACGTGCTGTTCATCGACGAGATCCACCGCACCGCGCGCCCGGCCGAGGAGATGCTGTACCTGGCGATGGAGGACTTCCGGGTCGACGTCGTCGTCGGGAAGGGGCCGGGTGCCACCTCGATCCCGCTCGACGTCGCGCCGTTCACCCTGGTCGGGGCCACGACCAGGGCCGGATCGCTGACCGGCCCGCTGCGTGACCGGTTCGGCTTCACCGGGCACATGGAGTTCTACGAGGACGGCGAGCTGGAGCAGGTGCTGCACCGCGCCGCCGGGATCCTCGGCATCGACCTGCGTCCCGACGGGGCGGAGGAGATCGCCGGGCGCTGCCGCGGCACCCCCCGGGTGGCGAACCGGCTGTTGCGGCGGGTGCGCGACTTCGCCGAGGTCCGGGCGGACGGCGTGGTCCACCGGGACGTCGCGCGGGCCGCCCTCGCCGTCTACGACGTCGACGACCTGGGCCTCGACCGCCTCGACCGTGCGGTCCTCGGCGCGCTGGTCCGCTCGTTCCACGGCGGTCCGGTCGGAGTCTCCACCCTCGCGGTCGCCGTGGGGGAGGACCCGGGGACCGTCGAGGAGGTCTGCGAGCCGTACCTGGTGCGGGCCGGGATGCTGGCCCGCACGCCGCGCGGCCGGGTCGCCACGCCGCTGGCGTGGACGCACCTGGGGCTGACGCCGCCGGCCGACGCCCCGGCGGGCCACCGCATCGAGCCGCTGTTCTGACCCCGTGGGCCGGCCCGCCGCCCGGCATGGGGGTGAGCAGGCGCACGCGTCCGATCGGTGACATGGGAGAATCCGGACGGATCGAACGGAACGGGCACCGGTTCGCCGTCCGTCGAGGCATCCTGGACCGTCCGCACGTCGCGCGACGGCAGCCGGGTGCCGAGCGGAGCCGCAGCCACTGCGGTGGGCGCACCGGGACGATCCGGGCATCGGGATCGTCCCGGCACGGGTCGGACGCCGGGTTCCGCCGTTCGACGTGGTGCGCCGCGACGAGCGGTCCACCACCGGGAGGGGGCCGCCCACCGGCCCCGGTCCCGGCTGGCACACTCACGATTACGAGACGAGACGGAGTACCCGCACCATGGATCTGATCCTCGCGCAGGAGGCCGGCGGTTCCAGCCTGTTCTCCCTGTTCCCCTTCGCCCTCATCCTGCTGCTGTTCATCCCGCTGTTCCTGAACGGCCGCAAGCAGCGCAGGCAGATGGCGGAGACCCAGTCCATGCAGCAGGCGCTGGAGGACGGCGACGTCGTCGTCACCACCTCCGGGCTGCGGGCCACCGTCGTCGACGCCTCGTACGAGGACACGCTCGACCTCGAGATCGCCGACGGCGTGGTCACGACCTGGCTGCGCGCCGCGATCCGGGAGAAGGTCGTCTCCGACGAGACCGCCGAGGTGCAGGTCGAGCCGGAGAAGGCCGAGCAGCCGGAACAGTCGGAGAACAAGCCGACCATTCACTGAGCACGCCGGGAGCGGGCCACGGGGCCCGTTCCGGCGGTCGCGGCGCACCGGTGGGGTGCGGCCGTCGCGCGAGTCGGATTCGGGAGAACACCACGTGGCAACGTCGTCGGGGCAGCAGCGTGTGCGCCCCTGGCGCTACCTGACGGCCTTCCTGGGCATCGTCGTCGTCCTCTACGCGCTGGTGCTGTTCACCGGCGGCGGGAACCTGGCGCCGAAGCTCGGGATCGACCTGCAGGGCGGCACCCGCGTCACACTGACCGCCCGCACCACGGACGGTGAGCCGCCGCCGCGGGACCAGCTGGTCCAGGCGCAGGAGATCATCGAGCAGCGGGTGAACGGGCTCGGGGTCAGCGGCGCCGAGGTGCAGCTGGACGGCAGCAACATCGTCATCACCGTGCCCGGCGACGAGGGCGAGCAGGCCCGCTCGCTCGGCCAGACCGCGCAGCTGCGCTTCCGCGAGGTCGTCCAGCAGGTCCCGGCGTCGGCGACCCCGCAGCCGCCCGGGGGGACCGCGCCCGGCGCGCCCCCGGCAGCGGGACAGCAGCCGGGTCAGGCGCCGGCCCAGCAGCCCGCACCGGCGCCGGCCGGGGAACCCGCACCCCCCGCCGGGCAGCCCGCCCCACAGCCACAGGGCATGGGCGATCCGGCCGCGCAGGAGCGGACGGTCGCGCCGGTGGCGCACACCGCCCCGCTGCAGGACCCGCCACCCGCCCCCGCGCCCCCGCCGGGCGGCGGCGCCGCACCCACCGACCCCCGGGTCGCGGCCGAGGTCGAGCAGTTGCGCGCGACCCGCCAGAGCGACGACCAGGCCGTCCAGCTGCAGGCGGTCCTCGCGCTGGACTGCAACGCCCCGGACCCGCTGCAGGGCTACGACGACCCGGCGAGGCCGCTCGTCACCTGCGGTGACGGCGGTGCGAACAAGTACGTGCTCGGCCCGTCGTTCATCGAGGGCACCGAGATCGCCTCGGCCCAGGCCCAGCAGGCCCAGAACGGGGCGGGCTGGGTGGTCAGCCTGACCTTCAAGCAGCCCGCCGCGGACCAGTGGGGCCAGTACACGACGGCGAACGTCGGCAAGCAGACCGCGTTCGTGCTCGACGGCGACGTCGTCTCCGCACCGCGGGTCAACGGCCCGATCTTCGGGCCGACCGAGGTCTCCGGGCAGTTCAACCAGGAACGCGCCCAGGACCTCGCGCAGACCCTGCGCTACGGCTCGCTGCCGCTGGCCTTCGACTCCGGTACCGCGCAGACGGTCTCGGCGTCGCTCGGGCTCGCGTCGCTGGAGGCCGGGCTGATCGCCGGGGCCGTCGGCCTCGCGCTGGTCTTCCTGTACTGCCTGTTCTACTACCGGCTGCTCGGCCTGCTGACGATCCTGTCGCTGGCCCTGTCCGGGATCGTGGTCTACGCGGTGCTGATCCTGCTCGGCCGCTGGATCGGGTTCACTCTGGACCTGGCCGGGGTCGCCGGGTTCATCATCGCCATCGGCATCACCGCCGACTCGTTCGTCATCTTCTTCGAGCGGCTCAAGGACGAGATGCGCGACGGCCGGACGTTCCGGTCCGCCGTCCCGCGGTCCTGGGAGCGGGCCCGGCGGACGATCCTCACCGCCGACGCGGTCAGCTTCCTCGCCGCGGCGGTGCTCTACATCCTCGCCGTCGGCGAGGTCCGCGGGTTCGCGTTCACCCTCGGCATGTCCACCGTGCTCGACCTCGTCGTGGTCTTCCTGGTGACGTTCCCGCTGGTCGTGCTCATCTCGCGGTCCCGGACGCTCGGCCGCCCGGGGCTGTCCGGCCTGGCCGCCGTCGACCGGATCGGAGCCCGGCACCGCCGGGACAAGCCGGTCGTCGGCCGGCGTGCCACCACCTCGACCTCGAAGGGGGCGGGAGCATGACGGCCCCCGAGCGGCTGTCGGGCTGGACCCGGCTGACCACCGGCACCGCGAACGTCGACATCGTCGGGCGCAAGAAGGTCTGGTACGTCGGCTTCGGCGTGCTGATCCTGGTGTGCCTGCTGTCGCTGGTGCTGCGTGGGTTCAACCTCGGAATCGACTTCACCGGCGGGTCGCAGGTCCAGATGCCGGCGACCGGTGCGAACGGGCCGATCTCGGTCCAGCAGGTGGAGGACGTCTACCGCGGCATCGTCGGCACCGACCCCGAGGTCGCGCAGTCGGTCGGTACCGGTGACGCGGCGTCGATCGTGCTGCAGTCCGAGCCGCTGACCTCCGAGCAGCTCGTGCCGCTGCGGGAGGCCCTGTTCACCCAGCTGCAGCCGCTGGGCGGGGACGGCGTGCCCAGCCAGGGCGCGATCAGCGACTCGCAGGTCTCCGGTACCTGGGGCGGCGAGGTCACCACCCAGGCGTTCATCGCGCTCGCCGTGTTCATCGTGCTGGTCACGCTGTTCCTGGCGGTGTACTTCGAGCGGGCGATGGCCGGTGCGGCGCTGGTCGCGCTGATCAACGACATCATCGTGACGGCGGGCGTCTACTCGATCATCGGCTTGGAGGTCACCCCGGCCACCGTGATCGGCCTGCTCACGATCCTCGGGTTCTCGCTCTACGACACCGTCGTGGTGTTCGACAAGGTGCGGGAGAACTCCCGTGGCCTGCTGAAGCTGACCAGACGGACCTACCCCGAGGCCGCGAACCTGGCGCTGAACCAGACGCTCATGCGGTCGATGAACACCTCGCTGATCGCGATCCTGCCGGTGCTGGGCCTGCTCGTCATCGGGGTCGGGCTGCTCGGGGTCGGCACGCTCGCCGACCTCGCACTGGTCCAGCTCGTCGGCATGATCTCCGGCGTCATCTCCTCGCTGCTGCTCGCCACCCCGGTCCTGGTCGACATCAAGATGCGGGACAAGCGGTTCCGCGACCAGGCGGACCGGGTCGCGGCCCGGCGCGCCCGTTCGGCGGCGGTACGCAACGGCGAGGCGGTCGCCGAGTCCGAGGAGCGCGCGGAGCCGACGTACGCGGCCGTGAGCAGCAGCTCGCGCTCGGCGCCGGCCGCCCCGCGCCCCGGTGCGCGGCCGACCGGGAAGAACCGCCGGAGGGGCCGGTGAGCGCGGTGACCGACATCCTCGTCGGTACCGGCGTCGATCCGGACTCGGCCGACGACCTGGCCCGGGTCGCCGAGCTCGTCCGGTCGGTGCCCGACCACCCCGAGCCGGGGGTGCTGTTCCGCGACATCACGCCGGTGCTCGCCGACGGTGCGGCGTTCGCCGTCGTCACGACGGAGCTGGCCGCCCACGCCGGCGACGCCGAGCTCGTCGTCGGGGTGGAGGCCCGCGGCTTCCTGCTCGCGGCACCGGTCGCGCTGGTCGCCGGTGTCGGGACGGCGCCGGTCCGCAAGGCGGGCAAGCTGCCCGCCGTCGCCGCGTCGCGCAGCTACGACCTGGAGTACGGCAGCGCCACCCTGGAGCTGCCCGCCGGGGTCGTCGAGCCGGGCACCCGGGTCTACGTCGTCGACGACGTCCTGGCCACCGGCGGCACCGCCGCGGCGGCCTGCGCCCTGCTCACCGACGCCGGTGCCGACCTGGTCGGATTCGGCGCGCTGATGGAGCTTCCGGCGTTGAACGGCCGGGCGAAACTGGGTGGCCTCCGGGTGGACGCCCTGTTGCGCGGCTAGGGACTATCCTTCCGGGACGGATCACTCCCGCGACCGGGCACGACGAGGAGGTGCGGTGACCGAGGTCGACCGGGCGAGCGCCCATCCCGCGACACGGCCGCTGACGCCGGCGGACGACGAGCCGCCCAGGCCGTCGGCCACCCGGCGGGTACGTGCCCGCATCGCCCGGCGGATGACGCCGCAGCGGGTCGCGATCGTCACCCCCGTCCTGGAACCGCTGGCCGCGGTGCACCGTTCGCTGCACCCCAAGGCCGACCTGGTGCTCCTGCAGCGTGCCTACGACGTCGCCGAGACCCAGCACGAGGGCCAGACCCGCAAGTCCGGCGATCCCTACATCACCCATCCGCTCGCCGTGGCCACCATCCTCGCCGAGCTGGGCATGGACACCACGACGCTGGTCGCCGCCCTGCTGCACGACACCGTCGAGGACACCGACTACGCGATGGAGCGGCTGCGCGCCGACTTCGGGGACGAGGTCGCGCACCTGGTCGACGGCGTCACCAAGCTCGACAAGGTCGAGTTCGGCACCGCGGCCGAGGCCGAGACGATCCGCAAGATGGTCGTCGCGATGGCCCGTGACCCCCGGGTGCTGGTCATCAAGCTGTCCGACCGGCTGCACAACATGCGCACCATGCGCTTCCTGCGGCCGGAGAAGCAGGTCAAGAAGGCGAACGAGACCCTGGAGGTGTTCGCCCCGCTCGCGCACCGGCTCGGCATGGCCACGGTGAAGCTGGAGCTGGAGGACCTCTCCTTCGCGATCCTGCAGCCGAAGAAGTACCAGGAGATCGTCCGGCTGGTCGCCGACCGGGCGCCGTCCCGGGACACCTACCTGCGCCAGGTCATCGACGAGGTGACCTCGCAGCTGGACTCGGCGCGGATCCCGGCGAAGGTCGAGGGGCGTCCGAAGCACTACTACTCGATCTACCGCAAGATGATCGTCAAGGGCCGCGACTTCGACGACATCCACGACCTGGTCGGCGTCCGGGTACTGGTCGAGGAGGTCCGCGACTGCTACGCGGCGATCGGCATGGTGCACGCGCTGTGGCAGCCGATGCCCGGCCGGTTCAAGGACTACATCGCCCAGCCCCGGTTCGGGGTCTACCAGTCGCTGCACACCACCGTCATCGGGCCGGACGGCAAGCCGCTCGAGGTGCAGATCCGCACGCACGCGATGCACCGCACCGCGGAGTACGGGATCGCCGCGCACTGGCGCTACAAGGAGATCAAGAACGGGCAGAGCAAGGAGGTCGAGGTCGAGGAGATGGCGTGGATGCGCCAGCTGCTCGACTGGCAGCGGGAGGCCGCCGACCCCGGTGAGTTCCTCGACTCGCTGCGGTTCGACCTCGCGGCCCGGGAGATCTTCGTCTTCACCCCGAAGGGCGACGTCGTCACGCTGCCCACCGGCTCCACCCCGATCGACCTGGCCTACGCGGTGCACACCGAGGTCGGTCACCGGTGCATCGGGTCCCGGGTCAACGGCAAGCTCGTCGCGCTGGAACGCCAGCTGACCTCGGGCGACGTCGTCGAGATCTTCACCTCCAAGGCCGAGGAGGCCGGTCCCAGCCGGGACTGGCTCGCCATCGCCAAGTCCCCGCGGGCCAAGGCGAAGATCAAGCAGTGGTTCGCGAAGGAGCGCCGCGAGGAGGCCGTCGAGGAGGGCAAGGAGGCGATCACCCGGGAGGCGCGCCGGACCGGGATGCCGCTGCAGCGGCTCATCTCCGGCTCGGCGATGTCCGCGCTCGCCCGGGAGATGCACTACAGCGACGTCTCCGCGCTCTACGCCGCCGTCGGCGAGCACCACGCCAGCGCCCAGCACGTCGTGCAGCGGCTGGTGGCCTGGTTCGGCGGTGAGGAGGAGGCCGAGGAGGAGCTGGCCGAGCGGGCGACGCCGTCCACGGTCCGGCACCGCAGGCCCGCCGGCAACGCCGGGGTCGTGGTCCAGGACTCCGACGGCCAGCAGATCGACGAGCTCTACGTCAAGCTCGCCCGCTGCTGCACCCCGGTCCCCGGTGACGAGATCCTCGGCTTCGTCACGCGCGGCGGCGGGGTGAGCGTGCACCGCACCGACTGCACCAATGCCGACGACCTGACCGCCCGCGAGGAACGCCTGGTCGACGTGGCGTGGTCGGTCTCGCCGGAGTCGGTGTTCCTGGTCGCGATCCAGGTCGAGGCGCTCGACCGGCACCGGCTGCTCTCCGACGTGACGAAGGTGCTGGCCGACGAGAAGGTCAACATCCTCTCCGCGTCGACGACGACGTCGCGCGACCGGGTCGCGGTGTCCCGGTTCTCCTTCGAGATGGGGGACCCGAAGCACCTCGGGCACCTGCTGCAGGCGGTCCGCAACATCGAGGGCGTCTACGACGTCTACCGAGTCACCAGCGCCGCCTGAGCCCGTTCACCGGTCCGGCATGAGCACCGTGGACAGGATCCGGCGGGTGCGCCCGGGTTCCTCGGTGTGCCCGAGGAACGGCTCCAGCGCCTCGACCAGCCGGGCCTGCATCCGGTCGACCTCGTCGTCGGAGAGCCAGAGCGCGGCCTGCCGGAACCCGACCCGGTCCCGCAGCGGCTCCGGCTCGCCGGTGGCCAGGTAGCGGTCGAAGTCGCCGGCCAGCCCGGCGAGGTAGACGGTGAACATCGTCCGCAGCTGATCGGGGCCGGGTGCGGTGTTGTCGGCGTCGGCCGCGGAGGTCTCCAGCTCGTAGGTCCGCTCCACCGCGCCGCGCACCCGGCGTTCCTCGGTGACCCGCAGGACCCCGGCCCGCACCAGCACGCCGACGTGCCGGTACAGCGTCGTGGTCGGGACGTCGGGCAGCTGTTCGGCGAGCTGGGTCGTGGTCAGCGAGCGCCCGATGAGGGCCTGCACCAGCCGCCACCGGACCGGCTGGTGCAGGAGGTCGGCCAGGGAGATCTCGGATGCCACACTCGTACTCCGTTTCCACTTCTGGTACCGTTCCCAGTGTTGGAAACAGTATAGGGGAGGCGACATGGCAAGCGTGCACGTCGACGACACGGCCGTCACGGTGGTGCTGTCCCGGGTGGAGTCGTGGTTCTGTGGCGGGCGGTCCCGGCTGGTCGTGCCGCTGTCGGAGGTCCGTTCCGTCGAGCGGGTGGACCGGCCGACCCGGGCGTCGGCGACCGGGATCGGCCGGGCCGGGCTCGCAGTGACCGGTGTGGTCAAGCTGGGCCGGTGGGGGATCGGGTCGCCGGTCAACCGGTTCGTCAGCGTCCGGCGGTGGACGCCGGCGCTGCGGGTGGTGGTCGGTGAGACCTACCGCCCGCAGCTCGGCTACCACGAGATCCTGGTCAGCGTCGCGGACCCGGACCGGGTGCTCGCGCAGCTGCCGGTGTCGCGCTGAGGACCGCCCGTGGCCGGGTCACTGCCCGGCCGCGGCCGCCTGGATCTCCACGGGGACGGTCGGGGCGCCGTCCCCGGACCCGGTCGACTCGCCACCCGCGGCGACCTTGTCGACGGTGGCCAGGCCCTCCTGGCCGATGGTCCCGAACGCGGTGTAGCTCGGCGGCAGCTGGGCGTCGCCGTAGATCATGAAGAACTGGCTGCCGTTGGTGTCCGGTCCGGCGTTCGCCATGGCGAGCACCCCCCGCTCGTAGGACGGCGGCGGGTTCAGCTCGTCGGCGAAGCTGTAGCCGGGACCGCCGGAGCCCCGCCCGGTCGGGTCACCGCACTGCAGCACCTGCAGGCCGGGCGTGGTGGTGAGCCGGTGGCACGAGGTGCCGGTGAAGTAGTCCTGCGCGACCAGGCTCTCGAAGCTCGCCACCGTGCACGGGGCCTTCGCCCGGTCCAGCGTCAGGTCGATCGGGCCCGCGCTGGTGGTCAGCGTGACCGGCACGGTGCCCTGGTTCGACACCGGACCGTTCGGCGGGGCCTGCACCGGCTTCGCCGCCGGCTCACCGGGGGAGTAGCTGCAGTTCACGGTGCCCGGCGCGGCCGGTGCGGCCGGTGCCGCTGCGGGCGCCGCGGCCTCGGGAGCCGGCTCGGGGCCGCTCCACGCGCTGGTCACGGCCCAGAGACCGGCCGCGACGATCGCGACGACGGCGACGGTGGCGACCACCGAGATCGTCGTCGTCCGCCGCCGCTTCGCCGCCCGCTCGGTCCGGTTGACCTCCTGGGCCGCGAGCTTCCGCTTCGCCGCGTCCCGGCGCTGCTCGTTCGTCGCCACGCTCCGCAACTCCCTGTTTGATCATTCGTACGCCGAGGGCGAGGGTAGCGAGGCGACCTGAGAGGAAACCTGAGAGACGGCGGTTCTAGGGTGGGGCCAGTCGTACCAGGAGGACGTGGAAGTGACCGCTGTGCCGTCAGCCGAGCAGGGGGTGCGGACGCGCCGGCCCGAGCCGTTCGCCGCGCCGAAGGGCATCCCCGAGTACCTGCCCACCGACTCGGCGGGCTTCACCCATGTCCGGGACACCCTGCTCGGGGCGGCCGACCGCGCCGGTTACGGGCACATCGAGCTGCCCGTGTTCGAGGACACCGGGCTCTACGCGCGCGGCGTGGGGGAGTCGACCGACGTCGTCTCCAAGGAGATGTACACCTTCGCCGACCGCGGCGACCGCTCGGTGACGCTGCGGCCCGAGGGGACCGCCGGCGTCGTCCGGTCGGTGATCGAGCACTCGCTCGACCGCCAGGGGCTCCCGGTGAAGCTGCGCTACGCCGGGCCGTTCTTCCGCTACGAGCGGCCGCAGGCCGGTCGCTACCGGCAGTTGCAGCAGGTCGGGGTGGAGGCGATCGGCATCGACGACCCGGCGCTCGACGCCGAGGTCATCGCCGTCGCCGACGAGGGGTTCCGGGCGCTCGGGCTGACCGGGTACCGGCTGGAGCTCACCTCGCTCGGCGACGCCGCGTGCCGCCCCGCGTACCGGGAGCGGCTGCAGGAGTTCCTGGCCGGGCTCGACCTCGACGAGGCAACCCGGGCGCGGGCCGCGATCAACCCGCTGCGGGTGCTGGACGACAAGCGCCCCGAGGTCCGGGCCGCGATGGCCGACGCGCCGCTGCTGATGGACCACCTGTCCGACGCCGCCGCCGAGCACCACGCCCGGGTGCTGGAGCACCTGGACGACCTCGGCGTCGCCCACACCGCCAACCCGCGCATGGTCCGCGGCCTGGACTACTACACGAAGACCACGTTCGAGTTCGTGCACGACGGCCTCGGCGCGCAGTCCGGGATCGGCGGCGGCGGCCGCTACGACGGGCTGATGGCGACCCTCGGCGGCGCCGAGCTGTCCGGTGTCGGGTTCGGCATCGGCGTCGACCGCACGCTGCTGGCCTGCGCCGCGGAGGGCGTGCAGCCCTGGTCGACGGCGCGCGCGGAGGTCTTCGGGGTGCCGCTCGGGGACGCGGCGAAGCGCCGGCTGGTCGCTGTGGCCGCGGCGCTGCGGGCGCGCGGGATCCGGGTGGACCTGTCCTACGGCGGGCGCGGGCTCAAGGGCGCCATGAAGTCCGCCGACCGCTCGGGGGCCCGGTTCGCGCTGGTGCTGGGCGAGCGCGACATCGAGGCCGGCACCGTCGGTCTCAAGGACCTCGGCAGCGGGGAGCAGCAGGACGTGCCGCTGGAGGCGGTGACCGACGCCGTCGTGACCGCCCTCGCGGGCTGAGCGTGGCGCTCGCCGACCAGGAACGGTGGGACGCCCGGCACCGCAGCGCCGGTCCCGGGGTGCCGATGCCGCCGGACGCGGTCCGCGGGCACCTGGACCTGGTGCCGGGTGCGGGGCGCGCGCTGGACGTCGCCTGCGGCCGCGGGTCGGTCGCGGTGTGGCTGGCCGCGCGGGGGCTCGACGTCGTCGCGGTGGACGTCTCACCGGCCGGTCTCGCCGCCGGCGCGACGCTGGCGGCCGGGACCGTTCCGGACGCCCGGATCCGCTGGGTGCGGGCCGACCTCGACCACGGTTTCCCGGCCGCAGACGACCGCTACGACGTCGTCGTCTGCCAGCGATTCCGGGCGCCGGAGCTGTACCCCGCGCTGGCGGCCGCCCTCGCTCCCGGCGGGCTGCTCGTCCTCACGCTGCTCTCCGCGGTGGACGACGAGCCGGGTCCGTTCCGGGCCGAGCCGGGGGAGCTGGTGCGCGCGTTCGCCGGCCTGGACGTCGTCGAGCACCGTGAGGGCGGCGGGGAGGCGCACCTGCTGGCCCGCCGGCCCGGCTGAGGCCGATCAGCGACGCGCGACGACGAGCGCGGCCAGGCCGGTCGTCACCGGGACCGCCGCCACCAGCCCGATGCTGCCCACCAGCGTGCGGACGATCTCGGTCGCGACGTCCTGGCTGGTGAGCACGTCGGCTACGCCCCCGGCCGCGACCGAGAACAGCAGCAGCAACGGCAGCGCGGCACCGGCGTAGGCGAGGACGAGCGTGTTCACCGCGGACGCCACGTGGTCACGGCCGATCCGCATCCCGGCGGCGAACAGCTCGCGCACGCCGAGGTCCGGGTTCGCCGCACCCAGCTCCCACACCGCGGAGGACTGGGTGACGGTGACGTCGTCCAGCGCACCGAGCGCCCCGATGACCAGGCCCGCGAGCACCAGCCCGCGGGGGTCGATCGGGACGCCGGGGCCGAGCGTGCCGATCAGGTTGGCCGTGGTGTCGTCGAGTCCGGTGAGCCGGGTCGCCGTGGTGAACAGCTGACCGAGGACGCCGATCAGCGCCAGCGAGGCGAGCGTCCCGAGCACGGCGCACGAGGTGCGGGCACTGAACCCGTGGGTCAGGTACAGCACCACGAACATGATCAGGCACGAGCCGGTGACGGCGACCGCCAGCGGTGGGCCGCCGGACAGGATCGACGGCAGCACGAACCACAGCAGCACCGCGAAGCTCAGCAGCAGGCCGACCAGCGCCGCGAGCCCGCGCAACCCGCCCAGCACGACCACCGCGAGCGCGAACACCGCGGCCAGCCAGCCCAGCGGGGGACCGCGCTGGAAGTCGTTGAGCTGGTAGGAGCCCGCCTCGTCCGGATTCCCGCCGGACCAGGCCATGGTGACCGGGTCGCCGACCGCGAACCGCGGGCTCGCCGGTTCGTTCGGGACCAGCTGGACCAGCTCGCGACCGGCCCGCGGGCCGTCGGACATGCCGACCGTGACCCCGGTGCAGGCCCCGTCGCCGGATCCGGGGGAGCAGTCGGCGACCTGGACGGCACTCACCGTGCCGTGCACCTGCCGGGTGGGCGGCAGGTCCGGCTCGGGTGCGGCACCCGGCCACAGGAGCACCGTCCCGGCGAGGGTCGCCAGCGCGCACGGGACGAGCAGCGCGACGAGCAGGTTCCGGATCCGCCGCCCGGCCGGTGACGGCGGGCCGTGCCCGTGTCCGTGTCCGTGACCGGCGGACCGCGGGGCGGTGGGACGGGCGGTCCCGGCCCGGCGGCGCCGAGGCGCGCCGGCGACGTCGTGTGCCCCGTCGTGCGGGGGCCGCGCGCCGCGGTGGTCCGGTTCGGCCGGCGGGCGGGGGTGCTCCCGGTGCTCCGGTCCGCGTGGACGGCCCGCCGGCCCCTCCCCGTGCGGCGTCCGGCGGTCCTCCGGCCGGCCCCGGCGCCCCGGCGCGGTCTCGTGCGGTCCGGCCGGTGGCGCGGCGGCGGGCCCCGGGACGGCGCGCGGATCGTGTCCGGGGGGCCGCTCGCCGTGCCGGGGGCGGCTGCCGTGGCGCCCGGACCGCTCCGCGGCACCCGCCTCCCGGTGGTCACCGCGCCGCGGGGGCCGGGGAACGGGATCGTCGGGATGCACACCCGCATCCTCGCAAGACGGTGCGCGGGGCTCCGACCGGTCCTCGCCCGGCCCGCACCGCCGGGCGACGACCGGTTGCCCGGTGTTCGAACTTGTGTTCGACTCGGGATCGTGCGGTGGGACGGACAGCAGGTGGGAATCGACGGGATCGGCGCGGACGCGGCGCTGCCGGGCATGCGCGGGCTGCTGCGCACGGTGCGCACGCCGGAGTTCGCGGGGACGGTGTTCCACGAGGTGGAGGCGCGGTCGGTGCTCAACCGGGTGTCCTCGTCGTCGCCGGTGCCGTTCGGGTGGACGGTGAACCCCTACCGGGGGTGCTCGCACGCGTGCACGTACTGCCTCGCGGGTGACACCCCGGTGCTGACCGGTGACGGCCGGACCCGGCCGATCGCCGAGCTGAGGCGGGGTGACGAGGTCGTCGGCACGGTGGCCGACGGCGCCGGCCGGCGGCGGTTCGTCCGTACACCGGTGCTCGCGCACTGGTCGACCCGGCGGCGTGCGCAGCAGGTGTCGCTGAGCGACGGCACGGAGCTGGTCACCTCCGCGGAGCACCGCTTCCTCACCCGGCAGGGCTGGGCGCACGTGCGGCCGGGCCGCTGCCGGGCGTCGGCGGACCGGCCGCACCTGCGCCCGGGGGCGGAGCTGGTCGGCCCGGGGGCGGCGGCGCTCCCGCACCGTGCGCACCCGCCGGGATACGAGGCCGGATACCTCTGCGGGCTCGTCCGGGCGGACGCGGTGCGCGGCCGGGTCACCGCCGAGCCGTTCCCGTCGGCCTGGGTCGAGCTGGAGGCCGTCGCCAGGGCGCATCACCTGCTGACCCGGGGCGTCGACGCCCCGGACCGGTCCGGGGCCGGCCGGACCCGGACCGCCGTCGCCTGCGGGGCCGGTGCGGCCGCGCCGGTGCGGACCCGTCGTGCGCCGGCCGGTCCGTCCGTGGTGTGTCGCGGACCGGCGCACGGTGCCGGCGGGGCCGGCCCGCCCGGCACCGGGACCGTCGCCGACGCAGTGGCCGCAGCGGCCCGGCCCGGGCTGGTCGGCCGGGTTCCTCGGCGGGATCCTCGACGCGTGCGGTGAGGTCTCCGCCGGGGTGTTGCGGATCGTGCCGGTCGACGCCGGGCTCACCCGCGCCACCGTCGACGCGCTGCGCCGGCTCGGCTTCCGGGTCGCGTCCGAGGCGTCGGGGCGGCCGGGCGTCCGTGCGCTGCGGGTGCTCGGCGGCGTGGCGGAGCAGCTCCGGCTGGTCGGGATCGCCGACCCGGCCGTCTCCCGCGTGCGCGACGTCGGCGGCGCCCTGGTCGAGGAACCGCCGGACGGTGCGCCGCGGGTGGTGGGGGTGCGCGACACCGGCCGGATCGTCCCGATGTTCGACATCACCACGGGCACCGGTGACTTCGTCGCGGCCGGCGTGGTCAGCCACAACTGCTTCGCCCGCAACACCCACACCTACCTCGACCTCGACGCGGGAGCCGACTTCGACTCGCAGATCGTGGTCAAGGTGAACGCGCCCCGGGTGCTCGAGCGGGAGCTGGCCAGGCCGTCCTGGCGGCGCGAGCACGTCGCGATGGGCACCAACACCGATCCGTACCAGCGGGCCGAGGGGCGGTACCGGCTCATGCCGGGGATCATCGCGGCGCTGAGCCGCTCCGGTACCCCGTTCTCGATCCTCACCAAGGGCACCGTGCTCGGCCGTGACCTGCCGGACCTGGCCGCGGCGAACCGGGACGTGCGGGTCGGGACCGGGGTCTCGGTCGCCCTGCTGGACCGCGAGCTCGGCTCCCGCCTCGAACCCGGGACACCGAGCCCGCAGGCCCGGCTCGATCTCGTCCGGCGGATCACCGCCGCCGGGCTGCCCTGCGGCGTCATGGTCGCCCCGGTGCTGCCGTGGCTCACCGACTCCGCCGAGGCGCTCGACGCACTGCTCGGCGAGATCGCGGCGGCCGGAGCCGAGCGGGCCACGGTGCTGGCACTGCACCTGCGACCGGGGACCAGGGAGTGGTTCCTGCAGTGGCTCGCCCGGGAGTACCCGGCGCTGGTGCCGCGCTACGAGCGGCTCTACCGGCGAGGGGCGACCGCCGACCGGGAGTACCG
This sequence comes from Pseudonocardia sp. HH130630-07, assembly GCF_001698125.1. NCBI lineage: Bacteria > Bacillati > Actinomycetota > Actinomycetes > Pseudonocardiales > Pseudonocardiaceae > Pseudonocardia > Pseudonocardia sp. HH130630-07. Next base: position 6,025,616 of record NZ_CP013854.1, on the reverse strand, counting down.
CTCCGCGCTGGCCCGCCGGGTGGCCCCGCTGCTGGCCCCTGGCCCGGCACGGCCTGGACCGGGCCGAGGCCGCCCCGCGCGATCCGGGCTGGACCCGGCAGCCGGACCGGGTGGAGACGGCACCGCGGGATCCGGGGCGGGCCGGTCGCCCGGGCCCGTCCGCGCCGTCCGGCGACCGGGGGCGGGAGGGGAGCGGCGGGCAGCTGAGCCTGCTGTAACGGACGGGAGGAAACCTGGTGGCGGGCGGACCGGTACCGGCCGATAGCCTTGTCCGTCGTGATGCGAACCCACCCCGTCGGCACGTTGCGTGCCGAGCACACCGGCCAGACCGTGACCCTCGCCGGATGGGTGGCCCGCCGCCGCGATCACGGCGGCGTGATCTTCATCGACCTGCGGGACCGTTCCGGTTCGGCCCAGGTCGTGTTCCGCGAGGGCGAGATGGCCGAGCGCGCCCACCGGCTCCGGTCGGAGTTCTGCGTGCAGGTCGTCGGTGAGATCGTCCGGCGCCCCGCGGGCAACGAGAACGCCGAGCTGCCCACCGGCGACATCGAGGTCACCGTCACCGAGCTGACCGTGCTGTCGGAGGCGGCCCCGCTGCCGTTCCCGATCGACGACCACACCGGCGTCGGCGAGGAGATCCGGCTGACGCACCGCTACCTGGACCTGCGCCGGTCCGGCCCGGCCGCGGCGATGAAGCTCCGCAGCGACGTGAGCAAGGCGGCCCGCGACGTGCTCGCCACCGAGGACTTCATCGAGGTCGAGACCCCGACGCTGACCCGCTCGACGCCCGAGGGGGCCCGGGACTTCCTGGTCCCGGCCCGGCTGCGCCCCGGCTCCTGGTACGCGCTGCCGCAGAGCCCGCAGCTGTTCAAGCAGCTGCTCATGGTCGGCGGCCTGGAGCGGTACTACCAGATCGCCCGCTGCTACCGCGACGAGGACTTCCGCGCCGACCGGCAGCCGGAGTTCACCCAGCTCGACATCGAGATGAGCTTCGTCGAGCAGGACGACGTCATCGCGCTGGCAGAGAAGGTGCTCGTCGCGCTGTGGAAGCTGGTCGGCTACGACGTGCCGCTCCCGATCCCGCGGATGAGCTACGCCGAGGCGATGGCGCAGTACGGGTCGGACAAGCCCGACCTGCGTTTCGGCTTCGAGCTGACCGAGCTGACCGACTACTTCGCGGGCACCGGGTTCCGGGTCTTCCAGAACCCCTACGTCGGCGCCGTCGTCATGCCGGGCGGCGCGTCCCAGCCGCGCAAGGTGCTCGACGGCTGGCAGGAGTGGGCCAAGCAGCGCGGCGCCCGCGGCCTGGCCTACGTCCTGATCGGCGATGACGGGCAGGTCGACGAGCGCGGCCCGGTCGTCAAGAACCTCTCCGAGACCGAGCGTGCCGGGCTGGCCGCCGCGGTCGGCGCGAACCCCGGCGACTGCATCTTCTTCGCCGCGGGCAAGCCGAACGACGCGCGTGCGCTGCTCGGCGCCGCGCGCGGGGAGATCGCCCGCCGGACCGGTGCGATCGACGAGTCCGCGTGGTCGTTCCTCTGGATCGTCGACGCCCCGCTGTTCGAGTCCGCCGCCGACACCGACGACGTCGCCGTCGGCGGGGGTGCCTGGACCGCGCTGCACCACGCCTTCACCTCGCCGACCCCGGAGTGGATCGACACCTTCGAGAAGAGCCCGGGCGACGCGCTGGCCTACGCCTACGACATCGTCTGCAACGGCAACGAGATCGGCGGCGGATCGATCCGTATCCACTCGGCCGACGTGCAGAAGCGCGTCTTCGAGGTCATGGGGCTGTCCGAGGCCGAGGCGCAGGAGAAGTTCGGCTTCCTGCTCGACGCCTTCGCCTACGGCCCGCCGCCGCACGGCGGGATCGCCTTCGGCTGGGACCGGATCACCGCGCTGCTCGCGGGGGTCGACTCGATCCGCGAGGTCATCGCGTTCCCGAAGACCGGTGGCGGGTTCGACCCGCTGACCCAGGCCCCCGCGCCGATCACCGCAGGCCAGCGCAAGGAGGCCGGTGTGGACGCGAAGCCGGCCGGTACCGCGCCCGGTGGGGCCGCTCCCGGGAAGCCGGGGGAGACCGGTGGCGGGGCGCCGGAGAAGCCCGGTCCGGCGGCGTAGGCCCCGGATCGGTCCGGCGAGGTCTGAGAAGGGCTGAGTAGGTGCTGCACCTGCGGGTCGTCTGCCCGTCCGAGCGGACCGCGGACGTCTGCGCGATCCTGACCCGCGAGCCCGGGGTGGCCCATCTGGTGGTCCACCCCGGGGCCGCGGTGCGCCCGCCCGGCGATCTCGTGGAGGCCGACGTCGCCCGCGAGTGCGTCGACGACCTGCTGGGCGGCTTCGCCGATCTCGGCATCGACCACGACGGCGGGATCAGCCTGGAGCAGCTCGACACCGTGCTCTCCGACCGGGCCGACGCCGCCGAGGAGGCGGCCCCGGGGGACGGGGCCGACGCCGTCGTGTGGGACGAGCTGATCATGCGGACCGGCGAGGAGTCGCGGTTGTCCGCCACGTTCCTCACCTTCCTGACGATCGCCTGCCTGCTGGCGGCCGTCGGCGCGGTCACCGACTCCCCGGTGACGGTCGTCGGTGCGATGGTGCTGGGGCCGGAGTTCGGCCCGATGGCCGCGGTGGCCGTGGGGCTCGTGCTGGGGCGTGCCGACCTCGTCCGGCGCGGCGCGATCGCGCTCGCCGTCGGCTTCCCGTTCGCGATGGTGGTGACGGCCGGGGCGACCCTGCTGTTCGACCTGTTCGGCTGGCTGTCCGCGGCCTCGCTCGACGACCTCGAACAGATGGACTTCATCTACGAGGTCGGCCCGTTCTCGCTGGTCGTGGCGGTACTCGCCGGGGCGGCCGGCATGCTGTCGCTGACCTCGGCGCGCTCGTCGGCGCTGGTCGGGGTGTTCATCTCGGTGACGACCGTGCCGGCGGCCGCCTACGGCGCCGTCGCGGCCATCGAGGGGCGGTGGACCGAGGCCGGTCTGTCGGTGCTGCAGCTCGGGCTCAACCTGGTCGGAGCGGTCGCCGCCGCGGCGGGAGTGCTCCTGCTGGCCCGCTCCGGATCCCGGCGTCGGGGGGCCGACCGCACGCTCTCCGAAGGGTAGGATCTTCGGCGATGACCGATCCGCAGGCGACCGACGGCGTGGTCGAGGCGGTGGCCGGGGCGGTGCGTCTGCTGTCCCGCCGGGCCGGCTCGGACGTCGAGCTCTCCGAGCCCGAGGACCTCGGCGGCAGCAGCCGGTCGGTGGTGGCCAGGGCCCGGATGGGCCAGAACCCGTTCACCGACCATCGCAGCGTGGTGATCAAGCACTACTCGCCGCGTTCCGGGCGGGAGGACCCGGCCGGCGTCGACCCGTTCCGCTGCGAGGTCGCGTCGTGCCAGCTGTTCACCGCGCTGCCGACCGACGTCCGGCCCAGTCCGGTGCTCATCGCGCACGATCCCGAGCAGCGGATCCTCGTTCTCGAGGACCTCGGCCGCACCATGACCCTGGCCGACAAGCTGTTCGGGCCCGAGCGCGACGCCGCCCGCAGCTGCCTGCTCGGGTGGGCGCGGGGGCTCGGCCGGATGCAGGCGGCCACGGCCGGGCGGGAGGGCGACTTCGGGGCCCTGCTGCGCCGCCTGGGCCAGCAGGTCCAGCGCGATCCGGTCGCCGACCAGGCCAGGGCCGCCCTGGCCGGGCTGCCCGAGCTGCTGGCCGGCACCCTCGGTGTCGAGGTGCCCGAGCTGGCCGTGCTGGAGGCCGGCGCCGGGATCCGGCTGCTCGGCAGCACCGGGTTCCGCGCGTTCAGCCCGTCCGACACCTGCCCGGACAACAATCTCGTCACCAGCCGGGGCGTGCGGTTCGTCGACTTCGAGGGCGGTTGCTTCCGTGACGTCCTGCTGGACGCCGCCTACGTCCGGATCCCGTTCCCGTCCTGCGCCAGCAGCTACGCGCTCCCGGACCCGCTGGCCGAGCAGATGCTCCAGGCGTGGCGGGCCGAGGTCGCGCCGGTGTGGCCGGAGCTCGACGACCCGGAACTGCTGGAGTCACGGCTGGTCGACGCGCAGCTGCTGTGGGTCTGGTGGTCGACCTGGCTGCTGCTTCCCCGGCTGCTGGAGCGCGACGGGCCGATCGGTGACGTCGCGGGCCGGTCGCCGCGGATCTCGACGGCGTTGCGCCACTACTGGCGCGGGCTGGGGGCGGCGGCCGCCGTCACGGACCGTCCCGCGACGGTCGAGCTGGCCGCCGCGCTCGTGGCCGTGCTCGACGACCGCTTCCCCGACGCCCCGTCCGAGCTTCCGCTGTTCCCGGCGTTCCGCACCGGGGATCGGCAGGTGTGAGCCTGTCGTCAGTCGGGGGAGCCTCGGATACCCTGGGCCGTCCGCATGGCACACTCTGTGTGTCCGAGCGCCCACGTCCCGAGGTGGTTGATGGATACCGGTGAGTCCCGTACCCGGGGTCCCGCATCGGCGGAGTCCTCGACCGGGCCGGTCGCGCTGCGGATCCTGGTCGGCACGCACCTGAAGCGCTTCCGCGAGGCAGCCGGGGTCAGCAGGCCGGAGTCGGCGGACCTGCTCCGTGGCTCCGAGGCGAAGATCAGCCGGATCGAGTCCGGGCGGGTCGGCTTCAAGCAACGCGACGTCGCGGACCTGCTCACGCTCTACGGCGTGACCGACGAGACCGAGCGCACCGACTTCCTCGCGCTGGCCCGGCGGGCGAGCGAGCCCGGGTGGTGGCAGCCGTTCAGCGACGCCATGCCGGAGTGGTTCTCCACCTACGTCGGGCTGGAGCAGGCCGCGGTCTCCATCCGCACCTACGAGCCCCAGCTCATCCCGGGCCTGCTGCAGACCGAGGGCTACGCGCGGGCGGTGATCGAGCTGGGCCGCCCGGCGCCGCTGGAGGACATCGACCGCCGGATCGCGTTGCGCATGGGGCGCCAGGAGATCCTCGAGTCGGCCACGGCACCGGGGTACTGGGCGGTGATCGACGAGGCGGCGCTGCGCCGGCCGATGGGCAGCGACCAGGCCATGCGGGACCAGCTGGAGCACCTGCTGAAGGTCTCGGACCTGCCGAACGTGTCGCTGCAGGTGCTGCCGTTCAACAAGAGCGGCGCGGCGGCGGCCGGTGGCCCGTTCATCCTGCTCCGGTTCGCCCACGCCGATCTGCCGGACATCGTCTACCTGGAGCAGCTGACCAGCGCGCTCTACCTGGACAAGACCTACGACGTCGAGACCTACCGGGTGCTCATCGACCGGCTCGCGGCGGTGGCCCTCACGCCGCAGCGGTCGCAGGCGATGATCGCCTCGTTGCGCGGGATGTTCTGACCCGGCGCGGGGCCCGGTGCACCGCACCGGGCCCCGGCGCGGTCACTTCTTGAAGGCGATGCCGCCGTACTCGATCCATTCCCGGGTCGTCTGCCGCTCGGGCTCGACGCCGTCGGGACGCCAGGTGGAGATCTCGACGAGCCCGGGCTCGACCACCGAGAGCGGGCCGAAGAACTTCTCGATCTCCTCGGGCGTGCGGACCCGGCCCCAGCTGCCACCGGTGTTGGCCAGCATCATCTCGGTGAGCTGACGGCGGACCTCGGGGTCGTTGCTCGCCAGGTGCGACATGACCACCGCGCTGCCCTTGGGCAGCCGGTCCATCACGCCCTCGACCAGCGAGGCCGGGTCGTCGGCGTCCGGGATGCAGTGCAGGAACGACACGAACAGCGCCGCCGTCGGCTTGCTGAAGTCCAGCATCCGGGCGACCTCGGGGTCGCTGTAGATGGTGCCGAAGTCACGCACGTCGGCCTGGACGACGGTGGACGCCTCGTCCTGCTGGAGCAGCGCGCGGCCGTGGGCCAGGACGATCGGGTCGTTGTCGATGTAGATCGTCCGCGACTCGGGAGCCACCGACTGGGCGACCTGGTGCACGTTGTCCTGGGTCGGCAGGCCGGATCCGTGGTCGATGAACTGCCGGATCCCGTGTTCCCGGGCGAGGTACCGGACCGCGCGGATCAGGAAGCGCCGGTTGTTGATCGCCAGCGCCGCGGTGCCGGGTGCGGCGTCGGACAGCGCCGCACAGGCCTGCCGGTCGACCTCGTAGTTGTCCTTGCCCCCCAGGTAGTAGTCGTACATCCGCGCCACGCTCGGGGCGCTGACGTCGACCTCCGACGGAGTGGCCGCCCGGGCTCGATCCATACCTGCATCGCTCCTGACCTCGTCGTACGTCCAGGTGTCCGGTGCCACATCGTGCACGCACGGTGCACGACCGGCTCCGTGCTGCTGACGATGGTAGCGGCCGCCACGCACTGTGAACGTCGCACCCGGAGGACCGCCTGCGCAACTGGCGGATGATCAAATAGCTGCTACGGTTGCAATTGCATCCGTACTTGACGTTGGAAAGGTGCATCCGATGAGCGAGATGGAACTCCCGGGCGACCTGCGGTGGCGCAAGAGCGTCCGGAGCAACCCCAACGGTGCCTGCGTCGAGGTCGCCGCCCTCCCCGGCGGCGGTGCCGCCGTGCGCAACTCCACCCGTCCGGACGGGTCCTACGTGACCTACACCCGCGCCGAGATCACGGCGTTCCTGCAGGGCGTGCACGACGGCGAGTTCGACGACCTGATCGCCCCCTGACCCGGTGACCGGTGCGGCGGATCAGAGCCGCCGCAGGAAGTTCCCGATCCGCGTGACCGCCTGCTCCAGCTGGGGCAGCGCGGTCGCGTACGAGCACCGGACGTGGCCCTCACCGGAGGGGCCGAACACCGTCCCCGGTACGACGGCCACCGACTCCTCCCGCAACAGGCGCTCGGCGAAGGTCTCGGAGTCCAGCCCGGACGCCCGGATCGAGGGGAACGCGTAGAAGGCGCCGGCCGGCTCGGCACACTCCAGCCCGGCCTCGCGCAGCCCCTTGACGAAGACCCGGCGTCGGCGGTCGTAGTCGGCGACCATCTCCGCGACGTCGCCCTCGGCGCCCGACAGCGCCTCCACCGCCGCCACCTGCGACACGTGCGGGGCGCACAGCATCGTGTACTGGTGCACCCGCAGGCACAGCTCGGCGATCCGCCGCGGCGCGGCCAGCCAGCCCACCCGCCACCCGGTCATCGCCTGGGCCTTGGAGAACCCGCCCAGGACCACGGTGCGTTCGCGGGCCCCGGGCACGGCGCCCAGACAGGTGTGCGTCCCGGTGTAGGTGAGCCGGTCGTAGATCTCGTCGGAGAGCAGGTACAGGTCGTGGCGCTCGGCGAGTGCCACGAGCTCCCGCAGCACCTCGGGTGGCTGCACGGCGCCGGTCGGGTTGGCGGGGGAGCCGATGAGGACCGCCTTGGTCCGCGGCGTGACGGCGGCCTCCACCGCGGCGACGTCGATCGCGAAGCCGTCCTCGGCCCGGGTCGGCACACCGACCGGCGTGCCACCGGCGAACGCCACGCACGGCTGGTAGGCCACGTAGCAGGGTTCGGGCACGATCACCTCGTCGCCCGGGTCCAGCAGCACCCGCAGCGCGAGGTCCAGCCCCTCGGAGACACCGGTGGTGACCAGGCACTCCGTGGCCGGGTCGTAGTGCGCGCCGTACCGGCTCGCGAGGTCGGCGCAGATCAGCTCGCGCAGCCGGGGCAGCCCGGCGTTGCCGGTGTAGGTGGTGTAGCCGTGTTCGAGCGCGTAGATCCCGGCCTCGCGGATCCGCCACGGCGTCACGAAGTCCGGCTCGCCGACCCCGAGCGAGATGACGTCGTCCATCTCGGCGGCGATGTCGAAGAACCGCCGGATCCCGGACGGCGGGATCGCGCTGATCGTGGTGTTGAGCGGCTTCACGGGGTCACCGGGAGCCGGTGGTCCGCCTCGGGCTCGGCGAAGGCGTCGCCGTCGCGCTTGTGCGTGGCCAGCACGAAGTGGGTGGCCGTGGACCGGACCCGGTCGATCGTCGACAGCTTCTGGGACACGAAGTCGCTGACCGCGCGGATGTCCGGGCCGACGACGGTGCAGCGCAGGTCGTGCCCGCCGGAGACGAGGTAGCAGTCGCGGACCTCGGCGAAGCGGGAGATCCGGGCCGCGACGTCGTCGAAGCCGACGCCGCGTGCCGGGGCGACCGCGACGTCGATGAACGCGGTCACCGCGGCGCCCGAGCGCCCGGCCCCCTCGACGCCGTCGGCGCCGTCCTCGTAGCGGCCCCAGTCGACGACGGCCTTGTGCCGGCGGATCACGCCGGTGCGCTCCCAGCCGGCGATCAGGGCATCCACCTCGGACCGGGGGAGGCCGACCATGGTGGCGACGGTGTCGTGGCTCAGCGACGCGTCGCGTTCGAGCAACTCGAGGATCTCGCGCACCCCCGCGACCCTACGGCGCCGCCGGCCGGTCCCCGGCGGTGGTCACCCGGTCGCGGTCAGGCTGCGCGGTGTTCCGCCGGCTGCGCGACCGGCGGCACCGGCCGGGTGCGGACGGGGTCGAGCAGGCCGCACTCGAGGTCGGCGAGCCCGGACCGGGTGCACGGCCCGCAGACGTAGCCGACGCCGGACGGGCCGTGGTGGCTGCTCCAGGCGAGCCCGCGGGCGTCGGCCGGGGTGCGGGGGCGGGAGCAGAGCGGGCAACCCGAGAGCGTGTCCATGTCCGGTGAGCATGCACCGCGACCGTTGCCGGGCGGTGACGGGGTGCGTCGGGAGCGTTGCGTTCCGGCGACGATCCGGGGTCGTCCCCGATCGGGCGGCACCGGGTCACGAGACGGGTTCGACCCGGCGCACCGGGTCCCCCGCGGAGCCGGTGCGCGACTAGGGTCCGCGCACATGAGCACCGAACCGCCGCAGGGCGGCGATCCCTCGCCCGGCGCCGGGAGCCCGTCGGCGGACCGGCCCTCCGCGCAGCCGCAGGGCTACCCGCCGCCGTACGCGGGTGGGCCGTACGGCGGTGCCCGGCCGTACCCCGGGCAGCAGCAGCCGTACGGCTACCAGGAGTACCCCGCCGGGGTCCGCTACGGCGAGGGACAGCCGCCCGCCGGGCCGTACGGGTACCCCGCGGGGGCGTACCCGCCGCCCCACGGCGGGCACCCGCCCTACGGCGGCCCGCAGCAGGCGCAGGTCGGCCACCCGTTCCCGAGCACCTCGCCGGACCCGCTGGTCCCGTTCTCGCTCGGCGACTGGTTCGCCAAGGTCGTCGGCACCGTGGGCCGCAGCCTGAAGCCGCTGCTGCTGATCCAGGCGCTGGTGTTCGTCCCGATCCTGCTGACCCAGCTGGTGCTGCTGTTCCTCGGGCTGAGCACGGGGCCGGGCTACCTCGGGCGCGGCTTCGCGAGCGCGACGGTGCTGAGCGGCGCGACGCTGCTCGTCGCCCTGCTCACGGTGCTGACCGTCGTGGTCTACGCGCTGGGCGCGGTGGCGTCGGTGTTCGTCGTGGTCCGGGACGCCGCGCGCCGGCCCTACACCCGCGACCAGGTGCTCGCGTTCGTCCGGCACCGGTCGTTGCCGGCCATCGGCTGGACCGTCGCCGCGGCGGCCGTCGTGTCCGTCGGGGGTGCCGTGCTGGGCGGGCTGCTCGGGTTCTTCTCGCTGCTGCCGGTACTGGCCGGCTCGCTCTACGCCGGCACGGTGCTGAGCGCGCTGCCCGGGGTCGTCGCGGTCGAGCGGGGCGGGATCGCCCGGATCTTCACGCTCACCCATCCCCGGTTCTTCCCGACGCTGGGCCGGCTCGTGCTGGCCGGACTGGCGTCCGTGGTCGTCGTGGTCGTGATCGGGGTCGTCGCCGGGCTGGCGTCCGTCGTGGGCCCGGTCGTCGGGACCATCGTCGGTGTGGTGCTGGCGGTGCCGGTCGCCGTCGTCGCGAGCGCGGTGGTCGTGGTGGTCTACGCGGAGAACCGGTTCCACGAGAACCACGCCGTGCACACGCCGGTGCTCGCCGACGAGATCGACCGACCCTGAGCACGCTCACCGGCCGGTCGCTCTGACAGGCTGGTCGGTGATGAGCACCGACGGCCTGTTCGACATCGACCCCGGACCGGACGGCGACCCGGACGCGGCCGACGACGGCCCCCGCCCGGACGCACCGCTGGCGGCCCGGATGCGCCCGCGCAGCCTCGACGAGGTCGTCGGGCAGTCCGAGCTGCTGGCCCCCGGTGCGCCGCTGCGCCGGCTGCTCGACGGCGGCGCCGCGGCGTCGGTGCTGCTCTACGGCCCGCCGGGGACCGGGAAGACGACCCTGGCCCGGCTGATGGCCGGAGCGGGCGGCGGGCAGCGGCACTTCGTCGCGCTGTCCGCGCTCTCGGCCGGGGTGAAGGAACTGCGCGCCGTCATCTCCGAGGCGCGGACGCGGCGGGACCGCAGCGGGACCTCGACCGTGCTGTTCATCGACGAGGTGCACCGGTTCTCCCGCACCCAGCAGGACGCGCTGCTCGGCGCGGTGGAGGACCGGCTGGTCCTGCTCGTGGCGGCGACGACGGAGAACCCGTCGTTCTCCGTCGTGTCCCCGCTGCTGTCCCGCTCGCTGGTGCTGCAGCTGCAGTCGCTCGGCGAGGACGACGTCCGGGCCCTGCTCCGCCGCGCCGTCGCCGCCGAACGCGGGCTGAACGGCACCGTCGTCCTCGCCGAGGAGGGCGAGGACGCACTCGTCCGGCTGTCCGCGGGGGACGGGCGGCGGGCGCTCACCGCGCTGGAGGCCGCAGCGGACGGCGTGCTGGGCGCCGGCGGGGACGCCGTCGTCGACCTCGACGCGGTCGAGCGGGCCGTGACCGAGGTGGCGGTCCGCTACGACCGGGCCGGTGACCAGCACTACGACGTGATCAGTGCGTTCATCAAGTCGATCCGGGGCTCGGACCCGGACGCGGCGCTGCACTACCTGGCTCGGATGATCGTCGCGGGCGAGGACGCCCGGTTCATCGCGCGCCGGCTGATGGTGCACGCCTCGGAGGACGTCGGACTGGCCGATCCCACCGCGCTGCCCGCCGCGACGGCGGCCGCGCAGGTCGTGCAGCTCGTCGGGATGCCGGAGGCGCGGATCGCGCTCGCCCAGGTCACCGTGCACCTGGCGACCGCGCCGAAGTCCAACGCGGTGATCACGGCGATCGACGCGGCGATGGCGGACGTGCGCTCCGGCAAGGTCGGCGGGGTGCCGCCGCACCTGCGCGACGGCCACTACGCCGGGGCCCAGAAGCTCGGCAACGCCGTCGGCTACCGCTACCCGCACGACGACCCGGACGGCGTGCTCCGCCAGCAGTACCCGCCGGACGACGTGGTCGGGACCGACTACTACACGCCGTCCGGCCGCGGGTACGAGCGCACGCTCGCCGAGCGCCTGCCGAAGCTGCGCCGGGTGGTGCGGGGCTGACCCGGCTCAGCCGGTGCTCAGCGTGACCCCGAGGGCGTCGGTCGCGGTCGCGATCGGGGTGAAGTAGCTGGTGCAGTTGTCCGGGCCACCGGCGCCGGTGTGCACGCCCTGGGCCTGCCCGCCGGAGGTGATGTAGGGCGCGCCGGAGTCGCCCTCCTGGGCGCAGGTCGCCACCGAGGTGAGCCCGGACTGCTGCTGGCCCTCGAAGTTCACGGTGACGTCGGTGCGCTCGACGGGACCGCAGGACCGGCCGCTGGTCGAGCCGTAGAAGCACACCGAGGCGCCGACCGGGGCCGCGGAGCTGCCGGCGACCGGGGTGCCGGCCACCGTGGGCGACGCCGTGCCGGACTCGACGGCGATCATGCCGACGTCGATCCCGCCACCGGCGGTCCGGCTGGTGCTCCCGATCGGGTTCTGGGCCTCGTCGTACCAGGTCGCGGAGCCGCCGCGGGTGCAGTGCCCGGCGGTCAGCAGCCAGTCGCCCGCCGAGTCCGAGGCCACGAACCCGGCGGTGCAGCGCTGGGCCCCGTCCCGGATCGTGTCGCCGCCGGACACCGCCTGCCGGTGCGGTGCGGCGGGCACCCGCTCGACCCGGTACGCGGCGGGGTCCATGCCCGAGGTCAGCTCGCCGGCCAGCGTGTCCGCCCCGGGACCGTCGACCATCTCCAGCACGACCTGCTCGGTCCGCGGGTCGACGCCGTAGGCGGCCAGCCCCTCGGGCATCGCGTCCGCCGTCCGGGCGGCCAGCTCGCCGAGCACAGCGGCCGGGTCGCGGCGCGGCTCGTCCCGCACGACCGGGGTGGCGCCGAGCCCGCTCAGCACCGGGGCGAGCGCCGGGTCCCAGGTCCCGGCCATCAGCTTCCCGTCCTCGAACCAGGTGCCCGCCAGCGCGCCGCCGCCGGCCTCGGTGACCGCGGGGAGCAGACCGGCCGCGGCGTCCTCGGTCAGGGCCGGCAGGCCGACCGGCAGCGTGGGGGCCGCCGTCGCGGGGACGGCCACCCCGATCCCGATCGCGGCGGTGGCGCCGAGCACGGTGAGGAGCAGGCGGCGTGGGTGACGCAGGGGCACTGAGGATCCTTCGGCAGGGAGCGGGCGGGGGGAGCGGACACGGACATCCGGCTCAACGACGCGGACCCGGCCGGGTCACGGTTGCGTTCGTATCTCGCGAACCCGCCGGACGGCGCTCGCGGCGTACCGCAAATTGAGCATCTGCATTGACCCCGTTCGGAGGCGTGGCCAGGGTTGAACGCAGGCCGGACGGATGGTCCGGCACGGGGGGACGGGCGCGGCGGGCAGGTCGCACCCGAGGGGAGCTCTGGACAGGATGCCGGACCGGGCCGCGGCCGTCGCCGCACCGACCGTCGTCGACGGCGGTCGTGGAGCACCGGGCCGGGCCCCGGGCGCCGAACCGTTCCCGGCCGAGCTGCTGGAGTCGGCCGTCCACGGTGATCCGGACGCGGTGGCGCTGCTGCTGTCCCGGGTCCATCCGCTGGTCCAGCGGTTCTGCCGGGGCCGGCTCGGCCGCCGGGAGACGGTCGCCGGGTCGGCCGACGACGTGGCCCAGGAGATCTGCATGGCCGTGCTGGCCGTGCTGCCCGGCTACACGCTGTCCGCGCTCTCGTTCCGCGCGTTCGTCTTCGGCATCGCCCGGCACAAGGTCGCCGACGTGTTCCGGGCGATGGCCCGCAACCGGTGCGACGCGGTGGAGGAGCTGCCCGAGCGGACCGGCGACGCGGACGACCCGGAGCAGGTGCTGCTCGACGCCGAGCGCAGCGAGCGGCTGAGCGGGCTGCTGGCCGTGCTCGGCCCGCGGCAGGCCGAGATCGTGACCCTGCGGATCGCCGTGGGGATGACGGCGGAGGAGACCGCCGAGGCGGTCGGCTCCACCCCCGGCGCCGTGCGGGTGGCCCAGCACCGGGCCCTGCAACGGCTGCGCCGCGAGCTCGACGCGCTGGAGGTCCGCCGGGAGAGCGCCCGGCCGGGCCCGCCGGTGCCGGTCGCGGTCCCGGCCCAGCGGTCCCGGTCGTCGAGTGACCGGTTGATCACGAAGCGTGCTCTTTCGGGTATCCCTCCGGCGATCCCGCGGGCCCGGGAGGCGTAGCCGTCTACGTTGCGCGCCATGGCCGATCGCTACGACACTGCGCCGCCCCCGCCGGACGACCCGCTCGTCGCCCGGGACCTCGGTGCCTGGTTCGGGCGGAGCGTGGCGGTCACCCGGCGCAGTCTCGTGCCGTTGACGGTGATCCAGCTGCTGGTGTTCGTCCCGGTGGCGCTGGTCGTCGGGGTGCTGGGCGGCCTCGGGGTGTTCGACGGTGCCGAGGCGCTGGCCCCCGGCTACGGGTTCGACTACGCGCTGTCGACCGACGTCGGCCTGGTGCGTGTGGTGTCCGCGGTGCTGGGCACGCTGGGACTCACCGCGTCGGTCTTCGTGATCGTCCGGGACGCGGCCGGGGTGCGGTGGACGCCGGGCGAGGTGCTCGGGTTCGCCGGTCGGCGGTTCCTGCCGCTGCTGGGCTGGACCGTCCTCAGCGCCGTCCTGACCGTCATCGGGTACGTGCTGCTCGTGCTGCCCGGCGTGTACCTGACGATCGTGTTCGGCGGGGCGCTGCTGGGCGTCGTCGCCGTCGAGCGGTCCGGACTCGGCCGGACGTTCACGCTGGTCAACCAGCGCTTCCTCGGCACCGTCGGCCGGTTGCTGACGCTGTTCGTGATCACGGTCGGCTACGGCGTCGCCGCCGTCCTGCTCGGCGGGCTGTTCTCGCTCGGCTCGTCGCCGGGGGACCCGGAGCTGGTCGTCAGCCAGCTGGTGATCAACCTGCTGACGATCCCGCTGGTCGTGTTCACGACCTCGGCGCTGGTCGTCCTGTACTGCGGGCTGCGCGCCGACGAGGCGCCCGGGACCGGCACCCGGACCTTCCTGGCGGAGATCGACCGCCGGTGACCGGCGGAAACCTCCTCGCACACGGGGAGTAGCCTCGAACCGCCAGCCATCGCCGTACCCGTCACGAGAGTCCTCCGGTGCAGACCCACGAGATCGTCCGTCGTTTCACCGCCCACTTCGAGGGTGCCGGGCACACCCCCGTCCCGAGCGCCTCGCTGATCCTCGAGGATCCGCAGCTGCTGTTCGTCAACGCGGGCATGGTGCAGTTCAAGCCGTACTTCCTCGGTGACGTCCCGGCTCCGTACCCGCGGGCCACGTCGATCCAGAAGTGCGTGCGCACGCCGGACATCGACGAGGTCGGCAGGACGACCCGGCACACCACGTTCTTCCAGATGGCCGGGAACTTCTCCTTCGGCGACTACTTCAAGCGCGGCGCCATCGAGCTGGCCTGGACGCTGATCACCAACAGCCAGGCCGACGGGGGTTACGGCTTCGACCCGGAGCGGATCTGGGTGACCGTCTACAACGACGACGACGAGGCCATCGGGATCTGGCGCGACGTCGCGGGGCTCCCCGAGGAGCGGATCCAGCGTCGCGGCGGCGACGACAACTACTGGGACATGGACGTGCCCGGTCCCGGCGGCCCGTGCTCGGAGATCTACTTCGACCGGGGCCCGGAGTTCGGCGCCGAGGGCGGCCCGGAGGCCGACGAGGACCGCTACCTCGAGATCTGGAACCTCGTCTTCATGCAGGACGAGCGCGGCGAGCTGTCCCCGAAGAAGGGGCACCCCCCGATCGGCACGCTGCCGCACAAGAACATCGACACCGGCATGGGCGTCGAGCGGGTGGCCTTCCTGCTGCAGGAGGTCAACAACGTCTACGAGACCGACCTCGTCCGCCCGGTGATCGCCAGGGCCGAGGAGCTCTCCGGCCGGCGCTACGGCGCCGACGAGGCCGACGACGTCCGCTTCCGGGTCATCGCCGACCACGCCCGGTCCAGCCTGATGATCGTCGGCGACGGCGTCACCCCCGGCAACGAGGGCCGCGGCTACGTGCTGCGCCGCCTGCTGCGCCGGATCGTCCGCTCCGCCCGGCTGCTCGGCATCACCGGGCCGTGCCTGGGCGAGTTCGCCGCCGTCGTGCGGGACACGATGGCCCCGACCTACCCGGAGCTGGCCGCCGACTTCGAGCGGATCTCGGCCGTCATCCTGGCCGAGGAGGAGACCTTCCGCGGCACGCTCACCGCCGGGGAGAAGATCTTCGCCGGGGCCGTCGCCGAGGCCCGATCGGCCGGGCGTTCGACGCTGCCGGGCGACCAGGCGTTCGCGCTGCACGACACCTACGGCTTCCCGATCGACCTCACCCTGGAGATGGCCGCCGAGGCCGGGCTCGCCGTCGATCGCGAGCGCTTCACCGCGCTGATGGGGGAGCAGCGGGCCAGGGCCAAGGCCGACGCCGCCGGGCGCAAGGTCGGTTTCGTCGACGCCTCGGTGTACCGGGCCGTGCTCGACACCCACGGGGTCACCGACTTCCTCGGCTACCAGACGCTGAACTCCGAGGCCCGGGTCGTCGGCCTGCTCCGCGACGGGCAGACCACCCCGGTCGCCGAGGAGGGGCAGCCGGTCGAGGTCCTGCTCGACCGCACGCCCTTCTACGCCGAGGCCGGTGGCCAGCAGGCCGACACCGGCGTGCTCCGCGGCGGGTCCTTCGAGGTCCGGGTGGACGACGTGCAGGCCCCGGTGGCCGGGCTGCGGGTGCACCGCGGCGTGGTCACCGCCGGCACCGTCACCCTCGACGCGGAGGTCGTCGCCGAGGTCGACCCTGCGCGGCGCACTGCGATCTCCCGCGCGCACACCGCGACCCACCTGGTGCACGCCGGTGTGCGCGGTGCGCTGGGCAGCTCCGCCGCCCAGGCCGGCTCGCTGAACGCCCCGGGCCGGCTGCGCTTCGACTTCACCTCGCCGACCGGGGCCGTCTCCCCGGCCGCCCTGGTCGAGGTCGAGGAGGAGGTCAACACGGTCCTGCAGTCCGACCGTGAGGTCCAGACCTACGAGACCTCGATCGACGAGGCCCGCACCCTCGGCGCCATGATGTTGTTCGGCGAGAAGTACGGCGACCGGGTCCGCGTGGTCGACATGGGCGACTACTCCCGCGAGCTGTGCGGTGGCACCCACGTGCGCCGCACCGGCGAGCTGGGCCTGGTGCGGGTGCTCTCCGAGTCCTCGATCGGTTCCGGTGTCCGCCGGGTCGAGGCCCTGGTCGGGCTGGACGCGTTCCAGCACGCCACCACCGAGCACCTGCTGGTGAACCAGCTCGCCGAGCAGCTCAAGGCCCGCCCGGAGGAGCTGCCGGACCGGATCTCCGGCCTGGTGGAGCGCCTGCGCACCGCCGAGCGGGACCTGGAGAAGCACCGTGCCGACGCCGTGCTCGCCTCCGCGGGGAGCCTGGCCGGTGCGGCCGAGGACCTGGACGGGACGGCGCTCGTCGCCGTCACGGCTCCGGACGGGGTGGCCGGCAACGACCTGCGCACCCTCGCCGCCGACGTCCGCGGCAAGCTCGGCGACCGGCCCGGCGTGGTCGCGCTGTTCGCCGTGGCCGACGGCAAGGTGTCCTTCGTCGTGGCGACGACGAAGGCCGCCCGGGACGGCGGTGTCGCCGCCGGGAAGCTGATCGGCGAGTTCGCGCCGGCCGTCGGCGGGCGCGGCGGAGGCAAGCCGGACCTGGCCCAGGGCGGCGGCACCGACCCGTCCGGGATCGACGCCGCGGTCCAGAAGCTTCGCGCCGCGCTGCGCCCGTGATCCGGCCCCGCGGCCGGCGCCTCGGGATCGACGTGGGCGCCGTCCGGGTCGGGGTCGCGATGTGCGACCCCGACGGGATCCTCGCCACCCCGGTGGAGACCGTCGCGCGCGACGTCGAGAACGGCTCGGACGTGCGCCGGATCGCGGAGCTGACCGCGGAGCACGACGTCGTCGGCGTGGTGCTCGGGCTGCCCCGCAACCTGCGCGGCGAGGACGGCCCGGCGGCGCTGGCGGCCCGGGAGTTCGCCGACGCGCTGACGGCCGGGCTGGACGTGCCGGTCGAGCTGACCGACGAGCGGATGACGACGGTCGTCGCGAGCCGCCAGCTCTCCGGCCGCGGGGTGAAGGGCCGCCGGCAGCGGGCCGTCGTCGACCAGGCCGCCGCGGTGCAGATCCTGCAGGGCTGGCTGGACCGCACCCGGGGCTGACCGGCGGATTCAAGATCGACTTTCCCGGGTGCCTGCCGCGCGTGGAACTCCGACCGTTACCCTCGGAGGCGTGACGGCCCCGGCGAGAAGCACGTGAACCGACGTACCCGGGCACGGGCCCGGGTGTGAGCACCCCGGTGACCGCGCCGCCCGTCCGCCACCGCTCGACGCCCGTCGACTTCCGACGTCGCCGGCTCGCGCTGCTCGCGTCCGCGTTGCTCGCGGGCGCGGTGCTGGTCGCCGTCTCGGTGATGCTGCTCGGCCCGGACGACTACCCCGGCGCGGGCAACGGTTCGGTCGTCGTGCGCGTCGCGTCCGGCGACTCCACCAGCGCGATCGGGGACGCCCTCGTCGCGCAGGGGGTCGTCAAGTCGCGCGGGTCGTTCGTCTCGGCGGCCGCGGAGGAGCCGGGAGTCGCCCGCGTCCAGCCGGGGTTCTACGAGCTGCGGGCGCAGATGTCCGGCGCGGCCGCCGCCGAGGCGCTGGTCGACCCGCAGCGCCGGGTCGGGTTCATGGACGTCAAGGGTGGTGTGCAGCTCGACGACACCCGCGCCCCGGACGGCACGGTCAGCCCCGGCGTGCTCTCCCAGATCTCGCAGGCGACCTGCCTGGGCGCGGCCGACGGCGACGCCGAGTGCACGGCCGTCGAGGACCTGCGGGCGGCGATGGCCGCCGCGGACCCGGCCGCGATCGGGGTCCCGGAGTGGGCCCGGGCCGGATTCACCGCCGCGGCCCCGGAGCGCAGGCTCGAGGGCCTGGTCGCCCCCGGCACCTACGACGTCGACCCGCAGGGCTCCCCGGAGGACCTGCTGCGCGAGGTGCTGGCCGTGTCCGCGGAGCGGCTCGCCGACGCCGGGCTGTCGGGCGAGAACGCCTACCGGACCCTCGTCCTGGCCTCCATCGTGGAGAAGGAGGCGCTCGTCCCGGACATGCCGAAGGTGGCCCGGGTGATCGAGAACCGGCTCGCCGTCGACCAGCGTCTGGAGATGGACTCCACGGTCAACTACCCGCTCGACGTCCAGGCGCTGCGGACGACGGCCGAGGCCCGGGGGACGGCCGGCCCCTACAACACCTACATGACCACCGGGCTGCCGCCGACGCCGGTCGCGTCGGTGTCGACGGCGGCGCTGCAGGCCGCCGAGGCGCCGGAACCGGGGCAGTGGCTGTTCTTCGTCCGGTGCACCACCGAGGGCACCTCGTGCTTCGCCGTCACCTTCGACGAGCACCGGGCCAACGTGACCCGGGCCCGGGAGGCCGGCGCGTTCTGAGCCGGCTCCGATCCGGTCACCGGCGCGCGGCGGCCCGGCCGCGGGCGCCGGGCACGACGATCTCGTCGTCACCGACGATCATGAACCGCTCCAGCCCCGGCACGTGCACGGTGACCACGGCCAGGTGCTCGCCCACGTACTGCTCCCGGGCCCACACCTGGTGACCGTGCCCGGCGAGGAGGTCGAGCAGCCGGTCCCGGTGTCCCCGCGGTGTGCCGGGCGTCTCCCGGCCGGCGAACGGGACCCGGGTCGCGCCCGGCAGCCGGTCGGACAGATCGGCCAGGTAGCAGCGGTGCAGCGCCGGGTACGCGGCCGTGCGGACCGGCTCGGTACCGCTCGCCGACGGGGTCGCGTGCAGCCCGGAGTGGCACTGGACGAGCTCGTACAGCGCCCGCTCGACGGCGTAGCGGGGTGACAGCGACGCCCCGCAGCCGCGGAACCGGGACGGCTGCCCCGGCGTGGGCGCGACGTAGGCCCAGTAGGCGGGCACGCCGAGGTCGGTCGTCATGTCGAGCAGCCACACCCGGGTGCCGACGACCCGTTCGGCCGTCGCGTGCAGCTCGGCGAGGCCGCCGGGCAGGGTGGCGGGATCCAGCACCGACAGGGTCCCCGGCGGGTCGGCGAGGAACTGCCGGACCAGCAGCAGGGACATGGCGTCCCGCTCGACGATCTCGTTGAGGGCGTGCACGACGGCCTCGTCCGGGGTGCGCCCGGCCGCCCAGCCGTTGTTCGTCGAGTACCGGGCGACGACGCCGTAGTCGTAGGTGTCACCCGCCGCCGCGCGTACCGCGGGCGGCTGCAGCAGGTACCCGGGCATCGAGACGAAGGCCGGTACGTCCAGGTCGGCACCCCCGGTCAGCGAGCGGTGGGGCAGGCAGGCCAGCGGCCGGTCCGGCCCCTCGGCCAGCAGGGCGAGCAGGGCGTCCCCCGCATCGGCGGGGACGGCGACCTCGTGCGCGGTCCGCAGCACCAGCTCCCGGGGGTCGGGCACACAGCCCAGATGGTGTTCCAGCGCCTCGTAGACCGCCCCCACCCGGGCGGCCGCATCCGCACCCTTCCCGGAGCCGCGTCCGTACTCCAGGGCGACACCGTCCCGGTGCAGGACGCAGTGCCAGGCGCCGGTGCCGAGACCGGGCCGGGCGGCGGGGACCGGGGTCAGCTCGGCCGTCAGCCCGAGTGCGGCGACCGCGGCCAGCGCGTGGTGGTGGGCCTCGGCGAGCGGGTGCGCACGCTCGCCGTCCTGCGGTGCGTCGACGTCGGTGATGGGCACGGGACTCCCGTCGGTACGCGGGTGACGGTGGTGGTGCGGGAGGTCCCGCACCACCACCCGGACGTCAGGCCGAGCCGGAGGTGTCCGGCCGGTCCCGGCCGGCGTCCCCGGTCAGCTCGGCCAGCAGCTGCTCCTCGCTCGCGGCGAGCTGCACCTCCTCGCGGGGCGGCGGGAGACGGTCGATACCCATGTGCAAGCCCATGTCGATCACCTTTCGCGTGGTCGCCCACCGGGTCCGATGGAGCCCCGAACGTCGCACGCACGGTCGTCGCCACGCCCGGCGCGGACGCGGGACGGGTACGCATGCCGCCCGTGCGGGCAGGAACCGGGCACCGTGGTGGAGGGAATCCCGTCGCCGCGGGCCGGGTCGGTGCCTACCGTGACCGGATGCCCGACGCGCTCTACGACCATCCCCGGCTGGCACCGGTCTACGACGCGTTCGAGCCCGACCGCCGGGACCTCGACGCCTACGTGGACCTGGCCCGCGAGCGCGGGGCCCGCCGCATCGTCGACCTCGGGTGCGGGACGGGCGTGCTCGCACTGCGGCTGGCGGGTCCGCGGCGTCACGTCACCGGTGTCGATCCGGCCGCCGGGTCGCTGCGGGTGGCCCGGTCGAAGCCGGGTGCCGACGCCGTCGGCTGGGTGCACGGCGACGCGCGCGCGATCCCGCCCGGCTCCGACGTCGACCTGGTGACGATGACGGGCAACGCAGCCCAGGCCGTCCTGACCGACGACGGGTGGGCCGCGATGCTGCGGCACGTCCGCGCCGCGCTGCACCCGGACGGGTGCTTCGTCTTCGAGACCCGCCGCCCGCAGGCGCGGGCGTGGGAACGCCGGGCGGGCGACGGGGTCGAGACGGCCGAGGTGGCGGGGATCGGCCGGGTGCAGCGCCGGCACCGGCTCACCACGGTCGACCTGCCGCTGGTGACGTTCACCTACACGTACCGGTTCTCCGCGGACGGCACGACGCTCACGTCGGAGTCCACCATCCGGTTCCGCGAGCGCGACGAGATCGAGCGGACGCTGCAGGACGCGGGCCTCGGTGTGCACGAGATCCGTGACGCGCCCGACCGGCCGGGGCTGGAGTTCGTCGTCCTGGCGGTCCCGCGGGGCGGGTGACCCGGGCACGGTCTCGACTGCAACGTCCGGCGGAACCGCACGGTGGGAACTCTGCTTCTCGGTCGGCGCCGCTACGACCACTTCGCGCCGTTCTGGTGTTCCGGAGTTCGGAATCTCGGCTCACAGTGTGCTCGATGGAAAGCGGAATCCTCGACGAGATCCGCATTCTGGTACACCTCGTCCTGCCAGGTCACGGACATCGCATGCTGGCCGGTGCAGGGCGGCGGACGGCGTTCACGGCCGGCTTCCCGGCGGCGTGCTCATCGGGAAACGTGCTCACCACCTCTCGGCCGATCGAAAGGCGTTCCGGGCTGTATAGAGTTCTCGGTATGGCCGACTGGGAGATCGCACAGGTGAACATCGGACTACCCACGACCCCGTTGACGGAACCGGAGATGGGGTGGTTCACCGGGGCGCTGGATTCGGTCAACGCGGTCGCGGACTCCGCACCGGGATTCCGATGGCGCCTGCAGACCGAGGACGGCGACGCGACGGCGATCCGGGCCTTCGGGGACGACCGGCTGATCGTCAACATGTCGGTGTGGGCCTCGGTGGAGGCGCTCGCGGACTTCGCCTACCGGAATCCGGAGCACCTGGCTGTGCTGCGCCGGCGACGGGAGGGCTTCCGCCGCCTCGGCCGGCCGCACCAGGTGCTGTGGTGGGTTCCGCGGGGCCACCGGCCGTCGGTGGCCGAGGCCGAGGAACGCCTGGACCATCTGCGCGAGCACGGCGCGACGGCCCGGGCCTTCACGTTCCGGGAACCGTTCCCCGCTCCCGGGGCCGTCGTGGAGCAGGCCCGGGCCGGCGACCCCGGGTGGCGCTACACGGTCTGATCCGCGGTGGCGGCCACCACCCGCGCGCCCGCCGCGGAGAGCACGAGCGGATCCGCCGACCGGCCATCGTCATTCCGCCACCCGGCGCACCCGTTGCGTGCCAGAATCCCGCCGGGGTGCGGGATCGACCTGCCGGAACGTCCTCCGGCGGCCCGGCCCGAGGGGGAATCATGCGTATCCGACCGTGGGCGGTCGCCACCGCCGTCCTGGCGCTCGCCGCCGTCGCGAGCTGCTCGGGGCCGGCCGCGACGGCCGATCCCCGCACGGAGCTCGCCGGCCAGGTCGAGCAGGCGCGCTCGGCGGGCTCGGTCCTGTTCGACACCCGCTACGAGTCCCCGCAGACCCCGCCGCTCGCGTTCACCGGGGGCCTGGCCTGGGCGGACGGGCTCACCGGCGAGATCAGCGGCTCGGGGATGACGGTGCGCATCACCCGGGACGCCCTGTACTCGCCGCTGCCCCAGGGACTGCCCGCGATGGGCCCGCTCGCCGGGAAGTCGTGGATCGAGCAGAGCTTCGCCGACCTGGAGCAGCAGTTCGGTCCGCTGGGCACCACGTTCCGCGCCGCCTTCGAGCGGACCGACCCGATCCGCAGTGCCGCGCTGCTGGTGCAGGCCGGGGACCTGCGCGTGGTCGGCGAGGAGGACCGGGGCGGGGTGCCGACGACCCACTACGCCGGCACCCTCCGCTTCCACGAGGCCGTCGTGGACCTCCGGCTCGGCCTGGACCAGGCGACGCTCGACGGCCTGCGCGCGCAGTACCCCGGCGACGACAGCCAGACCCTCGACCTGTGGGTCGACTCCGACGGGAAGCCGGTGCGGGCGGAGAACCGGGCTCCGGACGGCACGGTGATCAGCGCCGACTACCGGGACTACGGCGCCCCGGTGTCGGTCACCGCGCCACCGGCCGACGAGGTCGTCGGGGCCGATCAGCTCCGCTCGGCGTTCGGGCTGCCCGGCAACTGACCGTCGGCGGGCCGGGGCGTCACTGCCCCCAGAAACCCGCCGGCGGCCGCGGCGACGGCACCGCCGTCGCGTCGGTGACGACGGTCCCTGCGTGCGCGCGGACGGCGGCGTCGTCGAGCACCCGGGCCGGGAACGGGTCCGCCGCAGCCCGGCGCACCAGGTCGTGGACCGGCAGCGCCCGGTCGGCGCCGACGAGGACGAGGTTGCCGAAGCGCCGTCCCCGCAGCACGTCCGGCGCGGCGATCGCGGCCAGCTCCGCGAAGGCCGAGCCCAGGGTGGCGACCTGGCCGGGGAGGAACGGCCACGGGGCGCCGTCGCCCAGGTTCGCGACGTACACCCCGTCCGGTGCGAGCACCCGGCGCACCTCGTGCAGGAACTCCACGGTCGTGACCTGGGCCGGGGTCCGCGCGCCGGCGAAGACGTCCAGGACGACCAGGTTGTACGCCCCGGCCGCGAACGACGCCAGGCTCGTCCGCGCCTCGGCGGTCACGACCTCCAGCCCGTCGGAGTCGCCCGGTCCGGGCAGCCGGTGGGCCACCATGTCGGCCAGCGCCGCGTCGAGCTCGACGACCGTCTGTGCCGAGCCGGGCCGGGTCGCCGCGAGGTAGCGGGCCAGCGTCCACGCGCCGCCCCCGAGGTGCAGCACGCGCAGCGGCACCGCCGGTACCGCCACCAGGTCCGTGACGTGCGCGATCCGCCGGACGTACTCGAACTCCAGGTGCTCGGGATCGGCGAGGTCGACGTGCGACTGCGCGGTGCCGTCGAGCAGCAGCGTCCAGGACTGCGGCCGGTCCGGGTCCCGGACCAGCTCGGCCACACCGTGGTCGACCTCGGCCCGGATCACCGCCGCGGCGTCCCGTTCCGCCGCCCGTGACGCGCCGCTGTCCATGCCGCCATCCTGCCCGCCCACCGGTCGCGGAGTTGTCCACAGGTACCGGGATCGTGGGTGCAACCGGCTCCGCAGGCGGCAGGCTCGATCCGTGGACCTCCTCGCCGCACTCCCCGTCGTCCTCACCGCCGCCGTGGCCGGGGCGCTGTCCGGCGCGCTCACCCGGCGGTGGCTCGCGCGCCTGCGGCGCGGGGCACCGGTCGCCACGGGGTGGTGCGAGACCGGCCTGGGCGCGCTGTGGGCGGCCGTCGCGCTGCTCGTCGCAGACGGTGTGGTCGCCGCGGCGTGGGCGCCGGTGCTCGCGGTGCTGGCCTGGCTCGGTGTCGCCGGCTCCGCGACCGACCTGTTGCGCCGGCGGCTGCCGAACGCGCTGACCGTTCCGGCCCTGCCCCTGGTGGTGCTCGCGCTGGTCCCGGCCGGCGGTGCCGCGGTGCTGCGGGGCCTGGTCGGGGCCGTGCTGCTGGGCGGGGCGTACGCGACGGTCCACCTCCTGGTGCCCGGCTCACTCGGAGCGGGTGACGTGAAGCTGGCCGTTCCGGTCGGGGCGGCGGTCACGGGTCCCGCCTGGGGTGCGCCGGTGCTGGTGGCGTGCCTGGCCGCGGTGTTCTCGCTGATCGTGGCGGGCTGGGCGGCGGGTACCGGCCGGGCGCACTGGGGCGACGGGCTGCCGCACGGCCCGGTGCTGCTCGCCGCCGCGCTGCTGACGGCCGGGGCCGGTGCGGCGGTCCGAGGCTGACCGGGGTCGCGGAAGTCCGGGTGGAAGAATGAGCGCCGTGCTGCGATGGATCACCGCCGGGGAGTCCCACGGTCCGGCCCTGGTGGGCGTGCTCGAGGGCATGGTCGCCGGAGTCGGCGTCACCACCAAGGAGCTGCAGGCCGAGCTGGCCCGCCGCAAGCTGGGCTACGGCCGGAGCCCCCGGATGGCGTTCGAGGCCGACGAGCTCGAGGTGATCGGCGGCCTCCGGCACGGCGTCACCCAGGGCGGGCCGGTGGCGGTGCGTGTCGGCAACACCGAGTGGCCCAAGTGGGAGACGGTGATGTCGGCCGATCCGGTCGATCCGGACCTGATCGCCCACCGCGCCCGGAACGCGCCGCTGACCCGGCCGCGTCCCGGCCACGCCGATCTCGCCGGGATGACCA
Source organism: Pseudonocardia sp. HH130630-07 (assembly GCF_001698125.1). NCBI lineage: Bacteria > Bacillati > Actinomycetota > Actinomycetes > Pseudonocardiales > Pseudonocardiaceae > Pseudonocardia > Pseudonocardia sp. HH130630-07. The sequence continues at coordinate 6,000,758 of NZ_CP013854.1, read as the reverse complement.
AGTACGGCTTCGACGAGGCCCGCCCCGTGCTGGAGCGCGCCAGCGCCCGCGAGACCGCGGCCCGCGTGGTGCTCGGCACCGTCGCGAAGGCGTTCCTCGACCAGGCGCTCGGTGTGAAGATCGTGTCGCACGTGGTCGGGATCGGTGCCGTCGACGCGCCCGACGACGAGCCGCTGCCCGGCCCCGAGGACCTCGACCGGATCGACGCCAACCCGGTGCGGGCGTTCACCGACGGGACCGGTGCCCGGATGGCCGCCGAGATCGACGCCGCGCACGACGCGGGGGACACCCTCGGCGGGGTCATCGAGGTCATCGCCTACGGGATGCCGGTCGGCGTCGGGACCTACGTGCAGGCCGACCGCCGGCTCGACGCGCAGCTCGCGTCGGCGCTGATGGGTATCCAGGCCATGAAGGGCGTCGAGATCGGGGACGGCTTCCGCACCGCGCACCGCCGTGGCTCCGTCGCGCACGACGAGATGGTCCCGGCCGGTGCGCCGGGCGAGGGGCCTGCGGGCACCGTGCCGGTCACCCGGGTCAGCAACCGCGCGGGCGGCATCGAGGGCGGCATGACCAACGGCGAGCCGGTCCGCGTGCGGGTCGCGATGAAGCCGATCTCCACCGTGCCCCGGGCGCTGCGGACCCTGGACACCGTCACCGGCGAGGAGGCGACGGCGATCCACCAGCGGTCGGACGCCTGTGCCGTCCCGCGGGCCGGGGTCGTCGTCGAGACGATGGTGGCGCTGGTGCTGGCCAACGCCGCGCTGGAGAAGTTCGGCGGCGACTCGCTCGCCGAGACCCGGCGCAACGTCGCCGCCTACCTGGCGGGGGACCGGTGAGCGGCCCCGGCCCGGACGCCGAGGGTCGCCCGTACCTGGTGCTGGTCGGCCCGCCCGGCTCGGGCAAGTCGACGATCGGCACCCTGCTCGCCGATCGGCTCGGGCTCACCTTCGCCGACACCGACGCGGCGATCGTGCAGCGGATCGGCAAGCCGATCTCGGAGATGTTCGTGCAGGAGGGCGAGCCTGCGTTCCGGGCGCTGGAGCGGGAGGTCGTCGCCGAGCAGCTGCGTGCCGGGCACGGGGTGCTCGCACTCGGCGGGGGTGCGGTCCTCGCCGCGGAGACCCGGGCCGTGCTCACCGGTCACCGGGTCGTCGCGCTCGACGTCGACCTCGCCGACGGCATGCGCCGCACCGGGATGTCGACCGCGCGCCCGCTGCTCGCCGGGGTGAACCCGCGGGCGACGTTCCGCGCGCTGCTCGCCGAGCGGACCCCGCTCTACGCCGAGGTCGCCACGGTGCAGGTGCAGACGGCGCGGCGCAGCCCGAACCAGGTCGTCGCCGCGGTGCTGGCCGAGTTCGGGCTCCCCGGCGGGGCCGGCGCGGACACCGCCGCCGATCCGCACGCCGCCGATCCGCACGACCGGCCCACCCCGCGCCAGGACGCGGCGCTGCCGACCCCCGGCTTCGGAGCCGCGTCCGGGCCGTCCGACGGCACCACCGACGGCACCGACGGCACCGACGACCGGGTGGAGGCCCGATGAGCACCGACCTGCCCGACACCTCCGGCACTCCCGGCGCCGACGGCGCCGTCCGGATCGACGTCCGGGCCGAGCGCCCGTACCCGGTGCTGGTCGGAGCCGGAACGTCGTCGCGCCTCGCCGCGACCGTCGCCGGGACCGGGGCGGGCCGCGCGCTCGTCGTCCACCCGCCGACGCTCGCCGACCGGGCCGCGGCCGCCCGCGACGAGCTGAGGGCCGCCGGGATCGCCGCGAGCACCGTGCAGGTCGCCGACGCCGAGGCCGGCAAGTCGCTCGACTCCCTGGCGACCTGCTGGCAGGCGTGCGCGGACGCCGCACTGAGCCGGTCCGACGTCGTCGTGGGGCTCGGCGGGGGCGCGGTCACCGATCTCGCCGGCTTCGTCGCCGCCACCTGGATGCGCGGCATCGGCGTGGTCCAGGTGCCGACGACGCTGCTGGCGATGGTCGACGCCGCCGTCGGCGGGAAGACCGGGATCAACACCGCGGCCGGGAAGAACCTGGTCGGGGCGTTCCACGAGCCGTCCGCGGTGCTCGTCGACCTCGACACCCTGCGGACCCTGCCGCGCGCCGAGCTCGTCGCCGGCTCGGCCGAGGTGTGGAAGGCGGGCTTCATCGCCGACCCGGTGATCCTGGACCGGGTCCGGGCCGATCCGACCGCCGCGCTGGACCCGGCCGGGCCGGTGCTCGGGGAGCTGGTGCGCCGCTCGATCCGGGTGAAGGCCGACGTGGTCGGTGCCGACCTGCGCGAGTCGCACCTGCGGGAGATCCTCAACTACGGCCACACCCTCGGCCACGCCATCGAGCGTCGCGAGGACTACCGCTGGCGCCACGGCAACGCGGTGTCGGTCGGTCTGGTGTTCGCCGCCGAGCTGGCCCGGGCCGCCGGCCGCCTCGACGACGCCACCGCGGACCTGCACCGCGAGGTGCTGGAGCTGGTCGGCCTGCCGACCTCCTACCGGGCGGGTGTGCTCGACGAGCTGACCGAGTCGATGCGCGGGGACAAGAAGTCCCGTGCCGGCACCCTGCGCTTCGTCGTGCTCGACGGGCTCGCCGAGCCGGGGCGGCTGGAGGCGCCGGAACCGGCGCTGCTGGAGGCCGCCTACGCGGCCGTCAGCGGCTGAGTCCGGCCCCGGCAGCGGGCGGACGAGCCGAGTCGGGCGCCGGGCGGTCCGGTCAGAGCCCGAGGTCGTCGAGCACGGCGCGCAGCGGCGCCGGGACGGCCTCCGGGGCGAGCGCCGCGGCCAGCAGCGCGCCGTAACGCTCCTTGCGCCCGGACCGGGTGCCGAGGAAGCGGTGCAGGTGCTGGGCCGGGCTGCGGTCGCGGTGCGCGGGCTGGCGCTCGAGGATCTGCAGGCCGGTCAGCTCTCCCTGGCCGGCCACGATCTCCCGGACCCGCTCGACGCCGAGCGCGCGGATCAGCTCGTCCTCGAGATCGGTGTGGCATACCCGGCAGCGCCCGTCCTCGCCCAGCGCCCGGCGGACCCAGGCCTCGGCCCCGGCGTCACAGAGTACCGTGACCCGGGCGGGTGCGGCCGGGGCCAGCGCCCGCAGCGCGCTGCCCAGGTTGGTGTAGCCGTGCAGGACGACGATCGCGACGCCGTCGACGGGGCGGCCGCCGCGCCGGGCGAGGGTCTCGATCGCCGCGGCGTCACTGGCCCCCTCGACCAGGACGACCGCCCGCGGCGTCATCCCCCGAAGGCAGCCACGAACTGCTCCGCCGAGCCGGCCCGGTAGACCGTGTTGGTGCGCTGCACGTCGGCCAGCGGCGAGTGCGCCGCGTCGGTGTAGCGGTGGCCGGGGTACACGGTGGGGTTCCCCTTCAGCGCGGCGAGCTGCTGGAGCGAGTGGTACATCTGCGCCGCGTCCCCGCCGGGGAAGTCGGTGCGCCCGCAGCCCTGCAGGAACAGCGTGTCGCCGGCCACGAGCTTGTCGCCGCCGTCCGGGTCCGGCACCAGGAAGCACTGGCTGCCCGGGGTGTGGCCGGGGGTGTGCAGCAACCGGATCGCGACGGCGCCGACCTCGAGCACGTCGTCGTGGTCGTGCGGGGTCAGGTCGGTGGCGGACAGGCCGGTCACCCGGGTCACGTAGTCGGCCTCCGGGTGCTGCACGTGGATCGGCACCGGGTGGGTGCCGAGCAGGTCCGCCACCCCGACGAGGTCGAAGCCCATCATCGAACCGCCGACGTGGTCGGGATGGTGGTGGGTGGCGAGCACGCCGGTCAGGCGCATGCCGTCCGCGTCGAGGGTGGCGAGCAGCTCGCCGGGGGAGTAGGCCGGGTCGACGACGACCGCCTCACGCGTCTCCGTGTCGCCGATCAGGTAGGAGAAGTTGACCATCTGCGTGGCCACCGGGTCGCCGACGGCATAGTCCTGGCCGGAGAGCAGCTGGCGGAAGTACAGGCCCATGCGGCGCACCCTAGGACATAGGGTCGGGCGCATGGGCCACACCGACCGCCGCGCGGCGCTCCGCGCCCACCTGCACACCGCCGGCCTGGACGCGGTGCTGGTCACCGACCTGCTCGACGTCCGCTACCTCACGGGGTTCACCGGCTCGAACGCCGCCGCGGTCGTCGCCGCCGAACCGGCCGGCGACCTGCTGTGCACCGACGGGCGCTACCGGATCCAGGCCGCCGAGCAGTGCCCGGACCTGGAGGTGCTCGTCGACCGGCCGAGTGCGCCGGCCGCCGCCGCCCGGGTCCCGGCCGGGCGGGTGCTGGGCTACGACTCGGCCACCCTGACCGTGGACGGGCTAGCCGCCGTCCGCGACGCCGTCCCCGGCCGCCGGCTGCGCCGGGCACCGGGGCTGGTGGCGGCGCTGCGCGCGGTGAAGGACGACGCCGAGGTCGCCGCGGTCCGTGCTGCCTGCGAACTGGCCGACACCGCCCTGCTCGACCTGCTCGCCGCGGGGGGACTCGCCCCCGGGCGGACCGAGCGGGCGGTCGCGACGGACCTGGAGGACCGGATGCGGCGGCTCGGCGCGGCCGGACCGGGGTTCGAGACGATCCTCGCCGCCGGGGCGCACTCGGCGATCCCGCACCACCGCCCCGGCCCCGCCGAGCTGCGCCGCGGTGACCTCGTGAAGATCGACTTCGGGGCGGAGCTGGACGGCTACCACTCCGACACCACCCGCACGTTCTGCCTGGGTCCGGCCGCGGACTGGCAGCGCGAGCTGCACGCGCTGGTCGACACCGCGGCGGCCGCCGGGCGGGCCGCGCTCGCCGACGGGGCCGGGACCGCCGAGGTGGACGCCGCCGCCCGCGGGGTGATCGAGCGGGCCGGGCACGGTGCGGAGTTCCCGCACGGCCTCGGGCACGGAATCGGCCTGGCGGTCCACGAGCCGCCGTGGCTGTCGCGGGCGGGTACCGGGCGGATCGCGACCGGCCAGGTCGTCACCGTCGAGCCGGGGGTCTACCTGGAGGGTCGCGGCGGGGTGCGGATCGAGGACACCCTGCACGTCGTCGCCGGCGGGCCGGCGGTGCCGCTCACGACACTGCCCCGCGAGCTGGTCGAGATCTGATCCACGACCGGCGTACTACGACAGCAGCGCCGCCAGCAGGAACCCCGACGCGTTGAACACGGCGTGCGTGACGACCGCCGGCCAGATCGACCGGCTGCGCTCGTAGAGCAGCGCGCACACGACACCGAGCACGAAGGCGACCGCCAGCACGATGTTCAGGCCGTGTGCGAGAGCGAACAGGGCCGCGGCGGCCGGGACGGCCACCCGTGCCCCGTACCGGCGCAGCGCGCCGTAGCCGATCCCGCGGAACAGCAGCTCCTCGGCGAACGGCACGAGCAGCGCCCCGGCCAGCATGACCCCGCCGAGCGTCACGAGATCGCCGCCCGCGAGCGACGTGCCGATGAACGCCTGCGGGTTCGAGGTGTCCCCGGTGAGCTGCTGGTAGCCCCAGCCGATGCCGGCCGCGACCACCCGGGTCAGCAGCCCGGCCGCGACACCGGCGAGCACCCAGCCGGTCGTCGTGCGGCGCAGGCCGGCAGCGGGCAGCCACCGCACGCGCAGCGCGAGCACCGCGCAGGCCGTCAGCAGCGTGCAGGCGCCGCCCAGGGCCAGCACCGGCACGGCGGAGCCGAGCACGTCGCCGCCGCCGACGACGTACAGCACGATCCCCGACGCCCCGCTGAGCAGCAGGTAGAGCGGGATCGCGACCAGCAGCTCGGTCCAGCCGACGGACGGCCCGCCGGCCCGGCCCGCCCCCGGTACCGGGACGGCACCCCTCGTCGCCGTCCCGGTCGTGTCCGTCGTCCCCGTCATCGCCCACCGCCCCCGTCGTCTCCCGGGACGAGGCTAGGGATCCGACGGGTCGGTCCGGATCGGCGCGGAGGACGAGATCGGGGCCGCGCCGACCTCGTCCGCGCGGAGGAGCGGCGTCCGCGGCAGGACCGCGCGCACGGTCCAGCCGCCGTCACCGCCGGGGCCGGCGTCCAGTGATCCGCCGAGCAGCTCGACCCGCTCGCGCATCCCGACCAGCCCCAGGCCGGAGCCGTGCCGGTCGCCCCGGTGCCCGGGGACGGGGCCGCGGTCGGTCACCTCGACCAGGATGTCCTCCGGCCGGTGCACGATCCGCACCCGGGTCGGTGAGGGGCCCGCGTGCCGGAGTGTGTTGGTCAGCGACTCGGTGACGATGCGCTGGGCGAACAGGTCGGCGTCGCCGTCGGGGGCGACCGGCTCGCCGTCGACGCTGACCGCGACCGGGAGCCCGGCCTCCCGCGACGGCCCGACGACCGCGCCCAGCCCGGTGTCGTCGAGCACGATCCCGTGCGGGTCCGGGGTCAGCCCGGCCAGCTCCGGCAGCGCCTCGGCGACCCGCCGGCCCGACTCGACGACGTGCGCGACGGCATCGGCCCGGGCCGCGGGATCGGCGACCATCCGGGCCGCGCCGGCTTGCACGGCGATCGCACTGACGTGGTGGGCGACGACGTCGTGCAGGTCCCTGGCGACCCGCAGCCGCTCGCGGGCGACCGCCTCCCGGTCTCCCGCCGCGGCCCGTTCCCGGTGCCGGCGCTCGGTCTCCCGGCGGTGCCGCCGCACGAGCACCCCCGCGATCCACACCGGGACGGAGCCGAGGCCGGCCAGTACCAGCCCGCCGGGGCCACCGGCGGCGTACGCGTACCCGAAGACGACGCCGCCGCCCACCCAGACCGCCGTCGAGACCACGATCGCCACCGCGGACCGCCACGGCGGCGCGTACGCGGCGGCACCCCAGAGCAGCACCAGCCAGGAACAGTCCGCGACCAGGTTGGTGGCCCCCAGCCCGGCCGAGACGACGCTGGCCACGCACGCCAGTACGAGCGCCGGGGCGGGTGCGGTCCGCCACCAGGCGACGAGCACGAACTGGGTGGCGACGGTCAGCAGACCGAGCGGGGAGTCGAGGGGCAGCGCCATGGCCCGCAGCGGCGCGGCGAGCGCCGGGTCGAGACCGGGTGGCACCGTGACCGCGGCCAGCGGCAGGGCGACCAGGATGACGGCGGCCTGCACGACCAGCCCGGCCCGGTCCGGCAGCGGCAGCACCGGCCGGCGGCGGGCCGGTCCGCCGCCGGGGCCCGGCGCCGGCGGATGCTCCTGGGGCTCGGACGAACGCAGGACGCCGAGCACCCGCCGCATCGCGGCGAGCACCGACCGTGCCCGGTCCCGGACGTCTCGCAGTTCCGCCTCGGTGGCGGCGGGGGCCGTGGCGCCCGGCCCGGCGGGCGCCCAGCGCCGGGTCAGCTCCACCAGCCGGCCGAGCCCGGCCAGCACGCCGCTGCCGATCTCCTCGGCGATCCGGGCCCGCTCGGCGTGCAGCGCGGCGGCCCGGCGGGCCTGCTCACCGGCCGTCCGCTGCCGCTCGGCGCGCTCGGCCGCGGCCCGGGTGTAGCGGCCCGCGAGCGCGCCGGCGAGGATCATCACGCCCAGCACCCCGCCGCCACCGACCGCGGCGCCGAGTGCCGTCGCCGGGTCCCCGAACACTCCGGCACCGGCCGCGGCGAACCCGGCGACCAGCGCCAGCCAGCCCGCCAGCAGCGGGAGCAGCGCCCGTCCGGGTGCCCGGGCCACGGCGAACGCGACGACCGGCCAGACGTAGGTGGGGGGCACGGCCGCCGCGACGTAGAGCAGCACGGAGACGACCCCGGCCAGCGCGAACGCCTGCCGGGGCCGGTACCGGCGCAGCAGGACGGCGCCGGCCTGCCCGAGCGCCCCGGCGGTCCCGGCGACCACCGCGGCGGTGCCGGACAGCAGGGCGGGCAGGATCGGGACCCCACCGGGCCGGGCGGAGAGGAACTCCACCAGCGCGATGAACAGGATCACCGACGCCAGCGCCGCGTCCCCGGCCCGCGTCCCCGGCACCTGCGCCGGGCGGCCCGCCTCAGCCGGTGTCACCGGCCGGTCCCACCAGGCCGTGCTCGTAGGCGAACACCACCAGCTGCACCCGGTCGCGCAGGTCCAGCTTGGTCAGCAGATTCGACACGTGCGTCTTCACCGTGGTGCCGCCGAGGACCAGCCGGTCGGCGATCTCGGCGTTCGACAGGCCGGTCGCGACGAGTGCGAGCACCTCACGCTCGCGCTCGGTCAGCCCGCCGGCCGGTCCGGTGTCCGGCCCCGGGTCGGCCGGGACGAACGACCCGACCAGCCGCCTGGTCACCGACGGCGCGAACAGGTCGTGGCCCGCGTGCACCGTCCGGACCGCGACCTGCAGGTCCTCCGGCTCGACGTCCTTGAGGACGAAGCCCGACGCCCCGGCCCGCAGCGCGTCGTAGACGTGCCGGTCCAGGTCGAACGTGGTCACCACCAGCACCCGGACGCCCGGATCCCGCAGCGCCCGGATCCGCCGGGTCCCCTCGATGCCGTCGGTACCGGGCATCCGCACGTCCATCAGGACGACGTCCGGGCGCAGGTCCTCGGCGAGCTCCGCCGCGGCGGAGCCGTCGGAGGCCTCGCCGACGACCTCGATGTCGGGTGCGGCCGCCAGCACCGTCCGCAGCCCGGCACGCACCACCGCCTGGTCGTCGGCCACCACCACCCGCACCGTCATGTGGCCATCCTCGCAGGCCCGCGGCTCGCCGCGCCGAGATGCAGCACAGCGGGCCGGGATCGCTCCCGGAGCCCGCTCACGCGCATCTCGGCACCGGCGCGGGTCGCTCCGGGGCCGGCACCGGCGGCCTGCGGGGCCGTCCTCGCAGGTGGCCCGGAACGGGCAGGTCGACCGCGTGCCGGTACCCTGTGCGAGCAGGTGCGCACCGCCCGCGCGGGAGGGTGTGCCCGATGCACCGGCGGGTCCCCCGCGATCCGGCGAGCCCGTTCCGGCCGCCGTCCGCGCGGGCCGGGATCCCGGTGCCGACCAGCGACACCGACCACCTGATCAGGAGAGCGCGCACGTGGCGACCACGAACGACCTGAAGAACGGCCTGGTGCTGAACCTCGAGGGCCAGCTGTGGGCCGTGACGGCGTTCCAGCACGTCAAGCCCGGTAAGGGTGGCGCCTTCGTGCGCACCACCCTGAAGAACGTGATGTCCGGCAAGGTCGTCGACAAGACCTTCAACGCGGGCACCAAGGTCGAGACCGCGACCGTCGACCGGCGCGACATGACCTACCTGTACCGCGACGGCAGCGACTTCGTCTTCATGGACGGCGACACCTTCGAGCAGATCCCGATCTCGGAGAAGGCGGTCGGCGACGCCGCCCGCTACCTGCTGGAGAACGCCGGGGCGCAGGTGTCGCTGCACGAGGGCGAGCCGCTGTTCATCGAGCTGCCGACCTCGGTCGAGCTGGTCATCGACCACACCGACCCCGGCCTGCAGGGCGACCGCTCCACCGGCGGCACCAAGCCCGCGACGCTGGAGACCGGCGCCGAGATCCAGGTGCCGCTGTTCCTGGAGAGCGGCACCAAGGTCAAGGTCGACACCCGGGACGGCCGGTACCTCGGCCGCGTGAGCTGACGTGCGCGCACGCACCAAGGCCCGCAAGCGGGCTCTGGACATCCTGTTCGAGTCCGAGGCCCGCGGCGAGGCGCCGCTGGACGTCCTCGTCGCGCGCCGGGAGACCGACGACGCGCCGCCGGTGCAGGACTACGCGGCCCGGCTGGTCGAGGGCGTCGCCACCCACCGGGAGCGGATCGACCAGCTCCTCGCCGAGCACGCCGAGGGCTGGGACGTCGACCGCATGCCCGCGGTGGACCGTGGCCTGCTCCGGATCGGTGTCTACGAGCTGCTGTGGGTGGACGACGTCGACGACCCGGTGGCGATCACCGAGGCCGTGGAGCTCGCGCGCACGCTGTCCACCGACGACTCGCCGCGCTACGTCAACGGCGTGCTGGGCCAGATCTCGGACATCGCGGAGCACCTGCGCGCCACGCTCTGACCCCGCCCCGTACATCTCCACGGAGCCCCCTCCGACGACACGTCGGTGGGGGCTCCGTCGTGTCCGCACCACGCTGACCAGGGACGCGGCGCCGCACGGGTCCGAGCGTGATGGCGCAGGACGGCACGAGGACGGCGTGAGGACGCGACGATGACGGCGTCCGTGACGGTGGTGATCGTCCGGCCCGGATGGCGGCTCACGCTGGCGGCCCCGCAGCGCAGCGGGGCGGGTGGACCGGGTGCCGGGCCGACCGTCAGAGGGGGATCGGTGGGATCGAGGGGGTCCCACCGGCCCCTGTCCCCGTTGCGGAGGGACGCCCGCCGCTCGACCCGGACCGCGGCCCGGCGTTCAGGACGCGGGCCGGGACGCCCGGCCGACGGATGTCGGTTCGGGCCGGCGGCGGCCGGGAGACTGTGCAGATCGCCGGCCGCCGCCGACAGTGGGCGCCGACCGCATCACCCTTCCCCTGGGACGCGTCCGGCGCAGGCCATCATGCCACCGGCTGCCCGGGCCTCGCCTCGGGCGGGAGCACACCCCACTCGATGAGCTGGTCGGTCAGCTCGCCGGGGGACATGTCGTAGATGATCGCGAGTGAGCGCAGGTCCTCGGCGCGGATGGACAGCACCTTGCCGTTGTAGTCACCGCGCTGGCTCTGGATGGCCGCGGCGTAGCGGGCCAGCGGGCCCACCTTGTCCGCCGGGAGCTGTTGCAGCCGCTCCAGATTGATCACGATCTTGGTGGCGGGCTCGCTGCCGGACGGGATGCGCCCCTCGGGGAGCAGTTCCGCCACGGGCACGCCGTAGAAGTCGGCGAGTTCCGCCAGCTTCTGCACGGTGACCGCCCGGTCGCCGCGCTCGTAGGAGCCGACGACGACCGCCTTCCAGCGGCCACCCGACTTCTGCTCGACGCCGTGCAGCGACAGCCCCTGCTGCTGTCTGATCGCCCGGAGCTTGCCCCCGAGCGCCTTGGCGTAGTCGCCCATCGATCCCCTCGTTCCTCCGGTCCGTGCGACGCCCCCGCCGCTCACCGGTGGTGACCCGGTGGGCGGTGAGGTAGGTCGCCCCTGTGGGTGGTCCCCGATCGGGGCGGCCGCTCCGGCGTCGTCCGGCTCACGGCCGTCGCGTGCACCGCGGCAGGCCGGCACGTTCCCTCGTTGATACGGAGAGTAATCCTCCGGGTCCGGTCCGGCGCGGTCAAGCTCGACCCCCTGCTCGGGGGGTTGACGAGCGGTTTCCCACACGAACGGGGCAGTGATCGTCCCTCGTCTGCGGTAGCGCAGGGTGTGAACGGGCCCCGGTGCACGGTGCCCCTGTGGGTGGGGCGCCGCGGAACCGGGTCTCGTGGGTCCCGGCCCCGAAGCCGGTCGCTCATCGCTGATCGTCACCGGACCGTGATCTCCGACGGGTGATCGCTCACGTGTGACGCGATGCGCCCGGGCCGCCGCCGGGGCACCGCGATTGCTAGGTTGGTCGCGCACCATCGTCCTTTAAAGCCCGTCCGGTGAGGCGGGGAAGGAGTCCCTCTCGTGGCGCTGAACCGCCGCGGGGACGTCGGAGCCCAGGATCCTGGGCGAGAGCTGCTCTCGGCGGCCGACGTGACCCGCACCGTCGCGCGCATCGCGCACCAGATCATCGAGAAGACCGCGTTCGGCACCGACCGGCCGGACGACCTCGTCCTGCTCGGCGTCCCGACCCGCGGGGTCCATCTCGCGCACCGGCTGGCCGCCGCCATCACCGACTTCGCGGGCGTCGCCCCGGCCGTCGGCTCGGTGGACGCCACCCTCTACCGCGACGACCTGCGCCGCGGCCCGGCCCGTGCGCTGGAGTCGACCGCCATGCCCGAGGGCGGCGTGGACGACAAGCTGGTCGTGCTCGTCGACGACGTCCTGATGTCGGGCCGCACCACCCGTGCCGCGCTGGACGCCCTGCGCGACGAGGGGCGGCCGCGGATCGTGCAGCTGGCCGTGCTCGTCGACCGCGGGCACCGCGAGCTGCCGATCCGGGCGGACTACGTCGGCAAGAACGTCCCGACCTCCCGGTCGGAGCAGATCCTGCTCTCGCTCACCGAGATCGACGGCAGCGACGGCGTGTGGGTCGGTCGGGGGGAGTCCGCGTGAGGCACCTGCTCTCGGTCGCCGACCTCGACGCCGGCGAGGCCACGGCGCTGCTCGACACGGCCGACCGGCTGCGCCAGGCGCTGCTGGGCCGCGAGGTCCGCAAGCTGCCCACGCTGCGCGGGCGGACGGTCATCACGATGTTCTACGAGAACTCCACGCGCACCCGGGTCTCGTTCGAGATCGCCGGCAAGTGGATGAGCGCCGACACGGTGAACGTCTCGGCCTCCGGCTCGTCGGCGGCCAAGGGCGAGTCGCTGCGCGACACCGCGCTCACACTGTCGTCGATGGGGGCCGACTGCGTGGTCGTCCGGCACCCGGCCTCCGGCGCGGCACACCGGCTGGCGCACTGGGTGGACGCCCAGCGCGACGTGACCGGGACGCCGACGGCGATCGTCAACGCCGGTGACGGGACCCACGAGCACCCCACCCAGGCGCTGCTGGACGCGGCCACCCTGCGCGACCGGCTCGGCACCATCGCCGGGCGCCGGATCGCGATCGTCGGTGACGTCCTGCACTCGCGGGTCGCGCGGTCGAACGTGCAGCTGCTCGCGACCCTCGGTGCCGAGGTGGTGCTGGTCGCGCCGCCGACGCTGCTGCCGGTGGGCGTCGAGTCCTGGCCGTGCCGGGTCTCGCACACCCTGGACGCCGAGCTGCCCTCGGTGGACGCGGTCATGATGCTGCGGGTGCAGGCCGAGCGCATGCACGGCGGCTTCTTCCCCTCCGCGCGGGAGTACTCGGTCCGCTACGGCCTGTCCGAGGACCGGGCGAGGCTGCTGCGCGACGACGCCGTCGTCCTGCACCCCGGCCCGATGATCCGCGGCATGGAGATCGCGCCCGCCGTCGCCGACGCACCGTCCGCGGCGGTGCTGCAGCAGGTCCGCACCGGCGTGCACGTCCGGATGGCGGTCCTCTACCACCTGCTCGCCGGAGCTTCGGAGTGAATCGAGAGAGCATGGCCGACCTGCTGATCACCAACGCCCGGCCCTACGGCGAGGACCCGGTCGACGTGCTCGTCACCGACGGCGTCGTGGCCACGATCGGGACCGGGCTGACCGCCCCCGACGGCGTCGAGGTCCTCGACGCGAAGGGTGCGGTCCTGCTGCCGGGCCTGGTGGACCTGCACGTCCACCTGCGCGAGCCGGGCGGCGAGGAGTCCGAGACGATCGAGACGGGCAGCCGCGCCGCCGCGCTCGGCGGGTTCACCGCGGTGTTCGCGATGCCGAACACCGACCCGGTGGCCGACTCCGACGTCGTCGTCGAGCACGTGCACCGCCGCGGCGCCGAGATCGGCCTGGTCGACGTCCACCCGGTCGGCGCGGTCACCGTCGGCCTGGGCGGGACCCAGCTCGCCGAGCTGGGCACCATGGCCGACTCGCGGGCCGGGGTCCGGATGTTCTCCGACGACGGCCGCTGCGTGAACGACCCGCTGATCATGCGCCGCGCCCTGGAGTACGCCTCCGCGCTCGGTGTCGTGATCGCCCAGCACGCCGAGGACCACCGCCTCACCGGCGGGGCCCAGGCCCACGAGGGTGCGGTCGCCGCGCGGCTCGGCCTGGCCGGCTGGCCCGCCACGGCCGAGGAGACGATCGTCGCCCGGGACTGCGCGCTGGCCCGCGAGGCGAACGCCCGGCTGCACGTGTGCCACATCTCCACCGCCCGCACCATCGACGTGCTGCGCGCGGCGAAGGCCCAGGGCGTGCAGGTGTCCGCCGAGGTCACCCCGCACCACCTGCTGCTGACCGACAGCCGGCTGTCCGGGTACGACCCGGTCAACAAGGTGAACCCGCCGCTGCGCACCGCGGAGGACACCCGGGCGATGCGGGAGGCACTGGCCGAGGGCGTGATCGACGTCGTCGCGACCGACCACGCCCCGCACGCGTCGCAGTACAAGGACACCGAGTGGCAGGCCGCGAAGCCGGGCATGCTCGGCCTGCAGACCGCGCTGTCGGTGCTGGTCGAGACCATGGTGGAGCCGGGCCTGCTGGACTGGCACGGTGTCGCGCGGGTGCTCTCCGAGCGCCCCGCGGAGATCGGGAGACTGCCCGACCAGGGCCGTCCGGTCGCGGAGGGGGAACCGGCCACGTTCGCGCTGGTCGACCCGGACGCGGTGTGGACGGTCCGGGGGGCGAACCTGGCGAGCAAGGCGGCGAACACGCCGTACGAGGGAATGCGGCTGCCCGGAGCGGTGGTCGCGACGATTCTGCGTGGCCGGATCACGGCGCAGGACGGGAAGGTTCTCAGATGAGCACGACCATGACCGCGGTCCTGGTACTGGAGGACGGGCGGATCTTCCGCGGGGAGGCCTTCGGCGCCACCGGGGAGACACTCGGCGAGGCCGTCTTCACCACCGGGATGACCGGTTACCAGGAGACCCTGACCGATCCGTCGTACCACCGCCAGATCGTGGTGGCGACCGCACCGCAGATCGGCAACACCGGCTGGAACGACGACGACGACGAGTCCTCCGGCATCCAGGTCGCCGGTTACGTCGTCCGCGACCCCGCCCGGCGGGCGTCGAACTGGCGCTCCACCGGGTCCCTGGAGGACGCGCTGCGCGGGCAGGGCGTCGTCGGCCTCTCGGGGATCGACACCCGCGCCGCCGTCCGGCACCTGCGTGAGCGGGGTGCGATGCGCGCCGGGATCTTCTCCGGCGACGCGCTGGCCCCGGACGCCGAGCTGGTCGAGCGGGTGCAGAAGAGCCCGCAGATGGAGGGCGCCGACCTGTACGGCGCCGTCACGACGGCCGAGCCCTACGTGGTCCCCGCGGTGGGGGAGAAGCGGTTCGTGGTGGCCGCGCTCGACGTCGGCATCAAGTTCAACACCCCGCGGATGATGGCGGCGCGCGGCATCGAGGTGCACGTGCTGCCCGCGTCGAGCACGATCGAGACCATCGAGGCGCTCAGCCCGGACGGGTTCTTCCTCGCCAACGGGCCCGGTGACCCGGCGACCGCGGACGGGCCCGTCGCGCTCGCCCGGGAGGTGCTCCAGCGCCGCATCCCGCTGTTCGGGATCTGCTTCGGCAACCAGATCCTGGGCCGCGCGCTCGGGCGCGACACCTACAAGCTGCGCTACGGCCACCGCGGGATCAACATCCCGGTCGTCGAGCACGCCACCGGCCGGGTCGCGATCACCTCGCAGAACCACGGCTTCGCCGTGGCGGGCGAGGCGGGCGAGGAGTTCGACACCCCGTACGGCCGGGCCCGGATCACCCACACCTGCCCGAACGACGGCTGCGTCGAGGGCATGGCCGGGATCGACTTCCCGGCGTTCTCGGTGCAGTACCACCCCGAGGCGGCGGCCGGCCCGCACGACGCCGCGGACCTGTTCGACCGGTTCGTGCAGCTCATGGCCGACCATCCGGTCGGCTACGCCGGCGTCGCCGGGCAGCGGCCCGAGGGCGTCGAGCCGGTGCCGTACCCCGAGGTGGAGGTGCTGCCCGAGGAGGCGGCGGAGCTCGCCGCCGCACCGGCGCCGGGCCCGGCGCCCGCGGAGCGGGACGCCCCCGAGGCCACCACCCGCCCGGCGCCGGACGCGGCGCCGTCGGCGACCGCCGGTCCGTCGGTCCGGCTGGACCCCGGGCGCCCGGAGACCGGTGCCACGCAGGCGGGGCCGATCGAGCCCGGCAGCCCGGAGGGGCCGCACCAGACGCCGGACACCGGCGAGCACACCACCCGGCTGCCGGTCACGCCGTCCGCCGGGACCGAGCCGGCCACCGGCCGGCTGCCCGTCGTCGGGCGGACCGGGTCGCCGGACCCGCTGACGGCGCCGTTCTCCGACGTGGAGGACTCCCTGCGCCGCGACGGTGAACCCGCCGCCGCGGAGACCCCCGAGGGCGCCGACCCGGTGACGGGCCGGTCCGGCCCGGTCACCGACCGGCCGTGGCCACCACCTCCGGCCGGTTCGGCCGACCCGTCCGACCCGTCCGACCCGTCCGACCAGGACACCACCAGCACGTCCGACCAGGCCCGGCAGGAGGACCACTGATGCCCCGCCGCGACGACATCAACCACGTCATGGTGATCGGCTCCGGGCCGATCGTCATCGGCCAGGCCTGCGAGTTCGACTACTCCGGGACCCAGGCCTGCCGGGTGCTGCAGGCCGAGGGCATCCGGGTCTCCCTGGTGAACTCCAACCCGGCGACGATCATGACCGACCCGGAGTTCGCCGACGCCACCTACGTCGAGCCGATCACCCCGGAGTTCGTCGAGAAGGTCATCGCCGCCGAGCGCCCGGACGCGATCCTGGCCACCCTGGGCGGCCAGACCGCGCTGAACACCGCGATCGCCCTGCACGACAACGGTGTCCTGGAGCGCTACGGCGTCGAGCTCATCGGGGCCGACGTCGACGCCATCCAGCGCGGCGAGGACCGGCTGAAGTTCAAGGACATCGTCACCGGGATCGGCGGCGACGTCCCGCGCTCGAAGGTCTGCCACTCCATGGAGGAGGTCCGGGAGGCCACCGCCGAGCTGGGCCTGCCGGTCGTCATCCGGCCGTCGTTCACCATGGGCGGGCTCGGCTCGGGCCTGGCCCACTCCGCCGAGGAGCTGGAGCGCCTGGCCGGTGCCGGGCTCGCGGCCAGCCCGGTAACCGAGGTCCTCATCGAGGAGTCGGTGCTCGGCTGGAAGGAGTACGAGCTCGAGCTGATGCGCGACCACCACGACAACGTGGTCGTCATCTGCTCCATCGAGAACCTCGACCCGATGGGCGTGCACACCGGGGACTCGATCACCGTCGCCCCGGCGATGACCCTCACCGACCGCGAGTACCAGCACATGCGCGACGTCGGCATCGCCGTGCTGCGCGCGGTCGGCGTCGAGACCGGTGGCTGCAACATCCAGTTCGCGATCCACCCCGAGACCGGCCGCCTGGTCGTGATCGAGATGAACCCGCGGGTCTCCCGGTCCTCGGCGCTGGCGTCGAAGGCCACCGGCTTCCCGATCGCGAAGATCGCCGCCCGGCTCGCCGTCGGCTACAGCCTCGACGAGATCCGCAACGACATCACCGGCGAGACCCTCGCCGCGTTCGAGCCGACGCTGGACTACGTCGCGGTCAAGATCCCGCGGTTCGCGTTCGAGAAGTTCCCCGGCGCCGACCCGGAACTGACGACGACCATGAAGTCGGTCGGCGAGGCGATGGCGCTGGGGCGCTCGTTCCCCGAGGCGCTGGGCAAGGCGCTGCGCTCGATGGAGCGCGACCAGGCCGGTTTCTGGACCACGCCGGACCCGTCCGGCGAGCCGGACTACGCGACCCCGGTCGACGGGCGCATCTACGAGCTGGAGCGCGCACTGCGCTCGGGACAGTCGGTCGACGACGTCGCCAAGACCTCCGGCGTCGACCCGTGGTTCGTCGACCAGATCGCGCTGCTCGGTGAGATCCGGGCCGAGCTGGAGGCGGCACCGGTGCTCGACGCCGACCTGCTGCGCCGGGCGAAGCGCTACGGCCTGTCCGACCGCCAGCTCGCCGCCGTCCGGCCGGAGTTCGCCGGTGAGGACGGGGTCCGGTCGTTGCGCCACCGGCTCGGCATCCGGCCGGTCTACAAGACCGTCGACACCTGCGCCGCCGAGTTCGCCGCGAAGACGCCGTACCACTACTCGGCCTACGAGACCGACCCGGCGGCCGAGTCGGAGATCGCCCCGCAGACCGAGAAGCCGAAGGTGCTCATCCTCGGGTCCGGCCCGAACCGGATCGGGCAGGGCATCGAGTTCGACTACTCCTGCGTGCACGCCGTCATGGCACTGCGCGACGCCGGGTTCGAGACCGTGATGGTCAACTGCAACCCGGAGACGGTCTCCACCGACTACGACACCGCCGACCGTCTCTACTTCGAGCCGCTGACCTTCGAGGACGTCCTCGAGGTCGTGCACGCCGAGCAGGTCTCGGGCACGGTCGCCGGGGTCATCGTGCAGCTCGGTGGCCAGACCCCGCTGGGGCTGGCGCAGAAGCTGACCGACGCCGGCGTGCCGGTCGTCGGCACCTCGGCGGCGGCGATCGACCTGGCCGAGGACCGCGGCGCGTTCGGTGAGGTGCTGGGCAAGGCCGGGCTGCCCGCTCCGGCGTTCGGCACCGCCACCAGCTTCTCCGGTGCCCGGGAGATCGCCGAGCGGATCGGCTACCCGGTGCTGGTGCGGCCGTCCTACGTGCTGGGCGGGCGGGGGATGGAGATCGTCTACGACGACGCCACCCTCGCCGGGTACATCGCCAGGGCGACGACGATCTCCCCGGACCGCCCGGTGCTCGTCGACAAGTTCCTCGACGACGCGATCGAGATCGACGTCGACGCCCTGTGCGACGGCGAGCAGGTCTACCTCGGTGGTGTGATGGAGCACATCGAGGAGGCCGGGGTGCACTCCGGTGACTCCTCCTGCACGCTGCCGCCGATCACGCTCGGCTCCTCGGTGCTGGAGAAGGTCCGGGAGGCGACGACGGCGATCGCGCACGGCGTCGGTGTCCGCGGCCTGCTCAACGTGCAGTACGCGCTGCACGGCGACGTGCTCTACGTGCTGGAGGCCAACCCGCGGGCGTCGCGGACGGTGCCGTTCGTCTCGAAGGCGACGTCGGTGCCGCTGGCCAAGGCCGCGGCCCGGATCATGCTCGGCACCACCATCGCCGAGCTGCGCGCCGAGGGCGTGCTCCCCGCGACCGGGGACGGCGGGCAGCTGCCCGCGGACTCGCCGGTCGCGGTCAAGGAGGCGGTGCTGCCGTTCAACCGGTTCCGCAACACCGCCGGTCAGGGCGTCGACCCGCTGCTCGGCCCGGAGATGAAGTCCACCGGTGAGGTCATGGGCTTCGACTCCGCCTTCGGCCGGGCGTTCGCCAAGTCGCAGGCAGCCGCGTACGGCTCGCTGCCGACCTCCGGCCGGGTCTTCGTGTCGATCGCCGACCGGGACAAGCGCGCGATGGTGTTCCCGATCCGGCGTCTCGCGGACATCGGGTTCGAGATCCTCGCCACCGAGGGCACGGCAGAGGTGCTGCGCCGCAACGGGATCGACGTGACCCCGGCGCGCAAGCACTCGATGGGCTCCGGGCCGGACACGCCCACGATCGTCGACGAGATCCTCGCCGGCTCGGTCGATCTCATCGTCAACACGCCGGTCGGCAACCCCGGCCCGCGGGTCGACGGCTACGAGATCCGGGCGGCCGCGGTCTCCCGCGGTGTCCCGTGCGTGACGACCGTGCAGGGGGCCGCGGCCGCGGTCCAGGGGATCGAGGCACTCGCCTCCGGCGGTCTCGGCGTCCGGTCGCTGCAGCAGGCACACGCCGAGCTGCGGGCCGCGGAGGAACGCTCGTGACCGACTTCGGCAAGCGCCTGGTGGAGGCCGTCGCCACCTACGGGTCGCTCTGCGTCGGCATCGACCCGCACCCGGCGTTGCTGGCCCGGTGGGGGCTCACCGACGACGCGGACGGCCTGGCCGGGTTCGCCGACACCTGCGTCGCCGGGCTCGCCGGTGCCGTGGCCGTCGTGAAGCCGCAGTCGGCGTTCTTCGAACGGCACGGGGCAGCCGGTGTCGCGGTCCTGGAGCGGTTGCTGGACGACCTCGCCGAGACCCCGACACTGAGCCTGCTCGACGCCAAGCGGGGTGACATCGGCTCCACGATGGACGGCTACGCCGACGCCTACCTCCGGGTCGGTGCCCCGCTCGGTGCGGACGCGGTGACGCTGTCGCCCTACCTCGGGTTCGAGGCGCTGGAACCGGCGTTCGTCGCGGCCGGCGAGGCCGGACGCGGGGTGTTCGTGCTGGCCAGGACGTCGAACCCGGAGGGGGCGCCGGTGCAGCTGGCCACCGTGCCGGGCGGCGGGACGCTGGCCCAGTCGGTGGTCGACGCCGCCGCGGCCCGCAACGCCGGTGCCGGTGCCTGCGGCGCCGAGACCGATCCGGGCGGCCCGCAGCCGTGTGGTGACGTCGGCGTCGTGGTCGGCGGGACCCGCGACCACGGACTGGACCTGTCCGGGCTGTACGGCCCGGTGCTGGTGCCGGGGCTCGGGGCGCAGGGTGCCAGCCCGGCCGACGTCGTCTCCCGGTTCGCCGGCACCGCGGGCCCGGTGCTCCCGGTGGCCGCGCGCTCGGTGCTGCGGGCCGGGCCCGACGCCGGCGCGTTGCGGGACGCGGCGCGGGCGCTGGGGGAGGAGCTGACCTCGGCGAGCGCCGGCTCGCACTGATCCGCGCCACCCGGACCGGCGGCGCCCGCCGGTGCCGCCGGCCCGGGTGCGTACGCGGCGCGCCCGGGTGAGATTGGGCGCACCCGGTGGGCTGTCCGGCGCAGCCGACGGCACGCCGGGCGGTACCTCGTGGCCGACGATGCGCCGACCCGACGTCCGGGGGAGCCGGGCGGTGCCCGGCGTCCCGGCACGCCGATCGTGCCCATGATCACCTTCGCGATGGCGAATCCGGAGGTGGGACCCCCATTGACGTGGCTGTGGAGGGCGTGGGTACGTTCGATTCGGCTCCGGGGACATCCCCCGGACGGGTCGGTGCGTCACAGCACCGCCCGGTCGCCGTCCCCCGCGGGCGGCGACGAGAACGACGGTGCACGACATGCTGCACGGCGTTGCACGACACGGACGTACGGAGGAACACCGTGGCCCTTCCCCAGCTGACCGAGGAACAGCGCGCCGCCGCGCTGGAGAAAGCTGCGGCCGCGCGCAAGGCTCGGGCCGAGCTGAAGGACCGCCTGAAGCGCGGTGGCACCACCCTGGAGGAGGTGCTCAAGAAGGCCGAGACCGACGAGGTGCTCGGCAAGATGAAGGTGTCCGCGCTCCTCGAGGCCCTGCCGAACGTGGGCAAGGTCCGCGCGCAGCAGATCATGGAGGAGCTCGAGATCGCGAGCAGCCGCCGGCTGCGCGGTCTCGGCGACCGCCAGCGCAAGGCCCTGCTCGAGCGCTACCCGAGCTGACCCGGCGGATCCCGTGACCGACACCTCCTCCGACGCCCCGGCGACCGCCGGCCGGTCCGGCCGTCCCGGCCGCGGGCGTCTGCTCGTGCTGGCCGGCCCGTCCGGGGTGGGGAAGAGCAGCGTGGTCGCGGGTCTGCGCGAGGCGTTGCCGGAGCTGCTGTTCAGCGTGTCCGCGACCACCCGGCCGGCCCGGCCGGGTGAGCTGGACGGCCGGGACTACCACTTCGTCTCCGCCGAGCGGTTCGACGCGCTGATCGAGCGCGGTGACCTGCTCGAGTGGGCCGAGGTGCACGGCGGGCTGCAGCGCTCCGGCACGCCGCGGGCCTACGTCGAGGAGGGCCTGGCCGCCGGGCGGCCGGTGCTCGTCGAGGTGGACCTGCAGGGGGCGCGCTCGGTGAAGCGGGTCCTGCCGGAGGCCGTCACCGTGTTCGTCGCGCCGCCCTCGATGGAGGAGCTGGCGCGCCGGTTGACCGACCGGGGCACCGACACCCCGGAACAACGGCAGCGCCGGCTGCGGACCGCCATCGAGGAGATGGACGCCCGCGGCGAGTTCGACCAGGTCGTGGTCAACGACGACCTGCAGGCCGTGATCGCACGGTTGGTAGCATTGGCGGTCGACCGCGACGCGGTGTGAACCGCCGGGCCTCCGCGGTCCCCCGATCCTTGCTTCTGGAGTGAGTACTTGAGCACCCCCATCGCCACCACCGCCCCCGAGGGCATCACCAACCCGCCGATCGACGACCTGCTCGGCCAGGTCAGCTCGAAGTACGCGCTGGTCATCTACGCGGCCAAGCGCGCCCGGCAGATCAACGACTACTACTCCCAGCTCGGCGAGGGCCTGCTGGAGTACGTCGGCCCGCTCGTCGAGCCGGGTCCGCGCGAGAAGCCGCTCTCGATCGCCATGCGTGAGATCCAGGCCGGCGTGCTCGAGCACACCGAGGGCGAGTAGGTCCCACCGATGGCCGAGACGGTCCCGGAGGTCCTGCTCGGCGTCGCCGGCGGTATCGCCGCCTACAAGAGTGCCGAGCTGCTGCGCCGGCTGACCGAGTCGGGCCACGCGGTCCGGGTGGTCCCCACCGAGGCCGCGCTGGAGTTCGTGGGCGCGGCCACCTTCGAGGCGTTGTCCGGCCGTCCGGTCGCCACCGGGGTGTTCTCCGACGCGCACGAGGTGCCGCACGTGGCACTCGGGCGCCGGGCCGATCTCGTCGTCGTGGCCCCGGCGACCGCGGACCTGATGGCCCGCCTGGCCCACGGCCGCTCCGACGACCTGCTGACCGCCGCGCTGCTCACCGCGCGCTGCCCGGTCCTGCTCGCGCCCGCGATGCACACCGAGATGTGGGAGCACCCGGCGACCCGGGACAACGTCGCCCTGCTCCGGGCCAGGGGCACGGTCGTGCTGGAACCGGCGTCCGGGCGTCTCACCGGTGCCGACACCGGCAAGGGCCGGCTGCCCGACCCGGCCGAGATCTTCGACGTGGCCCGGCTGCTGCTGGAGCGCCCCGACGCGCTGCCCCTCGATCTCGCGGGCCGGCACGTCGTCGTGAGCGCCGGTGGCACCCGGGAGAACCTCGATCCGGTCCGCTACCTGGGTAACCGCTCCTCGGGGCGGCAGGGCTGGGCGCTCGCCCGGGTCGCGGCGCAGCGTGGCGCGCGGGTCACCCTGGTCGCCGGGCACACCGCCGACCTCACGGTCCCGGCCGGTGTCGATCTCGTCCCGGCGGGGACCGCCGCGGCGATGGAGGCGGCCGTGCGGGGCGCGGCGACGGACGCGGACGTCGTCGTGATGGCGGCCGCCGTCGCCGACTTCCGGCCGGTCGCCACCGCCGCGGACAAGATCAAGCGCGGCAGTGCGGAACCGGAGCCGCTGCGGCTGGAGCAGAACCCGGACATCCTCGCCGGTCTCGTGCACGACCCGCCCCGGCCCGGCCAGGTGGTCGTCGGTTTCGCCGCCGAGACCGGGGACTCCGAGGGCGGGGTGCTGCACCACGGGCGCGCGAAGCTCGCCCGCAAGGGCTGTGACCTGCTCGTGGTGAACGCGGTCGGTGACGGCAAGGCGTTCGGGACCCTCGACAACGCCGGATGGCTGCTCGCCCGTGACGGCGGCGAGGAGGAACTCCCCATGGGATCCAAGGCCCTGCTGGCCTCCCGGATCTGGGACGCGGTCACGCCGCGCCTGCCCTGACCGCGCAGCGGACCCCGGGCGATCGGCCCGGTGTCCGGGGATCCGCCGGGGCCCGGGCCGCAACGGGCCCGGGCCGCGACGGGTGGCTCAGTCCTCGTCGTCCTCGGAGAAGATCGACGGGCTGCTGCTGCGCTCCGGGGTGGCCGACGGGTCGGCCGAGGACTCCGGCGAGCTGCTGCGCTCGGTGGAGCCGGTCGAGGAGCGGGGCATGCTGCCGGTGGTCGGCGACGCCGAGCGCTCGGCGCTGCTCATGCCGTCCGTGCCGCGCGGGCTCGTGACGTCCTCCGACGATCGGGTGTTCGGGGCCGTGGCGCCCGAGGTCGAGACGTAGTCGGCGACGGCCCAGCCGCCGTACTCGGGCAGCTCGACGAAGCCGTCCTCGGCCTCGCCGACCGACGTCGTCTCGCCCCGCTCGCAGACGCCGACGATCGGCGCCGTCTCGGAGGGCTCGGAGCGCACGTTGACGCTCGAGGTGCAGGTGCCGCTGCCGGCGGCCGTCGCGGTGCCGGCGACCACGCCGATCCCGGTCACGCCGGCCACCGCAAGGGCACCGGCAACGGCGGCGATGCGTCGCGAGTTCGGCTTCATGGTGGGTCTACCTCCGTGCTGACGGCGGCCGGGGAACCGCCGTCGTGTCCTGGTCTCGTCCGGTGTGTCGCACCCTCCGGTGCGGAAGGTGCGTCGCCCCGACCAACGAGTCGCGGTCCGAAGGATTCGTGACGGGGAGGGTCAATCACTCCATCCGGCGACGTTCCGCGTCCGTCCCGCCGTGATCGTCACTCTCCGTGTCGTCGTGCCCGGCCCCGTCCGCGGATCGCCGGGCACCGGACCGCCCGGCCCGTGGCTCCGGTCCCGCGGTGTGGCGCAACGCATCCCGTCCGTCCGGCCACGCTCCGCATGTGAGTTCCGTCCTCCGACGGTCCGTACGGATGGCGGATCTCGACTAGGGTTGCCTTCCGAGGGGCGCCCGTCATCGTGGTTGCGCCCGAGCGAGCGCGGCGACCGCGCCGCGCCGGAGTGGAGCAGTACCCAACGGATGGAGATACAGCGCGTGTCGAACACGAGCCGCAGGCTGTTCACCAGCGAGTCGGTCACCGAGGGCCACCCCGACAAGATCTGTGACGCGATCAGCGACACGATCCTCGACGCGATGCTCGCGCAGGACCCGAGCAGCCGGGTCGCGGTGGAGACCATGGTGACCACCGGTCAGGTGCACGTCGCCGGCGAGGTCACGACCAACGCCTACGTCGAGATCCCGCAACTCGTCCGGGACCGCATCCTCGAGATCGGCTACGACTCGTCCGCGAAGGGGTTCGACGGCGCGTCCTGCGGCGTCAACATCGCGATCGGTGCGCAGTCCCCGGACATCGCACAGGGCGTGGACACCGCCTACGAGAAGCGCGTCGAGTCCGCCGAGGACGAGATCGCCAGGCAGGGTGCCGGTGACCAGGGCCTGATGTTCGGGTACGCCTGCGAGGACACCCCCGAGCTGATGCCGCTGCCGATCGCGCTCGCGCACCGGCTGTCCCGGCGGCTGACCGAGGTCCGCAAGAACGGCACGCTGCCCTACCTGCGTGCGGACGGCAAGACCCAGGTCACCATCGACTACGAGGGGGACAAGCCGGTCCGTCTCGACACCGTCGTCCTGTCCTCGCAGCACGCCGCCGACGTCGACCTCGACGGCATGCTGACCCCGGACATCCTCAAGCACGTCGTCACCCCCGAGGTCGAGGCGCTCGGCTGGGACCCGGCGCAGCCGAAGCTGCTCGTCAACCCGACCGGGCGGTTCGTGCTGGGCGGCCCGATGGGCGACGCCGGGCTCACCGGCCGGAAGATCATCGTCGACACCTACGGCGGGATGGCGCGCCACGGTGGTGGCGCGTTCTCGGGCAAGGACCCGTCGAAGGTCGACCGGTCCGCCGCCTACGCGATGCGCTGGGTCGCGAAGAACGCCGTGGCCGCCGGGCTGGCCGGCCGGATCGAGGTCCAGGTCGCCTACGCGATCGGCAAGGCCGCCCCGGTCGGGCTGTTCGTCGAGACCTTCGGCACCGAGAACGTCGACCCGGCGAAGATCCAGGCCGCGATCGAGGAGGTGTTCGACCTCCGCCCGGCCGCGATCATCCGCGACCTGAAGCTGCTGCGTCCGATCTACACCCCGACCGCGGCCTACGGCCACTTCGGCCGGACCGACGTCGACCTGCCGTGGGAGGACACCTCCCGGGCCGACGCACTGAAGTCCGTCGTCGGCGCCTGAACACCGCCGCCGGCGCCTGAACACCGCACCCGTGGCCGGGACCGCTGCCCGCGGTCCCGGCCACGGGTGTGTCGGGGGCCGGTCGGTGCCGTCTGGTAGACCCTGGCCGTGAGCACTCCCGCGACGCCCCGAGCCGCCCGCCCTCGGCGTCCCGCGCGCAACCGCGGTGAGTGGACCCCGGCACCGGCGCGACCGGTCGCGCGGGTGGTCGTGGACGTCCCGCTGCCGCACCTGGACCGCACGTTCGACTACCGGGTGCCGTCGCACCTCGACGAGGCCGCGGTCCCCGGGGTCCGCATCCGGGTCCGCTTCGCCGGCCGGATGCTCGACGGCTACCTGCTGGAGCGGGCCGAGGACTCCGCGCACGGCGGGCGGCTCGCCTGGGTCGAGAAGGTGGTGTCGACCGAGCCGGTACTGACCCCGGAGGTGGCCGGTCTGGCCAGGGCGGTCGCCGACCGCTACGCCGGGGTGCTGGCCGACGTGATGCGCCTGGCGATCCCCGGCCGGCACGCCCGCGTCGAGTCGGAGACCCCGCGCGAGCGGGTGCAGCCCGCGCCGGAGCCGCCGGACCGGGCCGGCTGGGCGCGCTACCCGCGGGGCGGTCCGTTGCTCGACGCCCTGACCGGCGGGCGAGCCGCGCACGCGGTGTGGCAGGCGCTGCCGGGGGAGGACTGGCCGGTCCGCCTGGCGGAGGCGGCCGCAGCGACCCGGCTCGCCGGCCGTTCGGCGTTGCTGGTGGTGCCCGACCAGCGCGACGTCGACCGTGTGCACGCGGCCTGCGCCGCGCTGCTGGGCGCCGACACGGTCGTCGCCCTCACCGCTGATCTCGGCCCGGCCGAGCGGTACCGGCGGTGGCTGGCGGTGCGCCGCGGGGCCGTACGGGTGGTCGTCGGCACCCGGTCCGCCGCGTTCGCGCCGCTGGGTGAGCTGGGCCTGCTCGCGGTGTGGGACGACGGGGACGACTCGCACGCCGAGCCGCGCACACCGGGGCCGCAGGTCCGGGACGTGCTGATGCTGCGCGCGCACCGCGAGGGGGCCGCCCTGCTCGTGGGCGGCTTCGCACGCACCGCGGAGGCGCAGCTGCTGGTCGAGTCCGGCTGGGCCGGGTCGGTGGTCGCGGACCGGGCCACCGTGCGGGCCGCGGCCCCGCGGATCACGGCGATCGGGGAGTCCGACACCCAGCTCGCCAGGGACCCGGTGGCGCGGGCCGCGCGGGTGCCCGGTGTGGCGTTCGAGGCGGCGCGTGCGGCGATCGCCGCCGGGCGCCCGGTGCTGGTGCAGGTCCCGCGCTCGGGCTACCTGCCGTTCCTGGCCTGCACGTCCTGCCGGGAGTCGGCGCGCTGCCGGCACTGCGCCGGGCCGCTCGGGCTGCCGCGGGCGGCGTCCGGGTCCGGCGCGGACGGGGGCGCGGCGGGGCTGCCGGCCTGCCGGTGGTGCGGGCGGGCCGAGCCGGCCTTCCGCTGCGGGCACTGCGGCTCGCGGCGGCTGCGCGCCGGGGTGATCGGGGCCGGCCGGACGGCCGAGGAGCTCGGCCGGGCGTTCCCCGGTGTGCCGGTGCGCAGCTCCGGGGGCGGCACCGCCGTGCTCGACGAGGTCCCGGCCGGGCCCGCGCTGGTCGTCGCCACGCCGGGTGCGGAGCCGGTGGCCGACGGCGGCTACGGCGCGGCACTGCTGCTCGACGGCTGGGCCATGCTCGCCCGCCCGGACCTGCGGGTCGCGGAGGAGACGCTGCGCCGCTGGTTCGCGGCCGCGGCGGGCGTCCTGCCGCACGAGGACGGCGGCCGGGTCGTGGTCGTCGCCGAGTCGGCCATCCCGACCGTCCAGGCGCTCGTCCGGTGGGACCCGGTCTGGCACGCCGAGGCCGAGCTCGCCGAGCGAGCCGGTGTCGGTTTCCCGCCCGCGGTACGGATGGCCGCCGTCGAGGGGCCGCCGGCGGCGGTCGCCGAGATCTGCGACGCCGTCCTCGACCCCGGCCACGATCCGCCGCCCGGGGTGGAGCTCCTCGGGCCGGTGGAGATCGATCCGCCGGAGCACCCGTCCGGATCCGGGCGTGCGGAGATCCGGGAGCGCGCGCTGCTGCGGGTGCCCCGGGCGCAGGGCCGCCGGCTCGCGACGGCGCTGCACGACGCCCAGGCGTCCCGGACGGCGCGCAAGGCACCCGAGACGGTGCGGGTACGGCTGGATCCGGACGAGATCGAGTGAGGGCCGGACGCCGCGGACGGCAGTGGCACAATGGCGCGTCGACCCGCCGCCCGCCGTCGTGCGCGCCCTACCCGGCCAGCCCGGACCCCCAGCCCCGAGGAGCCCCGTGCCCATCCAGCCCGTCCGGTTGTTCGGCGATCCCGCGCTCCGCACCCGCGCCACCGAGGTCACCGACTTCGACGCGGAGCTGCGCACGCTGGTCGCCGACCTCACCGACACCATGCACGACGAGGGCGGTGCCGGGCTGGCCGCGCCCCAGATCGGGGTGGGCCGGCGGGTGTTCGTGTTCGACTGCGACGGCGTCTCCGGTCACCTGGTGAACCCGGTGTGGGAGCCGGTGGGCGAGGAGGAGCAGATCGGGCGGGAGGGCTGCCTGTCCATCCCGGGTCTGGGCTGGGACTGCCGCCGGCGGGCGAACGTCGTCGCCCGTGGGTGGAACATGTACGGCGAGCCGCAGGTCATCGAGGGCACCGCGCTGTTGGCACGGGCCATCCAGCACGAGACCGACCACCTCGACGGTGTCCTGTTCGTCGACCGGCTCGACGCCGAGACCCGCAAGCAGGCGATGCGCGAGATCCGCCAGGCGGCCTGGTTCGGCGAGCCGGAGCCGGTCGTCAAGGTCAGCCCGCACGCCATGTTCGGCAAGGCCCGATGAGACTGCTCTTCGCCGGTACGCCGGAGCCGGCCGTACCCGCGCTGCGGGCGCTGCTCGCGTCGTCGCGGCACGAGGTCGTCGCCGTACTGACCCGGCCGGACGCCCCGTCCGGCCGCGGGCGCCGGCTCACCCGCTCACCGGTGGGCGCGCTCGCCGACGAGGCGGGCGTCCCGGTACTTACCCCGGCGCGGCCGACCGGCGCGGAGTTCGTGGAGACCCTGCGCGGGCTCGAGCTGGACTGCGCGCCCGTGGTCGCCTACGGGGCACTGCTGCCCCGCCCGGTGCTGGACGTCCCCCGCCACGGCTGGGTCAACCTGCACTTCTCGCTGCTGCCGGCGTGGCGCGGTGCGGCCCCGGTGCAGGCGGCGATCCGGCACGGCGACGACATCACCGGCGCGACCACGTTCCGGCTCGAGGAGGGCATGGACACCGGGCCGACCTACGGCGTCGTGACCGAGCCGGTCGGCGCGACGGACACCGCGGGAGAGGTGCTCGCGCGGCTGGCCGAATCGGGGGCCACGCTGCTGACCGCGACGCTGGACGGGATCGCCGACGGCACCGTCGACGCGGTGCCCCAGCCCGCCGACGGGGTGTCCCACGCGCCCAAGGTCACCCCGGCCGGCGCCCGGGTCGATCCCGCGTCGCCGGCGGCCGCGATCGACCGGCTCGTGCGGTCGGTGACACCCGAGCCGGGTGCGTGGTGCGAGTTCCGCGGGGACCGCCTCGGCCTCGGCCCGGTCCGCCCGCTGCGCACCGGCGAGATCGAGCTGGCCCCCGGCGAGCTGCGGGTGGAGCGCCGCCGGGTGCTGGCCGGCACGGCGACCGTCCCGGTCGAGCTGGGTGCGGTCACCGCGAAGGGCAAGCGGCAGATGCCGGCCGCGGACTGGGCCCGCGGGGCCCGGATCGACGCCGGCGAGCACCTGACGTGATGCGGGCCGGTGATCCGGCCACGAGAACTGCGACGACGAGGTACGAGGACGGCCGGGCCCCCGGCCGCGGCGGACGACCGCCGAGGAGAACGACGTGAGCGAGCAGGACCCCGGATCCCGTCCGGACGACGGTGACCGCCGCGACCAGCGCCGCGCCCCGCGCGACGGCGACCGCCGCGGCCCCGGTGCGGACCGGGGGCGTCCACGCGACGGCGGCGGCCGCGGAGCGGAGCGGACCGGTTCGGGCTGGGGTGGTGGCCGGGACCGTTCCGGCTCCGGCCGGGGCCCGGATCGCGACGACCGCGGCGGGCCGGGTGGCGACCGTGGGGGTTACCGCGGCGATCGCGGTGGCTTCGGTGGCGACGGTGGTGACCGGGCCCGCGGCGGGCACCGGGACGATCGCGGTGGTTCCGGCACCGGTCGCGGCAGGTACGGCGGTGGGCGTGGTGGGCCCGGTGGCGACCGGGCCCGGCGCGACGACCGTGACTCCCGGGGCGGGCGTGGTGACGGGGGCGACCGGGGCGCCGGGCACGACCGCCGGCCCAGCCACTCGCGCTCCGGTGGCGACGTCGCTCGCCGCCCGGGCTCCACGGGACCCCGCGGCGACACCCGCCCGTCCCGGGACCGCGACACCGGGCGCGGCCCGCGCCGCGAGCAGGACCGGCACGACTCCGAGCGCCGCGACGGCGGCCGTCGCGAGCGCTCGGCGGGCCCGCGCAACTCCGGCCCGCCGCGCGGTCGGGTCGGGCCCGGCCGGCCGCCGGGCGACGACCCGGCCCGTCAGGCCGCCTACGAGCTGCTGACCGCGGTCCGCGAGCGGGACGCCTACGCGAACCTCGCGCTGCCGGGCATCCTGCGCCGGTACCGGCTCCGGGACCGTGACGCCGCCCTGGCCACCGAGCTGGGCTACGGCACCCTGCGCGCCCAGGGACTGCTCGACACGATCATCGACGCGTGCACCGACCGGCCGCTGTCGAAGATCGAGCACCCGCTGCTCGACGCGCTGCGGCTGGGCGCCTACCAGCTGCTGCGGACCAGGGTCCCGGCGCACGCCGCCGTCTCGACCTGCGTCGAGCTCGTGCGCGGCGACCACGGTTCGCAGTCGGCCGGCTTCGTCAACGCCGTGCTGCGCCGGATCGGCGAGCACGACGAGGGCGAGTGGCTCGACCGGCTCGCCCCGGACGCCGCCGAGGACCCGGTGGGCGCGGCCGCGCTGCGCCACGCCCACCCCCGGTGGATCGCCCAGGCGTTCGCCGACGCGCTCGGCGACACCGGCGAGGAGCTGACCGCCGCACTGGCCGCCGACGACGCCCGGCCCCGGGTGCACCTGCTCGCCCGCCCCGGCGAGATCTCCGCCGAGGAGCTCGCGCTGGCCACCGGGGGAGAGCAGGCGCCGTGGTCGCCCTACGGGGTGCACCTGGAACCGGGCAGCGGCGACATCGGCGAGCTCGACGCCGTCGCCGAGGGCCTGGCGCTGGTCCAGGACGAGGGCAGCCAGCTCGTGGCGGCCGCCCTGGCCCGGGCCGAGCTGCACGGGGAGGACACCGGGCGCTGGCTGGACCTGTGTGCCGGGCCGGGCGGGAAGTCGTCGCTGCTCGGGGGGCTGGTCGCCGCGCTCGGCGGCACCCTGGACGCGGTGGAGTCCAGCGAGCACCGGGCCGGGCTGGTCCGGTCCGTCACCGACGAGCTCCCGGTGACCGTGCACGTCGCCGACGGCCGCGAGGCCCCGCTGCCCGACGGCGTCTTCGACCGGGTGCTGGTCGACGCCCCGTGCACCGGGCTCGGTGCGCTGCGGCGCCGGCCCGAGGCCCGGTGGCGCCGGCGCCCGGAGGACACCGCGGCCCTCGCCCGGCTGCAGCGCGAGCTGCTGGTCGCGGCGCTGCGGCACGTCCGGCCGGGCGGTGTGGTCGCCTACGTCACCTGCTCACCGCACCTGTCCGAGACCGCCGGGGTGGTCGGGCGGATCGTGGGCCGGGCGGACCGGCCCGGCCCGGCCGGCCCGGTCGAGCAGCTCGACGCGCGGTCCGGCCTCCCCGCGGAGATGCCCGGCCTGGGCGACGGCCCCGCCGTGCAGCTGTGGCCGCACCGGCACGGCACCGACGCCATGTACCTGACGTTGCTGCGCAAGCCGCTCGGGTGAGCCCGGCGCCGTCGCACCCCGGACGGGTGTGACGGCGCCCTCGCCCACGGGTGTCCGTGCCCGGACCGCGCCGAAGTAGCCTGCTCCGCGTGCACCCCATGATCGCGCCCAGCATCCTCTCGGCCGACTTCGCGCGGCTGGCCGACGAGGCCGCGGCCGTCGGCCCGCGTGACGGCACGACCGGTGCGGACTGGCTGCACGTCGACGTGATGGACGCGCACTTCGTGCCGAACCTGACCCTCGGGCTCCCGGTCGTGCAGAGCCTGCGGGCCGCCACCGAGATCCCGCTCGACTGCCACCTCATGATCTCCGACCCGGACCGCTGGGCCCCCGGTTACGCCGAGGCCGGCGCCCGCAACGTCACCGTGCACGTCGAGGCCGCGGACGACCCGGTGAAGCTGGCGAAGGACCTGCGCGCCGCCGGCGCGCTCGCTGGGCTGTCGATCAAGCCGAACACCCCGCTCGACCCGTACGTGGAGCTGCTCGGGCACTACGACACGCTGCTGGTGATGAGCGTCGAGCCGGGCTTCGGCGGGCAGAGCTTCATGCCCGAGGTGCTGGACAAGGTCCGGACGGCCCGCCGGCTCGTCGACACCGGTCACCTGCGGCTGATCGTCGAGATCGACGGCGGCATCAACGCCGACACCATCGAGCAGGCCGCCGAGGCCGGCGTCGACTGCTTCGTCGCGGGGTCCGCCGTCTACAACGCCGAGGACCCGGGGCGCGCGGTCGCGGCGCTGCGCGACAGCGTGCGCCGGGCGAGCCCGCACCGCTGGGCCGGCTGAGCACGACCGGGCGGCGCCGCGGCGCCGGAGCGGCGGGTGCCTCCGTGTGACTCCGCGCACAGCAGGCGGTCCGGGTCATGACCTGTGCCGCAGGAGGACCGCGATCGCTCCCGGCAGGGGTAGCGTCCGCACCGACGGCCCGGCACCCTGCCCGGCCACCGGGAACGGTGGACGGCACCCGGCGTGGGAACGATCTCGGACACCGTGCGGTTGCAGGGGACGAGGACCGCTCGGCCGGACGTGGAGATCGACCCACGGTCGGCGTCGGCGCCGATCGGAGGAGCAGGAGGGAACACCGATGTTCACCGGCATCGTGGAGGAGGTCGGCGAGGTCGTCGACCTCCGGACCGACGGCGACGTCGTCGTGCTGACGGTACGGGCGGCGCTCGCCGCCGACGTCGGGCACGGGGAGTCGGTGGCCGTGAACGGGTGTTGCCTGACCGCCGTCGTGGACGGCCCCGGCGCTGCGACCCTCACCCTCGAGCTCGTCCCGGAGACCCTGAAGCGCACCTCGCTCGGAGCGGTCGGCCCCGGATCCGGGGTCAACCTGGAGCGCGCGGTGCGCGCCGGTGGCCGGCTCGACGGCCACATCGTGCAGGGCCACGTCGACGGGGTGGGGAGCGTCGTCTCGCGCACCCCGGGCGAGCGCAGCGACGAGGTCCGCTTCTCGTTGCCCGCGGAGCTGGCCCGGTACGTCGTGGAGAAGGGTTCGATCGCCGTCGACGGGGTGTCGCTGACCGTCGCCGCGGAGTACCCGGACGGGTTCGGTGTGGCGCTCATCCCGACCACGCTCGCCGACACCACCCTGGGCGCGCGGACTCCCGGTGACCCGGTCAACCTGGAGGTCGACGTGATCGCCAAGTACGTGGAACGGATGACCGCGGGGTACCTGCGGGGAGCCTCGGCGGGATCGGACGCAGGACAGGAAGGGGTCGCGCGGTGAGCGAGTCGACGGAGATCCAGGCCGGGCGGCCGCACACCGCCATGAGCCCGTCGGAGCGTGCGGAGCGGTTCGCCCGGATCGAGAAGGCGATCGCCGACATCGCCGAGGGCCGGCCGGTCGTCGTGATGGACGACGAGGACCGCGAGAACGAGGGCGACCTCATCTTCGCCGCCACCGCCGCGACCCCGGAGCTGCTGGCGTTCACCGTCCGCTACACCTCGGGCTACATCTGTGTCGCGATCACCGAGGAGGCGTGCACCCGGCTCGACCTCCCGCCGATGCACCACACCAACCGGGACTCCTTCCGCACCGCGTACACGATCACCGTGGACGCGAAGGAGGGGGTGACCACCGGGATCTCGGCCCAGGACCGGGCGCGCACGATCCGGCTGCTGGCCGACCCGGCCACCGAGGCCGCCGATCTCGTGCGCCCGGGGCACGTGCTGCCGCTGCAGGCCCGCGAGGGCGGCGTGCTGCGCCGGCCGGGCCACACCGAGGCCGCGGTCGACCTGGCGCGGATGGCCGGCCTCCCGCCGGCGGGCGCGCTCTGCGAGATCGTGTCCGAGAAGGTCGAGGGCGACATGGCCCGCGGCGACGAGCTGGGTGTGTTCGCCGCCGACCACGACCTCACGCTGATCACCATCGCGGACCTGATCGCCTACCGCCGCCGGTTCGAGAAGCACGTCGAGCGGGTCGCCACCGCGCGGATCCCGACCGGGCACGGCGACTTCCTCGCCTACGGCTACGACTCGCTGCTCGACGGCGTCGAGCACATCGCCATGGTGATGGGCGAGGTCGGCACCCCGGCCGACGACGGCGAGGACGTCCTGGTCCGGGTGCACTCGGAGTGCCTGACCGGCGACGTGCTCGGCTCGCTGCGCTGCGACTGCGGCCCGCAGCTCGACGCGGCGCTGGAGGCCGTCGCCCGGGAGGGCCGCGGCGTCGTGCTCTACATGCGCGGGCACGAGGGCCGGGGGATCGGCCTGCTGCACAAGCTGCAGGCCTACCAGCTGCAGGAGGCCGGCGCCGACACGGTCGACGCGAACCTCGCCATGGGCCTGCCCGCGGACGCCCGCGACTACGGCATCGGCGCGCAGATCCTCGCCGACCTGGGTGTGCGCTCGATGCGGCTGCTCACCAACAACCCGGACAAGCGCGCCGGGCTCGAGGGGTACGGCCTGCGCGTCGTCGGCCGGGAGCCGATGCCGGTCCGCCCGACCCCGCAGAACCTGCGCTACCTGCGGACCAAGCGGGACCGGATGGGGCACGACCTGCCCGACCTCGGCGGCGTGGCGGACCCGGGCCGCTGAGCCGCCCGGGTCCGCCGTCCCGTCGGCGCGCGCCGGTCGGCCCGCCGGGCCGGCGGGCACCCCGGTGCTCCGGTGCCCGCCCGCACGGGCGAGAATCGTGGGCATGAGCGGTGAGGGGCGGCCCGCCGGGGCCACGCAGCTGGACGCGAGCGGCCTGCGGCTCGGCGTGGTCGCCGCCCGCTGGCACGCCGAGATCGTGGACGCGCTGCTGGAGCGGGCGGTCGGCACCGCGCGCGACGCCGGCGTGGAGCCCGTCGTCGTCCGGGTGCCGGGTACCGTCGAGCTGCCCGTGGTGGCCCAGGAACTGGCCCGCACCCACGACGCGGTCGTGGCGCTGGGCGTGGTGGTGCGCGGCGGGACGCCGCACTTCGAGTACGTGTGCGACGCCGTCACCGCCGGTCTCACCCGGGTGGCGCTCGACGAGGCGACCCCGGTCGGCAACGGCGTGCTGACCACCGACACCGTCCAGCAGGCGGTGGACCGCTCCGGCGGTCCCGGGGCCGCGGAGGACAAGGGGGCCGAGGCGTGCCTCGCCGCCCTCGAGTCGGCGCTGGTGCTCCGGGATCTCCGCGCCGGGGCACGCACATGAGCGAGGGCCCGGACCGGGCCGGGCAGGGAGAACGCACCGTGACCGAGCACCCGCAGCACACACCGGCGGCCGAGGGCCCCGGTCCGGACGCCGTGACCCTGCGTCCGCGGGCCCTGCTGATCACCGCGTGGGTGTCCGCGGCGGCCGTCATGGTGTTCTTCGCGATCGTCGCCTACCTCATGCCGGGCGAGGACACCGGCGTGATCTTCCGGCCCGCCGACCAGGTGGCCATGATGGTGATCGGTGCCTTCGTGGCCGGTGGGCTGTTGCTGATGGCCCGGCCGCGGGCCCGCGCCGACCGGCACGGAGTCGAGGTCCGCAACGTGCTGACGACCCGCTGGTTCACCTGGGCCGAGGTCGAGGGCGTCTCGTTCCCGGACGGCGCGGCGTCGGCCCGCCTGGAACTGCCCGACGACGAGTACCACCCGGTGCTCGCGGTCCAGGCCGTGGACCGGGGGCTCGCCGTGCGCGGCGTGCGCACGCTGCGGGAGCTGCACCACTCCGCCGTCACCGCGGGGTGATC
Organism: Pseudonocardia sp. HH130630-07; assembly: GCF_001698125.1. Taxonomy (NCBI): domain Bacteria; kingdom Bacillati; phylum Actinomycetota; class Actinomycetes; order Pseudonocardiales; family Pseudonocardiaceae; genus Pseudonocardia; species Pseudonocardia sp. HH130630-07. The sequence goes on along the minus strand of NZ_CP013854.1, from coordinate 5,965,349 downwards.
CGGGCCGGGGCCCGCCCGGTCACCGCGGGCCCGCCCAGGTCGGCCCGGTCGGCGGCCGCGGCGCCGTGCCGGTGCCCGGAGCCCGACACCTGCGGGCGGCGGGCCCGGGGCAGGGCGCCGAACTCCTCGGCGTAGGCCCGGTCCACCCGGTCGCCGCGGTCGGCCAGGACGAGTTCCACCGAGGGCCCGGCCGCGCCGCCCCGCCGGTCACCGGCCTCGGCGACCGCGGCCTGCTCGGCCTCGGCGACCGCGGCCTGCTCGGCCTCGGTCAGCCGCTGGTGGATCCGGGAGGCGAACCCGAAGATCCAGGACCGGCGGAAGGCCGCGACCGACTCGCCGGGGTGCGGCGGCCGTACCCCGGCGACCTGGGCCGAGATCTGCAGGAGCAGCGAGGTGTAGAGCAGCTCGGCCCGTTCGGTGTCCGAACGGTGGCCGAACAGGGTGACGGCCCCGACCCGCCCGTTGCGGTGGTCGTGCATCACCCAGCGGCACCGCAGCGCGGCCGCCGTCCACCCGAGCAGCCTGGCCTTCGCGCCGCTGTACGGGTCGTCGACCGGGATCCGCACCCGGCCGATCGGGTCGGCGCGCCGGTCGCCGCCGGTCGCGGCGAGCACCGCCTCGTCGACCCCGTGCCGGGCCATCATCTGCACCGCCTTGTCGGTGTAGATCTCGGCCTCGTCCGGGGTGCCCGCCCGCTCGGCCTTGGCCAGCAGCTTCCGGATGGTGTCGAGCCGGGCCTCCGGTACCGGAGGCACACCGGGCGCGGTCCCGGACGCGACGTCCTGCGGTGTGCGGTGTGCGGTGCTCATCGCTCTCCCCGTCCGGTGTCGAACTCGTGTTCGACCGCATGTCTACCCCAGCGCCCCGACAACCTCCGGGCCGGGCCGCCCGGGAGGTCCCTACACCCACGCGCCACGCCGGGGCGTCGGCGGGGGCCGGGCGGGAGTGTCGGTGCCCGGATCTACCCTGGAACCCACCATGGCCGACCCGAGCACCTACCGTCCGGCGACCGGGACGATCCCGGAGTCGCCGGGGGTCTACCGGTTCTCCGACCCGCGTGGCCGGGTGATCTACGTCGGCAAGGCCAAGAGCCTGCGGCAGCGGCTCAACTCCTACTTCGCCGATCTCGCCGGTCTGCACCCGCGCACCCGGCAGATGGTGACCACGGCGTCGAAGGTCGAGTGGACCGTCGTCGGCACCGAGGTCGAGGCACTCCAGCTGGAGTACAACTGGATCAAGGAGTACGACCCGCGGTTCAACGTCCGCTACCGCGACGACAAGACCTATCCGGTGCTCGCGGTGACGATGCACGAGGAGTACCCGCGGCTGCACGTGTACCGCGGTCCGCGGCGCAAGGGCGTGCGCTACTTCGGGCCGTACGCGCACGCCTGGGCCATCCGGGAGACCCTCGACCTGCTGCTGCGGGTGTTCCCGGCGCGCACCTGCTCGACCGGGGTGTTCAAGCGGCACGGTCAGATCGGGCGGCCCTGCCTGCTCGGCTACATCGACAAGTGCTCGGCGCCGTGCGTCGGCACGGTCACCGCCGACGAGCACCGCGACATCGTCGAGAGCTTCTCCGACTTCCTGTCCGGGCGCACCGACCGCATGGTGAAGCACCTGGAGCGGGAGATGGCCCAGGCCTCGGAGAACCTCGAGTTCGAGCGCGCCGCCCGGATGCGCGACGATCTGGGCGCGCTGCGCCGGGCGATGGAGAAGCAGGCCGTCGTGCTGGGCGACGGGACCGACGCCGACGTCGTCGCGTTCGCCGAGGACGAGCTGGAGGCGGCGGTCCAGATCTTCCACGTGCGTGGCGGGCGGGTCCGCGGCCAGCGCGGCTGGGTGATCGACAAGGTCGAGCCGACCGACACCGAGCAGCTCGTCGAACGGTTCGTCTCGCAGTTCTACGGCGAGCAGCACGCGCTGGCGGGCTCCGCGGACGACGCGATGCAGCCGGTGCCGAAGGAGATCCTCGTCCCGGTGCCGCCGGCCGACGCCCCGGCGCTGGAGCGCTGGCTGACCGGCCTGCGCGGCTCGAAGGTCTCGCTGCGGGTCGCCCAGCGCGGCGACAAGAAGGCGCTGGCCGAGACGGTCGCGCGCAACGCCAAGGAGGCGTTCGCCCAGCACAAGCTGCGCCGGGCCGGTGACCTCACGGCGCGCTCCGCGGCCCTGCAGGAGATCCAGGAGAACCTGGAGCTGGACCAGGCGCCGCTGCGGATCGAGTGCATCGACATCAGCCACGTGCAGGGCACGAACGTGGTCGCCTCGCTGGTGGTGTTCGAGGACGGCCTGCCCCGCAAGTCCGAGTACCGCCGCTTCGAGATCCGGGCCGCGGCCCAGGAGGGCGACGTCGCCTCGATCGCCGAGGTCGTCCGCCGCCGGTTCCGCCGCTACCTGGCCGAGACCGCCGACGAGCCGGACCCCGGTGGCCCGTCCGGCGAGGTCGGGCCGGGCGACACCGTCCGGACCGGCATCGACCCGGAGACGGGCCGCCCGAAGCGGTTCGCCTATCCGCCGAACCTGCTCGTCGTCGACGGCGCGAAGCCCCAGGTCGACGCCGCGGCCGCGGAGCTGGCCGAGCTGGGGATCACCGACGTCGCGGTCTGCGGCCTGGCCAAGCGCCTGGAGGAGGTGTGGCTGCCCGACGACACCGACCCGGTCATCCTCTCCCGGACGAGTGAAGGTCTGTACCTCCTCCAGCGGGTTCGGGACGAGGCGCACCGTTTCGCCATCACCTATCACCGGCAGCGTCGTTCGCAGGGCATGACCGCCTCCGTGCTGGACGGCGTACCCGGTCTCGGCCCGGCCCGCAGGCAGGCGCTGCTGAAGCACTTCGGCTCGGTGCGCAAGCTGCGTGCCGCCGACGTCGACGAGATCGCGGGGATACCGGGATTCGGGCGGCAGACCGCCGAGTCGGTGGTCGCCGCGCTGCACGGTGGGGACGACGCCCAGGGGGACGGCGATGACGGGGACGGAGACCGGTGAGCAGGGGAGCGCTCCGGGTATCGAGGTGGCGGTGGTCAGCGGGCTCTCCGGGGCCGGCCGCAGCACCGCCGCGAAGGTGCTCGAGGACCTCGGCTGGTTCGTGGTGGACAACCTGCCACCGGAGCTGATCGCGACGATGGTGGAACTGGGCTCGCGGGCCCGCGGGGAGGTGACCCGGATCGCCGTCGTCATGGACGTGCGGTCCCGGGCGTTCACCGACGACCTGGGTGCGGTCCTGAAGGACCTGGACGGGCGCGGCTACCGCCCGAAACTGATGTTCCTGGAGGCGTCGGACGCGGTGCTGGTGCGCCGGTTCGAGCAGAACCGCCGCTCGCACCCGCTGCAGGGTGCCGGCCGGATCACCGACGGGCTCAACGCCGAGCGGGAGGTGCTGCGCCCGCTGCGGTCCGAGGCCGATCTCGTCGTCGACACCTCGAACCTGTCGGTGCACGACCTGCGGGCGCGGATCGAGGCCTCGTTCGCGGGGGAGGGGGCGCACGCCGCCACCCGGGTCACGGTGCTCTCCTTCGGGTACAAGTACGGGCTGCCGCTGGACGCCGACCTGGTCGTCGACGTCAGGTTCCTGCCGAACCCGCACTGGATCCCGGAGCTGCGCGAGCACACCGGCCGCGACCGCGAGGTCAGCGACTACGTGCTGTCCCAGGAGGGCGCGGCCGAGTTCGTCGACCGCTACCTGGAGCTGCTGGACCTGGTGGGCGCCGGCTACCGGCGGGAGGGCAAGCGGTACCTGACGGTCGCCGTCGGCTGCACCGGCGGGAAGCACCGCTCGGTGGCGATCTCCGAGGAGATCGGCCGGCGGCTGTCCGCCACCGAGGGCGTCCAGGTGAACGTGGAGCACCGCGACATGGGGCGCGAGTGAGGGCAGACGGCGCCGGCGGCGCAGACGGCTCCGGCGACCCGGACGGCTTTGGCGGCGGGTTGCGCGTCGTGGCGCTGGGCGGCGGCCACGGCCTGCACGCCACGCTCACGGCGCTGCGCCGCTGCCCGGCCGTCTCGCAGATCACGGCCGTGGTCACCGTCGCCGACGACGGCGGTTCCTCCGGCCGCCTGCGCCGCGAGCTCGGCCTGCTGCCGCCCGGTGACCTGCGGATGGCACTGGCGGCCCTGGCCGCCGACGACGAGCGGGGCCGGTTCTGGTCCGGGCTGGTCCAGCACCGCTTCGGCGGCAACGGGGCACTGGCCGGGCACGCCGTCGGCAACCTGCTGCTCGCCGGGCTGCTGGAGCGCGGCGGCGATCCGGTCACCGCGCTGGAGGCCGTCGGTGGCCTGCTCGGCTGTGCCGGGCGGGTGCTGCCGATGGCGCGCGTCCCGCTGGACATCGAGGCCGAGGTGGACCTGGACGGCCGGGACCGGCCGCACCGCATCCGGGGACAGGTCGCCGTCGCCTCCACCCCGGGCCGGGTGCGCCGGGTGTGGCTGCGGCCGGACGGCCCGCCGGCCTGCGACGAGGCCGTCCGTGCGGTCCGGGACGCCGACGCGGTGCTGCTCGGCCCCGGGTCGTGGTTCACCAGCGTGCTGCCGCACCTGCTGGTGCCCGGGCTGCGCGAGGCGTTGCTGACGACCACGGCCGCCCGGGTCGTGTTGCTGAACCTCACACCGGAGCCGGGGGAGACCGCCGGCTTCTCCCCGGAACAGCATCTTGAAGTACTGTCCGGTCACGCGCCCGATCTGCGGGCGCACGCGGTCCTCGCCGACTCCGGATCGGTACCCCTCCCGGACCGGCTGCACGCGGCCGCCACCGACCTGCTGACACCCGGCGGGACGGTATGGCTGGCCGACGTCGCGGACGTCGACGCGGCGACCCCGCGCCACGATCCGGACGCCCTGGCGGGTGTCCTGCTCGAGGTGTTCGAGGCGCTGGTCCCGCAGGGGCGGCGCACGGCAGCACGGACCAGGACGGGTGAGCACGGCCCGCAGCGCGGAAGGAGCCCCGTATGGCCATGACCGCCACGGTGAAGGACGAGCTGAGCCGGCTCACCGTCACCAAGCAGTCGTCACGGCGCGCCGAGGTCGCCTCGTTGCTGCGGTTCGCCGGCGGGCTGCACATCGTGGGCGGCCGGGTCGTGATCGAGGCCGAGGTGGACACCGGCTCGGTCGCACGCCGGCTGCGCCGGGAGATCCACGAGCTCTACGGCCACGCCGCGGACGCGCACGTCATCACGGCCGGGGGCCTGCGCCGCAGCGCCCGGTACGTGATCCGGGTGATCCGCGACGGGGAGGGGCTCGCCCGTCAGACCGGCCTGCTGGACAACCGCGGCCGTCCGGTCCGCGGCCTGCCGCCGCCCGTCGTGTCGGGGGACCTGGCCGACGCCGAGGCGGCCTGGCGCGGGGCCTTCCTGGCGCACGGCTCGCTGACCGAGCCGGGCCGCAGCTCCGCACTGGAGGTCACCTGCCCCGGGCCGGAGGCCGCGCTGGCGCTGGTCGGGGCCGCCCGGCGGCTCGGGATCGCGGCGAAGGCCCGTGAGGTGCGCGGGGCGGACCGCGTCGTCGTCCGCGACGGCGACGCGATCGGCGCGCTGCTGACCAGGATGGGTGCCCACCAGAGCGTGCTGTCCTGGGAGGAGCGGCGGATGCGCCGCGAGGTCCGGGCCACGGCGAACCGGCTCGCGAACTTCGACGACGCGAACCTGCGCCGCTCGGCGCGGGCGGCCGTCGCCGCGGCGGCCCGGGTGACCCGGGCCCTGGAGATCCTCGGTGACGAGGTGCCCGACCACCTGCGCGCGGCCGGGCGGCTGCGGGCCGAGCACACCCAGGCGTCCCTGGAGGAGCTCGGTCAGCTGGCCGACCCTCCGATGACGAAGGACGCGGTCGCCGGCCGCATCCGCCGCCTGCTCCAGACGGCCGACAAGAAGGCCGCCGAACTGGGTATCCCGGACACGGAGTCGGCGGTCACCGCCGAGATGCTGGAAGAACCCGAGGGCGGCTGAGGCGCGGGCGGGGTCTGCTCACACCCCGTCACCGGGCGGCTGCGACGGGTCCGGCATGATGCCGCCGTGACGAACCCGGGCTCCACCCTCCTGGCCATCCATCTCGATCGATCCAGTGCCGTGCGGCCGGTGCTGCCGGCCCTGCGTGCCGGGCTCGCCGACCTGCTCGTGTCGCAGGCCGACGGCCCCGGCACGCTGCAGGTCGTGCTGTCCACCGGCGACGACCTGACCCGCTCGCTGGCCGACGGCTCGCACCCGCAGGCGCTCCCGGCCGATCTCGACGCCGCCCGCGCCGCGCTCCCGGCGACGCTGCGTGCACGCACCGGCCCGGACCTGGGTGCCGCCACCGTCCGGCTGCTGGACGCCGTCGGCGACGAGCTGGCCGCGCGGGACGAGTCCGACCGCCCGGAGCGGGTCGTCGTGCTGCTCGTCGGGGAGGCCGGTGTCGGCGACGCCGGCGCGGCGCGGGAGCGGATCGCGCACCAGCAGTCCGCCTACGCCTGGGAGTTCGCGATGGTCGACGTCGTGACCGGGATGCCGCCCGCCGGCGCGGGGAGTGCGGCGCCCGGCGGCACGCCCGCGGAGGACGAGGCCGGGACCGGGGACGAGGCCGCGGACGGGAGCCGTGCCGCGGCGCCGGTCGCGGTGGCCGAGCGACCGGTCGAGCCCGCCGCAGCGGGGCTGTTCGGCGTCCCGGTGACCGCCGCGATCAGCGCCGGTCCGGGTGCCGACGGCGTCTCCGCCGCACTGGCGGCCGCCTCGGCGTTCGTCACCCGGGCCCGCGGGAGCCGACCGCACGAGCCGGTCGAGGGCTTCTCCGGCGACGAGCGGTCCGCCGCCGCCACCCCGGACGGCCGTCCGGCCTGGCGCCGGCTGCTGCGGCTGCGCTGAGCAGCTCCTCCGGGGCGGCCCGCGACGGGCCGCCCCGCCGGGCTCCGCAGCAGATCGCGGCGCAGCTCACGGGGTATGGCGGCGCAGTCCCGGGCGGCGCGCCGATAGGGTGTTGCCCGAGCACGGCACGCAGCGTCCCCCGACGGGGTGGGAGGCGGCGGTCTGCCTGCCGCACCCCGGCGTCGGTCTCCGGCGTGACGGGGCGAGTACGGACACTCCCGACGAGCCCATGGAGGCACTGTGACGGTCCGCGTAGGAGTCAACGGCTTCGGTCGTATCGGCCGGAACTTCTGGCGGGCGGTGGACGCCCAGCGCGCCGCCGGCACCACCGACATCGAGATCGTCGCGGTGAACGACATCACCGACAACGCGACGCTCGCGCACCTGCTGAAGTACGACTCGATCCTGGGCCGGCTGCCCTACGAGGTCTCCACCTCCGGCGACGAGATCCTGGTCGACGGCAAGGGCTTCAAGGGCCTCGCCGTCCGCGACCCCGCCGAGCTGCCCTGGAAGGACCTGGGCGTCGACGTGGTCGTCGAGTCGACCGGCATCTTCACCAAGCGTGACGCCGCGGCCAAGCACCTCGACGGCGGCGCCAAGAAGGTCGTCATCTCCGCGCCGGCGACCGACGAGGACATCACCATCGTCAAGGGCGTCAACGACGCCGACTACGACGGTTCGCAGACGATCGTCTCGAACGCGTCCTGCACCACCAACTGCCTCGCTCCGATGGCGAAGGTGCTCGACGACCTGGCCGGGATCGAGAAGGGTCTGATGACCACGATCCACGCCTACACCCAGGACCAGAACCTGCAGGACGGCCCGCACAAGGACCTGCGCCGCGCCCGCGCCGCCGCCCTGAACATCGTCCCCACCTCGACCGGGGCGGCCAAGGCGATCTCGCTGGTCATGCCGCACCTCAAGGGCAAGCTCGACGGCTACGCGCTGCGGGTGCCGATCCCCACCGGCTCGGCCACCGACCTGACCGTCGAGGTCCGCAAGGAGGTCACCGCCGCGGAGATCAACGCCGCGATGAAGGCCGCCGCCGAGGGTCCGCTCAAGGGCGTCCTGAAGTACACCGAGGACCCGATCGTCTCCTCCGACATCGTGACCGACCCGCACTCGTGCATCTACGACTCGGGCCTGACCAAGGTCATCGGCAACCAGGTCAAGATCGTCGGCTGGTACGACAACGAGTGGGGCTACTCGAACCGCCTGGTCGACATCACCGGTCTGGTGGCGTCGAAGCTGTGAAGAACCTCGACGACCTCGTCGGGGAGGGCGTCGCGGGCCGGACGGTGCTCGTCCGGTCCGACCTGAACGTCCCGCTCGACGGCGACCGGATCACCGACGACGGCCGCATCCGCGCCTCGGTGCCGACGATCACGACCCTCCGCGACGCGGGGGCCCGCGTGGTCGTCATGGCCCACCTCGGGCGGCCGAAGCCGGGACAGGACAACACGGCGTTCTCCCTCGCCCCGGTCGCGGAGCGGCTCGGTGAGCTGCTCGGCGCCCCGGTGGCGCTGGCGCAGCACGGGGACGCGGCCCGCGCGGCCGTGTCCGGGCAGGCCGACGGCGACGTGGTGCTGCTGGAGAACATCCGGTTCGACCCGCGCGAGACCAGCAAGGACTCCGGCGAGCGTGCGGCGTTCGCCGGTGAGCTCGCCGGGCTCGCCGGCGACCGGGGTGCGTTCGTCTCCGACGGCTTCGGTGTCGTGCACCGCAAGCAGGCCTCGGTCTACGACCTCGCGACCCGGCTCCCGGCCTACGCCGGCGGGCTCGTGCTGGCCGAGGTCGAGGTGCTGCGCACCCTGACCGGTGCGCCGGAGCGGCCCTACGCCGTCGTCCTCGGCGGTTCGAAGGTCTCGGACAAGCTCGCCGTGATCGAGGCGCTGCTGCCGACCGTCGACACGCTGCTCGTCGGCGGCGGGATGTGCTTCACCTTCCTGGCCGCCCAGGGCCGCGGCGTCGGCTCGTCGCTGCTGGAGTCCGACCAGGTCGAGACCTGCCGCAAGCTCCTGGAGTCCGGCAAGATCGTGCTGCCGTCGGACGTGGTGGTGGCCGACGCTTTCGCCGCCGACGCGACCACCCGCACGGTGCCGGTCGACGAGATCGCCGACGGCTGGATGGGGCTCGACATCGGCCCGGAGTCGGTGGCGGAGTTCGGCTCCCGGATCGCCGACGCACGGACGATCTTCTGGAACGGCCCGATGGGCGTGTTCGAGATGGCCCCGTTCGCCGAGGGCACCCGGGGGGTCGCGACCGCGATCGCCGACGGCGAGGCGTTCTCGGTGGTCGGTGGCGGGGACTCCGCCGCCGCGGTCCGGGCGCTCGGCGTCGGGGAGGCCGGGTTCTCCCACATCTCCACCGGTGGCGGTGCCTCGCTGGAGTTCCTCGAGGGCGCGACCCTGCCGGGTGTCGCGGTACTGGACGGTGACGCCTGATGGCACGCACGCCGCTCATCGCCGGCAACTGGAAGATGAACCTCAACCACCTCGAGGCCATCGCGGTGGTGCAGAAGCTCGCCTTCGCGCTGCCGGAGCGGTACTTCGCGAAGGTCGAGGTGGCGGTCCTGCCGCCGTTCACCGACATCCGCAGCGTCCAGACGCTGATCGACGGCGACAAGCTGAAGGTCGTGCACGGGGCGCAGGACCTGTCCCCGCACGACTCGGGCGCCTACACCGGTGACGTGTCCGGCCTGATGCTCGCGAAGCTCGGCTGCCGGTACGTCGTCGTCGGGCACTCGGAGCGCCGCGAGATCCACGGTGAGGACGACGCGGTCGTCAACACCAAGGTGCACGCGGCGCTGCGGCACGGGATCACCCCGATCCTGTGCGTCGGCGAGGGCCTGGACGTCCGCGAGGCCGGTACCCACGTGCAGCACTGCACCGACCAGCTCCGCGGCGCCCTGGCGAAGGTCACCGCGGAGCAGGCGGCCGGGCTCGTGCTGGCCTACGAGCCGGTCTGGGCCATCGGGACCGGCAAGGTCGCCGGCCCGTCGGACGCCCAGGAGGTCTGCACCGCACTGCGGGCCACGCTGCAGGAGCTCTACGGCGACGAGGTCGCCGCGGGCGTCCGGATCCTCTACGGCGGTTCGGTGAAGTCGTCGAACGTCGCGGAGATCGTCGCGCAGCCCGACGTGGACGGTGCACTCGTCGGCGGGGCAAGCCTGGACGCCGAGGAGTTCGCGAAGCTCTCCGCGATCGCCGCGGGCGGCCCCCTGCCCTGAGGCCCCACCCGCCCGCTCCGCCCGCCCACCCCTCTCACCCCGCCACTCATGGAGCTTCGGCCCCGTGTCACGAGGCCGAAGCTCCATGAGTGCGACGGGGGAGGGGTGGGCGGGTGGGGGCGCGGGACGGGGTGGGGGCGGAGGGGGACGGGTCGGCCGAGTATTCTTCGGGTTTCGGCGGGCTATCCAGATCCGGGAGTACGTGTGATCCTGACCCTCCAGATCATCCTCATCGTGACCAGCGTGCTGCTGATCGCGCTGGTTCTGCTGCAGCGCAGCAAGGGTGGGGGTCTGACCAGCCTCTTCGGTGGCGGCGTGCAGTCGAGCCTCTCGGGCTCCGCGGCCGCGGACCGCAACATCGCCCGGTACACGGTCTTCGTCGGGCTGATCTGGTTCATCGCCGTGGTCGGTAACGGACTGCTGCTGGCCGGCGAGTGAACGCGGCGACGGTGTAGGGGAGAGAGACGATGGCTGGCGGCAACGCGATCCGCGGCACCCGAGTCGGGGCCGGTCCGATGGGCGAGTCCGAGCGCGGCGAGACCGCGGCGCGTGAGCGGATCCCCTTCTACTGTGCCAACGGGCACGTCAACAACACCTGGTTCGCCGCGGACGCGGAGGTCCCGGACACCTGGGACTGCCCCCGTTGCGGGCTGCCGGGTGGCCGGGACGCGGAGAAGCCGCCGTCGGCCCGCCGCACCGAGCCGTACAAGACCCACCTGGCCTACGTGAAGGAGCGGCGCAGCGACGCCGACGGCGAGGCCATCCTGGAGGAGGCCCTCGGCCGGCTCCGGGCCTCGCGCGAGCTCTAGCTAGGCCAGGGCGACAGCCCGATGTCGGGAGCCGACCAGCGCCGGGCCAACGTACGGCCCGGATCGATGGACCGCGTGTGGACCGGCCTGCGATACCTGCACGACAACCTGCACCGGGTGCCTGCTCTGGTCATCCCGTGCATCGAGGGCCGCACGGACGGGCAGTCCGCGGCTCGGCAGGCCGGGCACTGGGGGTCGGTCCTGCCGGCGGCGTGGAGCTTCATGCTGGCCGCGCGCCTGCATGGGCTGGGCACTGTGTGGACGACGGGCACGATGGCCGTCGAGCGCGAGGTCGCTCAGCTGCTCGACATTCCCTACGACGACGTGATGCAGGCCGCCCTGATCCCGGTGGCGCACACGCTCGGCACCGATTTCCGCTCGGCGCACCGTGTGCCGGTCGAGTCCGTCCTGCACTGGGATGGGTGGTGAGGCGCGCCGTCCCGCTCAGGCGGTGACCGATGTGTGGGTCGCCGGGTGGCGAGCCAGAAGGTCGTCGAGGCGGCTGCCGACGTCGGCGCAGTTCTGCCGCACCACCGTAAGGAAGGCGGTCAGCACCGGCGAGGTATCGGCAGCCGGGAACGAAATGTGCAGATCCGGCAGCCGCAACTGCGGGACGACATCGCAGAACCAGACGTCGGTGCGCCCGGTGAGCCGCATCCGGCCGGGCCCCAGACCGACCCCGGCGCAGCAGGCGGCAAGCCCGGCGATCGTGTGGACGTCGCGCGCCAGTGCGGCACCGTCGAGGGCGGTGGGGTCCGCGGCGAACAGCGGACGAAGGTACGAACTCGCGGCGTCCGGTCCGACCACGAGCGGTTCGCGGGCGAGCTGCTCCACACCAACGGTCGGTCGTCCGGCGAACGGATGCGCCGTGGACACGACCGCGACGAGGTGATCGGCGCCGATCGGCACGGTCACCAGCGCCTCGGCGCCGGCGCCGCGTGGTCCGCCCCGCCCGACGGCGACGTCCAGATCGCCGGCGAGCAGCGCGGCGGCGGAGTCGGCGCTGTCGAGCTCCTCCAGCGCGAGCCGGACCTCCGGGTGGGTCCGGCGGAAGCGGCCCAGCACGCCCGGCAGCGGGGCGAGCAGTGCCGACCCGATGAAGCCGATCCGCAGCCGCCCCGTCTCTCCCCGGGCCGCGCGACCCGCGTCGACCGTCGCCCTGCCCATCTCCGCCAGCGCACCGCGGGCCCTGGAGAGGAACGCCGCACCGGCCGCGGTGGGGACGACACCCCGGGATGTGCGGTCGAAGAGCCTCTCACCCACCTCGCGCTCCAACGCCGCGATCTGGGTCGACAGCGGCGGCTGGGCGATCCCCAGCGACGACGCCGCGCGACCAAAGTGGCCGTGCTCTGCGAGGGCGACGGCGTATCGGAGATGACGCGCTTCCATGACACGACCATATCTTAGATGTATCGGCGAGTGCGATGTTAGATATGGAAGTGGATAGCGGATCGGTGTCGGCGTGTCCTGATCATGTACTGCTCGACCGACATGAGGAGAACCCGTGAGCCGACCGACCGCCGCCGAGACCACCGCCCTACTCGTGCACGGCGCCTGGCACAACGGACTGCACTGGGCGGCGACGCAGCGTGCCCTCGCCCACCACGGCATCGCCAGTAGCGCCATCGATCTACCCGGCAGTGGGCTCGACGCGCCCGTCCCCAGCGGGTACTACCGGCCGGGCCAGCCAGGGTTGACAAGGGAGCGGTCAGCGCTCGCCGACGTGACGATGCAGCACGCCACCGAGGTGGTGCTCGCGGCACTGGTCGCGGCCCGCACGCGCTACCGCAACGTCGTCCTCGTCGCTCACAGCGCCGGGGGATCGCCGGCGTCAGCCGCCGCGGAGCAGGCCCCCGACCTCGTCGACCAGCTCGTCTACCTCTCCGCGTTCGTCCCGGCGGGTCGGCCCCGGTTCATGGACTACATCACCGCCGAGGAGAACGCCGGCGCCGTCGCGGCGCCGTCCGTGGGGGAGCCGGCCGAGCTGGGCGCGTTCCGCATCAATCCGATCTCCGCGGACCCGGCCACGACCGCGGCCATCAAACTCGCCTTCCTCAATGACCTCCCGGCCGAGAGCACCGACTCGTGGCGCCAGTTCCTGCACCCCGACCACCCGTACTCCAGCTTTACCACCCCGGTGCCAGTCTCGCAGCGGCGATGGGGGCGGCTGCCTCGCACCTTCGTCCGCCTGGCCGACGACCTCGCGCTGCCGCCCGTCACCCAGGACCTAATGATCGACGAGGCCGACCGGTTCACTCCGGACGACCCGTTCCGGGTGCACACCCTGCCCGGTGGCCACTCGCCCTTCGTGACCCGGCCCGTGGAGCTGGCCACGCTGCTCACCACCATCGCTTTGACGAAGGCCGACCGGTGAGTAAGAATCAAGCACTGAGCCTTTGCCAACCTGGTGTTGGGGCTGGTCAGAGCCTGTGCGGCGTGGCGTGCCCCCGAATGGGTGAAGCTCCTGGTAGACGGGCGATTGCTGAGATCGAAACCGTCCAACCAGGAGCTTCAAGGTGCTGTCCTACCCGTCCGGGATGACCGTGTCCAGCCGTGCCCTGCACGTACTCTCTGACGCGCTACGGGCGCACCGCAACCAGCGGGCGACCCGCTGGCGGAAGCTGACGTGCGGCCGCCAGGCCCTGCTCGTGGTCGCCCACCTGCGCAAGGGCGAGACCTACACCGACCTCGCCTGCGGTTTCCGGGTCGGGACCTCGACGGTCTACCGCTACCTGCGCGAGGCGATCGAGCTGCTCGCGGCGATGGCCCCGACCCTGGAGCAGGCGATCGACGTCGCCATCGGGAAAGCGTTCGTCATCCTCGACGGCACCCTGCTGCGCATCGACCGCGTCGGGATGGCCTCGGGCTATGACCGCGGGTTCTACTCCGGCAAGCACAAGTGCCACGGACTCAACGTCCAGGTCATCGCCGACCCCGCCGGCCGGCTGGTGTGGATCTCCCCGCCGCTTCCCGGAGCCCGCCACGACATAGGCGCCGCCCGCGAGCACGGCATCATCGACGCCCTGACCGAGCACCGGATCCGGGCGGCTGCCGACACCGCATATCAGGGCGCCGGCCCGACGGTCGCGGTCCCGCACCGGCGGCGACGCAAGGACCCCGACACCGGCCGGTTCCGCCCGCTGTCGCACAACCAGCGCGAGGTCAACGCCGCTCACTCACGCCGCCGCGGACCCGGTGAGCGGGTCAACGCCGAGCTGAAGAACTGGAAGATCCTCCGCAAGATCCGCTCCAGCCCGAACCGGGCCGGACAGCTCATCGCCGCAGTTCAGACCCTCATGATCGTCAACACCTGACCAGGTTGGCAAAGGCTCACTGAGCCTTTTTCAACCTGCCGTTCCGGCAGCTCAGGGGCCTGGTTGTGTGGGTGCAGACGCCGAGCTGGCGAGCCGGTGACCTGTGCAGCTGTGGTCAGAGCAGTTGCGCTGCAACCTTCGCGATCTCCTGACGCAGAAGCTCGCTGGTCAGGTTGAAAAAGGCTCACTGGCCGGCCGACTCTTTCTGCCGATCCTGCTGTCTGGCACCTTCGTCCAGCTCTTCAGCGTGACTGTGATGCAGGTGGCGATCGTCGACATCCAGCGGGGCCTCGGCGCGGGGGCAGGGCAGACCGATCTCGTGCTCGCCGGGTACACGCTCACTTACGCGTGCTCGCTAATCGTCTCCGCGCGACTGGGTGACCGGTACGGCTACCGCCGGATGTTCGTCACCGGGATGGCGCTGTTCATCCTCGCCTCGATCGGCGCGGCGGCTGCGCCGAACGCCTGGCTGTTGCTAAGCGGCCGGCTGGCCCAGGGTCTGGGTAGCGGGCTCATGGCGCCGCAGATCCTCTCGCTCATCCAGTCGGCGCTGCCCGCGCACCGCCGCCCTGCTGCCCTGAGCGCGTTCGGGGCGACGATGGCGGTCGCGTCGATGGCGGGTCCGGTGCTCGGCGGCGTGCTCATGCAGCTTGACCCGCTGGGCCTGGGATGGCGAGCGGCGATGCTGCTGGCGGTGCCCATCGGCGTCGGTGCGCTGCTGCTGTCACCGGCCCTTCCGCCGGTCCGCCCGTCCCGCGCGGCGGAGCGGATCGACGCGGTCGGCGCAACTCTGAGTCTTACCGGGCTGGTCCTGCTGGTGGCGCCGCTGACCGTGGGGAGGGACGCGGGCTGGCCGCCGTGGACCTGGGTGAGCTTCGCGACGGCGGTCGTGCTGCTGATCGCGTTCGTCGCCTCGCAGCGGCGGGTGGCCGAGCCGCTCGTGCACCCGGCCACCCTGGCCTGCCCGGCGACGCGATGGGGGCTGACGGTGGTGTTCGTGTTCAACGCGGGCGTGCCGTCGTTCACCATGCTGCTGTCGATGCACCTGCAGGGCGCGCAGGGCTGGACGCCGCTTGAATACGGGCTGAGCATCGTGCCGTACGCGATCGGGTCGCTGGCCGGCAGCGCCGCCGCGACCGCCCTCAGCGCCCGGTTCGGCCCGTGGGTCCTTATAGCCTCCGCCTTCCTGATGGGACTCTCGGTGATCGTGGTCGCCGTGGCGATCGACCGCGCCGAGCTGCTAGGGCTATACCTACTCGCTCTAGGACTGAGTGGGGTCGGCTTCGGACTGTTCGCCGCGTCGGCGTTCACCCAGGTAATTAGCCGGGTACGGCCCGAGTTGGCGACGTCGGTCTCTGGGCTCTTGCCGATGGCGCAGCAGCTGGGCGGAACCTTCGGCGTCACGTTCGCGGGCGTCGCCTACTCGGCTGCAGGCCCCGACGGCGCGTTCTGGAACGCGATGACCTACGAGGCTGTGGCGTTCACCCTCGCTGCGGCAACGGCGGTAACCCTCGTGCGGTTCCGCAGCCGGTCGGACCAAGCTGGGCTGGCCGCGACAGCGCAACTGACACGTGCCACGCACCGGTGATGCACCGACCGGGACGGTGGGCCGACGCGTCCGTTGCAGCGTTCACTTGCAAGGTCGTCAGCGTTGCGCGTGGCGGTTCCTGTCGAAGACAGCTTCGGGCACCGTGAATGCGAAGGACCTGTCCGATCGAGCAATGCTCAAGATCTGTGGATCGGGCTCGGGTTGGATGCGAGCGGCGTACCTTCCCGAGTGATCGATCGAAGATCACCGAGTAGGCCGACGTTGGCGCGTCGGTCGGGAAAGCACGCTCGTGCTCAGCGTAGTTAATGCCGATGGCGGCACCTCGAACGGTTCCTCGATCGATGAGATCGTCCGCGGGGGCGCCCGGCGGATGCTCGCCGCTGCCCTGGAGGCCGAAGTCGATGCCTACATAGCCGAGTTGGCAGTCCAGCGTGACGAGAAGGGGCGTCGCCTGGTGGTCCGTAACGGGCATCACCAGCCACGGAAGGTCGCCACCGCGGTCGGGGTCGGTCGAGGTTCGAGCCCCGCGCGTGAACGACCGCCGGAGCGACGAGGGCACCGTCGAGCGCAAGCGATTCTCCTCGGCGATCCTGCCGCCCTGGGCCAGGAAGGCTCCGAAGATCAGCGAGGTACTCCCGTTGCTCTACCTGCACGGCCTGTCCACCGGAGACTTCGTGCCCGCACTCGAACAGTTCCTCGGCTCTTCGGCCGGACTCTCGCCGGCCACCGTCACCCGGCTCACCACGCAGTGGCAGGCGGACCACAAAGCCTTCGGCGAGCGCGACCTGTCCGCATCGGACTACGTCTACGTCTGGGCTGACGGCATCCACCTGCGCATCCGCCTCGCCAAGGCGAAGTCCTGTGTCTTGGTCCTGATGGGCGTACGCGCGAACGGCACCAAGGAGCTGATCGCGATGGCCGACGGCTACCGCGAGTCCGCCGAGTCCTGGGCCGACCTGCTGCGGGATGCCGCCCGGCGCGGCATGCGCGCCCCCGTCCTCGCGGTCGGCGACGGCGCGCTGGGTTTCTGGAAGGCCCTGACCGAGGTCTTCCCTGCAACCTGGCACCAGAGGTGCTGGGTTCACAAAACGGCCAATGAGCCTTTTTCAACCTGACCAGCGAGCTTCTGCGTCAGGAGATCGCGAAGGTTGCAGCGCAACTGCTCTGACCACAGCTGCACAGGTCACCGGCTCGCTAGCTCGGCGTCTGCACCCACACAACCAGGCCCCTGAGCTGCCGGAACGGCAGGTTGAAAAAGGCTCAATGTGATCAACGTGCTCCCGAAGGCCGCGCAGCCCGGCGCCCGCAAGACCCTGCAGGACATCTACAACGCCGACGACCGCGACCACGCTCTCAAGGCGATCACCGCGTTCGGCAACACCTACGGCACGAAGTGGCCCAGGGCCGTCAAGAAGATCACCGACGACGTTGAGGAACTGCTGGCGTTCTACGACTTCCCCGCCGAACACTGGATTCACCTGCGCACGACGATCCCCATCTGGGTGTTTAGATCAAGGAGTCGGTCAGGGCGTTGCTTCCCCGGCCGATGCTCGAGGCGGCCAGCCCTGACTCTGAACGCTATTGACGCCGTGAGGCTGTCTTCGATTCGAAGTGTCGGGCTGGCCGCGTGAGCGCAGGCCCGCGGTGCCTGGCTTGAAGAGAGCCTGCCTGACTCAACCCAGATCTGCCGACACCGCGGGCCTGCGCTGTCCACGATAGGCCACGCAGACGGGAACAAGTGTTGACGCACGAACACGGTGTCGCGGGGATCGATCCTCACAAGAATACGGCTACCATCGCAGTCCTCGATCATCGAGGCGGCGTGGTCGACAACAAGTCCTTCTCCATCACCAAGGGCGGTATCGATGAGCTGCTGACGTTCCTGCTCGGTGTCGAGCTGACGATCGACCGGATCGGCATCGAAGGATCGGGATTTCTCGGCCAGCCGCTGGTCCTCGCGCTCGCGGCCGCGGGTTACGACGTGCGCGAAGTCCAAGCCAACCGCACCGCGGAGCGGCGTAAGCGTCGTCGTCGGGCCAAGACCGACGCCGAGGACGCGGAGGCCATCGCCCGAGAGGCCCTCAGCGACCCCGAGCTGCCTCCGGCCGGGAAGCACACCGCGCCCAGCCCGACATGGCAGACGCTCACGGTGATCCGCGACTGGCGTGAATCTCTTGTCCTGCAGCGTGTTCGGCTGCTCACCGAGTCCGAAGCAGTACTCGTCACGCTCCCCGTCGCCATCCGCGCCACGTTGCCCTCGACCAGCCGCGTTCTCCCGCAGCTCCAGTCCCTGGTCGACGGCGTCGCGAACCCCGATCTGCTCAGCCCAGCCGAGCGGCTCAAGCTCGACCGGCTCGCGGCCAGCCTGAACGACATCATCACCCTGACGGCGCGGATCAAGGAACTCGACCGACAGATTCCCGCCCTCCTCAGCGACCTTGGCTGCACCCTCACAGAGGTCCGCGGTGTCGGCGTGGTCACAGCCATGGATCTTCTGGTCGAGATCGGCGATCCGTGCCGGTTCACGACCGAGGCCCAGTTTGCACGCTGGTGCGGAATCGCGCCCGTCGCCCTCTCGTCGGGTGAAGGTCACGGGCCGGCCCGTCGGCACCGACTCGACCTCGGCGGCAATCGAGCTGTCAACTCTGTTCTGCACATCGTGCACGTCACGCAAGTCCGATGCCACCCGCCGGCGAAAGAGTACATGGCGAAACGGGTCACCGACAACAAGACAAAACGTGAGGCTCGGCGAAGCCACAAGCGGCAGCTCGCGAACATCATCATCAGACACATGTGGACCGACGCAAGACGCTCCACGGCGACCACACCGACCAGCTCCGCAGCTGCTGCTTGACAAGAGAGCTTCGAGTCGACCTTCGCAACGGTGCGGCTCCGGACCAAGGTCACCCGCGGCGCCGGCAGCGCAGTCGCAGCCCTGGCCATGATTTTCAAGCTCGTCGAGTCCGCTCAGGCCCGCTGGCGATCCGTGAACGCACCCCACCTCGTCGCTCGTGAGGGACGGAGCCCGCTTCGAACGCGGCCACCTCGTCGAACGCCCCGAGGCGGTCGCGGCGTGAGCACCATCGAAGCAGAAGCCATCAGCACCGGGCGACTGGAGCTGACGCCTCTTACCGTCGGACACGCCGAGGAGATGGACACAGTGCTGTCCGACCCGGCTCTGCACACCTTCATCGGCGGCACCCCGGATACCCCGCAAGCGCTGCGCTCGCGCTACCAGCGCGTCACCGCAGGCTCTCCCGATCCCGCCGTCTCCTGGCTGAACTGGGTGATCTGGCTCCGTGACGAAGCCTGCCTGGCGGGCACAGTCCAGGCGACGATCAGCCTCTCCGGCCACGGCCACATCGCCGAGATCGCCTGGGTGGTGGGGACCCCGTGGCAGGGAAGAGGCATCGCCACCGAAGCCGCCCAGGCACTCACCACCTGGCTCGGCCAGCAACCGATACATACCGTCATCGCCCACATCCACCCCGACCATCGGGCATCCGCTACCGTCGCCACCGCCGCCGGACTCACACCCTCCGAGGACAAGTACGACAATGAGATTCGATGGCGCCGGAGTATCAGGCGATAGCTTCACCGATCCACAGGTCTTGACTATTACTCGCGGTCCCCAGGTGCGTCGCCACTATAGCGGCGGTGCCGCTTCCACAACGTCTGCCACGGCCGCGCCGAGAACTTCTCCCTCGACGACACCCTCGACGACACCCTCTACGACGACCGCGGCGACGGCCGCAACCCCGGTGACACGGCCGCGGCCGGGGCCGCCGCACTGCGGGATGCCCGGCGTGCGCTGCCTGAGCTGATCGAGGCGCTCGGCCGAGCGCACGACGCGACCGGGTGCCTCGGGCACCGGGACGTGTGATGCCCGCCAACGGCGACGAGCTGGACCTTTCGGCCGCCGCCGACCCGGTCACCGCGGCGTATGTCGCCGCCGTCGCCGCCATGAACGCCGGCACCGCCACCGCCCGCCCCGGCAGCACCGACGGCGTGCTCGCGACAGACCCTGGGCCCGTCACCGACGGCGAGTACGTGACCCGGCTGGAGGCGCTGCACCATGTCGCGGGGGCTCTGATCCAGGGGTTGGCCACGTTGCGCGACAGTGACGCCGCCACCCGCGCCGGGGCCGTCGATGAGCTACGGGCCGCCACGACCCGCGCGTGGGAGACCAGCACGACGTTGACCATGCTCCGGCGGCCGCCCGCAGCCGACGAACACGACTGGTGACGTCGCGTGGATATGACGTCCCGGTCGGACGCGAGACACGCTCAGAGCAGCCGCACCGGCAGCCGCGTCTCGTTCACGGTCCCGTCGGACGCCCGCTCGATCTCGTAGCCGTACGCGCCCGGCGCCTCCGCGACCACCTCGTGCAGGTCGGTCCCGCGGTAGTGCAGCCCGGCGCCGTCGTCGGTGGCGAATCCGGGTGGGAGCGTGCCGGCGGCGACCAGGTCGTGGAGCAGGGGGCGGCGCTCGGCTTCGGTGTCGTGGTGGACGCCGTTGGAGTACGGCAGGAACCCGAGCCCGTCGGTGACCGGCCGCAACTCCGGACCGAACGAGTCGGTCGTGCCGCCGGCGTGCCAGCAGATCGATCCCGCGGAGACGCCGGTGAGCACGACACCGGATTCCCACACCTGGCGCAGCGCCACGTCGAGACCGTGCAGCCGCCACATCGCCAGCAGGGCCGCGACGCTCCCGCCCGACACCCAGATGACGTCCTGTGTGAGCAGGTGTTCGGCCGGATCGTCGATGTTGGGCATCGCCATCAGCGAGAGGTGGCTGGCAGTCCAGCCGTGCCGCCATGCGTTGTCGTAGAAGGTCATGATCAGGCGAGGGTCGTCACCGGCGGCGGTGGGCAGGAAGCAGATCCTCGGGGCGCGGCCGGACACCCGGGCGAGTGTGACAGCGTGCTGGGCCAGCGGGGCGATCTCCCAGGACAGCCGGCGGGACCGCCGGAAGCCGCCGGAGGTGGCGAGGATCGTCGGGTGGAACGCGGTCATCAGGGGAGGCTAGAAGCCGGCGCGGACGGGGTCAGCCGGATTACGCATGCCCACCTGGCCTTCCGCCGGGCCGTCAGCTTCCACGGGAGGATCCGTCACGAGGATCCGGTCGAGGAACGAAGTGCACGCTGCAGGGTCCGGGACGGTGTCGTCCGGGCGGGGTTGTGTCGGATGTCGTGTCGAGCGGGTCAGCGTCGGGTGGCTGTGCGGGACGGGTAGTCGGGCAGGGTGATGGTGTCGACCGGCGGTGCTGTTGTACGGACGCGGTTGAGGGCGTTGCCCAGTGGTCCGGCGAGCGCACGCAGGCCGCCGTGCAGCAGCCGGCGCTGCCACTTGGAGCGGGGGTGGGCGATGCGGGGCATGACGAAACTCTGGGCGCGGTCGGTCTGGGGGCGCAGGACGGTTTCGTAGCGGGTGAACGCCGCTGCGATGTCGCCGGGGGTTCTTCCCAGCTCGCCGGCCAGGACGTAGGCCCCGGTGAGCGCGTTGGTGGTGCCGGTACCAAACGGGCCTGCGCTCCAGGCGGAGTCGCCGAGCAGAGCGATCCGCCCGCGGTGCCAGGTGGGCAGATGGATCTGGGCGACCTGGTCGAGGTAGAGCGGGGCGTGCTCGAGCGCGGCGAGGATCCGCGGGGTCTGCCAGCCGACGTCGGCAAACGTCGCCCGCAGGACCGCCCGGACGTCGTCGTGGTCGAGCCGGTCGAGGCCGCGCACATCGGTGCGCAGGGTCAGCATGGCGCGGGTGGTGCCGACGTTGTCGGGCCGCAGGTGAACCAACCGTCCGCCTCCAGGGGCGTGGATCCGCCACCGTCGGTCGTCGTGGCTGGTTCGGGGGATGGTGGCGTAGGCGAACACGAGCCCGAGCTCGCGCAGCCCGGATTCGCCGAAGGCGAGCTCACGGGTCCGGGACCGCGATCCCTCCGCGATCACGACCGCGTCGAACCGGCGCGCGGCACCGTGGGCGAACTCGACGTCGACGCCGTGGCCGTCATCGTGCAGGGCGGTGATCCGATCGCCGAAGACGTACTGCGCGGCTGCGGAGGAATGGTCGTAGAGCAGGCGGGCGAGCTGGCCGCGCAGGATCTCCAGATCCGCTGTCGGGCTGGTGTCGGCGTCCTCGGCGCCCGCGGGGAACGACGCGTACACACCGCCGTCGGCATCGAGGAAGGCTTGGCCGGTCTCGCTGGTGTGGTGGGCACGTACGGCGTCGTCGAGGCCCATGCGGCGCAGGACCTCGCGTCCGGTGCCCCGTACATCGACGTTCTGGCCGTCGTCGCGCAGGTGCTCGACGCGCTCGATCACGGTGGCGTTCCAACCGGCTGCGGCCAGTCGCGACGCAGCGACCGGCCCGCCGATACCCGCGCCGGAGATCAGGATGCTCGGAGTGTCCATGCCCGACGACTGCCCGATAGTTAAAGAGTTTAATCATCTGGGTGTGGTGGGATGCCGTTCATGACCGATGAGGCGACCCGGCGGATCCGGCGACAGCCCGCGTTCGCGGAGCTCAACAGCACGACGCTCGCTGTGCGCAGTCTCATCGGTGCAGCTCAGGACCTCACCGCGCGCACGGCTCGCGGCATGGGGATGAATCTCAGCGACATGACCGCGATCATGCAGCTCTCCGAGCACGGTCCGATGGGGGTCGCGGAACTGGCCCGGCGGTTGGGGGTGTCCCCGCCCGCGACGACGGTTCTGGTCGACCGCCTCGAGCGCTCCGGACACCTGGAACGCGTCCGAGACACCGCCGACCGCCGGCGGGTACGGATCACCGACACCGCCGCGGGCCGCGCCTGCACCGAGCGCGCCTGGCTGCCGGCCATCCAGGAGATCGACGAGATCTGCCGCTCGCTCTCCGAACCCGACCAGGTCGTCGCGCGCGACCTACTGGGACGCCTGACCGCGGCGATGGCCCGCAGCGACCGACCCCCACCCGCATCCGGACCGGTAGCACCGGAGCCGGGGATGGTCGTCCGTGTCCCGCGGGCCCCCACGTCGGCGCTGACGCCGGCGTGTAGGCGGTCGGGCGAGAGTTGATGACGGGGGTCGTTACCGAGCACGCGGCCAGGGCCCGTCCGAACGCTTCTGGGGGTCTCGTCGATGACGGGCTCGGATCGATCCGACGCTGGGCTGGGCGGTGGGTGACATGCTGCGTCCCCGGTATAGTCTGCACGCGGGGAGGAGCCTCATGAGTTGGCAGGACGAGCTGGACGTGGCCTGGGATCGGATCGCGGAACTCGAACCCCACGAACTGCTCGACGCCATTACCGGCATCGTCGAACGTCCCGAGGTTCCGAGGGACGTCCGGGCCTTCCATCTGGCCTGCGCCCACGACTCCACCGGACGTCCCGACCTTGCCGTCACCGGTTACTGCGGTTCCCCCATGATCGGGGAGGCATCAGCTATAAGGGGTAGCGATGCCAGAGGTACGGAAGCGCTACGACCGGGAGTTCCGTGACGGAGCGGTCCGGGTCGTGGAGGAGACGGGCAAGCCGATCGCCCAGGTCGCCCGTGACCTGGGGGTCAACGAGGGCACGCTGGGCAACTGGGTGGCCCGTGCACGAGAGGCCCGCGAGGACACCGAGGGCCTGTCTCGCGGCGGCGTCGAGGAGCTCAAGCGGCTGCGCGCGGAGAACGCCGAGCTGCGGATGGAGCGTGATGTCCTCAAGCGATCCGTGGTCCTGTGGGTCAAGGAGGCGACGAAGTGAGCGTGGCCCGTTTCATCGCCGACCAGAGGACCTTCCACCGGGTGCCGCACACGCTGGCCTGCGCCCTGTTGGGGGTGTCGATCTCCTGGCTGTACAAGTGGCTCGACCGCGCCGCGCGTTCCGACGGTGGTGCCACCGCGACCGAGAAGCGCCGCTGCGCGTTGGACGCCGCCGTGGCCGTGGCGTTCGACGACGCCCAGCGGCTACACGGCTCACCCCGTCTGCACGCCGACCTGTGTGAGGCCGGATGGCGGGTGTCGGAGAAGACCGTGGCGGACTCGATGCGCCGCCAGGGCCTGGTCGCCCGCCGGATCAAGCGGCACAACGGGCTGACCCGCCAGGACCGCACGGCGCCGAAGTTCCCGGACCTGCTTCGTCGGGGTTTCACTGCGGCCGAGCCGAACCGCAGATGGGTCGGGGACATGACCGAGATCCCCACCGCGGCCGGGAAGTTGTATCTGGCCACGGTGATCGACCTGTACTCGCGGCGGCTGCTCGGCGCGGCCACGGGGCTGCACCCGAACGCCGAGCTGGCGTGTGCGGCGATCCGGATGGCGGTGGCGGCCCGCGGCGGGGCGGACCGAATCGCCGGGGTGATCTTCCACACCGACCGCGGGTCGACCTACACCGCGGGCGCGTTCACCGCTCTGTGTCGGCGGCTCGACATCCGTCAGTCGATGGGCCGGGTCGGGTCGTGTTTCGACAATGCCGCGGCGGAGGCGTTCTTCTCCAGCCTGGAGTGGGAAGTGCTGTCCCGCAACGACTTCGACACCATCAGTAGGGCGCGGGCGGCGGTCATCGACTGGTGTTACGGCTTCTACAACCACCGGCGGCGACACAGTGCCGCCGCCGGGCTCTCACCGATCAACTACGAGAACGCCGCCCTCACCCGAGACGCGGCATAAGAACCCTCCACGATCTCGGGGGAACCGCAATCCGTCCCCGGGTCGGGACGTTCGTGCGGGCCCCGAGCCGTCGCGAGGTGGTCGAGCTGTTCGAGCTCAAGGAGATGCTGGAGGGCATGGGTGCCCGGCTGCTCGCCGGCCGTGGCCCGGTCCGCGAGCTCGACGCGCTCGAGGAGAACATCGAGCGCTCCGCCGCCGCCGTGGCCGCGTCCGACGCGGCGACCTACGCCGTGCTCGTGCACGGGTTCCACGAGCTGCTCGTGACCGGCGCCGACAACACCCAGCTGGTCACGCACTACCGCACGCTGATGAACCAGCTCGCCTACCACCGGCTCGTCTCGGCGTCGCTGACCCGGCCCGGCCGGCTCGGGGAGTCGCTCGCCGAACACCGGCACGTCCTGGAACTGGTCCGCGGCAAGGACGGCGTCGGGGCGGAGTTCGCGATGCGCGACCACGTCCGCTCCAGCGAACGGGCCACCCTCACCGCCGGCCACCGGACCGGCGGACACCCACCGACGAAGGAGTCCTGAGATGCGCTTCTCCATCTTCCACAACGTCGGGGCACCCGGCAGGCTCGACGACGTCGCCGGC
Source organism: Pseudonocardia sp. HH130630-07 (assembly GCF_001698125.1). NCBI lineage: Bacteria > Bacillati > Actinomycetota > Actinomycetes > Pseudonocardiales > Pseudonocardiaceae > Pseudonocardia > Pseudonocardia sp. HH130630-07. The sequence goes on along the minus strand of NZ_CP013854.1, from coordinate 5,940,412 downwards.
GTGCTCGACGAGATCCGTGACGTCGCGACCTACGCCGACACCGCCGGCTACCACTCCATCTGGTACACCGAGCACCACTTCGGGCACGAGGGCTACGAGCTGGTCCCGAACCCGGTGCTGATGGGCGCCGACATCGCGGCCCGCACCGAGCGGATCCGGATCGGCCAGGCCGCGAACATCGTGACCTTCTGGAACCCGATGCGCCTGGCCGAGGACATCGCGATGCTCGACCAGATGTCCCGCGGCCGGGCCGAGGTCGCCGTGGGGCGCGGGCTCTACGGCCGGGAGGCCATGAACCTCAACCCCACGGCCGACCCGCGGGACCAGGAGCAGAACCGCGCGCTGTTCGAGGAGACCCTCGAGGTGCTCCGCAAGGCGTGGTCCGGGGAGTTCTTCTCCCACTCCGGCGACTTCTACACCTACCCGGCGCCCGGCATCGGCTGGGACCACCCGCTCTCGCCGCCGTCGCCGGAGTTCGTGGGTGCGGACGGGACGCTGGACCGTCTGAAGGTCGTGCCGCAGTCCTTCCAGCGCCCGCACCCGCCGATCTCGCAGGTGATCGACACCCCGCGCTCCATCCAGAGCGCGGCCCGCTCCGGGATGAAGGGCATCTTCTGGATGCCGCCGATCTCCGAGCTGAAGGGCCGCTTCGAGCTCTACCGGGACACCCTGAGCGAGGCGACCGGGACCGAGGCCGCGCTGGGGGCCGGGCTGTCGCTGGTCCGCGACGTCTACGTCGCGGACACCATGGAGCAGGCCAGGGCCGACTTCGAGGAGGCGCTGCTGACCTCCTACCGGTGGATCTGCCACTGGCGCGGGCTGAACAACCTGCGCGAGGTGGGGGAGGACATCACCGGCCGGGTGCTGGACTACGACTTCCTCGCCGAGCGCAACCTGCTGGTGGGCACCCCCGACCACGTCGCGGAGAAGGTGCACGAGCTGCAGCAGGAGCTGAACCTGCAGGACCTGCTGCTCTGGACCACGCACCCCGGTCTGGAGCACGGCAAGGCGATGCGCAGCTTCGAGCTGTTCGCCGAGAAGGTCATGCCGCAGTTCGCCGGGAGTTCCGCGTGACCGGCGCGATCCGCCGCGTCGTCACCGTCGTCGAGGAGAGCCTGCACGAGCTCGGGCGGCCGGTCCGGACCCCGGTCCGGCGGGCGGCCGCGGTGGCGGTCGTCGCGAACCCGTGGCTGGGCCGCGGCGTCCAGGACGACCTGTCGCGCGAGGCCGCCGCGCTGGCGCCGGAGATCGCGCACGCGCTGTCCGACCGGCTGCTCGCCGCGCTCGGTGGCGCGACCGGGGTGGAGGCGTTCGGCAAGGCCGCGATCGTCGGGCTCGACGGCGAGATCGAGCACGCCGGGGCCCTGATCCACACCCCGTTCTTCGGCGACGTGCTGCGCCACCGGACCGGCGGCGAGTCGATCATCGTGTTCTCCGACCAGCGCGCCGGTGCCGGTACACCGCTGACGGTCCCGTTGTGGCACAAGGAGCACGCCGCGACCCGATCGCACTACCAGACCATCACCGTCCGGGTCCCCGACGGACCGCGTCCCGGCGAGATCGCCGTCATCGCGGCCGCGTCGGACGGACCTCGGCCGAACGCCCGGATCGGGGACCGGCGTACCGACGCCGCACTCGCCGACCACGTCCTGGACCGCCGCAACGGCCGGTCCGCCCGCACGTCCGATCAGAGGGAGCCCGTCTCGTGAGCGTCACGATCCGCACCGTCCACACCGTCGTCGACGAGATCCACACCGAGGGCGGCCGACCGGTCGAGCCCGCGGCCCGGGTCGCCGTCGTCCTCGCCGTCATCGAGAACCCGTGGGCCGGGCGGGGCTTCGTCGACGATCTCGGCCCCACGATCGACGAGGTCGCCCCGGAGCTCGGCAAGCTGCTCTCCGACCGGGTGGTGGCCGCCCTCGGCGCACCGGTGGAGGCGTTCGGCAAGGCCGCCATCGTCGGGCTCGACGGGGAGATCGAACACGGCTCCGGACTGATCCACACCCTGAAGTTCGGCAACCACTTCCGCGACGCCGCCGACGCGACGACGCTGCTCCCCGCCGTGGAGAAGCGCGCCGCCGCCGGGACGGTGTTCGACATCCCGCTCAAGCACGTCACCGACGCCACCATCCGCTCGCACCACCAGACCGTGGAGGCCCGGGTGCCGGACGGCCCGCGCGCCGACGAGATCGTGGTCGGCCTGGCCGCCGCGGCCCAGGGCAGGCCGCAGGCCCGGCTCGCACCGCTGGCGAGCGAGAAGTGAGCCGGCCGGCCGACGTGGTCCTGCTGCACGGGGTGGGCCTGGACCACACCGTGTGGGACCGCGTCGTGCCGGGCCTGGCCGGCGAGGGCCGGACCGTGCACGCCCCGGACCTGCTCGGGCACGGGACGGCGCCGGACGCCCCGGCCGGCAGCACCCTGTCCGACCTCGCGGCGCCGGTGGCCGCGCTGCTCGACCGGGCGGGGGAGCGGCCGCTGCACCTGGTCGGGTTCTCGCTCGGCGCGCTGGTCGCCACCCGGGTCGCGCTCGACCGCCCGGACCGGGTCGCCGCGCTGACCCTGGTCAGCGGCGTCGCGGACCGTAGCGACGCGCAGCGGGCCGCCGTCCTGGACCGGCTCCGCGCGGCGCGCTCGGACCTCCCGGCGACGTTCGACGCGGCCGTCGAGCGGTGGTTCTCGCCGTCCTGGCGGGCCGCCGAGCCGGGGACGGCCGACCGGATGCGCTCGGTCCTCGGCGCGAACCGGCCGGCGTCCTACCTGGCCTGCTACGAGGTGTTCGCCACCGCCGACGCCGAGCTCTGGCCCGAGCTGCCCCGGCTGGGCGCCCCGGTGGTCGCCACGACCGGGGCGGACGACCCGGGATCCACCCCGGCGATGTCCGAGGGCCTCGCCGACCGGGTCCCGCACGGCCGGGCCGTGATCGTCCCCGGAGCCCGGCACCTGCTCCCGCTGGAGCGCCCGGACGCGGTACTCGCCGCGATCCGCGAGACCCCGCCCCGCACACCGACCGATCCGAGCACTGGAGCACTGGCCCGATGACGACCACGCCGGACGCCCCCGCGGCGTCGGAGCCGACCACCGCGCCGCTGCCGCGGCACGACCACCTGATCGCCGGCGAGCGCGTCCCGCCGGCCGGTGGCGAGTACTTCACCAGCGACAACCCGACCACCGGGCAGCCCTGGTACGAGGCCGCGCGGGGAACCGCGGAGGACGTCGACCGGGCCGTGGCCGCGGCCCGCCGCACGTTCGAGTCGCCCGGCTGGCGCCGGCTGTCCCAGACCCGCCGCGGCGCGCTGCTGCGCCGGATGGGCGAGCTGGTCGGGGAGCACGCCGCGGAGCTCGCGCGCACCGAGAGCACCGACAACGGCAAGCTGCTGCGCGAGATGACCGCCCAGCTCGCCGGGCTCCCCGAGTACTTCTTCTACTACGCCGGGCTGGCCGACAAGATCCACGGCGAGACGATCCCGGCCAGCAGCGTCGACGTCCTCAACTACACGCTGCGCGAGCCGGTCGGCGTGGTCGGTGCGATCACACCGTGGAACTCGCCGCTGACGCTCACCGTCGCGAAGCTCGCGCCGCTGCTGGCCTGCGGCAACACCGCCGTCGTCAAGCCGTCGGAGTACACCAGTGCGTCGATGCTGGCGCTCGCCCCGCTGTTCGAGCAGGCCGGGTTCCCGGCGGGTGCGGTGAACGTCGTGACCGGCTACGGCGCGGACGCCGGGGCACCCCTGGTCGACCACGCCGACGTCGCCAAGCTGTCGTTCACCGGCAGCACCGCGACCGGGTCGTGGATCGCCGAGCGGGCCGGGCGGCGGCTGGTGCGGGCCGGGCTGGAGCTGGGCGGCAAGTCCCCGCAGCTCGTGTTCGCCGACGCCGACGTCGCCAGCGCGGCCAACGGCGTCATCGCCGGGATCTTCGCCGCCGCCGGGCAGACCTGTATCGCCGGCAGCCGGGTGCTCGCCCACCGTTCGGTCTACGACGAGCTGGTCGAACGGGTGGTCGCCAGGGCGCGCACGATCCGGATCGGCGACCCGCTGGCCGATGGCACCGAGCTCGGCCCGCTCGCGATGCCCGCCCAGCTGGCGAAGGTCGAGGAGTACGTCGCGGCCGGCCGGGCGGACGGCGGGGTGGTCGCGCACGGCGGAGGCCGCCCGGACACCGGGCTCGGTGGCTGGTTCCACGAGCCGACCGTGTTCACCGGCCTGTCCAACGACACCCGGATGTGCCGGGAGGAGATCTTCGGCCCGGTCGTCGCGATCATCCCGTTCGACGACGACGCCGAGGCCCTGCGGATCGCGAACGACACGAACTACGGCCTCGCGGCCGGGATCTGGACCCGTGACCTCGCCCGGGCGCACCGGGCCGCGGCGGCCCTCGACGCCGGGACGGTCTGGGTGAACATGTACCGCGCGATGTCGCCGATGTCGCCCCGGTCCGGGTTCAAGACCTCCGGTCTCGGCGTCGAGCACGGCACCGAGGTCGTCCGCGAGTACACGCGGTTGAAGAGCGTCTGGGTCAACACCAGCGACGAGCCCGCGGGCGACCCGTTCGTCCTGCGGTCCTAGGGAGGAGGACACCCGTGTCCGAGTTGATCCCCACCATCACCGGCGGGGCCGGCGGCACCGTGGACACCGCCGGGCTCCGGCAGGTGTTCGGACGGTTCCCGAGCGGCGTCACCGCCGTCTGCGCGCTCGACGACGACCGGGTCCCGGTGGGCCTGGCCGCGAGCTCGTTCGTGGCCGTCTCGCTCGATCCGCCGCTGGTCGGGCTGTGCGTGCAGCACACGTCGACGACCTGGCCGCGGCTGCGTGACCGGGCCCGGCTCGGGCTGTCGGTACTGGGCGACGGCCAGGACCGCATCTGCCGGCAGCTGGCCTCCAAGCAGGGCGACCGGTTCGCCGGGCTCGACCTGCACCGCACCGCGGACGGGGCGGTGCTGCTCGGCGGCGCCTCGGCGTGGCTCGACTGCTCGGTGGAGAGCGCGGTGACCGCGGGCGACCACGATCTCGTGCTGCTGCGGGTGCACCGCCAGTGCACCCACCCCGGTCGCGGACCGCTCGTGTTCCACGAGAGCGGGTTCCACGCACTGGCCAGCCTGGGGGCGGCGTCGTGACCGCGGTGGCCGAACCGGTCGCGCCGCGGCCGCCGTCGCCGTGTGACCCGCTCACCCGTGCGCTCGACGCCCTGCGGGCGGGGCGCCCGGTCCTCGTCTGCGCCGACGCGGCCGACCGCACCACCGCCGACCGGGCAGCCGGCGGCGGCGCGGAGTGCGTCGCGGTCCTGCCCGCCGCGCTGGCCGGCCCGGCCGGGGTGGCCTGGATGGTCCGGCACACCTCCGGCCTGCTGCGGGTGCCGATGGAGCCGGACCGGGCCGACGTGCTCGGCCTGCCCCCGATGCTCTGGCACGACACCGGTCCGCACGGCACCGGGTTCACGGTGTCGGTCGACGCGGCGACCGGCGTCGGCACCGGGATCAGCGCCCGCGACCGGGCCCGCACGGCCCGCGTGCTGGCCGACCCGGAGAGCGTGGCCGCGGACCTGACCCGGCCCGGTCACGTGCTGCCGCTGCGTGCCCGGCCCGGTGGGGTGCTCGCCCGGCCGGGGCACGCCGAGGCGGCCGTGGACCTGTGCCGGCTGGCCGGGCTGCCCGCGGTCGGCCTGATCGCCGACGTGGTGACCGATCCCGGGACCGCGGGCGGCGGCCGCACCGCGGACCGGGCCGGGACCGTGGAGCTGGGTGCCCGGCACGGCGTGCCCGTCCTCGACGTCGCCCGGCTGGTGCGGTACCGCACCCGGCACGACCACCACCACGCCGGCCACACCGGCGCCGCCGACACCGACCGGCGGTGGGTGGGCAGCGCCTGAGGCCCGGGATAGGCTCGCGGTGTGCAGGCCGGTACCGGGAGTGACGAGGCCCCTGCGAACGGTCGCCGCGGTGCGCAGGCCCGGGTGCTGGACGGTCTGCGCGACGCCATCGTCAGCGGGACCCGGCAGCCGGGGCAGCCACTGTCCGAGCTGGCCCTGGCCACCGAGTTCGACGTCAGCCGGACGCCGGTCCGCGAGGCGCTGAAGCAGTTGCAGATCGAGGGCCTGGTCGAGATCCGGCCCCGGGTGGGCACCTTCGTCCGGGTCCCGAGCCGGCGTGAGCTGGTCGAGCTGTTCGAGCTCAAGGAGATGCTGGAGGGCATGGCGGCCCGGCTGCTCGCCGCCCGGGGCGCCACCGAGGTGCTCGACCGCATCGAGGACAACCTCGAACGCTCGGACCGGGCCGTGGCCCGTGGGGACGCCGAGGCCTACGCGGCACTGGTCCACGACTTCCACGAGCTGGTCGTCACCGGGGCCGACAACACCCGGCTGCTGGCGCACTACCGCACGCTCATGAACCAGCTCGCGTACCACCGGCTGGTCTCGGCGTCGCTGAGCCGGCCCGGCCGGCTCGGGGCGTCGTCAGCGGAGCACCGGCGGGTTCTCGAACTGGTGCGGGAGAAGGACGGGTTCGGGGCGGAGTTCGCGATGCGCGACCACGTCCGCTCCAGCGAGCGGGCGACGATGTCGCTCGAGGATCCCCTGCGCGTCGCGGCCCCGACGCGGGCTGAGGTCCCGGTGTGGCGCCGGTCACCCTGATTTGAGTGTGCCGCAGCGTCACGGTCTTGTCTGTTGCTGCAACCGGGTACGACCAGAGGGGCGAGATGACGATGACCGACCTGAACCGGGAACGCGACGAGGGCGTGACCCCCACCGAGCACCCGACCGCCACGCCGGCGGCGCCGTCGGCGACGCCGGCCTCGGCGGCGTCGATGCTCGACCAGATGGGCGGCCCGATGGGGTTCGTCTACTCCACGGTCCCGGTCGTCGTCTTCGCCGCCGCCAACGCGTTCCTGCCACTGCCGGTCACGATCGCGGTCTCGGTCGGCGTCGCGGTACTGCTGACCGTGTTCCGGCTGGTCCGCGGGGAGCGGTTCTCCTCGGCGGTCGGCGGCCTGATCGCGGTGGGCGTGGCGGTCGGTCTGGTGGCCTGGACCGGGTCGGCGAAGGACTTCTTCGCGATCGGGATCTGGGCGGCGCTGGCCGGGTTCGTGGTCACGGCGGTGTCGGTGCTGGCCCGCCGGCCGGTGACCGGGCTGATCTGGAACGCGGTGCACGGCAACACCCATGACTGGCGGGCCGACCGGCCGAGCCTGCGGGCCCACGACATCGCGACGCTGGCCGCGGCCGCGGTGTTCGGCGCCCGGTTCGTGGTGCAGTACTGGCTGTACGCGATCGACACCACCGGTGGTCTGGCGATCGCGCGGGTGGCGATGGGTACCCCGCTGACGATCGTGGGTGCGCTGGTCGTGGTGTGGGCGTTCCGCCGGACGAGCAAGCGGCTGCTGCCCCGGTCCTGATCCCCTTCTCCCGCGGCGCCCGTCCTCCGTCCCCGGAGGGCGGGCGCCTTCGCGTGTGGTGGGCGCGACGTCAGAGCGCGGCCAGCAGTTCGGTGACCAGCGCGGCGCGTTCGGGCAGCGAGTCCAGGCGGATCTGCTCGTCCGGGGCGTGCGCACCCCGGCCCTGTGGCCCGAGACCGTCGAGGACCGGGACGCCGAGGTCGCCCACGAGGTTCGTGTCGGCGGCGCCCCGGGCGGGCCGGCCGTCGACGTCCTGGCCGCAGGCCGCACCGGCCCGCGCGGCGAGCGCCAGCAGCTCCGCGCAGCCGGGGCCGCCGGGCCATGGTGGCCGGGAGGCGAGGATCTCCCCGCGCACCACCGCGCCGGGACGGACCGGCTCGGGCGCGGCCAGCCGGTCCAGGACGGCGGTCTCCGCGGCCGGTGTCTCGAACCGCAGGCCGAGATCGCACCAGGCGTGACCGGCGACGACGTTCGTCCGCCCACCGCCGCCGAGCGTGCCGGCGTTGCACAGCACCCCGGGCGTCGCGACCGCCAGCGCCCGGGCGGCGACGAGCTGGTCGACCAGTTCGTCCACCGCGGAGACGCCGTCCTCGGGGGCGAGCGCGGCGTGCGACTCCCGCCCGGTGCAGGTCAGCCGCAGCCGGGTGCTGCCCCAGCGGGCGGTCTTGAGCGCGCCGTCCGGGTGCGGGGGTTCGAACCCGAGCACGGCGACGCTGTCCCGCGCCCGCGCCCGGACCAGGTCGCGCGCGGTGGGGGAGCCGACCTCCTCGTCGGCGACGACGCATACGTGGATCGGCCGGTGCCCGCGGCCGGACGCGCGCAGCGCGCGGACGGCCGTCTCCAGCACGACCAGGCCGCCCTTCATGTCGTAGACGCCCGGGCCGTGCAGGACGTCCCCGCCGGGACCGGGGGCCACCCGCAGCGGGACCGGTCCGTCGAGGGTCCCCGCCGGCCAGACGGTGTCGTGGTGGCCGAGGCACAGCACCGGCGCCTCGCCGGCCCGGTCGGCCGTGCCGTCGATCTCGACGAGGAGGTGCGCTCCGTCGGCGGCCGGGACCGGCCGGGTCCGGGCACCGAGGTCGCGCCAGGTGCCGGCCACGACCTCCAGCAACGCGTCGAGGCGCGCCGCGTCGCCGGTGGGGGACTCCAGGCGCGCGTAGGCTCCACGTCGGCCTGCATCCGGTCCGCGTCGTGCTCGCCGCGGTACGATGATGACGTCATGGATACGTAACGTATCAGCGAACCGTCTCTCCTTCAGGGCTTGACTAGCTGCGGATTCTGGAAGACAGTCGCGACATGCGTTTCACAAGTCGGTCGGCATGCTGACCGTGGACGAGCCTCGTCGCGGCCTGACGGTCCGGGATCTCGACGACCCCGAGCTGCAGCGCCAGGCCGTCGACCTCTACCGGCGGGTCTTCGGTGCGCCCGACCGCACGGGCCTGGAGCTGAACACCCGGCTGCTGAGCGCGGTGCTGCGCAACGGCGGGACCGCGCTGGGCGTCGTGGACGGGGACTCCCTGGTCGGGCTGGCCGTCGGGTTCTGCGGCATGTCCGGGGGGCGGGTGTACCACTACTCCCAGACCGCCGCGGTGGCCCCGGAACTGCGCGGCCGCGGGGTGGGCCGGCTGATCAAGCTGGCCCAGGCCGACGCCGCACGGGCGGCGGGCGCGACCCGGATGCGCTGGTCGTTCGATCCGGCGAGTGCCCGCAACGCGCACTTCAACCTCGACGTCCTCGGCGCGACCGGGCGGTGGTACGTCGACGACTTCTACCACCGCCCCGGTACCGACCGGGTGGTCGTCGACTGGGACCTGGAGCGCACCGGCCCCCCGCCCGCGGCCCCACCGGCGCCCCCGGTGCAGGACCCTGCCGTCGGGGCGTGGTCGGCCGGTCCGCACACCGGCGTCCTCGTCGTGCCCACCGCGGACGAGGTGACCGAGCACGACCGGATGCGGATCCGGGCCGGGTTCCGCGCCCTGCTCGGCCGCGGCCTCCTCGCGCGCTCCTGCCGCCGGATCTCCGACGACCGCGCCGTGTACACCTTCGCCGGGGACCTCCCGTGACGGCGCGCGAGCCGGGCGCCGCCGACGTCGACCGCGCACTCGTCAGCCCGAGCCAGCGGTTCGACGCACGCGTGCAGCGACGTTCCGGATCGGTGCTGCGCCGCCGGCTGGTCGAGCAGGAGCTGGCGTCGCTGACCACCGCGCTGCACTCGCTGACCGAGGACGGCAGCATCGAGCGGGCCGCGGGCTGTGTCGTCGGGGCCCGGCGCCGGTTCGTCCTCGGTACCGGCAAGTCGTTCGCGTTCGCCCGGCTGCTGACCGGTGACCTGGGGGCCTCGCTGTCGCAGGTCGTCCAGATCGACGGGACCCTCACCCCGGCGCTGGACATCCTCACCGACGTCCGCGACAGCGACGTGCTCGTCGCGTTCTCGCTGCGCCGTTACCGCCGGGAGACCGTGGAGATCGGCCGGGCCTTCGCCGCGGCCGGCGGCGCCCTCGTGCTGGTCACCGACGCGGCCGACGCCCCGCTGACCGACGTCGCGACGGTCTCGCTGGTGGTGCCGACCGAGAGCGCGTCGTACTCCGACTCGCCCACCGCCGTCGCCTCCGCCACGCACCTGCTCGCCGCCCTGACCACGGCGAGCGCGAAGGGCGCGCGGCGACGGCTGCAGGAACGCGACCGGATGTCCGCCCGGCTCGGCCTCTACCTCGACCCGGAGCAGGAGCACCCGTGAAGATCGTGCACGCCCGCCTGCACCTGGTGCGGCTCCCGCTCGTCCACTCGTTCGAGACCAGCTCGCACCGCAAGGCGCACCTCGACCACATCCTCGTCGAGCTGACCGACGAGGACGGGCACACCGGCTGGGGCGAGATCGCCTCGCCGAGCGACCCGTACTACACCGCCGACACCGTGGAGAGCAGCTGGCTGGTCGCGACCCGCTACCTGCTGCCGGCCGTGGTCGGGGCCGAGGTGGAGTCCCCGGGCCGGCTGCGCGAGACCTACGCCAGGGTCCGCGGGAACCGGTTCGCCACGGCCGGGATCGACGCGGCCGGCTGGGCCCTCTTCTCGGCCGCGCGGGGGACCCCGCTCGCGGCGGAGCTGGGCGGTACCCGCGACCGCGTGGTCGCCGGGGTCTCGCTCGGGATCGAGCCGACCGTCGACGAGCTGCTGGCGCAGGTCCAGCGGCAGGTGGACGCCGGCTACCGCCGGGTCAAGCTGAAGATCGCCCCGGGCTGGGACGCCGAACCGGTGCGGGCCGTGCGCGCGGCGTTCGGTGACCTGATGCTGCAGGTGGACGCGAACGGCGCCTACCGCGACGAGCCCGCGCACCACGACACGCTGCGCAGCCTCGACGGGGCCGGCCTGCTCATGATCGAGCAGCCGTTCGCCCCCCGCGACCTGCTCGGATCCGCCGCACTCGCCCGCCGGACGGCGACGCCGATCTGCCTGGACGAGTCGATCGAGACCGTCGAGGACCTGCGGACCGCGGACGCGCTGGGTGCCGGGGACATCGTCAACATCAAGGTCTCCCGGATGGGCGGCCTCACCGCCGCGGTGCGGGCGCACGACGTGGCGCGGGAGCTGGGCTGGCCGGCGTGGTGCGGCGGGATGCACGAGTTCGGCGTCGGGCGGGCCGCGAACGTCGCCCTCTCCAGCCTGCCCGGCTTCACCCTGCCCTCGGACGTGTCGGCCTCGGCGAAGTACTACGCCCGCGACATCACCGAGCCGATCACCGCGGACGGCGACGGTGTCGTCGCGGTGTCCGGCCGGGCCGGGCTCGGCGTCACCGTCGACGCCGGGTTCCTGGCCACGGTCCGCCACCGCAGCCACGAGCTCGGCGACCGGGACGCGGCGCCCCGCACGACGACCGACCACCAGGAGGCCCGACGATGAGCACTCCGCACGACCCGCCCGCGACCGGCGACCCGGAGACCACGGGTGCCGCGGCGCCACCACGGCCGCGGCAACGACTGGTCTCCGGCGCCGCGATCGCCGGGCTCGCGGTGTCGCTCGTCGCCGGGATCCTCACCTCGCCGCCGACCCTGTGGGGGCTGCTGCCGATCGTCCTCTACGCCGCGCTGGCCCTGCTCGGCATGGACATCACCGTCGCCACCGCGGTCGCCGTCGTGTCCGCGCTGCTGGTACTGGCGCCGACGCCGATCGTCGCCGCCGAGATGTTCGGGTCCTCGCTCGGCGAGATGGTCACGATGATCGGGCTGATCATCATGCTCGGGGCGGCCGCGGGCGAGGTGCTCCGCGCGACCGGTGTCGCGGACGCGATCGTGCACGCGGTGCTGCGGATCGTCGGGCACGACAGCCGGGTGCGCACGATCCTCGGTGTGATGCTGGCCTGCCTGGCACTGGTCGCGGCGCTGGGGACGCTCGCCGGTGCGCTGGCCATCGCCGCACCGATCCTGCTCCCGGTCGTCGCGCGGCTCGGGTTCACCCGCTCCGCGACCGCGGCGATGATGTTCATCGGCGGGTGCGCCGGGCTCGCGATCGCGCCGTTCGCCGGGTCGAACGTCGCGATCATGTCCGCGGCCGAGGTCGGGTACCTGCAGTACCTGCTCTACGGGGCCGGGCCGCTGGCGGTGCTGTCGATCGTGCTCGGCCTGCTCGTCGTCCCGTGGGTGCAGCGTCGCACCGAGGGCACCGGGGACGACTACACCGACGCCGACGTCGTCGCCCCGGAGGCGGCACCCGGTGGTGCCCGGCGCCGCCGGGCGACCGTCGCGTTCACCGTCACGCTGCTCGCGGCCGTCGGGTACGCGATCGTCACCGCGGCCGGGACGTCGTTCCCGCTGCTCGCGCTGCCGGTGCTGGCCGTCGTCACCGGGCTGGCCGGGGGCCTGCGGCTGGCCGACGTCGCCCGGCACGTCATGCGGGGTGCGAGCACCCAGGTCCCGATGTTCCTGCTGTTCTGGCTGCTCGCGGTGTTCTTCCTCGCCGTCGACGAGCTGAAGCCGTTCGACGTCGTCCTGGCGGCCTTCTCCGACGAGCTCGGGGCGATGTCGCCGCTGCTGTTCGTCGCCGTCATCGCGCTGCTCGGCTGGGTCGGCGTGCCCGGCGCGACCGCGGCCCAGGTCGTGCTGATCGACGAGGTCTTCGGCGGCCTGTCGGCGACCATCGGGGTCGGCGTCAACGCCTGGGTGATCGTCCTGCTGTTCGCGTCGAAGATCGACACCTACGGCCCGTTCCCGAACGCGAACATGCTCGGCGCGATGGGCCTCGCCCGCTCGTCGAACCTGCGCAACCTGCTGATCGTCGGCTGGATCCTGCTGCTCGCGGCATCGGTCATGTACGCGGCGATCCTCGTCTTCGAGGTGTGAGGAGTATCCGATGTCCGAGCACGAGATCGTGATCCGCGGCGGCGAGGTCGCCGACGGGACGGGGGCGCCGCGCCGGCGCGCCGACGTGGGCGTCACCGGGGACCGGATCAGCGGCGTCGGGACCGGCCTGACCGGGGACACCGTCGTCGACGCGGGGGGTCTGCTCGTCACCCCCGGGTTCGTCGACCTGCACTCGCACGCCGACTTCACCCTGGAGGCGTCGCCGTACGCGACGACACAGCTGCACCAGGGCGTCACGACGCTGCTCACCGGCAACTGCGGCTTCTCGCCGTTCCCGGTCGGCGAGAACGGCTCCCGGCACCGCCTCCCGCTCAGCGACGACCCGCTGAGCTGGGACTGGGACGACGCCGCCGGGTTCCGCCGGGCCGTCGAACGGGCCGGGCCCGCGGTGAACGTCGGCCTGCAGGTCGGGCACGGCACGATCCGGCACGCCGTGCTCGGCGGCGCCGACCGCGCACCGACGCCGGGGGAGCTGGCCCGCATGCAGGGCATGGTGGCCGCCGCGGCGGCGGCCGGTGCGCTCGGCCTGTCCTCGGGCCTGATCTACGCACCCGGGCTGTTCGGCACCTCCGACGAGGTCACCGCTTTGGTCCGGACGGCCGCCGAGCACGGGATGCTGTACTCCACGCACGTCCGCAACGAGACCGACCGGGTCGTCGAGGCGGTCGACGAGGCCGTCCGGACGGCGGAGCGCGCGGGTGCCCGGCTGGAGGTCTCGCACCTCAAGTGCATGGGCCGGCCGAACCACGGCGCGGTGCGCGAGGCGCTGGCGCTGCTCGACCGGGCGCGGGAGCGCGGGGTCGACGTCGCCGCCGACGTGTACCCCTACACCGCGTCGAGCACCGGCCTGACCTCCCGGCTGGCGCCGTGGGCGATCGACGGCGGGCCCGCCGCGCTGCTCGACCGGCTGGCGGACCCGGACCTGCGGGCCCGGATCGCGGACGCGCTGCGGGCCCGGTTCGCCCACGACATCGACCCCGGCGGGGTGGTGCTCGCCGAGCTGCCGGACGGCCCGTACTCCGCCGACGTCGGGCGTTCGCTGACCGAGCTGGCCGAGCGCGCGGGCACCGGCCCGGCCGAGGTCGCGCTGGACGTGATCGCCCGGCACCGGGCCCAGGTGGGCATCGTCAACCACGCGATGGCCGAGGAGGACGTCGACACGGTGCTCCGGCACCCGATGGTCTCGGTCGCCAGCGACGGGTGGGTCCTCGAACCGTCCGGCCCCGGGGTGCCGCACCCGCGCAGCTTCGGCACCTTCGCCCGGGTGCTCGGCCGGTACGTGCGCGAGCGCGGCGTGCTGAGCGTGGAGGAGGCCGTCCGCAAGATGACCTCCCTGCCCGCCGGGCGGCTCGGCCTGGCCGACCGGGGCGTGCTGCGCGCCGGGGCCGCCGCCGACGTCGCGGTGCTCGACCCGGCGACGGTCACCGACCGGTCGACCTACACCCGGCCCTGGCAGCTGTCCGACGGCGTGCACGCCGTCCTGGTCAACGGCGTCCCGTCGCTGCTCGACGGGGCCCTGACCGGCCGGGCCGGGGGACGGGTGCTCGGCCGGGCCTGACCCGCGCTCACCGGTCCAGCAGCTGGGCCAGGTGCAGGGCCGGCCGGTCCCGCAGGTCCGCGACCTGGGTGCGGCAGGAGAAGCCGTCGGCGAGCACCACCGCGCCGGGCGCGGCGTCGATCGCGGGCAGCAGGTTCTGCTCGGCGACCGCGACCGACACCTCGTAGTGACCCTGCTCCACGCCGAAGTTCCCGGCCAGCCCGCAGCACCCGGCGAGCGTGCGCACCGTGGCCCCGGTCGAGGCCAGCAGCTCCGCGTCCGTCTTCCACCCGAGGACGGCGTGCTGGTGGCAGTGCGGCTGCGCGACCAGCTCGACGCCGGACAGGTCCGGCGGGGTCCAGTCCGGGGTCCCGGCGAGCAGCTCGGACAGCGTGCGCACCGCGGCGGCCACCGGAGCGGCGTTCTCGTCGCCGGGCAGCAGCTCGTGGATGTCCGAGCGCAGCACCGCGGTGCACGACGGCTCGATCCCCACGATCGGCACGCCGGCCCGGGCGTCCTCGGCGAGCGTCGCCACGGTCCGGCGCAGGATCCGGCGGGCCCCGTCGAGCTGCCCGGTCGTGATCCAGGTCAGGCCGCAGCACACCGAGGACGACGGCAACCGCGGCTCGTACCCGGCCGCGCGCAGGACCCGGACGGTGGCCTCGGCGACCTCGGGGGAGAACGCGTCGGAGAAGGAGTCGGCGAACAGCACGACCGGTCTCCGGTCCGAGGCGACCGGCCGGAAGATCCGCCGGAACGGGCGGCGGGCGAACTCCGGGACCGAGCGGCGGGCGTCGACCCCGGCCAGGCGCAGCAGCAGCGGCCCGACGCCGGGCAGCCGGACCGCGCGGTTGGCCAGGCCGGGGGTCCATCCCGCGAGGCGGGCCCAGAACGGCAGTCTCCCGAGGGTGTAGTGCGAGCGCGGGCGGAGCCGCCTGCGGTAGGTCTGGTGCAGCACCTCGGACTTGTAGGTGGCCATGTCGATGCCCGTCGGGCAGTCCGAGGCGCACCCCTTGCAGGCCAGGCACAGGTCCAGCGAGTCGTGCACGGCCGGGTCGGACCACGCGAGCTCGCCCCGGACGACCTCCTGCAGCACCCGGGCCCGGCCGCGCGTCGAGTCCTTCTCCTCCCGGGTGGCCAGGTAGGACGGGCACATCACCCCGCCGGCCGCGGAGTTGTCGGCCCGGCACTTGCCGACGCCGGTGCAGCGGTGCACGGCCTGGGCGAGGTCGCCGTCGTCGTGCGGGTAGGCCATCGCGAGCTGCCTGCGGCCCAGCGGGAAGGTCCCGGCGACCCGGACGTCGGCGTCGACCGGGTCCGGGTCCACGAGGACACCGGGGTTGAGCAGGTTCTCCGGGTCGAAGGCGTGCTTGATCCCGCCGAACAGGGTGATCGCGTCGGGGGAGTACATGTGCGGGAGCAGCTCCGAGCGGGCCCGGCCGTCGCCGTGCTCACCGGAGAGCGAGCCGCCGAACTCGCCGACCAGCCGGGCCGCGTCGGTGAGGAAGCTGCGCAGCACCGACGTCCCGTCCGGGCGGTCGAGCGGCACGTCGAGCCGGACGTGCATGCAGCCGTCCCCGAAGTGCCCGAACGGCGCCGAGGTCATGCCGTAGGAGTCCACCAGCTCGTCGAACCGGGCCAGGTAGCGGCCGAGCTGCTCCGGCGGGACCGCGGCGTCCTCCCAGCCGGGCCACGCCGGACGGTCGGACGGTGCGCGCCCGGCCAGACCGGCGCCGTCCTCGCGGATCCGCCAGAGCCGGGCCTGGACCGCGGGGTCGGACACGACCGCGGCGTCCGCACCGATCCCGTCGGCCGCGAGCCGCCGGGCCCTGGCCAGGACCTCCTCCGGCTCGTTGCCGGCGAGCTCGACGAACAGCCAGGCCCCGCCGCGGGGGAGCGGCGGGACCGCGTCCGGCCCGCGGCGGTTGCGCAGCACGTCGAGCAGCCGGGAGTCGAGCCCCTCGCAGGAGGTCGGTCCGTGCGCGACGACCGACGGTGCCGCCTCGCCGGCCGCGACGATGTCGGCGAAGCCGAGCACCACCACGACCCGCACCGGGGCGTCCTCCACCAGCTTCACGGTCGCCCGGGTGAGCACGCCGAGCGTGCCCTCGGACCCGACGAGTGCGCGGGTGAGGTCGAAGCGTTCGGGGAGCAGGTGCTGGGCGGCGTAGCCGGAGACCTGCCGGCCGAACCGGTCGAACTCGGTCCGGGCGGTCGCGAGGTGCCGCCCGATCGCGGCCCGCACGTTCGCGACGGTGGCGTCCGCGCCGCTGGTGAACGGCGTGCCGTCGGTGTAGCCGGTGACGAGCCGGTCCCCGGCGGCGGTGAGCAGCTCGAGGCCGGCGACGTTGTCCGAGGTCCGCCCGTAGGCCAGCGAGCGGGATCCGCAGGCGTTGTTGCCGATCATGCCGCCGATCGTGCAGCGGGGGTGCGTCGACGGGTCCGGGCCGAACCGGACGCCGAACGGCGCGGCCGCCCGCTGCAGGACGGCGTGCACGGTGCCGGGTTCCACGACGGCGGTCCGCGCGTCGGGATCGACCGAGAGCACGCGGCCGAGGTGCCGGGAGAAGTCGAGCACGATGCCGCGGCCGACCGCGTTGCCCGCCACCGACGTCCCCGCCCCGCGGGAGGTGACCGGGACCCCGGTCTCCCGGGCCACGGCGAGCGTCGCGGCGATCTCGTCCACGTCGCGCGGGCGCACCACGGCGAGCGGCGGGATCCGGTACAGCGACGCGTCCGAGGCGTACATGCCCCGGGTGGCCTGGTCGGTCCGGACCTCCAGACCCGCACGTCGCAGGGACTGTTCCAGCCCGGCCGAGTCCACGCTCGTCAGTAACATGTTACCGCCCACGGCTAACATGTTACTCATGCCGAGGCTCGAGCTTCCAGCCGATGCGCCGACACTGGCGGCGGGGGTGGCCCAGGCGGTGCGGGACGGGGTGGCCGCCGGTGAGCTCGTCCCGGATCGGACGTACTCCGTCTACCAGCTCGCCGAGCTGCTCGGTGTCTCGCGCAGCCCGGTCCGGGAGGGGCTGCTGCAGCTGGCCGAGGCCGGGCTCGTGCAGATCGCCCGCAACCGCGGTTTCCGGATCGTCCTGCCCGCGGCGCACGACATCGAGGAGATCCTGGAGATCCGGCTCGCGCTCGAACCGCCGGCCGCCGAGCGGGCCGCCCGCCGGGGCACCGACGCCGAGCACGACGCGGTCCGCGAGGCGCTGGCCGGGATGACCGCGGCCGCGGCGCGGGGCGACGAGCCCGCGTTCTGGGCGGCCGACCGGGCACTGCACGACCGGCTGCTGCGGGCGGGCGGCAACGCCCGCGCGGCGGCGATCGTGGAGCGGCTCCGGGCCACGACCGCCCTGCTCGGGCCACCCACGACGGCGAGCGGCCGCACGCTGGAGGAGATCGTCGCCGAGCACGAGCCGGTGGTCGCCGCGCTGGTGTCGCGGGACGGGCCGGCGGCCGGCGCGGCGATGCGCGAGCACCTCGAGCGCACCGGCCGGCTGCTGGCCGGGAACCTGCGCGAGGTGCCGGCCCGGTAGCGGTCCCGGCGGCACCGGATCACCCGGACGGGGTTCCCATCCGGTGTGCCTCGGGTTACGTTGCCCCCGCATAGTGGGGACTGCGCCCACATGGTGCGACCCGAGAGAGGAGCTCAACGATGAGCGAGGCACGGGAGCAGAACGAGAGCGTCTTCACCTGGGCGGCGCCCCCGTTGAAGTTCGGTGACGGCGCGATCGACGAGATCGGGCTGGAGCTCGCGGCGCGCGACCTCACGTCCTGCCTGATCCTGACCGACCCCGGGGTGCGGGGGACCGGCATCCCGGACCGGGTGCTGGACCACGTCCGGGCGGCCGGCCTGAAGTCCGAGATCTTCGACGGCGTGGGTGTCGAGCCGACCGACGAGAGCATCGCCGAGGCCGTCGCCCACGCCCGGGAGCTGGAGTGGGACTGCTACGTCGCGATCGGCGGCGGATCGGCGATCGACACCGCGAAGGCCGTCAACCTGCTGACGACGCACCCCGGCGAGCTGCTGGACTTCGTCACCCCGCCGATCGGTGCCGGCACGGCGCCGTGGCTGCCGCTCAAGCCGCTGGTCGCGGTACCGACCACGGCCGGCACCGGCTCGGAGTCGACCACCATCTGCGTCGTCGACCTGCTGAGCCAGCACCTGAAGGCCGGGATCAGCCACGCGCGGCTGCGGCCGTCGCTGGCGGTGGTCGATCCGCGCACCACCCTGACCCTGCCCTCGGCGGTGACCGCGGCGAGCGGCATGGACGTGCTCTCGCACGCGCTGGAGAGCTACACCAGCGTCCCGTTCGACGCGAAGCCCGCGCCCGCCGACCCGATGCGCCGGCCCGCGTTCTGCGGTTCCAACCCGATCAGCGACGTCTGGTGCGAGATGGCGCTGACCCTGGTGGGCCGGTTCCTCCGCCGGGCCGTCCACACCGGGCGGGACATGGAGGCCAGGACCCAGATGATGCTGGCCTCGACCTACGCCGGCACCGGGTTCGGCAACGCCGGGACCCATCTCCCGCACGCGAACGCCTACCCGATCGCCGGTGGGGCGAAGGGCTACCGGGCCGAGGGCTACCCGGAGATGGTGATGGTGCCGCACGGCCAGGCCGTCGCCTCGACCGCGCCGGAGGTGTTCCGCTGGACGTATCCGGGCCACCCGCAGCGGCACCTGCGCGCCGCGGAACTGCTGTCCGGGCGGACGTTCACCACGACCGACGGCGCCGACGCGCTCGCCGGCGTCCTGTCCGAGCTCATGGCCGACATCGACGTCCCGGTCGGGCTGCGCAGCTTCGGCTTCACCGAGGACGACCTGGAGACGCTGACCGACGGGACGCTCAAGCAGACCCGGCAGCTCGCCGTCGTGCCCCGGGCCGTCGACCGTGACGCGGTGACGACCATCTTCCGCCGGTCGCTCTGAGGGGCGGCGGAGGATCGTGAGCACCTCGAACCCGGACACCGCCACCCAGAGTTCCGACGTGCGGCTGGTCGTCGCGTCCAGCGTCGTCGGCACCACGGTGGAGTGGTACGACTTCTTCCTCTACGGCCTCGCCGCCGGCGTGGTCTTCAACCACCTGTTCTTCCCGGCCGAGGACCCGGTCGTCGGCACCCTGCTCGCGTTCACGACGTTCGCGCTCGGTTTCGTCGCCCGGCCGATCGGCGGCCTGATCTTCGGGCACATCGGGGACCGGCTCGGGCGCAAGAAGACGCTCGTCGCCACGATGATGATCATGGGCGTCTCGACCTGCCTGATCGGGCTCGTCCCGACCTACGACTCGATCGGCGTCCTGGCCCCGATCCTGCTGGTCGTCCTGCGGCTCGCGCAGGGCATCGCGATCGGCGGCGAGTGGGGCGGCGCCGTGCTGATGACCGTCGAGTACTCGCCGGCGAACCGGCGTGGGCTCTACGGCAGCTACCCGCAGATCGGGCTCGCGCTCGGGCTGGTCCTCGGGACCACCGTGTTCGCCGTGCTGGGCGTGGCCATGAGCGACGAGGCGTTCCTCGCCTGGGGCTGGCGGATCGCGTTCCTGCTCTCGGCCGTGCTGGTGATCGTCGGGATGGTGATCCGGCTCAAGATCGTCGACACCCCGGCGTTCCGCAAGCTCGAGTCCGCCGAGCAGAAGGCCACCGTGCCCGCCGCGGAGATGCTGCGGGTCCCGGCCGGACGGCGGAACCTGCTGCTGGGCATGGCCGCCCGGCTGGCCGAGGGCACCGCGTTCAACGCCTGGGCGGTGTTCGTCCTGTCCTACGGCACCCAGACACTGGACCTCGACCGGCAGGACCTGCTGCTCGCCGTGCTCGTCGCGGCGATCGTGATGACGTTCGTGATCCCGATCTGCGGACGGCTGTCCGACACGTTCGGCAGGCGGCGGACCTACGCGGTGGGAGTGGTCCTCACGGCCGTGATGGCGCTGCCCGCGTTCGCCGCGCTGGAGAGCGGGAACACGGTCTGGATCGTCCTCGCGCTGGTCGGCGTGCTCGGGCTGGCCTATCCGGTGATGTACGGGCCCGAGGCGGCGTTCTTCGCCGAGCTGTTCCCGCCGGCGGTGCGCTGCACCGGCATCTCGGTGGTCTACCAGCTGTCCGGGGTGGTGGCCTCGGGCATCGCCCCGCTGGTGCTGGCCTACCTCGTGGCCGCCGCCGGTGGCGGGATCGGCCTGGTGCTGGCGTACCTGGGGGCGACGACGGTCATCAGCGTCGCGGGCACCCTGCTCGTCCGCCGCCGCGACATGCACTTCGACGACGCACCCGCCACCCCCGCGCACGCGCCGTCCTGACCCCCGCGCAACCCGCACTCATGGAGCTTCGGCCTCGTCACACGGGGCCGAAGCTCCATGAGTGCACCGTGGGCGGGGTGGGGACCGTGGCGAGGGGTGGGGATCGTGGGGCGCGCACTAGGATCCTGGCGTGACCGAGGACGGTGAAGAGGTCCGTGCCCCGGCCGGTACCCAGGCGATCGGCCGGGCCCTGCGGATGGTCAAGCTCCTGGCCGAGGAGGGGCGCGAGCTGACCCTCCCGGCGATCGCGGCCCGGCTCGACCTCACCTCCGGCACCGCGCACCGGATCATCCGGGCGCTCACCGCGGAGGGCCTGGTCACCCACGATCCGCAGACGGACAGCTACCACCTCGGTGCCGGCACGGTGCTGCTCGGGCTCGCCGCGCAGCGCGGCTTCGGGCTCGACAAGGCGTTCCCGGTCCTGGAGCGGGTCAACGCCGAGACCGAGGAGTCGGTGAACCTGACCGTCCGGGAGAAGCGTGAGTCGGTCGTGCTGCTGCGGGTCCAGTCGACCCTGCCGCTGCGGTTCGAGCAGAGCACGGGGGCCCGGTTCCCGCTCTACACGACGGCGGCCGGCAAGGCGATCCTGGCCCACTCGCCGGACGCCGCCGGCTACCTCGACGGACTGCCCGAGGAGCTCCCGGCCGTCACCGAGCGCACGCTGCGGCGACGGGCCGATCTCGCCGAGCAGCTGACCGCGATCCGGGAGCGGGGCTACAGCATCGACGAGGAGGAGAACGTCGCCGGGGTCCGGTGCGTCGGGGCCCCGGTGATCGACTCCCGGGGCCGCGCGCAGGCCGCCGTCGTCATCCAGGTGCCGACCGTGCGGATGCCGCCCGCCCGGATGACGGAGCTGGGCGCCCTCGCGATCGACGCCGCCGCCGACGTCGCCCGTTACCTGCCGATCGACCGGTCGCTCTCGCGCTGAGCGGGATCCGGCCCGCCGACCGACTGGACGGCGCTGAGCAGGGCCAGGTGTGCGATGTCGGTGCCGCTGCACCCGCGGGACAGGTCGTTCAACGGCGCGCCGAGACCCTGCAGCACGGGGCCGAGCGCGATCGCACCGCCCAGTCGCTCGGCGATCTTGTAGCCGATGTTGCCGGCGTCGAGGTTCGGGAAGACGAGGACGTTCGCCCGACCGGCCACCTCGGACCGCGGTGCCTTCGCCGACCCGACGGTCGCGACGATCGCGGCGTCGAACTGCAGCTCGCCGTCCACCCGCAGGGCCGGCATCCGCTGCCGCAACCGGGCCGTGGCCGCACCGACCCGGTCGATGCGCTCGTGCCGGGAGCTGCCCAGGGTGGAGAACGACAGCATCGCCACCCTGGGCTCCTCCCCGGTCAGGTCGGCGTGCGTCCCCGCCCCCGCGACGGCGATGTCGGTGAGCTGCTCGACGGTCGGGTCCGGGACGACCGCGCAGTCGGTGAAGGTCAGCTTCCGCCCGTCCCGCAGCACCATGAGGAAGCTGCTGCTCAGCGTGCGCACGCCCGGCCGCAGCCCGACGACGCCGAGCCCGGCGCGCAGGACGTCGGCGGTCGGCCGGCCGGCGCCGGCGACCCCGGCGTCGGCCAGCCCGGCCGGGAGCAGCGCCGCGGCGACGACCAGTGGATCGTCCCGGAGCAGTGCCGGCCGGCGGTCGACCGCGGCGTCGACGACGTCGCGCACGGCCGGGTCGGCGAGCGCCTCACCGACGTCGAGCACGGCGTCGGCGGGCAGCGCGACGCCGGCCGCCCGGCAGGCGACCGACACCGCGTCCCGGGTCCCGACGAGCAGCGGCCGGACCAGCCCCTCGGCGATCAGCGTCGCCGCGGCCCGGACGGCCCTGGGGTCGTCGCCGTCGGCCAGCGCGACGACGGGCCGCCGGCCGGCGAGCGTGTCCACCCACCGCCGCCGGACCGGGCCGGGCAGGGTGCCGGCGGCGTCCACCGTCGTCGCGTCCATGCCGTGCCTTCCGCTCGGGGGTGGGCTCACACGTAGTCGCGGTACTTCTCGAGCATCCGCACCGGCTTGCGCAGGGCGTCCCGCCGGAACGGGTCGCCGAGCTCCCGGGTGCACATGACCTCGACGACGGTGGTGCGCCCGCCGTCCATCTGGGCGTCGACCGCCTTGCGCAGCGCGGGGCCGACCTCGTCGAGGGAGTCGACGACGATCCCGTCGGCCCCCATCGCCTCGGCGATGCCGGCGAAGCTCTCGCTCTCCAGCTCGCCCGCCACGAAGCGGCGGTTGTAGAAGTCGACCTGGTTCTTCTTCTCCGCGCCCCACTGCCGGTTGTGGAACACGACCGCGGTGATCGGGATGTCGTGGCGGACCGCGGTCATGATCTCGCCCATGCTCATGGCCCAGGCGCCGTCGCCGGAGTAGGCGATCGCCGGTCGGTCCGGGGCGGCGACCTTGGCGCCGATGATCGTCGGCAGCGCGTAGCCGCAGTTGCCGAAGCTCATCGGGGCGAAGAACGACCGCGGCTCCTCGAAGCGCAGGTAGCTGTGCGCGACCGAGTTGATGTTGCCGATGTCGGTGGAGACCATGACGTGCGCCGGCATGGCCTTCTCCAGCTCGCGGAGCACCTGGCGCGGGTGCAGCCAGCTGCCCTCCTCCTGCTCCTGCTCGGCGATCATGTCGAGGCTGTACGGGTCCCGCTCGTGGGTCCACTCCGACAGCTCGGTCTCCCACTTCTCCTTCTCCGCGCGGATCGCACCGGCGCGGACCTCGCGGGAGCCGTCGCAGGCGAGGTCCCGGCCGGCGAGGCGCTCGGACAGGGCGGTGGCGGTGGCCCCGGCGTCGCCGCAGATCCCGACCGCGATCTTCTTGACCAGGCCGAGCTTGGTGTGGTCGGCGTCGACCTGGATGACCTTCGCCCCGGCCGGCCAGTAGTCCATGCCGTGCTGGGGCAGCGTCCCGAACGGGCCCAGCCGGGTGCCCAGCGCCAGCACGACGTCGGCCCGCGAGATCAGCGTCATCGCGGCCTTCGAGCCCTGGTACCCGAGCGGCCCGCACCACAGCGGGTGGCTCGCCGGGAAGGAGTCGTTGTGCTGGTAGCTGTTGACCACCGGTGCGCCCAGCCGTTCCGCGAGCGCCCGGCACTGCTCGACGGCGCCGCTCATCACCACGCCGCCGCCGGAGACGATCACCGGGAACTCCGCCGCGGCGAGCAGGTCCGCAGCCTCGTCGAGCGTGCGGGTCCCGCCGGGGCCGCGGTCGAGCACCTGCGGCACCGGGATCTCGGTGGTCAGCTCGCCGTAGAAGTGGTCGCGGGGGATGTTGAGCTGGGTCGGGCCCATCTCCGACATCGCCCGGTCGAACGCCCGGCCGGTCAGCTCGGCCATCCGCGCCGGGTTGTTGACGTGCGCCTGGTACTTGGTGAACTCCTGGAACATCGGCAGCTGGTTGGCCTCCTGGAAGCCGCCCAGTCCCATGCCCATCGTCCCGGACTCCGGCGTGATCATCACGACCGGGCTGTGCGACCAGAACGCGGCCGCGATCGCGGTGACGCAGTTGCTGATGCCCGGGCCGTTCTGCCCGATCACCACGCCGTGCCGGCCGCTCGCGCGGGCGTAGCCGTCGGCCATGTGTGCGGCACCCTGCTCGTGCACGACCGGGATCAGCTCGATCCCGGCCGGGGCGAAGATGTCCATCGCGTCCATGAACGCCGAGCCCATGATGCCGAAGATCTTGGTGACGCCGTTGGCGGCGAGGGTCTCGACGAACGCCTCCGACGGCGTCATCTTCTGCGGTCCGACCTGCTCCGGCACGGCAACCTCCACGTCTTGAAATCCGGTATGACCTGTCTCGATTACCTGGATGTGCTTCGACAGTAAGGACGGCCGTGGCGACCGTCAACGGCTACAGCTCGAAAAGCGAGACGCTGCGTGTTAGTTTTCGGTCCGACGGAGGTGGAAGTCGATGGAGCTCATCCGACCGGCGGAGGGCACGCTGAGCGGGGAGACGCCCGCCCTGCGGGTCATCTCGCTGCTGGAGCTGATCGCGTCGCAGGACCGGCCGGTCACGCTGCCCGGGCTGGTCGAGGCGACCGGCCTGCCCAAGCCGACCCTGCACCGCATGGTCCAGTCGCTGGAGGCGGCCGGCCTGCTGGTCCGCTTCGGCGACGGGCGGCAGTACACCACCGGGGCGCGGTTGCACGGCCTGGCGGAGAACCTGCTGTTCAACGCCTCGCACGGGGGCGGGCGCCGGGTCGTGCTGCGGCACCTGGTGACGACGGTGGGGGAGAGCTGCAACATCACCACGCTGTCCCGGGACGAGGTGATCTACCTCGACCGCGTCGAGACCTCGGAGCCGCTGCGGTTCTACCTCCGCCCCGGCTCCCGGGTGCCGGTGCACTGTTCGGCGAGCGGGAAACTGTTCCTGGCCCAGATGGCGCAGGCCCAGCGGGCGCGGCTGCTAGAGAGCGCGCCGCTGCGCGCCTACACCCCGAACACGACGACCGACGTGCGGGCCCTCTACGCCGAGCTCGACCGGGTCGCGGAACAGGGCTACGCCGTCGACGACGAGGAGTTCCTCCCCGGCCTGGTCTGTGCCGCCGTGCTCGTCCCGTCCGAGGGGAACCGGTCCGGGCTGGGGGTGGCGGTGCAGGCACCCGCGATGCGGCTGTCCGTCGAGCGCGCGCACGAGGTCCTGCCCGCGCTGCGCGAGGCCGCCGTCGCGCTGTCCGAGCTGCCCGCCGAACCGGTGACCGACGGCGCGGACGAGGTCGGCTCGTGAGCGGGCCGGAGACCGGGGTCGCCGTGCGCGAGGTCTTCGGGATCGACACCGATCTCGTCGTGCCGGGCTTCGCCGCGCCCGGCCCGCACGTACCCGAGCGCGACGACTCCTTCCGCTTCCAGCGCGACGTCACCCTCGCGCTGCTCGCCGGGTTCTCCCACGACCGCAGGGTGCTGGTCCAGGGCGGGCACGGCACCGGCAAGTCGACGCACATCGAGCAGATCGCGGCCCGGCTGAACTGGGGCTGCGTCCGGGTCAACCTGGACGGCCAGCTGGGCCGGATGGACCTCGTGGGCCGGGACGCCGTCGTCGTACGGGACGGGACGGCGGTGACCGAGTTCCAGGAGGGCATGCTGCCCTGGGCGCTGCGCCGGCCGATCGCGCTGGTCCTCGACGAGTACGACGCCGGCCGCCCGGACGTCATGTTCGTGCTGCAGCGGCTGCTCGAACGCGACGGCACCTTCACCCTGCTCGAACGCAACGAGGTGATCCGGGCGCACCCGGGGTTCCGGCTGTTCGCGACGGCGAACACGGTCGGCCTCGGCAACCAGGGCGGGCCCTACCACGGTGTCCAGCGGCTGAACCACGCCCAGCTCGACCGGTGGAACATCGTCGCCCGGCTGGACCACCTGCCACCGGCGGAGGAGGTCGCCGTCGTCCGGGCCCGGGTCCCGCGGCTGCCGGTGCACGGCGACCGGGACCCGGCCGCGGCGATGGTCGCGCTGGCGGGGCTCACCCGCACCGGGTACGCGACCGGTGACCTGTCCACCCTGATGTCGCCGCGCACGGTCATCACCTGGGCGGAGAACACGGTGCTGTTCGGGGACACCGCGCTGGCGTTCCGGCTGTCGTTCGCGAACCGGTGCTCCGACGACGAGCAGCAGGTGCTCGCCGAGTACTACCAGCGCTGCTTCGACGACGAGCCGGCGCTCGCCGAGACCGCGTGAACCCAGCGACGGGCACGGCCCTGCGCGAGGTGCGGGCCGCCGAGGAGCTCGCCGCGGGGACCGCGCGGGCCCTGTCCGGCGTGGCCGCCGTGTGGTTCCGCGGGCACCTGCTGTCCGACGGCGAGCGCTTCGGCGCCGCGCTGGCCCCGCACCTGCAGGTCGACGCGGCCCGGGACGACCCGGCCTGCCTGCGCGGTGCGGCGGACGGGGTCGCGATGCAGCTGCGGTACTCCGACCCGGCCCGGCACCGGGCGTACCGGCCGGACACCCCGGTGGCGCGCTACGTCCTGGACCTGCTCGAACAGCTGCGGGTGGAGAGCCTGGTCCCGGACGAGCTGCCGGGCGTGCGGGCGAACCTGCGGCACCGGTTCCGGCACTGGGCCGTCGCCGCGCACGACGCCGGCCTGACCGGCACCGCCGTCGGCCTCCTGCTGCACACCGTCGCCGAGATGGCCCGGTTCCGGATCAACGGCGACCCGAACCCGCCGGAGACCGAGCGGGTCACCGAGGCGCCCCGCTTCGCGCTGGGCCCGCGGATCGGCGCCGACCTCGCGCTGCTGCGCCGCCACCGCGGTGACCAGGACCGCTTCGCCGGGCACGCCCGCGACCTCGCCGAACGGGTCGCGGAGCTGGCCGGGCCGGAGTCCCCGGCCGGGCCCCGGGCCGCCCGGTCGGCCGGGGAGCGGGCGCTGGCCCGGCTGCTCGGCCACGGCGCCGACGACCCGCCCGGTGCGGACGACGGCGACGCCGCGCACGCGACGGCGGGGGAGCGGTCCGGGTACCGGGTGTTCACCACCGCGCACGACCGGCAGTGCCGCGCCGCGGATCTCGTGCGCCCGGCCCGGCTCGCCGAGCACCGCGCCCGGCTCGACGAGCTCCTGGCCCGGTCGCCCGCCGGCCGGCGGGCACTGGTCCGCCGGCTGCGGGCCGAGCTGACGACCCCCGTCGACGACGGGTGGGAGCACGGCCTGGAGACCGGCCGGGTGGACGGCCGCCGGCTGGCCGCGCTGGTCGCCTCGCCCGGCGAGCGCCGGGTCTTCCGCGACGCCGCCACCGCCCCGCTGGCCGACGCCCACGTGACCCTGCTGCTGGACTGCTCGGGCTCGATGCGCCGGCACGCGGAGTTCTCCGCGGTGCTGGTCGACGTGCTCGCCCGCGCGCTGGACGAGGCGGGTGTCCCGTGTGCGGTGCTCGGGTTCACGACGTCGTCCTGGAACGGCGGCCGCGCGCGCCGGGACTGGCACCGCGCCCGCCGCCCGGCCCGGCCCGGGCGGGTCGCCGAGCGGCTGCACGTCGTGCTGAAGGAGGCCGGCGAGCCGTGGCGGCGCGGACGGCACGGGATCGCCGCACTGCTGGCACAGGACCTGTTCCGGGAGGGACTCGACGGCGAGGCGGTCGACTGGGCCGTGCGCCGCACCGCCGGGTCCGGGTTCCGGCGCCGGATCGTGCTCGTCCTGTCCGACGGCGGCCCGGCGGAGAGCGCGACCACGGCCGCCGACGACGACGGGGGACTGCTCGACCGGCACCTGACGGGCGTCGTCGACGCCGCGACCCGGGCCGGGTGCGAGGTGCTCGGGCTGGGCCTGGGCCGCGACCTGGGCGCCTACTACCCGCGGTCGGTGATCCTCGCCGCGGCGACGGTGCCGACCCCGGCCACCGTCGGCGAGGTCGCCGGGCTCCTGCGGCGGTGCCGCCGGTGACCGGCTCAGCCGGCCACCGCGACCGCGGCCAGGCCGACCGCGCCGACCAGCAGCGTCGACAGCGCGCCGAGCACGATCCCGCGCCGCCCGGTCCGCAGCAGAGCACCGATCCGGACCGCGCTGCCCAGCCCGAACAGGGCGGCGGCGAACAGCACGGTCGTCGTGACCTGCACGACCGAGACCACGCCGTCGGGCACGAGGCCCGTGGTGCGGACCCCGAGCATGACCAGGAAACCGACCACGAACAGCGGGACGATCGGCGGCCGGGCCCCGGTGCCGGCGCCGCGGCGGCGCTCCAGCAGGCTCACCCCGGCCACCATCGGGGCGAGCAGCACCACCCGGGTCAGCTTCACGACGACCGCGACGGCGACCGCCGCCGCCCCGGCCGGCGACGCGGCCGCGACCACCTGGGCGACCTCGTGCACGCTCAGGCCGGCCCAGATCCCGAGCTGCTCCGGGCCCATACCCATCGCCGAGCCGAGCAGCGGCACCAGCGCGATCGCGATGCTGCCGTAGAGGGTCACCAGGGTGACGCCGGTCGCGACGTCCTCCTTCTCGGTCTCGCTCACGCTGTCCATGGCGGCGATGGCCGACGCACCGCAGATCGAGAACCCGGTCGCCACCATCAGCCCGAGGCCGCGCGACACCCCGACCAGCCGGCCGAGGGCGAGCGTGCCGAAGAACGCGAGCAGCACCGTCGCGACGACGGCCGCGACCGTCCCGGCGCCGAGCCCGAGCACCTGGCTCAGGCTCAGCTGCAGGCCGAGCAGGACCACCCCGAGCCGGAGCAGCTTCTTCGTCGCCCACTGCAGCCCGGCGCGGGTCGACGCGGGCAGCGCTTGGCCCACGACGACCCCCAGGACGACGGCGACGGTGAGCGCGCTGACCGCGGGCAGCAGCCGGTTGACCGCGAGCGCGGCACCGGTGCCGACCGCGACCGTGAGCAGGCCGGGCCCGACGGCGCGGAGCGTGCCCCGGAGCCGGTCGGCCCTGCTGGTCCGGACCTCGTCGTCCTCGGTCGTCGTCATGCTCCGACGGTGCGCCCGGCCGCGGGACCCCGGTACCCACTGATCACCTTCGACCCCATTCCGCCGCGGAATGTGCAGGGACGGCCATGAGCGAGGACCCCGATCCGGAGACGCTGCGGCTGCTCGTGCTCGTGGGGGAGTGCGGCAGCCTCGGGCTCGCCGCGGCCCGGCTCGGGATGAGCCAGCCGTCGGCGAGCAAGCGGATGACCACACTGGAGCGCCGGCTGGGCCTGCGGCTGCTCGACCGCTCCCGGCGCGGCTCGGTGCTCACCGAGGCCGGTGAGCTCGTCGGCGGCTGGGCGCAGCGGGTGCTCGACGAGTACGCCGCGCTGCGCGACGGCGTGGAGCTGCTCCGTACCCGCGCCACCGCGGCGCTGCGGGTCGCGGCGAGCCTCACCGTCGCCGAGCACCTGCTGCCCGGCTGGCTCGCCGGCCTGCGGCGCAGCGCGCCGGACGTGCGGGTCGGCCTGCAGGTCACGAACTCGACCCGGGTGTGCGAACTCGTCCGCGACGGCGGTGTCGACGTCGGCTTCATCGAGTCCCCGCAGGTGCTCCCCGGGCTGCGGACCCGCACCGTCGGGCACGACCGGCTGGTGCTCGTCGTCGGGCCGGACCATCCGTGGGCCCGGCGCCGGCGGCCCGTCGGACCGGAGGAGCTGGCCAGGACCCCGCTGCTCACCCGCGAGCCCGGTTCCGGCACCCGGGACACCGCCGAGCGGGCCCTCGCCGCGTGCGGGACGACGCCGGTGCCGCCGCTGCTGGAGCTCGGGTCCAGTGCGGCGATCCGCAGCACGGCGGTGACCGGGGCCGGGCCGGCGTTGCTGAGCGGGCTGGTCGTCACCGACGACATCGCCGCGCACCGCCTGGTCGAGGTGCCGACGACCGGGATCGACCTGGAGCGCCGGCTGCGTGCGGTGTGGCGGTCGGCGGCCGCGCCGTCCGGGGACGCGGCCGCCCTGATCGGGCAGGCGCTGCGGTCACAGCCGGCGGGCCGTCCGGGCCCGGCGCCGTCCTGAGCGGCGCGGGCCCCGCCGTGACCGCGGCGGGGCCCGGTGACGGGTCAGGCCGGGACGTGGTCCCGGTCGCCGGTGGGCACGATCCCGTGCGCGCGCAGCGCGCCGGGAATCTGCCCGGGCACGTCGACGACCGTGACCCCGGCACCCCGCAGGGCCTCCACCTTGGACGCGCCGGTGCCCCGGTTGCCGCTGACGATCGCGCCCGCGTGTCCCATCCGGGTGTCCGGGGGCGCGCTGCGACCGGCGACGAAGGCGACCACCGGCTTCGTCATCGTCGCGATGTACCCGGCGGCCTCCTCCTCCATCGCCCCGCCGATCTCGCCGACGAGCACGACCGCGTCGGTCCCGGAGTCCCGGTCCAGCTCGCGCACCGCGTCCAGGGTCGTGGTGCCGAGGATGGGGTCGCCGCCGATGCCGATGAACGCCGACTGCCCGTACCCGGCGTCGACCAGGTTGAGCGACACCAGGGTGCCGAGGCTCCCGCTGCGCGAGAGCACCCCCACCCGGCCGGGCCGGAATATGTTCCGGGCGAAGCCGGGCATGATCCCGACCGAGGACCGGCCGGGCACGACGAGACCGGCGGTGTTCGGGCCGAGCACCTGCGCCCCGTAGGTCCCGGCCTCGGCCAGCACGTACATGACGTCCTGGTAGGGCACGTGCTCGGTGAGCAGCACGATCCGGCGGACCCCGGCCCGGATCGCGTCCAGTGCCGCCGTCTTCGCCGCGAGCGGCGGCACGAACAGCACGCTCGCGTCCAGCCGGTGCTCGCGGGCCGCCTCGGCGACCGAGTCGTACACCGGGACCCCGGCGGCGGTACGGCCGCCCTTGCCCGGGCTCGCCCCCGCGACGACCGCGGTGCCGCACTCGGCCATCCGCTCGGTCCAGAACGAGCCCTGCCGGCCCGTGACGCCCTGGACGATCACGTTGTGCTCGCTGGTGATGATCACGCGGGAACCTCCTCACCGGCGGCGGCGCGCACCGCCGCGCGGACGGCGTCGTCCATCCGGTCGTAGGGCGTGACGCCGAGCCGGTCGGCCAGCAGGGCGACCGCCTCGGCCTCCCCGGTGCCGTGCACCGAGAAGAACACCGGGACGTCCGGCGACAGCTCCTCGATCGCCTGCACCACCCCGGCGGTCATGACGTCGGTGCGCGCGAACGCACCGCAGAAGTTGACCAGCAAGCTCCGCACCCGGGGGTTGCGCAGCACCAGGTCCAGCGCGGGGGTGGCCTTGGTGTAGGCGTCGCCGCCGATCTCCAGGAAGTTCGCCGGACGCCCGCCGTGATGGTGCACGGCGTCCAGCGTGGTCATCGTCAGGCCGGCGCCGTTGGCGAGCACGCCGACGTCGCCGTCGAGCTCGATGAACTGCAGGCCGAGCTCGCGCCCGCGCCGTTCCAGCTCGGTCCCGGCCGGGGCAGCCTGCTCGACGAGCTCCCCGGTGAGCTCCCGGTGCCGGGGCACGGCGCCGGGGTCGAGCGAGATCTTGCTGTCCAGCGCCACGACCTCGCCGGAGCCGGTGAGGACCAGCGGGTTGATCTCGACCAGATCGGCCTCGAGCGTCCGGTAGAGCCGGTACACGGCGAGCATGAGATCGGCGATCCGGTCGACGACGTCGCCGGGCAGGTCGGCCGCGCCCGCGACCAGCTCGCGGCACTCGTCACGGCCGGGCCCCCGGCGGATGTCGATCGGCAGCCGGGCGACCGCCCCGGGGCCGGCCTCCTCGACGTCCATCCCGCCGTGGGCACCGAACAGCAGCAGCGGTCCCTTCGTCGCGGGGTCGTTGAGCAGCGCCGTGTAGAGCTCGCGGTCGATGTCCACGCCCTGCTCGACCAGCAGCCGGTCCACCCGGAAGCCGGCGATCTCGCTGCCGAGCAGCCGTCCGGCCGCCGCGGCGGCCTGCCCGGGGTCGTCGGCGAACAGGATGCCACCGGACTTGCCCCGCTTCCCGGTCCCGATCTGGCTCTTGAGGACGACCCGGCCGCCGACGATCTCGGCGGCCGACGCCGCGGCGTCCACGGTGGACACCACCCGGCCGGTCGGCACCGGGATGCCGGTGCTCGCGAACAGTTCCTTGCCCTGGTGCTCCAGCAGGTTCATCGGCTCACCGTCCGTAGGTCTCGTGGTAGCGGCCCCAGAGCTGGTCCTCGGTCGGGATCCGCTCCGGGATCACCGTGGACAGCCGGGTGATGTTGAGGAAGTGCCGGTAGGACAGGTTGTCGCTGATGCTGTTCCCGGCCCAGGTCCCGGCGCCAATCGTGAGGGTGAAGCCGAGCCCGTTGTCGAAGCCGCCGCCGGTGCCGAAGCAGTGCGCCTGGTTGACCAGTACCCGTGCGACCTCCAGCCGGGCGGCCACCCGCTCGGCCCGGGTGATGTCGGCGGTGTGGATGCCGCAGGAGTGCCCGGCGCCCTGGAAGTCCAGCAGCCGCTGGATGCGGTCCAGGCACTCGTCGAGGTCGGTGAACCGGTAGACGGTGAGGACGACGGAGAGCTTCTCCCCGGAGAACGGGAACTCCGGCCCGACGCCGTCCTCGGTCACCAGGAAGAACGCCGCCGAGCGGGCCTCGGGGGAGTCGAGCCCGGCGAGCTCGGCGATCGTCGCGGCGGACTGCGCCGTCACTGCGGAGCTCAGTTTCCCGTCCGGCCACATGACCCGCTGCAACCGCTCCTTCTCCGCGCCGGTGAGCAGATAGCCGCCCTCGGCCCGCAGCGCGTCGATCGTCGCGTCGTAGCACGCGGTGTGGATGTGCACCGAGTTCTCCGAGGAGCAGCTCGTGGCGTTGTCGAAGGTCTTGCTGCGCCGGATCTTCTCCGCGGCCGCCGGGACGTCCGCGCTGTCGTCGACGATCACCGGTGCGTTCCCGGCGCCGACCCCGATGGCCGGGGTGCCGCTGCTGTAGGCCTGGCGCACGTTGCGCTGCGACCCCGTGACGACGACGAGATCGGCCTGGCGCATGAGCTCGTAGGTCAGGTCCTTGCTGGGCCGCTCCACCATCTGCACGAGGTCCTCCGGCGCCCCGACCTTCCGCAGCTCGGCCCGCATGTGGTCGACGAGCAGCCGGCAGGTCGAGGCCCCCTTGGGCGAGGGGGAGAGGATCACCGCGTTGCGCCCCTTGAGCGCCATCATCGTCTTGTTCGCCGGTGTGGCCGCCGGGTTCGTGGAGGGGCAGACGGCGGCGATCACCCCCATCGGCTTGGCGTAGGAGACCAGGCCGTCCCCGGGGGACTCCTCGATGACGCCGACCGACCGGGCCCCGGTCAGGTCGCGCAGCGTGCCGAGGGTCTTGCGCCGGTTCTTCGCGATCTTGTCCTCGACGTTGCCGAGGCCGGTGTCGGCCACGGCCAGCTCGGCGAGCTCCCTCGCCCGGTCGGGGCGGTAGATCGCCCAGGCCACGCCGGCGACGACGTCGTCGATCCGGTCCTGGTCGTAGCCGGCGGCGACGCGCTGCGCGGAGCGGGCCCGCGCCACGAGCCCGGCGATGACGCTCTCGGCCGGCTCCGGTTCGCTCGCCGGACGCGGAACGGTGGGACTGACGGACATGCGCTGCGCCTTTCGTACGTGGGGTCGGGACCGGGCACTCGTCGCCCGGGGGATCAGAACGGCAGGACGAAGACGGACCAGGTGACGATCGGGATGACGGCGACGAGCGACATCCCCCAGATCATGAGATTGCGGAACACGGCCTTCTGCTCGGATTCCTGGCTGTTCGCGACGATCAGCGCGCCGTTCGTGGAGATCGGGCTGGAGTCGACGACCGACGCCGAGATCGAGAGCGCGACGAGCAGGCCGATCACGCTGACCTCGCCGCCGACGAGGATCGGCACGGCGAGCGGGATCAGGGCCCCGAGGATGCCGACGGTCGAGGCGAAGGCCGAGACCAGAGCGCCGATGTAGCAGACCACCAGCGCGGCGACGATCGCCGCGCCGATCCCGGCCACCGCGGCGCCGAGGTTGTCGATCGTGCCCATGTCCTCGAGCAGCGAGATGTAGGTGATCACCCCGCAGATGAGCAGCACGGCGCCCCAGCTGATGTCGTTCACCGCGCTGCCGCTCGTCCTCGGGAACGCCAGCGTCAGCCCGACGGCGATCGTGACGGCGACGAAGCCGACGTCGAGATCGAGCAGGACGGTCCCCAGCACCAGCCCGACCAGCCCGGTCACGGTGACCCACTGCTCGGTGGTCATCCGCCGGGTGGCCGGTGCGGCCTCGATCGTCGCCACCGGCCCGGGAGCGGGGTGGGTCCCGGAGGTACCGGACGTCACGTCACCGCCGGTCGGCCCACCATCCCGCACCCGCGGCCTGCGCATCAGCTCGCGCCCGCCGAAGAGCAGGAAGGCCACGGCGGCGAGCACGACGTTGAACGCGAACGTCGCCGCGTAGAGCACGAACGGGTCGGTCGGCAGGCCGTTGCGGTCCGCGACGCCGTTGGTGATCACCCCGAACACGCCGATCGGCGAGAAGCTGCCCGCACACGCCCCCTGCACGACCATGATCCCGACGAGCAGGGTGGAGATCCGGTGCCGGGCCGCGAAGCTCAGCCCGATCGGCGCGATGATCGCGACGCCCGCCGCGGAGACCGCACCGACCGAGGTGACCAGCGCGGTGCACAGGAACATCACCCACGGCATCAGCGCCAGCCGGCCGCCGATCATGCGCACCGCACCGTGCACGAGGAGATCGATGGTCCCGTTGCGCCGGGCGATGGCGAACAGGTAGGTGACGCCGACGAGGATGATGAACAGGTCGCCGGGGAACCCGCCGAGCAGTTCGCTCGTCGAGTCGCCGACGAAGGCGAGGCCGACGAGGAAGGTGGCGACGAAGGCGACCGCGCCGACGTTCACCGGTCGGATCATCGCGATGACGAATATGGCGATCAGCACGAGGAGTGCGATCAGGTCGGGATTCATGTGACGGTGCTCCCTGGTCCACGCTGACGAGAGAAACGAGTGATCGACTTCCATTTCCGCGGTGGGATCCGTTCCGGACCGGCCACCACCGGTTCACGGCCCGCGGCGGGACCGGATCAGCGCAGCACCGTCACCCGGAACGACCGCGGCGAGATCCGGATCCGGTCGCCGGAGCGCACGTCGTCGAAGAAGGCCGGGTCGACGCCGGCGACGATGGGGATGCCCGCGGTCACGGCCCCCTGGACCATGACCGGGTTGACGGCGCCGAACACGAGGCCGGACGGCCCCACGCCGAGGCCGCGCATGGACAGGAACGCCCAGCCCGCGGCCACCCCGCCCTGCACCCCGGGCGCGACGAGGATCCGGCCGGCGACCGAGCGGCCCTGCAGCGGGTGCCCGGTGCGCGAGACGATCCCGGTCTCGCGGTCGAGGTCGTAGCGCGCGCTGAACGCGACCGGGCTGACGAGTGCCTCGGCCTCGACGTCGGAGCCGGTGGCCCGGTCCACGGTGTACCCGGTCCGGTGCGCCGCCGTCATCGGGCGGCGACCTTCCCGGTCAGCGCGGCGTCGAGGCACTCGTCGGTGCGGCGCAGCGCGGGTGCGTACCCGTGCGCCCGGATGATGTTGACCAGCTTCGCCGAGTTGGTGACCAGGTTCGTCCAGCCGAAGTGGGCCCGCTGGGCCGCGGGATCCATGACGTACCAGCAGGTGCCGCGCAGGACGATCCCACCGGCGTCGGTGATCGCCGACAGCTGGCCCTGCTCGCGCAGTGCCTCGCAGACCGAGCCGTTCGTGGTGACCAGCAGCCGTACCGAGTCGGCCACCGTGCGGCCCTGCAACCGGTCCGCGATCCGCCCGGCCTCGAAGAACGAGACCTGCGGCCCGCTGAAGACGACGAGATCGACCGGGCCGCCGTCGGGCAGGTCCCGGTGCATGAAGTCGTCGATGTCCGCGCCGGTCACCTCGAACTCGTCGACGACGGTGCGGCCGCCGTTGGCCGCCTCGAACGTCGGGGCCTCCGGGGTGGTGCCGACGACGTGGTACATCGCCATCGACCCGAAGCTGGCGAGGCTGGCGCCGAAGTGCTTGAGCTCGTCGGACAGCGGCCCGTCCCGGTGCACCAGCTCCACGGCCGGGACGTTCCAGTAGCCCCTGGCGCGCTCGCCGATGATGCCGCCGAGGGCGCCCCAGTCGGCGAGGTCCGGCAGCGGCGCGGTGACCCGGACCCGGACGTTCGCCCGCCGGTGGGTGTCGAGGTGGTACCCGTACGCCGGGGTCCGGCCGGTCAGCGCGGCGGCGAGCCCGGCGGCCCCGGACTCGTAGTTGGTCCGCGCGCCGAGCACCGAGTTGGCGTAGGCGACCGTGCCGGTGTCGCCCCAGGCGACGTGCTCGCCGAACCGGGGCTGGTAGACGCTCTGGTAACCGATGCAGGTGTTGACCGTCGCGACGCCGAGGCTGCGCAGCAGCGGGCGGGTCTCGGTCTCCCCGTCGACCAGCTCGGCGGACTGGGCGAGCAGATGGGCCTGCTCGAGGTCGACGGACTGGGCGTTGCGGGTGGTCGGGACGCGTACCCGCAGTCCCGCCGCGGCGAGCCGGTGCAGGTACTCCGAACCGGCCCGGCCGAACACCTCCCGGTCGCCCATGAAGTGCGCGTTGGTGATCTCGACGAACCGCTCGGCGCCGAAGAACTCACCCACCCCGACCTGCTCGCGCAGGACGTCGGCGAGGGCCGCACCGTGCTTGCCGTTCAGGATGTCCCGTTCGCTCGCTGTCAGGTGCATCGAGCCTCCTGCCGGAGAGGTAACCTTGGGACCTAGAGGGCACACTACAACTAGGTACAAGTCAAGCGGCTTGGAAGAGATGACTGAAGACAATTCGTCGCCCGGCCTGCACGCGAGCGGTCTGGCGAACATGCACGAGCAGCTGGCGGCCCGGCTCCGCGACCTCGCCACGCGTCTCGGTCCCGGTGGGCGCATGCCCCCGGAGCTGGAGCTCTCCACCGAGTACTCGGTCAGTCGCACCACGGTCCGCCGGGCCGTCGCGACC
Source organism: Pseudonocardia sp. HH130630-07 (assembly GCF_001698125.1). Taxonomy (NCBI): domain Bacteria; kingdom Bacillati; phylum Actinomycetota; class Actinomycetes; order Pseudonocardiales; family Pseudonocardiaceae; genus Pseudonocardia; species Pseudonocardia sp. HH130630-07. Next base: position 5,903,488 of record NZ_CP013854.1, on the reverse strand, counting down.
CTGGTGGCCGAGGGGCTCCTCATCCGCCGTCAGGGGTCGGGCACGTTCGTCACCGAGGGGCGGGTGAGTCATCCGCTGGACAGCCTGCGGCCGGTCGTGTCGATGTTCGCGGGTGCCGGGCGGTACCCGGAGGGGCGGATCCAGCGGTTCGAGTGGACCGAGCACGGCCCCGCGCTGGCCGCGCTGAAGAGCGCCTCCGGGCTGGCGATCCGGCGGGTCTACCTGATCGACGACGTCCCGCAGGGGCTGGTCGACATCACACTGCCCCGGGAGATCGGGGCCCGGATCACCCGGGAGCAGATCGAGGAGAAGCCGATCTACCAGATCCTCGAGCGCGACCTGGGTCTGACGCTGGGGCACGGCGACATGACCTTCGCCAGCATCTCCGCGTCGCCCGATGCGGCGGAGGTCCTCAACGTGCCGGTGGGGGACCCGCTGCTCTCGCTGTCCCGGCTGACCTACGACGACGACGGCCGGATCATCGAGCACGCGAGCTACAGCCTGATCGCGGGGCTGTTCGAGCTGCAGCTGACGGTGCAGGCGAGCGGCCTGGAGGGGATCGACTACTCGTTCAGCCGGCCCGGCCCGAAGATCGTCATGCGGTCCACGTCCGGGGGAGCGGCACCGGCATAAGCGGAGGGCGCTCCGTTTGAGTGGTAGCGTCGGGGTGCGCGGCGCCGCACGGCGCCGTCCGGGTGGAGGGACCGACGATGACCAGCACCGACACTTACCCCGGCGGAGCGGGCACCCTGGCCGGGCGCCCGGTGGCCCGGATCGGCTACGGCGCGATGCAGCTGCGCTGGGCGGAGACCGACGACGAGCCGGTCGCGCTGCTACGCCGTGCCGTCGAGCTGGGTGTGAACCACATCGACACCGCGGAGTTCTACGGCCACGGAGTGGTCAACCGGCGTATCCGGGCGGCGCTCGCGCCGTATCCCGGCGATCTCGTGATCGTCAGCAAGGTCGGGGCCACCGCACACCGGGGCGGGGAGTTCCCGCTGCGGCTGGCCCAGCACCCCGCCGAGCTGCGCGCCGAGGTCGAGGCCAACCTGCGCTCGCTCGGCGTGGAGCGCCTCGACGTGGTGAACCTGCGCCGCGGCGACAGCGGGCCCGGGCTGATCGCCGAGGGCGACCAGATCGTGGACTTCGACGACCAGCTCGCCGAGATGGCCGCGCTGCGCGCGGAGGGCAAGATCGGCGCGATCGGGTTGTCCCACGTGTCGGCCGACCAGGTGCGACGGGCCGCTGGGCTGGGCGTCGTCTGCGTCCAGAACGCCTACTCCCTGGTGGACCGCAGCTCGGAGCCGGTGCTGGCGGAGTGCCGCGAGCGCGGGGTCGCCTGGGTCCCCTACTTCCCGCTCGGCTCCGGATGGGCCGGTGCGCCGAAGGTCGTGGACCTGCCCGAGGTCGGCGCGACCGCCGACCGGCTCGGGATCACGCGCTCGCAGGTCGGCCTGGCCTGGCTGCTGGCACACGCCGCGGAGACCCTGCTCATCCCCGGCACGCGGAGCATCGCCCATCTCGAGGAGAACCTCGCCGCGGGCGACGTCGCTGTGACCGACCCGCTGTGACCGCGTTGCTGTGACGATCCGCGCCGGTCGACCCGCGCCGGCCGACCCGTGCCGGCGGATCCGTGCCGGCGGATCCGTGGTGACCGACCCGCGCTGACCGTTCCGCGGTGGCGGACCGGCCGCGCGAGCCGTCTCCACCTTTCGACGGCACCGCCCGGAGTCGATCCTTCGCCGCTCGAACCACCCGCCGTCGCCGCACAGACTTCGGGTCATGACGATCCAGAACGAGAGGCCCCGGCACGCACCCCCGGTGCGGTCCGGGCGGGGCGTGGCGGGCCTGATCCGCCGTCGGCCGCTGACCGCCTTCTGCACGCTCGCGCTCGGCATGAGCTGGCTGGCCTGGCTGCCCTACGTGCTGTCGGAGAACGGCATCGGCGTGTGGTCCTTCCGGTTCCCCGAGCTGCTGGGCACCGCCCAGTTCCTCGGCGTGCTGCCCGGTGCCTACCTGGGACCGATCGCCTCGGCGGTGCTCGTCACGGCGATCGCCGACGGCCGCCCGGGCCTGCGGCGCTGGGTCGGGCGGATGTGGCGCTGGCGGGTGAGCGGGCGGTGGTACGCGGTGACCCTGCTCGGTGTCCCGGCGGCCATGGTCGCGACCGGATACGTGTTCTCCGGCGGCCAGATCGCCGCCCCGACGACGATGGCGCTCGCCGCCTACATCCCCGGCCTGCTGATCCAGATGCTGACCACCGGCCTGGCCGAGGAGCCCGGCTGGCGCGACTTCGCGCTGCCCCGGCTGCAGCGCCGCTTCGGGCCGCTGACCGGGTCGATGATCCTCGGACCGCTCTGGGCCCTCTGGCACGTCCCGCTGTTCCTCACCGACTGGGGCGGCTACCCGGACGCGGGCTGGGTCCGCCCGGTCGCCTTCACCGTCTTCTGCGTGGCCTTCAACCTGGTGATGACGTGGGTGTTCAACCGGACGGGGGAGAGCCTCCCGCTGTCGATGCTGCTGCACGTGAGCGTCAACAACTTCGCGTCGATCGTGTGGGCCGACATGTTCCCGACGATCGACGCCGACGGTGCGATCGTGGCGATGGCGGGGGGTGCGGTGGTCGCCGCCGTCGTGGTCGTGGCCGGCACCCGGGGGCGGCTCGGCTACCGCGTACCGGCCGCGTGACCGGGTCCCGCCGCCCCCGCGGCCCCGCTCAGGCCGGCGGCCCGGGGACGGCGACGACCCGGTTCTGGTACGCCCACACGACGGCCTGCAGGCGCGAGGTCACCCCGAGCTTGGGCAGCATCCGGGCCAGGTGCGACTTCACCGTCGACACCTCCACCACCAGCGCCCGCGCGATGTCCTCGTTGGACATCCCCTGGGCGAGCAGCAGCAGGATCTCGTGCTCGCGCGGCGTGAGCAGGTCCTCCACCCGCCGGCCCGCCACCGGCTGCAGGCTGCGCCGCTGCACGAACTCGCGCAGCACCCGCCGGGTCAGCGTCTGGTCGATGGTGCCCTGCCCGGCGACCACCTGGTGCACCGCGCGCACGATGTCGTCGGGGTCGCTGTCCTTGAGCAGGAACCCCGAGGCGCCCGCCTCCAGCGCCCCGAAGACGTAGTCGTCCAGGTCGAACGTGGTCAGAACCAGCACCGGGACCACGACGGCGGCGTCCGGCCCGGACAGCTCCCTGGTCACCTCGATCCCGTTGCGACCCGGCATCCGGATGTCGAGGCAGGCGATGTCCGGCCGCAGCTCCCGGGCCATCGTGAGTGCCTGGTCGCCGTCCTCGGCGACACCGACGACCTCGAGGTCCGGTTCGGCGCCGAGCAACGCGCTCAGCCCGGTCCGCACGAGGTGCTGGTCGTCGGCGATGAGCACGCGGATCATGCGGTGTCCTTCCCGGACGACGGCGGTACGGCGGGCACCGTACCGACGACGTCGGGTGGCGGGAGCCGCAGCCCGACCTCCCAGCCGCCGTCCGCGGTCGGCCCGTGCACGAGACCGGCGCCGACCAGCCGGGCCCGCTCGGCCATGCCGAGCAGCCCGAACCCGCTGCCCGGCCCGGGATCGGGTCCGGTGGCGCGGCCGTTGCGGACCGACAGGCCCACCCCGCCGTCGGGCAGCGCCTCGACCCGCACCGTGCACGGTGCGCCCGGTGCGTGCACGGCGGCGTTCGTGAGGGACTCCTGCACCGTGCGGTGGGCGACGAGCTGGGCCAGCGGACCGGGCTCCGGCAGGTCCTCCGGAAGGTGCAGGGCGACCTCCGCCCCGGTCGCGCGGTGCCCCTCCACCAGCGTCGCGATCGTGGCGAGGGTGGCGACCGGCCGGTTCACGTCGGCGTCGCTGCGCAGCAGGCCGACCAGGCGCCGCAGGTCGTCGAGGACGGCCCGGCTCTGTTCGCGGACCTGTGCGGCGGACCGCTTCGCCGCCGCCGGGTCGGTGTCGACCTGCCGCCCCATCGCCGCGGCCAGCACCGCGATCCCGGACATGTGGTGGGCGGCGATGTCGTGCAGCTCCCGCGACATCGCCGCCCGCTCGCGCGCCGTCACCGCCTGCAGCAGCGCGTCCTGCTCGCGGCGCAGGGCCCGCACCTCGTGGCGGCGCGCCTCGGCCGCGGCCCGCTGCGCGGCGAGCGTCGACCCGAGCAGCAGCGGCAGGCCGAGCACGACGAGCGCCTGGCCCGCGCCACCGACGGCGGCCGTGCCGACGTCGACCCCGGTGCGGACGCTGCTGCCGAACTGCCCGGCGGCCAGCAGCACGCCGGCCAGCACGAGGTAGGGCCACCAGCCGCGCAGCGGCCGGGCCACGACGGCGACGAACACGGCCGCGATCTCGGCGATCGCGGTCAGGGTGAACACCGATCCCGGCTCGGCCCAGACCAGCGCCACCGGCAGGCCGGTGATCAGCGGCAGCACGACCGCCGGTGCCCGGGCCACGAACGCCACCAGCACGGCCTGCGCCAGCAGCACCGCGGTGACGGCCCACCAGCCGGGACCGCCCGGCGACGGCGCCGAGCCCAGCGACGGGTCGTCGGCGGCGACGACGGGCAGCACCAGCAGCAGCACCAGCGAGAACACCGCGCAGGCCGCGGCGGTCACCAGGTGTGCCGGTCGGGGCACGGCCACGGTCAGAGCATCTCGTGACGGCGCAGGTCGGCCACGTACTTGGCGACCAGCCCGCGGTCCAGGCGGGGCACGTCGGCGTGGCCGCCCGGCCGGGCAGCGCGGACCGCCGCACGGAACCGCTCGACCGGCACCGGGGCCGAGCCGGCCGCACCCTCCCGGTCCAGGTAGGCCAGCGCGGGCAGGATCGACCCACGTCGCCGGCGCTCCGGCAGGGCTCGCAGCGCCGTCTCGGTCCGGCTGCGCCACGCGTCGTGCTCCGCGAGCCGGGTGATCGGGTGCCCGTCCTCGACCAGCCAGTCGACCACGTCGTCCAGCGACGGTCCGTCCGCGTGCGGGTTGGCCATGTGGAACGTCCGGAAGTCCCGGCTCGGTGCGGCCCCGAGCGCCGCGACGGCCGCGGCGGCGAAGTCGACCGGCAGGCCGTCGTAGGGCCGGGCCGCCGACCCCGGGGCGAAGGAGCCCGGGGCGATCCCGGTGGTGAGGACGCTCGACAGCAGCCTGGTGAAGACGTCGGTGGTGTTGAGCTGCCCGGCGTAGCCGGGGTGGGCGAGCAGCATCGAGGACCGGAACACGGTGACGGGCAGCCCGTAGCGCTCGTGCGCCGTGCGGAGCAGCACCTCGCCGGCCCACTTGCTGGTGGCGTAGCCGCTCGCGTAGTCCGCGCTCGGCGTGCGCTGCGGGCTCACCTCGCGGATGTCGCCCTGCTCGTCGAACCGCGCGGGGTCCATCTGGTCGGCGACGGCGACCGAGGAGAGGAAGGTGACCGGCTTGAGCCGCCCGGTCAGCGCGAACCGGAGGACCTCCGCGGTCCCGGCGACGTTCGGGGCGAACAGCTGCTCGTAGGGCAGCGCGTGGTTCACCAGGGCGCCGGGGTGCACCACCGCGTCGACCCGGTCGGCCAGATCCGCCCAGGTCCGCTCGTCCAGGCCGAGCCTCGGGGCGCCGAGGTCACCGGCCAGCACCTCGAGCCGGTCCGCCGCCCGCTCGCCGAAGCGCCGCTCCAGCTCCGGGTCCCCGGACAGCGCCTCGTCGAGGCGGCGGCGGGCGGCCGCGTCGTCCGCGGCGCGGACCACGCACACCACGCTCCCGCCGGCCGGCGAGACGCGCTCCAGCCACTCCAGGCACAGGAACCGGCCGAGGAAGCCGGTCGCGCCGGTGAGCAGCACGGTCCGCGGCGGCGCCGCCGGCGGCGCGGGCAGCGCGGCGGCGGCCGCCAGGACCGCCGCGTCGACGAACCGCTCCGGCTCCAGGTCCGCGGCCCGGACGACGCCGGCGCCCGGGCCGTGCACCGCGGCCGCCGTGGCGAGCCGGTCGGCGGACCGCTGCCGGTCCCGGACGTACGCGGCGATCGAGCGCAGGTCGGCCGCCGGGTCGACGAGCACGCTCGCCGGGACCTCGACGCCCAGCACGTCACCCAGCAGCGCGGACAGCGAGACGGCGGTGAGCGAGTCCCCGCCCAGGTCGACCAGCCGGGCGCCGGGCACGGTGTCGGCGGCCGGGCACCGCAGCCGGGCCCGCACGACCCGGGCCACGACCTCCTCCGGTGCCAGGCCGGCGGCCCGCTCCCGCAGCGCCGCCAGCTCGTCGGACTCCGTGCGGGCGTGCTCGTCGTAGAGCCGGTCGAGCTGCTCGCCGTAGCGCGCCCGCAGCTGGGGGCGCAGCAGCTTGCGCACGTCGGACAGCAGGCCGTTCGCGAGGTCGAAGGGCTCCCGCTCGACGAGCACGTCGCGCGGGGTCTCGTAGCCCTCCAGCCCGGCGGCCCGCGCCGCACGGCGCAGTGCCTCGACGGACCGGTCCCGCAGCTGCTCGTCGGACAGTGCGGCGTCGAGCAGGTGCCGGGCCGGGACGACCACGGCGAGCAGGTAGGACCGCTCGCTGTCGCCGTGGACGAAGACCTGCTCGATGTCGGCGTCGGCCGTCAGCGCGGCCTCGACCCTGGCGAGCGCGACGAAATGGCCCTGGGACAGCTTCTGCACCGTGTTGCGGCGGTCGAGGTGCACGAGCCGGTCCGGGCCGGTCCGGGCCACGATGTCGCCGGTGCGGTAGAAGCCCTCCTCGTCGAACGCGGCGGCGGTCGCCTCGGGCCGGCCGTGGTAGCCGGCGAACATCCGGGTGCTGCGGACCAGCAGCTCGCCGCGGGGGTACGGCCGGTCGGTGGAGAAGTAGCCGAACTCGGGCACGTCGACGAGCTTGTAGTCGATCGTCGGTGGCCGGCTCACGGTGCCGTTCACCACGACCATCCCGCACTCGGTGGCGCCGAACCCCTCCACCAGGGGGACACCCAGGCACGCCTCGGTGAAGGCCTTCGTGGCCGCCGAGACCGGTGCGCCGCCGACGAACGCCTGCAGGATCCGCCCGCCCAGCACCCGGTCGCGCAGGTCGGCGAGCACCTCGGCGGTGTCGGTCCCGTCCGGCTCGCGCCCGCCCCCGGTGCGCAGCTGCAGCCGGGCGCGGTACAGGTCGTGGAGCATGTCGAGCACCCGCGGCACCGTGGTGATGCCGGTCGGGCGCACGAGCGCGAGGTCGTCGAACAGCGTCGACAGGTCGCCGCTCGCCGCGAACATGTTCGTGCCGCCGCGGCCGAACGTGCTCAGCACCGCGTGCCGGCCCATGAGGTGGCTCATCGGCAGGTAGGCGAGCGAGATCGCCGGCAGCGAGGTGGTGATGCCCTCGCCGTTCAGCAGGGCCAGGACCAGCCGCTGCGGGTACATGGCGCCCTTGGGCACACCGGTGCTGCCGGAGGTGTAGGACAGCAGCGCCAGCCGGTCGGCGGGCTCCGCGGGCTCGAACAGCGGGACGAACGGGACACCGGCGTGCCCGGCCAGCACCTCCTGCACCGTGCGGACCTCGCGACCGGAGGGCCGCAGCGCCGCGCGGGCCGTCTCCAATCGCTCGCGGTGGTCGTCGAGCCGCGGGTCGTGGTCGAAGACCAGCACCTCGCGCAGCGCCGGGCAGCCCTCGGCCGGCCCGGTCGCCGCCGCGAGGCAGTGCGTGCTCACGGCGAGCACGCGGGCCCCGGTGTCCCCGGCGATCCCGCGCAGCTGCGCCTGCGGGGCACCCGGCTGCAGCGGGACGGCGACGGCCCCGAGCGCGATCACCGCGAGATCGACGAGCGCGTAGTCCGCGCTGGTGAAGCCCAGCGTCGCGACCGGGTCGCCGGCGCCGACACCGAGCCGGGACCAGGCGGTGGCCAGCGTGCGCGCCCGGTCCCACACCGCGGCGTAGGTCACGGTGGCGAAGGTGTCCCCGAGGGTGCCGGTGACCCGGCCGGTCGACGGGTCCACGACGGCCGCCACCTCGCGCCATCCGACCGCCGCGCGGTCGGCGTAGCCGCGCATCAGGCGGTCGATGCTCGTGGCGAGGCTCAGCCCGGGTTCGGTCGCCGCCGCCCGCACGTCGTCGTCCGGGCGGGCGGCACGGAACTCCGCGTCGTGCCGCCCCAGCTCCGCCGCGAGAGCGGCGGAGCGCTCGGCGAGCGCGGCCGCGCCCGCTGCCGGGGTCGCCTGGGTCGTCGCCGGGGTCGTGGTCATCGGGCCGCCCACTCGTCGTCGGTGCTGGTCGTGTGCGCGGAAGGTACCGGGGAACCCCGACATCCACCCGGCAGCGGTGCCCGTGTCCCGCGACGGGGTTCACGCACCGTGGGCGTAGGGTGCCGCAGCGTCGTCGAGCCGATGGTGTTCGCAGGGGAAGATCCCCGGAATCCCGCCGGGACGACGGCCGGTGCCGTCCGGTCCGTGCGGCGGTGCCAGGGTCGCCGCGTCGCGGATCGGGGTGCGCAGCAAGACATCCCGTCCGGTCCCCGTCCGATCACCGCCCCGCGGTGCCCGGCCACACACTGCGAGGAACGCCATGACCCCCGATCGCACCCCCACCGGCCGCCCCGACGAGCGCACCCACGTCGTCGTCCTGGGGGCCGGCTACCTCGCCATCTGGTCCGCCCGCGCGCTCGTGCGGCACGGACGCGGCCGGCTGCGGGTCACGGTCGTCGCACCGTCGCCGGTGCACGCCTTCCACGGGTGGACCGGTGAGGTCATCTCCGGTGAGCTGCCGACGACGGCGCCGCACAGCCCGATCGCCGAGGCTCTCCCGCGGGCCACGCACGTGCGCGGGAAGGCCGTCCGGGTGGACCGGGAGGCGCGCACGGTCGAGGTCGAGCTCACCGACGGCGGCAGCACCCGGCTGGAGTACGACCAGCTCGTCGTCGGCGTCGGTGCGCAGGAGAAGGTGGACCTGGTCCCCGGCATGGCCGAGCACGCGTTCACCCTGCGGGAGGCGATCCGGGCCGGCCGGCTCGTCGAGCACCTCGACGAGCGCGTCGCGCAGGCCCGCGCGGTGCCGGCCGGCGAGCGGGCCGACGGGGCGCTGGACGTGGTCGTCGTCGGTGGCGGGCTGGCCGGTGCCGAGACCGCGATCGCGATCGCGCAGCGGCTGGAGCGCAACGGTGCCCGCACCGAGGGCGGCCGGGTGCGGGTGGTGTCGGCCTCGGAGACGATCGGCCGGGAGTTCTCCCCGGCGCTGCGCGCCCGGCTGGTCGCGGCGCTCACCGCGAACGGCATCGAGGTGCTGGCCCCGGCCCGGGTGGTCCGGGTCGCCGCGGACGGCGTCGAGCTGTCCGACGGGACGTGGATCGCGGCGACGACCACGGTCGCGACGGTCGGGAACCGGGCGGTGTCGGTCCCCGGCCTGGACGACCTGCCGCGCAGCGAGCAGGGCCGCCTGGTCGTCGACGACACGTTCCGGGCCGCCCCGCGGGTGTGGGCCGGCGGGGACGCGGCCGAGATCCCGCTCCCGTCGGGCGAGCCGTGCCCGAAGGACGCGGCCTGGGCCATCGGCCAGGGCAGCTGGCTGGGTCGCAACGTCGCCCTCGTGCTCGCCGGCCGGGACCCGCGCCCGTTCACCTGGCGCAGCGTCGGGGTCACCGCCGGGCTCGGTGGTGGCGAGGCCCTGCTCGATGCGTGGGGGATGCCGTTCCACGGCCGGATGGCCTGGATGTCGCGGGCGATGTTCTTCGGCTCCTACCTGCCCTCGCGGCGCCAGCTCGGCCGGGTGCTGAACGGGCTCGTGCGGTCCCGCACGAGGCGGGCACGCCCGGCGGTCGGCGCCGCCACCCCGGACACCGCCCGCTCGGGCAGGTGAGACGGACCGCGGGGGAGGGCGGTCGGTGACCGCCCCGCTCCGTGTTGCGGGGGGCGGTGCCGTGCAGGAGGCTGCCCCGGTGATCCTCGAGCTCCGGCTGGTGGCGCGTCTGCACCTCGACCTGTGCCGGATGTGGTCGTCCGCCTGTCGGTGACCGGGTGAGACCGCCGGTGCTCCGTGCGCAGCGCCGGGACGCCGACTCGACGACCACCGAGAGGACGTGCCCTTCGTGGCCGATCCGCCCCCTGCCGTGGCCCGGCCACGGCACCTCCGCCTGTTCGTGGCCCTGCTCGCGCTCCTGCTCGCCGGCTCCGGCTGCGCTTCGACCGGGAACGACGGCGCCACCGTCCGGATGGCGCAGTTCCCGTGGAGCGCCGCGAAGCTGACCAACGCCATCCTGGCCGAGGTCGTCGCGACCCATCCCGAGCTGGGCGTCGGGGAGCTGAAGACGATCCAGGTCGGGCCGGCGACCGCCTGGGCGGGTGCCCAGCGCGGCGACGTCGACGCCCTCACCGAGGTCGCGATGCCCAACCAGTCCGAGCTGGCCGCGAAGGCCGCGGACCGGATCGAGCTGGTGCACCCGACCTACTCCGGTGCCGAGCAGGGCTGGTACGTGCCGAGCTACGCCACGGAGCCCGGCCAGCCGCTCGCCGGGCTCACCGACGTGGGCCAGCTCAACGACTACGCCGACGCGCTCGGCGGCCGGCTCGTCGACTCCGACCCGAGCTTCCTGACCACCGAGTACAACGCCAAGCGCCTGGCCGGCTACGGGCTGGACCTGGAACAGGTGACCTCCAGCGAGGCGGCGCAGATCGCCGAGCTGCGCCGGGCCTACGAGCGCCGCCAGCCGATCCTGGTCTACCTCTACCGGCCGCACTACATCTTCCAGGAGCTGCAGATGACCAAGCTCTCGGAGCCGAACCCGGCCCGCGACGACTGCTACACCACCGGCGACGGCGCCTGCGCGATGCCGGCGTACTCGGCGTGGACGGCGGGCAGCACCGAGCCGGGTGCGCTGCCCCCGCGGTTCGACGCCCTGCTGCGGCGCCTGGAGATCCCGCTGGCCGACGTCGAGGAGATGCTCAAGCGGGTGGACGTCGACAACGAGGACGTCGAGCTGGTGGCCGGGGACTACGTCGCGGCGAACCCCGACCGCGTCCGGGCCTGGGTCGGTGACGCCGCATGATCGAGGTCCGCAACCTCACCAAGGTCTTCGGCGACGCCGCGGCGGTCGACGAGGCCGTGCGCCTCGCCGGTGACGGCGTCGGCCGGGGCGAGATCCTGCAGCGCACCGGCGCCACGCTGGCCGTGCACGACGTCTCCTTCGACATCGCCCCCGGCGAGCTGTTCGTGATCATGGGCCTGTCCGGCTCCGGGAAGTCGACGCTGGTCCGGCTGCTGAACCGGCTGATCGAGCCGACCTCGGGCTCGATCGGGGTCGACGGTCGCGATCTCGGCTCGCTCGGCGACGCGGAGCTGCGCACGCTGCGCAACGAGCGGATCGCGATGGTGTTCCAGCACTTCGCGCTGCTGCCGCACCGCACGGTCCGGCAGAACGCCGAGTACGGCCTGCAGATCCGCGGTGTCGCCGCGGCGCAGCGCCGGGAACGGGCCGAGTGGGCGCTCGACCAGGTCGGGCTCGCCGACCGGGCCGACGCGACACCCGCCCAGCTCTCCGGCGGCATGCAGCAGCGGGTCGGGCTGGCCAGGGCGCTGGCCAGCGACACCGACGTCCTGCTGATGGACGAGCCCTACTCCGCCCTCGACCCGCTGATCCGTCGCGACATGCAGCAGCTGCTGGTCCGGCTGCAGAAGGACCTGCGGAAGACGATCGTCTTCATCACCCACGACCTCAACGAGGCCATGCTGCTGGGTGACCGGATCCTGCTGCTCAAGGACGGGCGGCTGGTCCAGGTCGGCACCGGCCCGGAGATCCTGGAGTCCCCGGCCGACGACTACGTGGCCGAGTTCGTCGCCGACGTCGACCGCAGCCGGGTGCTCACCGCCGCGGACGTCGTCGTGGAGCCGCGGATCACCGTCCGGCTCGACGAGCGGCCGGCCGACGTGCTCGTCCGGCTCGGCCGGGCCGAGGCCACCGGTGCCTACGTCCTGGACGACGACCACCGCATCCTCGGGGTCGTCCGGGACGACCGGCTGGGCGTGGCCGCGGCCCGCCACGCGACCGCGATCGAGCCCTCGGCGCTGGTCGAGGAGTTCCGGACCACCGAGCCGGACCGCCCGCTGATCGACCTGCTGCACCAGGTCGGCCGCAACCCGGTGCCGCTCGGCGTCGTCGAGGACGGCCGGCTGACCGGCGTCGTCCCGCGCGGGGTCGTGCTCGCGGCACTGTCGACCGAGGACGCACCGTCCGCACACGAGTCCGCCGGTGCCCCGGCCGACGGGGGGAACGCCTGATGCCCAGGATCGAGCTCGGGAGCTACATCGAGGCCTTCGTCCTGTGGCTGCTGCAGGTCGCCGGCGGGTTCTTCGACGGCATCGGCGCGGTCGTCACCGTCGTCGTGGACGGGGTGACGACGGTCTTCACCGGACCGCCGTGGTGGTTGTGGCTGGTGCTGCTGGTCGCGCTCGCGCTGCTGGTGCGCGGCCCGGCGTTCGCCGCGTTCACGCTGGTCGGATTCGCGCTGGTGTCGTCGTTCGACCTGTGGACCGAGACGATGGAGACGTTCGGCCTGGTACTGGTCGCGGCGCTGATCGCGGTCGCCGTGGGCATCCCGCTCGGCATCTGGGCCGCGCGCAGCCCGGCGGCGAGCCGCACCCTGCGGCCGCTGCTCGACCTCATGCAGACCGTCCCGGCGTTCGTCTACCTGATCCCGGTCGTGCTGCTGTTCGGCATCGGTGTGGTGCCCGGCGTCGTGGCGACGATCGTGTTCTCGATCGCGCCCGCGGTGCGGCTCACCGAGCTGGGCATCCGCGGCGTCGACGGCGAGGTCGTCGAGGCGGCCCACGCGTTCGGCGCCCATCCCCGGCAGATCCTGCGCGAGGTGCAGCTGCCGATGGCGCTGCCGTCGATCATGGCCGGGGTGAACCAGGTGATCATGCTGGCGCTGTCGATGGTCGTCGTCGCGGGGCTCGCGGGGGCCGACGGTCTGGGCACCGTCGTCGTCAGCGCGGTGACCCAGCTCGACATCGGCACCGGTGCCGAGGGCGGGCTGGCGGTGGTGATCGTCGCGATCTTCCTCGACCGCTTCACCTCGGCGCTGGCGGAGCGGCCCGGGTCGAGCCTGCTCACGACGCTGCGCGCCCGCTCGAACCCGGCCGCCACCCCGGGCGCGGCCGCCGGCCTGGGAGTGGCGACCGCGGCAGCCGGCGCGGGTCGCTGAGCGGCCCCGCACGGCCGGCCGGCGCCGGTCCGGCGCCGGCCGGGCCGGTCAGCGTGCGGCCAGGCCGCTGCGGGGCTCCCAGCCGAACAGCCGGCGCGCCTTGGCGATGCTCAGTGCGCCGGCGTCGGGCCGGTCGAGGTCCCCGACCGGCGGGGCGTCGTCGCCGAAGGCCCGGGCCACGAGCTCGGCGAGGGGCTCGCCGAGCAGGTTGTCCGGCTGGGCCGCGTAGACGACCTCGTGCCCCGGGGTGTCGGCGGTCGCGGCGCGCACGGCGAGGTCGCCCAGGTCCTCGGCGTCGACGAAGGTCCACTGGTTGAACGACGGCACCGGGCCGGCGTCGCGGGTCCGCCGGACGTACCCGTCGTACATCTCGCCGGTCGTGACCAGCGACGGGCGGATCGAGACCGCCGTGACCGGCACGGCGTCGTCCTGCCGCCGGACCAGCGCGTCGAGCATCTGCTCGCCGAGCGCCTTGCTCAGCGCGTAGGCCTCCCGCGGGCGCAGCGGATGGTCCTCGTCGACGGGCAGGTAGTCGGGCAGCAGGACGGGGTCGCCGGTCATGTAGCCGGGTGCGGTCTCACTGGACATCGCCACCAGCCGCGGCACCCCGACGATCCGGACGGCCTCGGTGACGTGGAACAGGGCCGGGACGTTCGTGTCGAAGACGGCGCCCTCGGTGTCCTGGAACGGTTCCGGGATACCCGCGGTGTGCACGACCGCGTCCGGGCGGATCCGCCCGACGAGGTCGACGGTCTGCCCCAGGTCGGTGAGGTCGGCGCGCAGGTACGGAGCGGCGGCGGGGTCCGTCGGGCCGTAGGAGGGCGGTGCCTGGTCGGTCGCGGTGACGTCGTGCCCGGCGGCCCGTGCCGCGGTGACGGTCGCCTGCCCGACCTTGCCCAGCGCTCCGGTGACGAGGATCTTCATGCCCGGTGTGGTTCCCCGGACACGGGCCGGGCAACCTCGGATCGGCGCACCGCCGGTTCGACGTTCCTCGAACGACCGCCCGTGCCGGTCCCGGGGGCCGTAGGTTCCGTGCATGACCGGAACGGACCGGGAGCCGGCCCGGCGCGGGCGGCGGGTCCGCCCGCCGTCGGCCTGCCGTCCCGGCCGGTGACCGCGGTCGAGTACGGTACCGGCCAGCATGTCGCGAAGCACTCCGCCACCGCCCGAGGACCGTCCGCAGTCACCGCGGGTCCGGATGGACGTCGAGGCCCGCCGCGCGCAGCTGATGGCCTCCGGCGTCCGCCTGTTCACCGAGCGGCCCTACGACGACGTGGAGATCGGCACCATCGCGCACGAGGCCGGGGTCTCCCGCGGGCTGCTGTACCGCTACTTCCCGGACAAGGCGTCGTTCTTCGCCGAGGTGGTGGCCGACCGGCTCGTGTACCTGGCCGGGCGCAGCACCCCCGATCCGGCGCTGCCGCTGCTCGAGACCTCGCGGGCCGCGATCGACGGCTACCTGGACGTGGTCGGTGAACGCCCGCAGTGGTACGTCTCGATGTACCGCGGGTCGGCGTCCTCCGCGGCGCCGGTGCGGGACGTGCTGGCCCGGTTCGACGAGGAGCTCGTCACCGGGCTCCTGACGCTGTTCGGCGCGGACGACACGGAGCTGACCCGGGTGCTGGTCCGGGGATGGCTCGCCTACCTCGCGGCGATCGGCATGGCGGTCGTGGACGGTGCCGAGGTCGACCGGCCGGCGCTGCGGGAGCAGTGCCTGCGCGTGCTGGCGTCGGTCGCCGAGTCGGTGGCGCCGCCGGGTGGTGGCCGGGGTCAGCAGCCGGGAGCCGAGTAGAGGTCGAGCAGGCGCCGCCCCCTGGCGGTGACCGTCACCTGGACGGTGCGCCCGTCCCGCCGGCGGACGACCAGCCCGCTGCGCTGCAGCCAGTCCACGTGGTGGGTGACCGAGGCCGGGGTCAGGTGCATGGACCTGGCCAGCTGGGACATGCCGGGACCGTCCTGGGCCAGGCGCAGGACCGCGGCCCGGGGACCGGTCAGCAGCGCGTCGAGCTGGCTGCCCGCGACGGGATCGGGGGTAGGCCGCCGGGCCGGGTAGGCGAGGTAGAGATCGTCCGGCCGGTCCAGGTTCGCGACGGTCAGGCGCAGCCCGGCCAGCAGCGGGTTGAGGACCAGGGTGCGGGTGCCGATCCGGCTGTGCACCCCGTCCGGGTCGGGGTACTCGAATCCCGACGGCGTGGCACGCCCCCGGGGATGGGCGTCGGCGAGCTCCTCGGCGAGCGATCCGGTGACGGCGGCCCGGCCGATCCGGTGGGCCTCGTCCTCGCGCAGGCCGCGCTGCCGGTGCCACTCCGGCGCCAGCGCGGTCCAGAGCAGCTCCAGACCGTCGGTGAGGTCCCGCAGCCACCTGCGCGGGGCCGGGCGGATCGCCTCCCAGTGCGCCGGCAGCCGCCCGTCGAAGGTCCGGTCGAGATCGTCGCCGAGCTCGCCGTCGGAGACCGACCGGAGCCGGTCGAGGTGCTCGCGCATCCGGCGGTGCGCGGACGGGGCCGGATCGCCGTCTAACTCGGGGGTGAGGCAGTCCGGGGACAGCGAGGCACCGGGGGCCACCACACGCCCGGCCGCGAGCAGGCTCTCCGGTCGCAGGCCGGCGCAGGCGTCCGCGAACGCCGTGCGCCGGCCCGCCGCGCGGTCGCGGACCCCGGCGCAGGCGAGCCCGAGCACGCTGGCGAACGGGTCCTCGACCACCCGGACCGGCACCGGCTGATCGAGCGTGACGTGGGTCGACCGCAGCCGAACCGGAGCATCCGAGCAGACGATGACGACCCCCCAGGTCACCGGGACCGGAATGAACCCAGTTCATTAGTGAGGAAACCGTAGACCGCCGGGAGGGTCGGTGTCAAAGGGCGGATCAGGTGGAGACGGTGACGAGCATCGACACGAGCAGGGCGACGATCACCGTGTTGAAGACGAACGCGACGACCGTGTGGACGGTGGCCGCGGAGCGCATGCCGGTGCTCGTGACCGTCACGTCGCCGCTGTTGTACGCGGTGCTGATCCCGACCGACAGGTACACGTAGTCGGCGAGCCGGGGCGGGGCGGGGCCGGGGAAGCCCAAGCCGCCGGAGCGGCCGTTCTCCCGGGCGTAGTGCACGGCGTAGACGATGACGATGAGCAGCCACGACGCGACCACCGCGAGGACGGCCAGCCCGACGACGACCGGGTCCTCCCGCAGCTCCCGCAGCACCATCACGCAGATCACCGCGGCGATCGCCACCGCGCAGAACGTCAGTGCCCCGAGCGGGCCGCCGCTGCCGGCGAGCCACTCGGTGCGGCGCCTGCGCCGGCGCCCGATCCGGTCCTCGGCCAGCCAGTCCACCAGCGTGAACCCGTCCGCCCGGCGCAGCGCGATCCAGGTCAGACCGGTGTAGACGACGGAGTAGGCGGTCCACGCGCCGAAGTACACGGTGACCACGGTCCCGGGCGAGACGGCGCCGTCGGTGCGCAGGACCGGGGCGATGGCGCCGTAGATCGTGGCCAGCACGGCGGTGAGGACGATGGTGACGACGTAGCGGGCCCCGTCCGACGCCAGCCGCGGGCGCCGGGTCCGGGGTGCGACGTCAGAGCCGGCAGCGCGCATCGGTGGGCACCTCGAGATCGATGAGATAGCGGGTGACGATGTCGTCGACGCACCCGTTGCCGGGCACGAGCACGGCACCGTGCCGTTCGCCCTCGACGGTCAGCAGCTCCGAGCCGAGGGTGTCGGCGAGCGCGATGCCACCGGCGTGCGGCGACGAGGGGTCACCGGTGACCGACACGACGAGCGTCGGCGGCAGGCCCTGCACGTCGGTGGCGTAGGGGGTGCCGAGGGTGGGCTCGGCGGGCCAGTGCTCGCACACGTCGCGGGCGGTGCGTCCGAGGCCGTCGTCGAGGAAGGGGGCGGCCTGCAGCATCGCCCGGCGCATGTCGGTCTCCTGCTCCGGGCTGAACCGCTCCCGGTCGTTGCAGTGCGTGGCGAACGCGCCCTCCACGAAGGTGGAGTAGCTGCCGTCGTCCTGGACCTGGTGGGCGGCGTCGCGGGCGGCGAGCAGCGCGTCACCCCGGCCGGCTGCGAGCTCGGTCAGGCCCGCGGTGATCGTCGGCCACTTCTCCACGCCGTAGAGGTTGAACAGGACGGCCTCGATCGCGCCGCGGTGGGTCAGCTCGCGGTCGGCACCGACCGGGACCGGGTTCTCGGTCAGGGGCCGGACCAGCTCGTGGAACCGGGCGGTGGCCTGCGCCGGGTCGTCGCCCAGCGGGCAGTTCCCGGCGGCGGCGCAGGCGGCCGCCATCGTCTCGAACGACCGCTGGAAACCGGCGAACTGCTGGATCATCCGGTCCCGGATCCCGAGGTTCGGGTCCATCCCGCCGTCGAGCACCATGGCGCGGACCCGGTCGGGGAAGGTCTCGGCGTAGACCGCGCCCAGCCGGGTGCCGTAGCTCGCACCGAAGAAGGTCAGCTGCTCGTCGCCGAGCACGCCCCGCAGGACGTCGATGTCCCGTGCGGTGTCGCGGCTGCCGAGGTGGGAGATGACGTCCGCGCCGCCGGAGCCCTCCGCGCAGCGCTCGGCGACCCGGCGGGTCTCGGCCTCGTCCCAGGTCTCGCCGCCGAAGAGGAACGTGGCGATCAGCCGGTCCTCGCGCCGCTCGGCGTCGGAGAAGCAGTCCACGGTCGGCGTGGACCCACCGGTGCCGCGCATGTCGAAGCCGACGAGGTCGAACCGCTCGCCGAGCGGGGGATAGCCGGGGAACGTCGACAGGGCCGCGGCGAAGGACGTCCCGGGTCCCGCCGGCCCGCCCGGGTTGACGACCAGCGAACCGATCCGCTCACCGGACGCGGCGACCCGCAGCACGGCGAGCTCCACGGTGCGGCCACCCGGGTCGGCGTAGTCCAGCGGCACCGTCAGCCGGGCGCACTCGAGGTTCCCGACGACCCGGTAGACCTCGGCCTCGTCGTCGGTCGTGGCGTAGTCGGTGCAGGACCCGAACGCGAGCTCCTGGTCGTAGAACTCCGCCAGCTCCGGCGGTGGTGCGCCGGGGGCGGGACCGATCGCCGCCGGGGCGGTGGCGCACCCCGCGGCGAGGCAGAGCAGGACGGCGGACGCGATCAGCGGGCGGAGTCGTACGAGACGGGGCACGGTGCGCAGCCCACACCTGGCCCTCACGTCCACCTCAACATGTACCGGTGTGGCGGCGGTCACCCGCTAGGCTCGGCCCCGAGCACCGTCGGGAGGGAGGCAGCGCCGTGGTGTGGAGCCCCAGCCGGCTCGCCGAACTCGCCGGGACCAGCCGTCGCACGGTCCGGCACTACCACCAGCTCGGCCTGCTCCCGGCCCCCGAGCGGCGTTCGAACGGCTACCAGCACTACGGGGTCGACCACCTGATCCGGCTCATCCGGATCCGGCGGCTGGCCGGGCTCGGGCTGACGCTGCCGCAGATCGCCGCCGTCGGCGACACCGACCGGGTGCCGCCGGACGTGCTCCGCGACCTCGAGGCCGAGGTGGGCCGGAGCATCGACCGGCTGCAGGCGACCCGCGCCGAGCTGGTGGCGATGATCGAGCAGGCCGCCCCGATCGACGTGCCGGGGGTGGTGGCCCGGCGGGTCGAGGGGCTGCCCGCGGCCGAGCGGGCCCTCGTCGTGGTCCTCACCCGGCTGCTCGGCCCGCAGCCGCTGGACGCCTACCTCGACCTGCTCGCGCCGTACCGGGCGCACGCGGCCGTGATCGCCTTCGACAACCTCCCGGCCGACGCCGAGGGGGCGGCCCGCGAGGTCGTCGCCACCGGCGTCGCGGACCACCTGCGCGAGCTGTCCGCGCTGCGGCCCGCCCAGATGCAGCTCATCGACGCCGCGCTGCAGGACACCGGCGTGAAGCGGCGGACCGTGCAGGAGGCCGTCGGCAACCTGTACAACCCCGCGCAGCTCGACGTCCTGGCCCGGGCGCTGCGCCGCAACGGCCGGCCGCGTCCGGCGGGGTTCGGCCGGAGCTGACGCCGCGGGGCCGGGTCCCCCGGCCGGGTAGCGGACGAGCGGCCACCGAGTGTCCGGCACCGGGTAACGTGGCCGGTCGTGGTCACGCGCAACGACGTCGCCCGGGCCGCCGGGGTGTCGTCGGCGGTGGTGTCCTACGTGGTCAACGACGGCCCCCGGCCGGTCGCCCCGGCGACCCGTGAGCGGGTGCTGGCCGCGATCCGCGATCTCGGCTACCGGCGGGACAACGTGGCGCGGTCCCTGCGGGTGGGGCGCACCCAGTCGACCGGACTGGTCGTCCCGGATCTGGCGCTGCCCTACTTCGCCGAGTTCACGAAGTTCGTCAACGCCGCGGGGGAGCGCGCCGAGCACCAGATCCTGCTGGGCGCGTCCGGCTGGAGCGTGGAGCGGGAGCGCGCCATGGTCCTCGACCTGGCCGAGCGGCGGGTGGACGGTGTCGTGCTGCTGAGTGCCGACCCGCTGCAGGACTTCACCGGCCTGCACGATCTCGGGATCCCGGTCGTCGTGGTGGACCGGCCGGTGGTGACCACGCTGGGCACGCACGCCGCCGTCGACCATCTCGTCGGGCACGGCCACGAGCGGATCGGGCTGCTGTGTGGTCCGCGCGAGCACCGATTGTCCCGCCGCAGGGTGGCGGCGTGGCGGGACGCCATGCGCCGCAACGGATGCGATCCGGACCCGCGGTGGCGCCGGCACTCCGAGATCTCCCGGCGGGGCGGGCACGACGCGACCGGGCGCCTGCTCGGTTCGCCGGACCGGCCGACCGCGCTGGTGGTCGGGTCCGACGCCCAGGCGGTGGGGGTCCTGCGGGCGGCCTACGAACGCTCCGCGGGGGTGCCGGAGCAGCTCGCGGTGATCACGACCGAGGGCACCGAGCTCGCCGAGTTCTCCACGCCGAGCCTGAGCTCGATCACCCAGCCGATCGACGGGGTCGCGGAACTGGCGTTCGCCCGGGTCGTGACCGCACCGCCGGGGGTCGTGACCGTCTCCGACGACCGGTTCTCGCTGCGTGGCCGGGAGTCCTGCGGCTGCGCTTGAGCCCGTACGGAGCATTGACGACTGATTCTACTCGTGTAGATACTCGACGCACCATCCGGTCTACACGAGTAGCTCTGGAGGTGGCAGTGCAGCCATCGGGTAAGAAGCACGTGCTCGTCGTCGGGTCCGCCAACGTGGACGTCACGCTCCGCGTGGGTGTCCTCCCGCAGGCAGGGGAGACGGTCCTCGCCCGCTCGGTCCGGGAGACCGCCGGCGGGAAGGGCGCGAACCAGGCCGTCGCCGCGGCCCGGGCCGGAGCCGGCGTCCGCCTGGCCGCCCGCCTCGGCCGCGACGGCGCCGGGGACCGGCTGGTCGCCGCGATCGAAGCAGCCGGGGTCGACGTCCGGGCGGCCGGGAGGGATCCCGACCATCCGACCGGCCGGGCGACCGTCCTGGTCTCCGACGACGGCGACAATTCGATCGTGGTCGTCGCCGGCGCGAACGGCGCGCTCGGCCCGGGTGAGGTGGCCGCGGCCGTCGGGTCGACGGGACCGGGCGACGTCGTCGTGGCCCAGGCCGAGATCCCCGCCGACGCCGTCGCGGCGGCCGCCGCGACGGCTGCCCGCGCAGGATCACGGTTCGTCCTCAACCTGGCGCCGTACCGGGCGCTCACCCCCGGCCTCCTGGCGCCGGACGCGATCCTGGTCGTGAACGCCGTGGAGGCCGCCGCGCTGGCCGCCGACTCGGGGGCCGACGGGGTCGAGGGGGCCGCTGCGCTGGCCGGGCGGCTCGGGTGCACGGTCGTGGTCACCCGCGGTGCACACGGCGCCGAGATGGCCGGGCCCGGCGCCGCCGCCGTGCGGGTGCCGGCGCTCGCCGTCGATGCCCCGGTGGACACCACCGGCGCCGGTGACGCGTTCGTCGGGGTGTTCGCCGCGGGCCTGGCCGAGGGCCGGACGGTGCCGGACGCGGCCCGTCGCGGCTGTGTCGCCGCCGGTCTCAGCGTGCGCGGGGACGGGGCGCAGGCCTCGTTCCCCGACCGCGCCGGGATCGACGCCGCGGAGCGGGCCCGGGTGGACGCCTGATGCCCGCCCGGCACCGTGCTGCCCGCCGGTGGCCGGCGCTCGCGCTGCTCACCGTGACCGCACTGCTCGCCGGCTGCGGCGGGACGCCGCAGGACGAGGGCCCGCCGGGCGAGGTCGGGGGCACGATCTCCTACGGGTACTGGGGCAATCCGAGCCGTGCCGAGCGGGTCGACGCGATGGTGGACCGCTTCGAGCTCGCCCGCCCCGGGGTGGAGGTCCGGAGCCAGATCGGCGCCTACCAGTCCTACATCGAGCGGCTGACCGTGCGCGCCGCCGGCCGGGACCTGCCGTGCGTCACCAGCATGCAGAGCACCTTCTTCGCCCCGTACGCCACCCAGGGTGCGCTGCTCCCGCTCGACGGGCTGATCGCCGAGGGTCGGATCGCCGTCGACGACGTCCCGGCCGACGTCCTGGTCTCCGGTCAGGCCGGCGGGCGGCAGTTCATGATCCCGACCGGTTCCTACGTGCGCCCGGTCGCCTACAACGTCGATCTGCTGGCGGGCACCGGCGTGCCGCCGCCGCGGCCGGGCTGGGACTGGGCGGAGTACGCGGACTGGCTGCGCGCGATCCAGGCGCGGCTGCCGGAGGGGGTCTACGCCACCGAGATCGAGGCATCGAACCTGATGTCGCTGTTCAGCTGGGTGGCGAGCCACGGCGAACCCTTCTTCGACGAGTCGGGCCTGGCGTTCGACCCGGCGCTGCTGCGCGAGTGGTTCGTGCTCTGGGAGGGACTGACCAGGGAGGGCGTGACCGTCCCGCCGTCGATGATCCCCGACCAGACGAACAACCTGGAGCTCGCACCGGTCGCCCGCGGGGTCGCCGTGGCAGGGACCCGGGACATCCCGCAGCTGACGATCACCGAGAGCGCACTGCGGGGCGTCGGGCTCGGCCGGAGCGTCGGCTGGGCGTCGAACCCGGTCGCCGTGGCCGGTGCGTCCGGCAACGTGATCGGCTCGAACGGCCTCGCCATCTCGGCGGACTGCGACAACGTCGCCACGGCGGCCGCCTTCATCGACTTCTTCGCCAACGATCCGGCGGCGATCACCGCCTACCGGTCGGACAACGGCGTGGTGCCCGGAGCCCGGGGCCAGGAGGTGCTGCTCGACGACGCCGCGACACCCGAGGGAGTCCAGCGCAGCGTGCGCGTGCTGCGCGAACTGAGTGAGAGCGGCGACATCGCCTCGATGACCTACCCGCAGGGGATCCAGATCCTCACCGGCGAGCTGCGCCGGCTCTTCGAGGACATCGCCTTCGGCCGGACCGACGTCGACACCGCTGTCGAGAGCTTCTACGCCGAAGCCCGACAGGCGCTGAGCTGAACCGAGGACCCCACATGGCATCGACGACGACGTCGCATCGCCCCATCTCCGCCCGCCCCGACCCGCCGCCCCGGCGCCGCCCCTCCCGGCAGCGCCGTGACGACCTCGCCGGCTACCTGTTCCTGACCCCCTGGCTCCTGGGGATCGTGGTCATCGTCGGCGGACCGATCCTGGCCTCGCTCTACCTGTCGTTCACCGACTACTCGATCCTCGGCGTGCCCCGGCTGTCCGGCCTCGACAACTACGTCCGGATGCTGACCGACGACCCGCGGTTCTGGACCTCGCTGGGGGTCACCCTGGCCTATCTGTTCCTGTCGGTGCCGCTGGTCGTGGTGTTCGCGCTGCTGCTCGCGATGGTCCTCGACCGCGGGGTGCGCGGGCTGCCGGTCTACCGCGCGGTCTTCTACCTGCCGTCGCTGATCGGGGGCAGCGTGGCGATCGCGATCCTGTGGCGGTCGGTGTTCGGTGAGGACGGGCTGTTCAACGCCGGTCTCGGCCTGGTCGGCATCGACACCGACTTCTCCTGGATCGGCACGCCGGACACCGCGCTCGGCACTCTGATCGCGCTCAACGTGTGGCAGTTCGGTGCCCCGATGCTGATCTTCCTCGCCGGGCTCCGCCAGGTCCCGGCGGAGCTTCAGGAGGCGGCCCGGATCGACGGCGCGGGTGCGGTACGCCGGTTCTTCTCGGTGACGCTGCCGATGCTCAGCCCGATCATCTTCTTCAACGTGCTGATGAGCACGGTGAACGCGTTCCAGGCGTTCAACACCGCCTACATCGTGAGCAACGGTACCGGTGGGCCGGCCAGCTCGACGCTGTTCTTCACCCTCTACCTCTACCAGCGCGGATTCACCAACTTCGAGATGGGCTACGCCTCGGCGCTCGGCTGGGCGTTGCTGGTCGTGGCCGCGTCGGTGACCGCGTTGCTGTTCCTGGCCTCCCGCAGGTTCGTGTTCTACGGAGACCGCTGATGACGATGCTGCGCCGACCGGAGTTCCTGCGCCACCTGCTGCTCCTCGCCATGGCGTCGGTCATGTTCTACCCGCTGGCCTGGATGGTCAGCGCGTCGGTCCGGGACGACAGCCGGATCGGGGATCCCGGGCTGCTGCCCGGGCCGGACCCGACCTGGAGCGCCTACGCCGAGGGCTGGGCCGGACTCGGCGGAGTGGGATTCGGCCAGTTCCTGCTCAACTCCCTGCTGGTCGCCGTGGCCTGCGTGGTGGCGAACGTGCTGGCCTGCTCGGTCACCGCCTACGCGTTCGCCCGCATCGACTTCCGCGGCCGCCGGGTGCTGTTCGCGCTGATGATCGGCACGTTACTGCTGCCGCACCACGTGATCCTCATCCCGCAGTACCTGATGTTCCGCGAGTTCGGTTGGGTGAACACCTATCTCCCGTTCGTCGTGCCGAAGCTGCTGGCGACCGACGCCTTCTTCGTGTTCCTGCTGGTGCAGTTCTTCCGGGCGATCCCGCGTGAGCTGGACGAGGCCGCCCGGCTCGACGGCTGCGGTCACCTGCAGATCTTCTGGCGGATCCTGCTCCCGCTCGCGAAGCCGGCGCTGGCCACGACCGCGATCTTCACGTTCATCTACAGCTGGAACGACTTCTTCACCCCGCTCATCTACCTGACCGACACCGAGATGTACACCGTCCCGCTCGCGCTGCGCGGTTTCGTCGACGCGAACGCCGAGTCCGCATTCGGGGCGTTGTTCGCGATGTCGGTGGTGTCGCTGCTCCCGGTGCTCGGGGTGTTCATCGCCTTCCAGCGGTTGCTGGTCAACGGCATCGCCACGACCGGGCTCCGTGGATGAGCGGCGCCGGTCACAGAACCCGCGGGGCCCGGTCGGGCTCCGTGCCCGTCCCACCGACCCCACGGAGGCCGCACGACCGATCGAGAACCGGAATCCGTCCGCATCCGACGGAGCACACTGAGGTGTTCTCAGTAGCGTGGTGATCATGTTGTGCGGTCGTATTCGGTGTGGAGTAACACGAGCGCGGCGGCGGTGATCGCGCCGGTGCGCCAGGGACAGAGGGTGACTCGCTGTAGCGTTGCGAAGGTGGTCTTGAGCAGGGCGTTTGCTCGTTCGGCGAGTGCTCGGGTGGCTGAGTGCAGGCTGTTGACGGTGCGCTGATCGACTGTTCGGCCGCCGGCGGGGATGGGTTTGATCGGCACGGTGAGTCGGTGGGCCTCACCTTCGTAGCCGAGATCGCCCAGCGCGGCGTGGTCATCATCGATCCAGTGATCGAGGTCTTCGAGCAGACCGGGGTGGGCTCGGGCACAGGTCACGTCGTGTTCGCGCCCGGGTCTTCCCGGGGATGTCCATAGCGGCCATCCATCCGGGGCGGACACGACCTGGACGTTCCCGCCGTGGCGGTGGTGTTTACCCGACCACCACAGGTCGACCCCCGCGGTGGGGCCGAGCGCGCGGCAGCGGTCGGTGGCGATCAGGGTGCCGTCCAGGTGAACGTGGGTGTGTCCGGCGAGGCGGGCGGCGAGCAGGGCACCGTGCAGCCCGGGTGCGGCGCTGGCGAGGACGTCGATGCCTTCGTGCAGGTAGCGATAGGTGGTCGCGGTACTGATCGCGTTGTCGCGGGCCAGGTGCCGGACCCGGGTGGCGTCGCAGAACCAGCGGATCACCAGCACTGCCTGGGCGAACGGGGTCAACGCCCGCCGCCGGGGGCGGGTACCGCGGCGACAGCGTTGAGCGGCCAGAAGCCGAGCCAGGTAGGCCACGGTGTGCTCCCCGATCGGGAGGACAGCGGTGTAGGTGACAGGATCGGACATGCGGGGCCTCGGAGAGTTCGTTGATCTTGGTCGACCAACTGCTCTACCGGGGCCCTGCCCCATGTCCTAGACATCTCCACTCCCTCGGCGTGTCGCAGCGGAACGACCACCACTACTGAGAACACCTCACTCACACAGGAACGGAAGAGCGTTGTCGCTGAGCAGTGAACGCAAGAAGGAAGTTCTGGACACCGTCAGCAAGCTGCGGGTGACCGATGTCCGTGATGGTCTGGACTGGGTCGGTCTGCATCACACGGGGACGGTGTCGCCGGAGATCCGTCCGTTGTGGCGGACGAAGGCGGCGGGGTTCGCCACGACGTGTCGGCATGTGCCGACGCAGCAGACGGTGCCGACGATGTCGCCGCAGGACTACACGAAGTGGGCCTACGAGTACTGGTACGGGAAGGTCTTCGCCAACGACCTCGCCGACCAGATCGACGAGCACACCTTCCTCGTCGTCGACACCTGTGACACCGCGACGCCCGCGGTCGGCTCGGCAGATTCGATGATGTACGCCGCGCTCGGCGCGCGCGGGTGCCTGACCAACGGTGGTGCGCGGGACACCGACGAGACGCTGGCGAGCAAGCACCTGCCGGTGTGGTCGCGGTGGATCGTGCAGCCGATGTACCAGGGCCGGGTGGAGTGGGGCGGGCACGGCATGACCGTCGAGATCGGCGGGCAGCCGGTGCGTCCGGACGACCTGGTCGTCGCCGACGGCGACGGGGCCGTCGTCGTGCCGGTTGCGTACGTCGACGACGTCCTGACCTACGCGATCCAGGAGTCGGAGAAGGACAAGGCGGCGCGGGCGGTGCTGTTCGACCGGCTCGGGATCGAGCGCGACGACTCGGTCCGGCCGGTGTTCGACGTCGCGCCGCACCCGTACGCGAAGTCGGCCGAGGAGATCACGGCGATCCTCGACCGCCGGCGCTGACCCGGGGCCCTCACGTCCAGACGCGGTTGCGCCGACGGAGGTGGTCACGGACCAGCAGCGCGCCGACGCCGAGGGCGAGCAGCCCGAACACCACCCCGACGACGGTGGGCAGCGACGACAGCGACGCCGCGCCGTTGACGGTGAGCAGTGCGACCAGCGCGGCCCACAGCACCCAGCGGGGCGGCCCGCCCGGTGCGGGGCGTGCGGGGCCGGAGGGTCCGGTCGGGTCCTGGCCGGTACCGGTGTCGCTCATGATCGTCCTCGGTGTCGGGGGAGGCTGGGTCACCGCCCGGTGCGGTAAGCCTGCAGCGGGCCGGTGGGCCGACACATCGGAGGAAGGTGGGTGATCGGGGACCTGCATCCTTCGATGCAGGCGGGGCCGGAGGGCCGGTGGGGCCTGCGTGGTGCAGGCCCCACCGGCGAGCCGCTCCCCGGTCGTCAGACCGCGGCGGTTCCTAGTCGCAGAGCAGCAGGCTGACCCGGCTGCTGTGCCCGTACTCGCCGTTCTCGAGGGTCTCGGCGGTCATGTTCTGCAGCTCCAGGATGGTGTCCATGGCTGGTTCCTCTCTCAGTGGGTTCCCCGACCGGATCCGGTCGAAGTCAGGGGGCCGGCGCCGGCGGTCGGGGACCGGTGCGCGTGGCCGGGGAGGGGCAGGATCGAGGGGTGCCCGCCGCGGGCGGCGAGCGCGAGCAGGACGCCGGCGTTGCCGGTGTCGACGTCGGTGGACAGCCGCAGCAGCTGGTGACCGCCGACGGCGATGCCCGGTCCGGCCGGGGCGGCGAGGCGCCCGACCAAGGCGGTCAGCTCGTCCATGACCCGGGTGGTCGCCGGGTCGGGCGGTGCGCCGGCCAGGGTGAGGAGGAGTCCGGCGGCGCCGAGGCCGAGACCGGGGTGGACGACGAAGCCGGTGCGGCAGGCGGCGAGCAGGCCGGGCAGCGCGGCCACGCCGGCGTGGCCGGGATCGTGGCGCGCGAGCGCGAGCGCGGCCAGCGCCACCCCGGCGCTGCCACGGGCGAGGTAGGGCAGCGTCCGCGGGTGGCCGGGGTCCTCGGCCTCCAGGGTGCCGTCGCCGGTGGTCCGGCAGCGGGCCAGGTCGCGGCGCAGCGCGGTACCGGCCCGGTCGAGCCACACCGGGTCGCCGGTCCGCTCGAACGCCAGGACGTGCAGCAGGCAGATCCCGGACCAGCCGTCGAGGAACCCGGCCGCCGTCGGGCCCGGACCGTGCTCGCCCGCGCCGGCGAGTCGCTCGGCGATGGCGAGGCCGCGTGCCTGCAGGTCGCTGTCGTCGTGGGTGGCGGCGAGGTCCAGGGCGACCAGCGCGGTCCCGGCGAGTCCGCCGCGCACGCCGGGGTCCGTACCGGGTGCGCGGTCGAGGTGGTTCCGGAGCAGGTCCCCGGCGATCTCCGTGTGCCCGAGGCCGTCGAGGGCTTAGGCGATCCCGGGGGCACCGAGCCACAGCCCGGCCCGGTCGGGCTCGTACCGGGCGAGCGCGTCGAGCAGCCAGGCCTCGTGCGCGGGGCGCGGGTCGGCGCCGGCCACGCGCAGGGCGTGCAGCACGCCGGCGGCCCCGTGGCCGAAGCACAGCCCGTCGACGTCGAACTGGGCGATGTCGCCGGGGAACAGCCGGTCCCGGCGGTCCGGGGTGGCCGAGCCGAGGATCCCGGCGACCAGACCGGGGCCGAGCGCGCCGGCGCCGGCCGGTTCCCCGGTGACGCCGAGGTCCCGCGCCATCCGGTCCGACCAGCGGGAGCCGAGTGCGAACCGGCTCCGGGCGTGGTCGATCCACCCGGCCAGCGGGGCCCGGGAGACCTCGAGCAGCGGGGCGGTGGGATGGAACATCCACAGCCGCAGCACCGCGCGGGCGTGGTCGTCGGCGGCGCGTCCGGCCGGCCGCCCGGGCAGCCGGAAGCCGGGGGTGCCCAGCCCGTGGCCGTCGCGGTCGTCGAGATCACCGGCGACCTCGAAGTCGACGAGCGAGACCCGGACGGTGCCGTCGGTGTCGTCGATGTCGTCGGTGTCGTCGACCAGGACGTTGTCCGGGTTCAGGTCCCGGATCGCGATCCCGCGGGCGTGCACGGCGGCGACGACGGCGTCGATCCGGTCGGCGACGGCGGTGGCCCGCCGCGCGTACCCGGCGCCGGCCGCAGCGTCGTGGTCCTGCGCCGGCAGGTTCCGCGCCACCCAGGTCGACAGGGTGCTGCCGGGCATCGTCTCCAGGGGCAGGAAGTGGTGCCCGCCGGCGACGACGATCTCACCGGACCGGGGCAGCCCCGGGATCCCGGACAGCCGCCGCAGCATCGCGTGCTCGTGGGCCAGGCGGGCCACCGCGTCGCGTCCGGAGGCGTCCCAACCGGCATCCGGGCGGGCCTCCTTGAGGACGACGGTCCCGCCGAGACCGGCGGCGGGGGTGCCGGGGCCCGGGACGGCCCGGTAGATCCCGCCGGCGTTCGAGAACCGCACGGCCGAGGTCACCGTGAAGGGCAGAGCCGAGCCGCCGGTGACGGTCGCGTCGCGGTGCGGGACGAGGCAGCCGGGAACGTCGACCCAGTCCGGGACCACGAACCGGGGCAGGCGCCGGTCGGGGACCAGAGCCCCGTCCGGACGGCGCACGGCGGGGACGCGAGCGCCGTCGGTGTCGTCGCACCACAGGTGCCGGAAGCCGCCGTAGCGCACGTGCAACGGCCCGTCGCCGATGCGCAGGTCGCTGAGGATCCGTGGTCCCTGTTCGCCGGCCAGGAGGGGGGCGAGCCCGGCGAGCAGGCCGGCCAGGTCGGCGTCGTCGCGGGGGTAGACGGTGACGAACTTGCCGCTGCTCGCCCGGTCGGCGTCCTTCGCGTTGCCGGACAGCAGGACGCGGCGTGACCGGAGGTGCTTGAACGGCGTCCCGGTCGCGACGCAGTGCGCCGCCACCGCGGCCAGTACGCGCTCGGCGTTGTCGAGCAGCGCCGAGACGTGGATCTTCCAGCCCTGGTCGGGCAGTCGCGTCCGCGGCGGGGCCAGGTGACGCCAGGTCGGGTCGAGGACCTCGCGCCATCCGTCCGGGACGGCGGCCGACCCGTCGTACCGGTCACCCGGCCGGTCGTCGCGGGCCTCGGGCCGATCGTAGAACGTCGGGTCGGACCGGCAGTGCGCCCAGTACCGCTGCTGCACGGTCCTCCTCCGTCGAGCCATCAGGGAACGCACGGAAGGTGTTCGGTCACTTACGTTCAGTCACCCTCGGCGCTGCTCGATCCTGGCCATCGAAGGCGTTGTGGCGCAACAGGACAGGCGCGCACAGGCCGAAAATCTGCACCGCGGGACAGCGTCCATAGCGCGTTCGGGTGGCAGGTCTGGACGTGGCGCACCCGGTCGTCCGGCGGTACCGGCCCGCGGCGGCGACGATGGACGCGAGGACGGGCGCCCCGTCCCGGCGCCCAGCCCGAGGACGGGAGAACGATGAGCACGATCGCCATCACCGGAGTCCGGATCTTCGACGGGGAGCGCTCCGCCGGGACCGGCACCGTGGTCGTCGACGGCGGCACGGTCGTCGCCGCCGGGCCGGGGGCCGCCGTGCCGGCGGGGGCGGAGGTCGTCGACGGGGCGGGTGGCACCGTGCTGCCGGGCCTGATCGACGCGCACGTGCACCTCACCACCCGCCGCCACCTCGACGCGCTCGCCGCCCACGGTGTGACGACCGCGTTCGACATGGCCTCCTGGCCCGCGTCGACGACGGCGGCGCTACGGGCCGAGACCGGCACCGCCGACCTGCTCAGCGCCGGGGTACCGGTGATCGGCCCGGCCGGGCCGCACTCCCGCTTCGGGATGCCGGAGTACGCGGTGGTGACCGATCCGGACGCGGCCGCCGAGGGCGTCGCCCGCCGGATCGCCGACGGATCGGACTACCTCAAGGTGGTGGTCGAGGCCCCCGGCCGCGGCGGACCGTCGCCCGAGGTGGTCGCCGCGGTGGTGCGGGAGGCGCATGCGCTCGGCCGCCGGGTCGTCGCGCACGCGAGCCATCACGACGCGTTCGTGCTCGCCCACGAGGCGGGCGCCGACGTCCTCACCCACGTCCCGACCGGCACCCCGGTCGGTGCCGACCTCGCCGCGGCGATGACGGCCGGGGGACGGCTGGCGATCCCCACCCTCACCGTCGCGGAGGTGCTCACCGCGGCCCGGGCCGCACCGGGGGAGACCTACGGGGCGGCCCGGGACTCGGTGCGGGCGATGCGGGAGGCCGGGGTGCCGGTGCTGGCCGGGACGGACTCGGTCGAGCAGCCGGGGCTGCCGTTCTCGATCCCGCTCGGGGCGAGCCTGCACCACGAACTGGAACTGCTGGTCGGGGCGGGGTACCCGCCGGTCGACGCGCTCGTCGCGGCCACCTCGCTGCCCGCCGCCCGGTTCGGGCTCACCGACCGGGGCCGGATCGCACCCGGCCGGCGCGCCGACCTCCTGCTCGTCGACGGCGACCCGGCCACGGACATCACCGCCACCCGGGCGATCCGGGCGGTGTGGATCGCCGGCGAGCCCTACCGCCGCTGACGGTCCACGGCGTACCGGTCGATCGTGGACAGCTCCTCGTCGTCGAAGTCCAGCCGGTCGACGGCGTCGAGGTTGTCGTCGAGCTGGGCCACCGAGGACGCCCCGACCAGGACGCTGGTGACCCGGGCGTCACGCAGCACCCAGGACAGCGCGAGCTGGGCGAGGCTCTGCCCGCGGCCCGCCGCCACCTCGTTCAGCGCGCGGATCCGGGACAGCGTGTCCTCGTCGAGCATGTCGGTGCGCAACGAGCCCTCCCGGGCGGCCCGGGACCCGGCGGGGATGCCGTCGAGGTAGCGGCCGGTCAGCAGGCCCTGGGCCAGCGGGGAGAACGCGATGCACCCGACACCGAGTTCGCCGAGCGTGTCGAGCAGCCCGTCCTCGACCCAGCGGTTGAACATCGAGTAGGACGGCTGGTGGATCAGCAGCGGTGTGCCCAGCCCGGCCAGGATCTCGGCCGCCTGCCGGGTCCGCTCGGGGGAGTAGCTCGAGATCCCGGCGTAGATCGCCCGGCCGGACTGCACGGCGGTGTGCAGCGCGCCCATCGTCTCCTCGAGCGGGGTGTCGGGATCGGGCCGGTGGGAGTAGAAGACGTCGACGTGGTCCAGGCCCATCCGGCCCAGCGACTGGTCCAGGCTGGCCAGCAGGTACTTGCGGGAACCGTGGTCGCCGTACGGGCCCGGCCACATGTCGAACCCGGCCTTGGTCGAGATCACCAGCTCGTCGCGGTGGGGGCGGAGGTCGTCGGCGAAGATCCGCCCGAAGTTGGTCTCGGCGCTGCCGTAGGGCGGGCCGTAGTTGTTCGCCAGGTCGATGTGGGTCACCCCGCGGTCGAACGCCCGGCGCAGGATCGCCCGCTGGCCGTCGATCGGGTTGACGTCGCCGAAGTTCTGCCACAGGCCCAGCGAGACGGCCGGGAGGAGCAGGCCGCTGCGCCCGCTGCGGCGGTAGGGCATCGTCGTGTAGCGGTCGTCGTCCGCCCGGTAGCTCATCGTCTTGCCCTTCGCGTGGGGAGTCGTGGTGGCGACGTTACGGCGGCCCACCGACACTGCTCGCGTGCCACACTCACCGGCGTGCCGACGCTCGATCCCGACGCGTGCCGCGACCGGCTGGCCGCGGCCCCGGTCGCCCGGTTGGCGACGCTGCGCCGTGACGGCACGCCCCGCCTGGTCCCGATCACCTTCGTGCTGGTGGACGGCCTGGTGTGCTCCGCGGTGGACCGGGTGAAACCGAAGTCCGGCACCCGGCTGGCCCGGCTGCGCGACGTCGGGCGCGACCCGCGGGTGGGCCTGCTCGCCGACCGGTACGACGACGACTGGTCGCACCTGTGGTGGGTGCGTCTGGACGCGACGGCCGCCGAGCACACCGACGGCGGGCTGCGGGACCGCGCGATCGACGCGCTCGTCGGCAAGTACCCGCCCTACCGGGCCGACCGTCCGGACGGCCCGGTGCTCGTGCTCTCCCCGCAGGCGTGGAGCGGCTGGTCGGCGGTCTGAGCGACCGACCCGCTCACGCCGGGTCGAGCCATGCCGCCGCGGCCACCACCAGCGCCTCGGCCGCCCGGTTCAGGGTCGGCTCGACCCCGGTCGGGACGAAGTCCGGGGAGTGCCCGCCGGGCGCCAGACCGGCGGCGACGGCGGGCTGCGGGCGCTGCGGGCCGTCCGGGTAGAGGTCGGGGTCGAAGCCGCCGAAGTTCCAGAACACCGACGGCACCCCGGCCACGGTGCCGAACATCCCGAAGTCCTCGCTGCCCGCCTTGGCGATGGTGTCGTGCACCTGGCCGGCCCCGAAGTGCCCGGTGAACGCCTCGACGAGCCGGGCGGTCGCGGTCTCGTCGTTGCGCAGCAGCGGGAAGTCGTTGAGCGGCGCGATCTCCGGCGGCCGGGGAGCACCGCCGGCGGCCGCCTCGGCGTCGACGATCCGGCGCACGGCGGCGAGCACCGTCTCCCGGACGTCCGGGTCGAACGTGCGGATGTTCAGCTTCAGCTCCGCCCGGTCCGGGATGACGTTCTCCTTCGACCCGGCCCGGATCGCGCCCACGGTGACGACGGCGACGTCGGACGGGGCGATCTCGCGCGCGACGACGGTCTGCAGCCGGAGCACCATCGACGCCGCGATGACGATCGGATCGACGCACGCCTGCGGGGTGGAGCCGTGCCCGCCCCGGCCGAACACGGTCACCCGCAGGCTGTCCGCGGCGGCCATGAACACGCCCGGCCGGGCGTAGAGGTGCCCGCGCGGGGCGGAGGTGATGTGCTGGCCGAGCGCCACGTCGTAGGCGGGGAAGCGGTCGGCGAACCCGTCGTCGAGCATGGCCCTGGCCCCGGCGCCGATCTCCTCGGCGGGCTGGAACACCGCCAGCACCGTGCCGGACCAGTGCCCGCGGTGCGCCGCGAGCTGCGCCGCCGCACCCAGCAGCGCGGTGACGTGGGTGTCGTGGCCGCAGGCGTGCATGACCGGTGTGGTGTCGCCGTCCGGGCCGGTGGTGGTGACCGTGCTGCGGTAGGGCACCTTCTCGACCTCGGCGACGGGGAGCGCGTCCATGTCGGCGCGCAGCAGTACCGAGGTGCCGGGGCCGTTGCGCAGCACGCCGACCACGCCGGTCCCGCCGACCCCGGTGCCGATCACCCGGTCCAGCGAGGCGCTGATCGCGCCCACCGAGTTGAGGTCCCCGAGGAAGACCATGTCCCAGTCCGAGTCGCCCTCGGCGATCGTGGACCAGAACGTCGCGTTGTCGACCTTGTCCATGCGCACCTGGGCCCCGGCGTCGGCCAGGGCCGCGTAGAGGTAGTCGGCGCCCCCGGAGAACTGCCGGTTGGCGGTGTTGCCGATCATCGTGATCGGGCCCTGCCCGGTGAGGGTGCGCGCGGCGAGCTCCGGGTCCCGTTGCTGCATCAGCGACCGGTCGGTGTTGGCGCACTCGAAGCTGGCCGGGGACACCGAGGCGAGCACCTCGGCGGTGCCCTTGGAGAACACCTGGTTGAACGCCCGCTGGTCGATCGCCGCCGCGACGCCGCGGCGCAGCTCGGGCCGGTCGGCGAAGATCCGCCCCGGACGCTGGTTGAACACCACGTAGGCGGTCGACGTCGTGACCGGGTAGCGGTGCACGTCCGGCTGGGCCTCGAACCGGGCCACCGCCGCCGGGTCGGCGAACTGGCCCAGGTCGATGTCGCCGGCCAGGATCTGGTTGGCCAGGCTCGACTGGTCGGTCGAGATCGCGGCCTCGATCCGCTCCGGCGGCCTGCCCTGCAGCGGGGTCGAGAACCGCGGCCAGGCGTCGTAGTCCGGGCGGAGCGCGAAGGCGTAGGACAGTCCCTGCTGGGCCTGCTCCAGCACCCACGGCCCGGAGAACGCTCCCGGCACCGAACCCGCGGCGAGGCCGTCCGGGTCGGCGGTCCCGGCCGGGCAGACGATGCCGGCCTGGGCGATGGACAGCCCCTGCGGGAGCGTGGTGAACGGGGTCGCGAGCTGCACGCGGACCCGGCCCGCCGCGTCGTCCGCGGTGACGGTGACCGCCCCGGTGCCGAACACGAGGTTCTTCCAGGTGGACTTCAGCTCGGGGCTCGAGAGGCGGCGCAGCGAGTCGGCGACGACGGTCGCGGTGATCGGGGTGCCGTCGGCACAGGTGGCGTCGCGCCGAACGTCGAACGTGTAGTCCGAGGGGGAGACGGCGTCCCAGCCGGTAGCCAGGCCGCCGACCAGCCGCCCACCGGCGTCGCGGCGCAGCAGGGTGTCGTAGAGCAGCCCGGCGACCTGGAAGGTCTGCTGGCCCTGGGCCAGCGCCGGGTCGAAGCTCGACGGGTCCGACAGCAGCACCGTCCGGACGGTGCCGGTCTCGGCCGGGCCGGCCGGTGCCGGCGCGCACCCGGCGAGCAGGGCGCCGGCGAGGACCAGCGCTCCGGCGAGCCACCGGGTGCTCATGCGACCACCCGCTCGTCGTCGCCGAGCCGCAGCCAGGCCCGTTTCAGCGTTCTGGCCTGCAGGGTCATGTCGGCGGCCTGCACGCCGGGCAGGGACCCGACCACCCGGGTGAGGTAGTCGTAGAGGTCCCCGTAGCCGGGCAGCGACCCGTGCAGGACGAGGTTGAACCGGCCGGTGGTGGCCCCGACGTAGCGCGAGGACGGCTCCTTGGCCAGCAGCCGCCCGGCCTCCTCCAGCCGGGACGGCTCGACGGCGAGCCACTGCATGAAGTTGACGTCGAAGCCGACGACCTGCGGCTCGAACATCGCCCGGAACCGCAGGCAGCCCCGGGTCACCAGGGACTCGACCCGGCGGGCCACGGTCGACTCGCTGGCCCCCGACGCGGCGGCGATCCGGGTGTAGGTGGCGCGGCCCTGGCGGGCGAGCAGCCGGGCGATGACCAGCTCCGACTCGCTGAGCCGTTCGATCCGGCTCCAGTCGGTGTGCTCGCCCACCGCGCGGCGCGGGCGCAGCGCCGCGGTCGCGGCCGGGCCGAGCAGGCCGGTGTCCCACTCCTCGAAGGCGCGGAACTTGCGGACGACGACCATCGACTCGGTGTCGACGATGTCGTCGGGCCGCGGGAGGTCCTCGACCAGCACGGACGCGACGTCCTCGTGGCGGGGGACGACGAGTTCCGCGGCGACGTCGGCGCTGCCGGACACCACGGTGACGAAGCGGACGGTCGGCAGCTCGGCGAGTGCGTCGGCGACGGCGTTGGCCCGGCCGGGCCGGCAGCGCATGCGCACGATGATCCCGATGCCGAGCCCGCAGCGCAGGTCGTCGAGCAGGCCGGTGACGGTGACCGTGCGCGAGTCGAGCAGGTACTGGCCGCGCCGGGCCACGGTGGTCTCCGAGGTGCCCAGCGCGTGCGCCACGGCCGACCACGACGCCCGCCCGTCGACCTGCAGGGCGGCGACGATCTGCCGGTCCAGCTCGTCCAGCCTGGCGATGTCACCCATTGCGCCACTGTGATGTGAGCGAAGCCACCAGTCAACGGTTTCTCGTGATGGAAACCGGCAATTTACGCGAGCGGCTGCCGGGATCCGGCGATCCGTAGTCGGTTCTGACGGAAGGATGCGTCGGGCCCCATTGCCCTGACGGATTTCATCGTGGACGGTGGTCGCGAGGCGCCGGCCCGGCCGGTCGGTGACCATCCGCGGAGAACGGAGGGCTCCATGACCGGACCGGAGGACGCACCCTGGCGGTGGCCCGAGGAGCGCTGGCGCGGCCACGTCGAGCACGTTCGTGCCGGGCGCTCGCTCACCCCGGCCCGGTGGCCCGGCGGCAGGCGGGTGGCGGTGGCGATCTCGTTCGACTCCGACCACGAGACCCCGGCCCTGCGCGACGGCGAGGTCCTCCCCGGCAAGCTCGCCGCCGGTGAGTACGGCGCCCGGGTCGCCGTGCCGCGCATCCTGGAGCTGCTGCGCCGGCACGAGGTCCCGGCGTCGTTCTTCGTCCCCGCGGTCTCCGCGCTGCTGCACGACGGCGAGGTCGCGCGCTACGCCGCCGAGGGGCACGAGGTGGCCCTGCACGGCTGGATCCACGAGC
Source organism: Pseudonocardia sp. HH130630-07 (assembly GCF_001698125.1). Taxonomy (NCBI): domain Bacteria; kingdom Bacillati; phylum Actinomycetota; class Actinomycetes; order Pseudonocardiales; family Pseudonocardiaceae; genus Pseudonocardia; species Pseudonocardia sp. HH130630-07. The sequence continues at coordinate 5,867,278 of NZ_CP013854.1, read as the reverse complement.
GCAACACCACCCTGGCCCCGGCCGACGAGCGCGAGCTCATGCTGCGGGCCGCGGACGTGCTGACGGCGCAGTCCGGGACCCGGCCGGTCGGGCTGCGCACCCCGTCCTGGGACTTCTCCGCCGCCACCCTCGATCTCGTCGTCGAGCTGGGGCTGGCCTACGACTCGTCGCTGATGGCCGACGACGAGCCCTACGAGCTGCTCTCCCGCGGCGAGCCCACCGGTGTCGTCGAGCTGCCGGTGGAGTGGATCCGCGACGACGTGCCCTACTTCGGGATGGACCGCTTCACCGGGCTGCGCCCGTACACCCCGCCGCGCGAGGTCGGGCGGATCTGGCGCGACGAGTTCGACGCCGCCCGCGCGGCCGGCGGACTGTTCCAGCTGACGATGCACCCGCACGTGATCGGGCACCGGTCCCGGCTGGTCGTGCTCGACGAGCTGCTCGGGCACATCGCCGGCACCGGCGACGCCTGGTTCGCCACCCACGCCGACGTCGTCGCGCACGTGCTGGCGGCGGCCGGGTGAGCGCCGCCGAGCCGGGGACCCGGCTCGCGCCGCACCAGCGCAAGGCCCTCGTCGCCGGTGCGGTCGGGAACACCGTCGAGTGGGTCGACTGGGCCGTCTACGCCACCTTCGCCCCGATCTTCGCCGCCCAGTTCTTCCCGGACGGCGACGGCACCGCCGCCCTGCTCTCGACCCTGGCGGTCTTCGCCGTCGGGTTCGTGATGCGCCCGGTCGGCGGCGCGGTGCTGGGGGCCTACGCCGACCGGCACGGGCGCAAGAAGGGCCTGACCCTGACCATCGGGCTCATGTCCGGGGCGTCCGCGGTGATCGCCGTCGCCCCGACCTACGCGCAGGTCGGGGTCGTGGCGCCGCTGATCCTGCTGCTGGCGCGGCTGGTGCAGGGGTTCTCCGCGGGCGGGGAGTTCGGGTCGTCCTCGACGTTCATGGTCGAGTCCGCGGCACCGCGCCGCCGGGCGTTCGCCGGGTCCTGGCAGCAGGTGTCGGTCGGGGCCGGGACACTGCTCGCCGCGGGGATGGGAACCTGCTGACGACGGTGCTCGACGAGGCCGCGCTGCAGAGCTGGGGCTGGCGGGTGGCGTTCGGGATCGGCGCGCTGCTGGGGCTGGTGGGCCTGTGGCTGCGGGTCTCGGTCGCGGAGACCGACGCGTTCGCCCGGGTGGCGCAGACCCCCGGGCCGCGGCGCAACCCGTTCGTCGTGATGGTGCGCGAGCACCCGCGGGCCGCGCTGCGCGTCGTCGGGATCACCGTGGCCGGGACGTTGATCTACTACATCTGGGTCTCGTTCATGCCGGCCTACGCGCACCTGCGAACCGGCATCCCGCTGCGCGACGCCCTGCTGGCCAACACGATCGCGCTGGTGGTGTTCCTGGTCGCGCTGCCGTTCGGCGGGATCCTGTCCGACCGGGTCGGCCGCCGGCCGACGATGCTCGCCTTCGCCGGCGGCTTCGTCGTGTTCGCCTGGCCGGCCTTCGCCCTGCTGGGGAACTCCTTCGCCGGGCTGCTCGCGATCGAGATCGTCGGGCTGCTGCTCATCGTCGGCTACTCGGCGAACTGCGCGGTCGTGATGGCCGAGCAGTTCCCGGCCGAGGTCCGCAGCACCGGCGTGGGACTGCCCTACGCGCTGGCGGTGGCGTTGTTCGGCGGCACCGCCCCCTACGTGACCACCGCGATGACCACGAGCGGGCTCGGCGACCTGGTGTGGCTCTACGTCGCCGCCGCCGCGCTGGTCGGCGTCGTGGTGTACGCGACGATGCCCGAGACGAAGGGACGGCCCCTGCCGTGAGTCCTGTTACGCCGACCGTGCTGGTCACCGGGGCGTCCGGCGGGATCGGGGCGGCCGTCGCCGCCCGGTTCGCCGCGGACGCGACGCCGGGGAGGCCGGTGCGGATCACGCTGGTCGACCTCCGCGCGGCCGAGCTGGCCGAGCGCGCCGCGGAACTGCACGAGCGGTGTCCCGACGCCCGGGTCACCACCGTGGTCAGCGACCTCACCGTGCCCGGCGCCGCGGACGACGTGATCGACCCCGGCGACCCGCCGGACGTGCTCGTCAACGCGGCCGGGGTCTACCCGGCCCGGCCGCTGCTGGAGATGACCGAGCAGGCTTGGGACCGCGTGCAGGCGCTCAACGTGCGCGCACCGATGGCGCTCACCGTGGCCACCGGGCGGGCGCTGGCGGCTCTCGGGCGGCCCGGCGCGGTCGTCAACATCTCCTCCGGCGCCGCGACCCGGGCCCGGCCCGGTGCGGCGCACTACTGCACCTCGAAAGCGGCCCTGGAGATGCTGACCCGTGCCTGCGCGGTCGAGCTGGGACCGCTCGGCATCCGGGTCAACGCGGTCGCCCCCGGTTTCGTGACCGTCGACAGCGCGGTCAACCCGGTGTCGGAGACCTACGCCGCCGCGGTCTCGGCGAACCCGCTCGGGCGGCGCGGTGTGCCCGGCGACATCACCGGGGCGGTGCACTGGCTCTGCGGCCCGGACGCGGGCTGGGTGACCGGCGCGGTACTGCGCGTCGACGGCGGCTCGACCGCCGGGACCACCACGCTGCCGCTGCACTGGGACGGCGAGTCGGACCTGCAGGAGGGGACCGGATGAGCCGCTACACCGTCGTCGGCGGGGGAGCGATCGGCGGGACGCTGGCGGCGCACCTGCACCGGGCCGGGCACGACGTGCAGGTCGTCGACGCCGACACCGCGCACGTCGCCGCGATCCGGTCCGGTGGGCTGCGGGTGCGCCACCCCGACGGGAGCGAGACGGTCGCCGACGTCGTGGCCCGGACACCCGACGAGGACGCCCCCGGCGATCTCGGCGCGGTCCTGCTCGCCGTCAAGTCCCAGGCCACCGCGGCGGCGCTGGACCTGATCGCACCGCGGCTGCGCCCGGACGGCTGGGTCGTGTCGCTGCAGAACGGCCTGAACGAGGACCGGATCGCCGAGCGGATCGGCCCCGGCCGCACGGTCGCGGCGTTCGTCAACCTCTTCGCCGACGTGGAGTCGCCCGGCGTGATCCGCGACGGCGGGCGCGGTGCGCTGGTGGTCGGCGAGACCGACGGCCGGCCCAGCGCCCGGGTCGACACGCTGGTCGCGGACCTGCAGGCGTGGGGACCGGCACGGGCCGACGGCAACGTCACCGGGTACCTGTGGTCCAAGCTCGGCTTCGGCGCGTTGCTGACGGCGACGGCGCTGGCCGACGCCCCCATGGCGGAGCTGATCGACCGGCACCGCGCGCTCATGCACCGGCTCGCGGGGGAGGTGCTGGCCGTCGCGGTGGCCCGCGGTGTGCGCCCGGAGCCGTTCGACGGCTGGGACCCCGGCCCGTACCTGCCCGGCGGGTCCGGCGCGGACGCCGCGACCGACCGGCTCGTCGCGTGGCTGGCCACGATGCCCAAGGACCGCAGCGGGATCTGGCGCGACATCGCGGTGCGGCGCCGGCCGGTCGAGTCGTTCCACCACTTCCGGCCGGTGCTCGCCGCGGCGGCGGAGCGCTGCCTCCCGGTGCCGGCGCTCACCGCTCTGCTGGAGCGCCTGGCCGACGTCGAGAACGGCCGGGTGCCGATGTCGGAGTCCCACCTCGTCGCGCTGGCCGGGGCCCGGGCCTGACCGGCGCCGGCCCGGTACCGGCGGGCCGGGTCAGGACCCGGTCTGGACCTTCGACGCGAGCAGCTCCCAGCTGCGCCACCACCTCTCCCGGCGGGTGGCGGCCCCGGCGACGATCAGCTCGTCGGCGTCGGCGAGGGCGGCGAACTCCTCCAGGTAGCGGGTGACGGTGTCCGGCGTGCCGACCGCGCTGTGCCGGGTCATCGACCGGATCTGGTCACCCGCGGGTCCGTCGAGCACGACGTCGGTCTCGGCGTCGGTGAGCGAGGTCCCCCGGCGACCGGCGAACAGCCGCACCCGCTGGCGCTGGACCTGCCGGAGCTCGTCCTGGGCCTCCTCGTCGGAGTCCGCGGCGATCACGTTCACCCCGGCCAGCACCCGCGGCGCGGAGAGCTGGGCCGACGGGCGGAACTCCGCGCGGTACAGGGCGACGGCCCGCTGCAGGGCGTCCGGCGCGAAGTGCGAGGCGAACGCGTAGGGCAGGCCGAGTGCCGCGGCGACCTGGGCCCCGTAGAGCGAGGAGCCCAGGACGAACAGCGGGACCCCGGTGCCGCGGCCCGGATAGGCCGCCACGTTGGGAATCGTGCTGTGCTCGCCGAGGAACCCCTGCAGCTCCTGCACGTCCTGCGGGAAGCGCTCGGACGCGGCCGGGTCCCGGCGCAGGGCGCGCACCGTCTCCTGGTCGGTCCCCGGCGCGCGGCCCAGCCCCAGCTCGATCCGGCCCGGGTGCAGCTCGGCCAGGGTGCCGAACTGCTCGGCGATCTGCAGCGGCGAGTGGTTGGGCAGCATCACGCCGCCGGAGCCGAGGGTGATCCGCTCGGTGCGGGCGGCGACATGCGCGATGAGCACGCTGGTCGCGGCGGAGGCGATGCCGCGCATGTTGTGGTGCTCGGCGTACCAGATGCGCCGGAAACCCCATTCCTCCGCACGCTGGGCCAGCGTCGTGCTGGCCTCCAGCGCCTCGCCCACGCTCTCGTCCCGGGTGACGGTGGCCAGGTCGAGGATCGACAACGGCAGGGGGAGTGACACGGCAGGACCTCTCGTTCACGCGGGGCCGGACCTCCGGTCCAACAACGGAGGGGCCCTCCGTCTTCCGCGGGCCGCGCACTCAGGACCGACGTGTACCGAGCCGCTCCATGATCTGCTGCATCTCCTCCGGCGGCACCGGCGGGAGCGGAGCCGCCGTGGCGGCACCCGCCCGGAAACCGTCCAGGAGGAACGCGAGGTGCCGCCGCCAGATCTCCGGCCGGTCGGTGAGCGCGGCCGCCTCCAGGATCCGGGCGTGTCCCCAGGTGAGGAACACCAGGTCCTCGGCCCGCAGGTCGGCCCGCAGCGATCCGTCCTCCTGCGCGCGGGCGATGACCGCACACACGGTGCGGTAGTGCTCCTGTTTCGCCGCCCGGCAGGCCGGCGTGCCGTCGAGGTCCATCGAGAGCAGGTCGTTGAGCCCGCGGTCCGCAGCCTCCAGACGCGTCGTCCGCTCGAGGAACGTGACGAAGCCGCGCCAGGGATCGGGGTCGTCCAGCGCCGCCCTCGCGAGATCCGCGTACCTGCCGAGGACCTCGGCCAGCACGGCGTCGAGGAGCTCCGCGCGGTGCGGGAAGTGCCGGTAGAGCGTCGCGACTCCGAGCCCGGCCCGCTGGGCGACCCGCTCCAGGCTCATGTCCAGCCCGTGCTCGGCGAGCTCCGTCCGGGCGGCGGACACCAGCGCGGCACGGTTGGTGCGGACGTCCTTGCGCACGCGCCTGCCGGAGCTCACCGCGTCAGCCTAGGCCGTCACGCGTCCGGGCCACCGGATCTGTACCGTCTGAAACGGAGTCACGCCTACGTTTTGGTGTCGATGCTGCCGTCCGGTCACGGGGAGATCCCCGTCGTCGGCGCGAGCACGGTGCGGAACCGGTGAGGAGTCGTCGTTGTCCACCCGTTCACTCCGGCTGAGCGACGGCCGGGAACTCGTCTGGGACGAGCACGGCCCTGCGGACGGGATCCCGGTGGTCTACCTGCACGGAGCCCCCTCCTGCCGGGTCATGGGGCGCGGTCTCGCCTCGGCCGCCGCCGGGACCGGTGTCCGGCTGATCGTTCCGGACCGGCCGGGATGCGGGCTGTCGACCTTCCTCCCGGACCGCCGCATCATCGACTGGCCGGCGGACGTGAGTGCACTGGCCGAGCACCTCGGACTCGACCGGTACCGGGTCGTCGGGACGTCGGGTGGCGGCCCCTACGCCCTCGCGTGTGCCGCGGCCGGGGACCCCGGGGTGGTCCGGACGGCGGTGGTCTGCGGGGTGGGGCCCCTCGACGGCCCGCAGCGGATCGCCGGGCTCCACGAGGTGAACCGGGCCGTCTTCGCTGCGGCGACCGAGGGGATCGACGCCCTGACACCGATCGTCGAGCGTCTCGTCGCCGGCGGGGCCGCGGCCGCCGTCCCCGGGGACCTGCTGCCGCGCGAGGACCGGGAGAACATCGCCGCCCACCCGGAGCTCGCGGCCGACGCCGCCGCGATGCTGCGGGCCGCGACCGTCCACGGGCTCCACGGCGTCGTGCACGACACCTGGCTGCTCGTCCGGCCGTGGGGATTCGAGCTGTCCGAGGTCGGCGGCCCGGTCGACTTCTACGCCGGTGACCACGACCGCAACGTGCCCCTCCAGCACGTCGTCGACCAGGCGGCGGCCGTACCGGGGAGCACGCTCACGGTGTGGCCCGGATCGGGCCACAGCCACGCGCTCACCAGGCTCCCCGAGGTCCTCCGGCGGATCTGCGCGGAGCCCTGAGCCCGGAAGACCCGGAGTCCGGTGGACTCCGGGTCGTCGACGCCCCGACGACGGCGGGGTGGACGCTGCGACGAGGCGTCTAGTCCGAGGTGTGCATGTCCAGCAGCCAGTGGTGGCGCAGGGTGAGCGCCCGTTCCAGGGCGGCGAACGCCCCGGCGACGGCGAGCGTCACGGTGGCCCAGACCGGGAGCCGGACCGGCGAGGTGAACGCGCCCACGTGCTCGGCGACGACCGGGATGTGGGTGAGCGTCTCCGCCGTCTTCGGCAGTGCGACGGCGAGCCCGGCGAGCAGCACACAGACGGCCAGCGCGCTCACGACGGAGCTGGTCCGCGGGAACCGCCTGCCGAACCGCGCCCGCAGACCCTCGTGCGAGCGCGGATGCGGGCGCAGCACCTCCTCGTGGCCGTCGTCGCGCACGTAGTGGATGCGCTTGAGCCCGAACGCGCTTGTGGCGACCTCGATGCACCCCCCGGGCACCGGGAACACCACCGGGATGCGGGACCGGTGGACCTGCACACCGTTGCGGTAGAGGGCCGCCGGACTCGCCGTCGTCGAGCTGTCCGCGTAGTAGCGGACGTCGACCTCGAACACGTCGGGACGGCCGTACGGGCCGGGCAGCTCCAGGACGAACATCGAGCGGGAGAACAGCTGCCAGAAGCGGTACGGGGCCGGCGGGCTGCCGTCCCCGGGCCGCACCTTCGCCTGCTGCCAGCGCCGCCGGTACCTCCCGATCACGGCCGGGCACCTCGGGCGGCCACGGTCCGGGCGGGCCCGGTCCGCCGGGTGGACCACCACACCACCGCGGTGATGAGGGCCACCGTCGCGGTGGGCACGAGCTGGTAGGCCGACACCACGGCGGTCGACCGCTCGCCCAGCGCGGCTCCGAGATCGATCCGCAGCAGCGGGGCCATCGCGAGGCTGACGGTGTTGATCACGGCGTGCACGACGACGGTGACCTCCAGGCCGCCGGTGCGCCAGGTGATCAGCGCCGAGCTGGACCACCACACCAGGTACCAGAGGATGATGTACGGGTCGGTCGCCATGTGGACCGCGGTGAACAGGACGCTGGAGACGACGACACCGAGGACGAGCCCGGCCCGCGGTCCGCGCGTCCAGCTCCCGAGCACCCGGAACACCAGCCCGCGGACGCCGTACTCCTCGCCCGCGGCCTGCAGCGGTGTCAGCAGCAGGATCCCGAGCAGGACGCCGACCAGGTCGGCCTGCGACCACGGGACGCCCTCGACCGGGCCGACCGCCCCGAACAGGGTGACGACCACCAGCACCGGCCCCGCCAGCAGCAGCGCCCGCCCGAACAGGTCGAACCGGAACCGCGAGACGACCGAGTGCAGCGTTGCGCCGCGCACCCCGTAAAGCAGGCGTTGCAGCGTCATGGCCCACGGGATGAGCAGCGCGAGCCCGAGCATCCCCGAGGCGTGGTGCAGCGGCGTGTAGACCGTGCCGGGGACGGCGTCGGGCGTGGTGTTGCCGAGCTGCACGTCGACGAGGAAGGCGAGCCGGCCGAGGACGACCGGGAAGACGACGAGCCCGGCGAGCAGCAGCACGATGGCGAGCACGCCGCGCCCGATGCGCCGCTTCTCCCCGGCCAGCACCCGGTGGTACTCGACGCCCGGCGGGACCGGGCGCGGCCCGCGGCTCGGGGCGGGCGCCGCACGTCGATCGTCCGGTGCGGTGCCGGGTGCACCGGCCACCCGGACCGGCTGGGTGGGGGCGGAACGGTCGTGAGGTCGCATGACGACGACGCTAGGAGCGGACCGGCCCGCTACGGAGTGCGGTGGATCATCGGATTCCCGGTGTCGCGCACGGGTCCACCCATGACAGATGTCATGCGGATCCCGGGCGGGCGGGCTCGTCCCCGGCCCGCCCGCCCGGCGGTCCCGCCCGGGGGGCGCCCGCTAGCTCGTGAAGATCTCCAGTTCCTCGGCGGTGAAATAGTTCTGCGTCACGGCGCTGATCCGCACCAGATACTTCTCGTTCTTCTTGTCGAGATGGATGACGGTTCCCACGTTTCCCGTCATCGTCCGGCCCGTGATGCGCACGGTGTCGCCGACCGAGAATTCGTCCATGCCGGGCATGGTAGCCAGGGCGTTCCGACCTGCGCGAACCCGCATCGGGTGAATCTCGGAGAATCGTCGGAACCGTGCCGTAACGGCAGGGCCTCGTCGGGTTCCGGATGGTTCCCGAATGGGTTCCGATCCGGACCGTGCGTTTCCGGCGGTGGTCGCCGACCGGCCGTGCCGACGGCCCGTTCCCGCCTGCGAGGGTCCCGGACCTCCCCGGGTGCGGGCAGCGCATGGCCTTCTTCTTGCATCCACCGCTTGCTACATTGCATCCCAGTCGAGCGAGGGAGCGTCATGGCCGAGCATCCAGCCACCCCTGGCGACACGCTGATCTTCGAGAACGACCGGGTCCGGGTCTGGTCGATGACGCTGGAGGCGGACGGGGGGATGTTCGACTTCCACCAGCACCACCACGACCACCTGGTCCTCTGGCCGGACGCGGGCACGGCCGAGGCCCAGGAGCTGGGCGACACGGGCTGGGGCGTCCGGCAGGTCGCCGAGCCGGGGTTCTGCATGTTCAAGACCGTCGGCTCCGGTGGCCCGATGCGCCCGCACCGGATCCGCAACGTCGGCCCCGCCGCGGTCACCCACTACGTCGTCGAGTTCGTCGGTGAGCGGTCCCTGAGCCCGGTGACGCTCCCGGCGCAGACGAACGACCGCGGCCGGCTCAGCCATCCGGACCTCGGATGAGGGTCCTCGTCTCGGGCGCCGCCATGGCCGGGTTGTCGGCCGCCCACTGGTTCGCCCGGCACTCCTGCGACGTGACGGTCGTCGAGCGTGCACCCCGGATCCGCCGCGGCGGTGCGCCGATCGACGTCCGCGGTGCGGCGCTGGGCACGGCGGAGCGGATGGGCGTGCTCGACCGGATCCGGGCCGAACGGGTCCCGCCCCGGGTGCCGGACGACGTCGTCGGGCCGGACGGCGCCGTGCGCGCCCGGTTCGCGGTGGCCTGGTTCGGTGACGAGAGCCCGGACGACGTCGAGATCACCCGCGACCGGCTCGCCGACACCCTGCGCGCCGCGGTCGGGGACGGTGCACGGTTCCGCTTCGGCACCGAGGTGACCGGCCTGGACCAGGACGACACCGGGGTGACCGTCACGACGACGCAGGGCGTCGACCGCTACGACCTCGTGGTCGGCGCCGACGGGCTGCACTCCTCGGTGCGGCGGCTGGCCTTCGGCCCGGAGGAGCGGTTCGTCCGGCACCTCGGGCTCTACGTCGCGCTGGTCTCGCTGGATCCCGGCCGGGCGTGGCGCCCCGGCATGTTCAACGCACCCGGCCGGATGGCCTCGATCCGCGACGACGCCGACGGCCCGCTCGGGATGCTGATGTTCCGCAGCCCGCGGCTCGGTGACGACCGCGACGCGGACGCCCAGCGGCGGATCGCCGGTGACGTCCTGGCGGCCGACGACGTCTGGGAGGTCCCCGCGCTGCGGGCCGCGTTCCGGGCACCGGACTCGCCGGGGTTCTACTTCGACTCGGTCGCCCAGACCCGGATGCCCGCCTGGCACCGGGGCCGGGTGGTGCTGCTCGGCGACGCCGCGCACTGCGCCGCGCTGCTGTCCGGCATGGGTACCAGCCTGGCGATGACCGGGGCGGAGTTCCTCGCCGACGCGGTGCGCCGGTCGCCCGGTGACCTCGCGGCGGCGTTCGCCGACTACGAGGCCCGCCAGCGCCCCCTGGTGCGGCGGGCCCAGGGCAGCGTCGCGGGCAACGCCGACATCATGGTCCCGGCGACCGCGGCGGCGCTCGACCGGCGCAACGCCCTGCTCCGCGAGACCGCGGCGGCGGTCGGGGCGTGACGGCCGGGACCGGCGGTCAGCGGCCCGGGCCGCCCGAGCGGTCCAGCCAGTCGGCGACGGCCTCGACCGAGGACCGGATGTGGGCGGTCATCAGCTCGCGGGCACGGTCGGCCTCGCCGCCGAGGACGGCGCGGGAGATGTCGTCGTGCTCGGCGAGGTTGCGGGCGAGCAGCCGGGAGTTGCCGGCGTAGGCACCGAAGGAGATGTTGTGCGGCAACCGCCGCCGCAGCTCGGCGACCGACAGCGAGAGGTACTTGTTCCCCGCCGCCTCCAGGATCACCGCGTGGAACTCCTCGTTGGCCGCGGCCCACTCCCGGGCGAGATCGCCGGGCGCGGACCCGTCCGCGATCTCGCGGAACCGGTCCCACGCCGTCTCCAGCCGGGTGGAGAGCCGGTCGTCGATCCGGCCGGCGGCCCACTGCGCGGCGAGCCCCTCCAGCTCGGAGCGGACGGCACCGATCAGGCGGATGTCGCTCGGCGACTGCCCGTTCACCCGTGCGCCGCGGTTCGGCACGATCGTGACCACGTCGCGCTCGGCGAGGATCCGCAGGGCCTCGCGCACCGGGGTGCGGCTGATCGCGAACTCCTCGGCCACCGCGCCGTGCCGGATCCACGAGCCGACCGGGATCTCCCCGGAGATGACCCGGCCCTGCAGCGTCTCGGCGACCCGGTCGCTGAGCGAGATCCCGGAACCGTCGTCGAGCGGCAGAGCGGACGCCACGGCTTCCCCAGGGTCGAGCAACAGGTGCAATGCGGAGACTACTGCATCCGATCCGTGGCGGACGCGGCGTCGCCCCAGTGCCGCCGGAGGAACCGGACCGCCGGATCGAGCACGGCCGGCGCGCCGAAGACCGGCGCGCCGTGCCCCGCGCCGTCGACGAGCTGCAGCTCGCTGTGCCCGCCTGCGGCGCGGACCGCGTCGTGCAGCAGCTCGCTCTGGACGTGCGGCACCACCTCGTCCGCGGTGCCGTGGGCCAGGAGCAGCGGGGGCACCCGGCGGCAACGCGCGACGGCGGCGGGCAGCGCCCCGTGCCGGACCGGGGACAGGTCGCCGTCGCGGGTCACGCCGAACAGGTCGCAGGTCGTCGTCCACCACTGGTCGAGCCGCGGGTCGTCCGGTCCGTGCCCCAGCAGGGCGAGGAAGTCGACCGGCGGGTAGTGCAGGACCACCGCGTCCAGTGTGGCGTCGGTACCGGCCGGCGCCGGAACCGGATGGCCGATCGGCCCGCCGTCGGTGAGCGCGGCCCGGCCCACCAGGAAGGCGCCGGCCGAGCTGCCCCAGCCGGCCACCCGGGCCGGGTCGAGCCCGTACCCGGCGCCGTGCGCGCGGACCCAGCGCACGGCGGTGAGCACGTCCTCGACCGGCTCCGGGTACCGCGCCTCGCCGCACAGCCGGTAGTCCACCGAGACGACGGCGATGCCCCGGCCCGGTAGCGGGCCCCACGGCCCCATCCGCGGCGTCCCGGCGATGAACGCGCCGCCGTGCGCGTACACCACGACCGGGAACGGGCCGGAACCGTCGGCGGGGACGTGCACGTCGACGGTGAGCGGCCGCCAGCCCGGGATCCGGGCCACCACCACGTCGAGGAACGAGCGGGTACCGGGCAGGACCCGCAGCTCGACCGGCTCGCCGAACCCGGGGTCGACCAGATCGAACGGGCGCACGACCCCCGAGCGGGGGCGGTCGTCGAACACCGGGTTCACCCCCGCCCCCGGCCGCCGTCGGGCCGGAGCCGGGTGGCGGCGGCTCCGGTCACCGCCGCGACCAGCACGACCAGCGGCATCGCACCGATCACCGGCGAGGTGCTGCCGGTCACCTCGGCGTAGTTCACGACGATCAGTACGAGCACCGCCACCAGCCCCGCCCCGGCCAGCACCGGCGCCACGACGGTCGACCACGCCGATCCCCGGACCGCTCCCCGGGCCCGTGCGGTCACCACGCTGGCGCAGCAGCCGGTCATCATCGCGACCAGCGAGATCGAGGTGATCCCGGAGACGGCCGGGAACAGCGTGACGAGCGGATCGGCGCCGGTCAGCGCGAACGGTACGAGCACGACGACCGCCACCGCCGCGACGACCACGCACCCGACGTACGGCGTCTGGTAGCGCCCGTGCGTCCGTGCCAGCGCCCGCGGCAGCAGGCCGCCCCGGCCGAGGGTGAACAGGTAGCGGATCGCGAGGTTGGCGAAGGCGACCGCGGCGGCGAGGAAGCTGATCGCGACCAGGACGCCCAGCAGCGGCCCCGACCACGGCCCCAGGAAGCGGTCGGCCGCGGACAGCACCACGGCGCCGGGATCGGCCGCGGCGACGGCGCGGACGTCGTCGAACGCGGCGACGAGCGTCCAGGTGCCGAGGACGAACACCGCGAGCAGCAGGCCCAGCGCCGCGTAGGTGGCGAGGGTGATGCTGCGGGCCGGGGCGTCGGTCTCCTCGCCGTAGGCGGCCGCGGCCTCGAACCCGGCGAAGGAGAGCAGGCAGAACACCAGGGTGACGGCGAGGCCGGGGCCCAGCGCCGCCGCGGGGGAGAGCAGCCGCTCGTCCGTCCACGCCGACACCGGGCGCGCGGCCAGTACCGCCACGGCCAGCACCACGACGATCCCGAACTGCAGCAGCGACACCGCCGTGGTGAGCCGCTGGGCGACCTCGACCCCACGGATCCCGAGCGCGACGGTGACCAGCAGCGCCCCGGCGCCGTAGAGCCACCACGGCAGGTCCGTCCCGGTCACCGCGGCGACGGCGAGACCGGTGAAGTACCCGCTCGCGGCCACCATCCCGCCCGCGGCCAGCGTGTAGGCCAGCGTCGCCACGAACGCGACGGCACCGCCGGCGCCGCGGCCCAGTCCGAAGGCCACGAACGCCTGGTAGGCGCCGGCACACGTGACGTACCGGGCCAGCACCAGGTACCCCGCGGAGAAGATCGCGAGCAGCAGCCCGGTGCCGATCATCACGAGCACGGCGGCCGCGCCGACGCCCATGCCGAGACCGAGCGAGATGTTGGACGACAGCGCCGTCAGCGGCGCGGCCGCGGCCACCACCATGAACACCATCCCCGGCACGCCGACGGCGCCCGCCTTCAACCGGCCGGGAGCCGCCGCGGTCGCGTCCCGGGATCGTCCCACCGTGGCCACGCTGCCTCCTGGGATGCTGATTCAGTTAGATTGGATGCAACACGGTGGCACCGCCGCCCGCCGGGTGTCAACGGCGCGGCATCGGTCAGAAGCCGCCGGCGACGCCCTCCCGGCGCGGTCCGGTGCAGGTGGCCAGGCCGCCGTCGGTTGCGCGCCAGGCCATCTGGTAGGAGCCCATGTGGTAGTCGTACTCGGGCAGCGGGTTGGTGAGCACGCCCAGCCGGGCGAGCCCGGCGGACACGTCCGGGCCGAGCCGCATCTCCGCCGAGATCGTGTGGTCGTCGGCGTAGGGCAGGCAGCGGGGCGCGTCGTCCGCCGCGTAGGGGTCCATCCCGAAGTCGAGGATGTTCGAGAGCACCTGCGGCACGGTGCAGTGCACGTTGCCCGGCGACCCCAGCGAGAGCCACGGCCGGCCGTCGCGCAGGACCATGGTGTTGGACAGGATGGACCGCATCCGCCCGCCGACCGCCCAGCCCTCCATCGGCGAGCCGAGGCCGTTCATGTGGTGGCTGCCGACCATCGGCACCCCGCCGACGACCTCGCCGGGGATCCCGCCGCTCTGCAGGGTGTTCATCATCTGCACCCAGTTGCCGTGCTCGTCCACCACGGTCAGCTCGCAGCTGCCGGCCGGCTGCCCCGACGCGCCGCTCGCGGCCATCGCGGGTACGCCCCGGGTGAGCTTCACGTGGTCGGTGAGGTCGACCCTGGCGCGGGCGGCGCGCAGGATGTCGGCGACGCTGCGGATCAGGTCCGGTGAGGTGAGCGGGCCGGTGGTGTCCCCGAACAGAGCGGGGTCGTTGAGCAGGCCGGTCTCGAACGCGGCCCGGCGCAGGGCGTGCGCGAGGTAGTACAGCGCGTCGGCGTCCTGCGACCAGTGCCCGACCGAGGTGATGTCGAGCTCCTCGAGCAGGCCGAGCACGATCTGGCAGTACACGCCCTGACGCTCCGGGGCGGACAGCTGCACGACCGTGTCGCCCCGGTGCTGCCAGCGGTACCCGGTGTCCCAGACCGGGGGCTGCGCGGTCAGGTGCTCCAGCTCGACGGCCCAGCCGAGCTGGTTACCGCGGGCCACGAAGTCGCGCGCCCACCCGCCGGTCAGGAAGTGGTCGGGTCCCTCGGCGGAGAGCGCACGCATCGTGGCGGCCAGCTCCGGCGACGCCCAGCGGTCACCGACCTGCGGCAGGTGCCCGTCCGGGGTGAAGTGCCGGCGACCGGACTCGGTGTAGAGGAAGAAGTCGACCGTCTGCGCCATGACGAGGTGCTCGAAGGACGTGACCTCGTGGCCCTCCTCGGCCCAGTGCACGGCGGACTCGCACAGCCGGGCCCACGGCAGCGTCGCGAACCGCTCGAACAGGGCCTTCATCCCGGGCATGAAGCCGGGTACGACGGCGCGGGGGAGACCGGGAACGCTCGCGTAGAGGCCCTTGCCCATCGGGATCGGGGCGAACGGCGCGAGGCCGGGGACGATCCGGCCCATGCTGTTGAGCTCGGCGATCTCGCCGGTGGCGGCCTCGTACACCAGCGCGGTGACCGTGCCGGTGTGGTTCGTCATGTCCTGCTGCACCACCGCCTGCACGAGGTTGCCGGCGATCGCGGCGTCGATCGCGTTCCCGCCCGCACGCAGGACGTCGAGCATGGTGTCGGTGACGACCTGGTGCTGGCTCGACGCCACGGCCCGGTTGCCGGTGACGGTCTCCTTCGGCCCGACCCTGCCGTGACCGGTGGAGATGGTGCTGGCCATCGTCGTCTCCTCGCTGCCGTGGTGGCTGTTCCTCGCCCGCGCCGTGCTCCCGGGCGCGGGTGCAGGCCTCCACCGTCCCGCCGACCGGGACCGGCGACAATGAACATCCGTCGGAAGGGACCCGGTGACCGCACGACAGGGGTCGGCTCCGGTGGGCCCTCTACGGTGGACCGGGAGTACGGCGGGGGAGCGGAGGGCCGGCATGTCCCACGACGAGTTGCAGTCCATCGTGGACGCGCTCGCGGAGCGGCTCCGGCGCTCCGTCGCGGTCGACGACCCGGCCCTGCGGCTGCTCGCGGCCAGCCGGCACTTCGGCGACGAGGACGACCTGCGGGTGCGGTCGGTGCTCGACCGGGCCGTGCAGCCCGCGGTCGCCGAGCGCGTGCTCGCGGCCGGGGTCGCCGGCTGGGCCGAACCCGGGGTCGTCGCCGTCGAGGGGGCGGCCGCGCGGCTCTGCGCCCCGGTGCGCTGCAACGGGATGCTCCTCGGGTACCTGTGGCTGATCGACGCCGGTGGCGCGTTCGCCGATGCCGACACGGCCGCGGCCGGCGAGGCCGCGACGGCGGTCGGGACCGTGCTCTACCGCAGCCTGCTGCTGCACGAGCGGTCGACGGCCCGGCGGGAGGCGATCCTGCGCGAGCTCGTCTCACCCGACGGCGCGTTGCGGGCGCGGGCGACCGAGGACCTCTACGCCGAGCAGCTGCTCGGGGACGACTCGCTGCGCTTCACCGTGCTGGTCGTGCACTTCCGCCGGTCGGGGACCTGTGCCACCCAGCGGGTCGCCTTCGAGGCGGCGCTGGAGGAGGGCGTCCGTGCGGTCACCGACGACCTGGCGCTGACCGTGGCGAACCGGTCCTGGGCCTGGATGCTGCTGATCGGCCGGTCCGCCCCGTCGGGCACGCTTCTCGGCGCGGTCCGCAGCCGGATCACCGACCGTTTCCGGCGCCTCGTCGGCGGCGACGCGTCCCCGGTGTTCGGGATCGGCGGGACGGTCGAGGAGCCGGGGGCGGTGGCGTCGTCGTACCGGCAGGCGTTGCTGGCGGGGCAGGTCGCCATGCTGCCGGGCTCGGACGGCCTGGCCCGGTGGGGCGGGCTCGGCCCGTTCGGCCTGCTGCTGCGGCTCCCCCCGGAGGACGTGCTCGATCCCGCGGTGGTCCCGGCGCTGGCGGCGCTCGACGAGCAGGACCCGCAACGGGTGCTGGCCGCGACCCTGACCGAGTTCCTCGACCGCGGCGGGAGCGTCCGGCGCACGGCCGACGCGCTCTGCGTGCACCGGGCCACGCTGCACCAGCGGCTCCGGCGGATCGAGCAGATCACCGGTTGCGACCTCGACTCGGGTGACGACCGGCTGATGCTGCACCTGGGACTGAAGCTCCGGCTGATCGCCACCGTCGCACGGGAGCAGTTCGACGGGAGCTGAAGCGGGCCGCCGGGACCGGCCCCGGGATCGACACCTGTCGCGCCCGGCCGGTCCCGGGCGCGACCGCACGCGGTGGTCACGGGCCCGCGTGCTGCCGAGACTCGGGACCACACGGGCCGCGGTCGCAGCGCCGGCCCGTGACCCCCGCATCCCGGCGACGAGGAGAACCACCCGATGCCCACCGCCACCCCCACCGCCGGATCCGACCGGTTCCAGGAGTTCCTCGACGGCGTCGACCGCCTGGTGAGCGGTGGTGTCGTCGCGCCCGTCTGGTCACCGGACGGAACCGAGCTGGCGTTCCTCGACGGCGACGCCGACCACCGGACCGGCACCCGGGTCGACCTGGCGAGCGGGACGGTCCGGGACCTGTGCCCGGACGTCGCGGCGGTGCGCGCGCTGGTCCGGGAGGCGACCGGGGTGACCCCGGCCGGGCGGGGGCTGCCGTTCGACCACATCGTCTACGCCGCGCCGGGCCGCCTGCTCGCAGGAGTCGGCGCCGCCCGGGTGACCCTGGACCTGGACGACGGCACGGTCACCGCGGTGCCGGCCGAGCATCCGATGGACGTCGCGCTCGGCTGGGCCGAATCGGTCCGCGCCACCCCGCAGCCGTACCTGCGCAGCGTGCCGCTGATGGACCCGCGCGAGGCCCGGGAGATCCCGTCACCACGGGGCGACGTGCTCGCCTCGACGGTCGAGGGCAACGTCGTGCTGCGGGCCGTGGTCGACGGGCGCACGGTGGCGCTGACCACGGACGGCACGCCCGAGCACGAGTACCGGCTCGAGGAGCCGATCGCGGTGGCCGGGCCGGCCGCGCCGGCCGCCGGCTGGTCCCCGGAGGGCGACCGGCTCGTGGTCTCCCGGGCCGATCTGCGCGGGGTGCACCGGGCCGCCCGGATCCACTACGGCAAGCGCGGCGACGAGGTGGTGCAGCTGCCCTTCGCCCGGGCCGGCGGCGTGCTGGAACGCACCACCCTGCACGTGCTCGACCTGCAGGGCCGGCCGCCGGTCGAGCTCGACCTGGGCGACACCACCGACACCTACCCGGTGGTCGCGGGCTGGCTCGCGGACGGGGCCCGGCTGGTCGTCGTCGTGGTGAGCCGGGACTGCCGGCGCGCCGAGGTGCGGCTCGCCGACGCGGCCACCGGTGCCACCCGGGTGCTGTTCACCGAGGAGGCGGAGACGTTCCTGCGCATCCACCACGACGTCTACTACGGGCGGCGGACCGGGCTCACCGTCGTCCCGGACGGCGGCGGGCTGGTCTGGCAGTCCACGCGGTCCGGTTGGAACCACCTGTACCTCCACGACCTCGACGGGAACCCGGTCCGCACACTCACCGACGGCGAGTGGGCGGTCGACGACGTCGTGCACGTCGACAGCGAGCACGTCTACGTCACGGCCCGCCTCGACCGGGCCCGCCCCTACGACGTGCACCTCGCCCGGGTACCGCTCGCCGGCGGACCGGTGCAGCAGCTCTCGGAGGGGCCGGGCACCCACTCCATGACGATGGCACCGGACGGCGGGGCGTTCGTCGACACCTGGTCGACCCCGGCGGACCCGCCGTGCAGCGTCCTCCGGCGGGCCGACGGGACGCTGCTCTGCGAGCTCTCCCGGGCCGACGCGTCCCGGCTGGAGTGGACGCCGCCACGGGAGTTCACGGCGACCGCCGCGGACGGCGTGACGGAGCTCTGGGGCACGATGTTCCTGCCCGCGGACTTCACCGAGGACGGCCGGTACCCGCTGGTGGACTACGTCTACGGCGGCCCGCAGATCGCCGTCGCCCCGCACACGTTCAGCAGCGTGTTCGGATCGCACGCCCAGGCGCTGGCCCAGCTCGGCCACGTGGTCGTCGTCGTGGACGGGCGCGGGACCCCCGGCCGGTCGAAGGCGTTCCACGACGTCGTGTACCGGGACTGGGGCAGGGCGCTGGTCGCCGACCACGCCGCCGTGGTCGGACAGCTGCGTGAGCGGCACGCCTTCCTGGCCCCGGGCGGGGCCGGGGTGGTCGGGCACAGCTGGGGCGGGCACAGCGCATTCCGGCTGGCCGCCGAGCGCCCGGACGTCTACTCCGCCGCGGTCTGCTCCGCGCCGGGGTTCGATCCCTACTCCTCGGTCCTCTACGAGTGCTATCTCGGCTTCCCGCAGACCGATCCGGAGGCCTACCGCGCGGCCGACCCGTTCCGGCTGGCCGCCGGGCTGGAGGCGGAGGTCATGCTGGCCGTCGGCACGAACGACCACGCCACCGTCACCGACACCATGTCGATGGCCGACGCGCTGGTCCGGGCCGGGAAGCTGCACGAGTTCGTCGTGCTGCCGGGGGCCTACCACGGCTACGCGGCCGTGTACGACCGCTACTACTGGCGCAAGGTCGAGGCGTTCCTCCGGACCCACCTGCAGGGCGCGTGAGTGCCGTGGAGTTCATGTCCCCCGAGCACGTGACCGCGATGAACGCGCTCCTGCGCGACGACCCGACGGTCCGGGCGGCCTGCGCCCGGGTGCCCGGACGGCGGGTGCTGGCCTACCGGCTGGCCGACGGTCCCGGCGGGCGGGACGTGCACTGGACGGTCACCGTCGGCGGCACCGGTGGCACCGTCCGGTTCGGCCTGGACGAGGTACCGGATCCCGACGTCCTGGTCGTCGGTGAGTGGCCGCGGATGATCCGGGCGACCCGGGCGTCGCGGGACGGCGTCGAGCAGGACCCGGGCTGCACCGCGGAGGGGGACACGGCGGTGCTCGCCGAGATCGGCGAGGCGCTGGCGGTCGCCAGGGCGGTCGCGACGCTGCCGGTGGAGTTCCCGGAGCTGCCCGGCGAGCGGCACGAGGGCTGAGCGCGGCACCCGGAAACGGTTGGCGCGGAGGCGGTCGCCGGGACTAGCGTCGCGTCGACCGTGCCGGAGGACGAGGGGGTGGTACCCGTGAACGCAGTATCGACACAGGTGCTCCCCTCCGGGGTCACGGTCGGGCGATAGGTCGTCCGGGAGCGCCGCTCGGCACTCCCGAAGGGCACGACCATGCACATCACCTCCGACCGTCGTCTCGACGACGGGACTCTCGAACGCCGGTTCACCCTCGGTGACGTCCCCGGCATCCTCTGGACCTCCGGATCCACTGCCGTTCCCGCACCCCTGGTCCTGCTCGGCCACCCCGGCGGGCTGGAGCGGATGTACCCGCGACTGGCGGCGCGGGCCCGGGGAACGGTCGCGGCGGGCTTCGCCGCCGCGACGCTCGAGCTCCCCGGCAGCGGTGACCGCCCCCGCTCCGGGGCGGCCGAGCGGGCCCGCGCCGACCTGCGCCGGGCGGTGCAGGCGGGCGAGCCGGTCCCCGACGACGTCGCCGACCGGCTCATCCTCCCGCTGGTCGAGGAGGCGGTCCCGGAGCTGCGGGCCGCGCTGGACGCACTGCTCGCGCTCCCCGGGATCGGCGGCTCGGTGGGCTATGCGGGCGGGGTGATCTCGGTCGGCGTGCGGCTCGCGCTGGTGGAGCCCCGGATCGCGGCCGCGGTCCTGTTCGCCGGCAGCGTGGTGCCCCGCGCCGTCGTCGAGGAGGCGCGCCGGGTCACGGTGCCGCTGCACGTCCTGCTGCAGTGGGACGACGAGGGCAACGACCGGCAGGCGGCCCTGGATCTGTTCGACGCGTTCGGGTCCGCGGAGAAGACGCTGCACGCCAACACGGGCGGGCACACCGGCGTCCCGGAGTTCGAGGCCGACGCCGGCAACCGGTTCCTCGCCCGGCACCTGAGGTGAGCCCCGGACCACGGGGGAGCGGGTAGCCCCTGGCCGTTTTCTGACCGTCCGTGCTAATGTCTGCACATGCGAGCTAGAAACAGTACGGACGGTCAGAAGCGACGGTCCGTGATCGAGGACGTCCGGCGTGCGCAGATCGTCGAGAGCGCCGTGGACGTCGTCGCGGAGGTCGGCTACGCGCGGGCCTCGCTGGCCCGCATCGCCGAACGGGCCGGGATCAGCAGCAAGGGCGTGATCTCGTACCACTTCGACGGCAAGGACGAGTTGTTCGACCAGATCGTCGCGCAGATCTACGAGCGGATCACCGAGTTCGTCGTCCCGCACCTGGACCGGGAGACGACCGTGGTGGGCCGGCTGGGCGCCCGGTTCCGCTCGATCGCCACGTACGCGAACGCGCACCGGGCGGAGATGGTCGCGCTGACCGAGATCCTGTCCCACCTGCGTGACGCCGACGGCCGGCTGCGCTACGGCGACGCCTTCAACGAGCCCTATTACCAGCGGCTGGAGGAGACCTTCCGCGGCGGCCAGGAGTCCGGCGAGCTCTGCTCGTTCGACCCGCGGGTGATGGCCGTGACGGTCCAGGCCGCGATCGACTCGATGATCGCCTACGCCGACACCCATCCCGACCACGACGTCGAGGCACACGGCGCCGAGCTGGCGCGGACGTTCGAACGCGCCATCTCGCGCTGAGGAGAGGGAGACCATGACACTGCACGAGAAGAGCCCACCGGCACCCGGACCGGCCGGTGGCACCGGGCGGATCCCCGGCCCCGACCTGGCCCGCGGCATCATGCTGCTGCTGATCGTGCTGGCCAACACGACCTTCTACCTCTACGGCCGTCCGACCTCCCCGGCCGGCGCGCACCCGGTCGACGGCTCGGTCGCGGACCGGGTCGTCCAGGCCCTGCTGATCACCACGGTGGACCTGCGGGTCTACCCGATGTTCGCGTTCCTGTTCGGCTACGGGCTCGTGCTGATCCACCGCAGCCGCCAGTCCCGCGGGCTCGACGAGCCGTCCGCCCGGCGTGAGGTGCAGCGGCGCAACCTCTGGCTGCTGGCCTTCGGCGCGGTACACGCGCTGCTGCTGTGGGGCGGTGACGTCCTGGGTGCCTACGGCCTGACCGGGCTGCTGCTCGTCTGGCTGTTCCTGCGCCGGTCCGACCGCACCCTGCTGGTGTGGGCGGGCATCGGGACCGGGCTGCTGGCGGCCCTGACGCTGCTCACCTCGCTCGAGGCGCTCGCCGTGCTGGCCGGTGAGCAGACCGCGAGCGACCTCGGGGCCCAGGTCTTCGCGCTCGCGAACGCGACCGTCTCCACCGACGGCGTCCTCGGTGCCGCCGCCGCGCGGATGACGATGTGGCCGATCCAGTCGCTGGGGATCCAGGGCCTGGCCGGGATGGTCGTGCCGGTGTCGATCCTGCTGGGGATCTGGGCCGCCCGGCGCCGCGTCCTGGAGCGGCCGTGGGAGCACCGCCGGCTGCTGTGGACCACCGCGGTCGGCGGGATCGCGATCGGCTGGCTCGGTGCGCTGCCGTACGTGCTGACCCACCTGGGGGTGCTCGATGGCCTGGCGCCGGTGGCCTCGTTGTTCGCCGTCCCGCAGCTGCTGACCGGGCTCGCCTGCGGGCTCGGGTACGTGGCGGTGTTCGGGCTGGTCGGCGGCCGGCTCGCGGGCCGGGAGCTGGGGCCGGTCGGGGCGTCGGTGGTGGCGGTCGGGAAGCGGTCGATGACCTGCTACCTCGCCCAGTCGGTGCTCTGCGCCCCGCTGCTCGCGGCCTGGGGACTCGGGTGGGGCGCCCACCTCGGCAGCGCCGGGATGGCCGCGTTCGCCGTCGCGGTCTGGCTGCTCACCGTCGGCTACGCGGTCGTCCTCGAACGGCGGGACGCGCCCGGCCCGGCCGAGACCCTGCTGCGCCGGCTCACCGCCGGAGGGTCGCCCCGTCCCGCGGCCGCCGCCTGACCGGTGGCGGTGTATCGACACCTGTCGCGTGCGTGCGGCGGATCTCCGCACAGCTGCCCCTGGCCCGGGCCCGCCGTGGTCGAGCATCGTGGGCCCCGGTGCACCGTCGTACCCGGACCGAGGAGGACCACATGTGGTTGACCGGAGCGACCGTCGTCGACGGCACGGGGCGCGATCCGCGGCCCGGCACGGCCGTCCACGTCGAGGACGGCCGCATCGTCGCGGTGGGCGGCCGGCCGCCCCAGGGTGCCGAGGTGCTCGACTGCTCGGGCGGGTTGACGATCGTCCCCGGTCTCATCGACGCCCACGTCCACCTCGGCCTGTCCAGCCCGATCGAGGCGAGCGTGTCGCGTCGGATCTCGGTCGCCGAGCTGGCCGCGGACATGTTCGCGAACTGCCGGCGGACCCTCGACGCGGGGTTCACGACGGTCCGGGACACCGGCGGGGTGGACGGGGGGCTCGCCGGCGTCGTCGCGTCCGGCAAGATCCCCGGGCCGCGCATCATCCAGTGCGGCCCGTTGCTCTGCCAGACCGGCGGCCACGGTCACCTCGGTCAGGAGTGGGAGCCCGCGACCGACTGGGCCGGCCACGAGGTACCCGGGCTGCGCGCGCTCTCGCTGCTCTGCGACGGTCCCGACGGCCTGCGCCACGGCGCCCGGGAGGCGTTCCGCCGCGGGGCGCAGTTCCTCAAGCTGTGCGTCACCGGCGGAGTCGTGTCCCGGCACGACAAGCTCACCGACACCCAGTTCGACGTCGCCGAGATCGCCGCAGCGGTGGCCGAGGCGACCGCGCGGGGCACCTACGTCACGGTGCACGCGCACAACAACATCGGCATCCGCAACGCCGTCGCCGCCGGGGCCCGGTGCGTCGAGCACGGCTCCCAGATCGACGAGGAGACCGCGGCCCTGATGGCGGCGCACGACGTCGCGCACGTGCCGACGCTGGCCGTCGTCCACGCGTTGCTCGACGACGCCGCCGCGACCGGGCTGGCGGCCGACATCGGCGACCGGGTGGGCGTCGCACTGCAGGGGCAGATCGACGCGATCCACGCGTCCCGGGAGGCCGGGGTCCGCATCGGGTCCGGTTCCGACCTGATCGGCCCGGAGCAGGACGACCGCGGCCGCGAGCTGGTGCTCCGCTCGGCCGTCGAGACGCCGATGGACGCGCTGGTCTCGGCCACCCGGACGAACGCCGACATCCTCGGGATCGGCGACGAGGTCGGCACCGTCGAGCCGGGCAAGCGGGCCGATCTCGTGGCGTTCCGCGGCGACCCGCTCGCGACCCCGGAGCTGTTCGCCGACCGGGACGCGGTCGTGCTGGTCGTGCAGGACGGCCGGGTCGTGCGGGACACGCGCTGACCGCTCCGGTTCCCCGAGGGACGTCCGGTGTTCCAGCAGCTCCCGGTGCCGGTGGCGCTCACCGGTCCGGCGGGTCCGTCGTCACCGTGCCCGTCTCGCGCGGCCTCCGGACGGATCGCCTCGGACGGGATCGGTGAACGAGACCGGTGTGCCGGTGGCGTGGGCGTAGGCGATCTCCCGGCTCGTGGACTCACCGACGTACCCACCCGGGTTGACGACCAGGACCCGGTCGGCGAGATCGATCTTGCGCAGGTGGAGGGCGCCCAGCGCGGCCTTCTGCTCGCCGGTGATCGAGCCGTCCGCCGGGTGGCCCCCGGCGGGCGGGACGACGCACGGCGCGACGACGATCGCTCCGGCGACCGTCAGTTCACGGTTCGCCGCGCTCAGCTCGTCGGCGAACCGGGTGGATCCACAGATGCAGACGATCTCGGGTCGGGGGGACGGGCCGTGGCCGCCCGGGTCCAGCGGGCTCACGGGCGTCGCGCGGCGAGTCTGTCCTGCAGCCGGGCGTGCCGGAACTGGTAGGACGCACCGGCCTGGCGCAGCACACCGCGGCTGTGCGCGTCGTCGAGGAAACCCATCAGCCGCACGGGGGTGTGGCCGCGCAGGCCGAGCCACAGCCGGCTGACGACGAACGATCCCCACGCCCTGGACACGAACACCGCCATCCCGACACCCAGCCCGAACAGGACGCCGACGAGGACCGGGACGTGCGGGGCGTGGTCGAGCGCGAACACCTGGCCGCCCACGACGGCGCAGGCGATCCCGTACCCGACCGCCCCCCAGACCCCGAGCAGGAACTGGCCGAACACCGCCCCGGCCAGGCCCCCGGCGGCGGCGATGCCGAGGTCGAACAGCCCGCCGAGCACCAGGAAGTACTGGTCCTCCGAGGTGTAGACGTAGGCCAGCCCGTAGAACAGGCCCAGTGACACCGCCAGCGTGACGGTGAACGAGAGACCCGCCAGCCGGTCGCTGCGCAGCACGGTCCGCGGATCGGACACCCGTTCCACGTCGACCGGACGGTCCAGCCACGCGTAGGTCCCGGTGCTGAGGCCGAACACGAGCGCGATCGCGGCGATCGCCGTGGCGTGCAGGGTCCACGCCACGCCCAGCGTCGTGCCGATCCCGGCCCCGACGAGGAACCTCCTGACGAAACGGGCGGCGGTCGCCCGGAACCGCAGCTCGACGGCGACCGGTCCCGGGCGACGCCCGCAGGCGTGGGCGACGCTGCCGCCGACGGCGAAGGAGAGGCCGTAGACGAGCCCGACGCGCGGACCGCCGGCCACCCAGCCCGCGACGGCGAACAGCAGGGCGGGCAGGACACCGAGCAGCACGGCGTACGGGATCCGGGGGACGGCGCGGTCGAGCTGCCACCACAGGAGATCCCGGGTGCGCCGGGCGTGCAGGGTCCTGGCGAGGAAGGTCAGCCAGGCCTCCGCCCGCCCGGGGTCGTGCCGCGGGTCGGCCGGGGCGGTGCTCCGCCGGGCCGGTGGCTCGGGCCGCCGGGTGTAGACGGTCGGCAGGTAGGCGTCGAGCAGGTGCTCCTCGATCGCCCCGCGGTCGTCGGACTCGGCGGCATCGAGGAGCCCGGCGGGGTCGGCGCTCGGGTGGGAGTAGGTCGTCCGCGCCAGGTAGACCATCAGCGGGGTGCGCAGGGCCTTGGCGAGCGGGCCGTCCGGGTTACCCGTCAGGTGCTCGACGACGGGGTGCCACCGGTGCGCGCCCAGCCGTTCGCGCCCGGTGAGGAAGGCGACGGCGGCATCGGGCCCGACCGGGTCCACCTCGATCACGGCGGCGCTGGACAGCAGGGCGCCGGAGGTGTGGACGGCCCGTTCGTAGGCGTCGGCGCGGCAGGTGACCACGACCGGGCGATCGCTGGTGAGCGTCCGGTCGAGCGCGTCGATCGCGGCGGCGTGCAGCTCGGGTGCGATCTCGTCCAGCCCGTCGAGCACCGGCATGACGCGCCGCTGCAGGACGAGGGCGGTCGCCGCGTCCGGCCCGTACCGGGCGGCGTTGGACAGGCCCGGGTGGTCCTCGCGCAGCCGGCGTGCGAACCAGGCGTCCAGGTGCTCGACGGCCGGGTTCCAGGACGCGACCGGGAGCAGCACCGGGACCGGGTCGTCGTCGCGCCGGCCGTCGAGCAGCTCCAGGGTCAGCAGGATGGCGATGACGGACTTGCCTGCTCCGGCCTCGCCCAGCACCACGAGCTGTCGCGCCGGGAGTTCGCGGAACCGGGTGCTCAGCGTGCTCAGGTCCCCCTGGAACGCGGGGTCGGCCGTGGCCACCGCGGCGACCGGCCGGTGGGTGCTCGACCAGGTGAGGTGCACCGGCCTGGGCTGGCGCAGCGAGCGCGTCTCCGTCTCGGCGCGCCACTGGCGGGTGATCGCGTCGGTGAGTTCCCGCGCCGCCCGGTCGAGTCCGGCCGGTTGCGGTTCCGGTTCCGGGGTCGGTCCCGGTGCCGGCCCGGGTTCCTGCGCCGGGTCCACGGCCGGGCCGGTCCCGTCCGCACCGGTCAGGATGCGCTGGTGCAGCGCCACGATCGCCGGTCCGGGGTCGAGCCCGAGTTCGTCGGCGAGCCGGTGCCGGAGCTGCTGGAAGGTCGCGATCGCCTCCGCCTGCCGCCCGTCGCCGGCGAACGCGGTCATCAGCTGGCCGTGGGTCCGCTCGCGCAGCGGGTGCTCCGCGGCGACCTCGGCGATCTCGGCGAGCGCGGCCCGGTGCTCCCCGAGGGCGAACCGCCAGTCGGTGCACTGCTCGATGGCGAGGAGCCGGTCCTCGTCCCAGCGCGCCGCCCGGCCGGACAGTGCCGGTGAGCCGAGCCCGTCGAGGGCGGGCCCACGCCAGAGCGCCAGCGCCGTCCGGCACTCGGCGACGGCGTCGGCCGGCGACCCCGCGGCGGCGAGCCGGGCGGCGGCCTCGACCCCGCGGCGGAAGCGGTGCGCGTCGATCTGGTCGTCGGCGACGTCGATCCGGTACCCCGGCCCGTCGGTGACGATGACCTCGCCCGCCGTGTCGCCGAGGCGCCCCCGCAGCGAGGAGACGCAGTTCTGCACCTGCTTGACGGCGGTGGCCGGCGGGTCCTCCGCCCAGACGGCGTCGACCAGCCGGGGCAGCGGGACGACCGTGCGCGGCGCCATCAGGAGCGCGGCCAGCACGCGCTGGTGCCGGGGGCTCGGGAGGGCGATCCGCTCGTCGTCGCGCCGGACCTCCAGCGCCCCGAGTACCCGGAAGTCCACGCCGCGCAGCACCTCCCGATCCGGGTCCGGACGGATCATACCTACGCTTTGCGACACCTCCGGCCGGGTCGGTCGTCGCCGGGAGGACCACGTGATGACGCGATGATGACAGGCCCCGGTGATGATCTCGGTGGTGGATCGGCCGGTGGTGGGGAGCGACCGGAGGTTCACCGAGGGGGCGGGTGCGGCCCCCGGCGCCGGACCCGTCCGGTAACCGCGCACCGATCGCTTCGAGGGGTGGCGATCGGTGCACGGCCGGCCGCGGCACTCCTGCACGGAAGGCCCGGGGATGATCGCGACGTCCGCGTTCCGGGTCCCGATCGGCCTACGGGATCGTGCGGATCCGGGTCGAGTAGCTTTCTCGCGGTGGCGGGCTCTGCCGGAATGGGCGGAGGTCGTCCGGACCATCGAGAGAGGACGCCCCTGTGGAGAAGTGACACCTCGGCCGTCAGGGTCTGAGTCTTTCGGCCATCGGATACGGCGCGATGGGCACGGTGATGTCGTTCGGCCCGTCGAACGACTCTGACTCCGTCGCCGCGATCCGCCATGCGCACGACCTGGGCGTGACGCATTTCGACACCGCGGAGCTCTACGGCTGGGGTGCCGGGGAGAGGCTGCTCGGCGCCGCGCTGGCCCCGGTGCGCGACGAGGTCACCATCGCCACCAAGTTCGGCTTCCGGCAGCCCGACTTCGGCCTCGACTCCCGGCCCGAGCACATCCGTGAGGTCGTCGACGCGAGCCTGCGCAACCTCGGCGTCGACGTCATCGACGTCCTCTAGCAGCACCAGCCCGATCCGGAGGTGCCGGTCGAGGAGGTCGCCGGGGCGGTGAAGGAACTCGTCGACGCCGGCAAGGTCCGCCATCTCGGGCTGTCGAACACCGACGCCGACGGCGTCCGCCGGGCCCACGCCGTCCACCCCGTCTCCGTCCTGCAGGCCGAGTACTCCATCTTCGCCCGGGAGACCGAGCACCTGCTGCCGACCCTGGAGGAGCTGGGAATCGGACTCGTGGCCCATTCCCCGATCGCGCGGGGTTTCCTCAGCGGGTCGGTGCGCCCCCGCAGTGTCCTCGCCGCGGACGACATCCGGCAGAACTCCGGATGGTGGGCGCCGGAGAACTTCGACGCCAATGTCGACATGCAGCGCGCCCTCGCGGAACTCGCCGCAGATAAGGGTGTGGGGCTGTCCACTCTCGCCATCGCGTGGGTACTGGCACAACGCGACTACATCGTCCCCATCCCCGGTTCCCGTGACAGCGGCCGGGTCGCGGAGAACGTCGCCGCCGCGGAACTCGTCCTCACCGGGGCCGACCTCGCACGGATCGCCGGGATCGCACCCGACGGCGCCCGCGGCCCCCGGTTCGCCTGGTCCGCGTCGCACCTCGGGCCGCTGCGCCATCGCCGCATCGGCTCAGGACGGGGCCGTGACCCCCGTCCGCAGGTCCGCACCGCGGGTCTCCGGGATCGCCCGCAGGATCACCGGCAGCCCGATCAGGGCCAGCGCGGTGGCGTAGTAGGCGGGGGAGAGCAGGCTGCCGGTCGCGTCCACGAGCGCCTGGCTGACCAGCGGCGCGGTCCCGGCGAACACGGCGTAGGCCACGTTGTAGGGCAGCGCCATACCGCTGAACCGGACCTGCGCGGGCAGCATCTCCAGTACCGCCATCGCCCCGATGCCGAGCAGCGAGACGACCAGGAGCAGCGCGAGCATCGCGACGACGACCGCGGCCAGGTTGCGGGTGCCGATCAGCAGGTAGGCGGGGATCACCACGACCACGGCCATGACGGCCCCGGTCCGCAGCAGTGGGCGACGCCCGACGCGGTCGGCCAGCGCGCCGAACACCGGGCCGATCATCGCCGCGAACAGGGTCAGGCCGGTGATGATCGTCAGGGCGGTGCTCGACGCGATCCCCGCGGCCTGCCCGAGGTAGGTGGGCATGTAGCCGAGGAACATGTGGGTGACCACACCGAGCACGCC
The DNA here is from genome assembly GCF_001698125.1 of Pseudonocardia sp. HH130630-07. Taxonomy (NCBI): domain Bacteria; kingdom Bacillati; phylum Actinomycetota; class Actinomycetes; order Pseudonocardiales; family Pseudonocardiaceae; genus Pseudonocardia; species Pseudonocardia sp. HH130630-07. Next base: position 5,838,457 of record NZ_CP013854.1, on the reverse strand, counting down.
GAAGTAGCAGAGCAGCACGAGCAGCGTGCGCCAGTGCCCGCGCACCAGCGCACCGAACCCGATGCCGCGGGGCGTGCCCTTCTCGGCGAGCTCGGTGAACACCGGCGTCTCGTCCACCCCGAGCCGCAGCAGCAGCCCGACCAGCGACAGCAGCCCGCCGAAGACGAAGGTCCACCGCCATCCGCCGGCGGCGAACGCGTCCCCGGCCACGGCCTGGAAGACGACGATGGTCAGGGTCGCGCCGGTGACCCCGAGCATCGTCGAGCTGCCGACGACGGCCACCCACAGCGCGCGCCGCCGTGGCGGGGCGTGCTCCAGGCCGAAGGTCATCGCGCCGGTGTACTCCCCGCCGGCGGAGAACCCCTGCGCCATCCGGAACACCAGCAGCAGGATCGGTGCGGCCACCCCGATGCTCGACCAGCCCGGCAGGAGCCCGATGGCCGCGGTCGCCAGCCCCATCAGCAGCACCGACATGCTCAGCGCGGTGCGCCGGCCCATGCGGTCACCGATCCGGCCGAACACGACGGCCCCGGCCGGCCGGGCGACGAACGCGACGCCGTAGATCGCGAACGTGGCCAGCAGCGCCCCCGAGCTGCCCGGCGGGAAGAACGTCGCGGCGATCACCACCGCGGAGAAGCCGTAGAGGGTGAAGTCGAACCACTCCACGAAGTTCCCCGACGCCCCGGCCAGCATGATCCTCGCCGGCGAGCGCCGGGCGGGTGCCGTCGTCCGGTCGTCGTGCCCGGACACCACTTCAGCCATCACGTGCCTCCCGGCAGGTACCCCGTCGTCCCTGTCGTCAGAGGATCGCCGCGTGACCGGGGGCGTGGGCAGCGTCCGGTGTCACGGATTCCCGTCCGCCGCTACGACAGATGTCGCCCCGGACCGCCGTTCGAGCGCCTCGCGTACCTCGGAGCAGTGCTCGACGGCGACCGCGAGGAACGCCGCGAGGGTGGGGGAGCCGTCGTCGGTCCGGGTGACGAGGCAGAGGTCCGGCAGCCGCAGCGCCGGCCGCACCTCCAGCACGGTGGTCTCGGTGCGGGAGACCCCGCGGGCACAGGACGGCAGCAGCCCGACGCCGACCCCGCAGGCGGCGAGCCCGGCGATGGTGTGGACGTCGCGGGCCAGCGTCGTCGCGAGGGTGGGGCTGCGCCCGTCGAGCACCGCGGCGAGCGCGCCGACCGTGCCGGGTTCGTCCTCGTCCGAGGTCGTGACCAGCGGCGCGGACCGGAGCTGGTCCACGGTGACCGCCGGCCGCGTGGCGAACGGGTGCCCGCGGTGGCAGACCGCGACGAGCTGGTCCCGGCCGACCGGGATCGAGGTCAGCTGCTCGGCGCCGCGGCCGCGCGGGGCACCGCGGGACACCGCCACGTCGATCTCGCCGGCGAGCAGGGCCGCGGTGCTGCGGGTGCTCGCCAGCTCCGAGCACCGCAGCTCGACCGCACCGTGGGTGGCGCGGAAGCGGGCGAGCAGCGGGGGCAGCAGCTGGACCAGCGCCGAGCCCACGAACGCCAGGCGCAGGACGCCGCTCTGCCCGCGCGCGGCCCGGCGGGCGTCCTCGGCACCGGCCTCGACCTGCTCGAGGACGCGGCGGGCGTGCGCGATCCACACCTCGCCGGCCGCGGTCGGGACCACGCCACCGGGCCGGCGGTCGAACAGGGTGGTGCCCAGCTCGCGCTCCAGGGCCGCGATCTGACGCGACAGCGGGGGCTGGGCGATGCCGAGACCGCGGGCCGCCCGGCCGAAGTGCCGGTGTTCGGCCAGCGCGAGCGCGTAGCGCAGGTGGCGGAGCTCCACGGCCGGACGGTAGCCGACCCGCCGATACCGTGCAGGTATCGGCGCTGCTCGGATCCGGCATCGGGGCGGCGGAGCGGCGGCCGGACCGGTCCGATGGGGGCATGGCTGTTCTCAAGACCTATGCACGCGTGTTCGTCGACGATCTCGATGCGGCGCTCGGCCCGCTCGAGCAGGTGTACGGCCGGCCCGCCGATCTGCGGTTCCGGTTCGAGGAGGCGGAGCTGGCCGCGGTGGGCGACGTCCTGCTCGTCGCCGGGGACCCGGCCGCCTACCGGCAGGGGATCGGGCCGCTCGTGGTCGACGACGTCGACGCGACCGTGTCCGCGCTGGTGGAGCGGGGTGCGGAGATCCGGAGCGAGTTCACCGCGGCGACCGGGCGCGGCGCGTACGTGCACCACGACGGGGTCACCGTCGAGTACCTGCAGTGGGACGACGCGATCCTGGAGCGGGTACTGGGCCCGCGATGACCGGCCGCCCGACAGGTGTCCGAGCAGTGCCGCCGCATCCTCGACACCTGTCGGGTCTCCTGCTCCCGGGGGCGTCCTAGGCTCGGCCTGATGACCTGAACGGAGCGTGCTGCATGACCGACCCGGGGCGCCCGCCGACGTACGCCGCGCCCGACGGCCCGTACCCGGTGGGGACCCGGGAGGGCGGGACGGTCGACACCGTCCGCCCCGTCCTGCGTCCGGCCGACGCCGCCGGACGCCGCCTGCCGGTACGGGTCTGGTACCCCGCGGAGCCGTCCGGTGCGCGGTCCCGCGACTACGCCGCGGGCGACGAGACCGCGGTGCTGCGGGCGGCGCTCGCCGCGACCGGGGCCCCGGCCGACTGGGCGGCGTGGCTGGCCGCCGTGCGGACGTACGGGGTGGAGGGGGCGCCGCCCGCCCCCGGCCGGTTCCCCACGGTGGTGTTCTCGCACGGGGCGCTGGGCTGGGTCACCCAGAACACGCCGCTCATGGAGCACCTGGCCGCGCATGGCCACGTCGTCTGGTCGGTCGGGCACCCCGGCGAGGCCGGCGCGCTGCGCCACCTCGACGGCGAGCTGGTCGAGCACGACGCCCACTTCCGCGAGACGTTCGTCGCCATGCCCGGACGGCCCGGCTACCGGGACAAGCTCACCGGCGACGTCGCGACCCGGTTCGCGGCGACCCCCGGGTTCCTCGACGAGCACGGCATGGGCCCGTGGGCCCGGCGCTGGGTCGACGACCTGCGCGCGGTGATCGACGCGCTGGCCGCGGACGCGATCGACGGGCCGGCGGGGGAGATCACCGCGCACGGCGACCTCGGCCGCCTCGGCACGCTGGGCATGTCGTTCGGGGCCGCCGCGGCCGCGTCCACCGCGCAGCAGGACGAGCGGGTGCGGGTCGCGGTGAACCTCGACGGCGGCCAGTGGCTGTCGGACCTGTTCGACACCGACGTCCGGGTCCCCCTGCTGCACCTGTCGAGCGACCTGGGAGCCCAGTTCGCGGCGATGGGCCTGCCGGACGTGACGGCGATCGACGCCGACGAGTTCTTCTTCGAACCCCGGCGCACCGCCGGCACCCGGTCCGACGTGCACCGGATCTGCGTCGCCGGGGTGACCCACCTGGAGCTGACCGACGTCGTCCTGCTCCCGCCGCCGGACCGGGCCCGGGTGCTGCCCGGCGGCGGCACCGTGCGGTCGCAGCGGACGGTCGACCTGGTCAACGCGTTCGTCCGGGGCCACCTGGGCCGGGTGCTCGGCGACCCGGACCCCGGCTTCCCCGGTCCCCAGCTCGCCCGGTTCCCGGAGGCGCGCCGGGTCGACCTCACCGCCGTCCGTCAGTCCGCACCCACCCAGGAGGGTCACCGATGACCGTTGGGGACACGACGACCTCGCCCGTCGACGACCTCGGCAACACCTACCTCGAGCTGGCCGCCGCGGCGGACCCGTTCTTCGCCACGAGCTTCGGGCTCCCCGGCCACGACGACCGGGTGCAGGACGTCTCCGCCGCGGCCCGGGCCGAGTTCGGCCGCCGGACGGCCGATCTCCGGGACCGGGCCGCCGCGCTCGACCCGGACGCCCTCGACGACACCGGGCGGGCCTCCCGGGCCCTGGTCGTGCACGACGCCGGGGCCGCGGCCGAGGCGGTCGCGGCCCGGACGACGGAGTGGCAGCTGGGCGGGCTGGTCGGGCCGGTGTCCACGGTGCTCGGCGTCTGCCCCAAGGTCGTGCTGAGCGACCCGCGCCGGGCCGCCGACTACGCGGCCCGCTGCGCCACGCTCCCCGGCTACCTCGACGCGTCCGTCGCCGCGCTGCGCCGCGGCCTGGCCGACGGCCTGGTGACGAGCCGCCAGGGCGTGCGGTCGGCCGTCGGCACGATCGAGGGCTACCTGGCGAGCCCGGCCTCGGCCGACCCGCTGCTCGCCCCGCTGGGCGCCCCGGCCGCAGCCGGGGTCGCGGCGGCCGTCGAGACGGCGGTGGCCGACGGCGTCCGCCCGGCACTGGCCCGGCTGCGCGACATGCTCCGCGACGAGCTGCTGCCCGCCGCCCTGCCGGACGAGGCGTGCGGGGTGGGCAACCTGCCGGGCGGCCCGGAGATCTACGACCGGCTGGTCGCCCGGCACACGACGACCGCGCGGACGGCCGCGGACCTGCACGAGACCGGGCTGCGCCTGGCCGAGCAGCTGCGCGAGGAGTTCCGCGAGCTGGGATCGAGGGTGCTCGGCACCAGTGACGCCGACGAGGTCCGGCGCCGGCTGCGCGAGGACCCCGCCGTGCGCTACGGCAGCGCCGCGGAGATCCTCGCCGACGCCCGCGAGGCGCAGCGCCGGGCCGAGGAGGCCGTGCCGGACTGGTTCGGGCGCCGGCACCGCATCCCGTGCGACATCGAGCCGATGAACGACGCCGAGGCCGCCACCTCCGCCCTGGGCTACTACCAGCCCCCGGCCGGTGACGGCAGCCGCCCGGGGCGGTGCTGGCTCAACACGTCCGCGCCCGGGACCCGGTTCCGGCACGAGACCGAGTCGCTGACCTTCCACGAGACCGTCCCCGGGCACCACATGCAGTTCGCGGTCGCCCGCGAGCTGGGCGGCCTGCCCGCCTACCGGCGCTTCGCCTACGTCACCGCCTACGGCGAGGGCTGGGGTCTCTACACCGAACGCCTCGCCGACGAGATGGGTCTCTACTCCACCGATCTCGCACGGTTCGGGATGGTCTCGTTCGACGCCTGGCGGGCGGCGCGGCTCGTCGTCGACACCGGGCTGCACGCCTTCGGCTGGTCGCGGCAGCGGGCGATCGACTACATGGTCGACCACACCGCGCTGGACCGTCACGCGATCGTCCCCGAGGTCGACCGCTACATCAGCATGCCGGGGCAGGCGCTGGCGTACATGACCGGCCGGCTGGAGATCGTCCGGCTGCGCGAGCACGCCCGGGACGCGCTCGGAGCGGGATTCGACCTCCGTGGGTTCCACGACACGGTGCTCGGCAGCGGCTCCGTCCCGCTGTCCCAGCTCGCCGACGACGTCGAGCGGTGGATCGCGGCGCCGGCCGCCGGATGACCGGGCCCGCGCCGACGGCGGCGGAGCGGGCGGCACCACGGCAGACTGACCCCTCGGACGGTGGCTGGCGGAGAGGGGCGGCAGGCATGCAGGAGGAGCTGCGGGCGGTGGCCGAGGGGCTGGCCGCGCGGTTGCGCCGCGCCGTCGCGATCGACGACCCCGAGATCCGGCTGCTCGTGCACACCGCCCACGACGAGGACGTCGACGACTACCGCGTCCAGTCCGTGCTCGAACGCCAGGGGCCACCGGACATCGTCGAGTACGTGCGGAGCCTGGGCATCGCGACCTCCGACGGGCCGGTGCGGATCCCGGGGATGCCCGGGCGCGGGATGCTCGGACGCGCGTGCGTCCCGATCCGCTGCGACCGCCAGCTGCTCGGATACCTGTGGCTGATCGACGACGCCGGGACGCTCACCGACGGCGAGCTGCGCCTGGCCGCCGACGCCGCCGCGGCCGCCGGCCAGCTCCTGCACCGCCAGCAGCTCCTCGGCAGCCTGCGCGACAGCCGCGACCGGGAGCTGCTGCGGGACCTGGTGTCGGACAACGAGTCCGTCCGCACGCACGCCGCCGCCGAGCTGGCCAGGGCCGACGTGCTGCCGGCCGACGGCCAGGTCGTCGCGATCGGCGTGCGGATCGGGGAGGAGGTCCTCGCCGCCGTCGACGGTGCCGCGACCGAGCTGGATCTCGCGCTGCAGCGCGGCGTGCGGCACCTGGTCCCGCTCTGTCCGCTGGCGATGAGCCGCTCCGGCGGGCACGGCACGGTGCTCGTCGCCGACCGCAGGCTGCCGCCCGCGGCCACGGTGCGGTCGCACGCCGAGGAGCTGCAGTCGTCACTGGCCAGGGCGCTGGACAGCGACGACGTGCGGGTCGGCATCGGCCCCGTCGTGGCCGGCCTCCCCGCCGCCCACCGGTCGGCCGCGGCGGTCGAGGACGTCCTGCGGGTCACCGACGTCGTCCCGGGGTTCGGTCCCGTGGTGTCCTACGAGGAGCTGGGCATCTACCGGCTGCTGGTGCACCTGCCGATCGACGAGCTGCCGGTCGACGCCGTACCGGCCGGCCTGCGGACGCTGATGGAACGCGACACCGGCGGCCAGCTCGTCGAGACCCTGGAGACCTATCTCGACGAGGCGGGGGACGCCCGGGCCAGCGTGGCCCGGCTGCACGTGCACCGGGGCACGCTGTACTACCGGCTGTCCCGGATCGAGGAGATCTCGGGGATGCGCCTCGGTTCCGGCGGCGACCGGCTGGCACTGCACCTCGGGCTCAAGCTCGCCCGGCTGATCGGCCCGCCGGCCCGTCCGTGAGGGGGCTCAGCCCATCACGGTCCCGCTGGAGTCCGGGTTCAGCTCACGACGGCGGGAGAACGCCCCGAGATCGACGGTGAGCCCGGTGTGCTCGCCGCGGTACCCGACCGGATCGGCGTCGTGGTCGTGGCCGTTCTCCACGGCCGTGACGATCGCGGCCAGGAAACGACCGGCGACCGGCGCGTTCTTGAACTGGTTCCCGCTGGTCCCGATGGCGACGTAGAAGCCGTCCAGCTCCGTCCGGTCGTAGATCGGGGCCCAGTCGGTCGACACGTCGTACACCCCCGCGACGCCGCGCGGCCGGGGCGGCACGGCCAGCTCCCCGAAGCGCCGGGCGGCCCGGGTGACCTGGGCGTCGAACACCGCCGCGGTCGGGTTCGGGTCGGCGTCGTCGGGGTCGTCGAGCCACTGCAGCGGGTCGCACTCGGGTTCGGTGCCGCCCACGTAGAAGGTGCCGCCGGGGGCGCTGCGCAGGTAGGTGCCCAGATCCAGGTCGGCGACGACCGGGCCGGGGTGGTCGCCGTCGTCGTAACCGGGGGGTGTCGACACGGCGTGCACCTCCTGGCGCAACGGCCGGGTCGTCACGGAGAAGTCGGCACCGACCCCGGCGATCCGGTTGAGCTGTGCCGACCACGGCCCGGCGACGTTGACGACGACCGGCGCGTCGATCCGTTCCCCGCTGGCCAGGTCGACGCCGGCGACCCGGTCGCCGGCCCGGCGCACGGCCGTCACCCCGTCCCGGAACACGAACCTGGCCCCGGCGGCCCTGGCGGCGTCGGCGAGGTCGACCGCGGCGCGCATCGGGTCGTCGATCCAGCCGGCGTCCGGGGTCCACACCCCGCCGATCCGGCCGTCGGCGTCGGCCCAGAACGCGTCGTCGTCGAGCCTCCTGGGGGGCCAGAACCGGCCCGGGTCGAGTCCGGGCACCCGGCGCGCCAGCTCGGCGGGGTCCCACACCTCGTAGGGGACGCCGGCGCGGTCGAACAGCGGCAGCACCCGGTCCCGCGGCGCCACGTCGACGTCGAGGAAGACCATCCCGGTCCGCCGGAACCGCGCGGTCCCGCCGGTGCCGGCGGGCAGGCCGAGGTGCTCCGGCCAGGACTCCCAGCAGTGCCGGGCCTCCCACGCCGCGGCGACCCCGGGGAACGTCGAGTAGTTGAACCGGACGACGGCGCTCGACGCGCTCGTCGAGCCCTGGCCCGGCCCGGGGAGCCGGTCGACGACGACGACCCGCAGGCCGGCGCGGGAGAGTTCGAGGGCCGTCGAGGAGCCGATCACGCCGGCTCCGACGACGACGGCGTCCGCGGTGAGAGTCACCGTGTCATGGTCGCGCCCGGGCCGGTCCGGCCGGGATCGTCACCCGTCGAACAACCCGGACCCCGGGCGCGACACCTGTTCATCCGTCCCGGACGGTCAGGCCGGGGCCGGGCCGTCCGGTGCGACGTCCACCAGCACCTTGCCGACCGCGCCGCCCTCGACCGCCCGGTGCGCCTCCGGGGCGCGGTCGAGGGGGAAGCGCAGCAGCGGCAGGCCGTGCTCCTCGCCCACCGGCAGCGCGCCGTCCCGCACCGCGGCGGCGACGTCCGCGGCCCCGGCGGCCAGCGCCCCGGGACCGACGGTGTAGAGCACCAGGAACTGGAAACGCGTGTTCAGCGTCATGTTCTGCCGGACGTCCAGCCCGACCGGGCGGGCACCGTCGTTGGCGTAGGTCGCGATCGTGCCGCGGGTCCGCAGGACGGCCAGGTCCAGTGCGAGGTTCGCGCCGAGCGCCACCTCGGCGACGATGTCGACGCCGTCCGGGGCGATCCCGCGGATCTCCGCCGCGGGGTCGCCCTCCCGGTAGTTGACCACGTGGTGCGCCCCGGCGGCGGTGGCCAGCCGCGCCTTGTCCGGCCCGCTGACCGTGCTGACGACGGTGGCCCCGGCCCAGCGGGCGAGCTGGATCGCCGCGTGCCCGACCGCACCGGCCCCGCCCGCGGCGAGCACGACCCTCCCGTCCAGCGCGCCCGGTCCGAGGCGGCGGGGCCCGTCCTCGGCGACGGTGAGGGCACGGTGCGCGGTGAGCGCGGGGACGCCGAGCGCCGCGCCCAGCTCGAACCCCGCCCCGTCGGGCAGCGGCACGGTCAGCTCGGCGGGCACGACGGCGAACTCGGCCGCGGTGCCGGTCGGCCGTCCGGCCGCGGCCATGAACAACCAGACGCGCTCACCGACCCGGCCGTGGTCGACACCCGGTCCGACGGCGTCGACCGTGCCCGCGCCGTCGAGGTGCGGGACGACCTCGGGGAAGGGCATGACGGAGCCGGTGTCCGCGCGGGACTTCCAGTCGGTCGGGTTGATCCCGGACACGGAGATCCGGACCCGGACCTCGCCGGGGCCGGGTTCGGGGAGGTCGCGGTCGACGAGCCGGAGCACGTCGGCGTCGCCCTTGTCGCGGTAGACGATCGCTCTCATCCCCCCAGTCTGGACGGTGCCGCGGTACGGGGCGCGACGACGGCGTCCGACGGGTGTCGCACCGCCGGTGGCAGATCGGCGACGGCCGGCGGTGGAGCCGGGACCGGCCGGGCGGGGATCGTGACCGGCGAGTGTGGACCGACGGAGGGAGCACCCATGACGGCGAGGACGACGGTGACCGGCACGGCCCGCTACGAGGAGGTCCTGGAGTACCTGCGTGCGGTGCACGAACCGGGGTTCGGCAGGCCCTCGGACCTGCGTGAGCTGCACGTGAGCGCCGACGGGCTGCGCACCGTGGTGACCGCGAGCGTCCCGGGTGGGTTCGACGGGGTGGCACCCACCGCGCTGTTCACCGCGGACGACGGCGCGCTCCGCCGGATCTCGGCGGCCGGGTGCTCGGCCCGGGGCGCCCGGTTCTCCCCGGACGGGCACACGCTGGCTTTCCTGGCCGACCGGGCGGAGCCCGGGGTGTTCGGGCTGCACCTGCTGGCGGACGACCGGCTGGGGGAGGCGGAGGGGACACCGCCGGTGCCCGGCACGGTCGAGTACCTGCACTGGTCCCCGGACGGGCGGCGGATCCTGCTCGGTGTCGCCGGACTCGGTGCCGAGCTGTCCGGCGGGCAGGGCTCGGGGGTCAATCTCGCCGGGTCCGCCGACGCTCCGGCATGGGCCCCGCGGGTCGAGGGCGGGACACCCGGCGAGGCGTGGCGCAGCCTGTGGTCGTTCACCCCGGCCACCGGCGCGCTGGATCGGCTCACCCCGGAGGGACTGAACTGCTGGGAGGCCGGCTGGTGCGGCTCGGACCGGGTCGTGGCCGTCACCTCCGGCGGCCCGGGCGAGGACGACTGGTACGGCGCGGAGCTGAGCGTCGTCGGTGCCGACGACGGCTCGGTCCGGACGCTGCTGCGCAGCGCGGTGCAGCTCGGGTGGCCGGCCGGCTCACCGGACGGCCGGTGGATCGCGGTGGCCGAGGCGGTGTGCAGCGACCGCTGGGTGGTCGCCGGGGACCTCCTGCTCGTCGACACCGGGTCGGGTGCGGTCCGGCGGGTCGACACCCGGGGCGTCGACGTGACCCGGCTGCAGTGGATCGACGACGCCCGGCTCGGCTACCTGGGCCTGCGCCGCCTGGAGTCGGTGGCCGGCGTCCTTCCGGTCCCCGACGGCCCCGACGGCCCCGTGACCGAGGTCGTCGCCTCCGCGACCGCGCGCGGCGGCAGCACCTTCCATCCCGACGGTGCGTTCACCGCCGACGGCCGGGTGTGCACGATCGAGGAGTCCTACGGGCTGCCGCAGCAGGTCGTCCTGTCCGGGCCGGACGGCGACCGGGTGCTGGCGTCGGTCGCGCACCCGGGCACCGGCCACCTGCGCTCGGTCGGCGGCACGGCCCGGCCGGTCACCTGGGACGCCCCCGACGGCACCGAGATCGACGGCATCCTCTGCACTCCCGGCGGCGACGGCCCGTTCCCGCTGGTCGTGAACATCCACGGTGGGCCGATCTGGGCGTTCCGCGAGACCTGGTCGATGCGCGCGCAGTGGGTGCCGCTGCTGGTGTCGCGCGGGTACGCGGTGCTCAACCCCAACCCGCGCGGCAGCAGCGGCCGCGGGCAGGACTTCGCCGGACTGGTGGTGGGGGACATGGGCGGGGCCGACACCCACGACTACCTCTCCGGCATCGACGCGCTCGTCGCGCGCGGTGTCGCCGACGGCAGCCGGGTCGGCCTGATCGGCGGGAGCTACGGCGGGTACATGTCGTCCTGGCTGGTCACCCGGGACCGGCGGTTCGCCGCCGCCGTCCCGGTCTCGCCGGTCACCGACTGGTAGAGCCAGAGCTTCACCAGCAACATCGCCGCCTGGGGCAACCGGTTCCTCGACGCCGACCCGGAGCAGCACGGCACCAGGGCCCACACCCGCAGCCCGGTGCTGCACGCCAGCGCCGTCCGCACCCCGTGCCTGAACGTGGCAGGTGCGCTGGACAACTGCACCCCGCCCGGGCAGGCCCTCGAGTTCCACCGGGCGCTGCGCGCGCACGGGGTCGAGTCGGAGCTGGTGATCTACCCGCAGGAGGGACACGGGGTGCGGTCCTGGCCCGCGCAGATCGACTTCCTGACCCGGGTGGTGGACTGGTTCGGGCGGCACATGCCGGCCGGGTGACGCGGATCCACGAAAGAAGTTGTTGACACAACGATCGGTATGGCATCGACTGTGCGTGGGCAAGATCCCGTGGTCCCCGATCGGAGTGCAGATGCGAATTCCCCGGCTTCTCAGAACGGCCGGCGCCGTCGTGACCGTGGTGGTGGTGACTGCGTGCGCGGCGCAGGCATCCCCGGACGATCCGGCGCAGCAGGTCACCCCGATCGGTGCGGACGTCCTCGGCTCCTACTCGGCCGACGACGAGCAGAGCCGGCGCGTCCTGCAGATCCTGCAGGGCAGTTCCCGCTACCTCGCCGGACCGTGGTTCGACGAGACCTACCCGGCCGCGGAGGCCGACGCCCCCGTGGACCTCGGCGGCAACAAGGAAGCGAACGTCCGCTACCCCGCGATGACGGCGATGACCGTCGCGACCGCGCTCAGCCTCGACGTGTACGACCCGAAGGACCTGCCGGTGGAGGAGGCGACCGGCCGGGTGGTCTCGCTCGTGCGGGCCCTGGCCACGCAGCACCGGGCGAACAGCAGTGAGCCCGACGCCTGGGGCAAGCAGTGGCAGTCCGCCCTGTGGGCCTACTACGGCGGCGCGGCGGCCTGGATGGTGTGGGACGAGCTGGCCGAACCCGACCGTGCCGCCGTCGTCGCCATGCTGACCTCCGAGGCCGACGTGCTGACCTCGGGCGACGACATGTACCTCACCGCGGACGCGAACCTCGACCGTGGCGACCGGGAGAAGCTCTTCAGCAACGGCCGGGACGGCCGGCCGGTCGAGGGGGGCGAGGCCGGTGACAGCAAGTCCGAGGAGAACAGCTGGAGCGCCGCGCTGCTGGGGCTGAACGCCGCCATGCTGCCGGAGGCGCCGGGAGCACCGGGGTGGCAGGAGCGCAACAACGAACTGCTCGTGGCCGCCGCCGCGCGCCCGGCCGACCTCGCCGCCCAGGAGCCGCTCAGCGGCATCCAGCCGTCGACCTGGTTGCAGGGCTCCAACATCGACGACGACGGCGTCGTACGCAACCACCAGTTGATCCACCCGATCTACATGGTGGCGTTCGACCAGAGTCTCTACCAGGGCGCCATCTCCGCCCTGGGCGGGAAGTGCGCTCCGAAGGCCGCCCAGCACAACATCCCGCTCGTCTACCAGGCGCTGGTCGACCGGAAGTTCGACGACCCGGCCTCCGGTGCACAGAAGACGATCTACACGCCCGGCGCGCCTGACGTCTTCTACCCGGAGGGCAACGACTGGGGCTCCCCGGCCGGCTTCCCGTTCTACTTCGGCAACTTCGACGCCCTGGTCTCCCTGTACGGGCTCGACGGTGAGGCGTCGGTCCCGGCGAGCGAGTGGGAGGCTCTGCACAACGAGGCGCAGCTCGCCATGCAGGCGAGGTCCACCGACGGCCGTACCTACCTCGGCCCGCTGGAGGGCCCGGCGGCGGAGAACACCTACAAGGGTCGCGAGCAGCGCATCGGTGTGATGGCGGCGCAGACCTTCCTGTCGGTGTGGATGGTGCGCAAGTCCGGTGGCCCCACGGTCTGCTGGGAGTGATCCGGCGCCCCCGCCCGGCTCCGTTTCACCCCTCCGGGCGGGGGTAGCCATCTCCTGACAACCGGTGGCCGGAGGATGGAGAGAGCACATGGCTGAGCACGTGGCCGCGGTCTGGGTACCCGTCACCGACATGGCGCGGGCGACGGCGTTCTACCGGGACGTCCTCGGGCTGGACCTGACCATGGAGAGCCCGGACTGGACCGAGTTCGACGCGGGCGGTCTGACGATCGGGCTCAACGGCCGCGAGACCGCGGAGCTGGCCGACCACGGCGGCGCCGTCATCTCCTTCCGCCCGGAGACCAGCATCGAGGACGCCCTCGACGACCTGTCCCGGCGCGGCGGGCACGTCCAGGGCGAGATCAGCGAGCACTCGTGGGGGCGGATCTTCCCGTTCCGCGACACCGAGGGCAACGACCTGCAGTTCTACACCCCACCTGCCGGCTGACGGCGGCGGTGCACCTCTGAATGCCGGATCGGCATATTTGCCGATCCGGCATTTTCTTGTACGGTCCGGTCCGTGGAGCGAGTACCCGAACCGACCCTGCGGGAGCGCAAGAAGCGCGCGACCCGGGACGCACTGAGCCTCGCGGCGGTCGAACTGGTCACCGAACGCGGCTGGTCCGCCGTCACCGTCGACGACATCGCGGACCGGGCCGGGGTGGCGCCGCGGACGTTCCGGAACTACTTCCCGACCAAGGCCGCGGCGATCTCCGGGCGGCACGCCGACCGGATGGTCCGGGTGGCCGAGACGCTGGCTGCGCTGCCGGCCGGCACGCCGTTGCGTCCCGCGCTGGTCGACGCGGCGGTGGCCGAGTTCGCACCCGGGGCCGCGGACCGCTCCGCGCCGGACCCCGGACGGGCCGCCGCGATCCGGCTGATGCTGGCCGAGCCCGCGCTGCAGGGTGAGCTGGCCCGGGCGAGCGCCGCCGCCCGCGACGGGTTCGCCGCGGCGATCGGGTCGCTCAGCGGGACCGATCCGGCGCGCGACACCTACCCGCACCTCGTCGCGGCCGCGGTGGAGGCCGCCGTCGACGTCGCGATCACGCACTGCCTGGGCTCGGACCGTCCGGTGCCGCTCGGTCCCGTGCTGCGGGACGCGCTCGAACGGCTCACCGCCGGGCTCGAGGAGCCGGGTCGCCGACCGTCCGGTCCCGAGGGGGAGTCATGACCGGTGCCGATGCCGATGTCGTGGTCGCCGGAGCCGGCCCGAACGGGCTGATGCTCGCCTGCGAGCTCGCGCTGGCCGGCTGCCGTCCGGTGGTGCTGGACCGGGCACCGGGACCGGATCCCGAACCGAAGGCCAACGGGCTGGTCGGGCAGGTCGTCACGGTCCTGGAACGGCGCGGGCTCGTCGCCCGGCTCACCGGTGACGACCGTCCGGTCCCGCCGGTGCCCGGATACACCTTCGCCGGGATGCCGCTGGAGCTGGTCCGGCTCGCCGACAACCCGCTGCGGGTCGTCCCGGTCGGCCAGCCCCGGATCGCGGCGGTGCTGGCCGACCGGGCCGCCGAGCTCGGTGCGGAGATCCGGTGGGGGCACGAGCTGGTCGACGTCCGGCACGGTGCCGACGGGGTCGCCGTCGAGGTGGACGGCCCCGACGGCCGCTACCGGATCGACGCCGGATACCTGGTGGGTGCCGACGGCGGGCGCAGCACGGTGCGCCGGATCTGCGGGATCGCCTTCCCCGGGGTGAGCCAGGACCGCTCCACCACGCGGATCGGCGCCGTCCGGGTCCGGCCGGAGCAGCTGGAGCCGGCGAGCGGGGGGCTCGTCGTCCCCGGGTTCGGCACGCTGGCCCCGTTCGCCGGGGTGCGGACCGACCGTGGCGGCGTGACCTGGGCGCCGCTGCCGGGCCGGGACCCGCTGCTGACGGCCGTCGAGTGGGACCGCCCGCCGTCCGCGACGACCATGTCCCTGGACGAGCTGCGCGCGAGCGTGGCCCGGGTGCTCGGCGCCGACGTCGCGTTCGAGGCACCCGACGGTGCGGGCCCGCACGCGCTGCGCCGGATCGAGGGCGGCAACAACCGGCACGCCGAGCGGTTCCGGGACGGCCGGGTGCTGCTGCTGGGCGACGCGGCGCACGTTGACACGGCCGGTGGTCAGGGGCTCAACCTCGGCATGCAGGACGCGGTGAACCTGGGCTGGAAGCTCGCGCGGTCGTGCGCGGCGACTCCGGCGGCGATCTCCTGGACAGCTACGACACCGAACGCCGGGCCGCCGCCCGCCGGGTGCTGCTGCACGCGGGCGCGCTGAGCGCGCTGCTGATGCCCGGGCCCGAGGTCACCGCGCTGCGCGAGCTGTTCACCGAACTGCTCGCCGACGACGCGACGCTCGCCCGGCTCGCCGGGCTGAGCGCCGGTACCGACCTGCGCTACGACATGGGCGTGGGTGCCGACGCGCACCCGTCGGTGGGACGGCTGCTGGCCGATCCGCCACCGGAGGCGACGGCCGCGCTCGCCGCCGGCCGGGCGCTGCTGCTGGACCACACACCGGTCGGGTCCGCCGTCGCGGAGGACGACCGGATCGAACTCCTGCGGCTGCCCGCGGAACGGTCCCGGCCGGGGGCGATCCTGGTGCGCCCCGACCAGTACGTGGCCTGGGCCGGTGATCCGGCCGCCGACGCCGACGGACTGCGGGCCGCGGTCCGCCGCTGGTTCGGCACCCCGGCTGCCGTCGGCCGCTGACCGGTCCGGCGCTCAGGCGGCGAGATCCGCCTCCAGTGCCTCGGTCAGGAGCGCGACCAGCGCCTCCCACTGCACGTCGGCCGACGTACCGGAGACGTCGTCGGCGCCGTCCAGCGCGGCCGCGGCGAGCCCGGCCTTGCTGTCGATCAGGCCGGCGATCCGGGCGTCGATCGTCTGGGCGGCGAGGATCCGCCACGCGGTGACCGGCTCGTCCTGCCCGATGCGGTGGCTGCGGTCGATCGCCTGGGTCTGCTCGGCGGCGGTCCACGACAGCTCGGCGAGCACGATGTTCGACGCGACCTGCAGGTTCAGCCCCACGCCGGCGGCGGTCAGCGAGCAGACCGCGACGGCGACGCCCGGATCCTCGACGAAGGCGTCGATGTTGCGCTGGCGGACCGCGGGCGTCTGGTCGCCCCGGATCGAGGAGAACCGGACGCCGTTCTTGGCGAACGCCTGCTCGGCGGTGTCCATGACGTCGACGTGCTTGGCGAAGAACACGACCTTGCCGGCGCTGCGCGCGATCTGCATGGCGTAGTCCGCGGCGAGCCCAGCCTTGGCCCGGCCGAGGCGGCGCATCATCGTGAACACGTTGTCGCCGGTGCCGGCCTCTGCGGCGTCCTTCTGCTCCCAGCGCGCGACGTCGCGGACGAGTCCGTGGTCGATGCCCTCGGCCGGTGCGCCGGAGCGCCGGGCGGCGAGCGCGTCGTTGTAGCGCATCACCATCCGGCGGGCCAGCGCCCGCTCCGCGGCCCGGATCGAGCGACCGGCCGGGCCGTCCAGCTCGACGGGGAGGTCCGCGACCCGGCGGGCCGGGATGTCGGCGGCCACGTCGATCTTGCGCCGCCGGACGATGCCCATGTCGACCACGCACCGGCGGGCCGCCCGCTCGAACCCGGGATCGGCGGGGCTCATGCCGGTCGAGGTCAGCGCGTCGAGCAGGTCCGCACGGGGCTTCGTCGCGTCGATCCAGCCGAGGAACTGCCAGATCGCCAGGAAGTCCTCGACGTCGTTGATCAGCGGCGTCCCGGTCAGCGCCATCATCAGCGGCCGCTGGGTGAACGCCCGGATCCGGTCGGCGATCTCCAGCACGTGCCGGGACCGCTGCGAGGTCTTGTTCTTGATGAAGTGCGCCTCGTCGACGACCATCCCGCGGAACCCGAAGTCGCCGAGCCAGCCGATGTGGCGGTCGAGCACCTCGTAGTTGACGACGACGATGTCGGCGAACCCGTCGACCGAGTCGCCGTTGCCCTGGATCGCGGTGGCCGCGCGCCGTGGCGTCCACTGTGCGGCCTCGCGCACCCAGTTCGTCTTGACCACGTTCGGTACCACGACCAGCAGCGGGTACGCGTGCGCGGCCTCTGCGGACAGCAGTGCCTGCGCGGTCTTGCCCAGACCGGGCTCGTCGGCGAGCAGGAAGGTGCGGTGCCCGGCCTCGGTGGCGGCGACGAGCTGGCCCTGGTGCGGCATCAGCTCGCGGTCACCGGGGACCGGGCGCTGCGTCGGCTCGGGCAGGTCCATGCAGGCGGTCGCACCGGCGCCGGCCCGTTCGAACGAGCGCAGCAGCGGGCCGAGCAGCTCCCAGCTGGTCAGCGGCGTCGGGCGGGGTGCGCTGCGGGGGGCGGCGGAGAAGTCCGGGGCGAGGAACGGGTTCGCCATCTGCCGGGAGACCACCGACTGCGGGATCACACGCGGCTTCGCCGGGACCTCGGGGACCACCTCGACCGGCGGTGCCTCCTCGGGGGCGACCTCGATGCCGGCCGAGCGCAGCATCTCCCGCTTGAGCGAGCGCGCCTGGTCGGAGACGACCGCGTCCTCGGAGAGCAGCGCCAGCAGCCCGGCGTCGCGGACCGCGTCCATCGCGAGGGACTTGGCGATCTCGTCGAGCCGCTGCAGCTTCTCGGTGCGCTTGGACTCGTTGGTGTGCTCGCGGGCGCGGGCGCGCTCGTCGCGCAGCAACAGGGCCACGGTCTGGAACTTGGTGCGGGTCGCCGGGGTGACCCGGCCGTTCCGCAGCGCGGTCCGCACCTCGCGTGCCGCGCCGGTCAGCACCGACATGACGTCGGTGCCCCGGCTCGGGCCGCGACCACGGTCGCGGCGCTGCGCGGTGCCCTGGCTGGCCCCCTGGCGGGACCGGCCTCGTCGAGCCACGTACTTCTCCTCGGACGTCCGATGGGTGCCGGCCGGCGGGTGCGGCCCCGCGCGGGGCCACGCCCGCCCGTTCACGACCGCGGTGCGCGGGGCCGGACGGCCCTCCCGCGCCACGGCCCGGCCGGCGGGGGATCGGTGTCGCGGAGATCGGCGGCCCGGCTACTGCGAAGAGCCACGGTCCGACGTCGACGTCCGCGACCCGCCACGTGTGCCGGGCTGGCCGGACACAGCGCAACGGGATCGTCGACCATGCTACCCCGTCGATCGCGATCTGCGGAGCACCGGCACGCATCCGGGCCGCCTCGCCGCGGAGGTCCGGGTCACATCAGGCCCGGGCCGGCGTCGACCGCCCGGCCGGGACGGCGGTCACCGCGACCACCACGCAGAACACCGCTACCCCGAGCAGCGGCGCCACCGGACCGGTGCGGGCGACGAGCAGCCCGATCGCGGCCGGGGTGCCGATCGCGCCCACGGAGCCGACCAGGAGCGCGACCGCGAGCGCACCGGACGGCTGCTCCGGTGCGATCCGGGCGACCCAGATCGCGAGTGCCGCCGACCCGACGGTGTTGGCGGCACCGAAAGCGACCGCCGACCCGAGGACGACCGGCAGCGCCCGCGAGCCCAGTGCCAGCAGCGCGAGTGCGGCGCCGAGGAGGAGCAGGGCGAGCACGGCGACCCGTGCGGGCCCGACGCGCCGGGTGAGCGGACCCGTCCGCAGCCCGGCCAGCCCGGTGAGGCCCACCAGCACGAACACGAGCGGGCCCGCCGCCCCGCCGAGCCCGCCCCGGGCGGCGGCGTCGGTCGCGTAGGTGAGGTAGGCGGTCGCGCCGACGAACAACGCGAACGCGAACCCGAGCGCGGGAGCGAACCGGACCGGCGGGGTCCACCGGGCCCGCCGGTCCGGGGCCGGGGCGAGCGCAGGCGCCCAGCGCAGGTTCAACGCCGTCGCCGCGGCGGCGAGCACGGCGGTGCCCGTCCAGACCCAGCGCCACGACCAGGTCGAGACGGCCAGCGCCAGGAGGCCCACGCCGACCAGGCCGACGGCGGCCCCGGTGGTGATCGTGGCCAGCAGCCCGGGCCGGTCCGCGTCGCCGGCCACTCTCGTCGCCATCTCGGTGTAGGGCGCCCACACCTATCCCGCGGCGCTGCCCGCGACCAGCGCACCGATCGCGAGCACCGTCGTGCCCGGCGCGAGGGCGACGGCGGTGCAGCCGACGGTGGCGCAGACACCACCGACCGTCGTCGGCGCGCGCGGGCCCAGTCTCGCCGCAAGGGGAGTGGACACCAGGAGCGCCAGCAGGAACCCGCCGAAGGTGCCGGCCCCGACGAGACCGAGCGCGCCGTCGGACAGGGCGAACTCGGCCCGGACGCCCGGGAGCGTGAGCCCGTGGGCATAGCGGACCATGCCGAACGTCGCCGCCATCAGCAGGCCGCCGGCGAGCCCGACCCGGCGCACGGAGACGGGGGCCCCACACCCTGCCGATCCATGGCGCGACGGTGCCATCGTCCTCGGCCCGGCGCAGCCGTGTTTCACGCCCGTGCCCCTCCGCGCGACCCCGCTCCCAATCGCACGCTCCCGCTCCGTGCACCCGGGTGCCGACGCGCCGAGATGCACGTGACGGGGCGCTGTCGAGCCCCGGAGCTCGCTCACGTGCACCTCGGCAGGGATTCCGTGCCGCGCACCGGACGGGGAGGACGCGCGACGGTCGTGCCCGGGCCGCTCAGGTCAGTGCCCCCGCGTAGGCGTTCAGCGCGGGTTGCCCGCCGAGGTGGGCGTAGAGCACCGTCGAGTCCCGGTCGATCTCCCCGGAGCGCACGAGGTCGACCAGTCCGGCCATCGACTTCCCCTCGTAGACCGGGTCGATGATCATCCCCTCCAGCTCGCCGGAGAGCCGGATCGCGTCCACGGTGGACTGTACCGGTCCCCGGCCCAGCCGTCGCGCACCACGATCTCCTCGTCGCGCAGGTCCCGGCCGAGGCCGATCAGCTGCGCCGTGTGCCGGGCGATCCGGGCCACCTGCTCGCGGGTCCGGTCGAGGGTCGCGGAGGCGTCGATGCCGATCACCCGGCGCGGGCGGTCCTGCCCGGCGAAGCCGGCGATCATCCCGGCGTGCGTCGAGCCGGTCACGGTGCAGACGACGATCGTGTCGAAGAAGACCCCCAGCTCGGCCTCCTGCGTGGCCACCTCTCCGGCCCAGTTCGCGAATCCGAGCCCGCCGAGGCGGTGCTCCGAGGCCCCGGCCGGGATGCCGTAGGGGACACCGCCCGCGGCGCGGACCTCGGCCATGGCGTCCTCCCACGAGGCCCGGATCCCGATGTCGAAACCGGCCGGGCCGAGCCGGACGTCGGCGCCCATGATCCGGGACAGCAGGATGTTGCCGACCGTGGCGCTCGCCGGGTCCGGCCAGTCCACCCACTTCTCCTGCACCAGCCGCGCCCGCAGGCCCAGCTTGGCGGCGACCGCGGCGACCTGGCGGGTGTGGTTGGACTGGTAGCCGCCGATCGAGACGAGCGTGTCGGCGCCGGAGGCCAGCACGTCGGGGACGATGTACTCCAGCTTGCGGGTCTTGTTGCCGCCGAAGGCGAGCCCGGAGTTGCAGTCCTCGCGCTTGGCCCAGATCTGCGCTCCACCCAGGTGCGTGGTGAGCCGGTCGAGCCGGTGCACCGGGCTGGGGCCGAAGAGCAGCGGGTAGCGCTCGAAGTCGTCCAACGACATGGTCACTCCTGGTCGGGTCGCAGCGTCATCCAGTTGTCCCGGGTGGCCCGGGCAGCGCCCTCGGCGTCACCGGCCCGGGCGAGTCCGACGATCCGGTCGTGCTGGGCGACCGACGACCGCCCAGTGAGCGAGGCGAAGCGGACTCGTTCCATCCGCCGCAGCAGCGGGGTCACGTCGTCGAGCACCGCGGTCGCCCTGCGGTTGCTGGCGACCCGCACGAACACGCCGTGGAACGCGTCGTCGGCGGCGATCGCGGCGTCCACGTCGGCGACGGCCAGCGCGGCGGCGAACTCCCGGTTCGCCACGGTCATCGTGTCGAGATCCGCGGCCACGAGGCCCGGGACGGCGGCCCGGGCCGCCAGCTCGTGCATCGCCGCGGCGACGGTCTGGGCCTCCACGGTGCTGCGGACGTCCAGCTCGCTGACCGTGGTGGAACTGCCCGGCCGCACCGTGACCAGGCCGATCTGCTCCAGCCGGGCCAGTGCCTCGCGCACCGGCGTGCGGGACACGGCGAGCCAGTCGCAGATCTCCGCGTCGTGCAGCCGCTCGCCGGGGCGCAGCGTCCCGTCGACGATCGCGGCCCGCAGTGCCCGGAACGCCTGGTCGCGTAGCAGGGTGCGGGCGGCTCCGGAGCGCTCGGACGGGATCGGCATGACACGTACGATATGCAATATTTCGGATTCCGGTCAACAGGCGGTCTGCGTCACCGTCACGAGCCGGACTCTGGCGCACGAAGCGGTCCATGACATATGAACAGCTCGTCAATCTTGCCGATGTATCCGTCCGCTGGGAGCTGCGATGTCCGTTCGGTCCACCCGCCGGGGTCTGTCGGTCGCCGTGCTGTCGGCACTGGCCATCGGCCTGTCGGCCTGCGGTGGCCCGCCGGCCCCGGACGCCGCCCCGTCCGGCCCCGGGGTCACCGAGGTGAACTGCGGGATCGAGGTGACGGTCCCGTCCCCGCCGCAGCGGATCTACGCGCTCTACCAGCCCGCGATCGAGATGGTGCACGCGCTGGGCGCGTCGGACCGGCTGGTCGGCACCGCGTTCCTCGACGCGCAGGTGCTCGAGCCGTACGCCGGTGCCCAGGCCGCGGTGCCGTACCAGCCGGACCTGCCGCAGCGGGAGGCGCTGCTCGCGACGAACCCCGACTTCGTACTGGCCGGGTACAACAACGTCTTCTCCGCGACCGGCGACGAGTCGGTCAGCACCCGCGCCGACCTGGGCGCGCTCGGCGTGCGGACCTGGGTCAACGCGCCGCTGTGCCCCTCGGCGGACGGCCTGTCCGACGAGGCGATCGACCCGGCCCGGGTCTCGATGGACACGGTCTACGACGACCTCCGCTCGCTCGGCCGGGTGCTGGGCACCTCCGGGCGGGCCGACGAGCTGGTCGCCGACCTGCAGACCCGGGTGACCGCGGTCCAGCAGCGGACGGCGGATCTGCCGCGCCCGCGGGTGGCGATCCTGATCAACGACGACGACGGCAGTTACCGCGTCGCGTCCGGCATCGACTTCGGCAGCCGGGTGCTGGAGATGGCCGGTGCGCAGAACGCGTTCGGCGACCTCACCGGGCGCCGCCACGTCGCGGTGTCCAAGGAGGAGCTGATCGCCAGGAACCCGGACGTCATCCTCACCTCCACCTGCTGCGACGCGACGACCACGGAGGCCGACGGCGAGGCCGACGTGCAGCAGATCCGCACCGACCCGGCGCTGGCCGGCAGTGCGGCCGTGCGCTCCGGGCGGGTGTTCCCGTTCCTGTTCGCCGACCGCGCGGCGGGGATCCGGGCCCCGTTCGCCGCGAAGCGCGTCGCGGACCTGGTCCATCCGGAGTGACCGCCACGGCGCCGGCCCGGTTCCGGACCCGGGCCACGACGGCGTGGGCGCTGCCCGCCGCGGTGTCGCTGGTCCTCGTCGCGACGGTGCTGTCGATGAAGGTCGGGGCCCGGCCGCTGTCCTGGGGTGAGCTGGCAGACGGGATGCTGCGCTTCTCCGGAGATCAGGCGGACTTCGTCGTGCGGCACGTGCGGATCCCGCGCACGCTGGCCGGCCTGCTGGCCGGTGGGTGCCTCGGCCTCGCCGGCGCCGTAGCCCAGGGGGTCACCCGCAATCCGCTGGCCGGTCCGGGGACGCTGGGGGTCAACGCCGGGGCCGCCGCGGCGATGATCCTGGTGATGTCCACGGCCGGCATCGGCTCGCTGGCCGGGCACGTGTGGTTCGGGTTCGCCGGGGGAGCGGTCGCCGCGGCCGCGGTGTACGCCGTCGGCGGGTCCGGCCGTGACGGCGCGACGCCGGTGAAGCTGGCACTGGCCGGTGCCGCGGTCTCGGCCCTGCTCACCGCCCTGACGTCGGCGTTCGTCCTGCTCGACCGGGAACTGTTCGCGCGCTACCGGTACTGGGTGATCGGATCGCTGGCCCGTGCCGAGCTGACCACCGTGCTGCAGGCGCTGCCGTTCGTCCTGGCCGGGCTCGTGCTGGCGGTGGCGCTGACGCGCCGGCTCGACGCCGTCGCGCTGGGGGAGGACACCGCGCGCGGCCTCGGCGCGCGTCCGGGCGTCACCCGGGTCACCGGCCTGGCCGCCGTGGTCGTGCTCGCCGGGACGGCGACGGCGCTGGCCGGGCCGGTCGCGTTCGTCGGGCTGGTCGCCCCGCACGCCGCCCGGACGCTGGTGGGCACCGCACACCGGTGGGTGCTGCCGCTCTCCGCGCTGCTGGCGATGGGTCTGGTGCTGCTGGCCGACGTCGCCGGCCGGATCGTGATCGCGCCGGAGGAGATCCAGATCGGGGTCACCGCGGCGCTGCTCGGCGGGCCGGTGTTCCTCCACCTGGTCCGGACACGGACGGTGTCGGCGCTGTGACGCGGACGTTCCTGGTCCGCACCGGACCGGTCTCGGCCCGGCTGGGGGTCCGTGGTCTCGTCCTCGGCACGGTGGTGTGGGTGGTCGCTGTCGCCGTCGGGCTGGCCGCGGTGACGATCGGCGAGTACCCGCTACCGCTCGGCACGGTGCTCGACACCCTGGCCGGACACGGCACCCTGATCACCTACGACGTCGTCGTGACCCATCGTCTGCCGCGCGCGCTGGTCGGCATCGCGGTGGGCGCGGCGTTCGGCGTCGCGGGCGCCGTACTGCAGCGGCTCGCGGGGAACCCGCTGGTCAGCCCGGACGTCATCGGGGTGAACGCGGGTGCCTCCGCGGGGGCGGTCGTGATGATCATCGGGTTCGGCGCGTCGTCGGCCGGGGTGACCGGCGGTGCGCTCGCCGGGGCCGCGGTCGCCGCCGTCGCGGTGTACGCGGTCGCCTGGCGGAACGGGTACTCCGGCTACCGGCTGGTCCTCGTCGGCATCGGGATCGCGGCCATGCTGACCTCCGCGGCGACGTTCCTGCTCGGGCGGGCCGATGTGAACGCGGCCTACGCGGCGGCGATCTGGCTGGTCGGGAGCCTGTCCGGGCGGTCGTGGCCGGATCTCCTGCCGGTCGCGGCCGGGCTGGCGGTGCTGCTGCCGGTGGCGCTCGCGTCGGTGCGCCGGCTGCACCTGCTGGAGCTGGGGGACGACCTGGCCCGCGTGCTGTCCCCGCGGATCGGGCGGGCCCGGATCGTGCTGCTCGCGGCCGCGATCGGTCTCTCCGCGCTCGTGACGGCCTCGGCCGGACCCGTCGGGTTCGTCGCGCTGGTCGCGCCGCAGATCGTGCGCCGGGTACTCGCCGGGCGCAGCCCCGGCCTGCTCACCTCGGCCGGGACGGGCGCCGCCGTGGTCGTCGCGGCCGATCTCGTGGCCCGCGCCGCCTTCGTGCCGCACGAGCTGCCGGTCGGCGTGGTGACAGCGGTCGTCGGCGCACCCGTACTCATCGCGCTGCTGGTGCGCGGCAAACGGATCGGAGCGAGCGGATGACGCTGACCGGGCAGGACCTGCGACTGGCCTACGTGCCGGAGCGGACCGTGGTGCACGACGCCACGATCGCGATCCCGCCGGGCCGGACGACCGCGATCGTCGGTCCGAACGGCTGCGGGAAGTCCACGCTGCTGCGCGGGCTGGCCGGGCTGCTCCGGCCGCGGTCCGGCCGGGTGCACCTCGACGGCACCGCGCTGACCTCGTGGCCCGCGGCCGAGCTGGCCCGCCGGCTCGGCATGCTGCCGCAGCAGCCGGTCGCCCCGGACGGCATCACCGTGGCCGACCTCGTGGGCCGCGGGCGGCACCCGCACCAGCGCTGGTTCCGCCAGTGGTCGGCCGACGACGAGACGGCCGTGGCGGACGCGCTGGCGGCGACGGACCTCGCCGGCCTGGCCGACCGGCCGGTCGCGGAGCTGTCCGGCGGCCAGCGCCAGCGCGCCTGGATCGCGCTGGTCCTGGCCCAGTCGCCGGAGACGATGCTGCTCGACGAGCCCACCACCTTCCTGGACCTGGCCCACCAGCTCGACGTCCTGGACCTGCTGCGGCGGGTCAACCGCGAACGGGGGCGGACGGTGGTGATGGTGCTGCACGACCTGGAGCTGGCCGCCCGTTACGCCGACCATCTCGTCGCCCTGCGCGAGGGCCGGATCGTCGCCGAGGGGCCGCCGGCCGAGGTCGTGACCGAGGAGCTGGTCCGGTCGGTGTTCGGGGTCGACGCCCTCGTGCTGCCCGACCCGTTGACCGGGACCCCGCTGGTGCTGCCCCGCCCGCGGGTCTGAGGCCTCGGTAGCCTCAGCCGACGGCGGTGCGGTCCCCGGCCGGGGCGCTCCGGCGCTCGTGCACGAGCGCACCGAGCACGACGGCGAGCACCCCCCACACCACCGCCTGCGCGCCGAGCGCCGCGATCCGGAAGTCGTAGAGCACGGTCGCCGGGAAGTCGCCGGGGGTCTCGGCGACCGCCGGCATCAGTGCGCCGACGACGAGGAGCAGCACGACGTACCCGGCTCCGGCCGCGACCCCGGCGTTCCACCAGCCGAGCGTGACCGCGAGCCGGCGGGCGACGACGACGGCGACGACCACCAGCGCCACCGAGATCGCGACGAACACCAGGAACAGCCCGGTGCGCGAACCGATGGTCTCGTCCTCGGTCGAGGCCGGGGGATTGGCCGGATACTTCAGCAGCGGCAGCAGCACCGCCGAGACGAAGCCGAGCAGGGTGACGACCACGGCCGTCGCCCGCGACCCGGCCGGGCCCAGCCGCCCCCGCGCCCCGGCGACGACGAGCGCGACGATACCGCCGATCGCGACGCCGTAGACGACGTAGGCGACCCCGAGCCCGGCGTTCGCCTGGACCCCCCGGCTCACCAGCTCCTCGTGCTCGTGGGCTCCCGCGGCGTGCGCCATCGCGTCCTCGAAGGCGATGCCGCCGTCCAGCGCGGGCTCACCGACCAGGCGGGCGAACAGGAAGCCGGCGAGCCCGGCGACGAGGCCCGCGAGCATGCCCCGGACCAGCAGGTTCCGTACGACCATCACCCGACCCCGATCAGTGGCAGGGGAAGCCGAGCAGGTGCCGGCCGTCGTGGACGAACTCGTGGATCAGCTCGCCGGGCACCAGCGTCGTCACGCCCTGGTCCATGCCCACCAGGTAGAGCAGCGCCAGCAGGGCGACACCCCCGAACACCGCCCACGGTGCGATCTCGCGCAGCGGGACGGGTGCGGGGACGCCTCCGCTGATCGGGGTGGGTGCGGCCTGGGTCATCGCTGTCGCTCCGGAGGTCAAAGGGTGTACATCTGAAGAGATGCGCAGAGAAATGGTGCTCCCGGATCGGTGCCGGGTCAAGTGAACCGGGGGTCCGCGCGGATCACGTTCGTCGTGCACGCGGCGACCGCCGGGACGCGGGTCGCGGCGTTCCCGGCCGGTGAGCCGGCGGCCCCCGGCGCCGTCGCGGATCTCGCCGCGTCGCCCCCGCTGCGTGCGGACCGTCACCGGCACGCGCCGGACCCGGCCTCGGCGTCCACCTGCGCCGCGCTCGGCCGGGACGGGTCCCCGGACCGGGACCTGCGCGACTGGGACGCGGGACGCTGGTCCGGCCGGACCCTCGGCGCGGTGGCCGCCGCCGAACCGGCGGGGTTGCGGAGCTGGCTCGACGATCCCGCGGCCGCGCCGCACGGCGGCGAGTCGCTGCTCGACCTGCTGGAACGGGTGTCCGGCTGGCTCGGGGGAGCCGGCGGCGGCCACACCGTGGCCGTCTGCGGGCCGGCGGTGGCACGGGCCGCGGTCGTCCTGGTGCTCGGCGCCCCGCCCGCCGGGTTCTGGCGGATCGACGCCGGCCCGCTGACCGTCACCGACCTGCGCGGCGGCCCGGACCGCTGGACGGTACGGGCGTCCGGTCAGCCGCTGCGGGGCGCCGCGACGGAGTCGCGGGGGACGAGATAGGTGCCGAGCATGACCGTCCCGGACTGCTGGCGGGAGTAGGAGTCCGCGGACTCGGTCGCGACCCGGACCGCCTCCCGGCCCATCTCCTCCAGCGGCACGTGCACGGTCGTCAGCCGGGGCCGCAGCTCCGTGGACTCCGGGGTGTCGTCGTACCCGACGATCGACACGTCGCCCGGGACGGAGAGGCCGGCCTCGTCGAGCGCGTCGTACACCCCGGCCGCGACACCGTCGTTCCCGGCGAAGACCGCGGTGAAGTGCAGGCCCTCGGCCAGCATCGCCTGTGTCCGGTGGTAGCCGGAGACGCGGTTGTACCGGCCGGGCCGGACGAGGTCGCGGATGGGTTCGACGCCGCGCGCGCGCAGCGCCCGCCGGTAGCCGTCGACGCGGTCGTCGCTGGTCGAGAGTCCGGACGGCCCGGCGAGATGGACGATGTGCCGGTGGCCGTGCGCGAGCAGGTGCTCCGTCGCGGCGAACGCCCCGCCCTCGTTGTCGTAGGTCGCGCAGCGGGCGGGGATCGTCGAGGGCATCGGCGGGTGCCCGCAGAGCACCAGCACGCTGCCCATCCGGTCGAGCGTGCGTGCGCGGTCGGCGAGGCGCCGCTGGTAGGAGCGATCGGAGTGGGAGCCGCCCACCAGGATCACCGCGTCGGCCCGCTGCTCGGTCATCCGGTCGAGGAGCTCGATCTTGCGCTCGGGGTCGCCGCCGGTGGACGCGACCATGGCCACCCGGTTCGAGGACGTCGTCGCCCGCTCGACCCCGCGCAGGATGTAGCCGAAGAAGGGGTCGACGATCTCGAGGATGACGACGCCGATGGTGCGCGAGCCCGCACGGACCAGTGCCCTGGCGTTGGCGTTGGCCGCGTAGCCGAGGTCGTCGACCGCGTGCAGGACCCGGTCCCGGGTGCCTGCCGCCACCGGGTAGTTGCCGTTCAGCACCCGGGACACGGTCGCGGTCGACACCGCCGCCTGACGGGCGACGTCGACGATGGTCGCCGTCTTGCGGCGCCCCGTGGTCTCCACCTCGTCGCCGGAGGGGTCCGTCACGGAACCTCTCTCCCGACTGCTCGCTGGTCCCATCGCCGAACGGATGCCGTTCCGGCGCAGGATAGCAGCGGTCCCGGCCCGGCCGACCCGGCCGGTTGACCGGTCACGGAGCGGTCGGGGCACCGCCCGGGGTGGTGAGCAGGGCGCGCAGCTCCGCGGCGTCCTCGGCGAGCCGGTCCGGGGCGTCGCCGGCGACGAACTCGAGCAGGACGTCGAACGGCTCCCCGTGCAACCGGCGGGCCACCTCGTCCCACAGGTCCCGGCGCGCCGAGAGCGGCAGCCGCTCCGTCGCGGGCCACCAGGAGAACGCGTGCACGCCCACCAGGTGCCGGCGCACCTCGTCGAGACCGGCCAGCGCCGCGTCGGCGGGCAGGCCCACCGGCGGCTGCCAGTAGGTGCCCAGCACACCGGGCCGGTCGATCCGCTCGAGCAGCTCCAGGGTCGACGCCGTGGTGTCGGTGAGCGTGTTCCCGTGGAACTCCAGCCCGACGGTCAGCCCCTGCCCGGCGGCGCGGTCGGCGACCTCCCGCCCCGCGGCCGCGACCCGGGCCCGGTCCTCGGGACCGGCCTCCGCCGAGCCGACGGTGCCGGCCCAGACCCGCAACCGGGGCGCGCCCAGCGCTCGGGCCGCGGACACCACGGGGCCGGGATCCTCGCCGGAGCCGAGCCGCAGGTAGGTGCCGTAGGAGGCGATCGCGACCCCCGCGTCGCGGCAGCGCTCGACGGCGTCGGCGACGGCGGCCGGGTCGTCCGGCCGGACGTGCCGGTCGGCGCCCCACTCGATCGCGGCGAGCCCGTTGCGCCGGGCCAGCTCCACGACGTCCGCGCGGGAGTGCTCGCGCAGGGTCACCGAGCAGAGCCCGGGGCGCAGGGTCGTGGGCGTGGTGCTGGTCATCGCTCTCCTCGTCGGTGGTGCGACTGCCGTCTCGGGTGGATCCGTGGCCCGGCACCGGGACGCCGCCGGTGGACGTCTCCGGACGTGTGCGGCCCGGCTGCTGCGCTGCAGGCGAGGGGGGATCGCGCCCGAGGATCACCCTAGCCGTGGCTCCGGCCGCCCCCGGGGACGTACCGGGGATCAGCGCCCGGGCGCTCCCCGGACCGCCATGACATCCCGGGGGTGCATCCGGGGAAACCCCGGCGTAGGGGGCCGCGGGAATCCCTACCGTCGGGGCCATGGACACACACGAGGGCCCGGTCGCCCCCCCGTGACCTCCGCGTCTCGCACGCGGAACGCGAGCACGTGGGCGCGCTGCTGGACCGCCATCACCTCGACGGGCGGCTCGACGGCGCCGAGCTGGCCGGGCGGCTCGCGCAGGTGTCGGCCGCCGTCACCCGGGCCGACCTGAACCGGACCGTGGCCGACCTGCCCGGAGCGGCCGACACCGTACCCGTGCGGGACGTGCTCGAGCTGGTCGGCACCGGCGGTGACCAGCGCCGGTGGGGCGAGTGGCTGGTCCCGCCGCGGATCGTCCTGCGGTCGTGGTTCGGCAACGCGCATCTCGACATGCGGCGGGCCCGGTTCGTCACCGGTGAGGTGACGATCGAGTCCGACATCGTGATCGGGAACCTCGACGTGCGGCTGCCCGCGGGGGCCACCGCCGACCTGGCCGAGGCCCGGACCGGCTTCGGGTCGGTGCGAGACCGGCTCGGGGCCTCGGAGCGGCGGGGCGTCCCGCACGTCGTCGTCCTGGGTGGCGTCCGGTGCGGGAACATCACCGTGCGCTGAGGTCCGGGCCCAGCGCCGCGTCCCGCACGGCCGCTGCGGCGCGCCGGGCGGCGGCGACGGCGTCCGGGACCGCTGCCGCGCTGTGCGTGACGAGCGCGCCCTCGTGCAGCAGCAGCAGGTGCAGGGCGACGCCGTCCGGGTCGGCCGCGCCGGCCGCCCGCAGCTCGGTGGCGAACACCTCCCGCAGCCACGCCTTCTCCCCGGTGATGACGGCCCGCGCCGAATGCGCCGGATCCGGGAGCTCGGCGTGGGCGTTGACGAAGGCGCATCCCCGCGGGTTGCCGTCGCTCCACGGCCCCAGCACGTCGAACGGCGCGAGCACCCGGTCGGCGGGTTCGCCGAGCTCGTCGAGGCGGGCGCGCACCGCGTCCCGCCAGCGCTGGTCGCGCTCGGTCAGATAGGCCGTGACCAGGGCGTCCTTGGTGCCGAACCGGTCGTAGAGGGTCCGCTTGGTGACGCCCGAGCGTGCCGCGATCGTGTCCACGCCCACCGCGTGGATGCCGTGCTCGTAGAACAGCCCGGCGGCGGTGTCGAGGATCCGGCGGGCGCCCGGGGTGAGCGGTGTGGTCATCGCGCCTCCACTACTTCACAGATCTGCGTACTCTGACGACGTACTTCACAGATCAGTGTAGTTGGAGGTCGTGGTGACGACGATGCACGCCTGGGTCCTGACCGGGCACGGTGGCCCCGAGACGCTCGAGTACCGGGAGGTCGACCGGCCCGAACCGGGGCCGGGCCGGGTCCGGGTCGAGGTGCGGGCGGCGGCGCTCAACAACACCGACGTCTGGACCCGGACCGGCGCCTACGGGCTGCCCGGGGACCCGGACGCGGCGGCCGGGTGGCGCGGGCCGGTCGCGTTCCCCCGGATCCAGGGGGGCGACGTGGCGGGCGTCGTCGACGCCACGGGACCCGGGGTGGACGGCGACCTGCACGGGCGCCGGGTCCTCGTCGATCCCGGCTTCTACGACGGTCCCGGTCCCGACGCCCATCCGGTCGGCCTGATCGGCAGCGAGGCGGACGGCGGCTTCGCCGGGTACGTGGTCGTCGGCGCGGACCGGGTGCACGACATGACCGGCTCCCCGCTGTCCGACGCGGAGCTGGCGGCGCTCCCGGTCGCGTACGGCACGGCCGCGGGCATGCTGGAGCGGGCCGGGATCGGCTCCGGCGAGACGGTCGTGGTGACCGGGGCGTCCGGTGGGGTCGGCCTGGCGCTGGTGCAGCTGGCCACCGCCCGCGGCGCCCGGGTGCTGGCGGTGACCTCGCCCCGCAACGCCGGCGCCGTCCGGTCGGCCGGCGCCGTCGAGGTGCTCGACCGCAGCGGCGGCGCGGACGCCGTCGCCGCCGCGGTGCCGGACGGGGTGGACGCGGTCGCCGACGTCGCCGGCGGGGACCTGGTGGCCGCGCTGCTGCCGCGGGTCCGCGACGGCGGCCGGTGGGTGGTGGCCGGGGCGGTCGCCGGACCGGTCGTCCCGTTCGACCTGCGCCGGCTCTACCTGCACAACATCTCGCTGATCGGCTCGTCGATGCACACGCCCGCGCACTTCGAGCGGCTCGCCGATGACGCGCGGTCCGGTGCGGTCCGCCCGGTGATCGCCGCCCGGTTCGCCCCGGACGCGCTGCCCGCGGCCCAGGAGGAGTTCCTGCACGGTGGCCGGGCGGGCAAGATCGTGCTCACCCGGCAGGCGTGACGCCGGGGGCGGGCGATCGGTCGAACCAGCCGTCCGGGGCGCGGCCGGACAGGCGCCCGGTCAGGTCCCGGGCGGCGCCCCGGACGGCGGTGGCCAGCTCCTCGGCCGAGGTCCGGGCCCGGTCGGCGCGCCGGGTGACGCTGAACGCGGCGACGGGCGCGCCGGTGTGGTCGAAGGCGCACGCCCCGACCGACTGCATGCCGTCGGTGATCATCCCGTCCTCCAGCGACCAGCCCCTGGCGTGCTCGGAGCGCAGCAGCCGGCGCAGTCCGGGCAGCGTCGCCGGGCCGTGGGCGGTCCGGCGGACCAGCGCGGCCGGGAACAGCGCCCGGACCTGGGCGGACGGGAGGTGGGCGAGGATCGAGCGGCCGTTCGCGGTCAGCGAGGCCGGCAGCCGGACCCCGACCTCGGTCACCAGGGAGACGGGGAACGCCTGCCGGGCCGGGCGTTCCTTGACGAGGTAGAGGCTGTCGGCACCGTGCAGGACGCCGAGGTGGGCGATCTCGCCGGTGCGGGTCGCGAGCCGCCGGGCCACGGGACGGCCGAGCCGTTCCAGCGGGCCCTGGCGCAGGAAGGCGCTACCGATCTCGAACGCCGCGACGCCCAGCCCGTACGCCCGCTGCTCCGGGTAGTGCAGCACGAAGCCGCGCTCGACCAGCACCGTCAGCAGGTGGTACGCCGAGGACCGCGGCAGGTCCAGCTCCCGGACCAGCGCCGCGCCCGGCACGGGCCCGGGTCGCGAGGCGAGATGGAGCAGGACGTCCAGCGCCCGTCCGACGGCGGGTGAGGTGCTGCTGCCCACGGCCGTCACCCTAGCGCTGGTCTCGGATCCGAGACGACTCCGGGCGTCGGCCGCTGGTGTGGCCGTCGTCGGGCGGCTGCACTGGGGTGCCCCGACGTCAGGAGCACCCCATGACCGCCGTCCCGACCCGTGCCGCCGTCCGCGCCCCGCGCGGCACGGAGCTCAGCTGCCGCGGCTGGCAGCAGGAGGCGGCGCTGCGGATGCTCATGAACAACCTCGACCCGGACGTCGCCGAGCACCCGGAGGACCTCGTCGTCTACGGCGGGACCGGCCGCGCCGCCCGGAGCTGGCCGGCCTTCGACGCGATCGTCGACTGCCTGCGCCGGCTCGGCGACGACGAGACCCTGCTCGTGCAGTCCGGCAAGCCGGTCGGGGTGCTGCGCACCCACGAGTGGGCGCCGCGGGTCCTCATCGCGAACTCCAACCTGGTCGCCGACTGGGCCGACTGGTCGGAGTTCCGGCGGCTGGAGGACGCCGGGCTCACGATGTACGGGCAGATGACCGCCGGCTCGTGGATCTACATCGGCACCCAGGGGATCCTGCAGGGCACCTACGAGACCTTCGCCGCGGTCGCCCGCACGCGGTTCGGCGGCAGCCTCGCCGGGACGATCACGCTGACCGCCGGGCTCGGCGGGATGGGCGGGGCCCAGCCACTGGCCGTCACGATGAACGACGGCGTCGCGATCTGCGTCGACTGCGACCCGACCCGGGTGGACCGGCGCATCGCGCACCGCTACCTCGACGTCCGCGCCGACGACCTCGACGACGCCGTGGCCCGGGCCGTCGCGGCCCGCGACGAGCGGCGGCCGCTGTCGATCGGGGTGGTGGGCAACGCCGCCGAGATCGTCCCGGAGCTGCTGCGCCGCGGCGCCCCGATCGACGTGGTCACCGACCAGACCTCGGCCCACGATCCGCTGTCCTACCTGCCGGTCGGCGTCGACGTCGCCGGGATGCGGGCCGCGGCCGCCGCCGACCCGGCCGGGTTCACCGAGCGGGCCAGGGCGTCGATGGCGGCGCACGTCGAGGCGATGGTCGGGTTCGCCGACCGCGGCGCCGAGGTGTTCGACTACGGCAACTCGATCCGCGACGAGGCCCGCCGCGCCGGGTACGGGCGGGCGTTCGCGTTCCCGGGTTTCGTGCCCGCCTACATCCGGCCGCAGTTCGAGCAGGGCCGGGGCCCGTTCCGCTGGGTGGCGCTGTCCGGCGACCCGGCCGACATCGCCGCGACCGACCGCGCGATCCTCGACCTGTTCCCCGGCGACGAGAGCCTGCACCGCTGGATCTCCCTGGCCGGGGAGCGGGTGGCGTTCGAGGGACTGCCGGCCCGGATCTGCTGGCTCGGCTACGGCGAGCGGCACCGCGCCGGGCTGCGCTTCAACGAGATGGTCGCCTCCGGGGAGCTGAGCGCGCCGATCGTGATCGGCCGCGACCACCTGGACTCCGGCTCGGTCGCCTCGCCGTACCGCGAGACCGAGGCGATGCTCGACGGCTCCGACGCGATCGCCGACTGGCCGCTGCTCAACGCGCTGGTCAGCACCGCGTCCGGGGCGTCGTGGGTGTCGCTGCACCACGGCGGCGGGGTCGGCATCGGGCGCTCCCAGCACGCCGGCCAGGTGTGCGTCGCCGACGGGACCGCGCTCGCCGCGGCGAAGCTGGAACGGGTGCTGACCAACGACCCGGCGACCGGCGTCCTGCGGCACGCCGACGCCGGCTACCCGGGCGCCGTCGCGGTCGCCCGTGAGCGCGGCGTGCGGATCCCGATGGACGGTGGCCGGTGAGCACGTTCGACGGGCTGTGGGCGGAGATCGCGGGCGTCGGCCGGGACCCGGGCAGCGGCGGCTACCGGCGTCCGGTCTGGGGCGCGGCCGAGCGGACGCTGCGCGAGTGGTTCCTGGGCTGCGCCGCCGGGCGCGGGATGGACACCGAGACCGACCGCAACGGCAACCTGTGGGCCTGGTGGCTGCCGCCCGGCCGGACCGGCGACCCGTCCGACGCGCTGGTCACCGGCTCGCACCTGGACTCGGTACCCGACGGCGGCGCGTTCGACGGCCCGCTCGGCGTCGTCTCCGCGTTCGCCGCGGTGGACGCGCTGCGCGCCGAGGGGCACGTCCCGCGGCGGCCGATCGGGATCGTCGCGTTCGCCGACGAGGAGGGCGCCCGGTTCGGGGTGGCCTGCGCCGGGTCGCAGCTGTCCACCGGGGCGCTCGCCCCGGAACGGGCGCTGGGCCTGCGCGACGCCGAGGGCCACAGCCTGGCCGAGGTGCTCACCGCGGCCGGGCGGGACCCGTCGGCGGTGGGCCGCGACCCCCGGCTCACCGAGCGGGTCGGCCTGTTCGTGGAGCTGCACGTCGAGCAGGGGCGCGCCCTGGACCGGCTCGGCGAGCCGGTCGCCGTCGCGTCCTCGATCTGGCCGCACGGCCGCTGGCGGCTCGACTTCACCGGGGAGGCCAACCACGCCGGCGCGACGCTGCTGGCCGACCGGCACGATCCGATGCTGCCCTACGCCGCCACGGTCGTCGCCGCCCGCGAACGCGCCGGGCAGCACGGCGGGGTCGCGACCTTCGGGAAGCTGGGCGTCACCCCGAACGGCGCGAACGCGATCGCCTCGGCGATCAGCGCGGTGCTCGACGCGCGGGCCCCGTCCACGGAGGTCCTCGAGGCGATGACCGCGGAGGTGTTCGCCGACGCCGCCCGGCACGCCGCGACCGAGGGGACGACGGTGGCCGTCCGCACCGAGTCGGTGTCCCCGGTCGTCACCTTCCCCGACGGGCCCCGGGACCGGATCCGCCGGGTGCTGGGCGCGGTCCCGGTGCTGCCCACCGCGGCCGGGCACGACGCCGGGGTGCTCTCGGCGGTGCTGCCCACCGCGATGCTGTTCGTGCGCAACCCGACCGGGGTCTCGCACTCGCCGGCGGAGTGGGCCGAGCACGACGACTGCCTCGCCGGGGTCGCCGCGCTCACCGCCGTCCTGCGGGACGGGACGTCGGCGTGACCGCGCGCTGGTGGTGCGAGCACGCCCGGCTGGCCGACGGGGTGCACCGCGACGTGCTGGTGACGGTCGTGGACGGCCGGTTCGCCGCGGTCGAGCCCGGCACGCCGCGCCCGGCCGGGGTGGCGGTGCTGCCCGGCCTGGTGCTGCCCGGACTGGCGAACGTCCACTCGCACGCCTTCCACCGGCTGCTGCGCGCCCGCACCCAGCGCGGCCGCGGGTCGTTCTGGACCTGGCGCGACCTCATGTACCGGGTGGCGGACCGGCTCGACCCGGACGGCTACCGGGAGGTCGCGACCGCCGTCTTCGCCGAGATGGCGCTGGCCGGGGTGACCGGCGTCGGCGAGTTCCACTACCTGCACCACGGGCCCGGTGGCAGCCGCTACGCCGACCCGAACGAGATGGGATCGGCACTGGTCGACGCGGCGCGGGCGGCGGGCGTCCGGCTGACCCTGCTCGACACCTGCTACCTCGCGGCCGATCTCGGCGGGCGGCCGCTCGCCGGGGCGCAGCTGCGGTTCGGCGACGGTTCCGGCGCGGCGTGGGCCGAGCGGGCGACGGAGCTGCACGCCCGGTGGGAGGGCGCCGGGGACGTCGTCGTCGGGGCGGCCGTGCACTCGGTGCGGGCGGTGCCGCCGGAGCACGTGCCGGAGATCGTCGGGTGGGCGGCCGCGCACCGGGCGCCGCTGCACGTGCACGTGGCCGAGCAGGTCGCGGAGGTGCAGCGCTGCCGGGAGGTGCACGGCCGCACCCCGGTCGGTCTGCTGCACCGGCTCGGGGCGCTCGGCCCCCGCACGACGGCCGTGCACGCCACCCACCTCACCGACCGCGACGTCGCGGACCTGCGCTCCACCGGGACCGGCGTCTGCTTCTGCCCGACCACCGAACGCGACCTCGGCGACGGCATCGGCCCGGCCCCCGCCCTGCTGGCCGCGCCGCGCGGGCCGTTCGGTCTCGGCTCGGACAGCCACGCCGTGATCGACCTGTTCGACGAGGCGCGGGCGGTGGAGCTGGACGAACGGCTCCGGAGCCGGGAGCGGGGCGTGCTCGACGCGGCGACCCTGCTCGACTGCGCCACCGTCGAGGGGCACCGGGCGCTCGGGCGCCCGGACGCGGGCACGATCGCGGTGGGTGCGCGGGCCGATCTCGTCGCGGTCGACCTGGGATCGGTCCGTACCGCGGGCTGCGGCGCGAGCGCGGAGACCGCCGTGTTCGCGGCGTCCGCGGCGGACGTCACCGACGTGGTCGTCGACGGCCGGGTGGTCGTGGCCGACCGGCGGCACCGGACGGTGCCCGACGCGGGGCGGCGGCTGGCCGCCGTCACCGCGACGGTGCTCGACCGGGCCACGACGAGGGGAGTGCCGGTATGAGCGTGCTGTACACCGGGATCGGCGAGCTGGTCACCAACGATCCCGGGACCGGTGACGGGTCGGTGCTGGGCGTCGTGGGCGACGCCGCGGTCGTCGTCGAGGGCGACCGCATCGCCTGGACCGGGCCGGCCGGGCGGGCCCCGGCGGCCGACGAACGCGTCGACTGCGACGGGGACGCGGTCCTGCCCGGCTTCGTCGACAGCCACGCGCACCTGGTGTTCGCCGGGGAGCGGGCCGGGGAGTTCGCGGCCAGGGCGAGCGGGCGGCCCTACACCGCGGGCGGGATCCGCACCACGGTCGGCGCGACCCGGGCCGCCACCGACGCCGGGCTCGACGCCGGGGTGGGCGCGCTGGCCGCGGAGATGCTGGCCGCGGGGATCACCACGTTCGAGACCAAGGGCGGCTACGGCCTGACCGTCGACGACGAGCGGCGCGCGCTGCGGATCGCCGCCCGGCACACCCCCGAGACGACGTTCCTCGGCGCGCACGTGGTGCCCGAGGAGTACCGGGACCGGCGCGACGACTACGTCGACCTGGTCCGCGGCCCGATGCTGGACGCCTGCGCCCCGCACGCCCGGTGGGTGGACGTGTTCTGCGAGCGCGGCGCGTTCGACCCCGACGAGTCCCGCGCCGTCCTGGAGGCCGGCCGGGCCCGCGGGCTCGGGATCCGTATGCACGCCGGGCAGCTCGGCCCCGGCGACGGCGTCCGCCTCGCCGTCGAGCTGGGGGCCGCGGCGGTCGACCACTGCACGTTCCTGTCCGACGCCGACGTCGACGCCCTCGCCGGCTCCGGCACGGTGGCGACCCTGCTGCCGGGCGTCGAGTTCAGCACCCGCACCCCCTGGGCGGACGGCCGGCGGCTGCTCGACGCCGGGGCCCGGATCGCGCTCGCCACCGACTGCAACCCGGGCAGCTCGTTCACCAGCAACCCCGGCTTCTGCGTCGCGCTCGCGGTGCGGCACATGGGATTGAGCCCGGCCGAGGCGGTGCACGCCGTCACCGCCGGAGGCGCCGCGGCGTTGCGCCGCGACGACGTCGGGGCACTCGTCCCGGGGCGGCGGGCCGACCTGGTCCGGCTGGCCGCGCCGACGCACGTGCACCTGGCCTACCGTCCGGGGGTCCCGCTGGTGCGGGAGGTCGTCGCGGCCGGGGTCCGGTACCGGGTCGGGCGGCACGCCGAGCGCCTGACGACGGGGGAGGGAGCACGGGCATGAGTGGGGTCGTCGTCGACGGGGAGTCGCTGAGCTGCCGCGACGTGGTCGAGGTCGCCCCGGGCGGGGTGCCGGTGACCCTGTCCGGGCCGGCCCTGGCGGCCGCGACCGAGGTGCACCGCACCGCCCTCGCGGCGAGTGCGGTCCGCCCGGTGTACGGCCGGACCACCGGCGTGGGTGCCAACCGCGACGCCGTCGTCGGGACGGGGGACGCCGAGACCCACGACCTGCGGCTGCTGCTCAGCCACGCCGCCGGGGTGGGCGATCCGCTGGACGCCACGGTCGCCCGCGCGTCGATGCTGGTCCGGCTGAACCAGCTCGCCGCCGCCGGCAGCGGCATCCACCCCCGGTTCCTGCGGGCCCTGGAGACGGCGCTGCGCAACGGCGCCGTCCCGCGGGTGCACGACGCCGGGTCCATCGGCACCGGCGACCTGTCGGTGCTGGCCGAGATCGGGCTGACGCTGACCGGGCACCTGCCGTGGGCCCGGGGGACGGCCGCCCCGATCCCGCTGGAACCGGGGGACGCGCTGGCGTTCATGTCGTCGAACGCGGTCACGCTGGCCCGCGCGGTGCTGGTCCACGACGAGCTGACCCGGCTGCTCGACGCCGCGCACGTGGTCGCGGCACTGTCCTACTGCGCGCTCGGCGGCGCGTCGGAGGCGTTCGCCGAGCAGGTGCACGCCCGCCGTCCGCACCCCGGCACCGTCGACTCGGCGGCCCGGATGCGGCGCCTGCTGTGGCACGAGGGCGATCTCAGCCCCGGCCGCCGGATCCAGGACCCGTTCGGCCTGCGCGCGTTCTGCCAGGTCCACGGCCCGGCCCTGGACGGGGCCGAGCACCTGCGTTCGGTGCTGGAGATCGAGATCAACGCGGCGGCGGAGAACCCGCTGATCGACGCCGGGTCCGGTGCGGTCTTCCACCACGGACAGTTCTCCACCGCCTACCCGGCGCTGGCGCTGGACAACCTGCGGGCGGCGGTGCACCACGTCGCCGAGCTGTCCGCGGCCCGGCTGGGCGACCTGGTCGAGCCGGAGTTCACCGGGCTGGCGGCGTTCCTGGCGAGCGGCCCGCCGGGCAGCTCCGGGGTGATGATCCTGGAGTACGTCGCGCACGACTCGCTCGGCAGGCTCCGGCACTCGGCCGGACCGGTGACCCTCGGGACGTCGGTCATCTCCCGCGGGGTCGAGGACCACGCCAGCTTCACCCCGCACGCCGCCCGCAGCGCCGTCGCCGCGGCGGCCGGCTACCGGACGGTGCTGGCCTGCGAGCTGGTCGCCGCGGTCCGGGCGCTGCGGCTCGACGACACCCGTCCGCGCGGGTACCGGCTGGGCCGGGTGTTCGACGAGCTCACCGCGGCGCTGCCGGACACCCGGACCGACCACCAGCTGGGCGCGGAGATCGCGGGCGCCGCGGAACTGCTCGACGGCCTGGGCCGCTGGGGCCGCGACGCCCGCTGACGCCGGTTCAGCCCACCGAGCGGTACCCGGTGAGGAACTCCGCGCCCTGCCCCGCCCCCATCCGGCCACTGCCGCTGACGCCCCACAGGCTCCCCACCCGGGTCACGTCGGCCGGACCGGCCAGCACCGAGTTGACCGTCACGGTCCCGGCGCGCAGCCGCCGCCCGATCACCCGGGCCGCGTCGCGGTCGGCGGAGAAGACATAGCCGGACAGCCCGTACGGGTGGTCGTTGGCCACGGCGACGGCCTCGTCGGTGTCGCGGTAGGTCCGCAGGAGCAGGACGGGGCCGAAGACCTCGTCGGTCAGGTCCGGCGCGGCGTCGGCCAGCACGACGGCGGGTGCGGCGAAGTGGCCGCCGGAGTCCGGGACCGTGCCGTGCCGGTGGACCTCGCACCCCCGCGCGGCGAACTCCGCCAGCTGCTCCTCGATCCGGCGGCGGTGCGGCTCGTGGGCGAGCGGCCCCAGGCCGGTCGCCGGGTCGGTGCTGGGCCCGATCGCGACGGCGTCGAGCGCCTCCGCGAGCGCGGTGCGGTAGTCCGCCGCGCGGTCCGCGGGGACGACCAGGCGCCGCGGACCGGCGCACCACTGCCCGTTGAGCATCAGCATGCCCGGCACCAGCTGCTCGACGACGGTGCGCGGGTCGGCGTCGGGCAGAGCGAGCACCGGGTTGTTGCCGGACAGCTCCAGGTCGGCCGGCTTGAGGTCGCGGGCGCACGCCTGCGCGACGGCCCGCCCGCCCTCGACGCCGCCGACGTAGACCACCGCGGCGACCCGCGGGTCCGCGACCAGCGCGGCGCCCACCTCCCGGTCGCCGTGCACGATCTGCACGACGCCGTCGGGCAGCGCCGCGGCGACCGCCTCGGCGAACGGGCCGGAGAAGTGCGGTGCCCACTCCGACGGCTTGATCAGCACCGGGGCTCCGGCGACCAGCGCCTCGGCGGTCTTCGTGATCGCGGTGACGGACGGTGCGTTCCACGGCAGGAACACCGCGGCCGGGCCCCACGGGAGCTGCCACTGGTCCACCGTGCCGACCGCGGACGCCTGCTCGACGTGCCCGAAGCCGTTCTCGATCCGGGCCGCGGCCCCCTCCATGCCCCCGGCGACGGCGGAGACGAGCAGCGTCGTCAGCCCCTGCGGCGCGCCGCTGTCGAGGCTGTCGGCGCGGCCGAGCGCGTCGGCCCGGGCGGTCAGCTCGGCGGCGAGCACGCGCACCGCGGCGGCCCGCTCCGCGGCGGGCAGCGCCGACCAGGTGCCGTCCTCGTGCACCGCCCGTGCGGTCGCGAGTGCCCGCTCGACGCTGTCCGGGGTGCTGGCCCGCTGCGGACCCAGCGCCGCCCCGGTGTCCGGGTCGGTGAGCACGGTCGCCAGCTCGCGGCCGGGTACCCCGGCGGTCCCGGCGACCAGCTCCCGGACGGTGCCGGTGTGGGCGGTGGGCTGGTCGGTGGTCTGCACGGTGCCGGTCACGAGGTGCTCCCGAGTCGGATGTCGCGGGCGATCTTCTCGCCGACGAGGATGGCGGTCAGGTTGGTGTTGGCCCGGGGCACCCAGGGCAGGACGGCGGCATCGGCCACCCGCAGCCCCTCGACGCCGAGCACCCGGCCCTGCGGGTCGACGACGACCTCCGGGTCGTCCGGGGAGCCCATCCGGCAGGAGCCGGACGCGTGCACGGTGTCGATGACGTTGGCCAGGGCGAAGCGGGCGAACTCGTCGTCGGTCATCGGGGTCTCGGGGGAGACCAGCTCGGTGCCGAGCGCGGTGAAGGCGGCGATCTCCTTCAGCTCCGGCTGCGCGGCGATCCGGCGCAGCTCGTCCACCACGGCCCGGAACCGCAGCATGTCCTCCGGTGCGGAGAGCATGTCGAAGTCGACCGCCGGGTCGAGTGCCGGATCGGTGCCGGCGATGCGGACCCGGCCGGTCGAGGTGACCCGGTTGACCCAGCCGATGACGCCGCCCGCCGGGACGCCGATGCCCAGCGCACCCGGGGTGGCCAGCATCCCGTCGTTGCGCTCGTCGCCGACGCCGGTGTCGAACCGGACGCAGAGCTGGCCGCGCTCGGGCCGACCGCGGTAGTCGGCCGGTTCGTTCAGGCCCAGCACCAGCGTGATGCCGGGATGGTCCTGCAGCCCGTGGCCGACCGGGAGGTCGGCGACCGGGTCGATGCCGAGGGCGCGCAGCTCGTCGGCCGGTCCGATCCCGGAGCGTTGCAGGATCGCGGGGGAGTGGATCGCCCCGCCGGAGAGCACGATCTCGGCGGCCCGGAACTCGACGGCCGTGCCGTCGACCAGTGCCCGCACGCCGACGGCCCGGCCACCGGAGAACAGGACGCGGTCGACGAGGACGCCGCCGCGCACCTCCAGGTTGGGGCGCTCGCGGGCGGGCTCGAGGTAGGCGTCGTTGGTGGAGACGCG
Source organism: Pseudonocardia sp. HH130630-07 (assembly GCF_001698125.1). NCBI lineage: Bacteria > Bacillati > Actinomycetota > Actinomycetes > Pseudonocardiales > Pseudonocardiaceae > Pseudonocardia > Pseudonocardia sp. HH130630-07. Next base: position 5,797,129 of record NZ_CP013854.1, on the reverse strand, counting down.
TTCGGTGCCGAAGCTGTTGTAGGCGTACGGCGACACCCCGGTGGACCCCGGCGCGTTGTGGTCGGGCGCCCACGGGTGGCCCAGGCGCTCGGTGATCCGGTCGACCGCCGACTCGATCGTCGCGAAGTCCTCGCGGCGGGGCCGCACGATCGGGGTCGGCCCGCTCGCCCCGTGGTACGGCTCGCCGGGGAAGTCCTGGTCGTTCTCCAGCGCGTTGAGCAGCGGCGCGACGTCGTCGAGGCCCCAGCCGGTGGCGCCCTGCGCGGCCCAGCCGTCGAAGTCCTCCCGGGTGGCGCGGATGGCGAACAGTCCGTTGATCGCCGAGCTGCCGCCCGCCCCGCGGCCACGGACGTAGGGCAACGGCTGCTGCGCCGACGACCGCGTCGCCACCAGGTCCGGGAAGGTGTGCGTCGCGGCCAGCTCCAGGGCGAGCTTGATCTTGCCGGGCTCGACGCTGCGCAGGTCGGCGGTGGTGTCCGCGGAGCGGTAGTCCGGTCCGGCCTCCAGCAGCAGCACGCGCCGGTCGGCGTCCTCGCTGAGCCGGGCCGCGACGGCGGCCCCGGCCGACCCCGCACCGACGACGATCGTGTCGTACATGTTCTCTCCTTCACCCACCTGGCGCATCGGATCGGGCGTTCCCCGCGTTCCGGACCATTCGCCCGCCGCACCTCCAGCACACGGCATGCCCCCACGGCATGGTCAAACGATGCCGCGGTGACCGTGGTCACAGCCATCACCCGGTGGTGGCGCACCCCAAGTGCAGCCCAAGAATCCGGACGTCCGCTGGAACCGGTACCGGGCGGCCGGGAGTCTCGCACCAGCATCGCGACGCGAGGGGGCGAACCATGAGCGGTCCGACGACGACGTCCGGCCCACACACCGGATCCCGGGCCCGGCCCGGACGGCGACGGACGCGGGCTCTCGCCCTCCCCGTCACCCTGGCCCTGGTGCTGGTCTCGACCGGTACCGCCGCCACACCGGGCCCCGATTCCCGCGAGACCGTGCCCACCGGGGGTGCCGTCACCGCTCCGGGACCCGAACGTGACGAGTTCTTCTGGCTGTCGGAGATCAACAAGGCGACGACGGTCATCAACAGCCAGGAGGGACTGCTGGACCCGGCGAAGGCCCCGGGGATCGCCGCCGCGCTGCAGACGGTGATCGACGACGGCGCGGCGCCCGATGCCGAGCGGCCGTCGACCGTCGTCTCCTTCGAGCCCCTGCTCATCGAGGCCGGGGGACCGGACGTGACCCTGCTGCACGCGGGCCGCTCCAGCCAGGACATGCACGCGACCTACCGAGCGGCGATCCTGCGCGACGGGCTGCTGGAGCTCGCCGACCAGCTGAACACCACGTCCCGGACGATGGTGGACCTCGCGGCCGCGCACACGGGCACGATCGTGCCCAACTACACCAACGGCGTCGCCGCCCAGCCCAACAGCTACGCGCACTACCTGCTCGGGCACGCCGCCGGGTTCGAGCGCGACGCGCAGCGCATCCGTGAGGCCTACGCCAGGATCGACCGGTCCGCGATGGGGACGACGGTCCTCAACGGCACCGGCTGGCCGCTGAACCGGCAGCGGATGGCCGACTACCTCGGTTTCTCCGCCCTGGTCGACAACGCCTACGACGCCTCCCAGATCTCGTCGATGGACCAGCCCGTCGAGGTCGGGGCACTCGTCACGTCGATCGCCCTGCACAGCGGGAACCTCGTCGAGGACGTCATGACCCAGTACGCCCAGACCCGGCCGTGGATCCTGCTGGAGGAGGGGGAGGGCACCACGTTCGCCTCGTCGGCCATGCCGCAGAAGCGCAATCCGGGACTGCTCAACGACACCCGCAGCGCGGCGTCGCAGGCCGTGGCCCTGGCCCAGGGGCCGGTCCTGCAGACGCACAACGTCACCCCCGGCATGCCGGACGCCAAGGAGGTCGACAACAATGCCGAGGTCGTCGACGCGGGGGTCGCGACCCTGCGCGGACTCGACGACGTGCTGAAGGCACTCGTCGTCGACCCCGCGCGCGCCCTCGAGGAGATCAACAGCGACTGGACGACCTCCCAGGAGGTCGCCGACATCCTCATGCGGGACCACGGCCTCCCGTTCCGCGAGGGCCACCACGTCGCCTCGGAGATCGTCACCGTCGCGCGGGACCGGGGGATCGGTCCGCTGGAGTTCCCGTACGCCGAGGCCCAGCGCATCTACCGGGAGACCGTGGCCGGGTCGGAGTACCCGCCGGAGCTGCCGTTGACCGAGGAGCGGTTCCGCGCGGCACTCGACCCGGTCGCCATCGTCAACGGCCGGGCGACCCCCGGCGGGTCGCAGCCCGCCGAGCTGGAGCGCATGCTCGCCGAGGCGGGTACCCGGCTGACCGCGCAGGGCGAGTGGATCACGACGAGCCGGGACCGGATCGCCGCCGCCCTCGCGGGCCTGGACCAGGACTTCGCCGTCGTTCGCGGCTGAGCCCGCCGCCGGCCCGTCGGGCAGCACCCTTCCGGGCGGTCGCGACCGTACCGACGGCCACCGCCGCGAGCTCGCGCACCACCTGCCCCGAGCCGCCCCGGGCGGGTCCCGGGGCGCGGCGCTGCCGGATCAGATGACCCCGGCGAGCAGCAGTGCCGCGCCCTGGGCCAGCGCGTTGTTGACCACGTGGGTGAGGAAGCCCGGCCAGATCGAACCGCTGCGGCGGCGGAGCTCACCGGCGATCAGCCCGACGATCAGCGCGGTGAAGAAGACGATGTTGAACCCGTGCATCGCGGCGAAGACCACGGCACTGCCGACGACGCCGACCACGGCGCCGTAGCGCAGCAGCGCGCTCGTGACCACGCCGCGGAAGACCAGCTCCTCGCCGAGCGGGGTGAGGATCGCGAGGAACGCCAGGGACAGCGCCAGCGACCACGCCCCGCCGCTGCCGGCCTCGGTGTAGGTCTCCTGGATGTTCTCCGGCTGCAGCCCCAGCGCGAAGACGACGATCGACTGGATCCGGGTCAGGACGAAGGCGAGCAGGCCGCCGCCGATTCCGAGGAGCACCCACTTCAGCGTGGTCCCGCGGACGCCGAAAGCGGCCGGCATCCGTATCCGGAGTCCGAGTGCGGCCAGGAACCCCGCGATTCCGGCGATTCCGGACAGGGCGGCGAACGCCAGGCCATCGAGTACCGGGTCCAGCCCGAGCGGCCTCAGCAGCACCGGTCCGGTCCCGTAGGCGACGAGTGCGAGCACGGCCAGGCCGACCAGCAGCTCCGGCCACCCCGGTCGCAGGTCGTCGGTGATCGTGGCGGTGCTGCGGAGCCGGTCGTGGCGGGGGTGTGACATGGCGTCCTCGTGAGGTGCGGGGCCCGGTCGGTATCGGGCCCGGAGGGAGACCTGCAGATCCGGCGAGCTGATCGCCGTGCTGCCATCAGACACTGAGCCCTTTTCAACCTGCCGTTCCGGCAGCTCAGGGGCCTGGTTGTGTGGGTGCAGACGCCGAGCTGGCGAGCCGGTGACCTGTGCAGCTGTGGTCAGAGCAGTTGCGCTGCAACCTTCGCGATCTCCTGACGCAGAAGCTCGCTGGTCAGGTTGAAAAAGGCTCACTGTGCCGACGCGGCACAGTGAGGTGTTCTCAGTAGCGTGGTGATCATGTTGTGCGGTCGTATTCGGTGTGGAGTAACACGAGCGCGGCGGCGGTGATCGCGCCGGTGCGCCAGGGACAGAGGGTGACTCGCTGTAGCGTTGCGAAGGTGGTCTTGAGCAGGGCGTTTGCTCGTTCGGCGAGTGCTCGGGTGGCTGAGTGCAGGCTGTTGACGGTGCGCTGATCGACTGTTCGGCCGCCGGCGGGGATGGGTTTGATCGGCACGGTGAGTCGGTGGGCCTCACCTTCGTAGCCGAGATCGCCCAGCGCGGCGTGGTCATCATCGATCCAGTGATCGAGGTCTTCGAGCAGACCGGGGTGGGCTCGGGCACAGGTCACGTCGTGTTCGCGCCCGGGTCTTCCCGGGGATGTCCATAGCGGCCATCCATCCGGGGCGGACACGACCTGGACGTTCCCGCCGTGGCGGTGGTGTTTACCCGACCACCACAGGTCGACCCCCGCGGTGGGGCCGAGCGCGCGGCAGCGGTCGGTGGCGATCAGGGTGCCGTCCAGGTGAACGTGGGTGTGTCCGGCGAGGCGGGCGGCGAGCAGGGCACCGTGCAGCCCGGGTGCGGCGCTGGCGAGGACGTCGATGCCTTCGTGCAGGTAGCGATAGGTGGTCGCGGTACTGATCGCGTTGTCGCGGGCCAGGTGCCGGACCCGGGTGGCGTCGCAGAACCAGCGGATCACCAGCACTGCCTGGGCGAACGGGGTCAACGCCCGCCGCCGGGGGCGGGTACCGCGGCGACAGCGTTGAGCGGCCAGAAGCCGAGCCAGGTAGGCCACGGTGTGCTCCCCGATCGGGAGGACAGCGGTGTAGGTGACAGGATCGGACATGCGGGGCCTCGGAGAGTTCGTTGATCTTGGTCGACCAACTGCTCTACCGGGGCCCTGCCCCATGTCCTAGACATCTCCACTCCCTCGGCGTGTCGCAGCGGAACGACCACCACTACTGAGAACACCTCAGTCAATTCGGACAACCCATTCAGGTGTCGCCGGGAATCCGTTCCGGAATCGGTCACCGCCGACGCCGGGTGGACTCCCGCACGACGAGATCGAGCGGGAGCAGCGCCCGCTGCGGCGGGCCGCCGTCGCTGGACATCCGGGCCGAGAGCAGCTCGACGAGCCGGTTCGCCGCCGCGGTGATGTCGATCCGCAGGCCGGTCACCGGTGGCCGGGACCGCTCGGCGGGGGGCCCGTCGGTGGCGGTGGCGATCATCAGCCCACCGGGCACGTCGATCCCGAGCCGGTCCGCCGCGGCGACCGCCCCGGCGGCGAACACGCTGGAGGAGGTGACGATCGCGTCCGGGCGTTCCGGGCGGGCCAGCAACGCCTGTACCACCTCGACGGCCGACAGCTGGCCCTCGGCGTTGTCGGCGACCCGCAGCACCGGTGCCTGCCCACGGCGGGTCACCGCGGTCGAGTAGGTCCAGAGCAGCGCCCGCCGGTAGGCGTTGTCGGTCTGGCCGACCAGCACGGCGATCCGCTCGGCCCCGCCGTCGGCGAGGTGGTCGAGCAGCCCGGTGAGGGCGCCCCGGTAGTCGACGCCGGACCACCACCGGAACTCCTCGGCGCCGGGATCGGGGTCGAGCGAGACCGTGGGGACCCCGCGGCGGGTCAGCAGCTCCAGCGTCTCGTCCCGGACGCCGGGGTAGAGCACGACGCAGCCGTCGAGGCGGGGCACCTGCTCCAGCACCTCGGCCGCGGTCCGCGCGGTGAACACCGACCAGCCCCGGTCCAGGCACCCGATCGCGAGCGCACCGGCGAGGTTGGAGAACGTCGCGGTGCCGAACGCGAACCCGCTCACCGCCTCCGACGGCCGGATCACGATCCCGACGGCCGGTGCGCCGTGCCCGGGGCGGAACCCCAGCTCCGCCGCGGCCTGCAGGACGCGGCGCCGGGTCTGCTTCGCGACCGGCCGCCGTCCGGTGTAGACCTGCGACGCCGTCGACACCGACACCCCGGCCAGCCCGGCGACCTCGGACAGGGTGGGGCCGTCGGTGGCCATGTCCGTCTCCTCGTCGCCGGTGGGCGGTGCCCCTGGTCGTTATCCCTGGTCGATCCGCCGTGTGGAGCGGAACGCGGTCTCCTGCAGCCCGAGCGAACAGGCGACGAGGACGACCATCGCGAACGCACCGTAGACCGCCACCGCCGTCGGGTCGTGGTCGCCGAGGATGAGCAGCCCGGTGGCGACGAACGACGCCGTCCCGCCGCCCAGCGCCGCCCCGAACTGGTAGGACACCGACATCCCGCTGTAGCGCACCCGGGCCGGGAACTGCTCGCCGAGGAACGCCGGGATCGGCCCCTGGGTGATGCCGGTCAGCAGCCCGGTGACGGCGAACGCCAGCACGGCGAGGGTGACGTCGAGCGTCCCGACCATCGGGAAGTACACGAACAGGAACGCGATCGTGGCGAGGCCGCCGATCGTCATCGTCGGGCGGCGCCCGATCCGGTCCGACAGCAGCGCGAACGCCGGGGCCGAGCCGAACAGGACCGCGCTGTAGGCGAGCTGCCCGAGCAGCGACTCGGTCGCGCCGTAGCCGATCCCGGTGAGGTAGGACAGGAAGAACGTGAAGCCGATGTAGGCGATCGTGTTGTACCCGTAGCTGACGCCGAGCCCGAGCAGGACCGCCCGCGGCCGCCGGCGCACGGCCTCCACCAGCGGGACCTTCGGAGCGGTCGTCCCGTCGGCGGCGGCCGGGGCGGGCTCCTCCTCCGGCATGCTGAGCCGGGCCAGCAGGCCGATCACGACGAGCAGCCCGCCGAGCAGGAACGGGATCCGCCAGGCGAAGCCGCCCAGGTCGCCGTCGAACCCGATGCTGACCAGCGCGAAGACGCCGGTTCCCAGCAGCGTGCCGAGGCCGATCCCGGCGCTGGTGAAGCTGCCCCACAGGCCGCGCCGGTTCGCCGGGGCGTTCTCCATGCCGAACAGCGCCGCACCGCCCCACTCGCCGCCCGCTGCGAAGCCCTGGACCAGGCGCAGCAGCACCAGCAACGCCGGCGCGAGCAGGCCGATCTGGTCGTAGGTCGGGAGCAGGCCGACGCCGAGGGTCGCGACCCCCATCGTGATCAGGGTGAGGATCAGCATCTTCCGGCGGCCGATCCGGTCCCCGAAGTGCCCGATCACCACACCCCCGAGCGGGCGGGCGAAGAAGCCGGTGCCGAACGCCGCGAACGCGTACATGGTGCCGACGAGCGGATCCGAGGAGGGAAGAAGACCTCGTTGAACACGAGTCCGGCGGCGAGCCCGTAGATGAGGAAGTCGTAGTACTCGAGCGCGGTCCCCAGGCCCGAGACGAGGAACGCCTTGGTGCCCGAGACGCGTGCGACGGCCTGCTGCGGCCCGCCGGTGCTGGTGTGCATGGATCGTATCCGTCCGTCGTCAGTCGTTGTGGTGGAGGGTGGAGATCGCCGACACCGGCCGGCCGGACGCGTCGTGGCCCGCGACGTTCGGCCGTGCGAAATCCATCGCGAACGGCTCGTTCGAGGCCGCGACGAGGACCGGGTCGAACGCGGCGAGATCGGCCCCGAGCCGCCCGAGCGCCTCGTCGACCACGAGTTCCCGCCCGCTGCCCTCGATCCGCGGCGCGGCCAGCGCGTCCTCGACCGGCAGCCGCCCGTCGACGAGCCCGAGCACCAGCTGGGCCACCGCCGAGACGATCCGGCGCCACCCGACGCGCCGAGCGCGGCCGTAGCCCGGCCGTCGCGGCTGAGCAGGACCGGGCCCATGTTGGTCAGCGCCCGAGCGCCGGGGGCGATGCTGTTCGCCGCACCCGGCGCGGCGTTGAACCAGGCCATCGCCGAGTCGAACAGCAGCCCGGTGCGGGGGCAGAGGATGCCGCTGCCGAAGTGGTTCGCCGCGGTGTGGGTGACGGCGACGGAGTTGCCCGCGCCGTCCACGACCGAGACGTGTGTGGTCCCGCTGCCCGGCGTGCTCCCGCCCTCCGGCCGCCAGACCGGGGTGTCGCCCCGCCCGGGGTCGTGCGGCCACGGGTCGTGCGCGGCGCGGGCGGCGAACGTGACCCAGGGGAGACCGTCCCGCCAGCCGGGGACGTCGAGGTCGTCCCGGACGAGGCCGGCGATCCCCCGCGCGTGCGGTGCCGAGAGCAGCCCGTCGAGCGGGACGGGGACGACCTGCGGGTCGCCGTGCCAGTGGTAGCGGTCGGCGAAGGCGTGCCGCAGCACCAGCGCCAGCTCGCGCAGCCGTGCCGGGTCGCTCGTCGGCACCGTGCGGTCCGGGTGCAGCGCCTGCCAGGTCGCGAGGATCTGCAGCTCGGTCCAGCCGCCGCCCGGGGCGGCCGGGACCGCCACGTCGGTGTCGCGGTAGCGCAGGGTCAGCGCCGGCCGGACGGCCGGCCCGGCCGCCCGCAGGTCGGCGGGGGAGAGCAGCCCGCCGCGCTCACCGGCGGTCTCCAGCAGCCGGCGCGCGATCTCGCCGTCGGTCAGCGCGGACGGCCCCAGTGCGGCGGCCCGCTCCAGCGTGTCGCCGAGCGCCGGCTGGACGACCCGCGGCCGGGAGCCGAACGTCGCGCCGTACACACCGGCCGATCCGGCGCCGACCGGGGGCCCGGAGTCGTCGAGGAAGGTGCGCCGGGCCTGCTCGTCGGCCCGGAGCCGGCCGATGTCGGCCAGCGCGTTGGTGACGAACCAGGTGTCGGCGGGGAACCCGTCGTGGGCGGCGCGCACGGCCGGGGCACACACGGTCTCCCGGTCCAGGACGCCGAACCGCTCCTGGGCGGTGAGCAACCCGAGCAGCGTCCGGGGCACCCCGGAGGCCAGCGGGCCGTCGAGGTTGGCGTCGTCCACCACCGGGGCCAGCCCCAGGATCGGCGAGCTCGCCGCGCCGGCGTCGAGGTCGAACATCGTGCCGGTCGCGTGCAGCGGGGCGGTCGGCCCGAACTCCACCGACCACGTGTCCCCGGCCGCGGTGTGGTGCAGCAGGAACCCGGAACCGGCCAGCGTCGTCTCGGTCGGTTCGACGACCCCGGCGACGAGCGCGGCGGCGACGGCGGCGTCGACCGCGTTGCCGCCCCGTTCCAGCATGGCGGTCCCGGCGGCGCAGCTCGACTCGTGCGGCGCGACGACGGTGCCGTCCGGGTCCCCGCTGCGGACCGACACCGAGTGCCGGACGGGATGGTGCGAACGCATCGGCCGTGCTCCTTCCGTGCCGCCCCCGGTGCGGGGCGGACGGCGTGAAGCTAGGTACGCCGCCGGTGCGGCGGCCACGGTCTTTGCGGGTTTTGTGCGCGGCTACGGCGCCGGCGCGAGCAGGCCGCGGCGCCGCAGCTCCGGCAGCACCCCCTCGCCGAACCGGTACGTCTCCTCCAGGTGCGGGTAGCCGGACAGCACGAACTCGTCGATCCCGAGCTCGTGGTACTCGGCGATCCGGTCGGCGACCTCGGTGTGCGAGCCGACCAGCGCCGTGCCCGCGCCGCCCCGGACCAGCCCGATCCCGGCCCACAGGTTCGGTGCGATCGTGAGGTCGTCGGAGGAGCCGCCGTGCAGCGCGACCATCCGCTGCTGACCGACCGACTGGCTGGAGCGCAGGGTCGCCTGGGCCCTGGCGATCTCGTCCGGGTCGAGCGCGTCGAGCAGTCCCTGGGCCTGCGCCCAGGCCTCCTCGGCGGTGTCCCGGGTGATCACGTGCAGCCGGATCCCGAACCGGGGGCTGCGGCCGAGGTCGTCGGCGAGCTTGCGGACCCGGCCGATCTTCTCGGCGACGGCGGCGGGCGGCTCGCCCCAGGTCAGGTAGACGTCGCAGTGCCGGGCGGCGACCGGGAGCGCGGCGTCGGACGAGCCGCCGAAGTAGACCGGTGGCACCGGGTCCGGCGGGGCGAGGGTGCTGGCTCCGACGACGTCGTAGTGCCGGCCGGTGAAGTCGAACGGTTCGGCGCCCCACGCGCCGCGCAGCACCGAGAGGAACTCGTCGGTGCGGGCGTAGCGCTCGTCGTGGTCGGCGTGGTCGCCGAACCGCTGCTGCTCGACGGCGTCGCCACCGGTGACGATGTTCAGCATCAGCCGCCCGCCGGAGAGCCGCTGGAACGTCGACGCCTGCTGGGCGGCCAGGGTCGGGGACAGCACGCCCGGCCGGAACGCCACCAGGAAACGCAGCGTGCGGGTCTCGCGCAGCAGGGCCGCCGTCGTCAGCCAGGCGTCCTCGCAGAACGTCCCGGTGGGGGTGAGGACGCCGTGGAAACCCTGTGCCTCGGCGGCCCTGGCCACCAGGGCGAGATAGTCGATGTCCGCCTCGCGGGTCGCGGACCCGGCCTCGCCGCGGTCGGCGTGCCGGCGGGCGACGATGGTGCGCCCGTCGCCGGAGGTGGGCAGGAACCAGTGCGGGACGATGCCGGTCATCGGTGTTCTCCTCGGCTCTCGGTGGGGGTGCCGGGTATCCCGGCGCGGGCGGCCCGCAGCGTGGACTCCTCGAACCTGCGGTCCACGAACGCGCCGAAGTCGGCCCGGCCGGGGATGACCCCGGCGTCGGTGAACGCGTCGGCGAGCGCCTGCTGGGACGCGACGACGGTGTCGTCGAGCGGGACCGGCAGGTCCGGACCGCGGTCCACGGCCCGCCGGGTCACCGCCTGCGGCAACGACGTCTCCTCGCTCCACACCCTGGCCCGCTGCTCGCGGTGGGTGTCGGAGTAGGTCTGGGCCGCGGCGACCCGGGCCAGGTAGTCGGCGACGGCGGCGCTGCGGGCCGGGTCGGCGAGCGCGGCGTTCGAGGCGACCTGGAAGCCGTAGCCGTTCGCGGTGCCGGTGCCGTCGGCGAGGACGCGGGCGTCGTCGTCCAGCTCGGCCTGCGCGGTGTAGGGGTCCCAGACCGCCCAGGCGTCGACGTCGCCCTGGCGGAACGCGCCGTAGGCGTCGGCGGGGGCGAGGAAGGTGAGGTCGAGGTCGTCGAGGGTCAGTCCGGCGGCGCCCAGCGTGGCGAGCAGCTGGCCGTGCGCCGAGGTCCCCTTGCCGACGGCGACCCGGGCGCCGCGCAGGTCCCCGACCGAACGCAGCGGTGAGTCACCGCGCACCAGGATGGCGTCGCTGGTGACGTTGCCGCGGTTCGCCGAGACGATCTGCACCCGGGCCCGGGCGGCGGTGGCGAAGACGGCCGGGGTGTTGCCGGTGCCGCCGACGTCGATCGCACCCGCGCTGGCCGCCTCGATCAGCGGCGGCCCGGCGGTGAAGGTGCGGAACTCGATCCGGTAGGGCAGGTCCTCCAGCAGCCCCGCGGCACGCAGCAGCGACTGCGAGCCGCCCTTCTGGTCGCCGACCACGAGCGTCACCCCGGCGAGCGCGCCGCCGTCGACCGGCGGTTGCACCGGCGGCCGGGACACCGGGACGCCCGAGCACCCGGCGAGTACGAGCACGCCCGCCAGCGCGGCGACGGTGGTCCGCAGCCGCGCGCCGGCCGTGGCGGCCGCGGACCTCGGGTCACGCCGCATCGTCGACCGCCACCCCGAGCTCGTCGAGCACCGTGCGGCGCAGCGCCGAGAGCCGGTCCGGGTCACGGGGCCGGTCGCCGGGCCGGTGCTCGGTGCCGATCCGGCCGCCGGACAGCACGAGGACCCGGTCGGCGAGGAGCAGGGCCTCGTCGACGTCGTGGGTCACCAGGAGCACGCCGGGCCGGTGCCGGCGCCACAGGTCCAGCACCAGCCGGTGCATGGTGATCCGGGTCAGCGCGTCGAGGGCGCCGAACGGCTCGTCGAGCAGCAGCAGGTCCGGCTCGCGGACCAGCGCCCTGGCCAGCGAGGCGCGCTGGGCCTCACCACCGGACAGGGTCAGCGGCCAGGCCCCGGCCCGGTCGGTCAGGCCGACCTCGGCGAGCGCACGGTCGGCGACCGCATCGGTGCTCTCGCCGCCCAGGTCGCGGTGCAGGCCGATGGCGACGTTCGCGCGCACCGAGCGCCACGGCAGCAACCGCGGCTCCTGGAACGCCACCGCCACCGAGCCGGGGACCTCCACCGTGCCGGCCACACCCTCGTCCCGGGGGTCGTCGAGCCCGGCGAGCAGTCGCAGCAGGGTGGACTTGCCGGAGCCGGACCGGCCGAGCAGGGCGACGAACTCGCCGTCGCCGATGGTGAGGTCGAGCCGGTCGAGGACCCGCCGGTCGGCGAACTCGCGGACCAGGCCGCGGACCCGGGCGCTCATCGGTCGGCCCCCGCGGGCCCGGCCGGGCGCCACGCCAGCACGGTCCGTTCCAGGCGGCGGACCAGCGCGTCGGTCCCGAGCCCGAGCAGGGCGTAGACCGCGAGCCCCACGACGATGACGTCGGTCCGCAGGAACTCCCGGGCGTTCATGATCATGTAACCGAGCCCGGCGTCGGCGGCCGTGGTCTCGGCGACGATGATCGACAGCCAGGCGATGCCGAGCGCGAGCCGCAGTCCGGTCAGGGTGGACGGCGTCGCCGCCGGGAGCACCACGTGCCGGAGCCGCTCCGCGCGGGTGAACCCCGACACCGAGGCGGCCTCCAGGAGCTTCGGGTCCACACCGCGGACCCCGGCGTGCACGTTGAGGTACATCGGGAACAGCACCCCCAGCGTCACGAGCAGGACCTTCGGCAGCTCGCCGACGCCGAACCAGAGGATGAACAGCGGCACCAGGCCCAGGTGCGGCAGCGTGCGCAGCATCTGCACCGGCGGGTCCACCAGGTATCCGCCCCAGCGGGACAGCCCGGACAGCAGGCCGAGCCCGACACCGGAGGCGACGCCGAGCACCAGCCCGACCGCGACCCGGCCGAGCGAGACGAGCAGTCCCTCGGGCAGCTCCCCGCTCACCGTGACGTCGACGGCGGCGGTCACCACCCGCACCGGCGAGGCCAGCTCGTCCTCCGCGAGCAGACCGGTGGACGAGGCGAGCTGCCACAGCAGGACGATCGCGACGGGTGAGAGGGCCCGTCGCAGGTCGGGCCGCCGTCGGGGGCGGCGGGCCGGGGCCGGGACCGCGGTGCGGCCGCGGTCCCCGGCGGTGGGGGCGAGGGTGGTCGATGACACGGGTGTCTCCCTGGACGGGGGGCGAGAGGGTTTCGCGCGCGTGCTGCCGGGCCCGGCTGCACGCGGCGCGGGTCACCGGTGGGGCGGGCGTGCGCCGTGACCCGGACCGGCGGAGTCGCGCACGGTGACCGGGCCGACCGGCGGAGCGAACGGCGCGGTGTGCGTGCGACGTCGACGGGGCCCTGGCCGGGCACGTGCGGAACCCGGGGCGGGCGCGGTGCCCACGGTCCCCGGGCCGGGCGTCGTACCGGAGTCGCTCCGGACGGACGCGGTGCCGACGGTGTGGCGGGTCAGTGACAGGTGCAGCCGTCGAGCCGGCACAGGTCGACGTGCCTGCGCCGGGTGAGCAGCTGGCCAGGTCCGGTCTCCGGCCCGGGCGACGTCTCGCGCTCGGTCACTCCTGCAGGTGACCACGGCCGTCCCCGGCGGGACAACCGGGCGTCCGCACCACGGGATCCCCGGGCCGGATGTCCGTACAGACCGGCCCCGCGCACGCCCGGCACCCACCCCCCGGTCGTACTCATGGAGCTTCGGCCTCGTGTCGCCGGGCCGAAGCTCCATGAGTGCAACCGGCGGGGGAGCGGGGCGCCCGCCGGACTACGGTGACCCGGTGGCGAGAACCCTGTCCCGGGCCCTGCGATGACGGGGCGCGCACGCGACGGTGCCGCCGCCCCGCGCGGTACGGAGATCCAGTCGGTCGCCCGCGCGGCGACGGTGCTCGGCCTCGTCGTGGACAGCGGCGGCGGCCTCACCACCACGGAGATCGCCAAGATCACCGGGATGACGGTGTCGACCGTGCACCGGCTCGCACACACCCTGGTGTCCGGCAACCTGCTGTGCCGCGACGCCACCTCCGACCGGTTCCTGCCCGGCCCGCTGCTGCTGCGCCTGGCCCGCAGGTCGCTCGGTGCCTCCGGCGTGCCGGAGGCCGCCGACGTGCTCAAGGACCTGGCCGACCGCACCGGTGAGACGGCGAGCATCGGGCTGCGCCGCGGAGACGACGTGCTGGTCGTGCTGTCGGTGCCCTCGACCCGTCCGCTGCGCTACACCGGCCGGCCGGGGGAGCGGACGCCGCTGCTGGCGACCGCGATCGGCATGGCGATCGTCGCGTTCGGACCGGACCCGCTCGACGAGGCCGCCGCGGTGCTCACCCGGTCCGGCCGCGGCGGCCCCGACGCCTGGCCGGCCGAGAGCGACCTGCTCACCACCCAGTTCCGCGGCTACGCCGTGCTCGACGACCCGCACGACGAGGCGCTGCGCGCGGTGGCCGCTCCGGTCGTCGCGACGGGTGACGTCGTCCGGATGGCGGTGGAGATCCAGGGGCCGGTGAGCAGGCTGCCCGAGGACGCCCTCGACGAGGTCGGTGCGCTGGTGCGGTCCGCGGCCGACGCGCTGGAGGGGCTGCCGGTGTCGATGGCCTTCGGGGAGTTCTGACCAGCCCGGACAACTCGGCCGGTCTGGACACGTGTCCGTACATTGCACAGTGTGGAAATGTGTCCCGCATCCCGCAAAGCCGCTGTTGACGGGCCTGTCGGCTGCTCCTTACGGTGACGTCACCGATCCGGGAGGAGGCGGACATGACAGCGGAGCGTGACGAGATCGTGGTGGCGCCCAACCACGTCGTCTTCGACCTGCCCGAGCTGGTCGCGGTGTCCGAGGGGCTGTTCGCCGAGGCCGGTCTGTCGGTCCGTTTCGAGGACCCGGGCGACCGGTCCGCCGACACCCGGCGCAACCCCGCGGTGCGGCACAAGGAGTCGCAGTTCACCGCCTCCCGCGCCGACGTCTACAACGTGTGCGAGTGGGGCGGCATCGACCGGCTGGAGCGTGACGCGCGCGGCGGCCGGATCGGGCACCTGCGGGCTGCCGTCGTCGCCCAGGCGCTGGTCAGCCTGGATCCCGGGCTCAACGAGCCGCACGACGTCGCCGGGGTCCCGGTCTCGATCAACGAGTACACCGGCTCGCACTACACCGCACTGCACCTGCTGGAGGGGACGGTGCCCCGGCAGCGGATCGACCTGGTGCACGGCGGCCGGCCGGTCGACCGGCTCGACGCGCTGCTCGACGGCACCTCCCGGGCGACCATGCTGATGGAGCCCTTCCTCAGCGCGGCGCTGGCCCGCGGCGCCCACGTGCTGGGCAGCTACGCCTACCGCGGCTCGCAGGTCGTCGCGCCGCACCTGACCGCGGAGCAGCAGGCGGCCTACCGCGCAGCGGTGAACCGGGCCGTGGACCTGATCAACGCCGACCGCGACCGCTGGGCGCCGCTGATCGCCGCCGAGGCCGGTGACCGGCTGGACCCGGCCGACCTGCGCCGTGACCACCACCGCTACACCCACATCGTCCCGTTCACCGAACGGCGTTTCGCCGAGACCTACGCCTGGATGCGGTCCTGGCGGCTCACCGACGGCCGGTCCGGCTACGAGATGTTGCAGGCCCTGCGGTGACCGGCGCGCGAGCGCGGCTGCTCACCAGCCGTCGGCACATCGACCTGTGCCGGATCAACGGCGGCACCTGTCCGGGGCCGTCGGCCCACTGATCCCGGGCCACCGCGCCCCTCCCCGCCCGGCCGCGCAGCACGCGCCGCCGGTCCTCGCCGCGCGTCCGCGTGGACCCATCCCTCCCACGGAGCCCCCGCATGCCCGCACGCCCCCTGACCACCGACCGGCGCACCGTCCTGCGCGCCGCCCTGTTCGGAGCCGGCGGCCTGGCCGCCGGCCCGCTGCTCGCCGCCTGCGGTGGCGGCGGGGCCACCGGGCGGGTGAGCGCCCGGGTCGAGGACTCCGGCGGCGGCACCGCCAGCTCGGTGATCCGCCCGATCGCCGAGCAGAACGGCTTCCTCGCCGACCTCGACTTCTCCTACGTCGCGGGGACCGGCCCCGGCGACGTGCAGAACAAGCTGCTCTCCGGTGCGCTCGACGCCGCCAGCTTCGGCCCGCTCGGCGCGGTGGTCGCCGCCGGGGCCGGCTCCGACGTCGTGCTGTTCTCGCCGAACCTCAACAACCACGTCCGCTGGCTGGTGCCGGAGAACAGCCCCTACCGCACCCCGGCGGACCTGCGGGGCAAGCGGATCGCGATCCCGCCGAACAACAGCGACGCGTTCCGGTCCACCCAGCTGGCCGCGGCCGTGAACGGCACCGACCTGGACGCCGAGTACGAGCTGTTCCCGGGTGCGGTGCTGGCCGGTCTGGCCCTGTTCGACCGCGGCGACGTCGACGCCATCGTCACCATCGAGCCCAACGCGACCCGGCTGGTCGGCCGCGGTGCCCGGCAGATCGCCACCGTCGGCGAGCTGTGGGCGCAGGGGACCGGCGAGGACCCGGACTCGCTGATCCTCAACGGACAGGGGACCCTGCGGTCCTTCCTGGACGGCGACCCGGCTGCCGCCCGCGCGATCGCCGACGTGCGGCTCCGCGTGCACGAGGTGATCCGGGAGCGTCCGGCGGTGCTCGCCGAGCTGCACGAGTCCTACGGGATCCCGGCCGAGGAGCGCGCGGCGATCGCGTTGCTGCCCGAGCGGCTGCGCGAGGTCTACCCGCTCGAGTGGGGGGCGCCGGCGTTCGCGAACCTGCAGCGCCAGCTCGAGGTCGCCCGGCAGGTGGGCATCGTGCAGAACGTGCCCGTGCCGGGCCCGTGGACCGAGCTGGGGGCGGCATGAGCACCGGCACCGAGTCCCGCACGGACGCCGGCGGCGACACCGGAACGGCACCCGGCCCCGTCGCCGGCGCCGCGAGCGACCCGGCCGCGCCGGTGCGACGACGACGGGTGCTGCGGGCCGTGGGCCCGGCCGCGCTGTTCGTCGTCCTCGCGGCGGCGGGCTGGCAGCTCATGGCCGTCGTCGTCGAGTCGGTCCTGGTCCCGGGGGTCGGTGACATCGCCGGCGAGCTCGCCGGGATCGTCGTCGGCGGCTCGTTCGCCCAGGAGCTGGGCATCACCGTGCTGCGGGTCGCGCTCGGCTTCGCGCTGGCCTTCGTCGTCGCCGTCGCGACCGGGATCGCCATGGGGCGCAACGCGTTCGTCCAGCGGTTCGGGGAGCCCGCCGTGCTGCTGGGGCTGACCATCCCCGGCCTGGTGTGGGCATTGCTGTGCGTCATCTGGTTCGGCGTCGGACTGGCGAACCCGGTGATCGCGGTCGCGCTGTCCTCGGCGCCCGCGCTGGCGCTGACGATCTACCAGGGCGTGCGCTCGGTCGACCCGGACCTGCTGGAGATGGCGCACGTCTACCGGTACTCCCGCACCACGCGGCTGCGCAGGCTCTGGCTGCCCGCGCTGGCGCCGTCGCTGTTCGCCGGGGCCCGCCTCGGCCTGTCCCTGGGCTGGAAGGTGATCGTGCTCGTGGAGGTCTTCGGCATGTCGTCGGGGGTGGGTTACCAGCTCAACAACGCCTTCGCCGAGCAGAACGTCGCCGCCGTCCTCGCCTGGACGCTGCTGTTCGCCGTCGTCATGGCGGTGCTGGAGTACGGCGTCCTGCAGGGGCTCGAACGCCGTGCCGGCCGCTGGCGGAAGGCGGTGACGGTGTGAGCGAGCTCGCGAGCCGACCATCGGTGCGGAGTACCCCCGCCACCACCGCGATCCGGCTCGACGGGATCGGCAAGACCTTCGTCGACGCCCGCACCGGTGCCCCGCAGACCGTCCTCGACGACTTCTCCCTCACCGTGTCGCAGGGTGAGCTGGTCGCGCTGGTCGGCGCCTCCGGGACCGGCAAGACGACCCTGCTGCACGTCGTCGCCGGGCTGACCACACCCGACCGCGGCACCGTCGAGGTCGGACACCCCCGGCTCGGTGTCGTGTTCCAGCAGCCCCGGCTGCTGGACTGGCTGCCGGTCCGGCAGAACGTCGTCCTGGCGCTGGAGGCGGCCGGGCTGGACCCGGACGCCGCCGACGCCGTGCTCGAGGCCGTCGGGCTGACCGCGTACGCCGGGTCGTACCCGAGCGTGCTGTCCGGCGGGCAGCGCCAGCGGGTCGCGGTGGCCAGGGCGTTCGCCGTCGAACCCGATCTCGTGCTGCTCGACGAGCCGTTCAGCGCCCTCGACGAGCTCACCGCCCGCAAGCTGCGGCTGCTGCTGCAGGAGCTGTGGATGAGCCGTCCGCGCACCGGGCTGCTCGTCACCCACAACCCCCTCGAGGCGGCGCTGCTCGCCGACCGCGTGATCGTCCTGGCCGGACGCCCGGCCGGGATCGCGGCGGAGCACCGGATCGAGCGGGACCGGCCGCGTTCGGCCGAGGACCCGTACCTGTTCGACCTGCACACCCGCATCGTCGCCGCGCTCGCGTGAGCGCGCATCGGCACCGCGCTCGCGTGAGCGCGCATCGGCACCGCGCTCGCGTGAGCTGCGGCCCCACCGGAAGGAACGTGACATGACCGAGCGTCCGAAGGTCACCATGGAGCTGCTCTCCCTGGTCTTCTCGCTGCCCCAGCTCGTCGCCCGGGACGAGGGCTACTTCGACGACGAGGGCGTCGACGTCGAGTTCGTGACCAAGGCCTATGCGAACGCCGGGGTCGCGCCGCTGGAGGACCACCAGCTGCTGAGCGCGTTCGGGCAGACGAAGTCGCACTTCGAGAGCGGTGAGGCGTCGCTGTACCGGGCGTGCGAGTGGGGGCAGGTCCGCCGGGCCCACGACACCACCGTCGGCGGCCGGGTGGTCTCCAAGCGGGCCGCGGTGAACGGCCAGGCGATCATGGTCCGCGGCGACCACCCGGCGACCCACCCGCAGGACCTCGCCGGGGTCACCGTGGCGGTGAACTTCCACCACGGCTCGCACTACGTCGCCCTGCAGACCCTGGAGGGCTTCCTGCCCCGCGAGGAGATCTCGGTCGCGCACTACGGCGGCCCGCAGGTCCGGTTCGAGGCACTGCGTGACGGCACCGTCGAGGCCGCCGCCCTGATGGAGCCGTGGATCACCCTCGCCGAGAAGCAGGGCTACAAGGTCCTCGCCGAGGCGTTCTACGTCGGCGCCGAGATCGCGAGCCCGCAGGTCGACTCGGACACCTACGCCCGGATCAACCGCGCGGTCGTCTGGGCCGTCGCGAAGCTCGACGAGGACCCGCGGCCCTACCTGCACCACCTCACCGCGGAGATCCCGGCGGAGCTCGGCTCCGTCGAGCCGCACGAGATCCCGCTGGGCCGGCTGCGCTACGTCGACCCGGCGCCGTACCCGGAGGCGCAGTTCCAGCGCACCTACGACTGGATGGTGTCCTGGGGGCTGATCTCCGACGACCGGAACTTCGACGCGCTCGTGCAGAACCTGGTGGATGTCTGACCGGGCGTCCGACGTGCGGCGGCCACGCCCGGGAGTCCGGGCGTGGCCGCTCTACGTCGGCGGCTTCCTCGGCCCGTACGCCAGCACCATGGTCACGCCGATGGTGCACGAGGTGGCGGTGGGGCTGCGCACGACACCGGAGGTGGCGGCCGCGGCCGTGACCACCTACATGTTCCCGTTCGCGGCGGTGATGCTGGTGTCCGGCACGCTCGCCGAGCGCTGGGGCCGCGCCCGCACCATGCAGGTGTCGCTGCTGGCGTTCGTCGTCGCCTGCGGGTGCTGCGTGCTGGCGCCGACGATCGAGTGGTTCCTCGCCGCGCGGGCGCTGCAGGGTGTCACGAATGCGTTCACCACCCCGCTGCTCGTCGCCGCCATCACCGACCTGGTGCCCCGGGCCGGGCTGGGGCGGGCGCTCGGGTTCTTCGCCGGGATGCAGGCCGCCGGGCAGGCGGCCAGCCCCCTGGTGTCCGGGCCGTCGGCGGTGCTGGACTGGCGGCTGGCGTTCGCCTTCCCCGCGCTGGTGGCGGTGGTGCTGGCACTGCTGCCCCCGACGATGACGGCCGGTCCGCGCCGCACCGGTCCGCCGCCGGTACGGGCCCTGCTGAACCGGAACCTGGCGCTGGCCTGCGGCCTGTCCTTCCTCTGCTACCTGGCCGCGGTCGGGCTCACCGTGCTGGCGATCCTGCGTGCCGAGTCCGACTTCGGGCTCGGGCCGTGGCAGCGGGGGCTGCTCGCGGCGGCCTTCGGCGTCGCCGGGCTGGCGACCGCGCCGCTGCTCGGCAGGCGGCTGGACGCGCTGGGCCCGCTGCGCACCGGCGTCCTGATGAACGTGCTGCTCGCGATCGGGCTGCTGGTCGCGGCGCTGGGACCGTCGGTGCTGCTGCTGGGGACCGGGATCGCCGTGGTCGGGATCGCCGTGACCGGGCTGCGGACCACCGTCAACGCGATCGCGGCGACCAGCACCGAGGGGAACCGGGCCGGTGCGGCGTCGCTCGCGCTGTCGTTCCAGTTCTTCGGGGGTGCCCTGGCGCCGCTGGTGTGGGTGCCGCTGCACGCGGGCGCCGGTCCCGTGGGTTTCGCGGCGACCGCCCTGGCGCCGGTCGCCGCGCTCGTGCTGCTGGCCGGGTACCGCGGTGGCCCGCGTGGGTGGGTGCGGCGCACCCACGAGGAGCTCGACCTCCCTGCGGGGACGCGGCGTACCTAGAAAGGACCCGGTACGGACCCCGTCAGCCGGAGGAAGTGTCATGAACAGCCGCCCCATCGCCCTCGTGACCGGAGCCAGCAGCGGGATCGGTCGCGCCGTCGCGGCCCGTCTCGCCCGCGACGGTCACCACGTGATCGCCGCCGCCCGCCGGACCGACCGGCTGGAGGCACTCGCCGCCGAGGTCGAGCACGTCGAGCCGCGGGCCCTGGACGTCGTCGACCGGGACGCGGTCCGCGCGCTGGTCGAGGACGTCGTGGCCGTGCACGGGCGGCTCGACGTCGTCGTCGCCAACGCCGGTGTCATGCCGCTGTCCCGGCTCGACGCCGGCCTCGTCGAGGAGTGGGACCGGACGATCGACGTCAACGTCCGCGGCCTGCTGCACTGCATCGCCGCGGCCCAGCCGGTGTTCGCCCGACAGGGCCGGGGGCACTTCGTGACCACCGCGTCGACCGGTGCGCACGAGGTCGTCCCGGCCGCCGCCGTCTACTGCGGCACCAAGTACGCCGCCCGGGCCATCACCGAGGGACTGCGTCTGGAGTCGCCGCCGGAGGTGCGCGTCACCACCATCTGCCCCGGTGTGGTGGAGAGCGAGCTCGCGAGCACCATTACCGACCCGGACGCCCGCGCGGGGATGGTGGAGTACCGCAGGCACGCGATCCCGCCGGAGGCGATCGGCGACGCCGTCGCCTACGCCGTGGGCGCCGATCCCGCCGTCGACGTCAACGAGATCGTCGTCCGCCCCGTCCACCAGCGCTGAACGGGCGGTTCCATGACGTTCACGGACGGGACCGGTGTGGCCGACGACGGTGGGGACGCGATGGCGACCGTCGCGCGCCTGCACCGCGAGTGGATCTTCCGGTGGGACCGCGAGGAGGGCGACCCCGTGTTCGACTTCGACGCCGTGTTCTCCGACCTGTACGACACCGACGGTGACGACGTCATCCTGTTCGACGACGCCGACCCCCAGCGGCGGGTCCTGCGTAGCGCCCACGAGTTCGGCCGGGTCTTCGGCCCGGTGTTCACGGCGCTGCGCCGCGCGGAGCACGCCGTCGAGGAGGCGCCGTCGGTGCTGGTCTCCGGGTCGCTGGCGGCGAGCCGTCTCGTCTTCATCGCGAGACTGACCCACGCCGACGGGAGCCGCACCGGGATGCGCGCGTTCAGCAGCCAGGTCTGGCGGGCGGGTGCCGACGGCCGGTGGCGGATCGTGCGCGACCAGACCGCCGTCGGGCACCTCGACCTCGGCGAGACCGCGGCCCTGCTCGCCGCGCTGCCGCGCCGGTGACGGCTCCGCCCGCCGGCGGCGCGAGGACGGCTGCCGGCGGGGCCCCGAGCCGTACGATGCAGCACGTGGCGACCAGCGAGTTCGGTGAGTACCTGCGGGTCCGGCGGTCCCAGGTCGGCCCGGCGGACGTCGGGCTGCCGGACACCGGCCGGCGACGGGTGGCCGGCCTGCGGCGCGAGGAGGTGGCCATGCTCGCCGGGGTGAGCGCCGACTACTACGTCCGCCTGGAGCAGGGGCGCGAGCGCAGCCCGTCGGCGCCGGTGGTCGACGCGCTGGCCGGTGTGCTGCAGCTCGGCGACGACGCACGGCTGCACCTGTCCCGCCTGGCCGGCCTGCTCCCGCGCGACGCCGCTCCGGCGACGCCGGAGCACGTCGACGGGGAGCTCCTGGCGATGATGGAGGCCTGGGACGCCTCGCCGGCCCTCGTCCTCGGGCGTGCCTACGACGTGCTCGCGGCCAACCACCTGGGCCGTGCCGTGTTCGGCGACACCAGGAACCTGATGGAGAAGGTGTTCCTGGACCCCGACGCGCGGGTCTTCTACCGCGACTGGCCGCACGTGGCGCGGTCCTCGGTCGCCGGGTTCCGGCTGCTGCACGGCGAACGACCGGGCTGTCCCCGGACCCGCGCCGTCCTCGACCGGCTCCTGGAGCGCAGCGGCGAGTTCGCCGAGCTGTGGAGCCGGCACGACGTCGAGGGCAAGCTCGCCGAGCGCAAGCTCGTCCTGCATCCGGACGTCGGGGAGCTCGACCTGCAGATGCAGGCGTTCGACGTGCGGTCGGCCCCCGGGCAGCAGCTGATGGTCTACCACGCCGAACCCGGCTCGCCGACCGCCGAGAACCTCCGCCTGCTCGGCAGCCTGACGGTGAGCACCCCACGCGCGGTGTGACGCGCCTGCCCCCTCCTCCGCTTCCCACTCATGGAGCTTCGGCCTCGTGTCACCGGGCCGGAGCTCCATGAGTGGCGAGGTACGGGAGGGGAGGGTGTCCGGACACCGCGGCCCGCCGTGCCGGGGTGTTTCCGCAGTTCGGGACAGGTACAGCGGTGCCGGTCACTCCCGGTCCGTGCGGGTTGACACGACCCGGTCCCGGCTCCCTACAGTCGGGGAGCACACCATCTCCGAGCGGCCAAGAGACCCGGCTCCACGACGCCGCAGCAACCCCCCGCCACCGCGGGTGCGGGTGCTCCCGCCGGGATGCGATGGAGGGATCATGCGGGCCACGGCGGAGCGGGCGGGCGCGGCGCACCACCCGCGCTACCGGCGGCACGTGGACCTGCTGCGCGTCGCCAGCGCCGCCTGTCCGGGCTGACGCCCCCTTCCCGCGGCCCGTCCCGGCCGCGTCCCCGCGCGACCGGCGTCCGGCGGCGCGCGTCCCTCCGCCACGTCACGCGACCCGCGTGAAGGAAGCGACGGCTACATGTCCACATCGGACGATCTCGCGCGCCCGCTGCACCTCGCGGTGGCGCTGGACGGTGCCGGCTGGCACCCCGCGGCCTGGCGCGAGCCGGGTGCCCGGCCCGCCGAGCTGTTCACCGCCCGCTACTGGGCGGACCTGGCCCGCACCGCGGAGCGCGGCCTGCTCGACCTGCTCACGATCGAGGACGGGTTCGGCCTGCAGTCCGGCGACCACCTCGCCGGGCCCGAGCGCCGCACCGACCGGGTCCAGGGCAGGCTGGACGCCTCGCTGGTCGCGGCGTTCCTGGCCCCGCTGACGTCGGCCGTCGGTCTCGTGCCGACGGTCACGACCACGCACACCGAGCCGTTCCACGTCGCGTCTGCGCTGTCCACGCTGGACCACGAGTCGCACGGCCGCGCCGGGTGGCGGGTGCAGACCTCGGTGCGTGCCGACGAGGCCGCGCACGTCGGCCGCCGGGTGATCGACGGGGTGTCGCGGGCGGAACTGGACACCCCGGCCGGGCGGGCGCTGGTCGCCGAGCTGTCCGACGAGGCCGCCGACGCGGTCGAGGTCGTCCGCAGGCTGTGGGACTCCTGGGAGGACGACGCCGAGATCCGCGACGCGCGCACCGGCCGGTTCGTCGACCGGGCGAAGCTGCACCGGATCGACTTCGCCGGTGCCCACTTCCGGGTCGCCGGACCGTCGATCGTCCCGCGCCCGCCGCAGGGGCAGCCGCTTGTCGCCTCGCTCGCCCACGGCTACGGCCCGGCGCTGCTCGCGGCGCGGGCCGCCGACGTCGTGTTCACCACCCCGCACGACCCCGACGACGCGGCGCGTGTGGTCGCCCAGGTCCGCACCGCGGAGCGCGCCGCCGGGCGCACGGCACCGCCGCTGCGCGTCCTCGGCGACGTCGTCGTCGTGCTCGCCGACACCGGGGCCGGCGCCCGGGACCGGCTGGCCCGGCTCGACGCCCGCGACCCGCTGTCCAGCGACGCCGCCGTCCTGGCGACCACCCCGGCCGGGCTCGCCGACGTCCTGCTCGACTGGCGGGCGGCCGGGCTCGACGGCTTCCGCCTGCGGCCCGCCGTGCTGCCCACCGACCTCGACGCCGTCGTCGACGGGCTGGTGCCCGAGCTGCAGCGCCGCGGTGCCTTCCGCACCGCCTACGCCGAGCGGACCCTGCGCGCCCGGTTCGGTCTGCCCCGCCCGGCGAGCCGCTACGCGGCCGGCGCCGACCCCACCACCGTCCCGACCCCCGCCGGAGCGAGCGCATGAGCACCGACCGCAAGCAGATCGTCCTGGGTGCCTACTTCCCGGGCGTCAACCACGACACCGTGTGGAGCGACCCGGCCTCGGGCAGCCACATCGCCCGGGAGTCCTTCGAGCACTGGGCCCGCACGGCCGAGCGCGGCAAGCTCGACCTGCTGTTCCTCGCCGAGGGGCTGCGCCTGCGCACCCGCGGCGGCGAGATCTTCGACCAGGACGTCGTCGGCCGCCCGGACACCTTCACGGTGCTGGCGGCGCTCGCCGCGGTCACCGGGCACATCGGGCTGGCCGGGACGATCAACTCCACCTTCAACGAGCCCTACGAGCTGGCCCGCAGGTTCGCGACGCTCGACCTGCTCTCCGGTGGCCGGGCCGCCTGGAACGTCGTCACCAGCTCCGACGCCCCGACCGGGGAGAACTTCCGGCGCGGGGCGTTCCTCGGCCACCACCAGCGCTACGAACGGGCGGGCGAGACCCTGGCCGCGGTCCGGGCGCTGTGGGACTCCTGGGGCTCCGGCGCCGTCGTGGCCGATCCGGGGACCGGGACGTTCCTGCGGGACGGGCACGTCGGCGACTTCGCCGTGCGCGGGAACCAGTTCGACATCGCCGGGCGGTTCACCACCCCGCGCAGCCCGCAGGGGCACCCGGTCGTCCTGCAGGCGGGGGAGTCTCCGGCCGGGCGCGACTTCGCCGCCGCGAGCGCGGACGCGATCTTCTCCCGCTACCAGCGCTTCGACGAGGCCCGCGCGTTCTACGACGACGTCAAGGCCCGGGTGCGCCGGGCCGGGCGGAACCCCGACGAGGTCCGGATCCTGCCCAGCGCGGGC
This sequence comes from Pseudonocardia sp. HH130630-07, assembly GCF_001698125.1. Lineage (NCBI taxonomy): Bacteria > Bacillati > Actinomycetota > Actinomycetes > Pseudonocardiales > Pseudonocardiaceae > Pseudonocardia > Pseudonocardia sp. HH130630-07. The sequence goes on along the minus strand of NZ_CP013854.1, from coordinate 5,772,310 downwards.
GTCGTGCTCGGCGACACCGACGCCGAGGCCCGCGAACGCCACGCGCACGTCCACGACCAGCAGGTCGACCCGTGGACGTCGATCGTGCTCGCCGAGATGGTGTGGAACCGCGACCTGTCGGCGTACGACCCCGACGGGCCGCTGCCCGACGTCGATCCCACGCCGGAGGCGCCGCGCTGGATCGAGGGCCGGGCACCGCTGACCCAGGACGCGCACGCCACCGCCGCCGCGTGGCGCGAACTCTCCCGGGAACGGGGCCTGTCGCTGCGGGAGACGGTCAAGCACGTCTTCGACCGGGCGGTGTTCGTCGGGACGCCGGAGCACGTGGCCGACGAGATCGACCGCTACGTGCAGAACGACGCCAGCGACGGCTTCATCCTCGGCTCGCACGTCAGCCCGTCCGGCCTGGACGAGGTCGAGGACCGGGTCGTGCCGATCCTGCAGGAGCGGGGCGTGTTCCGCCGCGAGTACGGCGGCGGCACGCTGCGCGAGAACCTCGGGCTCGCGCCGCCGTCCCGGTTCGGGGAGCGCGGCCCCGCGGCGGTGGCGTCGTGAGCCCCGCCGGCGGGGTGACCGGGAGGGACGGGTGGCGACGCCGCAGGCGGGCAGCCGCGTTGCGCGGCACCGTGCAGCTCACGGCGGCCGCCCTGGTCGTCGCCGCCTGCAGCACCGGCGGTGGCGGCGCTGCCGCCGACGCCGGACCACCGCGACCCGGCGGGACCCTGGTGTTCGCCGTGTCCTCGGACCAGGGCTGCGCCGACCCGCAGCAGGTGCAGAGCAACGACTCCGTCTACTCGTTGCGCCAGATCGTCGACTCGCTCACCGACCGGGACCCGGTCACCGGCGACATCGTCCCGTGGCTGGCGACCCGGTGGTCGTCGAACGCCGACGGCACCGCCTGGACGTTCACCCTGCGGGAGGGGGCGACGTTCTCCGACGGCAGCCCGGTCGACGCGGCCGCGGTGAAGGCGAACTTCGACCGGGTGCCCCGTCTCGGTGCCCGCAGCTCGCTGCCGAAGGGCTACCTCGCCGGGTACGCGGGAACCGACGTCGCCGGCCCCACCGAGTTCACGGTGCGGTTCGACCGGCCGAACGTCCAGTTCCTGCAGGGCACCTCGACCCACAGCCTGGGCCTGCTGTCACCGGCCAGCGCGGCGAGGCCGGACGACGAGCGGTGCGCCGGCGTCATCGGCTCCGGCCCGTTCACCCTGGAGCGCTACACGACCGACGACGTGACCGTGCTCGCGAAGCGGCCCGGCTACGACTGGGGCTCGGCGGCGTTCACCCGGCCCGGTGAGGCGTTGCTCGACCGTGCCGAGTTCCGGGTGGTCCCGGAGTCCGGTGTGCGCTCGGGCAGCCTGCAGTCCGGTGAGGTCGACGCGATCGCCAGCGTCGGTCAGCAGGACGAGGCGCCGCTCGCCGCGGCCGGCGTTGAGCTGCCGGCCCGGCCGAACCCGGGGCTCCCGTTCGGCATCACGTTCAACCAGGACACTCCGCTCGGCGGGGACGCCGCGGTCCGCCGGGCGGTGTCGCTCGGCATCGACCGGGACGAGGTGGTGGCCGCGGTCTACCCGTCCCAGACCCGCAGGGCCACCGGTCCGCTGTCGTCGACCACGCCGTCCTACGCCGACCAGTCCGCGCTCACCGGCTACGACCCGGCGGCCGCGACCGCCGCGCTGGACGCCGCGGGCTGGGTCCCCGGCCCGGACGGTGTCCGGGCCCGGGGCGGGCAGCCGCTGACCGTGCCGCTGACCTTCGCCCAGAACATCGCCACCACCAGGCCCGCGCTGGAGCTGATCCAGCAGCAGCTGCGCCGCATCGGCATCGACCTGCAGCTGCGCGAGGTCCAGATCTCGGAGACGCCGCTGGTCCAGCAGAGCGGGGACTTCGTCGCGGTGTGGGGCAACCTCACCCGCGCGGACCCGGACATCCTGCGCTCGCAGTTCTCCCTCGAGGGCAACAACTTCTACCGGCTGCGGCCCGGCCCGGTGCAGCAGGTGCTGGCCGCGCAGGCGGCCGCCACCGACCCGGCGGAACGCTCCCGGCTCGCCGCGCAGGCGCAGCGGCTGCTCGCCGAGCAGTACGTCTCCGCCCCGGTCGTCGAGCTGACCACCGTGCTCGGTGTCGGCCCGGACGCGCACGACGTGGCGTTCGACGCGTCGTCCCGGATCCAGCTGCACGACACCTGGAAGTCCGACGCGCGATGACGCTCTCCTACCTGCTGCGCCGGCTCGGACTCGCCGTCGTCGTCCTGTGGGCGGCCTGGTCGGTGTCGTTCGTGGTGCTCTACCTGCTGCCCGGCGACCCGGTCGCCACCATGGCGGCCGGATCGTCCGACGGCGAGCCGCCGACCGCGGTGGAGCTGGACGCGTTGCGCGCCCGCTACGGCCTGGACCAGCCGCTGCCGGTCCAGTACGTGACCAGGCTGTGGGCGGCGCTGCAGGGGGACCTGGGCACGTCGTTCGCGACCGGGCAGGACGTCCGGTCCGCGGTGGGGGCGGCGTTGCCGCCGACCCTGCAGATCGCCGGGGCCGGGCTGCTCGTCGCGGTGCTGGGCGGCACCGTCGTCGCGGTCGCCGCGACCTGGACCCGGTCCGCGCGGCTCGCGCAGCTGCTGTGGTCGCTGCCGTCACTGGCGGTGTCGCTGCCGGTGTTCTGGGTCGGCCTGATGCTGGTGCAGCTGTTCTCGTTCCGGCTCGGCTGGCTGCCGTCGGTCGGGGACCGCGGCCCGGCGGCGCTGGTGCTGCCGGCGGTCGCACTCGGCCTCCCGACCGGGGCGCTGATCGCGCAGGTGCTGGCGAAGAGCCTGGAGCAGGCGCTGACCGCACCGTTCGTGACGACCGCACGGGCGAAGGGGGTCGGCGAGGCCGCGGTGCACCTGCGGCACGCGCTGGGCAACGCCCTGCCGCCCGCGCTGACGGTGCTCGGCTACGTCGTCGGGAACCTGCTGGCCGGGTCGGTGGTCGTCGAGACCGTGTTCACCCGCCCCGGCCTCGGGCGGCTGACCGTCGCCTCGGTCGGGGCCCAGGACATCCCGGTCGTGCAGGGCGTCGTGCTGTGCGCGGCGCTGGCCTTCGTCCTGGTCAATCTCGTCGTCGACATCGTCCACCCGCTGCTCGATCCGCGGATCACCGTCACCGGAGGAACCCGATGACCCTGCTGGACCGGGCCGTGCCCGAACCTGCGACCGGTGCCGGCTCCACCGGTCGTACGGGACGAGCCGGGCGGCGCGCCGGCCCGGCCCGGCTCGGCCGGTTCCTCCGGGTCCGGCCCGGCCTGGTCACCGCCGTTGCCGTGCTGTTCCTGGTGCTCGTCGCCGCGGTCGCGCCGTCGGTACTCGCCCCGGGGGACCCGGCGGTCGGTGACACCGCGGTGCGGATGGCGCCGCCCGGGCCCGGCCACTGGTTCGGCACCGACCACCTGGGCCGCGACATCTGGACCAGGGTGGTGCACGGGACCGCGCTGTCGGTGCAGGCCACGGTGATCGCGGTCGCCGTCGCGCTCGTCGTCGGGGGTGCGATCGGGCTGCTCGCCGGGTTCGCCGGCGGCTGGGTCGACGAGGTCCTCATGCGCGGTGTCGACGTGCTGCTCGCGATCCCGGCGATCCTGCTGTCGCTGGCCCTGATCACCGCGCTCGGGTTCGGCACGGTGAAGGTGGCGATCGCGGTCGGGGTGGCCGGCGTGGCGAGCTTCGCCCGGGTGATGCGGGCGGAGACGTTGCGGGTGCGGCGCTCGGTCTACGTCGAGGCGGCCCGGGCGGTCGGGACCCGCTGGTACACCTCGCTGCTGCGGCACGTGCTGCCGAACGCGATCGGGCCGGTCGCGGTGCTCGCCGTGCTCGAGTTCGGACTCGCGATCCTCGCCGTCTCGGCCCTGTCGTTCCTCGGGTACGGGGCCCCGCCACCGGCGCCGGAGTGGGGGTCGCTGGTCGCCGACGGCCGCAACTACCTGGCCGTCGCCTGGTGGATCTGCGCGATGCCCGGGCTGGTCATCGCAGCCACCGTGCTGTCGGTGAACCGTGTCTCCCGGGCCCTGGACGGCGAGTGGGGGCGGTCGGTGTGAGTGCGCTGCTGCGGGTCCGCGGGCTGGAGGTGACCTACCGGGGCGGCGCCGGACCGGTGCACGCGGTGCGCGGGATCGACCTGGACGTCGGCCCGGGGGGAGGTCGTGGCCGTCGTCGGCGAGTCCGGTTCGGGCAAGTCGACGCTCGCCCATGCGGTGCTGGGGCTGCTCCCGGGCACCGGGACCGTCACGGCCGGCACGGTCGCGCTGGGCGATCGGGAGCTGACCGGGCTGCCGGAGGCGGCGTACCGCACCGTCCGGGGCTCGCGGATCGGGCTCGTCCCGCAGGATCCGGGTGTCGCGCTGAACCCGGTGCAGCGGATCGGGGCGCAGGTCGCCGAGGTCCTGCGGACGCACGGGCTCGCCGATCGCCGCTCGGCGCCGGACCGCGCGGTCGCGCTGCTCGGCCGCGCCGGCCTGCCGGATCCGGCCGTCCGGGCCGGGCAGTTCCCGCACGAGCTGTCCGGCGGGATGCGGCAGCGGGTGCTCATCGCGATCGCGATCGCCGCCGATCCGGCGCTGATCGTCGCGGACGAGCCGACGAGCGCGCTCGACGCCACCGTGGCCCGGCGGATCCTCGACCATCTCGACACGCTGCGCCGCGACCTCGGCACCGCCGTCCTGCTCGTCACCCACGACCTGGCCGTGGCCACCGACCGGGCGGACCGGATCGTCGTCGTGCGGGACGGGCGGGTCGTCGAGCAGGGCACCCCGGCGGAGCTGCTGGCCGGAGCGGGCGAGGAGTACACCCGCGAGCTGCTCACCGCCGCGCCGGGACTCGCCGCCGTCGCACCCGTTCCGCCGCCGTCGGCCCTTCCGGCCGCGACCCCGGTCGCCGAGGTGCGCGACCTGGTCAAGGAGTTCCCGTTGCCCCGGCGCCGGGGTGAGTGGCGGCGCCGGACGCGTCGCGCCGTGGACGGCGTCTCGTTCACCGTCGCCCCCGGCGAGACGCTCGCCCTGGTCGGAGAGTCCGGATCCGGCAAGTCCACCACCGCCCGGCTGCTGCTGCGGCTGGAGGACCCGACCTCGGGCCGGGTCCTGCTCGACGGAGCGGACGTGACGGCGGTGCGCGGCGAGGCGTGGCGGGCGCTGCGGCGCCGCGCGCAGCTGATCTACCAGAACCCGTACGCCTCGCTGGACCCGCGGTTCGCGGTGCGCGACATCGTGACCGAGCCGCTGCGCGCGTTCGGCGCCGGTACGGCGGCGGAGCAGACGGCCCGGGCCGCCGAGCTGGTCGACCGGGTCGCGCTGCCGGCCGGGGTGCTCGACCGGCGGCCGGCGGAGCTGTCCGGCGGGCAACGGCAGCGGGTCGCGATCGCCCGCGCGCTGGCGCTGTCCCCGGCACTGGTCGTGTGTGACGAACCGGTGTCGGCGCTCGACGTGTCCGTGCAGGCCAGGGTGTTGGAGCTGCTGGCCGAGCTGCAGCGCCGCGACGGTCTGTCCTACCTGTTCATCTCGCACGACCTCGCCGTCGTCCGGCAGGTCGCGCACCGGACCGGTGTGCTGCACGACGGCCGGTTGCGGGAGCTGCGGCCCACCGCGGAGCTGTTCGCCGACCCGCACGACGACCACACCCGCGAGCTGCTCGCCGCGATCGCCGGCCGCCGGGCCCGATCCGGCACCTGACCCGCCCGCCCCGGACCCACTCATGGAGCTTCGGCCCGGTGTGACGAGGCCGAAGCTCCATGAGTGGAGAAGGGGGACGGGGTGGAGGAAGGGGGAGTGGGGTGTGGGGCACGATGGGGGTGTGCCGACCTTTGCCGTGATCTACACCTACACCTCCGACCACGAGCGGCGGTTCGCCGCGCGGGACGAGCACCGCAGCTATCTCGCCGGGCGCCCGGAGCTGCTCGTCGCCGGGGCCTGGGCGCCGGACGAGCCGGCGGGCGGGCTGCTGGTGTTCCGCGCCGCCGACCGTGCCGCCGTGCAGGCCGTGCTGGACGACGACCCCTACGCCGCCGCCGGGGTGATCGCCGACGTGCAGATCCGGGAGTGGGCCCCGCCGCTCGGCCCGGTCGCCGGGGCCCTCACCGGGGACTCCTGACCGGTCACCCGCCGTGCGGCCGGACCCGGACGAGTCCGGCCCCGCCGGCCTCGATCCCGGCGGCGGCCTCGTCGTCGAGACCGTCGTCGGTGATCACGGTGTCGATCTCGTCCAGCCGCAGCACCCGGTAGCGGGCGAACCGCCCGTACTTGCTGCTCCCCGCGACCAGCACGGACGAGCCCGCCGCGGCGAGCGCGGCGCGCTTGACGTCCACCTTGGCCTCGACCGGCGTGGTGACCCCGTGCCCGAGGTCCCACGAGCTGGACGACAGGAACGCCAGGTCGAGCGACAGCTCGCGCAGCGCGAGGGTCGCGAGCCGACCCGCGGTGGACCGGTTCTCCCGCTCGACCCGCCCGCCCAGGCAGATCAGGTCGACGCCGGGGAGGTCGAGGAAGTCGGTCACGGTCGCCAGGTCGTTGCTGACCACCGTCAGGTCGTGCAGGTGCCCGAGGTGCGGGCGCATGGCCTGGACGGTGGTGCCCGCGTCGAGGTAGACGGTCATGCCGTCGGTGACCATGGCGGCCGCGGCGACGGCCATCGCCTCCTTCTCCGGGCGCTCGGCCACCGCCTTCTCGGCGCGGTCCGGCTCGCGCAGCAGCCGGCTCGCCAGCCGCGCCCCGCCGGGCGTCGACTCGACGGCACCCTGCTTGGTCAGCGCCTCGACGTCGCGCCGCACGGTCATGTGACTGACCCCGAGCTGCTCGGTCAGCTGGTTGTAGCTCAGGACCTGTGACCGGCGGAGCAACCGCAGGATCTCCTGCCTGCGCTGCTCGGGGATCAGGGGCGGGCTCGCCATCGTCACCTCTCCGACGGTCCGGCTGAGGACCCGACTCTAGTGCGCCCGCCCCACGGGCTGGACCAGCGTGCGGCGAGGTGGCGGGTGGCCTCCGGGGTGAGCTCACGGCGCGGCAGCCCGGTGGTGAGCAGGGTGATCCGGCAGGCCTCCTCCAGCTCCACCGCCCGCTCGCAGGCCTCCGCGGCGTCCCGGCCGGCCAGCACGGAACCGTGGTTGGCGAGCAGTGCTGCGCGCAGCTCCCACGGGCAGGCGGCGAGGTCGTCGCCGAGAGCCGGGTCGCCGGGCGGCCGGTAGGGCAGCAACGGCGCCTGCCCGACCCGCATCACGTAGTACGGCGTCAGCGGCGGCACCGCACTCGCCTCCGACCACGGTTCCAGGCAGGACGCGGCCACGGCGTAGGGGGAGTGGACGTGCACGACGGCCCGGTGCGCGGCGTCGCGGGCGTAGAACGCCAGGTGCAGCGGCCACTCCTTGGACGGCCGGGCCCCGCCGAGGTGGTGCCCGTCGAGGTCCAGCACGGCGACGTCGCCGGGGCCGAGCCCGCCCAGCGAGGTGCCGGATCCGCTGACCAGGACGCGGTCGCCGTCGCGGACGCTGATGTTCCCGCTGGTACCGGGGCTGAGGCCGTCGGCGACCACCCGGGCCCCGGCGGCCAGCAGCTCGTCGACCGGGCTCACGCGAGCACCTCCCAGGCCGAGGTGAACAGGTCGTCCGGGCCGAAGTTCCCGCTCTTGAGGGCGAGGGTGACCGCCCGGCCGCCGGCGGTCTCCGCCGCCGTCCAGCAGATCCCCGGGGCGATCTCCGGCCCGATCCGCAGCAGGCCGACGCCGAGCGCCCGGACCACGGCACCGCTGGTCTCCCCGCCCGCGACGAGCAGCCGCGAGACCGTGCCGTCGGCGACCAGCTCCCGCCCGGTGCCCGCGAGCACCGTCTCCACGGCGGGCGCGACCGGCGCCCCGTCGACCTCGCTGACGAGATCGTCCGGCCCGGCCGTCGCGTACACGACCGGTGCGGAACCGGCGGGCTGCTCCCGCACCCAGCCGATCAGGCGCGCGATCTCGGCGCCGGGGTCCCGCACCGCGGCGGCCGGGTCGACCCGCAGCGTCGGTGCGGTGCGTGCGGCGTCGGCCACCTGGCGGCGGGTGGCGGCCGATGCGCTGCCGCACAGCGTCAGCCGGAGCGTGCCGGGAGCGGCGGGGCGCCAGTCGTCGGCCGGGGTCCCGGGATCCGGCAGCCCCAGCGCGAGCCCGGACCCCCCGCTGACGACCGGGGCGTCGGCGACGGCGGCGCCGAGTGTCCGCAGGTCGTCGTCGTCCACCGTGTCGACGACGACGTAGCGCCCCGCGGAGTCCGCCAGCGCGGTGCGCACCGCGTCCGGTCCGCGGCGCACGGTGGCGAGCCCGATCTCCTCGACGGCGTGCGGGGTCTGCGGGGCCAGCAGCTCGGCGACCCGGGACCGGGTCATCGGGGTCAGCGGATGGTGGCGCATGGGGGAGTTCTCGAGCAGCTCCGCCCCGACGAACAGGTGCCCCTGGTAGACGGTCCGGCCGTTCGCGGGCAGTGCCGGGGCGACGACCACCGTCGTGGCCCCGGCCCGGTCGGCGACGGCGTCGAGCACCGGGCCGATGTTGCCGCGGTCGGTGGAGTCGAAGGTCGAGCAGTACTTGACGTAGAGCCGGTCGGCGCCCCAGTCCCGCAGCCGGTCCACCGCCCGCTCCGACGCGGCGACGGCCTCGGCGACCGGCGCGGTCCGGGACTTCAACGCCACCACGACGGCGTCGAGCCCCGCGCGCACGGCCGGCCCGGGATCGTGCTCCTCGATCACGACGGCCACCCGGTGACCGTTGCGGCGCAGCATGATCGCCAGATCCGTGGCACCGGTGAAGTCGTCGGCGACGGCTCCGAGCATCGGGTGATCCTCCTTGTGAAAATCTGGTGCATGTTTGTAGAAATCTAGATCCTGTGTCAGAGTCACGCCACCCCCCGTCCGATTGGAGCAACGGTGATCCATCCCCATCCCGCCCGGGCCCACGTGCCCGTCCGGATCGCGCTGACCGGGGCGAACGGCGGCTACGGCCGCACGTTGCTCGCCCAGCTGCGCCGGACCCCGGAGCTGGTGCCGGCCGTGCTCGTCGACCCGGACGCCGCCGGGCTGGACCGCACGCTCGCCGAGCTGGGGCTCGACCGGGACCGGCTCACCGTGCTCCCCGACGCCGCCGGCGTGGCCTGGGCCGACGTCGACGTGCTCGTCGAGGCGACCGGCCGGATCGACGTCGGCACCGCGTGCGCCGCTGCCGCGCTCGACCACGGCGTGCACGTGGTCATGGTCTCCAAGGAGGTCGACACGGTCGCCGGGATCGCGCTCGCCGAGCGGGCCCGGGCGGCCGGACGCGCCTACCTGCCGGCCGACGGCGACCAGCCGGCCAACCTGATCCGGCTCGTCGACTGGGTGTCGGCGACCGGCCTGGAGATCGTCGCGATCGGCAAGGCTGGGGAGTACGACCTGGTGCTCGACCCGGTCGCGGGCACCGTCGAGCAGAACGGCTCGGTCTTCCCGGCGCCCGCGCTGGCCGGCCTGCTGGACCTCGGCCCCGACGTCCGCGCCACGCTGGCGGCCCGCGCCGACGCCGTCGCCGCCCTGAAGCGCTCGGCCGCGGCCGACCTGTGCGAGATGACGGTCGTCGCCACCCGCACCGGGGCCGTGCCGGACCGTGAGGACCTGCACTACCCGGTCGCCCGGATCGCGGAGCTGGCCGACGTCTACGCCGCGCGCGAGCACGGCGGCGTCCGGTCCCGCGACGGCGTGGTCGACGTCTTCTCGGCGCTGCGGCTGCCGGGCGAGGCGAGCGTCGCGGGCGGGGTGTTCGCCGTCGTCCGCACCGACGACCCGGTGACCTGGGAGATGTTGCGCGGCAAGGGGCACGTCGTGAGCCGCGACGGCCGCTACGCCTGCCTGTACTGGCCCTACCACGCGATGGGCGCGGAGACGCCGCTGACGATCCACGCCGCCGTCGACGGGGCGGGCCCCGCGCCGCAGCCCCGTCCGACGACGGTGCTGGCCGCCCGCACCGCCGGTGACCTGGATCCGGGGACGGAGTTCACCGTCGCCGGGCACCACCACGAGATCGCCGGGGTCGCCCCGGTGATGGTCGCCGCGGAGCCCGGCGTCGCGCCGTACTACCTGCTGGCCGGCGCCCGGCTGAACCGGGCCGTCGGAGCCGGTGAGCTGGTGCGCGTCGGCGATCTCGACGGTGCCGACCCCGGTGCGCTCGCGGCGCACCGCGTCGCCGAGGCCGCCATGACCGGGGCGGGGGTGCCGGCATGAGCCCCGAGGTCATCGCGCTGATCGTGTTCGCGCTGGTCTTCGCCATCTCGGCGATCCGCAACGTGCACATGGGGGCGCTCGCGCTGGTGGCGGCGTTCGTCGTCGGCATCGGGGTGGTCGGGGAGAGCCTGGACGACATCCTGGGCGACTTCCCGGTCGACGCACTGCTGATCCTGCTGGGCATCACCTACCTGTTCGGGATGGCCCGGGAGACCGGGACGATCGACTGGCTGGTCGACCGCTCGGTGCGGCTGGTCGGCGACCGGGTCGCGCTGCTGCCCTGGGCGATGTGGCTGATCGGCACCGCCGTGGCCTGCCTGGGCACCTCGCACGCCGCGTTCGCGGTCGTGCCGATCACGATGTCGCTGGCCACCACGCACCGGATCAGCCCCACGCTGATGGGCATCGCGATGAGCTCCGCGATCGTCGGTGGCGCGCTGGCGCCGACCAGCATCAACGGCATCACCGTCGGCACGGTCGCCCGCACCGCCGGGATCCCCTACGACGCCGGGCTGATGTTCTTCCTCTCGGTCGGAGTGAACGCCCTGGTCGTGCTCGTCGCCTTCCTCATGTTCGGCGGGCCGGAGCTGGTGCGCCGCTCGCGCCGCGGCGCCGCGACCGACCCGTCCGACGGCCCGGTCCCGGGTGGCGGCGGTGTCGCGACGGCCGAGCGGACCCACACCGAGCCGGCGCCGGCGCTGACCGGCCTGCAGATCGGTGTGCTCGCCACGCTCGTCCTGCTCGTCGTCGGGTTCTTCACGCTCACCGTGCTCGAGGTCGACGTGAACCTCGGCGTCGTCGCGCTGACCCTCGCGGTCGGGCTGTCGCTGTGGAACCCGGAGGTCGGCCGCCGCGCGGTGGCCAAGGTCGACTGGGGCACGATCCTGCTGCTGGGCGGCATCCTCACCTACGTCGGCGTGCTCACCCGGCTCGGTGCGATCGACCAGCTCGGCGAGCTGGCCCGGTCGGTGAACGTCCCGCTGGTCGCCGCGATCGTGCTCTGCGTGATCGCCGGGCTGGTGTCGGCGTTCGCCTCGACGATCGGCATCCTCGGGGCCCTCATCCCGCTCGCGGTGCCGCTGCTGGTCGTCGGCGGCGGGCTGGAGACGACGGGCTTCATCTACGCGCTCGCGATCTCGGCCTCCCTGGTGGACTGCGCGCCGTTCTCCACCACCGGCGCGACGATCGTCGCCTCGGCGGCGGAGCCGGAACGGCCGCGGCTGTCGAACCGGTTGACGGTGTGGGGGTTCTCGATGGTCCTCATCGGTCCGGCCTTCACCATCCTCACGATGGTGGTGCCGTTCCTGCTGCTGGGCTGAGCGCCGGCGGCGGGCCGGGGCCGCTCACGGCGCGAGCCGGGGCGGCCCCTGCTCGACGCGGCGCAGCAGCGGCCCCAGCTCGCCGACCCGGTCGTCGAACGGGCGCCGCTCGTCCCACCAGGTCGCACCGGCCCCGGCGAGTTCCGCGACGCGGTCGGCCTGCTCCGGGGCCGTGGTCCCACCGATCACGACGTCGAACGGGCGATCCAGGGCACCGGTCTCGGCACGTTGCCCGCCGACGACCTCCACCACCCGTGCCACGTCGCCGGCGGACGGCAGCTCCCCGGTCTCGGTGCCGGGGAGGATCGGGATCACGCCGTCCCAGCGGGCGGCCCGGCGCAGCGGTCGCCGGTTCGGCCAGTTGCCGGCGACCCAGACCGGGATCCGCGGTCGCTGCACCGGCACCGGCAGGCACAGCACGTCGTCGAGCACGACGTGCCGCCCCTGGTAGTGGGCGGGCTCCCCGGACCAGAGCATCGCCAGCGCGTCGAGCCCCTCGTCGAGCCTCTCCGCGAGCACCCTGGGATCGGTCGGTTCCCCGAAACGACCGAACTCGTCCCCGATCGGGGCGCCGAGGCCCACACCGCAGACCATCCGGCCGCCGCTGAGCCGGTCCAGTGTGGTGAGCGTCTTCGCCAGGGTGATCGGGCGGCGCCGCGCCACCGGGGTGACCATCGCGCCGAGCCGGATCCGGTCGGTGGCGAGCGCGGCGGCGGTCAGCAGCACCCACGGGTCGGCGAGCGCACGCTCCTCGGCCCGCACGTGCAGCACGTGGTCCCACACCCACAGGCCGTCCCAGCCGGCCTGCTCCGCGGTCCGGGCGAGATCGGCGACCACCCGCGGGTCCTGGAAGTCGCCGAAGTTGGGCACGTTCACCGAGTAGCGCATCCGCCGTCCCTCGTGTCGCGGTCGACCGTCGTCATGGGTCGGCCACGAGCCTCGCACGAGGCACCGACATGTTCGGGCGGTCACCGTGATCGCCCGCACCGTCGCGGCCGAGCAGGTCCGCCAGCCCGCCGCGGGCCCGGCCGCTGGTGCGGGCGCTCGTGCGGACCGTCCCCGCGGCGCCGACGACGACCCGGAACCCACCGGCGTGCAGCCGTCGCACGATGCCGTGGTCCTCCCCGCAGCCGCGGGCCGGGAAACCGCCCACGGCGTCGAACGCGTCGGCCCGGACGCCGAGGTTGGCCGCGTAGACGGGGTAGCCCGGCCACGGCGGCTCGCCGGGCGGGCGCGGGGAGCCGGGCAGGTCGAGCACGACGCCGCCGACGACGGCGTCCGCCCCGGCGTCGGCGAGCGCGAGGTGCGCGCGCACCCAGTTCGCGCCGACGGTGCCGTCGGCGTCCGTGCTGAGCAGCCAGGTCGCCGCGGCCGGGCCCGGCAGGCCCCGCCGGACGGTGCCCACGGCGCGGCTGCGTAGCCGTCCGACCGCGGGTTCCCGGCCGGACCCGGCACCGCCGGTCTCGGTGACGACGACCCGGACCCGCCCGGCGGCCGGGTGCGCAGCCGCCACCGCCCGCGCCCGCTCCGCGGTGCCGTCGGAGCACCGGTCGGCCAGCACGCACAGCGCCCGTGCCCGGAGCCCGGGCGCGGCGTCGAGCGCGGTGAGCACGGACGCGACGCAGGCACCGATGGTCCCGATCTCGTCGTGCGCCGGGACGACGACACCGACCGCGGTGACCGGTCCCCGGGTCACCGCCGCCGCACCACGTGCAGCAGGAAGTGCTCGTCGACGTGGGACACCAGGGTGTCGAACCGGTCGTCGTCGTGGACCCGGCGGTGCACCTCGGCCGGGTCGGCCGGTGCCTCCGGCGGCCAGTGCCGCCAGTGCACCACCGCGAGGTCCCCGCCCGGCGCCAGCGCGGCGGCCACCCGGTCCAGGACGGCGCGCAACCTCTCCTCCGGCAGGTAGTACAGCACCTCGGAGAGCACCACGAGATCGACGCCGTCCGGGACGGCACGCTCGTCGTCGAGGTCGGAGCGCAGGACCTGCACGCCGTCTCCCGCGGCGACCTCGGCCGTCGCCGCGACGGCCTCGGCGACGACGTCGCTGGCGACCAGCCGGTCGCAGCAGCGGGCCAGCTCCCGGGTCAGCTCGCCCACACCGCAGCCGGGCTCGGCGGCGAACGCGTACCGGCGGCGGGGGAGCGAGGCGAGCACGACCTCGCGCTTGCGGCGCTCGTAGGCCGAGGTGCGGACCTGCCACGGGTCCGGGTCGGCGCGGTAGCGGTCGGCGAACAGCTCCGGTGGCGCCCCGCCCGGCGGAGGCTCCCGGAAGTACACCTCCCGGTGCCCGTCGAAGTGCGCGAGCGTGGCCGCGGAGAGCACCGGGCGGTCCCCGCCGTCCGGGACGGTGGTCTGCGAGGCGTAGGCCGCGAGGGCGCGCCGGCGTGCTGCCCGGTCCGGCTCGGACAGGTCGAGCCGGTGCGCCCGGTCCCAGGGGATCCCGGGCGCGTCCGGGTCGCTGCGGGTCCGGGCCCAGACCGGGAAGCCGAAACCGTGCGCGGTCACCGGTGCCGCGACCGTGCACGCCCGGCCGACGGCGGCGTGGTCGGGATGCGGGTCCTCGCGCCAGGGGCTCACCCAGGCGTCGGCGGCGGCGAGGAACGGGACGAGCGCCGGGACCAGCTCCTCGGTCCGCAGGCCCGAGTCGGGCATCCCGAGCCGGTGCACGGTCGCGGGCACGCCCAGCTCGGCCAGCGCCGCGTCCAGCTCGGCCAGCCGGGTACCGGCGAGCGCGACCCGGTCCAGGCCGGTGACCTCGGGCAACGCCATCTCGCCGTCGCTGGCCAGCACGATCTCGACGGTGCCGCCGGCCGCGGTCACCGCCCGCAGCAGCCCGGCGGCGCCGAGTGTCTCGTCGTCGGGGTGGGCACACACGACGACCAGCCGGCGGAACGCCGCGGCGTCGAGGACCCGCACGGCCCGCGTGTCGACGACGTCGGCCTAGGGCGTGTCTCCCAGATAGGCGGAGCGGGGTGCGCGATGCTTGATCGGTGCCGCGTACCGCTGTCCTGACTGATGCCCAGTGGGCCCGTCTGGCGCCGCTGTTGCCCTCCTCCGAGGGTCGTCGCGGGCGCCCGTTCCGCGATGACCGCCGGGTGCTCGAGGGGATCATCTACCGGTATCGGTGCGGGCTTCCCTGGCGCGACGTCCCAGCCGAGTTCGGGCCGTGGCAGACGTTGTGGAAGCGGCACCGCCGCTACAGCGGCGACGGCACCTGGGACCACATCCTGGCTGCTCTTCTGATCGAGGCCGACGCCGCCGAGGTGCTCGGGTGGGCGGTCAGCGTGGACTCCACGATCATCCGTGCCCACCAGCACGCCGCGACCCTCAAGCGCGACACAGGGGGCCGGATCGAACTACACGAATCTGCTCGCCGAACCAGCAGATCACGCGCTGGGACGGTCCCGCGGAGGGCTGTCGACGAAGATCCACCAGCTCGTTGACGGGCACGGCCGCCCGCTGGTGGTCCTCCTCGGCCCCGGCCAGGGCGGCGACTCGCCAATGTTTCCGCACCTGATGGCGCGCCTGAGCATCGCCCGACCGGGCCCGGGACGACCCCGGACCCGGCCCGAACGCGTGCGCGCGGACAAGGCCTACTCCTCACGCGCGATCCGCCGGCACCTGCGCGAGCGCCGGATCATCGCTGTCATTCCGGAGCCCTCTGACCAGCAGGGACACCGCAAACGACGCGGCTCACGCGGCGGCCGACCGCCCGCATTCGATCCGGTCGACTACCGAAACCGCAACGTCGTCGAGCGCGGGTTCTGCCACGTCAAGCAGTGGCGCGGGCTGGCCACCCGTTACGACAAGCTCGCCCTGACCTTCCGCGGCGGCGCCGTCCTGAAGGCGATCGTCACCTGGCTCCGCGCATTGGGAGACACACCCTAGGTCCCGGCCGGATGACGCGGCTCCATCAGGCCTCCCCGGCGAGCAGGGCCCGGCCGAGGTCGGCGAGATCGCGGGCGCCGTGGTGCTGGCGCAGGTAGACCTGCAGGTCGGCGAAGCGGGCGGCGAGCCGCTCGGACCCGGCGAGCGCGGTGACCCCGGCCGTCTCCGGCCCGAGGTCCAGCACCGTGCGGCAGGCCCGCTCGACCGCGGCCCGAGCGGTGAGCACCGCCGACCGGTGCGGCTCGGCCGGGTCGGCGTCGAGGAGGGCGGCCGTGCGGTCGAGCAGCGCCCCGGCCGTGGTGACGGCGACGTGCAGCCCGCCGAGCCCGGCCGCGCGGTGCGGGTCGTCGCCGCCGCGCAGGGCGGCGGCGATCTCGTCGACGATCCCGGCCGCCCCACCGAGCCACACGGCGGCCACCCCGGCGCCGCCGTGCCAGAACCCGGGACGGCCGGTGTAGCGGTCCGGCCCGCCCAGCACCCGCTCGGGCGCGACGGCGACGTCGTGCAGCACGACGTCGTCGGTGTCGCTGGCGGCCATCCCGGCGGCCCGCCAGGTGCCGCGCAGCCGCTGCACCCCGGCGTCGCGCAGGTCGAGATCGACGATCCGGGTGCCGTCGTCGCTCCCGGCGACGACGAGCGCGCGGTCCAGGACGTGCGCCCCGGAACAGAACCGGACCGTCCCGGTCAGGCGCAGCCCGTGCGGCCCGCCGTGCAGGGCGGCGCCGCCGCCCGCCCGCGACGCCCACACCCCGTAGGTCACCGACGGGTCGGCCGGTCGTCCCTCACCGGCGAGGACGGCGACGGCGTCGGTGTGGCCCTCGGCCAGCCGGGCGGTCGGCAGGTCCCGCCGGACGATCCGGGCCAGCCCGGCCCAGCGCGCCGCCGTGGCGCCGGAACCGGGCAGCGGGAGGTCCAGCTCACCGGCCGCGGCGGCGGCGGTGAACGCCGACGCCGCCGTCCCGGGCGTCGCGACGGGCGCGCCGCGGGGGTCGGGGACCGGGTCGAGGACGGCGGGCCCGCGGACGGCCGTCCCGGTCGTGGTCCGCGTGCCGGTGCCGTCGGCTTCGGGAGTCATGTCCCCCCGGATCACCGGTCCGGGGGAGATCAAACCGCGGGGGGCCTGCCACCATCTGCGGCATGGACGACGGCCCGGCCCCGACCGCCCTGCAACCGATCTCCGACACCGCACCGGAGCTGCCGGGACCGCCGCTGCTCGGCCAGCAGTGGCGCGACGTCAGCTTCCTGCACTGGGCCGTCGACCCGGCGGTCGTCGCGGCGCACCTGCCGGCGGGGGTCCGGCCGGACCTGTTCGAGGGCCGGGCCTACGTCGGTCTCGTGCCGTTCCGGATGGTCGGGACCCATCTCGGGCGGGGACCGGGGCTGCCGTGGCTCGGCACGTTCGCCGAGACCAACGTGCGGCTCTACACCGTCGACGACGCCGGGCACCGCGCCGTGGTGTTCCGCAGCCTCGACGCGGCCCGGGCGCTGCCGGTGCTCGCCGGCCGGATCGGTTTCGGCCTGCCCTACGTGTGGACCCGGATGCGGCACCGGGTGCGGCCGCACGGCGCGGGGACCGAGCACGTCTACACCGCGCGCCGCCGGTGGGCGAGCCACCCGGTGACCAGCACGGTACGGGTCCGGGTGGGGGACGAGCCCGCCACCGGCGGGCTGGAGTCGTTCCTCACCGCGCGCTGGGGCCTGCACGTCGCACACCTGGGCCGGACCTGGTTCCTGCCCAACCACCACGAGCCGTGGCCGCTGCGCCGGGCCGAGGCCGTCGAGGTGGCCGACGGGGTGCTGCCGGCCGCCGGGTTCGGCGAGGTCACCGGCCGGGCCCCGGACCACGTGATGCACGCCGCGGTGGTGCACACCCGGTTCGGCAGACCGCAGGCCCTGCCGGGATGACGCCGTGACCGCCCGCCGCCGTCACGCGGGTGCCCCGCCCGCCTCGTCCCGGTGCCGGCGCACCGCGACCGGCAGCGTGACCGCCGCGCCGAGCGCGAGCCCCGCGCCGACGGTGAGCGCCCGGGTGTAGCCGCCGCCCGCGGCCGCCAGCGCCCCCATGACGAACGGGCCCAGCGCCCGCGCCGTCATCACGAAGACCGACAGCACCCCGTTGACCCGCGGGTAGTCCTCCCGGCCGTAGAGCGTGACCACCAGCGTCCCGCGCAGCAGCTCACCCTGCCCGGCGCCGAGCCCGAACGCGGCGATCGACGCGACGACGACGAGGTCGCGGGCGGTCCCCGAGCCGGGCGCGGCGGCCAGCCCCAGCAGCGCGACCCCCTGCAGCGCGAACAGCCCGGCGCTGAGCGTGGTCCCGGAGACCCACCGCGCCGTGACCGCGGTCGCGAACCGGCCGACGACCTGCAGCAGGCCGATCCCGCCGGCCAGCGCGGCCGCCGTGTCCAGCGGGTACCCGCGCGCGACGAGGTAGGCGACGAGGATGACGACCACCCCGTACTTCACCGCGGTGGACAGGCCCAGCGCGAGCGCCAGCCAGCGGAACGACGCCGTCCGCACCGGTGCCGGAGCCCGGTCCGGGGTGCGGGCGAGGATCCGGGGGCGCGGCTGCGCACGTGCCGGGTGCCGCCCGGCGCGCAGCAGGACGAGCTGCAGCGGCACCGCGGTCAGCGCGACGACCGCGGCCAGCGCCAGCAGCGCGGTACGCCAGCCGAGGTGGGTGGCCAGCACGCCGGCCAGCGGGACGAAGACCGTCGCGGCCAGCCCGCCGAACAGGGTGACGACGGCGACCGCGCGGGCCCGGGCGGGCTCCTCGAACCACGCCGCGGTGAGTGCGAACGCGGGCTCGTAGAGGGTCGCCGACATGGCGACCCCGGCCGCGGCGAAGACGACGAGGAACCAGCCGACCCCGTCGACCAGTGACCAGCCGACCAGCACCGCGCAGGCCAGCAGGGTGCCCGCGAGCATGACCCCGTGCGGGCTGTGCCGCTGCATCCACCGGCCCACCACGACGCCCGATGCACCGGACACCAGGGTGCCCACGGTGTAGACCATGCTGAACACCGCGGGCGACCAGCCGAGGTCGGCCCCCATCGGGACGGCGAGCGCGGAGAAGGCGTAGACGAGGACGCCCCAGGTCACCAGCTCGGACGCGCCCAGGGCGACCGTCAGCGGGCCACGCCGGCGCGGCCCTGTGGTGGCGGAGCCGGTCGTGGGCACCGCTGCATCGTGCCCGGCCCGTCGTGCGCCCGGCGGCCCCGGGGCTCAGCCGGCCGGGACCGCCCCGGCCCGCCGGTCCTCCGCGCGCCGCCGCTGTGCCCGCGGGTCCGGCACCGGGGCCGCCGCGACGAGCCGGCGTGTGTACTCCTGCGCCGGGCACCGAGGACGTCCGCGGTGCGGCCCTGTTCGACGACCCGCCCGTCGCGCAGCACGACCACCCGGTGCGCGAGCAGCTCGATCACCGACAGGTCGTGGCTGATGAACAGGCAGGCGAACCCCCGCTGCTCCTGCAGCTCCCGGAGCAGGTCGAGGACCCGGGTCTGGACCGAGACGTCCAGCGCGGAGGTCGGCTCGTCGGCGACGACCAGCCGGGGGGACAGGGCCAGCGCGCGGGCGATGCCCACCCGCTGGCGCTGCCCGCCGGACAGCTCGTGTGGGTGCCGGTCGGCCCAGTCCCCGCGGATCCCGACCTGGTCGAGCAGCTCCCGGGCACGGGCGTCCAGACCGCCGCGGGGCACGGCCCGGTGGATGGCGAGCGGCCCGGTGATGCTCTCCCCGATGGTGCGCCGCGGGTCCAGGCTCGACGCCGGGTCCTGGAACACCATCGCCACCTCGCGGCGGGCGGCGCGCAGCCCGGCGCCCCGGGCCCCGGCCATGTCGGTGTCGCCGAGCCGGACCCGCCCGGCGGTGACCGGGGCGAGCCCGACGACCGCGCGCCCGATCGTGCTCTTGCCCGATCCGGACTCCCCGACCAGGCCCACGACCTCGCCGGCGGACACGGCGAGGTCGACGTCGGCCACCGCCCGGAACGACGCGCGCCGCCCGCGGCCCGGGTACTCGACCGTCATCCCGTCGATCCGCAGGACCTCGCCGTCCTGCGGGCCGGCCGGGCCGGTGCGGATCCGGCCGCGGCCCAGGTGCGGCACCGCGGCCAGCAGGTCCGCGGTGTAGGCGTGCACGGGCGCGTCGAACAGCTCGGTGCAAGGAGCCTGCTCGACCACCGCGCCGTCGCGCATGACGACCACCCGGTCGGCGACCTCGGCCACCACACCCATGTCGTGGGTGATGACCAGCAACGCCATCGACAGCCGGTCGCGCAGCTCGGCCAGCAGGTCGAGGATCTCGGCCTGCACGGTGACGTCGAGCGCGGTGGTCGGCTCGTCGGCGATCAGCACCTCCGGGTCGCAGGAGATCGCCATCGCGATCATCGCCCGCTGCCGCTGCCCGCCGGAGAGCTGGTGCGGGTAGGAGTCGATCCGGCGCCCCGGGTCCGGCATGTGCACCCGGCACAGCAGCTCCAGCACCCGCTCGCGCACCTGGGCCCGGGACAGTGTCCGGTCGTGGGTGCGCACCGCCCGGCCGATCTGGTTGCCGATCGTCCAGACCGGGTTGAGCGCGGTCATCGGCTCCTGGAACACCATCGCGATCCGGCGGCCCCGGATCCGGCGCAGGGTCGCGTCCGTGGCCGCGACCAGGTCGGTGCCGTCGAACAGGGCCGAGCCGCGGCGCCGGGCGGTGGCCGGGAGCAGCCCGAGCACCGCCATCGCGGTCACGCTCTTGCCGGAGCCGGACTCGCCGACGAGTGCGACGGTCTCCCCGGCGTGCAGGGTGAGATCGACGCCGTGCGTGGTCTCCTCCCAGCCGCCGCCGGTGCCGCGGAAGTCGACGCGCAGCCCGCGCAGCTCGAGTACGGGATCGGGCATGGGGTCTCCGTTCGGGCCGGTCACCGGCGCGGGTCCAGCCAGTCGCGCAGGACGTCGCCGAGCGCGCCGAAGGCGAGGATGGTCAGGACGACCGCGGTGGCGGGGACGAGCAGCTGGCCCGGTTCGCTGGACAGGTAGCGCTGGCCGTCGGCGATCATCAGGCCCAGCGACGGGGCGGGGGGCAGCACGCCGAGCCCGAGGAAGCTGAGCCCGGACTCCAGCAGCACGGCCGCGGCGACGGTCAGCGACAGCTGGACCAGGATCGGGGCCAGCACGTTGGGCAGCACGGTCCGGCGCAGCAGCCGCGGCGTCGGCGAGCCGAACGCGATCTCGGCCTCGACGTACTCGGCCCGGCGCACCGACAGCACCTGCCCGTAGGCCAGGCGGGCGTAGGTCGGGGCGAAGAGCACGGCGAGCACGAGGATCAGCGTCACGGTGCCCGCGCCGAACACCGCGACGGCGAGCAGCGCGAACACGATCGTCGGGAAGGCGAGCACCACGTCGGTGACCCGCATCGTGACGAGCTCGACCCACCGGCCGAAGTAGCCGCCGAGCACGCCGAGCACGGTGCCGGCGGCCGCGGCCAGCACGGTCGCCGACAGCGCGATCACCAGCTCGGTCCGCAGACCGTGCACCAGGCGGGTGGCGACGTCGCGGCCGAACGCGTCGGTGCCGAGCAGGTGACCGGCCGTCCCGGGCGGGGCGAAGCGGGCCCCGGTGCCGGTGTCCAGCGGGTCGAACGGGACCAGCAGCGGGCCGAGCACCGCGGCCACGGTGACCAGCGCCGCGATCACCAGGGCGATCACCCGCCACGGGGTGAGCGAGCGCCGGAACCGGGCGGCGGAGCGGGAGCGGGTCCGGGCCGGGGCACCGTCCCCGACGTCGGCAGGAGTGTTCACCGGTGCACCACCCGTGGGTCCAGGACCCCGTAGACGAGGTCGACGACGATGTTCAGCGCGATGAAGGTGACCGCGACCGCGAGGACGACGCCCTGCACCACTGGGTAGTCGCGCTCGGCGACGGCGTCGACCAGCAGCGATCCGGTACCGGGCCAGTTGAAGATCCGTTCGACGAGGACAGTGGACCCCAGCAGGGTGCCGATCTCCAGGCCGCTCACCGTGACCACCGGCGCGAGGGCGTTGCGCAGCACGTGCACCCGGAACACCCCGGCCGGGCTCATCCCGGTCGCGCGCCCGGTGCGCACCCAGTCCTGACGGGCCGTCTCGACCACCGCCGAGCGCGTCATCCGGGCGACCACGCAGGTGAACGCGACGGCCACGGCGAGCGAGGGCAGCAGCAGCCGCTCGAAGTGCCCGCCCGGGTCGTCGGCCAGCACCCGGTAGCCGCCCGAGGGCAGCATCCGCAGGGTCAGGGCGAACACCAGCACCAGCAGGCTGCCCAGCACGTACACCGGCACCGATACGCCGAGCCCGGTGCCGATGCCGACGAGTGCGTCGGCGACCCGCCCGCCCCGCCCGGCCCAGGACCCCAGCAGGATCCCGGCCGCGATCCCGAGCACCGCGGCGACCAGCACCAGCTCGGCCGTCGCCGGCAGCCGGGCGGCGAGCAGGTCGACGACCGGCTCCCGCTCGCTGAACGAGGTGCCCAGGTCCCCGGTCACGATCCCGCCGAGGTACTGCAGGTACTGCACGGGCAGCGGCCGGTCCAGACCGAGCTGCGCACGGACCTCGGCCACCGCCTCGGGGGTGACCGATCCGGCGCCCTCACCGGTGAGCAGCACCTCGGCCGGGTCGCCCGGCACGGCGTGCAGGGACAGGAAGATCAGCGTCGCCACGACCCAGACCAGGCCGATGCCGACCGCGCAGCGGCGCAGTGCGTATCTCAACACCTCGGGGGTCCTCCGGTGGGTCTCGGGTGGGTCTCGGTCAGTCCTGGACGGTCGTGGTGGTCGCGGTGTAGCCGGAGTCGAAGGTCAGGAAGCCCGGCAGGTTGCGGAAGCCCTGCACACGACCGGAGCGGGCGAACGCCTGCGCGCGGTCGCTGATCATCGCGAACGGGGTGGTGTCGGCGATGCGTTGCTGGAGCCGCCGGTACACCGCCGCCCGGGCCGCGGGCTCCGTGGTGCGCAGGCCCTGGGCGAGCAGCTCCTCGGTCACCGGGTCGGTGAAGCCGAACGAGCGCTTGTAGTTCGCCGGGCCGACGAGGAAGTCCGACAGGAACGCCGGGTCGTTGACGATGCCGCCGTTGCCGTTGACCGCCAGCTGGTAGTCACCGGCGTTGCCCTGCTGGATGCGGGTGGCGTAGTCGGGGTTGTCCAGGGTGACGGCGATGCCCACCGCGGCCAGGTCGGCCTGCACCGACACCGCGGTGTCCTGGTGGAACGCGTACTGCGAGGTGGTGAGCAGGGTCGCGGTGAACCCGCCCGGGTACCCCGCCTCGGCGAGCAGGGCGCGGGCCCGGTCCGGGTCGTGGGCCCAGGCGTCGGCGAGGCCCGGGTCGTGGAACGGGCTCTCCACCGGCACCGGCGGCCCGGCGACCGGGCGCGCGTGCCCGGAGAACACCGAGCGCACGACGTTGTCCCGGTTGATCGCGTGCGCCACCGCGCGGCGCACCCTGGCGTCGGCGAAGGGGCCCTCGGTGACGTTGAACGCCAGGTACATGACCAGGCCGCTCTGCGCGTCGAGGGTGAGGTCCGGGTCGGAGTCGATCTGGTCGAAGCTCTCCCACGGCACGTAGTCGATGAGATCGACCTCGCGGGAGAGCAACGCGTTGGTCCGGGCGTTGCCGTCGGTGTAGTAGCTGATCTCGACGCCGCCGAGCCGGACCGATCCGGCGTCGTGGTAGCCGTCGAAGCGCTCCAGGGTCATGGCGAAGCCCGAGCTCTCCCGGACCAGCCGGAACGGCCCGGCCCCCACGGTGTTCTCCGCGTCCGGGCCGAACGCCGACGGCGGCAGCACCCCGGCCGAGGGGTCGGCGAGGTAGGCGAGGAACGCGGCGTTCGGCTCGGAGTGGCGGACGACGACCGTCGTCGCGTCCGGGGTCCGCGCCTCGGCCACCGACCCCATGGCCGAGGCGATCCGGGCCGAGTTCGCCGGGTCGGCGAGGAACTCCA
This sequence comes from Pseudonocardia sp. HH130630-07, assembly GCF_001698125.1. Taxonomy (NCBI): domain Bacteria; kingdom Bacillati; phylum Actinomycetota; class Actinomycetes; order Pseudonocardiales; family Pseudonocardiaceae; genus Pseudonocardia; species Pseudonocardia sp. HH130630-07. The sequence continues at coordinate 5,748,914 of NZ_CP013854.1, read as the reverse complement.
GCGTCCGGGCCACGTCGGCCGAGGTCAGCGCCGTGCCGTCGTGGAAGGTGAGCCCGGGGCGCAGGGTGAAGGTGTGCGTGGTGTCGCCGGTCGTCTCCCAGGACGACGCCAGCGCGGGCACGACCGCTCCGTCGGCGTCGTAGGCGACGAGGCCGCGGTGCAGCAGCGACACCACGAACAGCGACGCCGCGCCCTGGTCGGCGCCCGGCCGCAGCGTCGCCGGCTCGCCGGAGAGGCCGAAGTTCAGGATCGGCCGGCCCTCGTCGTCGACCGGGGAACCCGATCCGCAGGCGGAGAGGGTGACGGCTCCGGCGAGCACACCGGCGAGCTGCAGCAGCGACCGGCGGGACACACCGGCGGGTGGGACGGGCATCGGGTCACCTCGGGGGGACGATGGTCAGGATCGGGCGGCGGCGGTGGCCGCGTCGTCGACGCGGAGGCCGTCGGGGGAGTCGACGAGACGGACCCGGTAGCGGTCGCGGGCCGCCTCCGGGGACACCCGGCCGTCGAGGACGTCGCGCAGGACCAGCGCGGGGTCGCGCTCGCGGGGGTCGCCGTAGCCACCGGCCCCCGGGCTCTCCACCCGCATCACGTCCCCCTCGCGCAGCCGGACGCCGGAGACCCGGCCGCCGGGCAGCCGTTCCTCGCTGCCGTCGGTGCGCACCACGGTGAACCGGCCCGGGGTGCCGTCCGCGCCGCCGTGCACGCCGTGTGGCCCGATCGACTGCCGGTCGGCGTGCGCGGAGAACTCCGCGGACTCGGAGAGGATCCGGATGTCCCGGCGGACGGCGAGCCCGCCCCGGCGCCGTCCGGCGCCCCCGGAGTCGGGAACCAGCAGGTAGCGCTCGGCGAGCAGCGGGTACTCCGCCTCCAGCGCCTCGATCGGCAGGTTCGAGGAGTTGGTGACGTGCACCTGGACCGCATCGAGCCCGTCCAGCTCCGGACCGGCCCCGGAGCCCCCGGCGATCACCTCGGGATAGACGTAGAACCCGTCACCCACCCCGGAGAAGTTGATGTAGGTGATGCTGGAGTGGCTGCCGGCCGGGATCTCCGGCACGGCCGTGGCCAGTGCGGCGAACACGACGTCGGCGACCCGCTGGCAGGCGTCGGTGCGGGCGGCGACCGGTGCCGGTTCGCGCGGGTTGACCAGGCAGCCGACCGGCGCGGTGATCGTCACCGAGTCGAAGAACCCGCCGTTGGCCGGGATGCCGGGGTCCAGCGCGGCCTTCAGCGCGTAGTAGACGGTCGCCTCCAGCGCCGAGCGCACCACGTTGATGGCGACGACGGCCTCGCGCCCGGTGCCGGTGAAGTCCAGCGCGATCCGGTCCCCGGCCACCGTCACCGCGACGGCGACCGGGATGGGGCCCAGTTCGGCGTCGTCGGCGTCGAGGAAGTCCTGGGCGCGGTAGGTGCCGTCCGGGATCCGGGCGACCGCGACGCCGAGCCGGGTCGCGGCGTAGCCCAGCATGTCCTCGCAGGCGGCCTCGACCGTGCCGACGCCGTACTTGGTGCACAGCTCGACCAGGCGGGTCCCGCCGAGCCGCAGCGCCGAGGTCTGCGCGAGCAGGTCACCGCGGCGCTCCTCGGGCAGCCGCGAGTTGAGCAGCACGAAGGCGACGATGTCGGGCAGCACCTCGCCGCCGGTCGCGAACCGGACCAGCGGGATCCGCAGGCCCTCCATGAAGATCGACGTCGAGTCGCCGGAGTTGGAGCCGGGGACGTGCCCCCCGACGTCGCTGTGGTGGGCGATGTTGGCGGTGAACCCGACCAGCCGCGGGCCGTCGGCCCCCTCGGTGAACACCGGCGCGACCATCGTGATGTCCGGCAGGTGGGTGCCGCCGCCGGAGTAGGGGTCGTTGGTGATGTAGACGTCGCCGGGCGCCAGGGAGTCGCGGTACTCCGGGGCGACGAGGCGGCGGACCGCGCCGACCATGGAGCCCATGTGGATCGGGATGTGCTCGGCCTGCGCGACGAGCCGGCCGTGCCGGTCGAACAGCGCCGTCGAGCAGTCGGCCCGTTCCTTGATGTTGGTCGAGTAGCTGGCCCGGCGCAGCGCCATGCCGATCTCGTCGGCGATGGACAGCAGCACGTTGGAGATCACCTGGGCGGTGATCGGGTCGGGGCGGTCGCCGGTGGTCTCACGCATCGGTGCCCACCTCCACGTGCAGCACGCCGAAGGAGTCGACGGTCGCACCCGAACCGGGGGCGAGGACGACGGTGGAGTCCATCTGCTCGACGACGGCGGGGCCGTCGAGCCGGTCGCCGTGCATGAGGCGGCTCCTGTCGTAGACGGGGGTGTCGGTGCTGCGGTCGGCGAACACGACGGCGCGGGTCTCGCGCAGCGCGCGGGCCGGATCGCCGTCGCCGGTGGGCAGCGTGTCCGGGGTGGGCGGGACGGTCCGCTGGCCGGCGGTGACGGTCGCGTTGACCACCCGGATCCCGGCGTCGGCGTGGTGGAAGCCGTAGGTGCGCTCGTGGGTCGCGTGGAAGTCCGCGGCGACGCCGGGCAGCACCGTGGCGTCGAGCCGCCCGGGCGGGAGATCGACGTCCAGCTCGAAGTTCTGCCGGCCGTAGCGCAGCGCCAGGGTGTAGACGGTGCGCCGGTCGTCCGGGTCGACGCGTTCGAGCTCGAACCACTCCCGTGCCTGCTCCGCCAGCCGGTCCAGGGCGGCGTTGACCTCGGCGAGCGCGTCCTCGGTGAGCGGGGCGAGCACCGACTGGACGAACGTGGCCCGCACGTCGCTCACCAGCAGGCCGAGCGCGCAGAGGGTGCCGGGGTGCGGCGGCACGAGCACGGTGCCGACGCCGACCTCGCGGGCGACCTCGACCGCGTGCAGCGGCCCGGCGCCACCGTAGGCGACCAGCGCGTAGTCACGCGGGTCCTCGCCGATCTCCACCGAGACCGCTCGCACCGCGCGGGCCATGTGGCTGTTCGCGAGCCGGACGACGCCGGTCGCGGCGCCGGCGACGTCGAACCCCAGCCGCTCACCGACCCGGCCGACGACGGCGTGCGCGGCGTCGGCGTCGATCGGCATCCCGGCGCCGAGCCCCTCCCGCGGGTTCTGCCGCCCGAGCACGATGTTCGCGTCGGTCACGGTGGCCCGGTCGCCGCCGTGGCCGTAGGCGGCCGGGCCCGGCCGGGCACCGGCGCTGCGCGGGCCGACCTGCAGCGCCCCGGCGTCGTCGACGTCGGCGATCGAACCGCCTCCGGCGCCGACCGTGTGCACGCTGGCCGACGGCACCCGGACCACGTAGCCCTCGATGCTGCGCTCGGCGGTGGTGACCGCGCGCCCGCCCCGGACCAGGCAGACGTCGGTGCTGGTCCCGCCCATGTCGAAGGTGATGACGTCACGGTGCCCCGCCAGGTCCGCGATCCACGCGGCACCGGCCACCCCGGCGCTCGGACCGGACAGCAGGGTGGTGACCGGCCGCCGGGACACCGAGTCCGGCGAGACCAGGCCGCCGTTGGACTGGATGATCCGCGGGGCCACCGGGATGCCGAGCGCGGCGGTGCGGTCGGCGAGATGGGTGACGTAGCGGTGCATCCGCGGCCCGACGAACGCGTTGATGACCGTCGTCGACATCCGCTCGAACTCGCGGAACTCCGGCGCGACCTCGCTGGAGCGCGAGACGTAGATCCCCGGCAGTGCCGCGGCGATCGCGTCGGCCAGCGCGCGCTCGTGACGGTCGTCGCGGTAGCTGTGCAGCAGGCAGATCGCGACGGCGTCGACGCCGGCCGCGCGGACCTGCCCGACGACCCGGGCGATCTCGTCGCCGGTCAGCTCGCGCAGCACCTTCCCGCCGGCCCCGACCCGCTCGGCCACCTCGAAGGTGAGCGCCCGCGGGACGAGGATCCGCGGCTTGCGGCCGGTGAGGTCGTAGAGCGACGGCCGCTTCTGCCGGGCGATCTCCAGCAGGTCCCGGAAGCCCTCGGTGACGACCAGCGCCGCCGAGGAGCCGTCGAGCTCCAGCAGGGTGTTGGTCGCCACCGTGGTGCCGTGTCCGAGGTAGCGGACGGCACCGGCCGGGGTGGCGGTGTCGGTCAGGACGCGGTCGACGCCGTCGCGCAGGGCCAGCGACTGGTCCTGCGGGGTGCTCGGCAATTTGGCGATGTGGAAAGCGCCGTCGTCGTCGATCGCGGTGACGTCCGTGAAGGTGCCACCGACGTCCACGCCGATCCTCATGTGTGGTCCTCTCGCAGGGGTGGTGGTGCCGGCCGGGCCGTCGCGGCCCCGCCGGGTGCACGGGTGAGCGGGTGGTCGGTGGGCAGCGGCGTCCCGCCGAGTGCCAGGTCGACGGCGATCCGGCCCAGCGCGGGCGCGCTCTTGAACGCCTGCCCCGAGCCGCCGCCGAGGACGACGACGCCGGGTGACCCGGGTGCCGGGCCGAGCAGCGGTCGCAGGTCGGGGGTGTAGCTCTCCACGTAGGGCTCGCGACGGCACCACCGGGGGTCGAGCGCCGGCAGGTGGTCCCGCACCGCCGCGGTGACACGGTCGGACAGGGCGTCCTCGATCCGCAGCCCGGTCCGCTCGGCCCGGTCCACGACCTGCTTGCGGGCGTGCAGGTTCACCTTGACCCCGCGCCCGTCGACGGCCGGGAAGAAGGACAGGTCGCCGTCGCCGCCGCTGCGGCGCAGGCCGGCCGGGAACCGCTCCGGTGCGGTCGCGGCCGGATCGCCGGAACCGGCGAACCAGTGCGACACCGCCCGGCGGCGCTCGATCTCCGTGGCGAGCGCGGGGACCAGCTCGTCCAGCCACGCCCCGACGGCGACCAGCACCCGCCCGGCGCGGACCGGGTCGCCACCGGTGCGGTGCACGACGACGCCACCGCGCTCGGCGACGAGCCCGGTGACCCGGGTGTCGGTGTGCACGGTAGCGCCGCCGGCCCGGGCGTCGGCGACGGTCGCCCGGACCGCGGCCGGTGCCCGCAGCAGCGCACCCGCCGGGTCGAACAGGGCGACCTCACCGGGGCCGAACCGGTGCTGCGGCCAGCGCTCGGCGGCCGCGGCGGCCGCCAGCACCTCGAGCCCGACCCCGGACGCACGGGCCGACGCGATCGTCGCGGCCAGGTCGGGATGGTCCGGGTCGCCGATCGTCAGCGTCCCGCACGGGTGCAGCAGCGGTTCCGGGGAGCGGGCCGCGAGGTCCTGCCAGACCTGCAGGGACTCCCGCAGGGCCGGTACCCACTCGGCGCCCTCCTTGTAGGCGAGCCGGAAGATCCGGGTCCGCCCGCCGGCGGCGCCGTCCTCGTGGCCGGGCGCGGGCCGCAGCTCCAGGCCGACCGCGTCGATCCCGCGGCGCGCAGCGGAGCGCAGTGCGTGTGCCCCCAGCGGTCCGAGACCGATGACGGCCAGCTCGTGCTGGATCATGCGACTCCTGTTCGTCGTCCTTGACGGTAGTGAATACTGCAGGCGAACGTTTGAAGTAGTCAATACGACAGCGTTACGGATCGGGGGATCGGCGAAACATGGACGACACGGGCGAGCAGGACCTCGCCGAACGGATCAGGCAGCGGGCACCCGGGCTGCCGCAGGCGCTCGGGAACGTGGCCGCGTACTGCCTGCGGCACCCGGACACGGTCTCGACGTCCTCGGCCGCCGAGCTCGGGACCGCCACCGGGACCAGCGACGCCACCGTGGTCCGGACCGCCCGCGCGCTCGGCTACCCGGGGGTGAAGGAGATGCGCCGGGCCGCCGCGGCGCTCATCTCCTCGCGCACCGACCCCGGGGCGGTGATGGCCCGCCGGATCGCCCAGGTCTCCTCGGCCGGATCGCCGTTCGACCGGGTCGTGCGCGACACCCTGCACGGGGTCGAGTCGCTGGCCGAGTTCATCCCGGCCGGGCAGTGGGAGGCCGCGGTCGACGTCCTGGCCGCCGCGGACCGGCTGCTGGTCTACGGGCTGCCGCCGGTCGGCTTCGTCGCCGAGCACCTCGTCCTGATGCTCGGCCGGATCGGCCGCGCCGCCGTGGCCGGCTCGGCGACCGGTCTCGCGCTCGCGGACCTGCTGCTCTCGACCGGCCCGGTCGGCGCCGCGGTGGTCTTCGCCCCGGTACGGCAGTTCCCCGAGGTGACGACGGTCGTGCGGCACCTGCGCGACGACGGGATCCCGTGCGTGCTGGTGACCGAGGCGATCGACATGCCGATCGCCGCGGAGGTCGAGCACGTGCTCGTCACCCCGCGGACGTCGCTGGACACCGCGGGGGAGTCGACCCTGCCGCTGGTCGTCGCCCAGGCCCTGCTGATGTCGCTGGCCGCCCGGGACCGGGACGGCGCCGCGGCGACGATGGAGCGGCTGCACGCACTGCGCGACCGCATCGCCGACGACGCCGGGTCCCGGCGCCGCCGCCCGACGACGAGCAACGGAGGCACACCGTGACCACACGGACGACAGGGCCGGGACACGTGGTGGTCGTCGGGGGCCGGATGACCGGCTCGGCCGTGGCGGCCTCGCTCGCCACCCGGGGGGTGGCCGTCACCGTCGTCGACGCCCCCGACCCGCTCGGTGACGCCACCGCCGCGTCCTACGGCTGGATCAACTCGCACAAGAAGCACCCGGAGAGCTACCACGTCCTCAACTCCGCCGGTCTGGAGCACTTCCACGGCGTCCTGGCCGGGGTGCCCGGGGTCTTCCGGGCGACCGGGCACGTCGAGATCGCCGGTACCGACGAGCACGTCGCGAGCTTCGAGCAGCGCTCCCGGCGGCTGCAGGGGCTGGGGTACGGCGTCGACGAGCACGAGCCGGCCGACCTCGCCCGGCTGGTCCCCGGCCTGGCGGTGCGGGCGCGGCTGGTGCGGGGCTTCCCGCGCGAGGGCATCGCCGCCCCGGACCGGCTGGTCGCCCACTTCACCGCGACCGCGGTCGCCGCGGGCGCCCGGACCGTCGGGGCCCGGGTGGACCGGGTGCACCGCGACGGCGTCGTGCTCACCGACGGCACGACGATCGCGGCCGACGCGGTGGTGGTCTGCGCAGGTGTCGCGACCGGTGCGGTCACCGCCACCGCCGGTCTGGAGGTGCCGACCGTCGCGGCGGAGACCGGCAACGTCGTGATGGGGTACATGGCCACCACCGCGCCGACCCCCGCCGCGGTCGACCGGATCGTCACCACCGACGGTCTCAACCTGCGCCCCGAACCCGGCGGCGGCATGCGCCTGCAGGCGCTCGGCCTGGACGGCGACTGCGACCCGGACCGCGCACCGTTCGACGTTCCCGCGCACGTCACGGACGCGTTCTCCGAGCGCCTGGCCGAGGTCCTCCCCGCCGCGGCCGGGACCCCGCTGCAGGTGCGGATCGGCCGCCGGGTCATCCCCGGTGACGGGTTCCCCGCCGTCGGCCCGGTCGACGACGACGCCCGGATCTGGACGCTCGTCACCCACAGCGGGGTCACCCTGGGGCCGTGGCTCGCCGAGCGGCTGGCCGAGGAGATGCTGGGCGCCCCGCCGGACCCGCGCCTGGCGGGCTACTCCCCGCGGCGTTTCCGCGCGTCGACGGGCGAGGCGCCGGCCGCGCCGCGGGCTCCGGGCGACCAGTGACCGGGTGCCGCTCCCGACCGTGCCCGCCGCGACCGGACGCGCCACGCCGCACGACCCGCTCGCGCCGGGCCGGTCCCGGGGCGAGGATCCCCGCATGAGCCAGGCGACGCTGCGCACCGGACGGCTGGTCCTGGCCCCGCTGGCCGAGCGCCACCTCCCGCACGAGATCGAGCTCGACGCGGACCCCGAGGTCATGCGTCACCTCGGCCCGCCGCGCACCCGCGAGGAGGTCGTGGCGCGGCACCGCGAGCGCCTCGCCGTCGCGGCGCGCACCCCGGGGCTCGGTTTCTGGGCCGGCCATCTCGGCGGCGCGAACGGTGCGAGCAGCGGGAACGGCGAGGAGGGCGAGTTCGTGGGGTGGTGGATCCTCGAACCTCCCGAACGGGCCGGGCACGGCCACGACCGGGCCGTGGCCGAGATCGGCTACCGCCTCCTGCCCCGGTTCTGGCGGCGCGGCCTGGCCTCGGAAGGGGCCCGCGAGCTCCTCCGGCACGGGTTCGACGACCTCGGCCTGAGCCGGGTGTTCGCCGAGACGATGGCGGTGAACGAGGCGTCCCGCGCCACCATGCGCTCCATCGGGCTCAGCCACGTCCGCACCTTCCACCCCGGCTGGGACCATCCGCTGCCCGGCAGCGAGCACGGCGAGGTCGAGTACGCGACGACCCGGGCACGGTGGCTCGCGTCCGGCGGCCGGTGACCCGGACGGACGGCGCCCCCGCCGGCGAGCGGGGGACCGGTCCCGCGCCCGTCGCCGGTCACCGTTGCGTGGTGGCACCCTGGCGGTGATCGTCCACGCCCGCCGACGGAGGAGCCGCCCGTGACCGAAGAGCCGACGACGTCCGTCTACCCGGACACCCCGGCGCACCCGCCGTTCGACGCGGAGCTGTCGGTGGCCCTCGACGCACGCCCTCCGCTGATGGCGGCCCCGGTGTCGGCGGCCAACCTGCAGGAGAAGCGGCAGCTGCTGCGCGACGGGGCTCTGCGCCGGGGTGCGGAGCCGGTCGACCTGACCGCGGGCGGCCTGGTCCGGGTGGAGGAACGGGTGGTCCCGGGCCCGGAGGGTGCCCCGGACCTCACGGTGCTGGTGCTGAGCCCGGCCCGGATCGACACCCCGGTGGCCGGGATCTATCTCGTGCACGGCGGCGGCATGGTGATGGGGGACCGCAGCACCGGGGTGGAGGGCTGGCTGCCCCACGTCGTCGACGGCGGCGCCGTGCTGGTGTCGGTGGAGTACCGGCTCGCGCCCGAGCATCCCGACCCGGCCCCCGTGGAGGACGTGTACGCCGGTCTGGTGTGGATGGCGGGCGCGGCCGCCGACCTGGGCGTCGATCCCGAGCGGCTGCTGATCGCCGGGGTCAGCGCGGGCGGCGGGCTCGCCGCGGGCACGGCACTGCTGGCCCGGGACCGCGGGTACCCGGCGCTGAGTCACCAGGTTCTCGTCTGCCCGATGCTCGACGACCGGTTGCACACCCCGAGCAGCCGGATGCTGGACGGCGTCGGCGCCTGGGACCGCACCAGCAACCTGTTCGGCTGGACGGCCCTGCTCGGCGAACGGCGGGGCGGGCCGGACGTCTCGGACTACGCGGCACCGGCCCGCGCGGAGAACCTGCACGGCCTGCCCCGGACCTACCTCGACACCGGTTCGTCGGAGACGTTCCGCGACGAGGTGCTCGACTACGCCACCCGGCTGTCCGGGGCCGGGGTAGGCGTCGACCTGCACATGTGGGGCGGTGCGTTCCACGGCTTCGACGGGCTCGCCCCCGAGGCCGCGCTGTCACGCGCCTCCCGGGCGACCCGCGACGAGTTCGTGCGCCGCGCGATCGCCGGGTGAGCGCCCGTCCCGCCGGCCCGGGTCCGGACCGGCGGGACGGGACGGGCTCAGCCCGGGAAGTCCGACGGCTTCGCCTCGAAGATCATCGTCTTGTTCTCCAGGTACGGGAGCAGCCCGTCGACGCCGCCCTCGCGGCCGGTGCCGGACTGCTTGAACCCGCCGAACCCGATGCCGAAGTCGGTGCGGAAGTTGTTGTGCCCCACCGTCCCGGCTCGCAACCGGCCGGCCACGGCGCGGGCCCGGTCGGCGTCGTGGGTGAACACCGCGGCGTTGAGGCCGTAGATCGTGTCGTTGGCGATCCGGATCGCGTCCTCCTCGTCGTCGGCCGGGATCACCGACAGCACCGGCCCGAAGATCTCCTCCTGGGCGATGGCCGAGGAGTTGTCGACGTTGGAGAACACCGTCGGCTCGACGAACCAGCCGCGGTCCAGGTCCTTCGGGCGCCCGCCGCCGGTGACCAGCGTCGCGCCGTCGGAGATCCCTCGGGCGATGTAGCTCTCGACCCGGTCGCGCTGGCGTTCCATGGCCAGCGGGCCCATCTGGGCGTTCGGGTCGAACGGGTCGCCGAGCCGGACCTGGGAGAACGTGCCGCCGAGGGCCTCGGCCAGCTCGTCGTGCCGCCGCCGCGGGACGACGATGCGGGTCAGCGACGAGCAGACCTGGCCGGACAGGAAGCACTCGGCGCCGGACAGGCTGGCCGCGGCCTCGGCGAGGTCCATGTCGTCGAGGATCACCGCGGCCGACTTGCCGCCCAGCTCCAGGGTGTAGCGGCCGATGCGCTCGCCCAGGATCGAGGCGATCCGCCGCCCGGCGGCGGTGGACCCGGTGAACGCGATCTTGTCCACGCGCGGGTCGCGGACCAGGGTCTCGGAGACCTCGCGGTCCGCGGTGAGCACGTTGAGCACGCCGGCCGGCAGTCCGACCTTCTCCGCGATCTCGGCCATGATGTACGGCGCGCCGGGCGCCTCGGGCGAGGCCTTGAGGATCACCGTGCACCCGGCGAGCAGCGCCGGGGCGAGCTTGTAGGCGATCAGCGTCATCGGCGCGTTCCACGGGATGATCGCGCCGACCACCCCGACCGGCTCGCGCGAGATCATCCCGTACTTCCCGCCGGCCGTCGGCGTGGCGGCCTCGGTGAAGGCGAAGGTGTCGGCGAGGTCGGCGTAGAAGGAGTACGCGTCCGGTACGCCGCCGAGCATCCCCTGCGCGACGCCGTGCAGGATGCCGGACTCGCGCGGCCAGACCTGGGTGATGTCGTCGGCCCGCTCACGCACGGCGGCGCCGATGGCACGCAGGTACTCGGCCCGCTGGGCGTGGGTCAGGCTCGGCCACGGGCCGCTGTCGAACGCGGCCCGTGCGGCGGTGACGGCGCGGTCGACGTCGGCGTTCTTCGCCTCGGGGACCTGGTAGTAGACCTGCTCGGTGGCCGGCTCGATGACCGAGATCCGGTCGCCGGACGACGGCGCGACCCACTCGCCGCCGATGTAGAAGGAGTCGAGGCCGGTGATCGGCGCCGTCCTGTCGCTGGTGATGCTCATCGGGTGTCGGACCTCCGCTGGTCGCCCGTCGCTCGTGACCGTTCCGGTTGCCTTCCGAGCGTGACAGGACGGACACGACTCCGCTACCGCGAGGTTTATTTGGTCAGGTAGCCGCAGATGCGGTTCTTCGTGGCCGGCCACGGGATCGGCCCATTGACCGGCCGTCGTCGCGCGTCCTAGCTTGTCTGTAAATACGGAGGGCGAGGCATATATATGGACGCAACGGTGCGTTTCCTGGCCGGACGGGTGCTGGCGTCGGCGCTCGTGCTCGTCCTGCTGTCGCTGCTCGTGTTCCTGATGGTCCGGTTGATCCCCGGTGACCCGGCCGCGCAGTACTTCAGCGCCGGTGACCCGGACCCGGCCCAGGGCGCCGAGGTCCGCGCGATGCTCGGTCTCGACCAGCCGTGGCCGGTGCAGTACGCGGAGTGGGCCGGCCGCCTGCTGACCGGTGACTTCGGCCGGTCGATGGCCCAGCCGGTCGACATCAACGCGATGCTGGCCGAACGGCTCCCGGTCAGCCTCACGCTGGCCCTGGTCGCGACGCTGTTCGGCGTCCTGGCCGGGGTGCTCGGCGGGGTCGTCTCGTCCTGGCGTGCCGGGTCGCTGGTGGACGTCTCGATCCAGTCGCTCGGGTTCTTCGCGATCGCCGTGCCCGGTTTCGTCCTCGGCACCCTGCTCATCGCGCTGAACTCCTTCAGCGCGCAGCTCCCGATCGTCGGGTTCGGCTTCTTCGAGGGGCAGCCGGCGACGCAGGCGCTGACCCTGCTCGTCCCCGCCGTCCTGCTCGGCCTGCGCCCGGCGGCGATCATCTGCCGCTACACCCGCAACACCCTGCTCGACACCTACGGCGAGGACTTCACCCGCACGGCGCGGGCGAAGGGCATCGGCTCGGTGCGGCTGGTCACCCGGCACTCGCTGCGCAACGCCATGATCCCGGTGACGACGGTGACCGGGATCGAGCTGGGCGCGCTGGTCGGCGGCACGATCGTGATCGAGGCGGTGTTCGGGCTGCCCGGGATCGGCTCGATGCTGATGTCGGCCGTCAACTCCTCGGACTACCCGACGATCCAGGCCGCGGTGCTCGTCATCGGGGTGGTCTAACTGGTCGTCAACCTCGTGATCGACCTGCTCTACCCGGTCATCGACCCGAGGGTGCGGGTGGCGGCATGAGCCGGGCCGTGGGTTCCCGCCGGCTCCCGGCGATCCTGCTCGCCGGCCTGGTGCTGCTGCTCGTGCTCGGGCTGACGTCCGGCGTGGTCGCGCTGCTCGGCCAGGACGCGTCCCTGCGGATCTCCGACGACGCGTTCGCCGATCCCTCGGCCGCACACTGGCTGGGCACCGACAACCTGGGCCGCGACCGGTTCGCGCGGCTGTGCATCGCCACCGGGTCGATGCTGGTGTCGTCCGCGTCGGCGGCGCTGGTCGCCGCGGTGATCGGGTCGGTGCTCGGCATCGTGGCGGGCTACGCGGGCGGTGTCGTGGACGCGGTGATCATGCGGCTGGTCGACCTGCTGCTCGCGATCCCGTCGATCCTCACCGCGCTGATGGCGGGGGTGACCCTGGGGGAGGACCGTGCGGCCGTCGTGTTCGCGATGGCGGTGATCCTCAGCCCCGGCTTCGCCCGGGTGATGCGCAGCAGCACGCTGTCGCTGCGCTCGCGGGACTTCGTCGTCGCCGCGGAGATCTCCGGGGTGTCCCGGGCCCGGATCGCCGCGACCCACATCCTGCCGAACAGCACGACGCCGCTGCTCGCCCAGTTCGCGTCGGTGGCCTCGGTCGTGGTGCTGCTGGAGTCGGTGCTCAACTTCCTCGGGCTCGGTGTCACCCAGCCGCACCCCGCGGCCGGGCTGATGATCAGCGAGTCGCGCCGCTTCCTGCAGACCGAGCCGTTCATGCTCGTCGAACCGGCGATCGCGATCCTGCTGGTCGCCGCCATGTGGAACCTGCTGGCCGACGGCCTGCACGCCCGGATGTCGCCGAAGACCGTGCTCGGTGTCCCCGGCGGCCGGTCCCGGCACGTCGTGCTGGGCGCCCGGGTGGGGGAGGGGAACCGATGACCCGCAGCGGACCGTCCCGGCGCGAGGTGCTGGCCGGGATCCTGGGACTGGCCGGGGCCGGGTTCGCGGCCGGGTGCTCCGGTGCCGGCGAACCGCCCGCCGGCGCCGGGTCGACGCTGTTCTACGCGATCGACGCGCAGCCGGCCGCCGGTGGCGTCGACCCGTTCCGGGCGTCGAACCTGCCGTCGCGACGGGTGCTGTCGCTGGTCTACGACTCGCTGCTGAGCCGGGGGCCGGACGGCCGGGTCGCCCCCGGTCTCGCCACGTCGTTCACCCACCGCGACTTCACCGAGTTCACCTTCCGGATCCGGCCCGGGGTGCGGTTCGCCGACGGCACGCCGCTCACCGGCGACGACGTCGCCTACACCCTGCGCGCCGTCGCGGGGGGCACCAGCGAGGCGAAGCTCTACCTCGGCGACGTCGAGTCGATCCGCGCGACCGCGACCACGGTGACGGTCGCGCTGGGCAGCCCGAACCCGGCGCTGCTCAACTTCCTGGCCGACCCGAAGGCGTGCTTCGTCGTGAACGCCCGTGCCTACGACGCCGCCACCGACGAGCAGCGCCAGCGCACCTCGTTCGGCACCGCGGCCTTCACCCTCGGCACCTGGTCGGACGGCAACTACCTGCACCTCGACCGCAACCCGCGGTACTGGGAGACCGGCCGTCCGCGGATCGACCGGATCGCCATGCAGGTCGTGCCGGACGAGACGACCCGGTTGTCGCTGGTCCAGCAGCAGACCGTGGACATGGCCTGGTTCGCCGACGCGCAGCTCGCCGTGCAGGCCGAGGCGCTGAGCTACCGGCGGGCCGATCCCGTCCCGACCCAGGGGATCAACGTCTACGTCAACCCGACCTCGGGGCCGCTGGCGGACCGCCGGGTCCGGCAGGCAGTGTCCTGCGCGCTGGACCGCCGCCAGCTCATCGACGTCGCGATGCAGGGCGACGGCGCGCTGTCGTTCGCCTCTGCCCCGGGCACCCCGGGCGTCGCCGACCCGAGCGTGGACACCCCGTTCCACCGTCGCGACGTCGAGCGGGCCCGGCAGCTGCTGGCCGCGTCGGCGCACCCGTCGCCGTCGGTGGCCCTGTCCTACTTCAGCGACTCGGTGACCAACCAGCAGCCCGTCTACGCACTGATGCAGCAACAGCTCGCCGACGCCGGGATCGACCTGGTGCTCCGGCCGACGCCGCTGGCCGCGATGTCGCCGGTGTTCACCTCGGGCGCCCCGTTCACCGACCTGGCCGCCGTGCCCTGGTCCTACCGGTCGGACCCGGCGTTCTACTTCACCTCGTTCCTGGCGGAGTCCGGGGCGCTCAACCACTGGGCCGGCAACCCGGACGCCGAGCGGGCCCGCCGGTTGCTCGCCACCGCCATGACCACGACCGACGAGACCGCCCGCAGCGCGCTGTTCGACCAGCTCAACCGGGAGGTGGCGGAGAACGTGCTGATCATCGTCCCGATGTGTGTGCCGGAGCGGGTCGAGGTGTGGCGCCCGGACGTGGTGGGCGGTTACGTACCCGATCCGCTGGTGACGCGCAGGAACCTCAAGGAGGCGACGGTGGCACGTGGCTGAGGCACCGGTACTCGACATCCGCGGGCTCACGGTCCGCTACGGCGCCGGCGCGGTCGTCGACGACGTCGGGCTGACCGTCGGCGCCGGGGAGGTCGTCGGGCTGATCGGGGAGTCCGGCAGCGGGAAGACGAGCGTCGCGCTGGCCTGCCTGGGCCTGCTGCCCGACGGCGCCGACGCCACCGCGGACCGGTTCGCCGTGGCGGGGCACGATCTCGTCGGGCTGCGCGAGCGCGAGCTGCGCCGGATCCGCGGCCGGCGGATCGCGATGATCTTCCAGGAACCGATGTCGGCGCTGAACCCGTGCCTGAGCGTCGGTGCCCAGCTCGCCGAGGCGGTCCGGCACGAGGGACTGCGCCCGCGGGCCGCGCGTGCCCGCGCCGTCGAGCTGCTCGACCGGGTGCGCATCCCGGAGCCGGACCGGCGCGTCCGCCAGTACCCGCACCAGCTCTCCGGCGGCCAGCGCCAGCGCGTCGTGATCGCGATGGCGGTGGCCGCACGCCCGGACGTCCTGGTCGCGGACGAGCCGACGACCGCGCTCGACGTCACCGTGCAGGCCGACATCCTCGACCTGCTCGCCGAGCTGCGCACCGAGTTCGGGATGGGCATCCTGTTCGTCTCGCACGACCTCGGCGTGATCGCCCGGATCTCCACCCGGGTCCTGGTCATGCACCGCGGCCGGATCGTCGAGACCGGCGCGACCACCGACGTCCTCACCGCGCCCCGGCAGCCCTACACGCGCTGGCTGCTGGCGAGCGTGCCCCGGCCCGACACCCCGGCCCGCACCCCGCTGCCGGTCGGCGGACCGGCGGGGACGGACCGATGACCGCGCCGTTGCTGCAGGTCCAGGACGTCGGGCACCGCTACGGCCGCGGGTCGTCGGCGGTCCGGGTGCTCCGTGGGGTGTCCGCCACCGTCGAGGCCGGCCGCACGCTGGGTGTGGTCGGCGAGTCCGGGAGCGGGAAGACCACGCTGGCGCGGATCGTGATGGGGCTGGAGACCCCCGCGGAGGGCACCGTCCGCTTCGGCGGGACCGCGCTGGAGCCGCGCTCGCACCGGGCGCTGCGGGGCCGGGTGCAGATGGTGTTCCAGGACCCGCACCAGTCGCTGGACCCGCGGTTCCGCATCGGGCGCAGCATCGCCGAGCCGCTGCGCGCGTTGCGCAGGCCCCGGGCCGAGATCCGGGAGCGGGTCCGCGCGATCCTGGTGCGGGTCGGGCTCGGGGCCGACGACGCGCGCCGCCACCCGCACGAGTTCTCCGGTGGCCAGCGCCAGCGCATCGCGATCGCCAGGGCACTGGTGACCAACCCGGAGCTGGTGATCCTGGACGAGCCGACGTCGGCGCTGGACGTGTCCGTGCAGGCCCAGATCCTCAACCTGCTGCTGGACCTGCAGGAGGAGTACCGGGTCGGCTACCTGTTCATCTCGCACGACCTCGCCGTCGTCCGGCACGTCTCGCACGAGGTCGCCGTGCTCGTCGGCGGGGTCGTGGTGGAGCACGGTGACGCCGACGCGATCCTGCGCCGGCCCGCCCACGAGTACACGCAGCGACTGATCGCCTCCTCGCCGTTCCTCCCGGAGACGACGAGCCGACCGCAGGAGGACACCCCGTGACCCAGCCCGGCCTGATCAGCGTGCGCGGCACGTACCCGTCGATGGGCGCCGACTACGGCCGCGCGGCGCGCCCCGCGATCGAGGGCAACCTGGAGTTCTACGGCCGCATCTGGCGCGACCGGGCGGGGCTCTCCGACGCCGACCTGCGGCACTGGGGCGAGGTGTTCGCCGGGCAGGTCCGCGCCTACGACGCCGAGACCGCGGACCTGGTCGACGGCGTCGCCGAGGGCTCCGGCCTGGACCGCCGGCTGGTGTACGCGCTCAACGCGAAGCTCGAACTGCTCTACGGCAGCGGCTACCAGGAGTGCGCGTGCACGTCGCTGGCCGTGCTGGGGTCGCGGACCGCGTCCGGGCACACCCTGCTGGCCCAGAACTGGGACTGGCACCCCGACGTCGGCCCGAACACGGTTCTGCTGTCGACGACCGACACCGAGGGCTTCGGCGTGCTCACGCTCACCGAGGCCGGCCAGGTCGCCAAGTCCGGGCTGAACACCGCCGGGATCGGCGTCTGCGCGAACCTGCTGGTCTCCGACCGCGACACGGCCGGGCCGGGCGTCCCGTACGCGGTCCTGCTGCGCGGGGTGCTGCAGTCCCGCCGGATGTCCGACGCGATCCGCGCGGTGACGGCGCCGCCGCGGGTCGGCTCGGGCAACGTGCTGATGGCGGCCCGCGGCGGGGAGGCGATCGACATCGAGATCGTCCCGGACGACTTCGGGCACCTGCTGCCGCGGGACGGCCTGATCACCCACGCCAACCACTTCGAGTCCGACGTGGTCCGCCGGGTCTCCGCCGGCGACGTCACCCGGGCGACGGCGCGGCTCACCCTGCTGCGGCCCACCCGGGTCCGGCACCTGCTGGTGGACGCGCTGGAGCGCCGCTCGGTCGGTCCCGCGCTGGTGCACGAGGCGCTGAGCGACCACTTCAGCTACCCGGACGGGGTCTGCCGGCACGTCGACCCGCGCGTCGCGTACCCGGACCGGGTCGTCTCGGCGTACTCGTTGATCATGGATCTGGACGACGCGACGCTGCGGGTGACCCCGCACCCGGTCTGCGAGAGCCCCACCGCGACCTACGCGCTCGCCGCGGACGGCGTCGTGACCGTGGCCGGCCCGGAGCCGGCGCCGTGAGCGCCGGCCCGCTGGCCGGGGTGCGGGTCGTCGAGCTGGCCAGCACGTTCATGGTGCCCTACGCGACCGAGCTGATGGCGCAGATGGGGGCCGGGGTGACCAAGGTCGAGCCGCCCGGCGGGGACATCGTGCGCTGGGTCGGGGACCGCACCGGGCGGGGTCTGGGACCGGTGTTCATGAACGCCAACCGGGGCAAGGCCAGTGTCGTGCTGGACCTGCGGGACGACGACGGCCACCGGCGGTTCCTCGAGCTCGTCGACGACTGCGACGTGCTGGTGCACAACCGCACGCCGCGGTCGGTCGCGGCACTGGGCATCGGGCACGCCACCCTCGCCGCGCGCAACCCGCGGCTGGTGACCTGCGCGGTGCGCGGCTACGGGCAGGAGGGCCGCTACCGGGACCGGCCGGCCTACGACGACGTCATCCAGGCCGCGTCCGGGCTGGCGGCGACCCAGACCAACGGCGGCGAGCCCGGCTACGTCCGCACCCCGGTCGCGGACAAGACGACCGGGGTGTTCGCGCTGTCGGCCGTGCTCGCCGCACTGCTGGAGCGCGAGCGGTCGGGCAGCGGCCAGGCCGTCGAGGTGCCGATGTTCGAGTGCATGGCCGCGTTCACGCTGTTCGAGCAGCAGGGCGGGCACGTCCACGACCCGCCGCGCGGCCCCACCGGGTACGCGCGCACCGCGGCCGCGCACCGGCGGCCCTACCGCACGGCCGACGGCGTCCTCGGCGTCACGGTCTACACCGACGAGCAGTGGCGCCGCTTCTTCGCCATCGTCGACCGCCCGGACCTCGCGGCCGATCCCCGGTTCGGGTCGATCGGGGGCCGGACCGAGCACGTCGACGAGCTGTACGGGTTCCTCGCCGAGGTGCTGACCACGCGCAGCACCGCGGAGTGGACGCGGACGCTGGTCGCCGCGGGCATCCCGGCCATGCCGATGCAGGCCCCGGCGGACCTGTTCGACGATCCGCACCTCGCCGACGTCGGGTTCTTCCGGACGGCCGACCAGCCGGGGGTGGGCCGGGTCCGGTACGCCCGGTTCCCGATCCGGTTCTCCCGGACCCCCGCCGAGGGCCCGGGCACGACGAGCGAGCTGGGCGGCGCGGTGCCGCCCGCCGACGAGACGAAGGGGTGAGCACGATCGACTCCCGTACGACCGGTGCCGGGCAGTCCGAGCACCGGACGGTGGCCCGCACCGCGCGGATCCTGGAACTGGTGTCCGAACGGCCCGGCGCGCTGCGCCTCGCCGACCTGACCGAGCGTCTCGCGGCACCCCGGTCCTCGGTGCACGTGCTGGTGCGCGGGCTCATCTCGGTCGGCTACCTGGTCGAGGCCGACGGCCGCTACTCGATCGGTTACCCGCTCGCGGAACTGGTCCGGCCCAGCGAGTCGGGGCTGGTGGAGCTGCTGGGCCCGGAGCTGGACGCGTTGCGGGACCGCACCGGCGAGACCGTCACGCTGGGGCTGTTCGCGGGGGAGAACGTCGTGTACCTCGCCTGCTCCCAGTCCCGGCACTCCGTGCGCTACGTGCCGGAGCTGCGGGTCCGCCGGCCGCTGCTGCCGACGAGCATCGGGAAGCTGCTGCTCGCGACCTGGCCGCAGGACCGCCTGCGCGCCCACCTGCAGGTGCACGGCACCGGTGACCTCGACGCGGACCTCGCGACGGTGGCGACGGTGCGGGCACAGGACCGGGCGTTCAACCGCGGGGAGTCGCTGACCGCGGTGACCGCCGTCGCGCGGCCGCTGGAGGTGGCCGGACGGCGGATCGGGGGCATCAGCGTCGGCGGGCCGAGCGGGCGGGTCGCCGACGACATCGAGCAGATCGACGACGCGCTCGCCGGGGTCGTCCGCGACGACGTCCGGCGCGTGCTGTCCGGCTGAGGAATGGGGAACCGCATGGAGAAGTTCGACGTCGCCGTCGTCGGCATGGGAGCCCTCGGCAGCGCCACCGCCTACCACCTGGCCCGCCGGGGCGCCTCCGTCGTCGCGTTCGAGCAGTTCGAGCTCGGGCACACCCGTGGCGCCTCGCACGACACGTCCCGGATCGTGCGGACGTCCTACGGCAAGCCGCACTACGTGCGCCTGGCGACCTCGGCCTACCGGGACTGGGCGGAGTTCTCCTCCGTCGCCGGCGAGGACTTCGTGACGGTCACCGGCGGCGTGGTCTTCTGCCCGGTCGACGGGCCCTACGACGCGGGCGACTTCACGGCGAGCCTGGACGCCGTCGGCGTCCCGCACGAGCTGCTCGACCCGGACCGGGTGACCGCACGCTGGCCGCAGTTCCGGATCCCCGACGGGGTCGAGACGGTCTACACCCCGGACACGGGCATCGTGCACGCCGCCCGCTCGGTCGCCGCGTTCCAGATGCAGGCCCGGCTGCACGGCGCGGTGGTGCGCGACCGCACGCCGGTGGAGGCGATCGATCCCGGCGGGGCCGGCGTCGTCGTGCGGACGGCGCACGGGCCGGTGCGGGCGCGCAAGGTCGTGCTCGCCACCGACGCCTGGACCGACGCCCTGCTCGCCCCGATCGGCGCCGGCGTGGACCTGGTCCCGATGCAGGAACAGGTCACCTACTTCGCGCCGGCCGATCCCGCGGCGTTCGACCGCACCCGTTTCCCGGTCTGGATCTGGGAGGACGAGCAGTGCTTCTACGGCTTCCCGACCTACGGCGAGCCGACGGTCAAGGCGGCCCGGGACCGGTCGGACAACCTGATGACGCCGCAGGAGCGCACCTACGTGCCGTCGCCGGAGCTGCTGGCGGAGCTGTCGTCGTTCGTGGGGGCGACCGTGCCCGGCGCCGGACCGCCGCTGCGCACCGTGACCTGCCAGTACGCGGTGACGCCGGAGCGCCGGTTCGCCATCGGCCCGGTGCCGGGGCATCCGGACGTGCTGCTCGGCCTGGGCGCCGGGCACGCCTTCAAGTTCACCCCGGCGATCGGCCGGATCCTCGCCGAGCTCGCCGTCGACGGCGGCACCGCGGACGACGTCTCGGCGTTCGCCGTCGACCACGTGCGGAGTGCGGCGTGACCGGGCTGGAGCTGCGCAACGCGCGGTTGCTGGGCGGCGGTGAGCCGGTCGACGTCCGGATCGACGGCGACCGGGTGACGGCCGTGTCCCCCGCGGGTGCGGGGGAGGCACCGGCGGGGGAGAGCGTCGACCTCTACGGTCGCGTGCTCGCCCCGGGACTGTGGGACGCCCACGTCCACTTCACCCAGTGGACGATCCAGCGCTCACGCTTCGACCTGTCCGGGACGGCGAGCGCGGTGGACGTGCTCGACCGGGTGCGTACCGAGCTGGGCCGCGGCGGGCACCCGCCGGGCGCGATCGTGACCGGCTACGGGTTCCGGGACGGCACCTGGCCGGACGTCCCGACGCTGCGGGCACTGGACGAGGTCACCGGGTCGGCACCGGTCGTCCTGGTCGCGGCCGATCTGCACTGCGCATGGCTGAACTCCGCCGCCGCGACCCGGCTCGGCGCCCGCCCGGACGACTCGGGGATGCTGCGCGAGTGGGACTGGTTCGCGGTCGGCCCGACGCTGGCGGCCGCATCGCCCCCCACGGTCGCGGCGTACCGGGAGGCGGCCGAGGCGGCCGCGCGCCGCGGTGTCGTCGGCATCGTCGAGTTCGAGAACACCGACAACCTGGCGCAGTGGCCGGAGCGGGTCGCGGCCGGGGTGGACAGCCTGCGGGTGGAGGCCTCGGTGTGGCCGCACCGGCTCGACGACGCGATCGCCCGCGGCCTGCGCACCGGGGACGCCGTCGAACCGCTCGGCCTGGTCACGATGGGCCGGTTGAAGGTGGTGGTCGACGGGTCGCTGAACACCCGCACCGCCTTCTGCTGGGACCCCTATCCCGGGCTGGACCGGCACGCGGCGCACCCGTGCGGGGTCGCCAGCGTCTCGCCGGAGCGGCTGCGTGAGCTGCTCGTGCAGGCCGACGCGCACGGGATCGGTGGAGCGGTGCACGCCATCGGGGACCGGGCGAACACCGAGGTCATCGACACCTTCGGCGAGCTGGGCATCCCCGGCGTGATCGAGCACGCGCAGCTCGTGCGCGCCGACGACTTCGCCCGGTTCGCCCCGCTGGGCCTGGTCGCGAGCGTGCAGCCCGAACACGCGATGGACGACCGCGACGTCGCCGACCGCCACTGGGCGGGCCGCACCGGGCGGGCGTTCGCCTACGCGTCGCTGCACGCGGCGGGGGCGACGCTGCGGTTCGGGTCGGACGCGCCGGTCGCCGTGCTCGACCCGTGGTTCGCGATCGCCGCGGCGACCACCCGCAGCCGTGACGACCGCACTGCCTGGCACCCCGAGCAGCGGGTGTCGCGCGACGTCGCGCTCGCCGCGAGCATGCGCGGCCGCACCCGGGTCGAGATCGGTGACGTCGCCGACCTGGCGATCCTCGACGCCGACCCGCGCACGGTGCCCGACGACCGGCTGCGCGGGCTGCCCGTCTCCGGGACGCTGGTCGGTGGTCGCTGGACCTGGCGCGAGCGCTGAACCGGTCGCCGGCCGTACCGAGCACGGAACAGGAGACACCATGGCACCCACGGTCTTCCCCGGGACGACCCGCGGCGGCACCTCGACCAGCCGGACCTTCGTCGCCCCCGCCGCCGGGGGCTGGACGGGCGTGGCGCTGACGGAGTGGCAGCTCACCGCGCAGGAGTGGATCGACGAGCACCCGCACGACGAGTTCAACTACGTGATCGAGGGGACCCTGATGGTCTCCTGCGACGACGTGACGGTGCAGGCCGACGCCGGGCAGGTGGTGCTGGTCCCGGCCGGATCCCGCGGCCGGTACTGGGCGCCCGGGCACGCCCGGATGCTGGCGGTCTACGGCCCGAACCCGGAAGGACGGCCGACCACGATCGTCGGACTCCGCGACCTGGACGGCGACGACCGGGCCTGACCGGCGTCGGCCGGTCCGACCGGCGTGTGGAACGCCGGGCGCGCGCGGTGGCCGAACCGCGACGCCGGGTACCGGCGGGGCATCCGGCGCCCACGGGTACGCGGGCGCGTCCCGGCCGCACGCACACCCCCGACCCGCCCGGCGCCCGGCGTTCCGCACCCGCACGGGGGAGCGACACTCCGGCGTGGGGTGCACGGTCGGCGTGCCGTGCGCGGCGGGGACACGGGCCCGGTGTCGGCCCGGCGGAATCCGGCGCGTGTGTACGCGACGACGCCCGCAACGATCCGGCTGGTCCGGATCCCCGTGCCGAGATGCACGTCAGCGGGGTCCGGGAGCGACAGCGGCCCGCTCACGTGCATCTCGGCACGACGAGCCGCGGGGTGGGTCCGGCGTTCGGCTCCCGCGGTCCCGTGAGGCACCTGGCTGCCGTGCGGTACGGGTCTGCTGCGGTGCGCCCGGCTCCCGCGGGACGCCCGGGTCCTGCACCGCGCGGCTCCCGGCCCGCGCCGACCCGTGGTCGTGCGGCTCCCCGGCCCTCGTCCGGCACCGGACCCGGCGTGCCGCACCCTCCGCACGGGCGCGGCGCGCCGGAGCGGGGTGCGGGACCGGCCGCGGGGTGCCGGCTGCCCCCGTCGGCGCCCGCGGACGGGCCTGGCGTGCCGAGGACGCCGAAGGGCGCCGGGGCGTCGCCGCGGGGAACAGGCCCCCGGGTGTGCCGGGTGCGCGACGGGCCCGCGGGGCCCGAGGAGACCGGGACCGCCGCGACGGTGTCATCGGACCCCGGTGTCAGCCGGTGACGTGGTCGAGTTCGCCGGACGTGCAGGCACGCAGGAACGCCGCCATCCGGTCCCGCGGCAGGAGCAGGAATCCGGCCTGTGGGTTCTTGCTGTCCCGAACGGCGATGCGCCCGTCGTGTGCGGTGGCGAGTTCGACACACTCGCCACCGGAATTCCCGCCGCCTCCGGAGAAGCTGCTCTTCCTCCACACGAGACCGGCAACGAGATCATCTCGGGACACGACCCTGGCACCACCTTACGGAGAACTCACTGGATGAGCCTCTGACCTGCTGATTCGATGAAAGCGGCCGACAAATCTGGAGTCATCGCCCGGTCGGTCAGGCTACCCCACCGAAGAGTGAGATCACGGACCGCGTCGCGATCCTCGAGATAGGCGGCGCCGGTCGGGGCCTCGGTGTATCCCATGTCCGGGATCGGGTCCGGGAGCGTGAGAATCGAGAACGGACCTTCGAGCGCGGGGCTGGCGCCGACCGACTTCGGCAGGATCTGGACAGTCGTGCTCGGGGACTCTGCGGCCTCGATGAGGCGGCGGATCTGTTTGTGCATGGTCCGGGGCGAGTCGATCGGGCGTTCCAGCACTCCTTCGTCCAGGATCACGTGCAGCTGGGGTGGCCGGGCCCGGGTGAGGATCTGCTGGCGGACCATGCGCGCGGCGACTCGACGTTCGACCTCGTCCTCGGACAGCTCGGGGGTGATGCCCGAGATGAGTCCTCGTGCGTACTCGGGCGTCTGGAGCAGACCGGGTATCACCAATGTCTGGAAGTGGCGGCAGGCGACCACGACGCTCTCCCAGTCGACATAGCGGTGGAACTGCGGCGGCAGGCTGCGGCGGATGTCGGCGATCCAGCCCCGGTCCCGTGGGGCGCTCGCCAGCCCGATGAGCCGGTTCCGCACCTCGGGATCGGTGACGGCGTAGATGTCGAGCAGGACCTCGGCCTCGCGCGGCTTGACGGCCTGCTCCCGGTTCTCGATCCGGGACAGCTTCGGCCGGGTCCAGTTCGCGCCGGCCTCGCGCAGCGCCGTCACGACCTGGTCGTGGGTGAGCCCGGCCTCCTCCCGCAGCTGTCGGAGCGCGGCGGCCAGCTGCCAGCGCCGGACGATGGACGGGCCCAGATCCCCCTCGGACACGGCAGCTCCAGTGCGTCGTTCGAGTGACAATGAACGTTCAGATTACCCGTGAACGTGCGTTTGTGACATGGTTTGCGCGTTCCCAGTGCGAACGCCCGGCGATGCTAGCGCCGACCGTCCGCCCGGCGGATCGGCGCCCCGCCGATCCGCGGCCCACCAGCGCCCGAAGACTCGACGAGGAGCCGACGCATGCCGGACCGAGACCGTCCCCGGAGGGTGCACCGCACCCCGTGTCCGTCGTCCCGGCTGCGTCCCGTGTGCTCCGGTCGGCGGGCGGTGGTT
The DNA here is from genome assembly GCF_001698125.1 of Pseudonocardia sp. HH130630-07. Lineage (NCBI taxonomy): Bacteria > Bacillati > Actinomycetota > Actinomycetes > Pseudonocardiales > Pseudonocardiaceae > Pseudonocardia > Pseudonocardia sp. HH130630-07. The sequence continues at coordinate 5,724,534 of NZ_CP013854.1, read as the reverse complement.
CCGGCCCGTCCGCCGACCGGCCTCCACGCCGCGGGCGACCCGCGGTGAGGGGGCGCCGGGGCCGGCCGCGGCTGGTCGTCGTGACCGCGCTCGCCCCCGACCGGCGGGTGCTCCGGCAGTGGGAGCTGACCCTCGACCGCGGCCGCCGGGTGCCGCTCCCGGACGGCACCGGGGCCGTGCACATCAACGACCCCGCGATCGACGACCGGGTCCGGGTGGAGCCGGGCGCCCGGGCGCGGGGGAGCGGGCGGCGCCCCGAGCGGCTCTGGGTCGTGCTGCTCCGCCGTCGGACCCGGCCCCGGCCGTGACCGCTCCGCGGTCCATGTGTGGGTGCCGGCACGGGCGGGTACGCGCAACGCAAGCGTGGTTCCAGAAGCGGGACGTCGTGACCTTCCCGATCTGCCGAGGAGCTACCCCATGAAGAACCTGATCCTGCGCGCCCGGCACGCGGTGCGTGACCTCAACAAGTGCCACGACCGCATGTACGGGCGCCGCGTCCGCTAGCCCGCCCGGCCGGACCGCCGGGACCATCGCGCCCGTCCGGCACGTGCCGGACGGGCGCTCCCGGCGGATGCACTCACCAGATCCGGACGCGCTCCCCGGGCGCCAGGTACATCGCGTCGTCCTCGGTCACGCCGAACGCCTCGTGGAACGCGTCGAGATTGCGCACCACGGCGTTGCACCGCAGGTCCGGCGGCGAGTGCGGGTCGGTCGCCAGGCGCCGGACCGCCTCCTCGTCGCGGGTGCGGGCCCGCCAGATCTGCGCCCAGCCGAACAGCACGCGCTGCGCTCCGGTCAGGCCGTCCAGCTCCGGTGGCTGCCGGTCCTGCTGGGCGATCGAGTACGCCTGCAGCGAGATCGTGAGCCCGCCCAGGTCGCCGATGTTCTCGCCGACCGTCAGCGCCCCGTCGACGGTGTGCCCGGGCAGCCCGCGCGGGGAGAGCGCCGAGTACTGGTCGATCAGCCTGCGGGTCCGGGCGTCGAACTCCGCGCGGTCCTCCGCCGCCCACCAGTCGGTGAGGTGGCCGTCGCCGTCGTAGCGCGAGCCCTGGTCGTCGAAGCCGTGGCCGATCTCGTGACTGATCGTCGAGCCGATCCCGCCGTAGTTGGCGGCGTCGTCGGCCTCGGCGTCGAAGAAGGGCGGCTGCAGGATCGCGGCCGGGAACACGATCTCGTTGAGCCGCGGGTGGTAGTAGGCGTTCACCGACTGCGGGGGCAGCAGCCACTCGTCGCGGTCCACCGGGCCGCCCAGCTTGGAGTACTCGTGGTCGTGGCGCCACGCGGCGGCCCGGCCGACGTTGCCGAGCAGGTCGGCCGGGTCGATCTCCAGGTTCGAGTAGTCCTTCCACCGGTCGGGGTGGCCGACCTTCGGGGTGAACTTCCCCAGCTTGTCCAGGGCCCGCTCCCGGGTGGCTGCGCTCATCCAGTCCGAGTCCGTGATGGCCCGGCGGTAGGCCTCGACGACGGTCCCGACGAGCCGTTCGATGCGCTCCTTGGCCTGCGGCGGGAAGTGCCGGTCGACGTAGATCCGCCCGACCGCCTCACCCAGTGCCGCCTGGACCAGCCCGACGCCGCGCTTCCAGCGCTCGGGCAGCTGCGGGGTGCCGGACAGGGTGCGGCCGTAGAAGTCGAAGTCCTCCTCGACCAGCTCGGCCGACAGGTGCTCGGCGCACGACGAGGCCACCCGGATCGCCAGCCACGCCTGCCACTGCCCGATCGGCCGCTCCGCCCACAGCCGTGCGGCGGCCGCGACGAACCCGGGCTGGCGGACGATCAGCTCGTCGAACGCCGACGCCGGGACCGTCAGTCCGCTCTCCCACGACGCCCAGTCGAACCCCGGCGCACCGCGGTGCAGCTGCTCGCGGCTCATGAGGGTGTAGGTCTTCTCCGCGTCACGGTTGTCGACCTGGCTCCAGGAGGCCGCGGCGAGCGCGGTCTCCAGGTCCATGACCGTCTCGGCGACCTGCTGCGGGTCCGGGAGACCGACCAGCCCGGCGAGCCGTCGCAGGTGCCCGGTGTAGGCGTCGCGGACGTCGGCGTGCTCGTCGGAGCGGTAGTAGGCCTCGTCGGGCAGGCCCAGCCCGCCCTGGTCGAGGTTGACCAGGTAGCGCGACGAGTCCTTCAGGTCGGTGGCGACGAACTCCCCGAACAGCGCCGCGCGCCCGTCGCGCTGGTGGCGGCCCAGCAGTGCCGCCAGCCCGGCCCGGTCGGTGGTGCCGCGGATCTCCTCGATCAGCGGGCGCACCGGCCCGGTGCCGAGCTCCTCGGCGCGGCCGGTGTCCAGGAACGACGTGTACAGGTCACCGATCTGACGCGCCGGTCCGTCGTCGCCCGGCCCGCCCGCGCACTCCTCGACGATCGCGCGCACCTGCTCCTCGGCGCGGTCGGCGAGCATCCGGAAGACCCCGTCCTGCGAGCGATCGTCGGCGATCTCGTGTGTCGCCAGCCAGCGCCCGTTGACGTGGGCGAACAGGTCGTCCTGGGGGCGGACGGTCTCGTCGACCCAGCTCAGGTCCAGCCCGGAGCGCATGGACTCGGTATCACTCATCAGGCAACGCTAGGCGGTCCGTGCGGGCCCCGCCCGGTCACCGGCGCACGTCACTCCGGCCACCGTCGCGGAGCCGTGCGCCGGGGGAGCGGCCCTGCTCAGCCCGGCCGGACGACCAGACGCAGCCGGCACGCCAGCTCCACGGCGAACCGGGTGTCCGGGTCGTCGAGATCGAGGTTCAGGGTCTGCTCGATCCGCCGGATCCGGTAGTTGACCGCGTTCGGGTGCAGGGTGAGCACGGCCGCGGCCCTGGCCAGGGAGTTACGGGTGCTCAGGTAGGCCAGCAACGTGCGCACCGCGACCCCGGACCGCTCGGCGCCGAGCCCGTCCAGCGGCGCCAGCAGGTCGTCGAGCAACGACCGGCTCAGCGGCGACGCGGAGAAGTCGAGCAGCACCCGGCGCAGACCGGTCACGTCGGTGACCACGACGGTCCCCAGCCGGCCGGCGGCGACGGCGGACTCGGCGGCGATCCGGGCCTCCGCCGCCGACTGGCGCAGCCCGGGCGCTCCGGTCTGCGGGGTGCCCAGCCCGACGGTGAAGGTCCAGCCCGGGCCGGTGGCGGCGCTCGCCAGCGCGACGAACCCGTCCACCACCTCGCGGAGCCTGCGCTGGTGGTCCGGGGCGCCGGGCTCCTCGGAGACGATCATCAACAGGTCGTCGTGGAAGCCGACGACGTGCCAGGACTCGGCCGCGTGCGGGCCGGAGCGGTCGTCGACGAGCTGCAGGGCGCGCAGCTCCAGCGCCGCGAGCTGGGCCGCGGACGGGCTCCGCCCGCCGTCGTCGCGGTGCCGGGGGCTCACCCACGCCACGGAGTGCGACAGCCCCACCGGCAGCCCGGCGCGGGCGGCGTCCACGCCGAGCGCGTCGATCCGGGACGACTCGGCGACCAGCAGCTCGATGACCAGGTCGGCGCGGGACCGGACCGGGCCGAACCGGTCCTGGGACTCCCGGGCCGACGCCCGGGACAGCACCGCGGCCACCACCGGCAGCGCGACGTCCGCGGCCGGGTCGCCGTGTGCGGCGACCAGCCGGCCGACGGGCACCTCGCCGATGCAGACCGCGTCGGTGTCGGTCCACCGCACGGCCGGGTCGTCGAGCACCTCCAGCCGGACGCCCAGGGCCGAGGATGCCGCACCCAGCACCGCCGTCCGCACGTCCGGCGGTCCGGCCTCGGCCGCCGCGCGGACCCGCTCGATCGCGTGCTCCGCCCGGGAGAGCGCCTCGGCGGCCCCGCGCCGGACGAACCGGTCGACCAGGACCGCGAGTTCCGACGCCGGCCCGTCCGCACCGAGGACGGGCAGGCCCGCGCGCCCGGCCAGGGTGCGGGCGGTCTCGGCCGGCGCGACCGGGGGGACGAACACGACCCCGGCCACCTCGGCGGCGATGCACCGGCGCAGGGCGATGTCGACCTGGTAGGCGCGCAGCGGCGGCCCGCCGGCGGACGGGTAGGTGACCACGAGGTGCCCGCGCGTCGCGGTGGCGAGATCGTCGACCGCCCGCATCTCGACGCCCTCGACGACGACGCCCGCCGGCTCCCCGGTCAGCATCCGGATCCCGTAGCGCTCGGCCCGCCCGAGGACCACCTCCAGCGTCACGGGCTCCTGTGCCATCGGCACAGTTTGCCCGGAACCCTCGGTCCATGGGCACATTGTCGTGGTCCGGGTCACTTCCTAGCCTCGCTGCATGGGCACCACGGCGGCCGCGGACCCGCGGCGCATCACCCGCGCGGACGTCGCGCCGCTCGCGGCCGGGGCCGCCGTCTTCGGGACCGGCGGCGGGGGCGCGGTGCACACCGTGCAGCTCGCCGTGGAGTCCGCGGTGGCCGAGCACGGACCGGTCCGGCTGCTGGACGTCGACGAGCTCGGCCCGGACGACCTGGTCATCACGATGTCCGCGATCGGCGCCCCGTCGGTCGGCATCGAGATGCTCGGGGCGAGCGCGCAGGCACCCACCCTGCTGGCGGAGGTGCAGCGGCTGCTCGACCGTCCGGTGACCGCGATCATGGCGGCCGAGATCGGCGGCAGCAACGGCGTCGCGCCGGTCGGCTGGGCCGCGTCCTCGGGCCTCGCGGTGCTCGACGCCGACGGCATGGGACGGGCCTTCCCCAAGGGCACGATGATCTCGATGAACGTCGCCGGGCTGCCGAGCGGGTTCGCGGTGAACGCCGACGTCGTCGGCAACGTCGCGGTGTTCCGGACCGTCGACATGGCGTGGCTGGAGCGCCACGCCCGCGCCTTCACCGTCGCCGCGGGCGGCATCGCGCTCGGCGCGCACTATCCGCTCACCGCCGAGACGGCGAAGGGCGCGGTCATCGAGGGCACCGTCGGGCGGGCGATCGCCGTCGGGCGGCGCCTGCTCGGCTCCGCCGACCCGGTCGCCGACGTCGCCGCGGAACTCGGCGCCGCCGTCCTCGCCTCCGGCAAGGTGATCGACATCGAGCGCATCACCGAGGGCGGCTTCACCCGTGGGTCGGTCACCGTCGAGGGCGTCGGCCCCGACCGCGGGCGGCTGCTCCGCATCGAGATCCAGAACGAGAACCTGGTGGTGATCGAGGACGGCGCGGTCACGGTCAGTGTCCCCGACCTCGTCACCGTGGTCGACTCCGAGACCGGCCACGCCATCTCCACCGAGCTGCTGCGCTTCGGGCAGCGGGTCAGCGTGCTCGCCTGGGCCTGCGACCCGTTGTGGCGCACAGCTCGCGGGATCGAGCTGACCGGCCCGCGCGCCTTCGGCTACGACCTCGACTACGTCCCGTTCGACGGGGCCCGGGCCGCCGGGGCGCTGCGGTGACCGGGCGGGCGCGCGAGCTGTCGGTGGGGATCGACGTCGGGGGGACGAACACCGACGCGGTCGTGCTGGACGGCGACGACACCGTGCTGGCCTGGACCAAGCAGCCCACGACGGCGGACGTCACCGGCGGGGTCCGGGCCGCGCTCCGGTCCGTGCTGGGCGATCTCGGCGGACGCCGCGCCGAGGTCTCCCGGGTGATGCTCGGGACCACCCACGCGACGAACGCGATCGTGCGCCGCCGCGACCTCGGCCGGATCGCGGTGGTGCGGCTCGGCGCCCCCGCCTCCGGCCACTACCCGCCGCTCGTGGGCTGGCCGGACGAGCTGCGCGCGACCGTCCTGGCCGGGTCGCTGCTCGCCGGTGGCGGGCACCTGGTCGACGGGTACCCCATCTCCCCGCTCGACCCCGACGGCATCCGGCGCTTCCTGGACGGGCTCGCCGGCCGGTTCGACGCCGTGGCGGTGTGCGGAATCTTCGGTCCGTCGTTCCCGGACCAGGAGCTGGAGGTCGCCGCGCTGGTGCACGAGCGGGCCGGGGTGGACGTACCGGTCTCGCTCAGCCACGAGATCGGGCCGCTCGGGCTGCTGGAGCGGGAGAACGCGACCGTGCTCAACGCCGCCCTGCACCGGGTCGCCCGGGACGTGACCGGCGCGCTGGTCACGGTCGTCGCCGAGGAGGGGCTGGACGCCGCGCCGTTCTTCGCCCAGAACGACGGCACGCTGATGACCCTGGACCACGCGGCCCGCTACCCGGTGCTCACGATCGGGTCCGGGCCGGCCAACTCGATCCGCGGCGCCGCCCGGCTGTCCGGGGCCGACGACGCGATCGTCGTCGACGTCGGGGGGACCACCAGTGACCTCGGCGTGCTGAACGGCGGTTTCCCGCGGGAGTCGACGCTGCCCCGCGAGATCGGTGGGGTGCGGACGAACTTCCGGATGCCGGACGTGCTGAGCCTCGGGGTCGGCGGCGGCACCGTCGTCGACACCGGGCGCGGGGCGCTGCTCACCGACTCGGTCGGCCACCGCATCACCACCGAGGCGCTGCTGTTCGGCGGCCCGACCGCGACCCTGACCGACGCCGCCGCCCTGGCCGGCCCCGGTCCGGTCACCGGCCGCACGCTGCCCCCGCTCGACGGCGCCGACGGTGCGGCCCTGCGCGCGGCGCTGGAGGAGGCGCACGACCGGATCGGATCGGCCGTCGAACGGATGTCGCTCGGCCGGGTCGGGCTGCCGCTGGTGGTCGTCGGCGGTGGCGGGTTCCTGGTGCCGGACCGGGTGCCCGGGGCCGGTGCGGTGGTGCGTCCCGACCGCGGTGACGTCGCGAACGCGGTCGGAGCGGCGATCGCGCTGGCCGGTGGTCGTGCCGACCGGATGTGCGAGGTCGCCGACCGCGCCGCCGCCATCGACGCCGTCAGCAGACAGGCGGTGGACCGCGCGGTGCACGCCGGGGCCGATCCTCGCCTGGTCGAGGTCGTCGACGTCCTGGAGACGCCGGTGTCCTACAGCGCACGCCCGACGCTGCGGGTGTCGGTCAAGGCAGCCGGCCCGCTCGCCCGGACCGAACGGAGGGACACCTGATGACCCGACAGCTCCGGAGGACGGCGGCCGCGGCGGTCGTCTCGGTCGCGGCGCTGGTCCTGGCCGCGTGCGGCTCGTCCGGCGACCCCGGCGGGGATCCGGGGCAGATCGTGTCCGGCGGGACGTTCACCGTCGCGCTCAACGACGACCCGGGCAGCCTCTCGCCGTTCACCGGGGTCTCGCTCGTCCAGCGCGGCCTGGTGCGCTACGGCTACGAGTCGCTCGCCTACATCACCCCGGAGGGCGAGATCGTGCCGTGGCTCGCCGCGAGCTGGGAGCAGAGCCCGACGTCGGTCACCTACACCCTCAAACCGGGTATCACCTGCGCCGACGGGAGCCCGTTCACCGCACGGACGGCCGCGGCGAACATCGCGTACCAGGCCGACCCCGCGAACGGGACGTTCGGGCACGGGTCGTCGGTCGCGGCGGGGACGACCGCCACGGCGCAGGGGGACACGCTCACCGTCACCAGCGCCACGACCAACCCGTTCCTGCTCGCGGGCACCGGCGCGGTCGAGATGGTCTGCCAGGCCGGGCTGGACGACCCCGGCTCGCTGACCGACCGCACGAACGGCACCGCGCTCTACGCGCTGAGCTCCGCCACCCCGGGTGCCTCGTACACCTACACCAGGCGGGACGGCTACACCTGGGGCCCCGGCGACGTCACCAGCGAGACCGCCGGGCTGCCGGATGAGATCGTCGGCCGGGTCGTGACCGACGAGGGGACGGCGACGAACCTGCTGCTCTCCGGCGAGCTCAACGCCGCGTCCATCGCCGGGACCGACCGCAGGCGGATCGAGGCCGCCGGGCTGGACTCGGTCGGCGTGCTGAACCCGATCGGCGAGATGCTGTTCAACGAGCGCCCGGGCCGGCCGACCTCCGACGAGCGGGTGCGCCGGGCGCTGACGCTGGCCCTCGACCGCGCCGCGGTCGGGGAGCTCGTGACCGACGGCGAGTACGTCGAACCGGTCTCGCTGGTCAACAAGACCCCGCTGTCCTGCGTCGCGGGCGGCCCACGCTGGCAGCTCCCGGCGACCGACCTCGCCGCGGCCGGTGCGCTGCTCGACGAGGCGGGCTGGATCCCCGGCCCGGACGGGCGCCGGGCCAGGGACGGCGAGCCACTGACGATCCGGTTCCTCTACGACGGTGGCACCCCGTCGCACGGGGCCGCCGCCGAAGAACTGCAGCAGGAGTGGAACGCCGTCGGCGTCACCACCGAACTGGTGGCCGAGGACCCCGCCGGCTGGTCGACCGACCTCTACCAGAGCTACGACTGGGACACCGGGTTCATCCAGCTGACTCCCGGCAGCCCGGTCGTGCTGAGCCTGTTCTTCCTCGGTGAGACCTCGGAGAACGGCGGCTACAACTTCATGGCCGTCGACAACCCGGAGTACGAGGCGCTCGCGCGGCAGGCGGCCACGGCACCGTCGGCCGAGCAGGCCTGTGGGCTGTGGCAGCAGGCCGAGGCCGAGCTCGTCGACCGGGTGGACGTGTTCCCGCTGGCCGAGACCCGGTCGCCGACCTACATGCGCGGCGCCACGTTCGAGATGCCCGGCTCGATCACCCCGACCTCGATCCGGATGCGGGGCTGACGCCGTGACCGGCCCACCGGCGGCACCGGTGACCCCGCCGCCCGCGGTGGCCGGACGGGTGGGCCGCGGGTCCCCGCGCGCGGCGTTCCTGCTGCAACGGCTGGCCCGGGCCGGCATCTCGCTGGCCGTGGTGCTGGTAGCCGTGTTCTTCCTCGTTCAGCTCGTACCCGGTGACCCGGTACGCGCGGCGCTGGGACCGACGGCGCCGCCGGAGTCGGTGACGGCACTGCGCGTGCAGCTCGGTCTCGACCTGCCGGTCGGAGAGCAGTTCGTGCGCTACCTCGGTGGCCTGGTCACCGGGGACATGGGGGTCTCGGTCACCTCGCAGCGTCCGGTCACCGCGATCCTGGCCGAGCGCCTGCCGACCACGCTGCTGCTCGCGGTGGTGTCGTTCGCGATCGCCGCCGTGGGGGCCTTCCCGATCGGGGTGGCGACCGCCGTCTCCGCGTACGCCGGGCGGCGCCGGACGCTCGACCTCGCGGTCTCGGGATTCCTGGGCGTCCTCGTGGCGATCCCGAACTTCCTGCTCGCGGTGCTGCTGATCGCGGTCTTCAGCGTGGGCCTCGGCGCGCTGCCCCCGGCCGGCTGGGGCGGACCCGCCGAGCTGGTGCTGCCGGTCGCCGCGCTGGCCGTCGGCCCGCTCGCGTACCTGGCCCGCCTGGTGCACGTCGAGATGCTGCGGGTGCTGGCCGCGCCGTACCTCACGACGGCGCGCAGCAAGCGCCTGCCGGGCCGGCTGCTGCACGCCCGCCACGCACTGCCGAACATCGTGACCGCCAGCCTCACCGCGGGCGGGGTGGTCCTGACCAGCCTCGTCGCCGGGACGGTCCTGGTCGAGACGGTGTTCGTGATCCCGGGGATCGGATCGACGATCGTGTCCTCGATCGCCACCCGCGACTACCCGCTGATCCAGGGCCTGGTGCTCGTGTACGCCGCGCTCGTGCTCGCCGCGAACCTGCTGATCGACCTCGCCCTGGCCGCGCTGGACCCACGCTCGTCGATCGCGGAGGGATGAACCGGTGCCGACGACGTCCGCGCGGCTGAGCCGCACGCTGATGACCCCGCAGGGCCTGTTCGTCGTGGTGGGGCTGCTCGCCGTGGTCGTAGTCGCGGTGTTCGCGGAGCCGCTGCTCGGTGCGGCCGCGACCGAACGCAACATCGCCGAGCGTCAGTCACCGGCGAGCCCGGAGCACCCTTTCGGCACCGACGAGCTCGGCCGCGACCTGCTGGCCCGGGTGCTCGTGGCCACCCGGCTCTCGGTGCTGCTCACCCTCGGTGCCACGGCGATGTCGGTGCTGGGCGGGGTGGTGCTCGGCGTGGTCGCGGCGCTGCTGCCGCGGGTGCCCCGGCGGGTGGTCGGCGGGTTCATCGACCTGCTGCTGTCGTTCCCCTGGCTGCTGCTCGCGCTGTTCTTCTCGGTGATCTGGGGCGCCACCGCGACCGGGGCGATGTTCGCCGTCGGGCTGGCCGGGGTCCCGGTGTTCGCCCGCCTGGTGAACACCCTGGCGTCCTCGGTGGCGAGTGCGGAGTACGTGCACGCGGCCCGGATGCTGGGCAGCTCGCCGCTGCGCACGGCCGCCCGGCACGTGCTGCCGAACATCGTGCCGCCGCTCGTGGTGAACACCGCGATCCACGCCTCGGTCACCCTGCTGTCGTTCGCGGCACTGTCCTTCCTCGGACTCGGCGTCCAGGCACCGGAGTACGACTGGGGCCGGTTGCTGGAGGAGGGGGCCCAGCGCATCTACACCGAGCCGATGGCGGCGGTCGGGCCCGGCATCGCGATCGTCGTGACCGGGGTGGTGTTCGCCCTGCTCGGTGAGCTGCTCAGCGAGCGGCGCGGCCGCGGGCGGGTCGTCGCGCCGGGCCGTGGGTCACGGGACGGGGCTCCGGCACCCGCCGCACCGGGGGAGCCCGCGGTGGTCGACGTCGCCGGCCTGCGGGTCGCGTTCCGCGGTGCCGACGGTGCGCCGGTGGAACGGGTGCACGGCGTGGACCTGCGGGTCGGCGACGGCGAGGTGGTCGGCATCGTGGGGGAGTCGGGCTCCGGCAAGTCGGTGACCGCGATGGCGGTCGCCGGCCTGCTCGGCCCGGACGCGCTCGTCACCGCCGGGCACCTGCGCTTCCGCGGTATCGACATGACCCGCGCACCCGGACCGGCCGAGCGCCGGACGCTCGGGCTCGAGCAGGCGATGATCTTCCAGGACCCGCAGAGCTCGCTGAACCCCGCCCTGCAGGTCGGGCTGCAGCTGCGCGAGGCGAGCGAGACGCACGCCGGCGACTCCCGCGCCGCGACCCGGCGCCGGGCCGTGGAGAAGCTCCGGCTGGTGCGCATCGACGATCCGGAGCGCCGCCTGCGGCAGTTGCCGCACGAGCTGTCCGGCGGCATGCGCCAGCGGGCGATGATCGCGATGGGCCTGATGGGGTCGCCCCGGCTGATCGTCGCCGACGAGCCGACGACCGCGCTGGACGTGACCGTGCAGCGCCGGGTCCTGCGGGCCCTGCGCGACGCCCGACGCTCCACGGGGGCCGCGATCCTGCTGATCTCGCACGACATCGCACTCGTGAGCGGGTTCTGCGACCGGGCCGTGGTGATGCGCGAGGGCGTCGTCGTCGAGGAGCTGGACGCGCGCCGGCTGCACGAGGCCCGGCACTGGTACACCCGCGGGCTCATCGCCTGCGTACCGGATCTCGGCACCGACCGGGACCGGCCGCTGCCGGTGCTCGCCCCGCCGGAGCCGGGCCCACTCGCGGAGACCCGGACGTGACCGCCCTGGAGTTCCGCGACGTGCACGTCACCTACGGCCGCGGCCGCGCGGCCCGCCCGGTCCTCGACGGCGTCGATCTCCTCGTGCGGCCCGGCACCACGCACGGTCTGGTCGGCGAGTCGGGCTCGGGCAAGTCCACCCTGGCCAGGGCCGCCGTCGGTCTCGTCGGCGTCCGGTCCGGTTCCGTCCTGCTCGACGGTGCCGACCTGACCGTCCGGTCCGCCGGCACCCGTGCCGCCCGCCGCCGGGTCCAGCTGGTGTTCCAGGACCCGATGGCGGCGCTCGACCCCCGGATGCCGGTCGGTGCGTCGGTCGCGGAGGGACTCCTGGCCACCGGCGCCCGGCCCGGCCGCGCGGAGCGGGAGGAGCGGGTGCGGACGCTGCTCGACCGGGTGCACGTCGACCCGCGACGGGCGGGCGAGCTGCCGGTCTCGTTCTCCGGCGGGCAGCGCCAGCGGATCACCATCGCGCGCGCACTGGCCGCCGATCCCGCCGTGCTGATCGCCGACGAGATCACCTCGGCGCTGGACGTCTCGGTGCAGGGCGTGGTCCTCAACCTCCTGCGCGAGCTGCAGGACGAGCTGGCGCTGACCATGCTGTTCATCTCGCACAACCTGGCGGTCGTGCGCTACGTCAGCGACGAGGTGACGGTGCTGCGGGCCGGCCGCGTCGTCGAGCACGGACCGACCGCCTCCGTGCTCGACGCGCCCGCCGATCCGTACACCGAGGAGCTGCTGCGCGCCGTGCCGGTCCTGGGCCGGCCGTTGGACCTCGACGACGACCCCGGCCGCTGAGGCCGGGCCGACCAGGGAGGAGCACCGACCGTGCCGTACGCGAGGGCTGACGGGATCGAGATCCACTACGACGTGACGGGCCCGCCGGCGGCGCCGACGGTCGTGCTCCTGGCCGGGGGCGGGGCCCAGCTGGTCGCGTGGCACGAGGCGCTGGTGGCGCTGCTGGTCGCCGAGGGCCTGCGGGTGGTGCGGCTCGACAACCGCGACACCGGCCGCTCGCAGCGCTTCGGCGGCCCCGCCGACGTCGACGGCGGCTACGAGCTGTCCGACATGGGCGACGACGTCGTGCGGGTGCTCGACGACCTGGACGTGGCCGCCGGTCACCTCGTCGGGCACTCGATGGGGGCGATGATCGCGCAGTCGGCGGCGATCGACCATCCCGCGCGGGTCCGCAGCCTCGGGCTGCTCAGCTCGATCCCGGGCCGCGACCCGCGCTACGTCCTGCACGGCGACCGGCCCGAGCTGCGGGTCGCACCACCGCGCCGGAGCAGGGCCGAGGCCGTCGACGCCGCCGTCGAGTCCTCCCGGCCGTCCGGGACGCCGCGCTACCGCTGGCAGCACGAGTGGCTGCGCTGGGTCGCCGGGGAGGCCTACGACCGCGGCTACGCACCGGACGGCTACGCCCGGCAGTGGTCGGCACTGCGCCGGGCGCCGGACCGGCTGGACCGGCTGCGGGAGGTCACCGTCCCGACGCTGGTCGTGCACGGCCGCGACGACGATGTCCTGCACTGGTGCGCGGCGGTGGACATCGCCGAGGCGATTGCCGGATCGGAGCTGCAGATCCATCCCGACACCGGTCACCTCCTGCCGTGGGAGCTGTGGCCGGTGCTGGTGGCCGGGGTGGCCCGGACGGTGCGCCGCGGCGAGGAGCGGGCGGCCCGCCGGGACCCGTGAGGCCGGGCCGCTCCGGGTGGACGTCCGGCACACTCTGTGTTCAACTCTCGAACATGGAGCGTGCCGCTCCACGATCGAGACGCCGGACGCCCCGCCCGGCGTGACAGGAGGCCCGGCATGCCCGACCCGTCCCCGGCCGACCGCCCCGGCTCGCAGGCCGCGCTCCGCCGTGCCAACCGGGACCGGGTACTGGCCGGGCTGCGGACGGCGGGGGAGGCGCCGACCCAGGCCGATCTCGTCCGCCGGACCGGCCTCGCGCCGGCCACCGTCTCCACGATCGTCCGTGACCTGCGGCGGGACGGCCTCGTCACCGTCGCCGAGGTGGGCCGACGGCGCCGGGTCCGGCTGCGGGCGGGGGCCGCAGGCGTCGCGGTCGGCGTCGACTACGGGCACCGGCACGTGACCGTCGCGACGGCGGGCGCCGACGGGCTGATCACCGCCGAGCGCCGCGCGGAGCTGGCGCCCGGCCTGCCGGCCCGGGACGGCCTGGCACTCGCGGCGGGCCTGCTGGGAGAGGTGCTGGCCGAGCTCGGCGCCGGGATCGACGACCTGGCCGGGATCGGTATGGGGCTGCCGGCGCCGATCGACACCCGGACCGGCGGGGTCGGCTCGCTCACGATCCTGCCGACCTGGGTCGGGTTGCCGGCGGCCCGGCTGGCCGCGGAGGCGTTCGGCCGGCCGGTGGTGGTCGACAACGACGCCAACCTCGGCGCCCTCGCCGAGCAGCGGTGGGGTCGCGGGTCCGGGGTGGACGCCCTGGTCTACCTGAAGCTCTCCGAGGGCGTCGGAGCCGGGTTGATCATGGACGGGCGGCTGTACCGCGGCCCCGCCGGGACGGCCGGCGAGATCGGGCACACCACCGTCGACGAGTTCGGGGCGCTGTGCCGGTGCGGGAACCGGGGCTGTCTGGAGACGCTGATCGCGGCCCGGCACGTGGCGGACCTGCTGCGCCCGCTGCTCGAGCGGGACGTGGCGATCGGCGAGGTCGTCGCGCGGGCCCGGGCCGGTGAACGCGCCTTCGCCCGGGTGATCAACGACGTCGGCCTGCGGGTCGGGGCGGCGATCGCCGACGTCTGCAACATGCTCAACCCGCAGATGATCGTCGTGGGGGGCGAGCTGGCCCAGGCCGACGACCTGCTGCTGGAACCGATCCGGCAGGTGGTCTCCCGGCGGGGGATCCCGAGCGCGACCGACCAGGCGCGGCTGACCACGGCCGGGCTCGGCGCGCGGGCACACGTACTCGGTGCGGCTGCTGTCGCCCTGGAGGGGGCGAACCACATCCCATCGTCGTTCGCCGAACGAACGGTATAGCGAGTTTCCGGCGAGAGGTTGTGCACACAACGAACCCTGGTTAACGTCACCCCCACGCCGCGGTGACCGTTCTCCGACCGCGGTCATCCGACTCACGGCCACGTCTCCGAGCGGTGTCGCCGACGGCGAACCCGTTCGATCCGTGCTGCCCGTCTGCGGCCGAAGGGGTCCCGCGCATGAGCGAACACGGTCCGATCAGTGAGGAGCCGTCGATCTTCGACGGCGACGACGAGAGCAGCGGGAGGGGAGTGGTCCGGATCGCGTCGGTCGCGGCGCTGGGCGGCCTCCTCTTCGGCTACGACAGCGCCGTCATCAACGGCGCCACCAGTTCCATCAAGGAGATCTTCGCGATCAGTGAGGCCGCGCTGGGCTTCGCGGTGGCCTCGGCGCTGCTCGGGGCGGCGCTCGGTGCGTTCCTGGCGGGCCGCATCGCGGACCGCATCGGCCGGCTGCAGGTCATGAAGATCGCGGCGGTGCTGTTCTTCGTGAGCGCCATCGTCACCGGAATCGCGCCGAACCTCGAACTCGTCATCATCGGGCGGGTCGTCGGTGGATTCGGCGTCGGTATCGCGTCGGTCATCGCGCCCGCCTACATCGCGGAGACCTCGCCGGCCCGCATCCGGGGCCGGCTCGGCTCGCTGCAGCAACTGGCGATCGTCGGCGGGATCTTCCTGTCCCTGCTGATCGACTGGGTGCTGGCCGAGCTGGCGGGTGGCGCGAGCGAACCGCTCTGGTTCGGGCTGGAGGCCTGGCGCTGGATGTTCCTGTGCATGGCGGTCCCGGCCGTCGTCTACGGGGTCCTGGCCGGCACGATCCCGGAATCGCCGCGGTTCCTCATCGCCCAGCAGCGGATCCCCGAGGCCCGCAAGGTCCTGACCGCTCTGCTCGGCGAGAAGAACCTCGAGATCACGATCGACCGGATCCGGGCGACCACGACCGACGGCGCGGCCAAGCCGTCCTGGCGGGACCTGCGGCGGCCCGGCGGCGGGCTCTGGCCGGTCGTCTGGATCGGGCTGTTCCTCTCGATCTTCCAGCAGGCCGTCGGCATCAACGTGATCTTCTACTACTCGAACGACCTCTGGCAGGCGGTGGGCTTCGAGGAGAGCGCCTCCTTCGGCATCAGCGTCTTCACCTCGGTCGTCAACATCGCGACGACCCTCATTGCGATCGCGCTGGTCGACCGGATCGGGCGACGGCCGCTGCTGCTGATCGGCTCGGCCCTGATGACGGTCGCGCTCGGTGCGATGGCCGTCTGCTTCGCGACGGCGGGGACCGACGCCGCGGGTGACCTCGAACTGACCGGCGCGGCCGGCCCGATCGCGCTGGTCGCCGCGAACCTGTTCGTCATCGGGTTCGGCATGTCCTGGGGCCCGGTGGTGTGGGTGCTGCTCGGGGAGATGTTCCCGAACCGGATCCGGGCGGCCGGCCTGTCGCTGGCCGCGGCCGGCCAGTGGACGACGAACTGGCTGATCACGGTGTCCTTCCCGTCGCTGGCCTCCTTCTCCCTCGGCTTCGCCTACGGCCTGTACACGCTGTTCGCGGTGCTCTCCCTGCTGTTCGTCGTGCGGTTCGTGAGCGAGACGAAGGGACGTTCGCTGGAGGACATGGAGGCCGGGATGCGCCCGGCGCCCGAGCCCGGCACCGCCTGAGGGGAGGTATGTCATGACCGACCGGTCCCATCGCACGGTCGCGGTGCTCGGCCCGATCCCCCGCGACCACGTCACCACCCACCGCGGCGAGGTGTTCGACTCCTACGGCTGCGTCACCTACACGACGGCGGCCCTGGCGGCGCTGCTCGGCCCGGACGACCGGGTCGTCCCGGTCGTCCACGTCCGCAGGGAGGACCAGCAGGTGATCGAGGACCTGCTCGGCGAGCTCGGCAACGTCGACCTGTCCCTCGTGCGGTCGCACGCCGACCGCGGCGATGTCATCGACCTGACCTACCTCGACCAGAACCGGCGCGAGGAGCTGCAGGCGGGCTTCATGCCCCCGATCACCGCAGAGGACGTCGCACCGGTGATCGGTGCCGACGCGTTCGTCTGCGTGCCGATCACCGACTACGAGGTGCCCGTGGCCACCCTCGCGCACCTGCGGCAGCACGGCACGGGGACGATCCTGCTCGACGGCCACGGGCCCACGGTCAGCGTCGCGCCGGGCGGCCGCCGGACCCGGCGACTGTGGATCGACCGCGACCAGTGGCTGCCGCACGTCGACATCCTCAAGATGAACCTGGAGGAGGCGGGCCGCAGCTGGTTCCCGTCCCCGGGCGGTGACCCGGCCGCGGTCGGGGCGCCGCTCCCGCGTGCGGAGCTGCCGAGGTTCGCCGAGCACTGCATCGACCGGGGAGTCCGGGCCGTCTGCGTGACGCTCGACGAGGACGGCTGCGCCCTGTACGAGCGGGGCCCCGACGGCGCGGTGCGGGAGCACCTCGTCCCGCGGATCGAGGTTCCGGACGTCGTGGACACCACCGGGTGCGGGGACTCGTTCGCCGCCGGTCTCGCGTACGGCCACCTGCAGTTCGCCGACTTCGTGGCCGCGGCGCGGTACGGCAACGCGATGGGCGCGCAGCGTGCCTCCGGGCCGGGCCTCGACGTCTACCTCGATCTGGAGCGGACGGCACGGCAGGTGCGGTCCGCCTACGGTCCGGCGGTCGTCCGATGAGCGCACCGGATCCCGGGTGGGCGCTCGTCGAGCGGGGGTTCGACCCAGCCGCGGCCGGCTACCACGAGACCGTCATGACGGTCGGCAACGGCCGCGTCGGGACCCGGGGTGCCCTGGAGGAGGGGCACCTCGGCGCGCTCTCCGGCACCTACCTCGCCGGGGTGTACGACGCACACGACTCGCCGGTGGTCGATCTCGTCAACGCCCCGGACTGGCTCGACACCCTGGTCCGCGTCGACGGGATGCGGCTCGACGTCGACTCCTCGGAGATCGTCGAGCACGAGCGGGTGCTGGACCTGCGGACCGGGGTGCTGCACCGCAGCACGGTGTTCGCCGATCCCGCGGGGCGTCGTACCCGGCTGCGCACCTCGCGCACGGCGAGCATGGCCGACCGCGACCTCTGCCTGCTGCAGATCGAGGTGACACCGCTCGACCACGACGCGGAGATCGTGATCGAGACCGGCGTCGACGGCCGGCGGCGCAACCTCGACCGGCTGCCGCACTACCCGGACGGCCTCGACCTGCCGCCGGCCCGGCGGTGGGACAAGTGGGCCCGGTCGACCCACCTCGCGATCGTCGACCGGGGGTTCTCCGGCGACGGCACGGCACACCTCGTGACCGGCACGATCGACTCCGGGGTCCGGATCGCGTACTCGGCCGCGGTCGTCCCGGAGCCCTCGGCGGACGGCGGAAGCCGGCTCACCGACCACGAGCAGCTCACCGACCACGAGCGGGTGGCCGACCGGCTGGTCTTCCGGGCCGGGGCCGGGGCTCCGGTGAGCGTGCACAAGTTCGTGGGGATCGCGACGTCCCGCGATCCCGGGCAGCGCGACGCCCCGCTCGCCAGGGCCACCGCGACCGTCGTCCGGCACCGCGGGGCGGGGGTGGACGCCGTGCGCCGGACCAGCGCCGCGGTGTGGGCACGTCTCTGGCTGGACAGCGAGGTCCGCGTCCAGGGGCACGACAAGGACGCGCTGGCCCTGCGGCTGGGTGTCTACCACCTGCTGATCGCCGCGAACCCGGACGACCCGACCGTCAGCGTCGGGGCCAAGTCGCTGTCCGGTGAGGGCTATCGGGGTCACGTGTTCTGGGACTCGGAGATCCTGCTCCTGCCGTTCTACCTCTACACCCAGCCCCGCACGGCCCGCTCGCTGCTGGCCTACCGGCACCACACGCTCCCCGGTGCCCGCGTGGTCTCGGCGGAGAACGGCACCCGCGGTGCCCGGTTCGCGTGGGAGTCCGCGGACACCGGGCGGGAGGAGTGCCCGCGCTGGACACCGGACGGTACGAGCCGGTTCTGGACGCGGGAGGAGGAGCTGCACGTCTCCGCAGACGTGGCGCACGCCGTCGACCAGTACGTGGCGGTCACCGCCGACGAGCAGTTCCTGCTCGCGGCCGGGGCCGAGATCGTGTTCGAGACCAGCAGGTTCTGGGCGTCCCGGCTGGAGGAGGGCGCCGACGGCCGCTTGGGCCTGACGAACGTGATGGGACCCGACGAGTTCCACAGCCACGTCACCGACAACGCGTTCACCAACCGGATGGTGGCCCGGCACCTGGAACAGGGGGCTGCGCTGCACCGGCGGCTCGGTGCCACCGCTCCGCAGCGGCTCGCCGAGATCGCGGACGAGATCGGGCTCTCGGGCGCCGAGGTCGACGGGTGGGTCGCGGCCGCCGCGCGCGTCCGTCCGCCCGTGCAGCTCTCCTCGGGGGTGATCGAGCAGTTCGACGGCTACTTCGGACTGCGCGAGCTGCCGATCGAGAGCTGGGACGACAACGACATGCCCCGGTACCCGGCCGGCTACCACCACTTCAACCTGGAGGACACCACGCTGCTCAAGCAGCCCGACGTCCTCATGTTGATGTACCTGCTGCCCAGGGAGTACCCGGTCGAGGTGCAGCGCACCAACTTCCGCTTCTACGAGGAACGGACGCTGCACAAGTCCTCGCTCAGCCCGGCGATCCACGCGGTCCTCGGGCTCCGGGTCGGCGACGCGGAGTCGGCAGTGCGCTACTTCGAGCGTTCGGCCTACGTGGATCTCGACGACAACCAGGGCAACACCGCGGAGGGCATGCACATCGCCGCCGCAGCGGGGACGTGGCAGATCGCCGTGCACGGTTTCGGCGGTATGCGTGCGCTGTCCGACCGGCTCTCGTTCGACCCCCGGCTCCCGGCGCGCTGCGAGCGGTTGCAGTTCAGCGTGTACTGGCGCGGCGACATCGTGGAGGTGGACCTCGGCCACGCGGAGTGGATCTTCACTCTGCGTGCCGCGCCCTCGACGAAGGTCGAGATCGTCGTGGACGGGGTCCCTGTGGTCCTGGTCGCCGACGATCCCTGCACCGTCACCCCGGGCGGCGTGCGGTGAGGGGATCCGCCGTCCGGGGCGGGTGCCTCCGAGTCGGAGGCACCTCGGGCTGAGGAGCCGGCGGCAGCAGCCGCGTCGGGCCGGGTGTCGGAGCCCGCCCGGCCGGCCGGGTCCCCAGCCGGTCGGCCCTGCGACTGCTGCCGCCCCCGCGTGCGCCACCGGGACCGCCGACCCGGTGGCGCACCGGCATGTCCGGACGTCCCGCCGGTTCTTCCGGTGGCACAACGGATCCCGGCGGCCCACTCGATTCCGGTAGTAGTGATGTGCGTCACACCCGGTCGTGGTGTGAACCGATTCGGGGGCGCGTCCCGAATGCACTGGCATAGGTCGCAGGGCGATGTGACCACGGGACCGCGGCAGGGGAGGGCCGCGGCGCCCGATGCTGCCGTGGGTCGACGGACCCCCTTTCCGTTGGTCTGTGCGGGTGGCCGAATTTCCAGTCCCGTAACACGGAGAAAGTCTGTGACGATGCCGACCGACACACACGCGGATCCGGCCGGGGAGGTGATGACGATGTCCGTCGATCAGGCAACGGAACGTGCGCTCACCGCGCCACCGGTGATCGTTCCGGAAGAAAGCGTGGAGGACGATCTCTGTGCGGTGATCGGCGAGATGATCGGATTCCCGGTCGCGCCGACCGATCATTTCTTCACCGACGTCGGCGCGGACTCGATGGTGCTGGCCCGGTTCTGCGCCCGGATCCGCCGCCGCCCCGGGCTCGGGCACGTGTCCATGACCGACGTCTACGCCCACCCGAGCGTGCGTGAGCTCGCCGCGGCGCTGGCCGTGTCGGCTCCGCCGGCGCCGGCCGCCGCTCCGGCCGACGGGACCACCGAGGAGCCCGCAGCCGGTCCGCCCGCCGCGCCGCGACCGGCGTCGACCGCGGCCTACCTCTGGTGCGGTGCCGCCCAGCTGCTCACGTTCGTGGCGTTCACCCTCGGCTACGGGACGGTGCTCGGTACCGCGTACCTCTGGATCGCGGGCGGGTCCGGCCTGCTGGAGTTCTACCTCCGCTCGCTCGCCGCCGTCGCGATCGCCTTCACCGTGTTCGCCGTGCTGCCGATCGCCGCGAAGTGGGTGCTCGTCGGCCGCTGGACCGAGCGGGAGATCCCGCTGTGGGGGCTCGGCTACTTCCGGTTCTGGCTCGCCAGGACGCTGGTCCGGACCAACCCGTTGCTCCTGGTCGCGGCCGGGTCGCCGCTGCTGCCGCTGTACCTGCGTGCACTCGGAGCGCGGATCGGCCCGGGCGTCGTGATGCTCTCCCGGGTCGTGCCGGCCTGCCCCGACCTGCTGACGGTGGGTGCCGGTGCGGTCCTGCGCAAGGACTCGATCCTGACCTGCTACCGGGCCGAGCCCGGCCTGATCCGGACCGGCCGGGTCACCGTCGGTGCGGGTGCCGTGGTCGGTGAGACCACGGTGGTCGACATCGGTACCGAGATCGGGGACGGGGGCCGGCTGGCGCACTCGTCGTCGCTGCACACCGGGCAGACGATCCCGGCCGGGCAGACCTGGTGGGGCACCCCGGCCCGGCCGGGCGGCGGCGATCCCGGCGGCCCGTCCGCCGCACCGAGCGGCCCGGTCCGCCGGTTCGGCTACGGCCTCGGCCAGCTGGCCACCCTGCTGCTGGTCTGGCTGCCGCTGGGATCCGGCGTCGTCGACGCGGCGCTGCTGCGGATCCCGGCCCTGCAGACCGTGCTCGGTGACGGTTCCGCGCAGCTCGGCTCGCCGCTGATCTACCTGGAGACGCTCGCGGTCTCCGGCGGGGTGTTGCTCGGCGGCATCCTGGCCGCGCTGTTCGCGACGACCCTGCTCGCCCGGGTACTGACGCTCGGGACTGTGGAAGGCCGCCCCTACCGCCTCTACGGATTCCGCTACACGCTGCACCGCACGATCATCCGGACGACGAACATCAGATTCTTCACCTACCTGCTGGGGGACAGCTCCTACATCGTCGGATATCTGCGGATGATCGGTCACGATCTCCGTCGCCGCCCGCAGACCGGGACGAATTTCGGCACGGCCGTGAAGCACGAGACGCCGTTCGCGAGCTCGATCGGCACCGGGACCATGGTCGCCGACGGTCTGTCGATCATCAATGCGGACTATTCGGACAGTGCATTCGTGATCAATCGGACACGACTCGGTGCGAACAGCTTCCTCGGGAACCGGATCGCCTACCCGTCCGGAGCGCGGGTCGGTGACGACTGCCTGCTCGCGACCAAGACCCTGGTGCCGACCGACGGCCCGGTCCGCAGCGGCGTCGGCCTGCTCGGGTCGCCGCCCTTCGAGATCCCCCGCACGGTGCGCCGGGACACCGCGTTCGGGCACCTGGAGACCGGGCTCGACCTGCACGAGCGGCTGCGGGCCAAGAACCGCTACAACCGCCGCTCGATCGGTCTGGCACTGCTGGTCCGGTGGGGCAGCCTGTTCGGCATCGCGATGCTGACGGTCGCGATGGCCGACCTGCTGGTCCCGCTGGGGCCGGTGATGGTCGGCATCCAGCTGCTGATCTCGCTGCTGTTCACGATGGTCTACACGTCCGTGGTCGAGCGTCTCGCCACGCTCGGCCGCCCGCTGCGGGGCCGGTTCTGCTCGGTCTACGACCCGTACTTCTGGTGGCACGAGCGGTACTGGAAGCTCGTGATCCAGGGCTGGGACCGGATGCTGGCGGGCACGCCGTTCAAGAACGTGGTGTCCCGGGCCCTCGGTGTCCGTGTCGGCCGGCGGGTGTTCGACGACGGCTGCGCGCTGACCGAGCGGACGCTCGTCACGATCGGCGACGACGCGGTCCTCAACGCCGGGTCGGTGATCCAGTGCCACTCGCAGGAGGACGGCACGTTCAAGTCCGCGCCCATCGTCGTGGGGCCCGGCGCCTGCCTCGACATCGGCTCGTTCCTGCACTACGGCTCCGTGGTCGGCCGGGGCGCCCGGATCGGTTGCGACGCCTTCCTCATGAAGGGCGAGGAGGTCCCCGACGGCGCCTTCTGGGAGGGCAACCCCGCCCGGGCGGTCGCGGCCCCCGTGAGCGCCGCCCCCGCCCAGCCCGCCCCCGCCCAGCCGGCCCCGGCATCGCCCGCACCCGCACAGCCCACCGCTGCGCTGCCCGTCGTTGCGCCGAGCACCGCATCCGTGACCGTGAACGGAGAGACCGCACGATGACCCGCACGCTCACCGCCACCACATCCGGCAACCGGACACACTGGGACCGGGTTCTGCAGGCCGGTGGGGCGACTCCCGCCCCGCGCTGGACCGCCCGTCCCCGCCCCGGCACCGCGACGCACACCGAGCACGTGGCGCCCGGCGCGCTGGACGCCGTGCTGCTGGCCACCGGCGCCGCGCCGGACGCCGTGCTGCTCGCCGTGCACGCCGCCGTCGTCGCCGGGCTCGCCGGGGCGGACGAGGTGACCGTCGGGGTACCGGCCACCACCGGCGGGGACGCGCTGCCGCTGTCGCTCGACGTCACCGGCACCTGGGGCGACCTGGTGCGGGACGCCGGTACCGAGCTCGCCGGCCTGCGCGGTGACCCCGGCGTCGGCCTCGCCGACCTGGCCGGGTCCGCCGCCGGGCTGGGCGTCGCGGTACCGGAGTACGGCACCGTCCTGGACCCGGGCGACGAGGCCCCGGACGGGACCGCGACCCCGGGGGCGCTGGGCCGGTCCGGGCCCCGTGGTGTCGCACCGGCTCCGGGGATCGCGTTCCGGGTCGGCACCCGCGACGGCGTCGTCCGGCTGACCCACCGGCTCGACCACCTCGACCCGGCCGCGGCCGCCCGCATCGCCGGCTACCACGCGACCGCGCTGGAACTGGCCGCCGACCCGCAGGCCGCCGTCCGGGCCTCGGCGCTGGTGGGACCGGCGGAGCGGGCCCTGCAGCTCGACGAGATCGCAGGCCGGCCCCGGGAGCTGCCGGACCGGCGGGTGCACGAGCTGCTCGCCGAGCGGGCCGCGACGCACCCGGACGAGATCGTCGCCGAGCACGCCGGCTCGGTACTCACCCGGTCCGGGCTCGACGCCCGGGTGAACCGGGTCGCCCGCACCCTGCTCGCCCGGGGTCTGGAGCCCGAGGACGTCGTCGCCGTCGTCACCGAGCGGGATCTGGACTGGCTGGTGGCCGTGCTCGCCGTCTTCCGGGCCGGTGGCGCGTACCTCCCGGTCGAGCCGCACTTCCCGGCGGAGCGGATCGCCCGGACCCTCGGCCGGGCCGGGTGCCGGTGGGCGCTGACGACCCCCGGGGCCCGCGCGACGCTCGACGAGGCGGCGACCGGCGCGCTCGTGCTGACCGTCGCCGAGGCGGCCGCGGGCAGCGACGACGCCTCGGCGCCGGACGTCGCGGTGCCCGCCGACGCGCTCGCCTACCTGTACTTCACCTCCGGCTCGACCGGCGAGCCGAAGGGTGCGATGTGCGAGCACGCCGGGATGCTCAACCACCTGCTCGCCAAGATCGAGGACCTGGAGCTGACCGCCGGCTGCGTGGTCGCCCAGACCGCACCGCAGTGCTTCGACATCTCGCTGTGGCAGCTCGTCGCGGGCCCGCTGGTCGGCGGCCGGACCCTGCTGGTGGAGCAGGACGCGATCCTGGACGTGCGGCGCTTCGTCGACACCCTCGCCGAGCACCGGGTGAACGTCGTCCAGCTGGTGCCCAGCTACCTGGAGGTCGTGCTGACCTACCTGGAGCAGCACCCGGTGGCCCTGCCCGACCTGCGGATGGTGTCGGCGACCGGGGAGGCACTCAAGAAGGAGCTGGTACAGCGCTGGTTCCGGGTGCGCCCGGACGTCCCGCTGGTCAACGCCTACGGGCTGACCGAGACCTCGGACGACACCAACCACGCCGTCCTGCGCTCGGTGCCCGACGGCGACCGGGTGCCGCTCGGCCGCCCGGTGCCGGGGGTGCGGGTGTACGTCGTGGACGCCGACCTGGCGCCGGTCCCGCTCGGTGCGCCGGGGGAGATCGTGTTCTCCGGCGTGTGCGTCGGCCGGGGGTACGTCAACGACCCGGACCGCACCGCCGCCGCGTTCGGCTCGGACCCGTACCGCCGTGGGGAACGCCTCTACCGCAGCGGTGACCACGGCCGCTGGCGTCCGGACGGCCAGCTGGAGTTCCTGGGCCGCCGGGACAACCAGGTGAAGATCCGGGGTTTCCGGATCGAGATCGGCGAGATCGAGAACGCGCTGCTGCGGGTACCGGGGGTCCGGGACGCCTGCGTCGTGGTCGCCGAGGCCACCGGCGGTCCGCAGCTCGTCGCCTACCACGCCGGTGACGGCCCGGACCAGGACACCGTCCGTGCCACGCTGGCCGGGAGCCTGCCCGCCTACATGGTGCCGCCGGTGGTGCACCGGCTGGACCCGCTCCCGGTGACGGCGAACGGCAAGATCGACCGGAAGGCGCTGGCCGCCCGCGCCGCGGCCGGGGACGAGCCGGTACCGGCCACCGGGGCCGCGCCGGCACCGGCCGTGACACCGGCCCAGGAGCGGGTGCTGGCCGCGGTGACCCGGGTCCTCGACCTGCCCGACGGCACCGTCTCGCCGGCCGACCACTTCGTCGAGCTCGGGGGGAGCTCGCTGTCCGCGGTCAAGCTCGTCATCGCGCTGGACCGCGCGGTCACCGTCCGTCAGGTGATCGATCATCCCGTCCTCGCGGACCTGGCCGGGTTGCTCCCGGACCCTCCGCACTGAGAAGTCACACCACCACCCGGGGGAGAACCATGACCGGATCACTGCTGGGGGTGCAGCTGCACCCCGGACACCCGCCCGTCCTGGACACCGGAGCGAGCGGTTCGGCCGCCGACTGGTGCGAGCGCCACGAGGACGCACTCGGCGACCTCGTCGACGAGCACGGAGCGGTACTGGTGCGCGGCCTCGCGCTGCGCACCGTCGCCGACGTGGCCGGCGTCGCCGCCCGGCTCGGCGGCACGGCCTACACCGAGCGGGAGGCGGTCGCGGCCCGCACCGTGCTGGCCGACGGCGTCCACTCCTCGACCCCGTGGCCGGCGCGCCAGCCGATGTGCGCCCACCACGAGCTGTCCTACGTGCTGGAGACGCCGGCGACGCTGCTCTTCGCCTGCCTGCGCGCACCGCAGACCGGTGGCGCGACCCCGCTGGTCGACACGGCCCGGGTCGTCGACGAGCTGCCCACCGGCCTCGTCGACCGGATCGAGCGGGACGGCTGGCTGCTGATCCGCAACTACGGCGAGGAGATCGGCGCGTCCTGGCAGCAGGCGTTCGGCACCGACGACCGGGCCGAGGTCGAGCGGTACTGCCGGGCGAACGCGATCGGCACCGAGTGGAACGCCGAGGGCGGCCTGCGCACCCGGCAGCGGCGGCACGGGGTGCTGGAGCACCCGGGTACCGGGGAGAAGGTCTTCTTCAACCAGATCGCCTTCCTCTCCGAGCACGCCATGGATCCGGAGGTCCGCGAGTTCCTGGTGGAGGTCCACGGCCCGGACGGGCTGCCGTTCACCACGCGCTTCGGCGACGGGACGCCGGTACCGGCCGACGTCGTCGAGGCGATCAACGACGCCCACGAGCGGCACACCGTGCGCGAGCCGTGGCAGGACGGCGACCTGCTCGTCGTCGACAACCTGCGGGTGGCGCACGGCCGCGATCCCTACACCGGCGAGCGGGAGGTCGTGGTCGCGATGGCCGACGGCGTCACCGTGCCGGCCCCCGAGGAGAGCTGATGGAGATCACGGTCCCGCCGTTCGCGGTCGTCCCCGGCGCGCAGGTCGCGCAGGCGCTGGCCGGGCGGGAGAAGGAGATCGTGGAGCTGGTCGAGGACACCTACCGGGTGCACGCGTCGGGGGCGACGGTGAACCCGCCGTCGTACTTCCTGCGCTTCCCGGACCGGCCGTCGTCGCGGATCATCGCGCTGCCCGCCTCGCTCGGCGGGGAGTCCGGCGTGGACGGGATCAAGTGGATCTCGAGCTTCCCGGGCAACGTCGAGCACGGCATCCCGCGGGCGTCGGCGGTGCTGATCCTCAACGACCCGCTCACCGGCTACCCGTACGCCTGCCTGGAGAGCTCGATCATCTCCGCGACCCGGACCGCGGCCTCGGCCGCCTCGGCGGCGGACCGGCTCTCGGCGGACCGCGCCCGGCCGCGCCGGGTGGGATTCGTGGGCACCGGGCTGATCGCGCGCTACATCCACACCTTCCTGGCCGGGACCGGATGGAGCTTCGACGAGGTCGGGGTCTTCGACCTCTCGCCGGAGTCCGCCGCCGGGTTCGCCGGGCACGTCTCCCGGACGGTCCCGGGCTCGGCGGTCACGGTCCACGACTCGGCCGAGTCGCTGGTGCGCGGGTACGACCTGGTGGTCTTCGCGACCGTCGCCGGGACCCCGCACGTGCACGACCCCGGCTGGTTCGACCACCACCCGCTGGTGCTCAACGTGTCCCTGCGGGACCTGTCGGCCGAGGTCGTCCTGGAGTCGTTCACCGTCCTCGACGACGTCGAGCACTGTCTCAAGGCGGACACCTCACCGCACCTGGCCGAGCAGCGGACCGGCAACCGCGACTTCGTCGCCGGGACCCTCGCCGAGGTCATGGCCGGCACGCTGGCGGTGCCCGCGGACCGCACGGTCGTGTTCTCCCCGTTCGGTCTCGGCGTACTGGACCTCGCCGTCGGGCGCTACGTGCACGAGCGCGTGGCCCGTTCCGGCGAGCTGCACACGGTCGACGACTTCTTCCACGAGCTGAGCCGGCACGGCTGAGCGGCGCACACCCCGAGAGGAGAGGTCACGGATGACCGTCATCTCCGCCCCCGAGCAGTTCAACACCGACGACCTGTACGTCGACCTGGCCACGACCCTCGGCCGGTCGCTCTACCTCAAGTGCGAGGGTTTCAACTTCGCCGGATCGGTCAAGCTCAAGGCCGCACTCGGCATGGTCACCGAGGCGGAACGGTCCGGTCGGCTGCGGCCGGGATCGGTGCTGGTCGAGTCGTCCTCCGGGAACCTCGGGGTCGCGCTCGCCATGATCGCCGCCAGCCGGGGCTACCGATTCGTGTGCGTGACCGACCCCCGGTGCAACCCGGCGACGCACCGGCTGATGCAGGCGCTGGGAGCCGAGGTCCGGGTCGTCGACGCCCCGGACGTGGCCGGCGGCTACCTCGCG
Organism: Pseudonocardia sp. HH130630-07; assembly: GCF_001698125.1. Taxonomy (NCBI): domain Bacteria; kingdom Bacillati; phylum Actinomycetota; class Actinomycetes; order Pseudonocardiales; family Pseudonocardiaceae; genus Pseudonocardia; species Pseudonocardia sp. HH130630-07. The sequence goes on along the minus strand of NZ_CP013854.1, from coordinate 5,697,132 downwards.
ACCCGGATCGCCCTGGTCCGGTCCATGGTGGACTCCGACGGCCGCTACGTCTGGCTCAACCAGTACGCGAACCCGGAGAACTGGGGCTCGCACACGGTGACCACCGGGCCCCAGATCGAGGCCGCGTTCCCCGGTCTGGACGTGCTGTTCGTCGGCGCCGGTACGACCGGCACCCTGATGGGCTGTGCGCGGTACTTCCGGTCCCGGCCCGGGCGGGTCCGGGTCGTCGCGGTCGACGCGGCCGGATCGGTCACCTTCGGCGACCGGGCCGCCCCGCGGATGATCCCCGGGCTGGGGACCAGCGTCCGGCCGCCGATGCTGGACGAGGGGTACGTGGACGACGTCGTCCACGTGGCGGAGCCGGACACCCTGGACGTCTGCCACCGGCTGGCCCGGCGCGGGTTCCTGTTCGGCGGATCGACGGGCACCGTGGTCGCCGGGGCACTGGCCTGGCTCGCCCGGCACGGCGACGAGGCGATCACGGCCGTCGCGCTGGCCCCGGACCTGGGGGAGCGCTACCTCGACACCGTGTACAGCCCGTCCTGGTTGCGGGAGCACTTCGGCGCCGACGTCGCCGCCGGGACCCCCGGTGCGTTCGGGGGCAGGCCGGCGTTCGCCGGCACCGGCCGGGACGCTGCGTTCGAGATGCCGCTGCAGGCGGTGCGGTCCTGATGGCCCGCACCGTGCGTGCACCGCGGGTGCCGCAGCGTCCCGCGGCGGACGCCGCGCCCCCCGCCGCGGACAGCGAGGACCGGCCCAGCCCGGTGCCTCGCTCGCAGGCCGCTCCGGAGCCGTCGCCGGCGGCCGGTGACGCCCGGAAGGCCGGTCGCCGTCGCCGGGCCTCGCTGAAGGTCCCGGCCCGGTCCGCCGAGGACCGCACCCCGACCGGGTCCGGTGCCCGGCCTCCGGGCACCGGGTCGGCGGGCCCGGCCGCGGATCGGGGGGTGGCCGGTGTGCCACCGACCGACCCGGACCGGCCCGGCACGGACCGGCCCGACACGGGCTCCTCGGGCTCCACGCCGTCGGGTTCCGCGCCGTCCCCGGCTGCGGCGTCGCCGGGCACCGCATCATCGGACACCGCGTCGGCCGGTGCAGGCCCGACCGGTGCCTCCGGCCCGGCCCGGCCCGCCGCCGGTCCGGACGCGGCGCCGCGCAACGGCGCCCCCGGCCGGCCCGGCCGCAGCGTCCCGCGGAACGGCACGACCGTCCGGCGGAACGGGGCGGCACGACCGGCCCGCACCGGACGGGACCCGGGTACCCCGGAGGCCGGCCCGCCGCGGACGGCAGCGGGTACCGCGGCCCACCGCAGGCCGCCGGAGCTGCCCGCATCGCTGCGGATCGGCCCCGTGACACCCGGTCCCGGCGGCCGCCCCCCGGCGCACGCGCGGGTGGCGCTGACCGTCGACCGGCCGGGAGGAGCGTCGACCGGGGCCCCCGGCCGCCTCCCGGTGCCGGCCGCACCGCCCCTCCCGCCCCGCGCGGGCACCCCGGTACCGGACGAGCTGCCCGGGACCCGGGCGCGGGGCGCCGGGCGGGGCCGGAACGGTCCGCTGCGCGAGGCCGGTGCCGTGCTGGCCCGGCGTCGGCGTCCGCTGCTCGTGCTGGCGCTGCTCGCCGCCGTGGCCGGCGCCGCGACGGCATGGGCGGTGCCGCCGCCGGTGGTCGCGACGGCGTCGGTCCAGGTCGCCACCGTCGGCACGGCCGACCCGGCGGGTGCCACCGCCAGGGCACTGGGCGCGGCGACCAACGCCGCGTTCACCGCCCGCGTCGCCGAGCTGTCCGGGGCGGCCGGCGCGGAGGCGGCGGAGGACCTGTCCGTCACCACACCCGCGCCGGGTGTGGTCCGGTTCCGGGTGAGCGGCTCCGATCCGGCGGTGGCCACCGCCGTCGCCGACGACGCCGTCACCGCGCTGCGGGAACGGGTCGCCACCCTGGACCGGGCCGTCACCGCGGCCGGGACGGACCCGGTGCGGGCCGAGCTCGACCGGCTCACCGCGCCCCCGCCCGACGAGCTGGGGACGCAGACCCGGACGAACGGCACCACCGAGCCCGACCCGCTGGTCGACCAGTTCGGACGGGTGCTGGCCGACCGGACGGCCCAGACCACCGTGATCGTTCCCGGGCCCGCGGCCGTCGCCACGCCGTGGATCGCCTCCGGCTGGTGGATCGGTGCCGCCGGTGTGCTCGCCGGTGTGCTGGCCGGGCTGCTGGGTCTCCTCGGTGTGCTCGCGGCCCGCCGGGGCAGGCGGCTGCTGCCGGAGGCGGACCCGGCCGGAGCGTTGCGGGCCGAGATCGACGTCCCGGTGCTCGCCCCCGGGACGGCGCCGGCCGCCGTGCCGCTGCTCGCCGACGCCTACCGGACACGACTCCGGACGTTCCCGACGGTGACCGTCGTGCAGCTCACGGCGGAGCCCGCCTGCGACGTCGCGGCCGAGCTGGTGAAGGCCGCGGAGCTGGTCGGCGACCGGCGGGTGTGGGTCGACCTGACCCCGGGAGCGGCCCCGCCCGGTCCGGTGAGCGGGCCCCGGATCCGCTCGATGCGGGTCCGGCGCGCCACCCACGAGGACCTCCGCACGCTGCGCGGCTGCGGCCCGACGGTGCTCGCGGTCCAGACCGCGGGAACCCGCAGCGCCGAGGTGGCGACGACCGTCGCGGCCCTGCGCGCGGTCGGTGCCCCGCCGGTCCTGTGCCTGGTCTGGACCGGCCGGCTCCCGCGGGACCCGGCCCGCGTCCCGCTGCCCGCGGACGCCCGTACGCGCTCCACACTGCCGTGACCGGCCCGCACCCGCTTGCGGAACCGGCACGGAACCACACCGCACGACGCTCGGCCGCCGCCGGTCCGCGCCGAGATGCACGTCAGCGGGCTCCGGCGAGCGCCGGGGCCGGGATCAGGCCGAGCGGCGGATGATCCCGTCGATCCGGCGCATCACGTCGTTCTGCGCCGGGTTGTAGAACTCCTGCAGCGCCGCACGCAGCGCCGTCATCATCGCCTGCCGCTGCCGGGGCGGTGCGTAGCCCACCGGCCCCAGCTCGGGCTGGGGGCCGTAGAGCTTGCGGACGTGCGGCGCCATGCGCTCGGCGAGATCGAGCCGGGTGTCGAGATCCGCCTTCGCCGGCAGCGCGTCGAAATCGGCCGCGCACGGGTCGGAGCGCATCTCCTGCAGGTGGTCGCCGTAGTGGTCCAGCCCGTACGGCTCGAGGAACCGCGACTTCACGACGACGAGCGAGTGGTCGGCCTTCGTGAGCCCGTCGGCCTCCGGCAGCGGCGCCAGCTGCGTCGGCACGTCCGCGGGAACCGATCGCTCCAGGATGTCGGCGAGCTCGCCGCGGGCGCGCTGGAGCCGTTCGATGGTGCTCGCGAGCTCGGAGTCGAGGGACTTCAACGCGTCGGTGGGATCGTCGTCGTCGATCATCGTCGCGATCCGGGACAGGGAGAAGCCGAGCTCGGTCAGCCGCTTGATCCGCAGGATCCGGACGAGGTGGCGGATGCCGTACTGCTTGTAACCGTTGGCGCGGCGGTCGGGTTCGGGGAGCAGCCCGATCTCGTGGTAGTGCCGAACTGCACGAAGGCTCGTTCCGGCCAGCTCGGAGAGCTCGCGGGTGCTCCACCCTTCCACGGCCACCTCGATTCGTCGCGAACGATGGAAACCGACATGATGCGGCGTCACCATGCCACAAGCTCGTGGCCTCGGCGTGCGCACGAAAGGGGACCCGCTCATCCGAGCGGGGAAGCGCTGTCCCGCAGCGCCGAGCGGCGGATTGCCGGTAATGCCCGTGACCGAGCGGTGCCTGCACCGATGTCCGGACCGGACGGGCAGACTCGGGCGTCGTACCCGCGACCGTGCCGACCGGCTCGCCCCCCGTCCCGCGGGCCGCACGACCACGTCTGGAGCAACCATGCCCCGCACCGACGCCGACGTCCCCCGTGCCGAGTACCCGCGACCGTCGATGCGGCGCCCCGACTGGACCTGCCTCAACGGCACCTGGGAGTTCGAGGTCGACGCGGCCGACTCCGGCCTCGAACGGGGGCTGACCGAGCGCCCGCTGGACGGCTCGATCGTCGTGCCGTTCGCTCCCGAGTCCCGGCTCTCCGGGGTCGGCCGCACCGACTTCATGCCGGCCGTCTGGTACCGGCGGCGGTTCACCGTCCCGCAGGAGTGGGCCGGGCGCCGGACGCTGCTGCACTTCGGCGCCGTCGACCACGAGGCCACGGTGTGGGTGGACGGCGAACGTGCCGGTTCGCACCTCGGCGGCTTCGCCCCGTTCACGGTCGACCTGGGGCGCCGGTCCGGCACCGTCGAGATCGTCGTGCGGGCCCGGGACCCGCGGAGCGGACCGCAGGCCCGGGGCAAGCAGTCGACCCGGTACGACAACTACGAGTGCCTCTACACCCGCACCACCGGGATCTGGCAGACGGTCTGGGCCGAGCCGGTGCCGGACGTCTCGCTCGGCCGCCCCCGGATCACCCCGGACCTCGCGGGGGAGAGCTTCCACGTCGAGCAGCCGCTGCGCCGCGCCGCCGGGCGGCACGCCCCGTCGCTGGCCGGGGCCCACCTGCGGGTGACGGTGTCCGACGCGGCGGGCGTCGTCGGCACCGGCCGGGTCCGGGCCGACCTGGACCTCGCGCCGCGGGTCACGGTGCGGCTGCCCGCCGACCGGGTGCGCACCTGGTCCCCGGCGGACCCGCACCTCTACGCCGTCCGGGTCGAGCTGCTCGGCCCGGCGGACCGGGTGCTCGACGCCGTCGACGGCGACGCCGGCTTGCGGTCGGTGACGATCGACGGGAACGCGGTGCTGCTCAACGGCGAGCCGGTGTTCCTGCGGCTCGTCCTGGACCAGGGCTACTACCCGGACGGGCTGATGACCGCCCCGTCCGACGACGCGCTGCGGGCCGACATCGAGCTCGCCATGGCGGCCGGGTTCAACGGTGCCCGGCTGCACGAGAAGGTCTTCGAGGAGCGGTTCCTGCACCACGCCGACCGGCTCGGCTACCTCGTGTGGGGCGAGTTCGGGGACTGGGGCGCCGTGGCGGAGGGGACCGTCGCCGACGGCGAGTACCAGCGGCCCACCACGAACTTCGTCACCCAGTGGCTGGAGGTGCTCGAACGCGACTACTCGCACCCGTCGGTGATCGGCTGGTGCGGGCTCAACGAGACCCACCAGCCGATCGGGGACCACCGGCAGGTGCTCGACGACGTCACCCGGGCGATGTTCCTGGCGGCCAAGGCCATGGACACCTCGCGCCCGGTCCTCGACGCGTCCGGGTACTCCCACCGGGTCCCCGAGTCCGACGTGTGGGACTCGCACAACTACACCCAGGACCCGGCGGCGTTCGCCGAGGCGATGTCCGGCCTCGCGCAGGACCGCCCGGACACCAACCGGGGTGGCGACGGCGCGCGGTGGTCGCTGCCCTACGGCGGGCAGCCCTGGTTCTGCAGCGAGTTCGGCGGGATCTGGTGGCGGCCGGACGCCGACGCCACCCGCGACGGCAGCCGCGACGCGGACTCGTCGTGGGGCTACGGCGAGGCACCGCGCAGCGAGGAGGAGTTCCACCACCGGTTCGCGGGGCTGACCGCGGTGCTGCTGGACGACCCGCTGATGTTCGGCTACTGCTACACCCAGCTCACCGACGTGTTCCAGGAGCAGAACGGGATCTACTCCTTCGACCGGTCGGAGAAGCTCGACGTCGCGCGGATCCGGGACGCCCAGCGGCGCCCGGCCGCCTGCGAACGGCGCGGGTAGGAGCGCCCGTCGCGACGGTCGGTACTACGGTCGTTGCATGGTGTTGCGAGCGCGGGATGTCATGACCGAACGCGTCGTCACCGTGTGGGCGGACGCTCCGCTGTCCCGCGCGCAGGAACGGATGGCCGAGGCACGGTTCTCGGCGCTGCCCGTCGTCGACCGCCAGTTCTCGCTGGTCGGGATCATCAGCCTGGTCGACGTCCTGCGGCACCGGGACGACCCGCACGCGACGGTCGGCGACGCGATGACCGAGCAGGTCGTCACGGTCCAGGGGGCGACGGCGCTGTCGATCGTCGCGCACCGGATGCGGGTGTACGGCGAGCTGCGGCTGGTCCCGGTCGTCGAGCGCGGGGCGCTGGTCGGCGTGATCACGCGCAGCGACCTGCTCCGTGCACGGCGCCAGGGCGGGCTGCTGCGGCGGGCGGCGCGCCGGCTGGGCGGCACCGGCCTGTCCGGGCCGCTCCCGGAGGCGATGATGCCGCGCGGCGCGGGCCGGGTCGGCGGGCGGCCGATCTCCTCGCTGCGGGTGGCGGACGTGATGACCGACGGCGGCCTGGTCGCGATCCCCGCGGCGCTCGCGCTGGACGAGGCGGCCGAGGTGCTGCTGTCCTACCGCTTCACCGCGGTCCCGGTGGTCGACGACGGCGACCACCTCCTCGGCATCATCTCCGAGGCCGACCTGATGGCCGGCTCGTCCGACGCCGGGAGCCGGACCCGGGCGAGCACGGTGGCGGGGCTGATGACCTACGACGTCGAGGTCGTCCGCCCGCAGGACCCGCTGGCCGACGCCGAGCAGCTGCTCACGGCCCGCGGTTTCCGGGTGGTCCCGGTGGTCGACGACGACGGCGTCCTGGTCGGTGTGCTGAGCCGCAGCGACCTGCTCTGAGCCGCGCCCGTCCGGGTCGTGCCCGCGGTCCGCGCCGCCGCGCCGCCGCGGCGGGGCAGCGCCGGGCGGCGTCCGGGCGTGAGCGCGTCCGCGGGCACGACCTCGGCAGCCGGGCGGCCGGTTCCGCTCGACCGGCCCGGCGGGATCGTGGGTCAGCTCACGGGTGCGCGGACCGGCTCGCAGATCTGCGCGGCGTTCGCGACGTCCGCGGAGAACGCGACCGGGTTCTCGATCGCCTGCCGGGGCAGCGTGCCGAGATCCAGGTTCTCCTGCAGGCAGGCGTACTGCGCGGCCTTGTCGGCCGGGGTCAGCGGCGGCTCGGGCTGGGCCGGGGCAGCCAGCGCCGCGCCGGGCAGGGCCAGTCCGACGACCAGGGCGGCCGCGCCGAGGACGACGACGCGTGCGGATGTCCTCACGATGCTCCTGCTTCCTGCGCCCGGTGGACGCTGCTCGGGTGTGTCCCGCATCGCGAGGAGCCCGCTCGCTCCCCGTCCTTCGCGACGCCGGCCGGTGTCGGCGCAGCACCGCGATGACCGTGATGCTGCGCCCCGTCGGCGCCCGGCGCGCGCGGATCTACCCGTCCGCGTGACACCCGCTCAGGTGGCGAGGGCCACCGACCGGCCCGCCTGGCGCCCGGAGAACAGGCAACCCCCGAGGAAGGTGCCCTCCAGCGAGCGGTACCCGTGCACCCCGCCGCCACCGAAGCCGGCGACCTCGCCGGCCGCCCACAGCCCGGGCACCGGCGCTCCGCCGGCTCCCAGCACCCGTCCGGCGAGGTCGGTCTGCAGCCCGCCGAGCGTCTTGCGGGTGAGGACGTGCAGCCGCACGGCGATCAGCGGCCCGGCGGCCGGATCGAGCAGCCGGTGTGGCGCCGCCGTACGGGCCAGCTTCTCGCCGAGCGTGCGACGGGCGTTGTGGATCGCCATGACCTGCAGGTCCTTGGCGAACGGGTTGGCCAGCTGCCGGTCCCGCGCGACGACCTGACGACGGATCGCGGCCGGGTCCAGCTCCGGTGCGGAACCGGTCAGCCGGTTCATCCCGGCGACGAGCTCGTCGAGGTCGTCGGCGACGACGAAGTCCGCACCACGGTCCATGAACGCCTGCACCGGCGCCGCCGCACCGGGCCGGACCCGGCCCAGCGTGGCGCGCAGGTCCTTGTCCGTGACGTCCGGGTTCTGCTCGGAGCCCGACAGCGCGAACTCCTTCTCGATGATCCGGCGGGTGAGCAGGAACCAGGAGTGCTCGTGGCCGGTGGCACGCAACGCGGAGAGGGTGCCCAGGGTGTCGAAGCCGGGGAAGTTCGGCGCGGGCAGCCGCCGCCCGGTCGCGTCCAGCCACAGCGACGACGGGCCCGGGATGATCCGGATCCCGTGACCGGCCCAGACCGGGGTGTGGTTCTGCACGCCCTCGGTGTAGTGCCACATCCGGTCCGGGTTGACGATCCGGCCGCCGGCCCGCTCGGTGATCGCCAGCATCCGGCCGTCGACGTGCGCGGGGACGCCGGCGACCATGTGCGCCGGGGGAGTGCCGAGCCGCTCGGGCCAGTTCGCCCGGACCAGGTCGTGATCGCCCCCGATCCCGCCGGAGGTGACGAGCACGGCACCGGCCCGGACGGAGAACTCCCCGACGGCGTCGCGGTGGGTGGGGGCGCCCCGCACCCCGTCGACGACGCCGTCGGTGACGGTGAGCCCGTCCACCCGGTGCCGGAACCGCCACGTGATCCGGCCGGCCTCGGCGTGCGCCCGGACCCGGCGGACGAACGGCTCCAGGACACCGGGACCGGTGCCCCAGGTCAGGTGGAACCGGGGCACCGAGTTGCCGTGCCCGTCGGCGAGGTGCCCGCCGCGCTCGGCCCAGCCCACGACCGGCAGCCACCGGACACCCTGGGCGTGCAGCCAGGCCCGCTTCTCCCCGGCGGCGAAGCCGACGTAGGCGGTCGCCCACTGCCGGGCCCAGAAGTCCGCCCCGGAGGGGTCGTCGACGTCGCGGTCGAACGCGGCCGAGGACAGCCAGTCCGACAGTGCGAGATCGGCGGAGTCCCGGATGCCGGAGCGCCGCTGCTCGGGGGTGTCGACGAGGAACAGCCCGCCGAGCGACCAGAACGCCTGCCCGCCGAGGTTCTGCTCCGGCTCCTGGTCGAGCACGACCACCGAGCGCCCGGCGTCCGCTATCTCCGCGGCGGCGACGAGACCGGCGAGCCCGGCCCCCACCACGACGGCGTCGGCACGGGCTGGGGCGTCGGTGGCGTCCATACCGCGATCGAAGCACGATCGGCTACCCGCGGGTAGGCCCCGCGGTGGCGGCATCGGCTCCCGGCATCCACACCCGGTCCTCGGTGACGATCCCGGTCACGAGGTCGTGCGGCGTGACGTCGAAGGCGGGGTTGTAGACGGGGGTGCCGGGGACCGTCTGCAGGGTCCCGCCGTGCAGCCGCACCTCGTCCGGGTCGCGCTCCTCGACGACGATCTGCGCACCGGTCGGGGTGTCCGGGTCCACGGTCTCCTCCGGCGCGACGACGAGGAACGGGATCCCGGACCGGGCCGCCGCGCAGGCCAGCATGTACGTGCCGATCTTGTTCGCGACGTCGCCGTTGGCCGCGATCCGGTCCGCACCGGCGAGCACGACGTCGACGAGCCCGCCGGCGAGCGCGGCCGGGTCCGCGGAATCCACGCACAGCCGGTGCGGCGCCCCGGCCGCGGCCAGCTCCCACACCGTCAGCCGGGCGCCCTGCAGCAGCGGGCGGGTCTCGCACGCCAGCACCTCGCCGAGCGCGCCGCGCTCGTGCAGGACCAGCAGCGCGCCCAGCGCGGTACCGGTCGCGCCGGTGGCGAGCGGGCCGGTGTTGCACACCGTCAACGCCCGCACCGGGCGGTCCGGGCAGAGCCGCAGCACCTCGTCGGCCGCCCGCCGTGCAGCCGCCGCGTCGACGCGTGCGTTCTCCGCGTCCGCCGCGCGGGCGGCGGCGAGGACCGCGGCGGGCCCGCCGTCCAGCGCGGCCAGCGCGCGGCGGGCGCCGAGCGCGAGCGGAACAGCGGTCGGGCGGGCCGTCGCGATCCGCTCCGCCGCGTCGCGCACCGCGGCGAGGGCGACGGGCGTCGCGGTGCCGTGCAGGTGCGCGGCGAGCGCCACCCCGTAGCCGCCGACCAGCCCCAGGCACGGGGCGCCGCGCACGGCGAGCGACCGGACGGCGTCGACGACGGCGTCCACCGTGCTCAGGCGCAGGTACCCGGTGCGGTGCGGCAGCGCCCGCTGGTCGAGCACGACGACGGCGGGTCCGCCGGCACCGTCCCCGGCCCAGCCGACGATCGGCTCCACGATCGGCACGGTCGATCCCTTCCGGCATCCGGAGCGGGTCCGACGCCCCGGCGACGGTACCCGGCGCCGGGGGTGCCCGACCGGCGCCTACCGCCCGGGCGGGGCCAGCCGGTAGACCGCACCCGCGTCGTCGTCGGTGATGTAGACGGCGCCGTCCGGGCCGGACACCGCGGCGACCGGCCGCCCCCAGCGCGAGCCGGTCGGGTACTGGAACCCGCCGACCAGCGTCTGCTGCCGGCCCATCCGGCCCTCGTCGTAGGTGAAGAACGACACCTCGGGGGCCCGCGGCGGGTCGGCGTTCCACGAGCCGTGCACCCCGGCCAGGGCACCGTCGCCGTAGGGCTCGGGCAGCGCGGTCGTGGTGAAGGCCAGGCCGAGCGGGGCCGAGTGCGCGGGGAAGGACTGCTCGGTCGGTGCGAGGGTCGCGCAGTCCAGCTCGCGCCCGCCGGGGTTCATCTCGGCGTCGGCGACCATCGGCACGTCGGCGAAGTCCTGGGCACTGCCCGCCACCCCGGGGTCGGTGTCCGGCTCGGGGTTGCAGAACGGCCAGCCGAGGTTGCGCCCGGCCGTCAGCCGGGCCAGCGGCTCGGCCGGGTGCGCGGTCACGTAGTCGTCGATGACCTCGCCCAGCGACGACCCGGACGCGTCGCCGTAGGGCCGGTCGTAGGGGTAGGGCACGTTGTCGCGGCCGTTGACCGCGGTCCAGATCTCGCCGTCCGGCGCGGTCGCCAGCCCGGTCCCGTTCCGCACGCCGACGGCGAACGGCTCGGCGGGGCCGCCGCCCGGCGGGACACGCAGGATCGACGCCCGCGGGGGCGTCGCGGTGAGGTCCTCGACCGAGATGTTGCCGGTCGAGCCGATCGAGACGTACACGGCGCCGTCGGGACCGGCGGTGACGGACTTCAGCTCGTGGCCGTAGGCGCCACGCAGGTCGGGGCTGTTCGCGTCCGGCAGGCCGTCGGCGACGACCTGCGGCGCCCCGGTGACCGCGCCGCCGACGTAGCTCCAGGACGCGACCCGGTTGGACTCGGCGACGTAGAGGGTGGCGCCGTCCGGGGAGAACGCGAGGCCGTGCGGCTGGGTCAGCCCGTCGAGCAGCGGGCGCTGCTGCCCGTCGGCGGTGAGCAGGACGACGCGCCCCTCGTCCGGAACGGAGACCAGCAGGTTCCCGTCCGGGGTCCACACCGCGAGCCGGGCGTTCGGCACCCTCGCGAACACCGACAGCGTCCAGCCGGCCGGGGCGAGCGCCTCGCGCGGCTCGTCGAACACCCCGCCGCGCAGCTCGGGCGGGACCGTCACCGGGACCGGGACCAGGTCGGGTGCCGGAGCGGCGGCGGGCGGGGCCTCGTCGCCGGACACGGCGTTGGTGACCGGGTTCGGCCCGGTGCCGCAGGCCGCGAGGACCGGCAGGCAGGCGAGTGCGGCGAGCCAGACCCGGGTACGCATGAGCGGGACATTACGGGCATCGCCCGGCGCCCGCGCGACGGCCCGGCGAGGGTCGGGACATGCGCCTCACGCTGCACGCCCGCGGACCGTGCCCCGCCGACGAGGTGTGGGAGCGCTACGCCGATCCCGCACGGTGGTCCGGGTGGGCGCCCTACATCACCGGCGTCGAGTGCTCCGACCCGCGGATCCGGCCCGGGAGCACCGGCCGGGTCCGCGGCCCGCTGGGCGTCGCGGCGACGTTCGCGGTGACCGCCGTGGACGCCGGGGCCCGGACCTGGTCGTGGGACGTCGCCCTCGGGCCGGTCCGGCTGTCCCTCGACCACGGCGTGCGGTCCGCGGGCGGCGGGACCCGCACCTGGCTGGTCGTCGACGGGCCGCCGCCCGTGGTGCTGCCCTACGCGGTCCCGGCCCGGGTCTCGCTGGAGATGCTGGTCCGCCGGGGCGCCTGAGCGACGTGCGCGGTCGCGAGCGCGGCGAACCGCTCCGGTACCTCGATCTGCGGCATGTGCCCGACCCGCCCGAAGACGTGCGTGGTGACGTGCGGCAGCGCCCGCGCCGCGGCCCGCAGGTGTGCGGCGGGCAGGATCAGGTCCCGCTCGCCCCACACGACCAGCGTCGGCTTCGGCGCCCGTGCGGCGGCGGCGAGCAGCGCCCGGCGCCAGCCCGGCCGGATCCCGCGGAACGTGCCCAGCTCGGTGGCGATGTCCAGGAACGTCCGGGCGAACTCCGGGCGCCTGCCGATCTCCAGCCCGCGCCGGACCCGTTCGTCGGTGACCAGCGCGCCGTCGACGAACAGTGAGCGCTCGGTCCGGCGGGACGCGCGCTCGTCGAACCGGCTCAGCAGGAACCGGCCCAGCAGCGGCACTCCGAGCACCCGCAGAGCGGGCGTGACCTCGGCGCCGAACCCGGCCGGATCGGCCAGGACCAGCGTCGCCACCCGGTCCGGGTGCCGTACCGACGCCAGCAGCGCGACCGCACCGCCGAGCGAGTTGCCCATGACGTGCACGGGGCGGGTCTCACCGAGCGCGTCCAGGGTGGCGACGGCGGCGTCGGCCAGCCGTTCCAGGGTGGCCCGGCCGGGGAGCCGGTCGGAGTACCCGAACCCGGCGAGATCGGCGGCGACGACCCGGTGCTGCGCCAGCAGGGCGTGCTGGTCGTCCCAGTCCTCCAGGCAACGGCCGATGCCGTGCAGGAGCAGCACCGGCTCGCCGGTGGGCGGGCCGGACTCCCGGACCCGGATCCGGGTCCCGCGGACGTCGACGAACCGGGTGGGCGGCAGCGTGCCGGTCACCGGGCACCCGCCGCGGTGGCGCCGGTGCGCCGGCGGGCCGACCCGAGCACCGACGCGAGCAACGCCGGCCCGCGGACCGGGGCGACCCGGGCGAGCAGGTCCGGCAGCAGGGCACTGACCCCGATCAGCAACCGCGGCCTGCGCTTCTCGACCGCGTCGACGATCATCGCCGCGGCCCGTTCGGCGGGGAAGGTCAGGAGCTTCTCGAAGTCGCGCTTGCCGCGCTCCGCCTCCTCGGCCGACATGTTGACCCCGACCCGCGCCGAGGAGGCGATCCCGGTCCGGATGCCCCCCGGGTGCACGGTCGTCACCCCGGCGCCGACCCGGGCCAGCTCGGCACGCAGCACCTCGGAGAAGCCGCGCAGCGCGAACTTCGAGGACGAGTAGGCCGCCTGGCCCGGCGGCGCGATCAGCCCGAACAGGCTCGACATGTTGACGACGTGCGCGCCGGGCCGGGCGGTGAGCGCCGGCAGCAGGGCGTGGGTGAGCCGGACCGGGGCGTGGAAGTTGATCGCCATCACCCAGTCGAACTCCTCCATGGTCAGCCGGGCGAAGTCACCGCCGAGCGCGACCCCGGCGTTGTTGACCAGCAGCCGGATCTCCGGGCGTGCGGCGAGTACCCGCCCGGCGAGCGCGTCGACGGCGCCGAGGTCGGCGAGGTCGACCGTCTCCGTGGTCACCGTCCGGCCCGGGTGCGCGGCCCGGATCTGCCCGGCGACGGTCTCGAGCCGGTCCCCGTCGCGGTCGACGAGCACGAGGTCGCTGCCGCGCTCGGCGAGCTGGCGGGCCACGTGCTCGCCCATGCCACCGGCGGCCCCGGTGACGACGGCGGTGCCCTCGGCGAAACGGAACGGGGAACGGCGGCTCCCGGTGCGGCTCACAGCGCGGCCTCCTGCTCGGCGGTGGCGGACCGGACGGTCGCGCCGGTGGTGGCGGGGGGATCGGCGGCGATCCCGGCGGCGCTGGGGGAGACGACCCGGGCCGCCCGGCTGCCGACGGCGGACGCCGGGGTGAACAGCATGTCGGTGGACAGGTCGGAGCGGCCGAGCCCGATCGCGTCGAGGAAGTAGTTCTGCCGCAGCCGCCACGGGTCGCGGCGCCCCTGGCGGGGGAACAGGTGCTCGGAGCGCTTGACGTAGCCGGACTGCAGGTCCAGCAGGGGGCGGTCCGGCGAGGCGGTCGGAGCCGGGGTGGCGACGGCGATCTGCTTGCGCCGCATGTACCGCAGCAGCCGCGGCACGTAGCGGGCGACGAGATCGGCCCGCAGGGTCCAGGACGCGTTCACGTAGCCGATGCAGAACGCGAGGTTGGGCACGCCGGAGAGCATCAGGCCGCGGTAGGTCACCGTCTTGCCGATGTCGACCTGCTCGCCGTCGACGTGGATGGTGATCCCGCCCAGCGGCTGCAGCGACAGCCCCGTGGCGGAGACGATGACGTCGGCCGGCAGCTCCTCGCCGGACCGCAGCCGGACCCCGGTCGCGGTGATCCGGTCGATGTGGTCGGTCACGACCGACGCGGTGCCCCGCTTGATCGCCCGGAAGAAGTCGCCCTCCGGGATCACGCAGAGTCGCTGGTCCCACGGCTCGTAGGACGGCGTGAAGTGCTGGTCCACGTAGGACTCGTCGCGCAGGAACTTCAGGGCCAGCCCGCGCAGGACCTTCTTGACGCGCTCCGGCCGGCGCCGGGCCAGCTGGTAGAACGCCTGGGTCAGGGTGACGTACTGCAGGCGCAGGATCCGGTGCGCGAGCCGGGCGGGCAGGAACCGCCGCAGCCGGTCGGCCACCGGGTCGCTGCTGGGCAGCACGGTGAGGTAGGACGGCGAGCGCTGCAGCATCGTCACGTGCGCGGCCGTCGCGGCCAGCGCCGGGACCAGGGTGACGGCGGTGGCCCCGGACCCGATCACGACGACCCGGCGGCCGGCGACGTCGAGGTCGGACGGCCAGAACTGCGGGTGCACCCAGGTGCCGGTGAAGTCCTCGCGGCCCGGGAACTCCGGCTGGTAGCCCCGCTCGTAGTCGTAGTAGCCCGAGCACACGGACAGGAACGAGCAGGTGTAGCGGCGGGGGCCGGCGGCGGTGCTGGTCTCGACCGTCCAGCGGGCGGTGGAGGAGTCCCAGGAGGCGCCGAGCACCCGGGTACCGAAGCGGATGCGCTCGGTCACGCCGTACTCCTGCGCGGTCTCGCGGATGTAGCGGTGGATGTCGGCCCCGTCGGCGATGGACTTGCGCTCGCGCCAGGGCCGGAACGGGTAGGCGAGGGTGAACATGTCCGAGTCCGAGCGGATACCGGGGTAGCGGAACAGGTCCCAGGTCCCGCCCAGGTCCTCCCGGCCCTCCAGGATCGCGTAGTCGGTGCCGGGCAGGTCCTGCCGGAGCCGGCAGGCGGCACCGATCCCGGAGAGGCCGGCGCCGATGATGATCACGTCGTGGTGCTCGGCTGCGGCGGTGTCGCCGGAGCCGGGCGTCGCGGTGGGCTGCGTCATTCCGGCGGCCTCCTGATCTGGGCGTGGTCTGCGGTGACGGGGTGCGCCAGAACCGAGTGTGCCGGAAACCTACCGCCGGTAACTTGACCTCGCGCGACAACTACTTAACCTGACACGACATGGGGACGGGATCACTCACCCGGGCGAGAGCGCTGCGCGGCCTGCCCGAACTCGTCGACCAGCTCGGCGGGGACGGCCCGGGGATGCTCGCGCGGTTCCGGATCGCCGTCGAGGCCGTCGACGGCGCCGACCCCGACGCGCTGGTCCCGACCCGGTCGGTGGCGCTGGTACTGGAGACCGCCGCCCTCGAGCTGGAGTGCCCCGACCTGGGGCTGCGCCTGGCCGAGCGCCAGGGGCCGGAGATCCTCGGCCCGCTGGCCGTCGCCGTGCAGAACTCGCCGACCCTCGGCGCGGCCCTCGACTGTGCGTCCAGGTACCTCTACGTGCACAGTCCCGCGCTGCGCGTCGGCCCGGTGCCGGACCCCGAACGGGTCGCGGGGGTGACCGGGATCGAGTACGGCAGCACCGAGCGGTTGCCGGTGCACGTGGCCGACCTCGGCGTCGGGGTGCTGCACCGGATCGTCGGCCTGCTCGCCGACGGCGGCTACGGCCTGCGGTCGGTGCACCTTCCGCACCCGGCACTGGCGCCCGAGCAGCGCTACCGGGACTTCTTCGGCGCGGAGGTCCGCTTCGACCGGCCCGCCGCCGTGCTGCGGGTCCCGGCGGACCTCGTGCGCCGTCCGCTGGACGGCGACCGCACGGTGCGCGACATCGCGATCGAGTACCTGGAGACCCATTTCGACCGCCCGGACCGGCGGATCACCGACCGGGTCCGGACCGCCGTCGAGCGCTCGCTGGGTGGCGGCCCGGTCCGGATCGGGACGGTGGCCGACCTGCTACGGGTGCACCCGCGGACCCTGCAGCGTCATCTCGCGGCCGAGCGGACGACGTTCGAGCTGATCGTCGACGACGTCCGCCGGGAGACCGCCGAACGCCTCATCACCCGGACCGACCTGCCCTTCAGCCAAGTGGCGGCGATGATCGGCCTGGCCGAGCAGTCCGCCCTGACCCGCGCCGCCCGTCGCTGGTTCGGCGCCCCGCCCCGGGTCGTCCGCCGCGCCGGCCCGCCCCCCGCCGACACCCCACTCATGGAGCTTTAGTCCAGTGCCCTCCTCGGTTATTCGCACTCATGGAGCTTCGGCCCGGTGACACGAGGCCGAAGCTCCATGAGTGCAACCGGGGAGAGGGGCGCGAACGGCGGAAGAGGAGTGCCGACAGGCGGGTGAATGCGCCATCGATCCACCGTTCCTCCCGGCCGAGGTGACTCGTCTCTGTCGTCCGAGTCAAGCGCCGGTGAGTGACGACGACCAGGGCGCCGGCGGGGCGGGAATGCGGCATTCACGGGGCGTCGGCACGTCTGCACGCCGTGCCCGACGAAGGCCGGTGCCGCGCAGCTCGTGTCGGGAGAATTCCGGTCCCGACCACTCGATACGCTGCGGCGATGGCCGAACCGACGCCCGGCGCGCTGAGTCCGCTCGCCGCGCACCGCCTGGCCGCGGGCTTCACGCAGGAGGGCCTCGCCGAACGGCTGGGGGTGGACCGTGGAACCGTCGGCCGGTGGGAACGCGGAGCCCAGGCCCCGCAACCCTGGCAACGGCCGGCTCTCGCCACGACCCTGCGGGTGTCCCTGGCCGAACTCGACGACCTCGTGAATCCCGTCCTCCCGAGTCCGGCCCCACCTGCGATGCCCCCGGGTACGGCCGCACGGGTCCGGCGCAGCCGGCAGCAGTGGCTCGATGTCCGGAACGCGCTGGGCGTGCGCGGCCGCGAGCTGACGGAACTGGCCGCGTGGCTCTATCCGGAGTCCCGGCGGGCACCCGGCGGTCACGTCCTCGCCGGTCCGGGGTGGCTGCTCGACCGGCCGGTTCCCCTTGACTCGGTACGACTGTCGTGGTCCGGCGGGCAACGGCCGTTCCGGCTGCCGGGATCGGTGGAGCACGTCCTGCCGCTGACCGACCGGGGCGAGCCGTACGCCGGGTACAGCCGGGCGGTCCGTGATCTCGTCCGCCCGCGCCTGCTGGAGAACCGGCTGAGCTACCGCCTGCTCGACGTGCGGACCGGCGACGGTCTGGAACTGGAGTTCGGGACCACGACGTTCTTCGAGGCGTTCGACCTCAAGCAGGCGCTGGCGCACGAGTTCAAGGCGGCGTGGCTGGCGTCGGACCGTTCGGTGCCGACGTGGGACGCGCTGCCCCTGCGCACGGCGGTACGGGATCCGTTCGACCCGTCACGGCTGCTGATGTCACCCGGGATCAGCACGCTGACCGTCCGCCGGGACCGCACGGGCGACCGGCACCGGTTCGTGCTGCACGAGCGAGACGGCGGAAAGGTCGCCGACGGCGGTGGCCTGTGCCACGTGATGCCCGCGGGGGAGTTCCAGCCGTCGTCGGTGGACCCGGCCGATGTCCGTGACGACTTCTCCTTGTGGCGCACCATCATGCGGGAGTTCTCGGAGGAGTTCCTCGGCAACCCCGAGCACGACGGGGCGGCCTCCCGGCGGATCGACTATGCCCACGACGAACCGTTCCGCTCCTTCGAGCAGGCGCGCGCCGCCGGTGGTCTCCGGCTCTGGCACTACGGTCTGGTGCTGGAACCGCTCGAACTCGGGGCGATCCAGATGACCGTCGCCGTCGTCGACGACGTGTTCGACCGCCTGTTCGCCGACCTCGTCGCCACCAACGACGAGGGACAGGTGGTCGGCCGGGACGGACGCACCGACATGCCGTTCACGGCGGAGGCCGTCGACCGTCTCGACCCCCGCTTGTCCGCGAGCGCGCTGACCCTGCTCCGCCTGGCCTGGCGGGACCGCGAGTACCTGCTCCACCCCACTCACGGAGCGTGAGCACAGGAACCCCCACCCACCGAGCCACTCATGGAGCTTCGCCCTCGTGTCACGAGGCCGAAGCTCCATGAGTGCAACCGGGGGAGGAGGAGCGGAGAGGCAGCCTCAGCGGGTGCGCATCTCGTAGCGGCGCTCGGCGTAGTCCAGGTCGTCGCGCCACAGGCGGTTCGCGGCGCGGGCCATCAGCGGGCGGACCGCGGGGGCCAGGCGCTGGGCGAGGGCGAAGCCGGTGCGGTCGGACCCGGCGACGACGGCCTCGATCACCGAGGTGCGCGGGCGCCCGTCGCGATCGGTGCCGCGGGGGGTCGCGTGCGTCTCCACGACGCTCCCCAGTCCCTCGCCCTCCACGATCCGCATGACGACCGTGCGGGGCTCCGGGCACACGAACTCCGCCCGCACCGGGACACCCAGGCCCGGACCCACCTTGAAGGTGACCGTGACCAGGAACCGGTCCTCGGCCTCGGTCACGTCGGTCACGGCCGGGGCCGAGTCCACGGCGAGCCGCTGGAACGAGTACGGGTGGAACCAGGCGCCGTGCCACGGGTCCAGCCGGTTCGCGACGATGTCCTCCGGTTCGCAGACGCCGGTCAGCGTGGTCACCGCGTCCAGGACGGGGCCGGCGGGCCGGTGCGGGACGACCGGCTCGTCGGTGGGGGTCTCGCCACCGGCGCCGTCGAGCCGGACCCAGACCAGCACGCCGTCGTCGTGCACCGGGTGCAGCGCCCAGCCGGGCCCGGAGTCCGCGCCGAGGCGCAGCCCGTGCCAGCGGCAGACCAGGTCCCCGCAGTCCACGGCGGCGAGCGCCATCGGGGCCCCCAGGTGCGGGCAGGCACCGGGACCGACCCGGACCCGGCCCTGCTCGTCGCGCCAGGCGACGAGTTCGGTGCCGGCGACCCGGGTGCCGAACGGGCGGTCGGTCCGGATCTCCCGGCTCGCGGCGAGCACGAACCAGTTCCCGGACGGCCGGGCCTGCGCCCGTTCCAGCGCGGCGGTGATCAGCTTCGGGTCGGCGCCCCGGTAGGTCGGTTCCTGGCGGGCCCAGGTGTGCGCCGGAAGGGGCTGCAGCGGCCAGGCCGCAGGCCACCGGTCGGAGATCCGGGACAGCACGCTCATGACGGGACACCTCGTGGTCGGGAGCGCGTCGCGTGCCGGGCGGCGCGACGCAGGGGACGGAGCCGTCCCGTGGTCGGGACGGTCTCGAGCGGATGCCCGGCGAGCCGCCAGCCGGCGAGCAACCGGTTGGCCGCCTGCCATCCGGTGCTGGCGGCGCGTTCCATCAACGCCACCGGGAGGTCGATCCGGATCCCGTCGCCGGCGAGCACCAGGCCGTCGACGGGCGTGCCGACGCCGGGGCGCCGGGCGAAGTCGCCGACGCCGAACATCGGGCAGTCCGCGCGCCACTCGACCAGCTCGCCGACGGTCCCGGCGGCCGCGGTCTCCGGGTAGATCTCGTGCAGCCGCGCCAGGCAGCGCCGGCGCAGCTCGGGGGGCGCGGCGTCCCCGCCGCCGGTCGCGGCGTAGGCGTGCAGCTCGACGACGGAGCCGCCGGTCCGCGCGGCCCAGGCCTTCGCGTCGTGCTCGTAGCGGGACGGCACCGAGATGTTGTCCAGCGGGTCGAGCCCGCCGGTCCCGAGGAACGGCGGCCGGTCCGCACGCACCGGCCGGTCGAGCCAGAGCCGCTGCACGAGGAACGGCGGTGCGCTCCCGAGGGCGGCGACGTCGGCCCGCCAGCGGTCCAGGCCCTCCGGGGTGCCGAGCCCGCCGGACGCCGAGACGATCTTCCGCAGGCCACCGACGTCGGTGGCCAGCACGACCGCGTCCACCTCGGTGGTACCGCCGGACGAATGATTCACGTGGAACCGTCCACTCGCGACGTCACGCTCGACCGACGACACGATGACACCGGTCCGGAACGTCACCCCACGGGTGGTGAGGTAGTGCCGCAACGGTTCCCACAGCGCGCGGTCGAACCCGTCGTCGGCGACGTCGAACATCAGCCCCTCGGAGGACCCGAGGAAGTAGATGTGGAACATCGTCGCCAGCTCGGCCGCCGACATCTGCGACGGCGGCGCGAAGAAGCTGCGGGAGAACACCTCGAACGCCAGGTGCCGGGCGGCGGGCGGGAAGTTGATCGAGGTCAGGTAGCTCTCGGCGTCGACGTGGTCGAGCTCGTCGTAGATCCCCGGGACCGAGACGTCGGCCAGCGGCGCGGCGGCCACGGCGTCGAGCCGCAGCAGGTCGGCCGGGCGGAAGGTCGGGCTGCGCAACGCGAACGCGACCGCGTTCCAGGGCGGGGTGCGGGGGAGCCCGCGGAAGGTGTCCCGGTGCCCGTCGGCGTCGAGCAGCGGGTAGTCCTCCACCGCGACGAGGTGCTCCAGGCCCGGGTCGGCGCGGCGCAACAGGGCGCGCAGGTTGTAGTACTGCCGGAAGAACGCGTGGAAGCCGCGGCTCATCGAGACCGGGCTGCCGTCCGGCAGCTCCGCCGTCC
Source organism: Pseudonocardia sp. HH130630-07 (assembly GCF_001698125.1). Lineage (NCBI taxonomy): Bacteria > Bacillati > Actinomycetota > Actinomycetes > Pseudonocardiales > Pseudonocardiaceae > Pseudonocardia > Pseudonocardia sp. HH130630-07. Next base: position 5,676,580 of record NZ_CP013854.1, on the reverse strand, counting down.
ACCCGCCGACCCGGCCACCGAGGTACGGCTCGCGTTCGAGGAGCTCGACGGCGACACCGCGCTCGGCCAGCCCGGTCGCGGCGGCCAGCCCGGCGATCCCGCCGCCGACCACGGCGACCCGCGGGCGCCGCCCGAGGACGCCGGCGTCACCGGGACCCCCGGCCGCCGGGTGGAGGACCCGGCGCGGGTCGACCGGCCGGACGCTCACGGCCGGTTCCCCAGCACGGTGTGCACGACGCCGTTCTGCCAGCCGGTCATCGTCTCGGAGTGCACGGCGTCGAAGCCGGCGCCGCGCACCCGGTCGCGCAGCGCGCCGATGCCGTCGAAGGTGTTCACGCTGCGCCACAGGTGCCGGTAGAGCGCGGTCTCACCGGTGGTCACCCGGCCCAGCGGCACGATGATCCCCCAGCACACGGCGTGCCACACCGCCCGGGCCCGTGGCGAGTCGGCCACCGAGTACTCGTGCAGGGCCAGCGTCCCGCCCGGGCGCAGTCGCTCGCGGAAGCGGCGCAGCGCGGCGTCCGGATCGGTGAGGTTGCGCAGCAGGTAGGCCGCGAGGATGCCGTCGAACGGGCCGGTCACGCCGGCGTCGGCCATCGCCTCCTCGGTCGTGTGGACGAACCGCACCGAGCCCGGCCACGGCTTGGTCCGGGCCCGCTCCAGCATCCCGGCCGAGGCGTCGATCGCGACGATCTCGGCCCGCGGAGCGACGCCGAGCAGCGCCGCGGTGGACGCGCCGGTGCCGCAGCCCGCGTCGAGCAGCCGCAGACCGGCGCCGTCGTGGGGGAGCCGCATCCGGGCCGCCGAGGCACGCAGGTGCCGGTGGTACCCGGGGTTGCGCCCGACCAGCCGGTCGTAGTCACCGGCACCCTCGTCGAAGTGCGCCGGGACCTCGGTACGGGGCAGCCCGGCCGGGCCGACGGCGGTGGCACGGGACGGGACGGGAGCGGGGACGTCGACCATGCGCGGGAGCGTAGAGCGGTCCGGGCCGGGCGACGCGCCGGGGGAGCGGGAGGTCATGGCGGCGCTCAGCAGACCCGCTCGGCGCAGCGCACGGCCATCGCGCGCAGGACGCCGGCGACGTCGTCGGCCAGCCGACCGTCCGCGGCCGCCGTCTCGACCAGCCGCAACGCGCCGTCCACCCGGGTGGTGATCAGCTCCTCGATCCGGCGGTGTGCCCCGGTGGCGCCGACCAGCACCCGGGCGTCGTCGACGTCGACCGGCCCGTCGGCGGCGTCGCTGCCGTGCAGCAGCGCGTCGAGCCGCGCGCGGTCGGCGGGCCCGGCCAGCTCCCGGGCGAGCACGACGAGGCTGGTCGCCTTCCGGGCGGCCAGGTCGTCGCCGGTGGGCTTGCCGGTGGCGTCGGACCCGAACACGCCGAGCACGTCGTCGCGCATCTGGAACGCCTCACCGATCATCGTGCCGTAGTCGCCCAGCAGGGCGAGCAGGCCGGCGTCGGCTCCGGCCAGCGCGGCCCCCAGTTCCAGCGGGCGGCGCACGGTGTAGTTGCCGGACTTGCGCCGCAGCACGTCCATCACCTCGTCCAGCGACGGAATCCGGCGGGCCTCGTTGAGGAGGTCGGCGAACTGGCCGACGGCGAGCTCGGAGCGCATCGCGTCGTAGTGCGGCCAGCCACGGTCCAGGGCGGCGCCCGGCAGGCCGCTCTCCCGCATGGCCTGCTCGGCCCACACCAGGCAGAGATCACCGAGCAGCACCGCACCGGACTCCCCGAAGCGGTCCGGGCAGCCGGACATGCCCCGGCCGCGGTGCCAGTCGGCCAGCTGGACGTGCACCGTCGGCCGGCCGCGACAGGTGGCCGAACCGTCCATGACGTCGTCCTGCAGCAGGGCGAAGGCGTGCAGCAGCTCCAGCCCGGCGACGGCGTCGAGCGCGGCCGGGGAGTCCGGCGCGGCGGCCCGCCAGCCCAGGTAGCCGAACATCGACCGCAGGTACTTGCCCCGTCCGACGAAGTCGGTGAGCACGCCGGCGACGAAGTCCGCGCCGTCCATCGAGTGCACGTGTTCGGCGCAGCGCAGCCGCACGGTCTCCCCGACCCGGGCGTGCACCCGGTCGCGCACCTCGTCCGGCCACGATCCCCCGCGCCGTGTCCGTTCGCGCTCGCGCTGCCTGGCCCGTCGCGTCTCGACGACCATCTCCGACCACTCCCGCCGGTACGGGGGCGCACGGAACGGCTCCCGTGACCCGTTGGGCATACCGGACGTCGTCCGGACCGGACGGACGGCGGCGGCACCGGTGCCGGACCGGTCCCGGCGGCCGTCCGGGTCCGATCGACCCTATGGGCGCTGTGGTGATCGCGCCCGGCGAATCGGACACCGCAGCCCGGTCGTGGACCTCCCGGCTGCGCCGGTCGCCGGGACGGGTATCAGCGGGAACGGAGCAGCGACCACGCCGCGAGCCACACCGACCCGGTGGTGAGCACCATCGCGCCGGGCACGTGCACGACCAGGCCGGGGATGTCGCCGAACGCGGCCTGCACGAAGGTCAGGCCGAACACCACGGCGGCGAGCACCGACGGCCACCACGGGCCACCGGCGGTCAGCCGCAGCCAGACCGCGGCGAGCGCGGTGAGCCCGGCCACGACGTGCAGGACGATCGCCCCGGTGCCGTGCGGGCCGACGTCACCCCCGGTGAACAGGCCGGAGGCGGTCACGAACTGCCAGGCCAGCGAGAGCACGGTGAGGACGGAGAGGACGCGCAGCGCGAGGACGGGCGGCGCGGCCGGCGAGGCGGGGGCGCCGTGCCGGTTCGGGGTGGTCATGCGTGCTCCCGGGTGGTGGTGCGACGGTTCGGTGATCGCCGAGTGTGCCCGAGAACCGGATCACCGGGACGGATCAGGGCACACTTCCCGGACGGCCGGGAACCGCCCAGGGCGGCAGGAAGTCCCGCTGCGGGTCGAGATCGCGGCCGGCGACCGTGGCGAAGTGCCGGTGCACGAACGCGTCCAGCGCGGCCCGGTGCCCGCCGGGATCGGGCGGGCAGAAGCCGTCGTCGAGCCAGCCGCACTCGCAGCCGGCCCGGAACCCGGTGTACCCGGGCCCGGACCGGACGTCGGTCCAGATGCCGGTGTCGCGGCCGTCCGCGGTGCGGGCGCTCACGAAACCCTCGTGGTCGTCCGAGCCCGGGATGTCGACCGGTCCGATGTAGAGCACGTGCCGATCGTCCGCACCCGTGGGCACGGCGCAAGCGGCCGGTGCCGGACGGCCGTGCGGCGGCGCCCGGCGGTCGACGACGCGGCGGGCGGTACACCCGCCCGGGCGACGGACCGCCGCGCAGGCGCGGGTTTGGCCCGCGGTGTGCCGGGAAGGCGGCACGGGATGCGTACCGATGTCATCCGCCCCCTCAACGACCGCACCGGCCCGTTCGCGACCGTCGTCATGGACGCCACGCACGACACCGCCACCGCCACCGAGCAGTACCGCCTGCGGTGGCGCGACCTGCGGGAACGGCTGGCCGACGCCGGTGCCGACGACGCCACGCTCGCCGTGCTCGACGATGCCGTGACCGGCGCGGACGCGCCCGACGGGACCGCCGGCCGGATCCTGGTCGCCGACGCCGGCCGGGTGCTGCTCGACCGGCACACCGAGGTCCCGCCGGAGCGCGGCACCGCGAGCTGGGGTGCGGTGCCCGACCTGCTCCCGCTGCTCACGGCCGCCGGCGACGACGTGCCCACCGTCGTCGTCGCGGTCGACCGGACCGGTGGCCGGGTCCGGGCGGTCGACGGCACCGTCGAGGCGGTGGGATCCGACGTGCCGGGACCGGTGCACAAGGCCGGGACGGCGGGCCCCGGTGAGGGGTCGGCCGACGCCAGGGTCGAGGAGACGCTCAAGCGCAACGCCCGGGCCGTGGCCGAGCGGGTGGACGAGCTGGTGCGGGCCGGCAACGCCGGGCTGCTCGTGGTGGCGGGGGACGGCCCGGGCCGGGCCCGGCTGCGCGACGAACTGGCCCCGGCGTCGGCGGAGATCATGGCCGAGGTGGAGAACACCGGCGGCACGCTGCCGGAGCAGATCGACGACACCGTCCGCGCGGCCGCCGACGACGTCCGCGAGCAGCGCCGGATCACCGCCGTGACGAGCTACGCGACCGCGTCCGGGCGCTCCGACGGGCTCGCCGTCAGCGGCGTGGCCGGCATCGCGGCCGCGGCCAGGGCGCACGCCGTGGAGACGCTGCTGGTCGACCCGTCGGCGGTGCCGGGCACGGAGCTGGTCCTCGGGGCCGATCCGACCGCGGTGGCCGCGACGGCCGCCGACCTGCTCGACGACCCGGTGGCGAGCGCGCCGGCCGCGGACGCGCTGATCCGCGCGGTGGCCGCCGCCGACGGCGTCGTCGTCCTCGCCCGCCAGGACGACGACGTCCGGCTCGAGGACGGCATCGGCGCCGTACTGAGGTTCCCGGTGGGTCCGCAGAGCTGAGGCGGCGCCGGATCCGCTCCGACACGACCCCATCGCAAAGTCCCCGCATGCTGGACTCCGGCGCGAGTCGGCATACGCTGTGCGGATGGACGGGTCCGGAACTCTGACACCCACGGCACTCGACGAGCAGCTGTGCTTCGCGCTGCACTCGGCCTCGCGGGCGATGACCGGGTGCTACCGGCCGATCCTCGACGCGGTCGGCCTGACCTACAGCCAGTACGCGCTGTTGCTGGTGCTGTGGGTGGAGGAGTCGGTGCCGCAGCGTGAGCTCGGCGAGAAGATGTTCCTGGACAGCGGGACGCTCTCGCCGATGCTCACCCGCCTGGAGAAGCGCGGCCTGCTCGTCCGGGTCCGCCGGGCCGACGACGAGCGGACCGTCCAGGTCTCGATCACCGACGAGGGCCGGGCGCTGCGCGAGCAGGCCGTCCGCGCGCAGGAGGAGGTCACCCGCGCCACCGGGATGAGCATGGACGAGCTCTACCGGCTGCGCGACGACCTGAACCGGCTCGCCACCACGCTGCGCGCCAACCAGGAGGATCCGACCGGCTGAGCCCCGTCGGTCACGTTCCGCCGTTCGTCGTCGTCAGCAGGTATATGCTTGCCGGCAGGTAAACGGATAGGAGCGTGATGAGCGGCCTGGACCACGACGAGCTCGTCCGGCTCCGCGTGGTCCTGGCCCGGATCGGCCGCGGTCTGGACCGGCACTCACGCGGATCCGAACTGACCCGCACCCAGGTGTCGGTGCTCTCGACCGTCGTGGTGCGCGGCCCGCTCGGGATGGGGGAGCTGGCCGCGGTCGAGGGGCTCAACCCCACCATGCTGTCCCGGCTGACCGGCAAGCTGGAGTCGGTCGGTCTGCTGGTGCGCGACACCGACCCGCGCGACGGGCGCGCCGTGCGGGTCGTGGCCACCGATGCCGGCGTCGCCGAGCACACCCGGCTGCGGGCCGAGCGGGCCCGGCTGCTCGCCGAGCACGTCGACGCCCTGCCCGACGGTCAGACCGAGGGCCTGCGGGCCGCGTTGCCGGCGCTGGAGGCGCTCGCGACGTCGCTGCGGGACGTGCGGTGAGCGCGCGCAGCGCGCTCCGTTCCTTCTCCCACCGCACCTTCGCCGCGCTGTCCGGCCGCAACTACCGGCTCTGGTTCGGCGGGCAGTCGATCTCGCTCGTCGGCACCTGGATGCAGTCGGTGGCCCAGTCCTGGCTGGTCTACGAGCTGACCGGCTCGGCGGCGGTGCTCGGCACCGTCGTCGCGATCCAGACCGTGCCGACCCTGCTGCTCGGGCCCTACGCCGGCGTCTGGGTGGACCGGGTCGACAAGCGCCGGCTGATGATCGGGCTGCAGGCGCTGATGGGCCTGCAGGCACTCGCGCTGGCCGTGCTCACCCTGTCCGGTGCCGTGCTGCTCTGGCACGTCTACCTGCTCGCGGCCGTGCTCGGGCTGAACAAGGCGTTCGAGAATCCGGCGCGGCAGGCGTTCGTCCAGGAGCTCGTCGGCCGGGACGACCTGCGCAACGCCGTCACCCTCAACTCGGTGCTGACCAACGCCGCCCGCGCGGTCGGACCGGCGATCGCCGGCGCGGTGATCGTCGCCGGTGGTACCGGGATCTGCTTCGCGGTGAACGCCGCGAGCTTCGTCGCCGTCGTCGGCTCGCTGCTGCGGCTCGACGTGGCGGCCCTCGCCCCGGCCGTACGCGCGCCGCGGGCGCCGGGGCAGCTGCGCGAGGGACTGGCCTACGTGCGCGACGATCCCCAGCTGCTCGTCCCGCTGGTGATGATGGCGCTGATCGGCTGCCTGGCCTACGAGTTCCCGGTCGTGCTGCCGGTTGTGGCCTCGGAGACGTTCGGCGGGAACGCCGACGTCTACGGCTACCTGACCGGGGCGATGGGGCTCGGTGCCGTGGTCGGGGGCCTCGGGGTCGCCGGTCGCGGGCGGACCGGACTGCCGTCCCTGGTCCGCACGGCGGCCGCGTTCGGCGTGGTGCTCGCACTCGCCGCGGTGGCGCCCACGTTGTGGGTCGCCCTGCTGGCGATGGCGCTGGTCGGCATGGCCAGCGTGGCGTTCATGGCCGGCGGCAACAGCACGCTGCAGCTGGCGTCGGAGCCGCACATGCGGGGCCGGGTGATGGCGCTCTGGTCGGTCGCGTTCCTCGGGTCGACCCCGGTCGGCGGGCCGGTGGCGGGGTGGGTGAGCGAGCACCTGGGCGGCCGGGCCGGGCTCGCGCTGGGGGCGCTGGCCTGTTTCGCCGCCGCCGCGATCGGGGTGCCCGCGATGCGGCGCGAGCGGGCCTCAGCGGATCCGGCCGCCGGTGGCGATGCGCAGCAGGTCCCGGGCCGTCCCCTGGGGTGAGGTGCCCTCCAGCCAGACCGCCCGGAACTCGCGGGTGAGGTCGGCACCGTGCACCGCTACCTCCACCAGCGCACCGGACGCGACGTCCGCGGCGACCGCCGCGCGGCCGAGCACGGCCGGGCCGTCGCCCTCGCGCACCGCGGCCCGCACCGCCGCGTCGGCGGCCAGCTCGCCGACCGGCCGGGCGGGCTCGACGTCCGGGGCGGCCAGCGTCAGCGCGGAGTCCGCGGCCCGTCGCGACGCCGCGCCCGGCCCGCGGACCAGCAACGACGTCGCGCGCAGCTCGGTGGCGTGCACCCCGCCGTTGCGGGTCCACGGGTGGGTGGGCGGCACGACCAGGACCAGCGGGTCACCCGCCACGGTCGCGGCGTGCAGCCCGCCGAGCGGGCCCGACCCCTCGACGATCCCGACGGCCGCGGTGCCGGCGCGCACGGCCGCCGCCGGATCGGGGGTGTCCACCAGCGAGACGTGGCCGCCCGGCCCGTCGCGCAGCTCGACCAGCCAGCCGGGCAGGATCGCCTCCGCGACCCCTGGCTCGGCAGCCAGCAGCACCGTCGCGTCACCGGCCGGGGCCGGGCGCAGGGCGGCCACCGCGGCGTCGAGGCCGGAGGCGGCGTCGAGCACCGGGCCGGCCCACTCGACCAGCAACGCGCCGCGGGCGGTCAGCCGGCCCGAGCGTCCCCGCTTCCCCCGTTCCAGCACCCGGGACCCGACCTGCTGTTCGAGGGTCCGGAGGCGGGCCGACGCGGCCTGCGGGGACAGCCCCACGCGCTGCGCGGCCGAACCGAGGGTGCCGGTACGGGCGACCGCGACGAGCAGGGCGAGCGCGGTCAGATCGGGGACGCGTGCGGGGGCGGACATCCCGGTCAGCCTATGCGGCCGGGGTCGGGCCACCGGCGGCCCGGGCCGGTCGGGTCAGATGCCGAACAGTCCACGCAGGTAGGCGGCCTGCCCGGCGTGCTGGAGGTCGTCGCCCAGCACGCTGACCAGCCGCTCACCGAGGCTGACCCCGGCGCCGTGGGTGGGCGGCAGGATCCGGGACAGGTCGTCGTCGGTCAGGGTGCCCAGGTGGGACACGGTGCGGGCGTGCACGGCCTCGCCGTAGCCGACGAGCAGGTCCGCGGTGGTCCGGACGGCGTCGACCTGCTGGTCGGAGTGGCCGAACCCGGTGTCGCCCGGGTCGAGGTCCAGGCCGAACCGGCCGGCCCAGCCGTCGTCGGTCCAGACCTGCCCGGTCCCGAACGCCTCGGCCACGTGGTCGTCCTGGACCCGGAGCAGGTGCCAGACCAGCCAGCCGATCGGGTTGCCGGCCCCGGCGGCGGCGTCCGGGCGGCGGGCGAGATCGGCGTCGGACAGGCCGGCGGTGACGTCGTGCACCAGCTCGTCGACGCGGCCGAAGTGATCGGTGAGCAGCTCCGCGGAGGTCGTCATGGAGGAGGGGTTCCCCGATCGCCGCAGGACGTACCGTGGAGCGCGGTGACCGAGACCGAGAAGACCCACAGCGCGCACTGGGGCGCCTACACCGTCCGGTTCGACGGCGGCCGCCTGCGGGTGCGCCCGCACCGCGACGACCCGGACCCCTCACCGGTGCTGGACAACGTCCCGTCGGCGGTCGGCCACCCGGCCCGGGTCACCGCCCCCGCGGTGCGCCGGGGCTGGTGGGAGCGCGGCCCCGGCCGGGATCCCGGCCGCGGGCGCGACGGGTACCTGACGGTGTCCTGGGACGCGGTGCTCGACCGGCTGGCCGCCGAGACCCACCGGGTGCGTTCGACCCACGGCGACGCCGCGGTCTACGGCGGCTCCTACGGCTGGGCGTCGGCGGGGCGGTTCCACCACGCCCAGGGCCAGCTGCACCGGTTCCTCGCGGTGACCGGTGGCTACACCCGCTCGGTCAACACCTACTCCGGCGGTGCGGCCGAGGTGATCGTCCCGCAGATCCTCGGCGGCTTCGACGCCGTCACCCGGCACTCGGTCAGCTGGGACCAGGTCGCGGCGCACACCGACACCGTCCTGGCCTTCGGCGGGATGGCGCTGAAGAACTCCGGGATCGCCCCCGGCGGGGTCTCCCGGCACGTCGAACGCGGTGCGATGCGCGCCGCCCGGGCCCGTGGAGCCCGCTTCGTGCTGGTCAGCCCGCTGCGTCCGGACCTGCCCGAGGAGGTCGACGCCACCTGGCTACCGATCCGTCCCGGCACCGACGTCGCGCTGATGCTGGGGCTCATGCACACCGTCGTCGCCGGGAACCGGCACGACGCGGACTTCCTCGCCACCCACTGCGACGGCTGGGACACCCTGCGCGGCCACCTGTTCGGCACCCCGGCCCGGGACGCCGACTGGGCCGCCGGGATCACGGGCATCCCTGCGACGACGATCCGCGAGCTGGCCGGGCGGATCGCCGGCGGGCGCAGCCTGGTCACCGTCGCGCAGTCGCTGCAGCGCGCCGAACACGGTGAGCAGCCGGTCTGGGGTGGTACCGCGCTCGCCGCGGTGCTGGGCCAGATCGGGCTGCCCGGTGGCGGGTTCGTCTACGGGCTCGGCTCGCTCGGTCACTACGGCCGCACGCGCAACGCCGTACCGGTGCCGTCGTTCTCCCGGGTCCCGAACCCGGTGCCGGCGATGATCCCGGTCGCCCGGGTCGCGGACATGCTGCTGCACCCGGGCGAGCGCTACGCCTACGACGGCGCCGTGCACCGCTACCCGCACGTCCGGCTGGCCTGGTGGTCCGGCGGAAACCCGTTCCACCACCACCAGGACCTGCGCCGGCTGCGCCGCGCGGTCGCCGAGCTGGACACCTTCGTCGTGCACGACCCGGTGTGGACCGCCACCGCCCGGCACGCCGACGTCGTGCTGCCGTCGACGATGACGATCGAGCGCGACGACATCGGGCCCACCGGATCCGATCCACTGGTGATCGCGATGAAGCAGCTCGTCCCGGTGCCCGGCGAGGCCCGCGACGACTACGACGTGCTCGCCGACCTCGCGCACCGGCTCGGCCGCGGGGCGGAGTTCACCGAGGGGCGCACCGCCCGCGGGTGGCTGGAGCACATGTACGAGCGGACCCGGGTCGCGCTCGCCCGCCGCGGTGACCCCGCCCCGGACTTCGCGGAGTTCTGGGAACGCGGCGAGCTGGCACTGCCGCAGCGCCCCGACGACGGCGGCGTGCTCGCCCGGTTCCGGGCCGACCCGGTCGCGGACCCGCTGCCGACGCCGTCCGGCCGGGTGCAGGTGGGCTCGGCGACGATCGCCGCCCACGGCTACGACGACTGCCCCGGCCATCCCGCCTGGCTCCCGCCGGCCGAGCAACCCGACGACCGGCACCCGTTCTGGCTGGTGGCGAACCAGCCGGCGACCCGGCTGCACTCACAGCTCGACTTCGGCGCGCGCAGCGCCGGGGCGAAGCGGGGCGGACGCGAGGTGCTGCGGATCCATCCGGCCGACGCGGCCGGGCTCGGCATCGCCGACGACGACGTGGTCCGCCTGCACAACGACCGCGGGGCCTGCCTCGCCACGGCCCGGCTCACCGACGACATCCGGCCGGGGGTCCTCCAGCTCCCGACCGGGGCCTGGTGGGACCCGCGCCCCGACCCCGAGCGGCCGGAGTTCGGCGACGACGGGCTGTGCGTGCACGGCAACCCGAACGCCGTCACCCGCGACCGGGGCTCGTCCCGGCTGGCCCAGGGCTGCACCGGACAGCTGTGCGCGGTCGCGGTGCAGCGGTTCGACCACCCGGCGCCCGAGGTCCGGGTGCACCGGGCCCCCTGAGCGCGGGACCGGTCAGGAGCGCGCCCCGGCGGGATCGGCCAGGTCACGCTCGATCTGCTCCAGCGAGCGGCCCTTCGTCTCCGGGAGCAGCCGGGTCGCGTACACGTACCCGAGCGCGGTGGTCACGGCGAAGAACAGGAAGTTCCAGCCTGCGCCGAACATCTCCAGCAGGCTCGGGAACAGCAAGGCGACCGTCATGTTGAACAGCCAGTTGAAGGTCACGCAGAAGGCGACCGCCCCGGCCCGCACCCGCAGCGGGAACAGCTCGGGCAGCAGCACCCACTGCACCGGGCCCCAGGAGATCGAGAAGGACGCGATGTAGACGACGATCCCGGCCAGGGTCAGCCCGAGCAGCAGCGGGCCCTGGCTCAGGCCGACCAGGTTCGTGACCGAGAGCAGGATCATCGCCGCGCACATGCCGAGGGCACCCCAGCGCAACAGCGGCCGGCGCCCGGCCCGGTCGATCAGGTACATGCCCGGCAGCGTCATCAGTATGTTCACCGCGCCGATGGCGACGTTGGCGCCGATCGCCCCGGTCGCGCCGAAGCCCACGTCGGTGAGCAGCGTCGGCGCGTAGTAGATGATCGTGTTGATCCCGACGAAGTTCTGGAAGAACACCAGCAGCAGCCCGATGACCATCAGCTTGCGCAGCCGCGGGGCGAACAGGCTGCGGATCGAGACCTTCTCGGTGTGCTCGCGCTCGACGCGCACGCTCTCCTTGATCTCGTCGAGCTCGGCGTCGGCGCTCTCCGGGGTGCCGCGGAGCCGGTGCAGCAGCCGCCGCGCGTCCTCCTCACCGCCGTCGGGCTTGTGCGCGACGAGCCAGCGCGGGCTCTCCGGCTGGGTGTAGATCCCGATCGCGAGCACGACGGCGGGGACCACGCCGAGGCCGATCATCCAGCGCCAGTCCCGGGCGTCGGCGAAGACGTACGCGGTGACGTAGGCGAGGAAGATCCCGACGGTCACGAGCAGCTGCATCAGCGAGGTCAACCGGCCCCGGATGTGGGCCGGTGCGAGCTCGGAGAGGTACATCGGCACGACGACGGACACGATGCCGACGCCGATCCCCATCACGAACCGGAACCCGACGAGCATCGCCACGCTGACCCCGAGCGCGGTGCCCAGCGTGCCGATGACGAACACGATCCCGCCGAGCAGGATCAGCAGCCGCCGGCCGAGGGTGTCGGCCAGCCGGCCGGAGGCACCGGCCCCGAGCATGGCGCCCACCAGCAGGCCCGAGACGACCATGCCCTCCTGCAGCGAGGTGAGCGGGACGTCGTCCGGGATGAAGAGGATCGCCCCGGAGATCACCCCGGTGTCGAAGCCCCACAGGATCCCGCCGAGCGCGCCGAAGAACCAGATTGCCCACTGTGACGGCCGCTTCGCCGTCGGTGCCCCCGAAGTCACCGGGTGATCCTCCGGTGCCCGGTTGCGGCCCGCAACCCGAACCACCGCGCCGGGCTGCGGCCCGACCGGATCCGGTCAGGCCAGGCCGTACTGGACGGCGAACGGGTCCCGGTCGGGATCGGTGCGGACCTCCAGCTCGATCTCCCGGGCCGCCGTGGCCGCGGCCTCGGGGCCGGACAGGTGCCCGATCAGGGCGGCCGTCATGTCCATTCCGGCCGCGACGCCCGAGGACGTCCACCGGTCCCGGTCGTGCACCCACCGGGCCTGCGGCACCCAGGTCACGTCCGTCCCGTGCCCGGTCACCCAGTCGAAGGCGCGCTTGTTGGACGTCGCCCGGTACCCCTCCAGCAGGCCGGCCGCCGCGAGCAGGGCGGACCCGGTGCAGACCGAGGCGATCAGGGGAGCGGGTGTGGCCCAGGCCGCGAGCCGCTCGAGGAAGGCGGGGTCCGTCGCGAGGTGGCGGGTGCCGGAGCCGCCCGGCACCAGCACGACGTCCGACGGCGGCGGGTCGGCGAGCGAGGCCGTGGCGATCACCTCGGCGCCCTGGCTGCTGCGCACGGGACCTGCGTCCGGCGCGAGGTAGGTGATCGTGTACTCGTCGGGGAGCCGGCTGAGGAGCTCGACCGGCCCGAACACGTCGAGCAGTTCGAAGCCGTCGAAGAGCAGCAGGCCGACGGTGCGGGGGATCCGGTCCATGTCCCCATCCTCACCGCGCCGGGCCGTCCACGCGACGCGTGCCGCTCCGGTCCACGTCACGGTGCCCGTACCGCGCCACGTAATGGCGGGGTGTGGTGGGTCAGGTGCGGGTGGCCAGGAGGAGGCCCTTGCCGACCGGGACCGTCACCGTCTGCGTGCCGGGGTCGGCGTCGAGCAGGGCCGCGAGCGGAGCGACCTCGGCCGGGTGGGACAGCGCGTTGTCCACCGCGAGCAGCCCGCCGGGGCGCAGCACCCGGACCGGGTGCGGCCACCAGGAGGCGTACTCGGTGCGCTCGGCGTCGAGGAGCAGCAGGTCCACGCTGCGCTCCGGCAGCCCGGCCAGGTACGCCCCGCCGTCGCCGCGGGAGAAGACGGCCCGCGCGGCGAGGCCGGCCTCGGCGAGTCGCCCGGTCGCGTCGGCCTGCACGGCGGTGTCGACGCTGGTCAGCCGGCCGTCGGTGGTGTCGAGAGCGGCGGCCAGGACGAGCGTCGAGGCCCCCTGGGAGGTCCCGATCTCCACCACCGTCCGGGCCCGGACCAGCCGGACGAGGAAGGCGAGCAGTTCACCGGTGTCCGGTTCCAGGACCCGCCAGCGCTGCAGGCGGTCGGGTTCGGCGGCGTCGTGCGCCCGGGCGTCGGTGAGGAGTCGGTCGAGCACGCGGTGCACCTTCGGATCCACCCCACCAGTCTGGACCCGCCGCCGTCCCGCTCGCCGGATCGCCCCCGCTCACCCGATCCCGTGCGCGGGCGGCGGACGGGTGCGCGGGGCCGGTTCTCACGCGGCGGCGCCGGGCCTGGTGAGGCGGCTGCGCGCGTCGGTGTTCCGGCCGTCGACGGGGCGGGTACCGAGGGCCAGGGCCAGGCCGGCGGGCGGCATGTCGCCGTAGCACGTCTCGAACTCCCCGACCGCGAACGTCTCGTGCCAGATACCCACCGCGCCCGGTACCCGGCGGGCCCGCCGGTTGAACGCCGCCCAGGCCGGGCGGTGCTCGCCCGAGGCGTCGACGGCGTAGGAGAACAGCGACTCGCGGTCCCGCCAGTACTGCACGACCAGCGGCCCGCCGGCGCCGATCAGCGTCCGGTATCCGAGCAGCCCGGAGTCCGGGTCCGCGGACAGCTCCGCGAGCATCCGGGGCATCGCGGCGAAGGCGGGCAGCCAGGCGTCCGGCCGCCACGGCTTGTTGATCCGCATCCCGATCAGGAAGACGACGATGTCGTGCTCGGTGGGCTCGGACGTCGTGCGGGCGTAGTGCGCCATCGGGCTGCTCCTCGTGTCGGGTACGGGAAGCATGACAGATAGCGGACAGTGCCGCTCTCCATAATCCGGTCAGCGGTCGAGCCAGTCCCGCACCTCGGCCGAGTCGGCGCCGGCCGGGGGAGGCGAGCGCCGGTAGGACGGCGGCGTCGCCGAGTAGTCGACCGGGTTGCGCACGGTCGGCACGGCGGCCGCGTCCGGCGCGCGGACGACCGGGTCCAGGCCGAGCTCCTCGGCGAGCGCTACGCCCTCGGCGACCGAGTTGATCGGCCCGCAGGGCACCCCGGCCGCGGTGATGGCGGTGTACCACTCCTGCGCGGAGCGCGTGGCCAGCCGGGCACGCAGACGCTGCTCGATCTCGACGCGGTGGGTGATCCGGTCCGACATCGTGGTGAACCGCGGGTCCTCGGCCATCGCCGGGTCACCGAGCACGGTCGCGAGCTTGCGGAACTGCGCGTCGTTGGCCGCGATCACGATCAGCTCGCCGTCGCCGGTGGGCATCGGCTGGTAGGGGAAGACGCTGGGGTGCTCGTTGCCCATCCGGTGCGGCACCGCCCCGGCGGCGACGTAGGCCTCGGTCTGGTTGACCAGCGTCGACATCGCGACCGCGAGCAGGTTCGTGCGGAGCAGCTGCCCCTCGCCGGTCCGTTCGCGGTGCTGCAGTGCCGCCGTGACGGCGAGGGCGGCGTGCAGGCCGGTGAGCACGTCGAACACCGCGACGCCCGCCCGGTACGGCGGCCCGTCGGCCGCGCCCGTGACGCTCATCAGGCCGGACACCGCCTGTACGAGCAGGTCGTAGCCGGGCAGGTGGGCGCCGCCGCGGTCGCCGAACCCCGAGATCGAGCAGTAGACGACCGACGGGTTGCGCTCCGCGACGGCGGCGTGGTCGAGCCCGAACCGGGCCATTCCGCCCGGTTTCATGTTCTCGACGACGACGTCGGCACGCTCGGCCAGCCGGTGCGCGGCGGCGAGGTCGGCCGGATCGCGCAGGTCGAGCACCACCGAGCGCTTGTTGCGGTTGATCGACAGGTAGTAGGTCGCGATGTTGCCGTGCTCGGGGTCGGTGCGGACCGGCGGCTTCCAGGTCCGGGTGTCGTCGCCGCCCGGGCCCTCGACCTTCACCACCGTGGCGCCGAGGTCGCCCAGCATCATCGTGGCGTACGGCCCGGCCAGGACCCGGGAGAAGTCGGCGACCAGCACGCCGTCCAGCGGTCCTCCGGTGGGCGCGTCGTCGAGCGGTGAGTGATCCACGCCCCGGCACGCTAGCCGGGCCGGGACCGGGTCGACAGTGCCGGCGGGCG
This sequence comes from Pseudonocardia sp. HH130630-07, assembly GCF_001698125.1. Lineage (NCBI taxonomy): Bacteria > Bacillati > Actinomycetota > Actinomycetes > Pseudonocardiales > Pseudonocardiaceae > Pseudonocardia > Pseudonocardia sp. HH130630-07. The sequence goes on along the minus strand of NZ_CP013854.1, from coordinate 5,661,381 downwards.
GCTGCCACCCCGGTTCCCGGTCACGGTCGGGACGGGGCCCGGTCAGTCGCGGGCCGCGTCCCGGGCGACGGCCGCGGCCAGGCGGCCGCCCGCCCGCCCCGTACCCGCCGGTTCGGCCTGGGCGTTGACGACGGTCGACCCCGATCGCGCCGACCGGTAGTAGCGGCCGGTCCACCGGACGGGCGGGCGGGTGCGCAGCTCGCGGACGTTGCCGGTGCCGTGCGTGTCGACCAGTCGCTGCAGCGCCCGCGCGCCGTCGCCGTCGCCGTCGGGCATGTCGACGACCGCGACCGCGACGACCACCCGTGCGCCGCCCTCGCGGACCTCGAACAGCACCCGGGCCACCGCGGTGCAGGGGCGCCCGGCGAAGAACGTGCGGACCTCGCCGTAGGAGACGGCCGAGCAGTCGGTGCCGACGGCCCCGTCGAGCCGCCGGACCTGGCGCCCGGACCGGGCGAGGCGGCGGGCCACGCCGTCCTGGTCGCGGTCGCGGGCCCGTACGGAGCGGGACTCCGACCCCCGGCCGCCGGAGCGGGAGGCCGAGCCGCCCGAACCCGAGCCGCCCGAGCCGGACGAGACCGACGAGCCTGCGCCCGCCGTGCTCCCGGCGGCACCAGAAGCGCCGCCGATGGCGCCCAGTCCGCCACCGGCGGCAGCGACCGCCACCGCGACGAGCGCCGCGCCGACACCTCCAGCGACGGGCCTCTTCCCGGCCGGTTTGGCTCCGCACTTCCAGGTGCCGTCGTCGTTCCGTGGCTGATCCGCTCTACCCATCGTGGCTCCCCCTGCGTGATGTGAACAAGGAGTCGCAAACGTGGGCTGATCGTTACCGATCGGGGGAGATCTCGCCGTCCACGTAGTACCAGCGCCCGTCCTCCCGGACGAACCGGCTCCGCTCGTGCAGCACGCCGTCGGTCCGGTGCGCCCGGAACTCGACGACGCCGTCGGTCTCGAACATCGTCCCGCCGGAGCGGTCCACGATCTCCAGCCCGGTCCACACCGGACCGGGCTCCGGGCGCAGCCGGCGCGGCCGGGTCGACGGGTGCCAGGACGCCAGCAGGTGCGCCGCGTCGCCCCGGACGAACGCGGTGTAGCGGCTGCGCATCAACGCCTCGGCGGTCGGGGCCGGTCGGCCGCCGAGCACCGGGCCGCAGCAGGCGTCGAATGGGCGCCCGGTGCCGCAGGGACAGGTCACGGTGTCGATTATGGCCGCGCCCACCCGGCGGGTGTGAGGTGCCCGACCGGCCCCGGCCCGTCGGTTGACCACCTGTGCGGGCGTGTGGTCGTCTCGCCACGCCGTCGCGACGAGGACACCGGGAGGTCACGGGTGCCGGGCCACACTGAATCCGCTGACTTCTACGAGGTGCTGCACTCCCGCCGTGACGTCCGCACCGGGTTCCGCCCGGACCCGGTCGACGACGGCGTCCTCACCCGGGTGCTCGCCGCTGCGCACGCCGCCCCCAGCGTCGGGCTGTCCCAGCCGTGGGACTTCGTGCTCGTCCGCGACCGCGCCACCCGGGAACGGGTGCACGGCCTGGTCACCGAGCACCGCGACCGCTTCGCCGCGTCGCTCCCGGCGGCCCGGGCCGACGCGCTGCGCGGCATCCGGGTCGAGGCGATCCTGGAGACCCCGCTCAACGTCGTCGTCACCGCGGACCCGACCCGCGGCGGCCGGCACACCCTGGGGCGCCACCAGCGCCCGGAGACCGGGACCTACTCCGCGGCGCTCGCCGTGCAGAACCTGTGGCTCGCCGCCCGCGCCGAGGGACTCGGCGTCGGCTGGGTCAGCTTCTTCGACGACGACGGACTCGCGGCGGTGCACGACCTGTTCGGCCTGCCCGCGCACGTCGAGATCGTCGCCTACCTGTGCGTCGGGCACGTCGACGGGTTCGCCGACCGGCCCGAGCTGGAGGCGCACGGCTGGGCCCGGCGCCGCCCGCTGGACTGGGCGGTGCACCAGGAGACCTGGGGCGCCCGCGGGCTCCCGGGCGCCGGTCCGGCCCGGCTGCTGGACTCCACCGTCGCGGCGATCACCCCGACCGACGCCGCGGCCCGCGCCGCCGCCCGGGACCGGCTGGACCGGATGACGATGCCGCGCGGGGCACTGGGGCGGGTGGAGGACGTCGCCGTCGCACTCGCCGGGATCACCGGGACGGTGCCGCCCCCGGTACCCGCCCCGGCCGCGGTGGCGGTGTTCGCGGCCGACCACGGGGTGCACGCCCAGGGCGTCACGCCGTGGCCGCAGGAGGTCACCGTGCAGATGGTGGCGAACTTCCTCGACGGCGGCGCCGTCGTGAACGCCTTCGCCCGCCAGCTCGGGGCCGAGGTGCAGGTCGTCGACGTCGGGGTGGCCGCCGACCTGGACCCGGTGCCGGGCCTGCTGCCGCGCAAGGTGGCCCGGGGCACCGCGGACATGACCTCCGGCCCGGCGATGACCCGGGAGCAGGCGGTGGCGGCCGTCGAGCACGGGGTCGAGGTGGCGCGTGACCTCGTCGCCGCGGGGAACCGGTGCCTGCTGACCGGGGACATGGGCATCGCCAACACCACCGCGGCGGCCGCCCTGGTCTGCGCCCTCACCGGGGCCGACCCGGCCGAGGTGACCGGCCGCGGCACCGGGATCGACGACGAGACGCTGGCCCGCAAGACCGAGGTCGTGCGCCGCGCGCTGGATCTGCACCGGCCCGATCCGGCCGATCCGCTCGGGGTGCTCGCCGCCGTCGGCGGGCTGGAGCACGCCGGGCTCGCCGGCTTCGTGCTCGGCGCGGCCGCGCTGCGCACCCCGGTGCTCCTGGACGGGGTGATCGCCGGGTCCGCCGCGCTGGTCGCGACGGCACTCGCGCCGGCGGCGGCGGGGTACTGCCTGGCCGGGCACCGGTCGGCGGAACCGGGCGGGCGGATCGCGCTGGAGCGTCTCGGGCTGGTGCCGCTGCTGGAGCTGGACATGCGCCTCGGCGAGGGGACCGGGGCGTTGCTCGCGCTGCCGGTGCTGCAGGGCGTCGCCCGGGCGATGGCGGACGTCGCGACGTTCGACAGCGCCGGGGTCACGGACAAGACCGATGGGTGACCCGGTCGTCTCCGTCGTCGGGATCGGTGCGGACGGCTGGGCCGGCCTGCCCGAGCCGTCGCGGACGGCGTTGTGCGAGGCGCAGGTGCTGCTCGGCGGCCGTCGCCAGCTCGATCTGCTCCCCACCGGTGACGTCCGCGGCGTCCGCCGGGCGTGGCCGTCCCCGCTGGTCCCCGCGTTGCCCGCGATCCTCGACGACGTCGCCGAGCAGCGGGTCGCGGTGCTCGCCTCCGGCGATCCGATGTTCTTCGGGATCGGCGCCACCCTGGCCCGGATCACCGGGCCGGAACGGCTGCGCGTGCTCGTGCACCCCTCCTCGGTCGCGCTCGCCAGGGCCCGGCTGGGCTGGGGCGCCGAGCAGGTCCGGGTGCTGTCGGTGGTCGGGCGGCCGCTGGACCGGGTACGCCGGGTGCTCGCCCCTGGCGCCCGGCTGCTGGTGCTCTCCGCCGGTGCCGGATCGCCCGCCGCGATCGCGGAGCTGCTGGTCGCCGCGGGCTGGGGCGGCTCGGCGATGACGGTGCTCGAACGCCTCGGCGCCGACGACGAACGGTCGGTCACGGGCACCGCACGCGGCTGGCGCGGCGATGCCGACCCGCTCAACGTCGTCGCGGTCGAGTGCGTGCCGGATCCCGGGACCCGGCCGCCCGGGGAGACCCCGGGACTGCCGGACGACGCCTACGCCCACGACGGCCAGCTCACCAAGCGCGAGGTCCGCGCGGTCACCCTCGCCCACCTGGCGCCGCGGGCCGGTGAGCTGCTCTGGGACGTCGGTGCCGGGTCCGGCTCGATCGGGATCGAGTGGATGCGGGCGCACCCGGACTGCCGGGCGGTCGCCGTGGAGTCCCACCCGGAGCGCTCCGCCCGGATCCCGGCGAACGCGGCCGCGCTCGGGGTCCCCGACCTGCGGGTGGTCACCGGCCGCGCGCCGGACGCGCTCGCCGGTCTCGCGCCGCCGGACGTCGTGTTCGTCGGGGGCGGCCTGACCCGCCCCGGTGTGCTCGACGCCTGCCTGGCTGCACTGCGCCCCGGCGGCCGGTTGGTCGCGAACGCGGTCACCGTGCAGAGCGAGGCGGTGCTCGCGGCGGCGCACGCCACGCACGGCGGGGACCTCGTCCGGGTCCAGGTGGCCCGGGCCGAGCCGGTCGGCGGGTTCGACGGGTGGCGGCCGTCGATGCCGGTGACGATCTGGAGCTGGACCCGTACCGAGGGGGAACAGGGATGACCGTGCACTTCGTCGGCGCCGGGCCGGGCGCGGTGGACCTGCTGACCCTGCGGGCGCGCGACCTCATCGCCGCGTCGCCGGTGTGCCTCTACGCCGGCAGCCTGGTCCCGCCGGAGATGCTGGAGCTGTGCCCGCCCGGCGCCCGCACCGTGGACACCGCGCTGATGACGCTGGACGAGATCGTCGAGGAGATGGTCCGCGCGCACCGGCACGGGCTCGACGTCGCGCGCCTGGCGTCCGGCGATCCCTCGGTGTTCTCGGCGGTGGCCGAGCAGATGCGCCGGCTCGAGGCCGAGGGCGTGCCCTACGACATGTGCCCCGGGGTGCCGGCCTACGCCGCCGCGGCCGCCGCGCTGGGCCGCGAGCTGACGGTGCCGACGGTCGCGCAGACGGTGACCCTGACCCGGATCGCTGCCCGCGCGACGCCGATGCCCGACGACGAGGGACTGGCCGAGCTGGGCCGGGCCGGCGGCACGGTCGTCCTGCACCTCGCGGTGCACCGGATCGACGAGGTGGTCGACGCGCTGGCCCCGGCCTACGGCGGGGACTGCCCGGCCGCGGTCGTCGCGCACGCCTCCCGGGCGCACGAGATCGTGCTGCGCGGGACCCTGGAGGCCCTGCCGAAGGCGGTGCGCGAGGCGGGGATCGAGCGCACCGCCGTGATCATCGTGGGGGAGGCGCTGGCGGCGCGGCACTTCCCCGACTCCCACCTCTACTCGGCCGCCCGCTGCCGCGACGCCGGCGGCGGTCAGGACGCCTTGTAGGGCGCCAGCCGCCCGCACATGCCGAGCACCTCCTGCGGGGGCCGGTCCTGGCGGTGCACCTGCGCGTGGGCCAGGTGGCTGCCGTCGCCACCGCGCAGCGCCTCGATGCGGTCCGCGGTGCGGGCCGCCGCGGCACCGGCGCCGGCGGCCCACCGCTCCCGCCAGCGGTCCAGGAACGGCTGGGTGAGCCGGACCGCCGCGGAGTGGAACGCCGCCAGCGCGGCCCCGTCACCGGCCGCCAGCTCGGTGAACCCGGCGACGGCGAGGTCACGGCGCTCCCGGGCCCGGTCCGGCGACGGCCGATCGTCCGGCCCGGCGAGGTCGATCGCCCGGTCGTAGGACGCGCGGTCGGCGAGCCGGTCCGGCGGCAGGGTCAGCACCGCGTCGCCGGACTCCGGCAGGCCGGAGTTCTCCATCAGCACCAGGATCTCCAGGCCGCCGTCGTTGACCGCGCGGTGGATCGTGCCGGGGGTGAACCAGACGACGTCGCCGGGGCCGAGGGACTGCTCGGCGAACCCGGAGGTGGTGAGCGTCTGCAACCGCCCGGCGCCGCCGGTGACGATGTAGGCCTCGGTGCAGCACAGGTGCATGTGCGGGCTGCCGCCGCAGATCCCGTCGGCGGCTTCCCACGGGTAGACCTGCAGGGCGCTGAGCGCGACCCCGCCCGGCAACGGCGCCGTCATGCGGTCCCCCCGTCCCGGTGCGGCCCGGCGAAGCCCGCGGTGTCCCCGAACTCCCCGGCCCACCCGGCCAGCTCGTCGGGCTCCCGCACGCCGTCGGCGATGACGTAGCGGTGCCGCAGCTCGATCGTCTCGCCGTCGCCGAGCACGATCGGGTCGTGGAACGCGGGGGAGGGGGCGATCGCCGGGAACGGGTCGTTGCGCACGAACCACTTCAGCTCGCCGTGTGCCCGACGCCGAGCGCGAGCCCGTGCTCGTGGGTCACGGTGAGATCGCCGACGGATCGGCCCGAGCGGGTCACCTGTGTCGCGGTCATCGCACGACCTCCGGGGTGTCGGTGGGGAGCGTGCCGGGCCGGTAGGCCCCGCCGCCGTCGAGTGCGTCGTACCAGGGGTCACCGGGGCCCAGCTCGTCGCGCCGGACCGGGCGCCCGGTCATGGCCGAGCGGTAGAGCCCGGTGATCAGCTCCAGGCTGCGCCGGCCGTCCGCACCGGACGCCGGTGGCCGCTCGCCCCGGTCCATCGCGTCCAGGAACGTCGTCAGCTGGGCGGCGTGCGAGCTGGGCAGGTCGGTGCCGGGGAGCCAGGCCGCGGCGCGCTCCGGGTCGATGCCGGGCCGCGGGGTCCAGGTCCAGTCGCTGTTGTCGTAGCCGTACAGGTGCGACACCTCCACGGTCGCGTCGGTCAGGTCGAAGCGCAGGTAGCTCTCCTGGCGCGGGGACAGCACGCTGTTGACGACGGAGACGAGCGCGCCCGACTCCATGGTCACCACCGCCATTGAGACGTCCTCGGTCGCCACGTCGCGGGCCAGGGTCGACGCCGTCGCCGTGACCTGGTGCCAGTCGCCGAGCAGCGACAGCGTGAGATCCATCTGGTGGATCCCGTGGCCCATCGCCGGGCCGCCGCCCTCGGTCTCCCAGTTGCCCCGCCACGGCACCGCGTAGTACTCCTCGTCGCGGTACCAGAGGGTGTGGCAGACCGCGACCAGCGGACGGCCGAGCGACCCGTCCCGCACCTGCTCGCGGAAGGTCCGTGCGGCCGAGCCGAAGCGGTGCTGGAACACGTAGCCGACGTAGGGGCCGCCCTCGGACTCCGCGGCCGCCATCAGGTCGTACTCGGCCAGCGACACCGCCGGCGGCTTCTCGCACCAGACCCAGGCGCCGGCCCGCAGACAGCGGACGACGGTGTCGCGGTGCGCGACCGGCGGTGTGGCGACCACCGCGAGATCGGGGCGCTCGGCGGCCAGCACGGCGTCCAGGTCGGTCCCGCTGGTGTCCGCCCCCCAGCGCGCGGCGACGTCGGCGGCCCGCTGCGCGTCGGCGTCGACCACGCCGACGAGCCGGACCCCGGCGTCACGCAGCGCCGGCAGGTGGGAGCCCTCGGCGATGCCGCCGGCGCCCACCAGCACCACGCGCCTCGCCGGGCCGGTCGGGGATGCGGTCATGTGTCCTCCTCGTGCACGCGTCAGCCGCGTGCCGTGTCGACGGTCAGCCGGAGCTCCTCGATGAACCCGGCCGCGGCCTGCTCGGGCGTGGAGCTTCCGAAGATCACGTTGGTGTAGTAGCGCTGGGCGATCGACCCGGACCCGCTGGCGCCGGGCGGCGTCAGCGGGGAGGGCTCGCCGACCAGCGGTTGCAGGGCCTGCTCGTAGTCGCTGGCCTGGCGGGCCGGCGGCGCGAGCGTCGGCCGGAGCCGGTCGAGCACGGCGGAGTTCGGCGGGGCGCCGCGCTCGGTACCGAGGATGTCGGTGGCCTCGGTGTCGTTGGAGAAGAAGTCCAGCAGCAGTGCGGCCTCGGCCGGGTGCTCGCTCGCCGCGGACACCGACCAGTACATGGAGGGCTTGTAGAACAGCCCGATCCGGTCCGAGCCGCGGGTCCGGGGGAACCGCAGCAGGCGCAGCTCGGTGTCCGGCGCCGCGGCCTGCACCCCGGTGATCTCGTTGCTGAACATGCCGGTCATCACGGCCGACCCGTTGACGATCGGGAGCTGGCTCAGCGTGGCGGTCAGCGACTCGACCTGCACCGACGGCGGGGGCGACGCGCCGCTGTCGGTCAGCTCCCTGAGGTAGCCCCACCACTGCGCGAGCAGCTCGGGCGGCAGGATGACGTTGCCGATCTCGTCGTAGAGGTCCGCGCCGTGCTGGCGGGCCCACACCGCGATGTTGTGGGTGTCGATGGAGAGCCGGTCGATCCCCCAGACCTCCCCGCCGGAGCGGCGGTTGATCTCCTCGCCGAAGGCGCGCAGATCGTCCCAGGTCCAGGTCAGGTCGTCGGGCAGGTCCATGCCCAGCCGGTCGAGCACCGCGACGTTGGTGACGATGGTGCGGGCACCGGTGCCGCAGGGCAGCGCGTAGAGCACGTCCTGGACCCGGCCGGTGTCCAGTGCGGTCTCCGGGTACTGCGAGGTGTCGAGCTGTGCGCTCAGCGCCCCGAGGTCGAACAGCGCACCGCGGTCGGCGTAGGACCGGACGTAGAGCTCGTCGTTCTGCAGGAGGTCCGGTGCGTCGTTGGCCGCGAAGGCCGTCGCCATCCGGTTCCAGTACCCGCCGAACTCGTTGAACTCCCCGCGGACGGTGATGTTCGGGTACCGGCGCTGGAAGGCCTCGATGGCCTTGAAGGTCCGCTCGTGCCGGTTGTCCGAGCCCCACCAGGCGCAGCGCAGGGTGACCGGCTCGGTGGACAGGGTCAGGTCGGTCGTGGGCCGGGCGACCCCGCACCCGGCCAGTGCCGCCCCGGCGGCGGCCATCCCGCCGAGGAATAGGCGACGGCTGATCGGCATCACTTGCCTCCGGTGGTCGCGATGCCGCGCAGCAGGAAGCGCTGCCCGAACAGGAAGACGAGGAAGATCGGCACCAGGGAGACGACGCTCATCGCGAACAGCGGGCCGTAGGAACTCTCCGACTGGGCGTCGATGAACGACCGCAGCGCGACCGGGACCGTGTAGAGGTTCGGGTCGGTGAGGAAGATCAGCTGGGAGAAGAAGTCGTTCCAGGTCCAGATGAAGGTGAAGATCGCGGTCGTCGCCAGGGCCGGGACCATCAGCGGCAGCATCACCTGGGCGAAGATCCGGGCGTGCCCGGCGCCGTCGATCCGGGCGGCCTCGTCGAGCTCGCGCGGGATGCCCCGGATGAACTGCACCATCAGGAACACGAAGAACGCGTCGGTCGCCAGCAGCTTCGGCACGATCAGCGGCAGGAAGGTGTTGATCCAGCCGAGCTGGGCGAACAGCACGTACTGCGGAACGATCACCACGTGGATCGGCAGCATGATGGTCAGCAGCATGATGGCGAACGCGGTCCGCCGGAACGGGAAGGTCAGTCGGGCGAACGCGTACGCCGCCATCGAGCAGGACACGAGATTGGCGAGCACGGTGCCGAACACCACGATCGCCGAGTTCAGCAGGTAGGTGCTGAACGGGGCGGACAGCGCGTCCCAGCCCTCGGGGTAGTGCGTCATGTCGAAGGTGTCGACGAACAGTCCGAACCGGCGGAAGATCTCGGTCTCCGGACGGAACGAGCTGGCGATCATCCACAGCACCGGGTACAGCATCACCAGGGCGGAGACGATCAGCAGGGCGTGCGCGGCGATGCCGCGCCACCGGGCGGGCCTGCGGTCACGGGGGTGGTCGTGGGTGGTCCGGGCTCGGCGGGAGTGAGCCGGGCGGCGTCGGTCAGCTCAGTCGTCATAGAACACCCAATACTTCGAGGCCCAGAAGTTGATGGCGGTGAAGGCGGCGATGATGATCAGCAGCAGCCAGGCGAGCGCGGACGCGTAGCCCATGTTGAAGTTCACGAATCCCTGTTGGTACAGGTAGAGCGTGAAGAACAGGGTCGAGTCCGACGGCCCCCCGTTCCCGCCCGAGATGATGAACGCCTGGGTGAACGACTGGAACGAGTTGATGATCCCGAGCACCAGGTTGAAGAAGATGATCGGGGACAGCAGCGGCAGGGTGATCGACCGGAACTGCCGCAGCCGCGAGGCGCCGTCCACCGACGCGGCCTCGTAGTAGGAGGCCGGGATCTGGCGCAGCCCGGCCAGGAAGATCACCATCGGTGCGCCGAACGTCCAGACGTGCAGCAGCATCAGCGTGCCGAGTGCGGTGCTCGGGCTGGACACCCAGCCGGGGCCCTCGATCCCGGTGACCGCGAAGAGGATCTGGTTGACCAGCCCGTCGCTGCCGAAGGTGCGCCGCCACAGCTCGGCCACCGCGACGCTCGCGCCGAGCAGCGACGGCAGGTAGAAGATCGAGCGGTAGAGCGCCAGCCCGCGCAGCCCCCGGTCCAGCAACAGCGCCAGCGCGAGCGCCACCGCCAGCTGGACCGGGGTCGAGATCAGCACGTAGAGCGTGGTGACACCGAGCGAGCGGAACAGCCGGACGTCGGTGGTCATCCGCTCGATGTTGGTCAGGCCGGTGAAGTTCGCGTCCTGCAGCAGGTTGTAGTCGGTGAACGACAGGTACAGCGACATGGCCATCGGGCCGATGGTGATCAGTGTCAGGCCGAGCAACCACGGGGCGAGGAAGCCCAGCGCCGCCCGGTCGTTGCGGGGGCGTGCCCCTGGCGGCGCTCCGCGCGCACTGCTGCGCAGGCCGCGCAGCTCGTTGACCATGCTCACGTCGTGGACCTCCTGGCGTCGCGTCGTTACGTCGCGCAGCGGGCTGGTTGCGGGATGGGGGAGGGGCCCCGGCCGGGACGGCCGGGACTCAGGCGACGGTCGGGGCGACCCGCCGGCTGGCTTCGGTGGCTTCGGTCGGGACCGCCTGGGACGGACGGGTGATGATGTCGCGCAACACGTCCACCGGCAGCTTGGGCTTGCGGTCCTCGGTCACCAGACCGTTGCGCTCCTGCTCGGTGTCGGTGAGCTGGGTGTAGCAGAACCCGGCCAGGTCGGGGCTGTCGTGGACGGCGTCGAACAGGCCGCGCAGCCGCTCCTCCAGCTCCTCCGGCGAGGTCACCGTGGCGTAGCCGAACCAGCTCTCGTCGGCGGCCGGTGCGAAGCTGAGCCCGCCGAACTCCGTCAGCACGACGGGTGCGCCGGCGTCCGACCGGTGCCCGCGCAGGTGCACCCGGCGCGGGCCGGGCCAGCGGTCGTCGAGCGCCCGCTCGACCGACGCGCGGTCGCCGTAGCGCTCGCGCAGCAGGTCGCCGTGCGGGGCGTAGTCGTGCACCCCGACGATGTCGCTGCGCGCGTGCTCCCAGCCGTCGTTGGAGATGACCGGCCGGGAGCCGTCGACGGCCTTCGTCAGGTGGTAGAGCGCCTGCAGGTGGTGCTGCTGCTCGGGCACCGACGCCGCGTCGCTCACCCCCCAGCTCTCGTTCATGGGGACCCAGGTGACGATCGACGGGTGGCTGCGGTCCCGGCGGACCGACTCCAGCCACTCCGCGGCCACCTGCTCCACGACGTCCGGGCCGAACTCGTACGCGCTCGGCATCTCCGCCCACACGAGCAGGCCGATCCGGTCGCACCAGGCCAGGAACCGGGGGTCCTCGATCTTCTGGTGGATCCGGATCCCGTTGAACCCGAGCTCCTTGGCGAGCTCGGCCTCGCGGCGCAGGCCGTCCGGGGCCGGGGCGGCCAGGTGCGAGTCCGGCCAGTACCCCTGCGACAGCGCCAGGCGCAGGAAGACCGGGCGGTTGTTGAGCAGGAAACGGCCGTCCTCGACGCGGATCTCGCGCAGCCCGAGATAGGAGTCCACGGTGTCGACGACCGTGCCGCCGTCGGTGCCGCCGTCGAGGACCTCGACGGTCGCGTCGACGAGGTTCGGCCGCTCCGGCGACCAGAGCAGCTCGTCGCGGTTCATCTCGTGCCGCAGCGCCGGGACCGCCACGTCGAACACCATCCGCCGCCGGTCGGCGAGCACGGTCTGGTCGGCCAGTGTGGTGCCGTCGGCGGTGCTCAGCCGGACCCGGACCCGCAGCGGACGGTCGGTCGCGGGTGGGCGGGACAGGTCGACCTCGCAGCGGACCGACGCCCCGGCGACATCCGGTGTCCAGTGCAGCTCGCGGATGTGGCGGGCCGGGACGGTCTCGGCCCAGACGGGCTGCCAGATCCCGGTCGTGCGGTGGTAGAAGATCACGTGCGGGTCGTCGCGCCAGCCCTGCTTGCCGCGCGGCTGGGCGGCGTCGAGGCGGTCCTCGGCCCGCACGACGAGCACCTGGTCGGCGCCGGCGACGAACGCGTCCGTGGCGTCCAGGGCGAACGGCGTGTGCCCGCCCCGGTGCTCGCCGAGCCGCGCGCCGTCGAGCCAGACCGTGGCGTGGTGGTCGACCGCGCCGAAGTGCAGGACCAGCCGGTGACCGGGTGCGGGCGGGTCGAGCCGGACCGTCCGGCGGTACCAGACGACCGGGTGCGGTGTGGAATCGTGGATGCCGGAGTCGCGGGACTCGAACGGGTACGGCACCTGGATGGTCCGGTCGAACGGCTCGGCGGTGGTCGCCCAGCCCTGGTCGAGTCCGGCGTCGGAGTCGTCGAAGGCGAACTCCCACTCGCCGCACAGGTCCTGGCGGTGCGGCCGTACGAGCTGCGGGCGGGGGTGGTCTACGAGCACGTGCACTGCTCCGATCGGCGGAGTCGGAAACGTCTGGTGGGCCGCCCGCACACGGCGGACGGCCGGGCCCGGTCACGGGCTCCGGAGGGGCCGCCGCCGCCCGTCGAGCGGGACCGGCGTCGTCCCAACGAGCGAAATTTACTACGAAGAAAACCCGGCGAACAAGGTGCGACCAGCAATCCCAAACATCTACCTTCTACGCTGTACAGCCGAGTCCGGTGCGGTGGGGCAGGCGGGCCGGTACAGCAGGGAGGACGGGGAAGTGGAGCGGAGCCCGGGAGAAGCGTCCGAGCGGCCGCGGATGGTCGACGTCGCCCGCGTGGCGGGGGTCTCCCAGAAGTCGGTCTCGAACGTCGTCAACGGGTACGAGCACGTGTCGCCCGAGCTGCGCGCCCGGGTCGAGCGGGCGATCGAGCTGCTGCGGTTCCGCCCGAACAACGCGGCGCGCACCCTGCGGACCGGCCGGACCGGGGTGATCGCCGTCGCCGTGCCGAGCCTGTCCGCCCCCTACTTCGCCGAACTGGCCAGCGACCTCACCGACGTCGCGTCCGCGCAGGGCGCGGCCGTCCTGTTCGACGAGACGCACGGGAACCCGGCCCGTGAGGCCGAGGCCGCCCGCGGGGTGCGCGAGGGCGCCATCGACGGGCTGGTGCTGAGCCCGCTCGCGCTGTCGGTGTCCCAGCTGGCGGACTCGGCGGCGCACCTGCCGACCGTGCTGCTCGGTGAGAGCGAGCTGCCCGACGGGGTGGACCGGGTCGTGATCGACAACGTGGCGGCCGCCCGGGAGGCCACCGAGCACCTCATCGGGCTCGGCCGGCGGCGGATCGCCGCGGTCGGCGCCCCCACCGGCGCGGACCGGAGCACCGGTTCGCTGCGGCTGCGCGGCTACCGCGAGGCGCTGGCCGCCGCCGGCCTGGGCGGCGACGACCTGGTGGTGCCGACGGCCGGGTTCAACCGCCGCCGCGGGGTCGGAGCGGCCGACCGGCTGTGTGCCCTGCCGGAGCTGCCCGACGCCGTGTTCTGCTTCAACGACGCGCTGGCCGTCGGCCTGCTCGCCGGGTTGCGCAGCCGGGGGATCCGGGTGCCGGACGACGTCGCCGTCGCCGGGTTCGACGACGTCGAGGAAGCCGTCTACTGCCATCCGGCCCTGACCTCGGTCTGGGTCGACCGGCGCCGGATCGCCGAGTCGGCGGTGGCGATGCTGCTGCGCCGGATCGGGGGCGGCGCGGACTCCGCGGCCGAGCACGTGGAGGTCGGGCACGAGCTCGTCGTGCGGGAGTCGAGCACGCCACAGGCACGCGTGCCGGAGTCGGCCGGGTCGGCGGATCGCCTAGGCTGATCCGCCGGTGGCGGGAGAGGGAGATCTGGTGACCACTCTGGCTGACGTGGCGCGCCGCGCCGGGGTCTCGCTCGCCACGGCGTCGCGGGCGCTGAACGGCAGCGCCGGCCGCACGGTCGCGCCGGAGCTGGCCGAGCGCGTCCTCACCGCGGCGGCCGACCTGGACTACACCCCCAACGCGCAGGCCCAGGCGATGGCCAGGGGGCGGTCGACGACCGTCGGGCTGGTCGTGCACGACATCGCCGACCCGTACTTCGCCGCGATCGCCTCCGGCGTGATGTCCGCGGCGGCCGATCGCGGGCTGCTGGTGACGGTGGCCAGCTCCGAGCGCGACGTGGACCGCGAGCTGAACCTGGTGGAGATGCTGCGCAGGCAGCGGGTACGGGCGGTCGTGCTCGCCGGGTCGCGCAGCTCGCGCCCGGGCCACACGAGCCTGGTCCGCGGTGAGCTCGCGGCGATCCGCCGGGACGGTGGCTCGGTCGCGGCGATCGGGCAGGACGTGCTGGAGGTGCCCACCGTCGTCGTGGACAACCGGTTCGCCGCGGCCGCGCTCGCCCGGTCGCTGTACGGGCTGGGGCACCGCGAGTTCACCGTGCTCGCCGGGCCGGAGGACCTGCTCACCGCCCGCGACCGGGCCGAGGGCTTCGCGCTGGGACTCGCCGAGCTGGGCCTCGAACTGGCGCCGGACCGGATCGTCGAGTCACGCTTCGACCGCGACGGCGGGTACGCCGCCGCGGCCGGGCTCGCCGTCGACGGGGCGATCGCCGGGCACTGTCTGTTCGTCGTCAACGACGTGCTGGCGCTCGGCGCGGTCTCCGCGCTGCGGGACTCCGGCCTGCGGGTGCCCGAGGACGTCGCCGTCGCCGGGTTCGACGACATCCCGACCCTGCGCGACGTGCGCCCGCTGCTGACGACGGTGGCGCTCCCGCTGGTGAAGATGGGCCGGTCGGCACTGGAGCTGGCTCTCGACTCCGACGCCACCGCCGCCGCCGAGGACGAGCGGATCGTGATCGGCGGGCACGTCGTGCTGCGGGAGAGCACCCGCCGCCGGGTGCCCGCCGCGGGCCCTCAGTAGTCCTCGTGCCAGGACCGGCCGTCGCGCTCGATGAGCGCGGTGGCCGCCGCCGGGCCGGTGCTGCCCGCGGCGTAGGGCCGCGGCCGCTGGCCGGTGCGTTCCCAGCTGCGCAGGACGGGCTCGGCCCAGGTCCACGCGGCCTCGATCTCGTCGCGGCGCATGAACAGCGTGGGGTTGCCCCGCAGCACGTCCATGAGCAGCCGCTCGTAGGCGTCCGGCAGCCGGTCGCCGAAGGTCCGGGCGAACGACAGGTCCAGCGGGGCCGGGATCGGCCGGATGCCGCCGGGGCCCGGCTCCTTGGCCGTCAGGTGCAGGCGGACGCCCTCGTCGGGCTGCAGCCGGATGACGAGGCGGTTCGCCGGGAACTCCCCGTCGAAGCCGGAGAAGATGGAGTGCGGGACCGGCTTGAACTGGACGACGATCTCCGACGCGTGGGTACCGAGCCGCTTGCCGGTCCGCAGGTAGAACGGCACCCCGGCCCAGCGCCAGTTGGCGACCTCGGCCCGCAGCGCGACGAACGTCTCGGTGTCGGAGTGGTCCCGCTCGCGCGGGGTGCCCGCCCGGGACTCGGCGAGCTCGGTGGCGTAGCTGGGCACGGCGGTGCCGTCGACCAGGCCCTCGACGTACTGGCCGCGGACGGTGTCCCGGACGACGTCGGCACCGTCGAGCGGCGCCAGCGACTGCAGGACCTTCAGCTTCTCGTTCCGGACGCCCTCGCCGTCGATCCGGGCCGGCGGTTCCATCGCGACCAGGCACAGCAGCTGCAGCAGGTGGTTCTGGACCATGTCCCGCAGCGCGCCGGATCCGTCGTAGTAGTCCGCGCGGTTCCCGACGCCGATCGACTCGGACACGGTGATCTGGACGTGGTCGATCTGGCCGGCGTTCCACAGCGGCTCGAACAGCGAGTTGGCGAAGCGCAGGACCAGCAGGTTCTGCACCGTCTCCTTACCGAGGTAGTGGTCGATCCGGTAGATCTGCTCCTCGGCGAAGACCGAGCCCACCTCGTCGTTGATCGCCTGCGCGGAGGCCAGGTCGTGGCCGAGCGGCTTCTCCAGCACGACGCGGGTGCGCTCGTCGATGATCCCGGCCTCGGCGCTGCCGACGCAGATCCGCCCGAACAGCTGCGGCGCCGACGCGAGGTAGAGCACCCGGGTCCGGTCGTCGGCGGGGCCGAGCAGCTCGGCCAGCTGGGACCAGTCGTCGTCGGCGACGTCGAGCGTGACGTGGTGCAGCCGGGCGAGGAACCGGTCCACCACGGCGCCGTCGTCGCACGCGTCCGGGCCGGCCCAGCGCGGCGCCGTGCGGCGCAGCTCCGAGTCGACCTTGTCGCGGTACCCGGCGACGTCCAGGCCCGAGCGCGACACGGCGACGACCCGGGTGTCCGTGCCCAGCTGGCCGTCCCGGTCGCGCAGGTAGAGCGCCGGCAGGAGCTTGCGCATCGCGAGATCGCCGGTACCGCCGAACACGACGATGTCGGCGGGCCCCATGACGGGCAGGTGGTGGTGCGGCACGGGCCGGCTCCTCGGTCTCACGGGTGTTGTTGTGCCTGTCGGTCCGCGGGACACGGACCATTCCGCACGATACAACCTCCGATACGTACTTCGAAACCCTAAGAGAGGCGGCCCGCACCGTCGCTCGGGGTGCCCGCGAACACCGCGGGCGCCGTCCAGCCCCGTGCCGCGTAGGCGCTCTCGACGGCTGCGACGACCCGCCCGGTCCCCGACGCCTCGCACAGTGCGATCACGCAGCCGCCGAACCCGCCGCCGGTCATCCGGGCGCCCACCGCGCCGCCCTCGCGGGCCGCCTCGACCGCCACGTCGACGTGCGGCACGGTGATCTCGAAGTCGTCGCGCATCGAGGTGTGCGATGCGTCGAGCAGCGGACCGATGTCCCGCGGGTCCGCCCCGGTCGAGAGCAGCTCCACCACGGCGAGTACCCGGTGGTTCTCGGTGACGACGTGCCGGGCCCGGCGCCGGATCCGGTCGTCGTCCAGCCGGTCCAGGTCCGCGGTGGTGGCGTCGCGCAGGGCGGGCAGCCCCAGCTCGCGGGCCGCACGCTCGCAGTCGGCCCGGCGGGCGCCGTACTCGCCGTCGGCGTGCGCGTGCGGGGCCCGGGTGTCGATCACCAGCAGCTCGAGGCCGTGCGCGTGCAGGTCGAACGGCACCAGCTCGACGGTGTCGTCGCGGGTGTCGAGGAACACGAGGTGCCCGGCCCGGCCGTGCATCGAGGCCATCTGGTCCATCCCGCCGGTGGGCGCCCCGACGAACTCGTTCTCCGCGCGCCGGGCGATCCGCGCCAGCTCCGTGCGGCCCGGCTCGATCCCGGCCAGGTCGGCCAGCGCCACCCCCACGGCGCACTCCAGCGCGGCCGACGAGGACAGCCCGGCTCCCACCGGGACGTCGGAGTCCAGCTCCAGGTCGACCTCGCCGATCGGGTGGCCGGCCTCGCGGAAGGCCCAGCAGGTGCCCGCGACGTAACCGGCCCAGCCCGGCACGTCACCGGGGGTCGCGGTGACCGCGGAGAACTCCACGGGTTCGGCCTCCTGGGCCGAGCGGACCCGGCTGCGCGCACCGGTGGCCGGTGCCGCGGTGACCACGGCGCGCTGCGGCAGCGCGAACGGCAGCACGAAGCCGTCGTTGTAGTCGGTGTGCTCGCCGATCAGGTTTACCCGGCCCGGCGCGAACCACACCCCGGTGGCCACCGGGTCGTGGGCTGCGGTGTCGGTGAGGCCGTGGGTCATCGACGGGTTCCTTCGGTTGGAGGTGGGGGACCGGTGCCGGGCGACGCCGCGGGGTCGCCGGGAGGCGGGGAGTGGCTCGGCGACCGTGCGGACGAGCCCGCGGCGGGGCCGGAGCCGCGGCCCCGGTGTCGCGTGCTGGGCACCGTAGCCGACCCGGGGAGCGCGGTCACCGGGTGCGGAGGGACGATCGACGGGTGCTCGATCCCGTCCCGCCCGCGTCGTCCGCCGCGCTGGAGACCGCGCTGGACGCGGCGCTGCGCAGTCCCGTGCCCGCCGCACTCGGCGGGCGGCTCGCCACGTTCGGTGCGGTGCGCGGTGCCGCGGCCCGCTTCGACGCCGGTGTCTCACCGTTCGGCGGGCTCCCGGTCGAGGCGTCCGGGGCGGACTGGGCCGACCTCGCCGCGCTGAGCGGCCCGGGCCGGGCCGTGGTGCGGGTCGCGGAGGGGGAGGATCCGCCGCGGGTCCCGCGCGGGTGGGCACTGGAACGGGAGTTCCCGGGCGTCCAGATGGACGGCCGCGCGGTACCGGGTGCCCCGGACCCCGGCGCCGTCGAGCTGGGCCCTGCGGACCGGCCGGCGATGGCGGCCCTGGCCGAGCGCACCCGGCCCGGCCCCTGGCTGCCGCGGACCGCGGAGCTCGGCCGGTTCGTCGGCATCCGCAGCGGCGGAGTACTGGTCGCGATGGCCGGCGAGCGAATGCGGATCGGCCCGGCCGGTGCCGGCGGCGCGACCGAGATCAGCGCCGTGTGCACCGATCCGGCGTTCCGCGGCCGTGGGCTGGCCCGGCGGCTGGTCGACGCGGTCGTCGCCGGGATCGTCGCCCGGGGTGAGCGACCGGTCCTGCACGCGTCGGCGCTGAACGACGGCGCGATCCGGCTCTACACGGCGATGGGGTTCACCGTCGCCCGGCCGATGCGGTTCGACCAGATACGCACGCCGCCCGGCTGACCCGGGCCCGGGGACTCAGACCGACAGCGTCGCGTCGACGGCACCGGCGGAGAGCACCTCGTCCAGGACCAGGATGGCGCAGCCGGTGACACCACTGCGCCCGGCGAGGCGGCCCGGCTCGATCCGCAGGTTCTGGGTGGCGGTGGCCATGGACCGCCGGTAGATCGCCTCGCGCACCCCGGCCACCAGCGGGTCGAACGCGCCCACCAGGTCGCCGCCGATCGCGACCAGCGCCGGGTTGACCAGGTTCACCGCCGCGGCGAGCACCTCGCCGAGCCGGCGCCCGGCGATCCGGACCAGCCGGACCGCGTCCGGGTCGCCGCGCCGGACCAGGTCCACCACGTCCGCGATCGAGGTGACCTCGCCGTCCGGGCGCCCGGCGGAGAGATCACGGACCAGCGCCCGGCCGGAGGCCAGTACCTCCAGGCAGTCGACGTTGCCGCAGCCGCAGCCGACGCCGGGGCCGTCCTGCACCGGGGTGTGCCCGATCTCGCCGGCCGCGCCCCACGCACCGCGCTGCAGCGCCCCGCCGGACACCAGGCCCGCCCCGACCCCCGACCCGATCTTGACCATGAGCAGGTCGCCGACGTCGGGATGGGCGTCGTGCTCGGCGAGCGCCATCACGTTGACGTCGTTGTCGACCCGGACCGGTGTCGGGAAGCGTTCGGTGAGCAGCGGGGGCAGCGCGACGCGCTCCCAGCCCGGCAGCGCCGGCACACCGACCGAGCAGCCGTTCGCGCCGTCGACCGCACCCGGGATCGACAGTCCGATGCCCCGGATCGCGGAGTCGGGGACGCCCGCGTCGAGCAGCAGTTTCTCCAGCGTGGTGACGGCGTCGGCGAGCAGCCGGTGCGGGCCGACCGACGCCGGCAGGTCGATCACGTTCTCCGCCAGGATGGTCCCGGCGAGGTCGCAGACGGCGGCCTTGGAACGGCTCACACCGACCGACAGTGCGAGCACGGCCCCGCCGGCGGCGTGGAACTCCAGCCGGGCGGCCGGGCGGCCGCCGGTCGCGGCCGCGCCGACGACCTCGGTGACCAGCCCGTCGGCCAGCAGCCGGTCGACCCGGGCCGCGACGGCGGTCCGGGACAGGCCCGTCTCCCGGCCGATCTCGGTCCGGGTGGCGGCGACGCCCTCCCGGACCAGCCGGAAGATCTCGCCCGCGGTGGCGGGCGCGCTGGTGGGGGTGCGTCCTCGCATTCGTCCAGTGAACCACAGGGGTTTGAGCTGGTGAAACACTGATCGTTCCGCACTAATGTCGTGTAAGTACAGAACGGTATCGCTAGAGTGCGAAAGGCGGTCGTCCGACGGCCGCGACGTCCGGCCCGCCATCCACCCACCACAGGAGGTCGACGCGCTGTGACCACGTCCGCCGAGCACCGCCCGGAGCTCCACCCCGTCGTCGAGGAGATCACCCGGCGGGTCGTCGCCCGGTCCGCCACGACCCGGGCCGCCTACCTGGAGCGTGTGCGCTCCGCCGCGGCCGCGGGTCCCGCCACCGGCCCGGCCCGGGACGGGCTGGGGTGCTCCAACCTCGCCCACGGCGTCGCCGCCTGCGGTCCCGACAAGCTCACGCTGAGCGCGTCCCCCGCCCGCAACCTGGCCGTCGTCACCGCCTACAACGACATGCTGTCGGCGCACCAGCCGTTCGAGACCTACCCCGCGCTGATCAAGCAGGCCGCCCGGGAGGCCGGCGGTGTCGCTCAGGTAGCCGGGGGCGTGCCCGCCATGTGCGACGGGATCACCCAGGGCCGCGCCGGCATGGAGCTGTCGCTGTTCTCCCGGGACGTGATCGCGATGTCCACCGCGGTGGCGCTCTCGCACGACATGTTCGACGCGGCCGTACTGCTGGGCGTCTGCGACAAGATCGTGCCCGGGCTGGTGATGGGCGCCCTGTCGTTCGGGCACCTGCCGGTGCTGCTCGCCCCGGCCGGGCCGATGACCTCGGGCCTGCCGAACAAGGAGAAGGCCAGGGTCCGCCAGCTCTTCGCCGCGGGCGAGGCCGGTCGCGACGAGCTGCTCGCCGCCGAGTCGCAGAGCTACCACGGGCCCGGCACCTGCACGTTCTTCGGCACCGCGAACTCCAACCAGCTGCTCATGGAGATCATGGGCCTGCACCTGCCGGGCTCCACGTTCGTCAACCCCGGCACCGGGCTGCGGGACGCGCTGACCGCCGAGACCGCCCGGCGGGCGCTCGCCGCCGCCGGGGACCGCTCCATGGCGATGGGCGAGATCGTCGACGAGAAGGCCGTCGTCAACGGGATCGTCGCGCTGCTGGCGACCGGTGGCTCGACCAACCACACGATGCACCTCGTCGCGATGGCCGCCGCCGCGGGCGTCCGGATCACCTGGGACGACTTCTCCGACCTGTCCTCGGTCGTGCCGCTGCTCGCCCGGATCTACCCCAACGGCCAGGCCGACGTGAACCACTTCCGGGCCGCCGGTGGCATCCAGCTGCTGACCCGGGAGCTGCTGTCGGCCGGTCTGCTGCACGACGACGTCGGCACCGTCGACGGGCCCGGCCTGCACCGCTACACCCGCGAGCCGTTCCTCGAGGACGGCGGGCTGGTCTGGCGGGAGGGCCCGGAGGAGAGCCTCGACAAGTCCGTGCTGCGCGGGGTCGCCGACCCGTTCGCCCCGGAGGGCGGTCTGCGGGTGCTCCACGGCAACCTCGGACGGTCGGTGGTGAAGACCTCGGCCGTCGAGCCCGACCACCGCTACATCGAGGCGCCGGCCGTCGTCGTCGACGACCAGGACGACCTGCTCGCGGCCTACGCCGCCGGTGAGCTGGACGGGCGGGACCTCGTCGCCGTCGTCCGGTACCAGGGGCCGCGCGCCAACGGGATGCCCGAGCTGCACAAGCTCATCCCGGCGCTCGGGGTGCTGCAGGACCGCGGGCAGCGGGTCGCCCTCGTCACCGACGGGCGGATGTCCGGGGCGTCCGGCAAGATCCCGGCCGCGCTGCACGTCACCCCGGAGGCCGCCCGCGGCGGGCCGCTGGAGAAGCTGCGCGACGGGGACGTCCTCCGGGTCGACACCCTGAACGGCACACTGTCGGTGCTGGTCGACGCCGACGAGTTCGACGCCCGCGAACCCGTACGGCGCGGTGGTCCCTCCGGCCCGACCTTCGGTGCCGGGCGGGAGCTGTTCGCCGCGTTCCGGGCCGTCGTCGGCCCGGCCGACGAGGGCGCGGCCGTCACGTTCCAGTAAGAGGCTGCAGTAGAGGAAGGGAACCGAGCACACCGTGAGCGAGAAGCTGCTGGACCTGGCCCCGGTCGTCCCCGTCGTCGTCCTGGAGGACGCGGCGGCGGCCGTCCCGCTGGCCAGGGCACTGGTCGACGGCGGCCTGCCGGTCATCGAGGTGACCCTGCGGACGCCGGCCGCGGCCGAGGCCGTCCGCCGGATCGCCGCCGAGGTGCCCGACGCCGTGGTCGGCACCGGCACCGTGCGCACCCCGGCCGACGTGGCCCTGTCGGTACGGGCCGGCGCCCGGTTCCTGGTCAGCCCGGGCGCGACGCCGCGGCTGCTCGACGCGATGGAGGACTCCGGGCTGGACCTGCTGCCCGGCACGTCGTCGATCTCGGAGATGCTCGCCGTGGCCGAGCGCGGGCACACGGCGATGAAGTTCTTCCCCGCCGAGGCCGCCGGGGGAAGGCCGTTCCTCAAGTCGGTGGCGGGCCCGCTGCCGGACCTGCGGTTCTGCCCGACCGGCGGGATCACCGTGGCCACCGCACCGGACTACCTGGCCCTGCCGAACGTCGGCTGCGTGGGGGGCTCGTGGCTCACCCCGGCCGACGCCGTCGCGGCCGGGGACTTCGGCCGGATCCGGGAGCTGGCCGCCGCGGCCGCCGCGCTCGCCTGAGCTCGTCCCGGCCGCCGCGGGTCGCTAGGGTGGTCCGCGGTGTGCCGGGAAGTCTGGTCGGCGTGCGATGACGTCTGCCCGCCGACCCCCTCCGGAGAGCCGTGAGCACCTCACCGAAGTCCCCCCGCCGCCTGCTGCCCCGCGGTACCTGGCCGGAGGCCCGCCGGGTCGCCGACGTGCTCCGGGCCGAGACGGTCGGGGGCGGCCTGCTCGTCGGCGCCGCCGTCGTCGCGCTGCTGTTCGCCAACTCGCCGTGGCGCGGCGCCTACACCGGCCTGGCCGGGTTCACCCTGGGGCCGGCGGCGCTGCACCTCGACCTGTCGCTGGCGACCTGGGCCGCGGACGGGCTGCTGGCGATCTTCTTCTTCGTCGTCGGCCTGGAGCTCAAACGGGAGTTCCTCGCCGGTGACCTGCGGGATCCGCGACGGGCTCTGCTGCCGGTCGCGGCCGCGGTGGGCGGGATGATCGCTCCGGCACTGATCTACGTCGCGATCAACGCCGGCGATCCCGACGCGCTCGCGGGGTGGGCGATCCCGACGGCCACCGACATCGCGTTCGCGGTGGCCGTGCTCGCCGTCATCGGATCCAGCCTGCCGTCGGCGCTGCGGATGTTCCTGCTGACCCTGGCCGTCGTCGACGACCTCCTGGCCATCACGATCATCGCGATCTTCTACACCGACGAGCTCTCCTTCGGGCCGCTGCTGCTCTCGCTGCTCCCGCTCGGCCTGTTCGCACTGGCCGTGCACCGCGGGGTGCGGGCCTGGTGGCTGCTGCTGCCGCTCGCGGCGGTGGCCTGGGCACTGGTGCACGCCTCCGGGGTGCACGCGACGGTGGCGGGCGTGCTGCTCGGGTTCGCCGTCCCGGTGCTCGGGCGGCACGGCGTCCTCAACGAGCGGTTCGAGCACACCTGGCGGCCGATCTCGGCCGGGTTCGCGGTCCCGGTCTTCGCGTTCTTCGCGGCCGGGGTGTCGGTCGTCGACGGCGGCGGCCTCGGGGCTGCGCTGCGCGACCCGGTCACGCTGGGCATCGTCGCGGGCCTCGTGCTGGGCAAGACGATCGGGGTGCTGGGCGCCACCTGGCTGGTCCAGCGGTTCACCCGGGCCGAGCTGTCGGAGGACCTCGGCTGGTGGGACCTGCTCGGCCTGGCCCAGCTCGCCGGGATCGGGTTCACGGTGTCGTTGCTGGTCGGCGAGCTGGCGTTCGGCACGGGCACGCCGCAGGACGACCACGTGAAGATCGGGGTGCTCGGCGGATCGCTGCTCGCGGCCGTGCTCGCCACCGTGCTGCTGCGCATCCGCAACGGGCACCACCGGCGGCTCGCCGCCGCCGAGACCCGCGACGACGACGGGGACGGCGTCCCGGACGTCTACCAGCGCGAGGAGCGGGATCCCGGCGGGAGCCGCTGACGGCGCCCGCCGGCGGCGTCGCCGGGCGAGCCGTCAGCGGTGGTCGGCCTGCGCGGCGGCGTGCCGCACGGCGGCGGGGGACAGGCCGCGACGGGACCGGTCCCACTCCCCGGTGTCGGGCCGGGCACACGGCAGGGCGTGCACGTGGGTACGCACCGGTGCGCCGTCGGGCAGGACACCGCCGTGGGTGCGGACCCGCATCGGCTCCCGGGTCCGGTCGATCGGGTTGTAGCACCGCTCGCAGAGCAGGTCCCGGGTCATGCGGCGCGGTCCCGCCCGGTGGCCCCGCCGGCCGCGGGGCAGGCGTCGGAGTGCACGACCGCGTCGCGCCACACGACGGTGCCGGCCGTGTCGGCGTGGTCGATGTGCGCGAGCCGGTAGTGGCGCTCCAGCGCGGGATCGATCGGGGCGTAGCAGCGTTCGCAGAGCAGGATCATCGTCTCCCGGACCTCACCGGAGCTGTCGGACCCCCGTCATGCTGCCCCCGTGACCGGTCGGTGCGACCCCGAAGGTGACCGGCGCCGCGTGTGGTCTGCCCCACCTGACCTGCGACGACGCGACCGGACGTCGACTCGCCGGGTCACCTCGCCGTCACCGTCGGTGCCAGCTCCTACACTCGGTCGTCCCCGAACCCCGACCCTACGGAGTCCCTTCCTTGCGTCTGGTGCACGCCGCCGACCTGCACCTGGACAGCCCGCTGCGCGGGCTGGCCCGGCTCGGCGACTCCGAGCTCGCCGCGACCCTGCGGGGCGCGACCCGGCGGGCCTGCGAGAACCTGGTCGACGCCGTGATCGACCACCGTGCGGACGCGCTGCTGCTCGCCGGCGACGTCTACGACGGGGACTGGAAGGACTACGCGACCGGCGCGTTCTTCGTCCGGCAGCTGTCCCGGCTGCACGACGAGGGCGTCCCGGTCTTCCTGATCAACGGCAACCACGACGCGGAGTCCGAGATCACCCGGTCGCTGCGGCTGCCGCCGAACACCCACCGGCTCTCGGTCGAGGAGCCGGAGTCGGTCGTCCTCGACGATCTCGGGCTCGCCGTGCACGGGCAGGGGTTCGCCCGCCGCGCCGTGCTGGAGAACCTGGTGCCCGCCTACCCCGACCGGGTTCCGGGCCTGGTGAACGCCGGGATGCTGCACACCTCGGTGCAGGGCGACGACCGGCACGACACCTACGCCCCGTGCCGCCCCGAGGACCTGTCCGGCTGCGGCTACGAGTACTTCGCGCTCGGGCACGTGCACGAGCAGCGGGTGGTGTGCGACGGCCCGCACCGGGCGGCGTTCTCCGGCAACCTGCAGGGCAGGCACCCGCAGGAACGCGGTCCCAAGGGCGCCCTGCTCGTCGACGTCGAACCGGGCCGCCCGGCGACGACGACGCCCCTGGTCCTCGACGTCGCCCGGTGGGAGCTGGTCGAGGTCGACATCGGCGGGATGGGCGACGCGGACGAGGTGTTCGACGCGGTCACCGCCGCGGTCCGGGAGCGCTGCGTGCAGGCGGCGCCGCGCACCGTCGTCGCGCAGGTGACGCTGAGCGGCGCCGGCCCCGCCGCCGGCGGGCTGACCGACACCGAGCGGGTCCGCACCGAGCTGGAGCTGGCCGCCGAGTCCGCCGGTGCGGTGCTGGAGAAGGTCCGCAACCGCACCCGGCCCCCGGCCGAGGCGCTCACCGTCGATCCCGAGCTGACCGCCGCGGTCAGTGCCGCGGCCGCCGAGCTGGCCGGTGACCCGGAGCGGATCCGGGAGCTCGCCGCGCCGCTGGAGCGGGAGGTGGGCCGCCGCCTGCGCGAGGCGGGCCTGCTCGACCTGCGCGACGGCGACCGCCTCGCGACACTCGCCCGCCGGGCGGAGCAGGAGCTGCTGTCCCGGATGGCGGGCGAGGCGTCGTGACCGGGCACCCGACCGCGCGGCTGCGGGCGCTGGTCCTCGAACGCTACGGCGCCTACGAGGGGCGTTCGCTCGAGCTCGGGACCGGGCTGACGATCGTCTGCGGGCCGAACGAGGCCGGCAAGACCACCCTGCTCGACGCCCTGTCGGACCTGCTGTGGGGGATGCCGCGCCCGGCCCGGCACGCCTACGCGTTCAGCCCGGCCCGCCTCGCCGTCTCGGCGCGGGTCGAGAGCGACGCGGTGCCCGGCGGCGCCGCGGTCCTGCGCCGGACCACCCGGGGCCTGCACGACGACGGCGACGTCGCGGTCGTCGCACCGTGGGGCGACGGCGGTGCCGACGCGCGCCGCCGCTGGCGGGAGGGCTTCGGCCTGGGCCACGAGCAGCTCCGGGAGGGCGGGCGCAAGCTCTGCGCCGGCGGCGGCGACCTCGCCGAGCTGGTGTTCACCGCCCGCTCGGGGCGGGACGCCCGGGCACTGGTCGGAGCGCTCGACGCCGAGGCCGACGCGCTCTACAAGGAGCACCGGGGCAGCCGGTCGGTCGCCGTCCGGGCCGCGTTCGCCCGGTTCACCGAGACCGAGCAGCTGGTCGAGGACCGGATGGCGCGGGCAGGTGAGGTCACCGCGCTCGCGGACGAGATCGAGCGGCTGGAGCGCCGGGCCGCCGAGCTGGCCCGCACCCGCCGGGCCGCCGCCGTCGCGGCCGAGCGGGCCCGGCAGGCGGTCCGGGCCCAGGAGCCCGCCCGGGAGCTCGCCGCGCTGCGGGCCGAGCGTGCGTCGTTGTGCGCCACCGGGGCCGCGCTGGACGGGGCGTCACTGGCCGAGTACACCCGGGCCACCGCCGACCGGGCGGCCGCCGAGGAGCAGCGCGACGAGCACCGGGCCGCGGCCGACGATCTGCGGTCCCGGCGCGCCGGGCTGGACCTGGACGAGGACCTGCTGGCCGACGCGACCCGGATCCGGGAACTGGAGTCCGCGGCCCAGGCCCGCCGGGCGGACGCCGAGCGGGCGGCCCGGCTGCGCACCGACGCCGCGGAGCTGCACCGCCGCGCGGAGTCGGCGCTGGCCGGGCTGGTCGCCGAGGACGGCCGCAGCGCCGACGAGCGGCTCGCCGCCGTGCACCTGCCCGCGGACCGGGCGCGCGACCTCGACGCGATCGCCCGCCGGCTGCACGACGCGGCGGCCGAGGCGGAGCGGGCGGAGCGGCTGCACGCCGAGGCGCTGGCCGAGGTGCGGGAGGCGGCCGACGTCCCCGGCGGGCTCGATCCCGAGACGGTCGGCCGGGTCGCCGAGGTCCACCGCGCGATCGAGGCCGAGGGCTCGGCCGCGGCGCTGTGCCGGGCCGCCGTCGTCGAGCGGGACGCCGCGATGGCCCGGCGCAGCACCGCACTGACCACGGCCGGTCACCGCGGGGTGCCCGCCGAGGCCGGGGACGTGCTCGCGCCGCCGGTGCGCGAGGTCCGGTCCGCCCGGTCCGCGGTGCGGGCGGCCGAGCAGGACCTGCGGGCGGCCGAGCGCTCCGCCGCCGAGGCCGCGGAGCGCGCCGACCGGGCCCGCGCCGCGCGCGACGGGGTCGTCGCGCGGGGCCGTCCGGTCGGCGCGGACGCGCTGGCCGCGGCGCGGACCGAGCGGGACGACGCGGTGACCGCCCTTCTGGCGGCGGGGCCGGGTGACCCGATGGCGGCCGGGCGGCTGGCGGCGGCCGTCGCCGCGGCCGACCGGGTCGCCGACGACATGATCGCCTCTGCGGACCGGGTCGCCGAGCTGGCCCGCCGGGAGGCCGAGCTGACCGACGCGGACACCGCGGCCGGTGCGGCGTCGGCGCTGGCCGGCGAGGCCCGCGAACGGCTCGCCGGCGCGAGCGGGGCCTGGGCGACGCTGTGGCGCACGCACGGCGTCGCCGTCCCCGACCCGGACGACGCCGACACCGTCCTCGCCGCGCTGGGCGAGGCCGTCCGGGCCCAGGACGAGGTGTCCCGGGCCGACGAGCGGCTCGCCCGGTTGCGCGACCAGGCCGACGAGCAGGAGCGGGCGCTGGCCGCCGCCCTGGCCGCGGCCGGCCGGCCCCGCGACGGGGCACCGCTGGACGTGCTGCTGCTCGCGGCGGAGGACCTGGCCACCGAGGCCGGGCACGCCAGGGACCGCCGGGTACTGCTGACCCGGTTGCGCAGCGAGGCCGAACGGGCCGGCGGCGCCGCGGACGCGGCCCGGCACGAGCGGGAGCTGGCCACCCAGCGCTGGCGGTTCGCGCTGCGCGGCGCCGGGCTGCCGACGGATCTGGAGCCCTCCGGCTGGGACACCCGCCGTGACACCGTCGCCGACGCCCAGCAGGCCGGCGCCCTGGCCCGGCAGGACGACGCCGAGGCCCGCCGCCTGGAACGCGCGGTCACCGCACACCGGCGTGCGGTCGGGGTGCTGGCCGAGCAGCACCTGGACCGGGCGCCGACCGGCACCGCGGCCGCCGACCGGCTCGGCGAGCTGGCCGACCGGGTCCGGGAGGTGACCACGTCCGCGGTGTCGGCCGGGCACCTCGACGACGGCATCGTCGCCGCCGAGGAGTCCGCGGCCCGGGCCGCCCGTGCGGCGGCGACCGCGGGCGCGGTGCTGGACCGGCTCGCCGTCGAGCTGGCGCTCACCGAGGCCATGGAACCGGGCGGGCTGGGTGCGGCGGCCGAGCGCGGGCTGCGGGTCGCCGACCTGGACGCCCGGATCGCCGAGCAGGCGCGGCTGCTGGCGGCCGCGGCGCCGGACCTGGAGGCCGACGAGCTCGTCGCGTCCGCGCCGGACACCGAGCCGGGCGCGCTGGCCGAGGCGTGCGACCGGGCCGACGCGCACGAGGCCGAGCTCGGCGCCGAGCAGGACGGCGTGAGCGAGCAGCTGGGCGGCCTGCGGGCCCGCCGCCGGGAGCTGGAGGAGGCCGAGGGCGCCGCCGACCTGCACGCCCGCGCCCAGTCCGAGCTGGCCGGTGTCGCCGAGGCCGCGGAGCGTTACCTGCTGCTGCACCTGCAGCGGGAGATCCTGCGCCGCGAGCTCGAGGCCTACGAGCGCAGCCACGCCTCGCCGTTGCTGGTGCGGGCCGGTGCGGTGCTGGAACGCCTCACCGGTGGCCGGTTCGTCGCGCTCCGTCCGCCGTCGGGGACCGGGGGCGGCGCCCGTTCGCTGGTCGCGGTGCGCGGGGACGGCGAGGAGCTGGTCCCGGAGAAGCTGTCCGAGGGCACCGCGGACCAGGTGCACCTGGCGTTGCGGCTGGCCGGGATCGAGCAGCTGCAGGCCGACCGCGTCGCGGCCGGTCTGCCGCCGGTCCCGGTGGTGCTCGACGACGTGCTGATGACCTTCGACGACGAGCGGGCCCCGGCCGCGATCCGGGTGCTCGCCGAGCTCGCCGGGACGGCCCAGGTCCTGCTGTTCACCCACCACGAGCACGTCGTGGGGCTGGCCCGGCGGACCGGGGTCGACTTCACCGTCGCGGAGCTGGGTCCACCCGCCCGGGTGGACGCGGTCCTCGACGCCGACGCCGCCCGGTCGACCCCGCTGGCGGGCTGACAGACTGCGCCCCATGGACGCCTGCGGTGAGCGCTTCGTGATCGTCAGCGGTGACGCCCGTGCCGAGGTCGACGAGGTCGGCGGCGGCCTCGCCGGTTTCCAGCAGGCGGGGCGGCTGCGGCTGGAGCCGCACCCGCCGACGGCCCGGCCGCCGAAGGGATCGGGTGCGCTGCTCGCGCCGTGGCCGAACCGGGTGGCCGGCGGGCGCTGGCGGCACCGCGGCACCGAGCAGCGGCTCGCCCTGACCGAGCCGGCGCCCGGGAACGCCATCCACGGCCTGCTGCGCCACGTGCCGTGGACGCTCGTCGAGCGCGGTGGCGACCACGTCGTGCTCACGGCGGTCGCACCGGTCCAGCCGGGCTGGCCGCAGCCGGTCCGCCTGATGGTCACCTACACCGTCGGGTCCGGCGGGCTGACGGTCGAGACCACCGCCGAGAACGTCGGGTCCGCGCCGGTCCCGTTCGGCCTCGGGTTCCACCCGTACCTGCGGGTCGGGGACGTCCCGACCGACGACCTGGAGCTGACCCTGGCCGCGCGCACCAGGCTGCCGCTGACCGACGGCGTCCCGGCCGGCCCGGTGCAGCCGCTGACCCGGCCCTACTCCGCGACCCCGATGGCGGAGGTCCGGCTCGACGACGCGTTCGGGGGCTGCCTGCCCGACGAGCGCGACGAGTACGTCCGGCACCGGGTCACCGCGCCGGACGGCGGCGGCACCGAGCTGTGGGCCGAACCGGCCTTCGGCTGGGTGCAGGTGTTCACCCCGGCGGAGTTCCCGCGCCAGGGCCCCGACGGTGCGGTCACGGTGTCGCGGGCGGTCGCCGTCGAGCCGATGACCTGCCCGCCGGACGCGCTGAACTCGGGGACCGACCTGATCGAGCTGGTGCCCGGCGAGGCCCAGGTGCTGCGCTGGGGAGCCTGCGCCACCGGGTGATCCGTTTCACCGCGGAATGCGAAATCCTCCGGCGATAGTTGAACGCTCTACGGTTCATGACCGTCACGACCCCGTTCCCCGCCCGGCTGCCCGTCCTCGACGACACCGGCCGGGCCGCGCTGTTCACCGAGGCGCGCACCGCGAACACGTTCACCGGCGAGCCGGTCACCGACGAGCAGCTCCGGAGCATCTGGGAGCTGGCCCAGTGGCCGCCGACCGCGGCGAACACCCAGCCGCTGCGGGTCACGTTCGTGCGCTCGGAGCAGGGCCGGGAGCGGCTGCTGCCGCTGCTCGCGGAGGGCAACCGGGCCAAGACGGCGTCCGCCCCGGTGACCGCGCTGCTCGCCGCGGACCTCGACTTCCACGAGCACTCGCCGGTCACGTTCCCGGTGAAGCCGGGCATGCGCGAGGGGCTGGCGGCCCAGGGCCGCGACGGCCGCGCCGACATGGCCCGGTTCAACGCGAGCCTGCAGATCGGCTACCTGCTGCTGGCCGCCCGGGCCCACGGGCTCGCGACCGGGCCGATGGCCGGGTTCGACGCCGACGCCGTCACCGCGGAGTTCTTCCCGGGCGGGCAGCACCGCGTCCTGCTCGTGGTGAACCTGGGCCACCCCGGCGACGACGCCTGGCACCCGCGGCTGCCGCGACTGGCCGCCGAGGACGTCCTGTCCTTCGCCTGAGCCGGGTCACAGACACGCGTGCAGCGCGGCGAGCAGCACCGACGCCCGGTCGTCGGTGTCCTCGGCGCGCATCTCGTTGCTGAGGAACGAGAACCCGATCCCGTGCCCCGGCCAGGCGCCGTGCCGGCCACCGCCGGCACCGCTGTGGCCGAACGCGACCGGCTCCGGGCCGTAGGTGCCGATCGGGTCGGCCAGCTCGTAGCCGAGACCGAAACGCAGCGGCCGGTCGTTGACCGCGTCGATCCCCTCGGCGTGGGTGCGGCACGCCCGCTCCAGCGCGGCCCGGGGGACCGGTGACCGCTGCGGGCCGGTGAGCGCGGCGTAGAGCCGGGCGACCGCCGGGGCTCCGGCGACCCCGCCGCCGGCGAGCGCACCGGAGCGGTACCAGCGCGGGGTGTTGACGGTCTCGGCGTCGTCGAGCAGCACCCGGTACATCCGCTCGACGGTGCGCCGGCGCTGCTCGTCGTGCAGGAACGTCGAGATCCGGTAGCCGGGCTCCCGGACGATCCGGGCCGGCTCCGGTGGTGCCGTCGCCAGGTGCACCCGGGCTCCCGGCACCCGGGCGACGACGTCCTCCACGACCGAGCGCGGGTCGTCCCCGGTGGCCCGGCGCAGCAGCTCCGCCACCAGGTGCCCCCAGGTCAGGGCGTGATAGGCGACCCGGGTCCCGGGCTCCCAGAGCGGTGGCTGCCGGGCCAGCACCGCGGCCTGGGCCCGGTCGTCGAGCCCGGCCGTGACGTCGGGCTCCGGATCGACGTAGGGGAGGCCCACGGTGTGCGCCAGGACGTCGCCGACCGTCGCCCGGTCCTTGCCCGCCGCACCGAACTCCGGCCAGTACCGGGTGACCGGCGCGTCCGGGTCGAGCCGGTCGGCGAGCGCGGCGCACGCGGTGGCGGCGAGCCCCTTGGTCCCGGAGAACAGGACCGCGACCGTGCCGGCCTCCCACGGGCGTCCGGTGAGCGGGTCGGCGAGCCCGCCGTGCAGCTCCACGACCGGCTCACCGCCCCGGACCACCGAGAACGCCATCCCGCCCGTGGCGCCCGCGAGCACCGCGGCGAACGCGTCGGCGACCGGGGCGAACCCGCGCGCCACGGTGCCCCGCACCGCCGACGCCGTGCTCACCGGACGGTCGCCATCTTCGGGGTGTGCTCCAGCAGCTCGCGGGTGTACTCGTGCTGCGGGTTCGCCAGCACGTCGTCGACCGTGCCCTGCTCGACGATCCGGCCGCCCTGCAGCACCGCGATCCGGTCGGCGACCTCCCGGGCCAGCGCGATGTTGTGGGTCACGAACAGCATCGCGGTGCCCAGCTCGCGGCGCACCGTCGCCAGCAGCTCGATGATCGCCGCCTGCACCGACACGTCCAGTGCCGAGGTCACCTCGTCGCAGACCAGCACGTCCGGCGCCGTGACCAGCGCCCGCGCGATCGCGGCGCGCTGGCGCTCGCCGCCGGACAGGCCGCCCGGGTAGCGGTGGGCGAACGTCTCGTCCAGCCGGACCTGGCCCAGCATGTCGATCACCCGGGCCTGCCGGGCACCGGCGTCGAGATCGGTGAGGTGCCGCAGCGGGACCTCCAGCGAGCTGGCGATCGTCCGCCGCGGGTTGAGCGAGGCGAACGGGCTCTGGAAGACGTACTGCACGCTGCGCAGCTGGGCGTAGCTGCGCGGCATCGACAGGGCGTCACCCTTGAGCGTCAGCGTGCCCGCGTCGAGCTCCAGCAGGCCGGACAGGCCGCGGGCCAGGGTGGTCTTCCCGGACCCGGACTCACCGAGCAGCATCAGGCACTCGCCCGGCCACAGCTCGACGTCGACGCCGTCCAGCACGGTCTTCGGGCCGTAGCGCTTGCCGGCGCCGGAGACCCGCAGCAACGGCTCCCCGTCCCCGGACGGCGACGGGTCCCGCTCGACGGCCCGGTCCAGATCCGGCACGGCCGAGATCAGCGCCCGGGTGTACGGGTGCTCGGGCGCGGTCAGCACCTGGCGCACCGACCCGGTCTCGACGACCTCGCCGGCCTGCATCACCGCGACCCGGTCCGCCAGCTCGGCGACGACGGCGAGGTCGTGGGTGATGTAGAGCGCCGCCGTGCGCGACCGCGTGACCAGGTCGCGGACGGTGTCCAGGACCAGGTCCTGGGTGGTGACGTCCAGGCCGGTCGTCGGCTCGTCGAGGACGACGACGTCCGGCCGGTTCGCGAACGCCGCGGCGATCCCGACCCGCTGCTGCTGCCCGCCGGAGAGCTGGTGCGGGTAGCGCCGCAGGTAGGTGTCGTCCCCGGGGAGGCCGACGTCGGTGAGGACCTCGCGGACCCGGGCGGTGACGTCGCCCTCGTAGCCGTGGGCCGCCAGCACCTCGGCGACCTGGGTACCGATCCGCAGCAGCGGGTTCAGCGACAGCGCCGGGTCCTGCGGCACGTAGCTCACGAGGCGCCCGCGGACGCCGCGGATCGTGGCCTCGTCGACGGCGAGCAGGTCCTCGTGGGTCTCGGTGTGCCCGTGGAAGGCGATCGTCCCGCCGGTGTGCTCCAGCCCGGTCCGGAAGTGGCCGAGCGCGGCCAGCGCCGCGGTCGTCTTCCCGGAGCCGGACTCGCCGACCAGGGCGAGGATCTCCCCGGGGGCGACGGCGTAGTCGACCCCGTGCAGCACCTCCCGGCCGCCGAGGGTGGCGATCCGCAGGCCGCTGCACGCGATGGTGTACCCACCCTCGCCGGTGGCTCCGCTCTCGCCGGTGGCTCCGCTCTCGCCGGTGGCTCCCATCGTCTCGCTCATGCCGCCGCCTCCCCGGTGGTGTCCGCGGACTCCTTGGCCAGCGCGTCGGTGATCATGTTGGTCCCCACGGTGAGGATCGCGATCGCCAGCACCGGGAGCAGCACGCCCCAGGGGGCGACGATCAGCGCGATCCGGTTCTCGTTGATCTGCAGGCCCCAGTCCGCCGCGGGCGGCTGCACGCCGAGCCCGAGGAACGACAGCGACGCCACGTAGCCGATCGAGTAGGTCAGGCGCAGGCCCAGCTCCACCATCACCGGGCCGGTGATGTTCGGCAGCACCTCGGTGGCGAGGATCCGCCGCCGGGGCACGCCGTACATCCGGGCGGCGAGCACGTAGTCCTGCCCGGCGACGGCGAGCGTCGCCTGCCGGGCGACCCGGGCCACCCGGGGGATGTGCGTGATGCCGATGACGAGCACCAGCAGCCAGCCCGAGGAGCCGAGCACGGCGACCGCGAGCAGGGCGAGCACCAGCTGCGGGAACGACAGCAGCACGTCGCCGCCCCGCATGATCAGCGAGTCGAGCCGGCTGGTGCGGTCCCCGGCGGAGTACCCGGCGAGCATGCCGAGGACGACCCCGCCGACGATGCCGATCGCCGTCGCGGCGAGCGCGTAGAGCAGCACCGGCCCGCCGCCGGCGAGGAACCGGGTGAGCACGTCACGGCCGAGGTCGTCGGTACCGGTGACGCCCTCGGCCCGGAACGGCCGCCCGGCGAAGTCGTCGACGCCGTAGCCGGTGAGCAGTGGCCCGAGCACCGGGCCGAGCAGCGCCACCACCACGACGACGAGGGTGAGCACCGCCCCGATCCGGGCCTGGCGGCGGCGGAACGTCCGCCGGATCAGCCCGGCGGGTGCCGCGGCTCCGGCTCCGGGTGCGGACTCCGTGGGGGCACTCATGCGCCACCTCCCGACGCGTGACGGATCCGCGGGTCGGCGACGATGCCGGCGACGTCCGCGGCGAGGTTCACCAGTACGTAGAACACCGCGATGATCAGCGTGATGGCCTGGACCACCTGCACGTCCCGGTTCGCGACGGCGTCGATCAACGCCTCGCCGATGCCCGGGTACCGGAACAGGAACTCGACGACCACGACACCACCGGCCAGCCAGGCCAGCTGCAGCGCGATGACCTGCGCGACCGGTCCGATGGTGTGCGGGACGGCGTGGCGCAGCAGCACCGTCCGCTCGGGGAGCCCCTTGAGCCGGGCCATCTCCACGAACCCGGCGTCGAGCGACTCCGAGAGCATCGCCCGGCTCATCCGGATCACGTAGGGCACGACGACCAGCGCGAGCGTCACCACCGGCAGCACCAGCTGCTCGGGCCGGGCCCACACCGGCTCGCCGGGCCGGGCGATCGTCACCGACGGCAGGATCCGGAACACCGAGGTCGCGAACACCACGACCAGCAGCACACCGATGACGAACTCCGGAAGGGCCGCGAGCACCAGGCTCGACCCGGACAGCGTCGAGTCGGTGCGGGTCCCGCGGCGCACCGCGGCCCAGGCGCCGAGGGCGAGCGCGATCGGGGTGGAGATCACCGCGGTCACGACCAGCAGCAGCGCCGACGCGGCGATCCGGCCGCCCAGCAGCTCACCGACCGGGCCCTGGGTGGCGGCGGAGAAGCCGAGATCGCCGGTGAGCACCCCGCCGAGCCAGGAGAAGTAGCGCTCCCAGGCCGGACGGTCGAGCCCGAGCTGCTCGGTGAGCGCGGCGATCCGCTCCGGGGTCGCCTGCTGGCCGAGGATGGCCCGCGCGGGGTCACCGGGCAGCAGCAGCGTCGCGCCGAAGATCAGCAGCGAGACGACGAACAGCACCACGACCGAGACGGCGAGCCGTTTCACGATCATCTTCGTCAGGAGGTTCACGCGCTCACCCACGCCTTCCGGAACTCGTAGCCGGACAGCGACAACCCGGTGCGGTTCGGGACGAGCCCGCCGACGTAGGCCTGGTGTGCGTCGACGCGGTCCGGCCAGCCCCAGATGAGGTAGCCGCCGCGGTCGAACTCGATCTTCTGGGCCTGGCGCACCAGCTGCGCCCGGGCGGTCCCGTCGACCTCGGAGCGGGCCCGGCGGATGACCGCCTGGTACTCCGGGTCCTCCCAGTGCGTCTCGTTGAACGGGGCGTCGGGCATCGAGGACTGCGACGCCTGCGGGATGTAGTTGCGGGTGTTCCAGAAGCTCTGCGCGAACTCCCACTGCAGGTACTGGTCGGAGAAGAAGGTGGAGGTGTCCACCCGGCGCAGGCCGACCTCCACCCCGGCCGCACGGGCCTGGGTGGCGTAGACCTGGGCCGCCTCGACGGTGCCGGCCTGGATCGGGGAGGTCACCAGCTCCAGCGACAGGTTCGGCTTCCCGGCCGCGGAGAGCAGGTCACGGGCCCGCTCGATGTCCTGCTCGCGGGTCGGGTCGAGGTACTCGGGGTCGAACCGGGCGTAGAGGTCCGCGGCCCGCGCGCCCAGGCCGGACAGCACCTGGTTCAGCATCTCGTCGCGGCCGGCGATCAGGCGCAGCGCCTGGCGGACCCGCACGTCGTCGAACGGGGCGACGTCGACCCGCATCGTGATCGGCAGCCACGCCCCGGTCTCGGAGGTGAGCAGCCGTACCGACTCGTAGGACCCGACGACCTCGGTGAGCGAGAGCGGTACCTGGTCGATCGCGTCGACCTGGCCGGAGAGCAGGGCGTTGATCCGGGCGTCGTCCTCGGCGAAGTTGATCAGCTCCAGCCGGTCGACGAACGGCTGGTCCGGGCGCCAGTAGCCGTCGTGGCGGACGAACACGCTCTGCTGGCCCGGGGTGAAGGACTCGAACCGGAACGCCCCGGTGCCGACCGGGCGCTCGACGTCGAAGTCGGCCGGGACGATCCCGCAGGAGTACTCGGCGAGGTACTGGTCGAACACCGGGGACGGCTCGCTCAGCACGAACCGGACCTCGCGGTCCCCGGCGACGACGACGTCGTCGAGGATGCCGAACTGCGAGGCACCGGACTTCGGGTCGTCCGGGTCGGTGATCCGCCGGAACGTCGCGACGACGTCGTCCGGGGTGACCGGGCGGCCGTCGTGGAACGTGATGCCGGACCGGATCGTCGCGGTCCAGGCGCGGGCGCCCGGCTCGGCGCGCACCGCCTCGGCGACGGCGGGCTGCAGGGTGTAGGCGTCGTCCCAGTGCAGCAGCGGTTCGTAGAGGCTCAGGGTGCGGGCGATGTCCGGGTTGGTGGCCGGGCTGTGCGGGTCGACGGTGTCGGACGCACCGCCACCGGTCACCCCCACGCGCAGCACCCCGCCACGGCGCGGCGGTCCGGCGTCGCGGGACGCGGCCGGTCCGCCGCAGCCGGCGAGCGCCGTCACCGCGGCGAGGCCGGCTGCGCCACCGAGCAGGCG
Organism: Pseudonocardia sp. HH130630-07; assembly: GCF_001698125.1. Lineage (NCBI taxonomy): Bacteria > Bacillati > Actinomycetota > Actinomycetes > Pseudonocardiales > Pseudonocardiaceae > Pseudonocardia > Pseudonocardia sp. HH130630-07. The sequence continues at coordinate 5,624,565 of NZ_CP013854.1, read as the reverse complement.
GCGGCGTGAGAACGCCGCCGCTGTCGGGCTGATCATGAAGTTCTCCTCGGGGCAGGGCCCCGGAGAGACCCGGGGCCGCGGTCGCGGGCTCAGGTCGGGGGCCGGTGCACCGCCGTCCCGCCGGAGCGGAGCGACGCGATCGACCGCCCCGCGTGTTCCGGCTCGTCACGGTCCCCGGTACGGGCGGCGAGCCCGTCGAGGAGGGCGGCGACGTCGTCCGGGAACGGCACCGTGCCGTCCGGCCCGACGTGCAGGCACATCAGTTCCTCGGTGGCCGCCCGACGGCCGCCGGTGTACAGCTCGTGCCAGAGCCGGAGCCGCTTGGCGTCCCGGCCGAGCACCCGGGTGCGCACCTCGAGATCGGCGTCCGGGCCGATCTCCTGCAGGTACCGCACGTGCGCCTCCACCGTGTACAGCGAGCAGCCGCTCGCGGTGCGGTAGGGCCCGTCCATGCCGGCGCGTTCCATCAGCGCCGTCGTCGCGTCCCCGAACACCAGCACGTAGTACGGCTCGGACAGATGACCGTTGTAGTCGATCCACTCGGGTCGTACGCGGTCCGTGTGCACCAATGCGGTCACGATCGCCCCGCCGGGTCCGTCCCGGCTCCCGCGGCCCGGGCCGCCGCGACCGCCCGGCGGACCGCGATCACGGCCCGGTCCCGCTCGGCCACCAGCTCGGCCATCGGCCGTCCACCGGCGCTGACCTCCGCCCCGTCGACCATGTCGTCGCGCAGCTCCGGGGTCAGCTCCGGCGCCTCCAGACGGGTCCAGGGCGCCTTCAGCGAGGGCCCGAAGTGGTCGAGCATGTGCGCCATGCCGCCCTCGCCACCGGCCAGGTGGAAGGTGAGACAGGGGCCGTGCACCGGCCAGCGCAGTCCGGGCCCGTCGGTGATCGAGCGGTCGATCTCCTCCGGGGTCGCCTCGCCGGCCGCGACCATGTGCAGCGCCTCGCGCCAGATGGCCTCCTGCAGCCGGTTCGCGATGAACCCGGGCAGCTCCCGCTCCATCTCGATGACCGACTTGCCGATGTGGCGGTAGAAGTCCGCGGCCGCGGAGACCGCCCAGGCCTCGCTCCGCTCCCCGCCGACGACCTCGACCAGCGGGATCAGGTAGGGCGGGTTGAACGGGTGCCCGACGACGAGCCGGCCGGCCACCGCCGGGTCGATCTCGCACGCCATGTCCGACATCGGGAAACCCGACGTCGACGACGCGACGACCACGCCGGGCCCGGCCGCGGCGGCCAGCTCGGCCAGCAGGGCGCGCTTGAGCGCCAGGTCCTCCGGTGCGCTCTCCTGCACGAAGTCCGCACCGGCCACCGCCTCGGCGGCGGTGCCGAACAGCTCGATCGCCCCCGGGTCGGCGCCCTCGGCCAGCCCCAGCTCGGTCAGCGCCGGCCAGGCGGCGTCGATCACCCGGCGCAGCTTCTGCTCGGCGTCCGGTGCCGGGTCCCAGGCCCGCACGGTGAGGCCGCGGGACAGGAAGTAGGCGGCCCAGCCGCCACCGATGACCCCGGCACCGATGCAGGCGACGGTCCGGATGGTGACGGGACGCTGCTGCTCAGGCACCGGCGCGCTCCTTCAGACCGAGGATCTCCCGCGCGCGGTCCGGCGTGGCGACCGTGGCGCCGAGGTTCTCGACGATCTGCACCGCACGCTCGGTGAGCTGCTCGTTGGTGGCCTTGACCCCGCGGGACAGGTACAGGTTGTCCTCCAGCCCGACCCGGGCGTGCCCGCCGGCCAGGATCGACTGGGCGACCCACGGCAGCTGGTTGCGGCCGATGGCGAACGAGGCGAAGTTGGCCCCCGCGGGCAGCAGGTTCACCTCCGCGGCCAGCACGCCGGGATCGGCCGGGGCGCCGTAGGGGATGCCCATGCACAGCTGGAACAGTGGCGGGGCGTCGATCAGGCCCTCGTCGACGAGCGTCGTGGCGAACCACAGCTGCCCGGTGTCGAAGATCTCCAGCTCCGGCTTCACGCCGAGCTCCTGCACCCGCTTCGCGCCCGTGCGGAGCATGTCCGGGGTGGAGATGTAGAGCTGGTTGCCCTCGCCGAAGTTGAGCGAGCCGCAGTCCAGCGTGCAGATGTCGGGCAGCAGCTCCTCGACGTGCGGGAGCCGTTCGAGCGCGTTGACCAGGTCGGTGCCGTCGACCGGCTTGAGCGGGTCCTCGGCGTCGATGACCAGGTCGCCGCCCATGCCGGCGGTCAGGTTCAGCACGACGTCGACGCCGGAGTCGCGGATCCGGGTGACGGTGTCGCGGTAGAGCTCGACGGCGCGCGAGGGGTCGCCGGTCTCGGGGTCGCGCACGTGGATGTGCACGACGGCTGCGCCGGCGCGGGCCGCCGCGATCGCGTCGGCGGCGATCGCGGCCGGGGTCACGGGCACGTGCGGGCTGCGGCCGGGTGTGTCCCCGGCCCCGGTCACCGCGCAGGTGATGACGACGTCACGGTTCATCCGTTCTCCGTCCGGTTGGTCGTGGTGTCCGGGCACGCGAGCACGGCCCGGTCGATGAAGTCGTGCAGGACCGCCCGCATGCCGTCCGGGCCGGTGCCCGGCGTCCCCGCCATGACCTGGATCCCCAGGCCGTCGACGAGTGCGGTGAGCGGGCGGGCGAGGTCGGCGGCCCCGCGGACGAAGACGCCGGTCCCGGCGCCGTCGGTGAGCGTCATGGTGACGCTGCGGAACCAGCGGTCGTAGGAGTCCCAGTACAGCTCGCGGCGCGACGGGTCGATGGCCGACTCCGCCCAGACCTGGATCCAGATCGACCACTCGCGGCGGAGCAGCTCGCCGTCGGGCAGCTGCAGGTCGATCAGCCGCAGCAGCCTCCGGTGCGGGTCGGCGATCTCACCGAGCGCGGCGACCTGCCGGTCGAAGGCGAGCTTGACGTTGTGCCGCAGCGCCTCGTCGAGCAGTTCCGAGCGGCTCGGGAAGTGGTAGTGGATCGCCGCCGGGCTGGTCCCGCAGGCGTGCGCGACGTCGGCGGTCCGCACCCGGTGGTAGCCGCGGTCGGCGATCAGCACCCAGGCCGCGTCCAGGATGCGGCGGCGGGTCTCCCGGGAACCCCTGCTGCCCGCGGGCTGCTCCCGGGTCGCGGCCCGGCCGACCGGGACGGCGGTGTGGGTGCGCGCGTCGTCACGGCCGTGCAACAGCCGGTTGACCGTCTCCCCGGTGACGTCGGCGATGGCGAGCAGCTCGCCGGCGGCGAACCGGCGGCGGCCGGCCAGCGCCTTGGACAGCTTGGTCTCCTCCAGCCCGATCGCCGCGGCGAAGCGGCGCTGGGTCCAGCCGTCCCGTTCCAGCAGCTGACGCACCCGCGAGGCGATCGCCTCGTCTCCCGGTGGCGCCGGCCGCAGATCGGACATGAAGTGGGACGCTAGTGCTGGACTTGCGATCGTCGCAAACAACGAACGCATAACGCCCAGTTCACGAGGGTGTGGTGCGTCTTCTCCGGTGCGCCGTTCAGTTCGCTGCGGTAACGGGCGCCGGACTACGCGTGCGCCCTGGGACGCGCTGTAGGGTCCCGTGGCGACCGAGTCGAACGGGGGAGAGGCCGCCATGCGCTCGCTGGACGAGAACGCGATCTGGACCGAGGGCGTGGACGGGGTGGACGTCCCGGGATACGACCGCGCCGGCGTGCGGACCGGCATCGTCCACATCGGGGTCGGCGGGTTCCACCGCGCCCACCTCGCCATGTACGTCGACTCGCTGCTGACGGCCGGCGAGGGCCGTGAGTGGGGGATCTGCGGGATCGGCGTGCTGCCGTCGGATGCGCGGATGCGCGACGTGCTGGCCGCCCAGGACGGGCTCTACACCCTGGTCCGCAAGGAGGCCGACGGCTCGCTGGCGCCGCGGGTGGTGGGGTCGCTGGTCGACTACCTGTTCGCTCCGGACGACCCCGAGGCCGTCGTCGAGCGGATCGCGCACCCGGACACCCGGATCGTCTCGCTGACGATCACCGAGGGCGGCTACGCGATCGACCAGAAGACCGGCGAGTTCGACCCGGAGTTCCCCGGCGTCGGGGACGACCTCGACGCGATGGCCGCCGGGCGGGCGCCGTCGGGCGCGTTCGGGCTCGTCGTCGAGGCGCTCGCCCGCCGGCGGGACCGCGGCACCGGCCCGCTCACGATCATGAGCTGCGACAACATGCAGGGCAACGGCGACACCGCGCGCCGGGTGTTCACCGGCGTCGCCCAGCTGCGCGACGCCGGGCTCGGCGCCTGGGTGGCGGAGAACGTCACCTTCCCGAACTCGATGGTCGACCGGATCACCCCGGCCACCGCCGACTCCGACCGCGCCGCGCTCGAGGAGCGCTTCGGGCTGCGCGACGGCTGGCCGGTCGTCTGCGAGCCGTTCACCCAGTGGGTGCTGGAGGACCACTTCGCCGCCGGCCGCCCGGAGTTCGAGCGGGCCGGGGTGCAGGTCGTGGAGGACGTCGTCCCCTACGAGTTCATGAAGCTGCGGCTGCTCAACGCCACCCACCAGGCACTGGGTTACCTCGGCTACCTCGCCGGGCACCGCTACGTGCACGAGGTCGCCCAGGACCCGACGTTCGCCGCGTTCCTGCGCGGATACATGGACGCCGAGGCGACGCCCACGCTGCGCCCGGTCCCGGGGATCGACCTCGACGAGTACAAGGACACGCTGATCCGGCGGTTCGCCAACCCCGGCGTCGCGGACACCCTGATGCGGATCAACTACGGCAGCTCGGACCGGGTCTCGATCTTCCTGCTGCCGGTGGTGCGCGAGCAGCTCGCCGCCGGGGGACCGGTCGACCGGGCCGCCGCCGTCGTCGCCGGGTGGTGCCGCTACGCCGAGGGCACCGACGAGCAGGGCGGGACCGTCGAGCAGCAGGACCGGCTCGCCGACGAGCTGACCCCGCTGGCCCGGCGCGAGCGCTCCGAGCCGCTGACCTTCCTGCGCTACCGCCCCGTCTTCGGTGACCTCGCCGACGACGAGCGCTTCGCCGGGGCGTTCCGCCGGGCGCTGGAGTCGCTCTACGAGCGGGGCGCTGCGGCGACCGTCGCCGAACTCGGGTGATCCTTCCCGGCCGATGATTTCCGGTGGCGCCCCCGGTCGGAGTTGACGACGCATCCGCCCGATCAGGGGAGACACCGTGGGAACCATCGACGTGCACGAGTTCATCAGCCTCGACGGCGTGGTCGAGGACCCGTCGTGGACGGCCGAGTACGGCTTCACCGACGCGATGGGCGCCGCGATCGGCGCGCTCTGCGACCAGGCGATCCTGCTGGGCCGCACCACCTACGAGGCGTTCTACCCGGCCTGGTCGCCGCAGGGGCACGACGAGGAGTCCGGTGCGGCGTTCTTCAACGGTGCGCCGAAGCACGTCGTGACCTCGACGCTGACCGATCCCCTGGAGTGGGAGAACGCGTCCGTCCTCGGGGCGTACCACCCACGCCGGATCCAGGAGCTGAAGGACTCTGTCGACGGCGGCATCTACGTCAGCGGCAGCGCCACCCTGGTCCGGGCGCTGCTCGCCGACGGGCTGGTCGACACGCTGAACCTGTTCGTCTACCCGGTGGCGCTCGGCGCCGGGCAGCGGCTGTTCGCCGAGGGGCAGCGGATCCCGCTGCGGCTCGTGGCGTCCGAGGCGTACGACAACGGGGTCGTCCGGATGACCTACGGGCCGCCCGGGAACTGAGTCGGCGACGCCCCGGCGAACGCCGCACGGGCCTGGGCCAGGACGTCGGCGTGCACCGCGCCCGCGTCCGGCCCGGCCGGATCATCCAGCCAGACGGCGACGGTGACCTGCAACACCGCCATCGCCCCGGCAGCCGCGACACGATGCTCGAGCCGCGGATCGGCGACGCCGTCGCGGTCGGCGAGCGCGTGCGCCACGGTCGCCTCCAGCGTCCGTCCCACCTGCGCGATCCTGCCGGTCAGCTCGGGGTGGGCTCGTAGCAGTTCCAGCTGGCCGTGCCAGATGGGGCTCGTGGTCAGGACCGCGGCCAGCGCACCGAGGACGGCCGTCGCAGCCACCAGCGGAGGGCCCGCCGGCGCCGCGCGGACCTCGTCGGCCAACTCGTCCAGTGCCGCCCCGTCCCAGCCGAAGAGAGCCGCGTCCTTGGACGGGAAGTAGTTGAAGAAGGTGCGCGGCGCGACGTCGGCGTCGGCGCAGACCTCCTCGACGGTGAAGGCCTCCGGTCCCTGGCGCAGTGCCCGGTCCAGGGCAGCCGCCCGCAGTGCGGACCGGGTACGCAGCTTCTTGCGCTCCCGCCGCCCTGGGCACGAGCGTTCCTGCTCCGCGACGGTCACGCCGACCATGCCGCCACCTCCCGCGCCGACCCCTTGTGTGTCTCCAGTGTGCTCCCGGCGGGACGAACCGAGCAAACGTCACGTGCCGTCGCCGTACCGTTCGGGAGAGGCGGACCGGGACACGGGACGACCGCACCCCGCGCCGGTCGGCGGGTCAGCGGCGGGCGAGCAGCGCCGCGCCGACGATCCCGGCCTCGTTGAGCAGCGTCGCCGGGACCATCCGGGTCCGGGTCCGGACGTGCGGCGACCACTTGTCGAACTTCTTGCTGACCCCGCCACCGACGACGATCAGGTCCGGCCAGAGCAGGTTCTCCACGTGGGTGAAGTAGCGGGTGAGCCGCTCACCCCACTCCTCCCAGCCGAGATCGTCCCGCTCCCGGGCGGAGTCGGCGGCCCGGGACTCGGCGTCGAACCCGTCGATCTCCAGGTGCCCGAACTCGGTGTTCGGCACGAGCCGGCCGTTCACGACGAGCGCGGTGCCGATCCCGGTGCCCAGCGTCGCGAGCAGGACGACGCCGTCGGCCGAGCCGGCCGCACCGAACTCGGCCTCGGCGACCCCCGCGGCGTCGGCGTCGTTCACCAGCAGCGCCTGGCGGCCGGTGACCCGCTGCAGCACACCGGCCGCGTCGCAGTCGATCCAGGAGGGATCGACGTTCGCGGCGGTGCGGGTGACCCCGTGCTGGACGACGGCGGGGAAGGTGCACCCGAACGGCCCGGTCCAGCCGAACTCGTCGAGGATCTCGGCGACCGTCTCGGCGACCGACTCCGGGGTCGAGGGCTGCGGGGTCGGGATCCGCACACGGTCGTCGGCCAGCCTGCCCTTCTCCAGGTCGACCGGCGCGCCCTTGATCCCGGACCCGCCGATGTCGACACCGAAACCGTGCTCGTGCTTGCTGCTCACGTCGTCGTTCCCCCTCATCCGGCCAGCGCGGTGGCGACCACCTCGCGGGCCTCCGACTGGATGGCGGCGAGGTGTTCGGCGCCACGGAAGCTCTCGGCGTAGACCTTGTAGACGTCCTCGGTGCCCGACGGCCGCGCCGCGAACCAGCCGGAGCCGGTCACGACCTTGAGCCCGCCGAGGGCCGCGTCGTTGCCCGGTGCGCTGGTGAGCCGCGCCGTGATCGGGTCCCCGGCCAGCTCGGTGGCGGTCACCGCGCCGGAGTCCAGCTTGGCCAGGGCCGCCTTGTCCTCGCGGCTGCAGGCGACGTCGGTACGCGCGTACGCGGGCTCACCGAACCGGCGGGTGAGGTCGGCGTAGTGCTCGGTCGGGGTCCGGCCGGTGACGGCGGTGATCTCGGAGGCGAGCAGCGCGAGCAGCAGGCCGTCCTTGTCGGTGCTCCACGGCGACCCGTCGCGGCGCAGGAACGACGCCCCGGCGCTCTCCTCGCCGCCGAAGGCGATGTCACCGGAACGCAGGCCCGGGACGAACCACTTGAACCCGACCGGCACCTCGACCAGCGGGCGCCCCAGGTCGGCGGCGACCCGGTCGATCATCGACGAGCTCACCGCGGTCTTGCCGATACCGGCCGCGGACGGCCAGCCGGGCCGGTGCGCGTACAGGTAGCCGATCGCGACGGCCAGGTAGTGGTTCGGGTTCATCAGGCCGCCGTCGGCGGTGACGATGCCGTGCCGGTCGGCGTCGGCGTCGTTGCCGGTGGCGATGGTGAACGGGGCGTCCGACGACATCCGCGAGACCAGGGACGCCATCGCGTACGGCGACGAGCAGTCCATCCGGATCTTGCCGTCCCAGTCCAGGGTCATGAACCCGAACGCCGGGTCGACCTCGGGGTTCACCACGGTGAGGTCCAGGCCGTAGCGCTCGGCGATCGCGCCCCAGTAGTCGACCGACGCACCGCCGAGCGGGTCGGCGCCGATCGTGACCCCGGCGTCCCGGATCGCCGCCATGTCCAGTACCTGGTCCAGCGCCGCCACGTACTCGCCGCGGTAGTCGTAGCGCCCGGCCTCGACCGCGGTCGTCCGCCGGACCCCGGACAGTCCGGCCTCCAGCAGCGCGTTGGCGCGGTCGGCGATCCAGGACGTCGCGTCGGTGCCGGCCGGGCCGCCGTCCGGCGGGTTGTACTTGAAGCCGCCGTCGGCGGGCGGGTTGTGCGACGGGGTGACGACGACGCCGTCGGCCAGGTGCGCGGAGCGCCCGGCGTTGGCCACGAGGATCGCGTGCGAGATCGCCGGGGTGGGCGTCAGGCCGTCGCGGGAGTCGAGCACCAGCTCCACGCCGTTCGCGGCGAACACCTCGGCCGCGGTCCGGGTGGCGGGCTCGGACAGCGCGTGCGAGTCGCGCCCCAGGAACAGCGGGCCGTCGATGCCCTGTGCGGCCCGGTACTCGACGATTGCCTGGCTGGTTGCGGCGATGTGGTCGTCGTTGAACGTGGCCGCCAGCGCCGAGCCGCGGTGACCGGAGGTGCCGAAGGCGACCCGCTGGACGTCGACCGCCGGGTCGGGCCGGGTGTCGCGGTACGCCGCGAGCAGCGCGTCCACGTCGATCAGGTCCTCGGCGCGTGCCGGGGTCCCGGCGCGCTCGTGCACGGACATGCGGTGTCCTTCCGTCCGGATCGATTCGGTGACAGCCTGCCGCATGCACCCGTCCCGCCGCACCACCTGTGCGCCACGAGTGTGGATCTTCGCGGTCAGGTCGCGGGCCCGGCGCCCAGCCGGCGCCCGACGAACCGGGCGATCCACGGCGCCGCCAGCAGCATGAGGACCACCCGCAGCACCTGGACCGCGACGACCGAGGTGACGTCCGCGCCCGAGGAGATCGCCGTGGCGAGCACCGCGTAGATCCCGCCGGGGGTGGTCGCGAGGTAGCCCTCGAGCGGCGTCATGCCGGTGAGGTGGGACAGCAGCATCCCGAGCGCCGCGCACAGCGCGACGACGGCGAGGATCAGTGCGGTCGCCAGCGGCAGCACTCGCACGACGGTGCCGAGGGCCGCCCGGGTGAACCGCAGCCCGGCCTGCCAGCCGATCACCGCATAGGCGACCTCGACCAGCGGCATCGGGACGGCCGCGTCGAACGAGAGACCGGCCGTGCTGATCACCAGCGCGACGACCATGGGCCCGAGCAGCGCGGCCGCCGGCACCCGCGCGAGCCGGCCGAGCGGGATCCCGATCAGCACGCAGGCGGCGGTGATCGCGAGACCGACCCACCAGGGAGCCTGCGGGGCGGCCGGTGCACCGGTGGCGCCACCGCCGGTCCCCGCGCCGTAGGCGAGCGCGGCGACGACCGGCATCGTCGCCGTCACCAGGCCGACCCGCAGGTACTGGATGACGGCGACCATCCGCTCGTCACCACCCAGCTCCCGGCTGATCGCGACGAGCCCGGACGCGCCGCCCGCGGTCTGCGCGAGCATCCCGGTGAGCGGGGTGACCCCGCGCTGGAGCCCCATCAGCAGCCCGGCGGCCATGGAGACGAGCAGCGTCCCGAGGCTGATCAGGAGCACCGGCACCCCCTGCGCGGCGACCGTGGCGAGGGTGTCCGGGCGGGCCAGCAGCCCGATGACGATGCCGATCACGGCCTGCGCCCCGGACGTCGCCGGGCGGGCCACACGATCGGGCCCGAGCCCGGCCAGCGCGAGCACGCTCGCCACGAGCAGCCCGGCGAACAGGGCCGGCGACGGCACGTCGAGCGCGGCGAGGGCGATCGTGCCGACCGTCGTCAGGCCGCCGAGCAGGAGCCAGCGCCACCAGGGGACCTCGCGCAGACGTGCCGCCGTCCTCACCGTGTGATCACCCGTGCCAGCGTAGGTAGGCGCCGCCCGGGTGTCCCGGTGAGCCCGCCCACCTGCCCGGGGGCGGTCTGACCGGGACACCGCACGGGCCGGAGGGTGCTACGTTCGCGATCGTGTCCGGTACCGAGGACATCGTGACCAGCGCCGGTCCGATGTACGTCACGCGGTGGGACGGTGCGTCCGAGCCGGTACTGGCGGTGCACGGGGTGTCGAGTACCGGGCTGCTGTGGCGGTGGCTGCACGACGCCGCCCCGGACCTCACGCTGATCGCACCGGATCTCGCCGGCCGGGGCGGTACTCCCGCGTCCGCCGTCCGGCCGTCGTCGCCCGCGGCGCACGCGGACCGGCTCGCCGATCTGACGTCGGCGCTGGACCTCGGGCCCGTGCACGTGATCGGCATGTCGATGGGCGGATTCGTGGCCACCGAGTTCGCGGTGCGACACCCGGAGCTGACCCGGTCGGTCACCCTGGTCGACGGCGGGCTGCCCCTCCCCGGGCCACCCGCGCCCGTCGGGGCGACGACCGCGCGACTGCGCGCGGCCTACGCGAGCGACGGTGTGTGGCCCGATCCGGCGGCCTACGCGCGGCACTACTGCTCGACGGCGGCCCCGCTGTGCGATCCCGCCGACCCGCGCACGGCGGAGGTGCTGGCCCACGAGCTCGTCCCGGCCGGGGACGGGGTGCGGGTCGCCAGGGACCTCGACACCGTCGTCGAGGACGCGGTGTCGATCTTCTGCAGCTCGGCGGGGCGCACGGCGTTCGACCGGCTCGCGGTACCGGTCCGGGCGCTGTACGCGGCGTGGTCGGTCGGGCCGGACACTCCGCCGTTGTACCCGGCCACGCACGTGTCTGCGCTGGTGGGCGGGTCGTCCGCGCTGGTCTCGGCCGAGCTGCTGCCCGAGGCCGACCACGCGGCGACGGTGATGACCGACCGGGGGGCGCGTGCCTGTGCCCGGGTGCTGCGGGCCTCCGTCGACGACGCGGGCCGGCGCGGCGGTCGCGGCTGACCGGGCGGGACCGCCGCCGGCAGCGACACCGCGCCCGGCCGGGAGCGGGCCCGGCCGGTCACCTGCCGCACGTCGCGCCGGGCTGCGGGGTCGTGAGGTCGACGAGGTAGTCCGACACGGCGCGGTCGACGCACGCGTTGCCGCCGTAGAGGGCGATGCCGTGCTGGGCCGCCTCGACGCTCAGCAGGCTGCCGCCCAGGCGACGGGCCATGGTGACGCCACCCTGGTGCGGCGTTCCCGGATCGTCGGTGAGCGAGACGGTGAGCGTGGGCGGCACCGCGTCGGCGCCGGCGAGCCACGGCAGCTGCCGGCTCGGCGGCTCGGGCCATCCCTCGCACTCGTAGTGGGCCGGGCCGGCCGGGCGGCCGGGGTCGAGGAACGGTGCGGCCCGGTGCGCCCGGTCACGCAGGTCGGCCTGCTCGGCGGGGCTGCGGCGCGGGTTGTCCATGCAGCGGATGGCGAGGTTGGCGTCCATGTACGCGGCCCCGCCGTAGCTGCCGTCCGCGCCGCGCCCCAGGGCGAGGTCGCGCAGGGCGAGCAGGGTGTCGCCGCGCCCGGTCCGCAGCTCCCGGAGGCCGTCGAGGATCATCGATCGCTGGGCGGGGGAGAAGAAGGAACTCGTCACGCCCTGGACGAGGTCGGCGTGGGTCAGCAGACGACCGTCGGTGGTGGGTACGGGACGGTCCAGCAGCGGGCGGGTGAGCTCCTGGAACGTTTCGTTCGCCCGGGCGGGATCGGTGCCCAGTGGACAGTCCGGACCGGCGGCACAGGTGCTCGCGAGCTCGTCGAAGGTCCGCTGCCAGGCGGCGAACTGGGAGAGCCGGAACTGCGACTCCGACAGCTCCGGATCGACCGCTCCGTCGATCACCATCGCCCGCAGGTTCTGCGGGTACCTCTCGGCGTACATCGCGCCCAGCTCGCTGCCGTAGCTGTAGCCGAGGTAGGTCAGCTTCTCCTCGCCCAGGACGCTGCGGAGAACATCCATGTCCTGCACGACGTTGCCGCTCCCGACGCTGGTCAGCGCCTCGACCCCGCCGCTGCCGTCGCTGCAGCGCCGGGCGATGTCAGCTGCCTGCCCGGCACTGCCGACGTCGAACAGGTACGGCCCGGGTGGGACGTCGCGGTCGGCCTCGTCGTCGGTGAAGCAGTCCACCCGGGGCGTCGACGCGCCGACCCCGCGCGGGTCGAACCCGACCACGTCGAAGCGCTCACCGACCTCGGTGTTGTCCCACACCGGTCCGAGCGTGGCCACGAAGTTCATCCCGGACGCCCCGGGTCCGCCGGGGTTGACGAGCAGCGATCCGATCCGGTCGCCCCGTGCCTTCGCCCGGATCAGGGCGACCTGCCCGGTCACTCCGGCGGGGTCGGCGTAGTCGAGGGGTACGGCGACCCGGGCGCAGTCGAACCGGTCGTTCGCGTAGAGGGCCTCGTCGGCCGTCGTCGTGGCGAAGGATCCGCACGGCTGCCATGCGATCTGCTGCTCGGAGAACCGGGCCGGCGGTGGACCGGCCCCGTCCGGGCCGCCCGCCGGTGCGACGGCCGGTGCCGGTGTGCCGCAGGCGGCGACCACCGTCAGGGACAGCGCCCCCACGAGGAGTGGTAGCAGGCGGGAACGGGACATGGGGTCTCCTCGGCCGGGCGGGAACCGTCGTGATCGGTCGGTCTCGCCGTCCATCACAGCCCTGCGCACCCCGGTGACCCAGTTCCGTGGCGTCACCCACCGGGCATGACACCACGTCACTACCGGCGAGGGCCGCTCCCCGGCTTGGCAGGTGTTCCCCCTGGCCGGGTGACGCACATGGACGGAGCGATCGAGGACCGATATGGTCGGGTACCAACCGAAATGGTCCATGCAACGCCTCCGTCCCGGGAAGAAGCCGTGAAGCTGCTCCGTACGACCGCCGACATCCTGCGCTCCGACCGGCGCGCGCTGACGCTGCTCCTCGTGCTGATCTTCGGAGCGCTCCTGCTCGGCATGGGCACGGGGATGCTGTTCCCCGGCCTCGAGCTGCCCACGCTGGTCGCCGGCGGGGTGTCGGACGACCTGGTGAACACGATGATCACGAACCCCTGGTTTTTCGGGACCACGATCCTGCTGATCAACGTGTTCGTGGCCGCCGTCGGCGGCATCGTCCTGCCGTCGCTGGTCGTGCCGTTCCTCGGCATCCCGGTGATCGCGCTCTACATGTTCAACGTGGGCGTCTCGATCGCGCCGACCGACCCGACCACCGCGACCGTGCTCATCCCGCACTCTGTGACCCTCGTCATCGAGCTCACCGGGTACGCCGTCGTCATGTTCGGGGTCCTCCAGCTCGGCCGCGGCTGGATCCGTCCCGCCTACCTCGGTGTGGACACCCGTCGCCGGGCCTACGTGGTCGGTCTGCGGCGGCTCGCGTGCCTCGCGCTGCCGGCGATCGTGATCCTCGTGATCGGTGCCTACTACGAGGCCTTCTCCGTCGTGTACCTGCTGCCGAGGCTGCTGGTCGGCTGACGTCGCGGTCCGGGCCCGGGGCTAGTCGTCGAGCTCGTCGAGGTCCCGCTCCGCCGTCGCGACCTCGGTCCCGGCCCGGCGGGCCCGGCGCTCGGCGGCCGCGGCGTCCCGCTCGGCGGCGGCGAGGTCCCGGTCGGCACCCGTCACCGCGGTGCGGGCCCGGTCCAGCTCCGCGCGCAGGTCCTCGATCCGGCGGTGGGCCGCGTCCCGGCGGTCGGCCGCGGCGTCGCGCCGGTCCCGGGTGGCGTCCCGTTCCCGGGCGGCGTCGTGCGCCGCGAGCCGGGCCTGCTCCACCCGCTCGCCCGCTGCCGCACGACGTTGCGCGCGGAGCCGCTCCTCGCGTTCGGCGCGGTCCTGCTCCTCGCGCTCGGCGCGGTGTTGCCGGTCGCGCTCGGCGCTGTGCTGCCGGTCGCGCTCGGTACCGCGGCGGGCCGCGTGACCGGTGGCGGCGTCCGGGCGCCCACCGGGCCCGCGGCCGCGCCCGGTGCCGGACCCGGCCGGAGCGCGGGCCGGGCCGGGCCGGACCGGAACGGTGCCGCCGTCGTCCTCCCCGGGGTCCGGACCGCCCGGCACCGGACCGAACCCGCTGTGCCGCTCGGCCCGGACCAGCCGTCCGGACCGGACCCGGTCGGCCAGCGCCGGATCGGCCAGCGCCGACTCCAGCACCGCGCGGACCTCCCGTTCCAGACCGGCGTCGACCCGGTGGCCGGCGTCGCGGCCGAGTCCCGCCGCCCGGCGGGCCAGACCACCCAGGAGCCGGGACCGACGGCCGGAGATCTCGCGCAGGGCCGGGCCGTCGAGGGAGCGCTGGGCCTGCTCGAGCGGGCCGGCGAGGGCGAGCAGACCGTCGACCTCGTCGGGGGCCTGCGCGACCAGGAGGTTCGTCAGCCACGCCGCGCGGGTCGGCCGCTTCAGCGCCGCGATCTCCCGCGCGGCGCCGGGGTCCCCGGCGGCGCGGGCCGCGGCGACGACCTCGTCCCGCGCCGCCACGAAGTCCTCCGGGGCCAGCCGGTAGAGCCGGGCCCCCTCGACCGCCGGGTCCACGCCGGTGCTCAGCTCAGGTTGGCGTGCGTCCCGACCAGGACGGCCCTGGCCAGCGTGCCGCCGAACAGGTTGAACGCCAGGAACGACGGCGTCGCGGTGGCCGGGACGTCCAGCTCCGCCACCCCGACGGCGTGCACCGCGAAGTAGTAGCGGTGCGGGCCGTGCCCGGGCGGCGGCGCCGCGCCCAGGAAACGGGGCAGGCTCGCGTCGTTCGCCAGCTGCACCGCGCCCTCGGGCAGGCCCGAGCCGGTGTCGTCCCCGGCGCCGCTGGGGAGCGAGGTCACCGAGGCCGGGATGTTCAGCACCGCCCAGTGCCAGAAGCCGGCCCCGGTCGGGGCGTCCGGGTCGTAACAGGTGACCACATAGGATCGGGTCTCGGGCGGGGCGCCGGACCAGGACAGCTGCGGTGAGACGTCCTCGCCGCCGGCGCCGAAGATCCCGGACAGCTGCGGGGTGGCGAGCGCGGCGCCGTCGTTGACGTCCTCGCTGGTCAGGGTGAACGACGGGACCGGGGGCAGCTCGTCGTAGGGGTTGCGGGGCACGGTGGGCGACCTCCTCGTCGGCGGTGTACGTGTCCGGTGAATCCTGGCACGGCGCGCCGCACCCCGCCGCGGTGGCGAGCAGGAAGGGTGGGACACGTGGAGATGCTGCTGATGGTCGTCGGCCTCGCGCTGGCGGCGGTCGTCCTGGTCGGGGTGGGGGAGCGGCTGCGGTTGCCGTGGCCCGCGCTGATGGTCGTGCTCGGTGCCGTCGTCGCGGTGGTACCGGGGCTGCCGGACTCGTTCGTCGTCGAGCCGGAGCTGATCCTGCCGCTGTTCCTGCCGCCGTTGCTGTTCGCGACGGCGCAGCGCACGTCGTGGGCGCTGTTCCGGGCCCGCTGGCGGACGATCGCCCTGCTCGCCGTGGCGCTGGTCCTGGTGACCGTCACCGCGGTCGCCGGGACGGTGTGGGTGCTGGTGCCGGGGATCGCGCTCACCGCGGCCGTCGCGCTCGGTGCCATGGTGGCCCCGCCGGACCCGGTCGCGGTCGAGGCGGTCGCCGGTCAGGTGCCGATCCCGCGCCGGATGATCTCGGTGCTGCAGAGCGAGGGCCTGTTCAACGACGCCACCGCGCTGGTCATCTTCCAGGCCGCGGTGCTCGCGACGGTCTCCGGTGACGAGCTGAGCCCGCTCGGCCTCGGCGTCCGGTTCGTCGCCGGAGCCCTCGGCGCCGTGGTGCTGGGGCTCGTCATCGCCTGGCTCGCCCGCACCGTACTGGGCCGGCTCACCGACACCACCGGGCGCAGCGCACTGACGCTGGTACTGCCGTTCGCGACCTACCTGGCGGCGGAGGAGCTGCACGCGTCCGGGGTGATCGCCGTCGTCGTGCTCGCGTTGCAGCTGCGTGCCGGGGCGGACGCCGACGAGGCCGCCGAGCGGATCACCCAGGCCTCGCTGTGGAACGTGGTCGAGCTGGTCGTCACCGGCATCGCGTTCGGCCTGATCGGGCTGGACCTGCACCAGGTCGTGACGGCCGCCGGGGACGAGCTGCCGCGGATGCTCGGCCACGCCGCCGTCGTGTGCCTGGTCGTCGTGGTGGTCCGGACCCTGTGGATGCTGGCCGCGTGGCGCTTCGTCCGCCGCAGCGACGACGCCTCGGCGGCCCCGCGGACCGGGCGCGAGGCGGTGCTCCTGGCCTGGTGCGGCATGCGCGGGCTGGCGACGCTGGCGCTCGCGCTGTCGCTGCCGACGACGCTGGCGTCGGGGGAGCCCTTCCCGTACCGGGCCGAGCTGGTGCTGATCGC
Source organism: Pseudonocardia sp. HH130630-07 (assembly GCF_001698125.1). Taxonomy (NCBI): domain Bacteria; kingdom Bacillati; phylum Actinomycetota; class Actinomycetes; order Pseudonocardiales; family Pseudonocardiaceae; genus Pseudonocardia; species Pseudonocardia sp. HH130630-07. The sequence goes on along the minus strand of NZ_CP013854.1, from coordinate 5,608,228 downwards.
GGTGTCGGTCCTGCTGGTGACGCTGCTCGTGCCCGGCTTCACCCTGCCGGCGCTGGTCCGCCTGCTCGGCGTGGACGACGAGGCCGAGGCCGAGACCCGCGCGGAGAAGGAGATCGTGCTGCGGGCCCGGCGCGCCGCGATGGCGACGATGGAGTTCGAGCGCCGGGTGCGCGAGCTGCCCGAGGAGGTCGGCGCCCGGATGCGGGAGCGGGTCGAACGCCTGGAGGCGGTGCTGTCCGGGGAGACCCCGTCGGAGGAGGAACGGCAGCGGTTCGCCTCGGTGCAGGCGGTGCGCGGTCAGGTCGCCGACGCGCAGGCGTCCGCACTGGCGGCGGCGCGCACCGAGGTGCTGGCGGCCCGTCGTGAACCGGGGGTGGACCCGCACGCCGCGGACCGCGTCCTGCACCGCCTGGACCTGCGCACCGTCCTCCTGGACTGAGCCCGTTCCGGCACCCGCCCCCGGTCGCACTCATGGAGCTTCGGCCCGGCCGTACGAGGCCGAAGCTCCATGAGTGCATCCCGACGGAGGAGGGTGCGGATCAGTGCAGGACGATCGCGGCGTCCGGTTCGGTCACCCGGAAGGTGAACGACTCCTCCAGGTACAGGTGGACCTCACGGGCGTCGTGGTCGGAGTAGCCGATCGCCACGTCCTGCCCGACGTCGAGCACGAAGTCCCCGCCCCGCTGCGAGACGACGAGCGCCCCGTCCAGGCCCGGGGCGCGCAGGATCTGCCCGCCCAGGATCCGGGTGAGGTGGTCGAACAGGGGGTAGCCGCCGTGCTCGGCGGTCTCGGCGATCCGGGTGAAGCCCTCCGGGGCGATCGCGAGGGCGAACGGCCCCTCGATGCCGCCCTGGCGCAGCACGTCCACCGCCCGCGCGACGACGGCGGGGTAGCGGTCGGACTCCGCGCCGAGCGCCAGCGCGTCGTACGGGCTGGAGGCGGCGATCCCCTCGATCAGTGCCTCCGGCCAGCCGTGGAACATCGCCCGGTTCTCGATCTCCGCGGCCTCCCGGGCGGCCCGGGCGAGGTCGTCGAACTCGGGGTCCTGGGCGCCGCGCTCGACGTCGTCGATCTCGTCGCGGGACACCGTGAACGGCACCCGGAACTCCGCGAGCGGCTGCACCCGGCGCAGCCGGGCGGTCGCACTGTCCGCCTTCACCCCGGGCGGCGGCCCGCCCAGCCGGGTGGACCGGCCGATCGGCACCGACGACGCCTCCCAGCCCGCGGTCCCGCCCCAGTCCGCGATCCGGCGTCCGGCCAGCAGCGGGGTGAGCCGCTCCCGGGCCTCCTCGTCGACCGCCTTCCAGGCGGTGACCGGGATCGGGGCCTTGTCGCGGAGGAGATGGTCCTGGGCCGTCACTGCTGCCGTCCCTTCAGATCGCCGATGCCGAGCCCGGTGGTGGTCGGGCTCGGTGGGTCGATGCGGTTCTCGACCGCGGCGACGTAGGCCTGCGGGTCCTGGTCGGAGTTGTCGAGATCGGCCGGAGTCGGGTGGGCGTCCATGAACTCCTGGAACTGACTGCCCAGCGACTCGCGCAGGCCGACGGTGGCGTTGAGCCGGAAGTTCGCCAGCCCCTCGTTCTCCTCCTCGCCCATGTGCTCGTCGTTGGCGCGCCGGGCGTCCCAGACGCCCGCCCACCACTCGCCGGAGCCCACCGGGCTGCGTCCGGCGCGGGCCACGCCGTCCCGGATGTCGTTGTGGTCGTCGATGGCGTCGAGGGTCTCCTCCTGGGGATCCTCGCCGTGCTGCAGCAGCTGCGGGTAGAAGATCTTCTCCTCGGCGATCGCGTGCACGTCCAGCCGGGCGGCCAGCGGCTCCCAGAGCCGGACGAGCTCGCGCGTGTCGGTCCCGGCCCGGGCCTGCAGCTCGTCGAGCGCTGCGAACTGCCGCCGGAACCAGGCGTGATCGTCGAGGATCAGCGTCGTGATGTCGGGCACGCACGGAAGCGTAGGGCGGCCGGCGCCGCGCGGCACGGCGGAGCGCGCCCCGGCTCAGGTGATCGTGAGCCCGCCGTCGACGGCGATCGTCTGGCCGGTCAGGTACCCGCCCGCGGTGGAGGCGAGGAAGACGACGGCCGCGGTGAGCTCGGCGGGATCGCCCGTGCGCCCCATCGGGATGCGCTCGGCCATCCGCTCCAGGTAGCCGTCCGGGTACTGGTCGGTCATCTCGGAGGCGAAGAACCCGGGTGCGATCGCGTTGACCCGGATGTCCCGGCGGCTGGCCCACTGCTGGGCCAGGTCCCGGGTGAGCCCGACGATCCCGGCCTTGGACGCCGAGTACGCCGCCTGCGGCAGCGAGGCGGTCGTGAGCCCGAGGACGCTGGAGATGTTGACGATGCTCGACCCGGGCTCCATGAGCGCGGCGCACGCCTGGGCCATCCAGTAGCTGCCGTTGAGGTTGATGTCCACGACCTCGGTGAACTGCTCCGGGGTCTCCTTCAGCGCCGGCACGGCCGTCCCGACGCCGGCGTTGTTCACCAGGACGTCGAGCCGCCCGAACCCGTCCACGGCCGCCTGCGCCAGTGCCCGGCAGTCCTCCGGGCGGGTCACGTCGGTCGGGACGGCGACCGCGCGCCGGCCCGCCGCCTCGACCAGCCGCACGGTCTCGGCCATGCGGTCGGCCCGCCGGGCACCCAGGACCAGGTCGGCCCCGGCCTGGGCGAGTCCCTCGGCGAAGGCCACACCCAGCCCGGAGGACGCGCCGGTCACGACGGCGACCCTGCCGTCGAGTCGGAATCTGTCGGTCACGTTCACGGCCGCGACCCTAACCCGGATCTCAGCCCTGCAGCGCGGTCGCCAGCTGCGGCACCAGCCGGTCCAGGGCGTAGGGCACCGACAGCACGCTGTTGTAGGTGATGGCGCCGCGCAGGTCGGTGTCCGGGACGATCATGCGCCCCTCCGCGACCACCGGCACCTGCTGCAGGATGGGGTCGCCCTCGATCTGCATCCGCTCGGAGTTCTCGGCGGCGAGCATCAGCAGCGTGTCCGCGTCGAGCAGGCCGGCCTGCTCCGAGGACACCTCGACGTAGAAGCTGCCGGAGTCCTGCTCGGCGATCCGCGGCGGCAGGGCGAAGCCGAGATCGGTCATGAACCGGCCGCGGGCGTCGGCGGCGGTGTAGGCGCCGTACTTGCCGTCGAACGGCAGCACCGTCGCGGCCGTCCTGCCCTTGAACGCCGGGTTGGCGGTGACGGCCTCGGCGAACGCGGCGTCGGCCTGCGCGATGAGCTCCTCGCCGCGCTCCGGCTGCCCGAGCGCGGTTGCCACGGTCCGCATCTGCGCGTCGCGGGGCACGCCGAAGTCGATCGTGTCGGCGGGCCGGGCCACGACCGGGGCGATCGCCGAGAGCTGCTCGTAGAGCGGCTGCTGCAGGCTCGCGGTGACGGCGACGATCAGGTCCGGGGCCAGCGCGGCGATCTGCTCGGGCTTCGGGTCCCCGGTCAGGACGACCGGCGGTTCGCCCTGCACCAGGTCGCGGGCCCACGGGCCGAGCCCGCCGGACTGCTCGTAGAACGTGTAGGTCGCGGTCGCGACCGGCGTGATGCCCAGCGCCAGTACCGGGTCGGCGTCGGTGACGCCGAGCGCGACCACCCGCTGCGGCTGCTCGGGGATCTCGGTGGTGCCGTAGGCGTGGTCGATCCGGACGGGGAACGCCCCCGCCGCCGCGGGGGGCCCGGCGGGCTCCTCCGGGGTGGGTGCGGACGAGCAGGCGGTGAGCAGGCCGACCAGGGCCAGCAGCGGGATGAGTCTCCGGAGCACCCGTGGAGATTAGCCCAGCCTGCCCTGAATGCGGAGTTCGCGGTGACGCGTCGGCAGCGGTGCGGAGGGGGCGCGTTCGGGGCTGTTCCGGCGGGACGCCTTCGCGGCTGTTCCGACGGGGCGCGTTCGCGGCTGTTCCGATGGGGCGCGTTCGCGCCCGCGTCGATCGCTCCGGTGCGGCCGACGCGGGCGCACCGGAGCTACGCGCGCGGACGGCGCCTGCGGGCCACCACGGCCCGGTAGTGCAGCGGGGCCCGCGAGGTGGCGAGCCGGTGCCGGTACACGGTCGAGCCGAGTTGCTCCAGCTCGCCGGAGTCCAGCAGCGACGTGATCAACCCGGCGAAACCCGAGGTGTCGCCGTCGGTCAGGAAGTCCTCGCGGATGGTGAGGGCGACGAAGCCGTCGACCGCGACCATGTCCAGCGCCGCGCGGAACGCGGCCGGCGGGATGTCGCCGAAGCCGAGGGCGGCGACGCAGGTCAGGACGTCGAACCCGCCGGAGGCGATGGCGGAGGCCCGGTCGTCGTCGAGGGCGGTCAGGTCGACGACGTGGTAGTCGTCGTACACGCCGGGCCGGTCCCGGGTCGCGGCCTCGCGGGCCTCCGGGATGATGTCGACCCCGACGACCTTGCCGAAGCCGCGGGTGCGCAGTTCCTCGGCGACGATGCCGTTGCCGGCACCGACGTCGAGCACCCGGAGCCCGGACGGGTCGAGGCCGCCGCCCCGGACCTGCTCGGCCAGCAGGTCGCACACCACGGGCGGGGACTGGCACTGCAGGATCTCGTAGAACAGGTTCTCGTAGAGGCCGGGGACGCGGTACAGCGCGTCGTAGTCGTGGAACCGGTACTCGGTCCACCCCTCGCCGGTGTCGAGGACGCAGTACTCCGCGTCCTGTTCGTGGGACTCGGTCGGTTCCGGCAGAGCCAGCCGGTAGGCGGAAGAACGCTCGACGGCCATGAAATTCCTTTCCGGTCGGGAACGGACGGTTCGACGGTAGTCGAAGCGAGCGTCCCCGAGGAGAGGTGAGAAAAGCCCGACAGACCCCTGCCGTCCGGGCCGCGGGGTGACACGATCGGCCGCGGCGGCGACCACGGCGGACGGCGAACGACCCGTCCGCCGGTGCGCTGCACCGGGATCACCGGCGATAACCCGAGGACGAGGAGAGACATGACCCAGCAGCAGAGGACCGCCGTCGTCACCGGAGCGGCCCGCGGTATCGGTGCCGCCACCGCCGTCCGGCTGGCCGCCGACGGACACCGGGTGGCCGTGCTGGACCTGGCGGAGTCGGCGGCGAAGTCGACGGTCGAGACGATCGAGGCGGCCGGCGGGACCGCGGCCGCGTTCGGGGCGAACGTCGCCGACGAGGCCGCCGTCCGGGACGCGGTGGCGGCGGTGACCGACCGGCTGGGCGCACCGACGATCCTGGTCAACAACGCCGGGATCACCCGGGACAACCTGCTGTTCAAGATGTCCGCCGACGACTGGGACGCGGTCATGGGCGTGCACCTGCGCGGCTCGTTCCTGATGACCCGCGCGGTGCAGGAGCACATGGTGGCCGCCCAGTGGGGCCGGGTGGTCACCCTGTCCTCGGTCTCGGCGCTGGGCAACCGCGGCCAGGCGAACTACGCCGCGGCCAAGGCGGGACTGCAGGGCTTCACCAAGACCCTGGCCGTCGAGCTGGGGAAGCTCGGGGTCACCGCGAACTGCATCGCGCCAGGGTTCATCGCCTCGGAGATGACGAAGGCGACCGCCGAGCGGCTCGGTGTGGACTGGGAGCAGTTCCGGGCGGCCCGGGCGAAGGAGATCCCGGTGCAGCGGGCCGGGGAGGTCGACGACATCGCGCACACGGTGTCGTTCTTCGTCGACGAGCGCTCGTCGTTCGTGAACGGCCAGGTCATCTACGTCGCGGGCGGCCCGCGTACCTGACGGACACGTGTGGGGCCGCCCCGGACGAACCGGGACGGCCCCACACGGGCGTCGTGGACTCAGGCGCTGCTGGCCAGCGGGACGACGGCCCAGCCGGGCAGGTCCTCCTGGCCGGGGACCGGGACCGGGGCGCCGCTGAAGTTCATCAGGAGCACCGAGCCGTCCGAGGCGCGGAAGGCCCCCAGCGTCGAGCCCTGGGCCCGGCCCAGCTCGACGTCACCCTGGCGCAGCTTGGGGATCAGCCAGCGCCACGCCTCGGTGAGCGGGGTCGGCCGGCCGCCGTCCTCCTCGGTGGCGTCGCTCCACAGCGAGGAGTACTCCAGCGAGTCACTGCCCTCCGGGCCCCAGAGCAGCGCGCCCTGGGTGCCGGAGCGGGCCATCGACTGCAGGACGGCGAGCGTGGAGACCGCGCTGGCCGGGGTGTCGTAGCCGGCCTGGGCGTCGGCCGGGACGTTCGCGTAGAACTCGGCCCACCAGATCGGCAGCTGCGTGCGCTCCTGGATCCAGCGGTCGATCACCGAGAACTTCTCGGCGCCGACGTCGACCGGGGAGATCGCGTCCTGCTGGCCGCGGTTGGTCGTGGAGCCGTCGACGACGATGAAGTCCGCACCGACGTTGTTCGCCAGCCAGTAGTCCAGGACGTCGAGCGGGCGCTGGTCGAGCGCGCCCCACGGCCCGCGGATGTCCGACGCGTCGTTCGAGTCCGGCGGGACGCTGCTCATCACCACGTACGGGCCGCCGACCTGGACGTCCGGGCGGACCGACTTCACCGCCTCGTAGACGCGGTTGTAGAGGTCGGTGTAGCCCTCGTAGTCCCAGCGGTTCTCGTCCTCGTGGTAGAAGCCCTTGAGCTCGTTCCAGACCAGGACGCGGTCGACCTGCGGGTAGCGCTGCACGGCCTCGCGGGCGAGGTTGGCGTAGTCGTCGAAGAACTCCGGGCGGACCTGGCGCTCCAGCTTGTCCCACGCGGTGACGCCGGGCGGGCCGCCCTTCATCCAGTCCGGCGCGCAGCACAGCGTCAGCATGGACTTGCCGCCGGTCTCCTCGGTCAGCTCCATCCGCCGGTCGAGGGACTCCCACTCGAACTCACCGGGCGACGGTTCCGGGTTCAGCGTGCCGAAGCCCATGAGGTGGTGGTTCTGGTACTCCTGGCCGAGGCTGGACAGGATGTCGGCGCCGCGCTGCCGGGCCCCGGCGGGCTCGGTGTCGTCGAGGCTGTTCTGGGTGTGGGTGACGCCCAGCTCCATCGGGCCGGGCTGGCGGTCCCAGGTCCAGCCCTCCTCGAGGTCGACCGCGCCGGCCGAGGCCTCCAGGGCCGAGCCGGAGCCCGCGGCGCCGTCGGTGCCGGTCCCGCCGGAGGTGCAGGACACCACGGTCAGGAGTCCGGCGAGGACGACGGCCAGCAGGGGGGCCCGGCGCATCCGGCCGGACGGCCGGAGACGTCCGGGGGACGTCGTCGGGAGGGGACGGCGTGGCGCTCGCACGGGTGGGACCTCACGTTCTGACACGGTCGTCGACAGTTCGCGACCATCCGGCGGGACCGTGTCACCCGATGGCCGCACTCAGAGTGGCAGCGGACTCCTGTGATCTGCCTGAGAGCGGGATTCGGCCGGAGCCGGGAGCCGCACTCCGGTGTTCGGAGCAGGGTAGGCGTCGGTTCGGAGCAGTCCGCCGCCAACCCCTGGCCTCAGCTCCGGACCCGTCCGTCGCGCAGGACGTGCACCGCGTCCATCCGGTCCAGGACGGCCGGGTCGTGCGTGATGAGCAGGACCGAGCGTCCGGTCGTCGCGGCCAGCAGGTCGTCGAGGACGGCGTCGCGGGTGTCCGGGTCGAGATGCGCGGTCGGCTCGTCGAGGACGAGCACGGCCGGGTCGACGAGCAGCGCCCTGGCCAGCGCGAGCCGCCGCCGCATGCCGCCGGAGAGCCGCGTCCCGTGCGCGCCGACGGCGTGGTCGAGGTCCAGGTCGCCGAGACCGACCCGGCGCAGTACGGCGCCCAGGGCCTCGTCGGTGGGCGGGTCGGCGTCCCCGGGCACGGCGAGCCGCAGGTTCTCCCGCACCGTGGAGTCGAACACGTGCGGGTCGGCCGGGACCCCGGAGATCACGGCCCTGACCTGCGCTGGCGGTCGCCGGAGCAGGTCCTGCCCGCCGAGGGTCACCGTGCCGGAGCGCGGGTCGAGGAAGCGGAACAGCACCGCGGCCAGCGTCGACTTGCCGGAACCGCTGGCCCCGACGAGCGCGACCCGGGCGCCCGCCGGGAGGTCCAGGTCGAGATCCCGGAGCACGGCGCGGCCCGGTGCGCCGCCGGGCCCGGGGTGGGCGACGGTGAGGCCGCGGATCCGCAGGTCGCCGTGGCCGGGCAGCGGCTCGTCGGCGGGCTCGCGGTGCGCGACGGCCGGGGCCGCACCCAGCACCGGGACCAGCCGGGACAGCCCCGCCCGCACGGTGGCGAGCCGGGCCGCGGCGGCCGGCAGCGGCGCGACGACCTCGAACGCGGCGAGCGCGGTGAGGACGAGCACCGCCAGCGGCACGGCCGCCAGGGTGCCCGCGTCGACGGCGGCCACGCCGAGCAGCAGCGTCGCGGCCACGGTGAGCCCGGCGACGAGGGCCCCCGAACCGGCGCCGAGACCGAGCAGGGCGGCGTCCCGGCGGGCGGTGCGGGTCAGCTCGGCGTCGGCCCGCTCGACGGCCCGGACGGCGTCGCCGGTGGCGCCGTTGGCGAACAGCTCCGCTGCGCCGTCGAGCAGGTCGACCAGCCCGGCCGAGAGTTCGGTGCGGGCCCGGGCGGCCCGCGCGGCCGGGCCCCGGGACAGGGCCGCGGTGAGTGCGGGCACCGCGACCCCGGCGACGAGCAGGCCACCGGCGAGCAACGCCCCGCCGGGCACCAGCAGCACGGTCGCCAGCAGCACGGCGCCCGACCCGGCGAGCGCCGCGGCGACGACCGGGACGGCGGCGCGCACCACCAGGTCCTGCACCGAGTCGGTGTCGGTGACCAGCCGCGACACCAGGTCCCCCGCGGAGAACCGGCGGACCGGCTCGGTGGCGGCGAGCCGGGCGTAGACCCGGCCGCGCAGGTCGGCCAGCGCCCGCAGCGCCGCGTCGTGCCCGACCAGCCGCTCGGCGTAGCGGGTGACGCCGCGGCCGACGCCGAGCGCCCTGGTGAGGACGACGGCCACCGACAGCGCCGTCACCGACGGGTGCTGGGCGGCGGTCGCCAGCAGCCACGCCGCGAGTGCGAGCAGCCCCGCACCGCAGAGCGTCGCCAGCGCACCCAGCACCGCGCCGCCGAGCACACCCCGCAGCCGGGGCCGGAGGACGTCCGCCGCGAGGGACCACGCTCCGCGGGGCGCGGTGGGGGCGGGGTGCCCGCTCACGGTGTGCTCCCGGCGGTGACCCGCCCGGCCCGGCCGACCCGCACGACGCGGTCGGTGACGGCGGCCCACCCGTCGTCGTGGGCCACGACGAGCGCGGTCCGCCCGCGGAGCAGGTCGGCCGCGGCGGCACGGACCTGCGCGGCCGAGTCCGGATCGAGGTGCGCCGTCGGCTCGTCGAGCAGGACCAGCGGGGCGTCCCGGAGGAACGCCCTGGCCAGCGCCACCCGCTGGCGTTCCCCGGAGGACAGCTGCGCACCGCGCTCGCCGAGCGGGGTGTCCCAGCCCCGGGGCAGGCGTTCGACGACGGCGCCGAGTCCGGCGCGCCGGCCGGCCGCACGGACGGCGGCGTCGGAGGCGTCGGGCACGCCGAGACGGACGTTGTCGGCCACCGACGCGGCGAACAGGTGCGGGTGCTGCGGTACCCAGGCCACGGTGCGCCGCCAGGCGTCCTGGTCGAGCTCGTCGAGCGGTGCCCCGTCGACGTGCACGGTCCCGCCGGTGGCCGCGACGGCGCCGAGCAGCACGCCGAACAGCGTCGACTTCCCGGCACCGGAGGGGCCGGTCAGCAGCACCGACTCCCCGGGCCGCACGGTCAGTGACTGCCCGGCGAGCGCGTCGTCCGCCGCGCCCGGGTAGCGCACCCGCAGGTCCGCGACGTCCAGTCCCCGCCCGGCGCCGGACGCGGGCGGTGGAGCGGTCCGTCCGCCGGTGGCGCCGCCGGCCGGGCGGTCCAGCTCGGCGAACACCTGCCGAGCGGCGGCGACGCCCTCCATGCTGGCGTGGAACCGGGCGCCGACCTCGCGCAGCGGCAGGTACGCCTCCGGCGCGAGGACCAGGACGAACAGCGCGGTCGCGTAGTCGAGATCGCCGTAGAGCAGCCGCAGGCCGACCTCGACGGCGACCAGCGCGACGGCGAGCGTCGCGACCAGTTCCAGCACGAACGCGGACAGGAACGCCACCCGCAGCGTCCCCATGGTGGCCCGCCGGTGCTCGTCGGTGGTCTCGCGGACCTTCCCGGCGACGACGCCGGCCCGCCGGAACAGCGCGAGCGTCGACAGGCCCTGCACGACGTCGAGGAAGTGGCCGCCGAGCCGCGACAGCAGCCACCACTGCCGCTCGGTGCGGGCCCTGGTGTGCATGCCGACCAGCGCCATGAACACCGGGATCAGCGGCAGGGTGACGCCGATGACGACCGCGGAGATCCAGTCGGCCCCGCCGACCACGACCAGCACCGCGACCGGCACCAGCACCGCGAGGACGAGCTGCGGCAGGTAGCGCGCGAAGTAGTCGTCGAGGGCGTCGAGCCCGCGCGTGGTGAGGGTGACGATCTCGCCGGTGGACCGTGCCGGGTCCGGCGGCCGCACCGCCAAGGCCCGGACCAGCCGCATCCGGAGCTGGGACTTGGCCCGGGCCGCCCCGGCCAGGGCGGCCGCCTCGGCCCCGTAGGCCAGGACCGCCCTGGCGAGCGCCACCCCGGCGACGGCGGCGACGAGCGGCAGCAGGACGTCGAGCCCCGCGCCCGGTGCCTGCGGGGCACCGCCGGTGAGCGACCAGGACGGCGTCGCCCCGGCGATCACCCGGGAGACGAGCCAGGCCTGGGCCAGGATCAGCCCGGTCGCGGCCACCCCGCACACCGCGGCGACGACGAGCTGGGCCCGCACGGCGCTCGCCGTGCGCAGCAACCGCGGATCGACCGGAGGGCCGCCGGCCGCGGGCGGGCGCGTGCTCATCTCGGCGACGGGACGGCGGGGGAGCCCGTCGTGGCCGGTCCGGCCGGGGTGGTGGGGCCGCCGCCGAGCCGGCGCCGGAACACCCAGTAGCTCCAGCTCTGGTAGGCGAGCACGAGCGGGAGGAACACCAGCGCGATCCAGCTCATCACGGTCAGCGTGTACGGCGCGGACGCCGCGTTCGCCACCGTCAGGGTCTGCGCCGGGTCGGTGGTCGAGACGAGCAGCTCGGGGTGCAGCTGCCCGAACAGGACCACCGACAGCCCGCCGACCGCGGTGGCGGTGGCGGTGAACGCCCAGCCCTCCCGGTGCAGGAGGAGGGCGAACCCGGCGAGAGCCAGCGCCAGCCCCGATGCCCCGGCCACCGGGGTGGTCCAGGACGGATCGCGCAGGGCGAGCGTGGCGATCAGGAAGGCCACCGTCAGCACCAGAACCGGCAGCACCGCGAGGGTCGCGATCCGGCGGGCGCGGAAGCGGACGGGGCCGTCGGTCTTCAGCGCCAGGAACACGGCGCCGTGCAGCAGGAACAGGGCCGTGGTGACGACGCCGCCCAGCAGCGCGTACCCGTTGAGGAGGTCGGGCAGGGACGCGGTCACGACGGTGTTCGCGCCGTTGCCCGGTGCGGAGGCGACGGTCGGCAGGCCGCGGACGAGGTTCGCCAGCACCACGCCCCACAGGAACGCGGGTACCAGCGAGCCGATGCCGATGCCGATGTCCCACCGGCGCTTCCACGCGTCGTCGTCGCGCTTGTGCCGGTACTCCAGCCCGACCCCGCGGACGATCAGCGCCAGCAGCACGAGCAGCACCGGGACGTAGAGGCCGGACAGGGTGGCGGCGTACCAGGCGGGGAAGGCCGCGAACATGGCGCCGACGGCCGCGATCAGCCACACCTCGTTGCCGTCCCAGACCGGGCCGATCGCGCCGAGCGCGGTCTCCCGGTCCTCCTCCTCGCGGCCGACGGCACGGACGAGCATCCCGACCCCGAAGTCGAAGCCCTCGAGGACCAGGTAGCCGGTCCAGAGGACGGCCACGGCCAGGAACCAGACGGTGGGCAGATCCATCACGCGCTCCTAGTAACTGAACGCCGGCGTGCGGCGGCCGGCGTCGGACTCGGGATCGGACTCGGGATCGGTGTACGGCAGCGCGGCGGCCGGTCCGGCTGTCACGTAGCGGAACAGCAGCCCCACCTCGACGACGGCGAGCACGCCGTAGAGCACGGTGAACGAGGCGAGGGAGAAGGCGACCTGGCCGAGGCCGACACCGGGGGAGACGCTCGCCGCCGTCAGCAGCTCGCCGTGCACGGTCCAGGGCTGGCGGCCCATCTCGGTGAGGATCCAGCCGCAGATGTTGCCGACCAGTGCCGCCGGCAGCGCGGCCACGACGACGAGGTACATCCAGCGCCGGGCCGGCAGACGCCCGCGGCGGGTCAGCCACAGACCGAGGACACCGACGCCGATGCCCGCCAGGCCGAGACCCATCATCAGGCGGAACGACCAGTAGAGGACGGCGATGTTCGGCCGGTAGTCCCCGGGGCCGTAGAGGATCTCGTACTGGGCCTGGACGTTCTCGATGCCCTGCACGGGGCCCCACGGGTCGCCGGTGGCGAGGAAGCTGAGCACCCCCGGCACCTGGACGTTGATGTGGTTGCGGCTGCCCTGGACGTCGCCGACGGCGAACAGCGAGAACCCGGCGGACTCCTCGGTCTGCCAGAGCGCCTCCGCCGCGGCCAGCTTCATCGGCTCGTGGGTGGCGGCGAGCTTGGCCTGGTGGTCCCCGGAGCCGACCACCATCGCCCCCGCGACGACGGTGACCAGGAACCCGGCGCGCAGGCTCGTGCGGAACAGCTCGTGGTCCCCGGGGTGCGCCGCGGTGCCCTGTCCGGGCCGCAGCTTCCAGGCGCTCACCGCCGCGACGAAGAGCCCGGCGATGACGAACGCCGCCGCCACCACGTGCAGGTAGGTCGACCAGGCCTGCGGGTTCGCCAGCACGGCGCCGATGTCGGTGAGCCGGGCCCGCCCGGTGGCCTCGTCGACCTCGTAGCCGACCGGGTTCCGCATCCAGGCGTTCGCCGCGAGGATGAAGTAGGCCGACAGGTTCGACCCGAGTGCGGCGGCCCAGATGCAGGCCAGGTGCACGCCGCGGCGCAGCCGGTCCCAGCCGAAGATCCACAGCCCGATGAAGGTGGACTCCAGGAAGAAGGCGATCAAGGCCTCCATCGCCAGCGGGGCGCCGAACACGTCGCCGACGAACGTGGAGTAGGTGCTCCAGTTCATCCCGAACTGGAACTCCTGGACGATCCCGGTGACCACGCCCATCGCGAAGTTGATCAGGAAGAGCTTGCCGAAGAACTTCGTGGCCCGCAGGTACTCGGTGCGGCCGGTGCGGAACCAGGCGGTCTGCAGCGCGGCGACGACGACCGACAGGCCGATCGTCAGCGGGACGAACAGGAAGTGGTAGATCGTCGTGATCCCGAACTGCCACCGGGCCAGGTCGAGCGCGTCCATGGTGATCCGCCCTCCGCGAAGTTCTACGTCCAGTAGTAGTTCTACACGAAGTAGAAGAGTGTCGGGCGTGAGGTCGGACTCGCCGCCGATCGAGCGGCACGCCGTCGTCGCGCGGCGGGCGGGGTCGTGCGGGCCGGCGGCGGTCGGTTCGCTCACACCCGGTACACGTCACACCACGGCGCGCCCTCGCCGGGCGGTCCGGCTCTCTACACTTCCGGCAACCCTCGGCGCCGGGTGCAGGCCCGGAGCCGGGCAGGCGACGACGCCAGCCGCGGACCGGTGAGGAGATCGCATGACCGACCAGGCACCCGACCCGGACGGCCCGCCGGAGCCCGACGACCTGGTGCTGGCCGGTGCGTTCGACCCGGTCACCCGGGAGCAGTGGACCGCGGCCGCCGACGCCGTCGTCCGCAAGGGCGGCCGCATCCCCGAGGGCGCCGCGCCCGGCGCCGGGGTCGAGGCGCTCACCCGCACCTCCGCCGACGGCATCCGGGTGGCGCCGCTCTACGCCGCCGAGGACGTCCGCGACCTGCCCGACCCCGGGGTGCCGGGCAGCTGGCCGTACACCCGGGGAGCGCTGGCCGACGGCCACGTCCCGGAGGGCTGGGACATCCGGCAGCGGCACACCGGTACGGACCCGGCGGCGGTCCGCGAGGCGATCCTCGCCGATCTGGAGTGCGGGGTCGGCTCGATCTGGCTGCGGGTCGGTCCCGGCGGGATCGCGGTCGACGACCTGGACCGGACCCTGGAGGGGGTGCACCTCGACCTGGCCGGGGTCGCGCTGGACACCCCGGGTGCGGGCGCCGCCGGGGCCGCGAACGCCTATCTCGACCTCGCCGCGGGCACCGGCGTCGAGGACGCCGACCTGCTCGGCTCGCTCGGGCTCGACCCGATCGCGCAGCGGGCCCGCACCGGCTCCGGCTCCGGCGACCCGGCCGAGGTCGTGGAGGTCGCCCGGCGGGTGGCGGGGAGTTTCCCGCTCGTGCGTGCCGTGACCGTGGACGCGACCGTCGTCCGCTCGGCCGGTGGCTCCGACGCCCAGGAGCTGGGCTGGTCGCTGGCGGCCGGCGTCGCCCACCTGCGGGCGCTCGTCGCGGGCGGGCTGGAGGTCGCCGCGGCGGCCCGGGTCATGGAGTTCCGCTTCGCGGCCACCCCCGAGCAGTTCCCGACGATCGCGAAGCTGCGCGCCGCCCGCCTGCTGTGGGCCCGGGTGCTGGAGGCCAGCGGCACCACGGACGTGCCGCAGCGTCAGCACGCGGTGGTCGCCGAGGCGCTGTTCTCCCGCCGGGACCCGTGGGTGAACATGCTCCGCTCCACCGTCGCCGGGTTCGCCGCGGGCGTCGGCGGGGCCGACGCGGTCACCGTCCCCCCGTTCGACGCCGCGATCGGCGCCGCCGAGCCGTTCTCCCGGCGGATCGCGCGCAACACCCAGAGCCTGCTCATCGAGGAGTCGCACCTCGCCAGGGTGATCGACCCGGCCGGCGGCTCCTGGTACGTCGAGCACCTCACCGACGACCTCGCGCGGGCCGCGTGGGAGTTCTTCCAGGAGATCGAGGGGGCCGGGGGAGCGGTCGCGGCGCTGGAGTCCGGGCTGCTCGCCGAGCGGACCGCCGCCGTGCGGGCCCGGCGCGAGTCCGACGTCGCCCGCCGGAAGACCCCGCTCACCGGGGTCTCGGAGTTCCCCGACCTGCACGAGAAGCCCGTCGAGCGGGCCCGGCGCGCGCCCGAGGACGACGGCGGCCTCCCAGTGTACCGGCCGGCCGCGGCCTACGAGGTCCACCGGGACCGGGCGGACGCCGTCCGGGCGCAGACGGGCTCCCTGCCCACCGTGTTCCTGGCGACGCTCGGTCCGCTCGCCACCTACACCGCCCGCGCCGGGTTCACCCGCAACCTGCTCGGCGCCGGCGGGATCGACGCGACCGAGGCGGGGCCGACGGAGACGGCAGAGGACGTCGCCGAGGCGTTCCGCGGGACCGGCACGACGGTCGCGGTGCTCTGCTCGTCCGACACGCTCTACGCCGAACGGGCCGAACCGGCCGCGGCCGCACTGCGCGCGGCCGGCGCGACCCGCATCCTGCTGGCGGGCCGGCCGAAGGAGGAGGTGCCCGGCGTGGACGGCTACCTGTACGCCGGGTGCGACGCCCTCGCGGTCCTCGACGACGTCCACACCGCACTCGACGCAGACGCCCGGGAGGGATCGAAGTGACCGGCATCCCCGACTTCACCGAGGTCCCGCTGCGGTCGGCGACGACGCCGTCGACCGGCTGGACCGGCAGCGCGCCGACCTGGGACGCGCCGGAGGGCATCGGCGTGCGGCCGCTCTACACCGCGCGCGACCTCGACGGCCTGGACTTCCTCGGCACCTACCCGGGCATCACCCCGTACCTGCGCGGGCCGTACCCGACGATGTACACCAACCAGCCGTGGACGGTCCGGCAGTACGCCGGGTTCTCCACCGCCGCCGAGTCCAACGCGTTCTACCGGCGCAACCTCGCCGCCGGGCAGAAGGGCCTGTCGATCGCGTTCGACCTGGCCACCCACCGGGGCTACGACTCCGACCATCCGCGGGTCGGCGGCGACGTCGGGATGGCCGGGGTCGCGATCGACTCGATCCTCGACATGCGCCAGCTGTTCGACGGCATCCCGCTGGACCGCATGTCGGTGTCGATGACGATGAACGGCGCCGTGCTGCCGGTGCTCGCGCTCTACATCGTCGCCGCCGAGGAGCAGGGCGTCGCCCCGAAGGCACTGACCGGGACCATCCAGAACGACATCCTCAAGGAGTTCATGGTCCGCAACACCTACATCTACCCGCCGCAGCCGTCGATGCAGATCATCTCCGACATCTTCGGCTACACCTCGGCGAACATGCCGAAGTTCAACTCGATCTCGATCTCCGGGTACCATATCCAGGAGGCGGGGGCGACCAACGACCTGGAGCTCGCCTACACCCTCGCCGACGGCGTGGAGTACCTGCGTGCGGGGGTGGACGCCGGGCTGGACGTCGACACGTTCGCCCCGCGGCTGAGCTTCTTCTGGGCGATCGGCATGAACTTCTTCATGGAGGTCGCCAAGATGCGGGCGGCGCGCCTGCTCTGGTCGAAGCTGGTGAACCGGTTCGAACCGCAGAACGCGAAGTCGCTGTCGCTGCGGACGCACTCCCAGACCTCCGGCTGGTCGCTGACCGCGCAGGACGTCTACAACAACGTCGTCCGCACCTGCGTGGAGGCGATGGCGGCCACCCAGGGGCACACCCAGTCGCTGCACACGAACGCGCTGGACGAGGCGCTGGCCCTGCCGACGGACTTCTCCGCCCGGATCGCCCGCAACACCCAGCTGCTGCTGCAGCAGGAGTCCGGCACCACGGACGTCGTCGACCCGTGGGGCGGCTCCTACTACGTCGAGCGGCTCACCTACGACCTCGCGCGCCGGGCCTGGGCGCACATCGAGGAGGTCGAGTCGGCCGGGGGCATGGCCGCCGCGATCGACGCCGGCATCCCGAAGATGCGCGTCGAGGAGGCCGCGGCACGCACCCAGGCCCGGATCGACTCCGGCCGCCAGCCGGTGATCGGCGTGAACAAGTACGCCCTGACCGCCGACGAGCAGATCGACGTGCTGAAGGTCGACAACGCCAACGTGCGGCGCGAGCAGCTGGAGAAGCTGCGGACCCTGCGGGCCGAACGTGACGATCGGGCGCTCGACGACTCGCTGCGCCGGCTCACCGGCGTCGCCGAGAAGATCGCCGAGGGCGGCCGCCGCGACGACGCGGACAACCTGCTCGGCCTGGCCGTCGACGCCGCCCGGAACAAGGCCACCGTCGGGGAGATCTCCGACGCGCTGGAGAAGGTGTTCGGGCGCCACGCCGGTCAGATCCGCATCATCTCCGGTGTGTACTCCGCCGAGGCCGGGCAGAACCCGGCGATCGACCGTGCCCGGGAGCTGGTCTCCGACTTCGCCGGGCACGAGGGCCGTCAGCCCCGGATCCTGGTCGCCAAGATGGGCCAGGACGGCCACGACCGCGGCCAGAAGGTGATCGCGACGGCGTTCGCCGACATCGGGTTCGACGTCGACGTCGGGCCGCTGTTCCAGACCCCGGCCGAGGTCGCCAAGCAGGCCGTCGAGTCCGACGTGCACGTGATCGGCGCCAGCTCGCTGGCCGCCGGGCACCTCACGCTGGTCCCGGAGCTGCGCAGCGAGCTCGCCGAGCTGGGCCGCGAGGACATCATGGTGGTCGTCGGCGGCGTGATCCCGCCGGCCGACGTGCCCGAGCTGCTGGAGATGGGCGCCGCGGCGGTCTTCCCGCCGGGCACGGTGATCGCCGAGGCCGCCGTCGACCTGCTCGGCAAGCTCGCCGTGGCCCTGGGCCACGACGAGGGCGACGCGGCCGCCGCTCCGGGGAGCGTGTTCGCGGACTGATGGGCAGCACCGAGCCGGTGGCCGAGCCCGCACCCGCGCCGGCCCGCGCGCCGCGGCGGGTGCCGGACCCCGCGGCGCTCGCCCGCGGGGTGCTCGCCGGTGACCGCACGCTGCTGGCCCGCGCGATCACCCTGGTCGAGTCCAGCCGTCCGGATCACCAGCAGGCGGCCCAGGAGCTGCTGCTGGAGCTCACCCCGCAGGCGGGCCGGGCGGTGCGGGTCGGCATCTCCGGGGTGCCGGGGGTGGGGAAGTCCACCTTCATCGAGGCGATGGGCACCCGGCTCACCGCGGCCGGGCACCGGGTCGCGGTGCTGGCCGTCGACCCGTCCTCGACCCGCACGCGGGGTTCGATCCTGGGCGACAAGACCCGGATGCCGCGGCTCGCGGTCGACCCGGACGCGTTCGTCCGGCCGTCGCCGTCGGCCGGGACGCTCGGCGGGGTGGCCCGCCGGACCCGGGAGACGATGGTGGTGATGGAGGCCGCCGGGTTCGACGTCGTCCTGGTGGAGACGGTCGGTGTCGGGCAGTCCGAGACGACCGTGGCCGGCATGGTCGACACGTTTCTGTTCCTCACCATCGCCCGTACCGGCGACGCCCTGCAGGGGATCAAGAAGGGCATCCTGGAGCTGGCCGACGTGGTCGCCGTCAACAAGGCGGACGGGCCGCACGAGCAGGACGCGCGGGCCGCCGCCCGCGAGCTGGCCGGTGCGCTGCACATGATGACGCCGACCACGTCGCTGTGGCGGGCGCCGGTGCTGTCGTGCTCGGCCCAGACCGGGAAGGGCCTGGACAAGGTCTGGGGCAAGGTCACCGAGCACCGCGCCGCGCTCGACCGCGGTGGCGAGCTCGCGACCCGGCGGGCCGACCAGCAGGTCGAGTGGATGTGGCAGATGGTCCGCGACCGGCTGATGGACCGGGTGCTGCGCGACCCGGCCGTCGCCGGGCAGCTCCCGTCACTCACCGCGGAGGTCCGGGGCGGCGGGCTCACCCCGACCCTGGCGGCGCAGCGGATCCTCGACGTCCTGGGCTGAGCCGTTCGGGCGCGCCGTGCCGATCGGCACGGCGCGCCCGGACGGTCAGGCGGGAACGGACCCGTGCGGGTCGATGACGTACTTGCGGGCCACACCGCCGTCGAACTCCTGGTAGCCGCGCGGGGCGTCGTCCAGGGAGATGGTCGTGGCGTTGACCGCCTTCGCGATGTCGGCCCGGCCGGAGAGGATGGCCTGCATCAGGCGGCGGTTGTACTTCTTCACCGGGCACTGGCCGGTGGTGAGGCTGTGCGACTTGGCCCAGCCCAGCCCGATCCGCACGCCCAGGGTGCCCTCCTTGGCGCCGTCGTCCGCCGCGCCAGGGTCGCCGGTGACGTAGAGCCCGGGGATGCCGAGCCCGCCGCCGACCCGGGTGACCTCCATGACCGAGTTCAGCACGGTCGCCGGGGCCTCCGCGGCGTCCTTGCCGTGCCCCCTCGCCTCGAACCCGACGGCGTCGACGGCGGCGTCGACCTCCGGTTCGCCCAGCAACTGCTCCAGCTGCTCGGGCAGGGTCCCGTCCGCGGACAGGTCGACGGTCTCGCAGCCGAAGCTGCGCGCCTGGGCCAGCCGTTCGGGGATCATGTCGCCCACGACGACGGCGGCCGCTCCGAGCAGCTGCGCGGCGTGTGCCGCGGCCAGGCCCACCGGGCCCGCCCCGGCGACGTAGACGGTCGACCCGGTCGTGACCCCGGCGGTGACCGCGCCGTGGTAACCGGTCGGGAAGATGTCGGAGAGCATGGTCAGGTCCAGGATCTTCTCCAGGGCCTGGTCCCGGTCGGGGAAGCGCAGCAGGTTGAAGTCGGCGAACGGGACCATCACGTACTCGGCCTGGCCGCCGATCCAGCCGCCCATGTCGACGTAGCCGTAGGCGGCACCGGGCCGCGCCGGGTTGACGTTCAGGCAGACCCCGGTCTTGCCCTCGTCACACATCCGGCAGCGCCCGCAGGCGATGTTGAACGGTACCGAGCAGATGTCGCCGACCTTCGCGAACAGCACGTCGTCGCCGACCTCCACGACCTCGCCGGTGATCTCGTGACCGAGCGACTGGCCGACCGGGGCGGTGGTGCGGCCGCGGACCATGTGCTGGTCGGAACCGCAGATGTTGGTGGTGACGATCTTCAGGATCGCCGCGTGCGGCGCCCTGCGTGCGATGCCGAGGCCGTCGACGACATCGTCGGGCAGTTCGAGCTTCGGGTAGTCGATCGACTCGACGGCGACCTCGCCGGGCCCCTTGTAGACGACGACGCGATTGTCGGGCATGGAGTGCTCCCCTCTCCGCGGACGTGCGGCCGCGCATCCGGCCGTACGGCGGCGCCGCACCCGCACCCCCTCCCGGGCATCCCGGGACCGGCCACGTCGCCTCCCCGCCCACTCTCGCAGCTCGTGCGGATGTGCGCACACGGCGATGGATGTCGGCCCGGGGGCGTGAACGCCCGGTCGCCCGAACGGGGCGGGTCACCACCGGATAGGTTCCGCAGCCGTGACCGAACGGATCATCCCCGCCGTGCTGGCCGTCGGCATCGGGGCGGCGATCGTGCTGGCCGTGCTCGTGCCGATCGTCGCCCTGTCCTACCGCAGGCGCGGCGGCTTCGGGACGCGCGACCTGCTCGTCGTCGCGGCGATCCCGGTCTACGGGCTCGCCCTGCTGAGCTACACGCTGCTGCCGCTGCCCGGTGTCGACGACGTCGCCTCGTTCTGCGCCGGACGCTCGCTCGAGGACGTCCTGCAGCCGCGTCCGTTCCAGTTCGTCGCGGACATCCTCCGGCTGTCCGCCCGGCAGGAGGTCACCGGCCCGCGGGCCTGGGTGGCGAACTCCGCGGTCCAGCAGGTCGTGCTCAACGTCGCGCTGTTCGCCCCGCTGGGCTGGCTGCTGCGCGGGCCGTTCCGGCGCTCGCTCGGCACCGTGGTCGCCGCCGGCCTGGGGGTGTCGCTGCTCATCGAGGTCACCCAGCTCACCGGGAACTGGTTCCTGTTCCCGTGTGCCTACCGCCTCGCCGACGTCGACGACCTGATCGCGAACACGGCCGGGGCGCTGCTCGGCGGGCTGCTCGCCGCGCTGGTGCGGCCCCGGCGCGACGGCGCGGTCGTCGATCCCGACCGCCCGGCGCCGGTGACCGTGTCCCGTCGCCTGCTCGGCGTGCTGTGCGACGTGCTCGCCGTCTGGTCGGCCGGGATCCTGCTCGGCGCCGTCCTGCTGGGGGTGGCCGCGGCCGGTGGCATGAGCCCGCTGCCGGAGTGGTTCGACGGCGCGAACCAGACGCTCGGGTTCTGGGTGCCGCTGCTGGCGTTCCTCGCGATCCCGATGATCGGCGACGGCGGAACGGTCGGACAGCGCGCGGTCCGCTTGCGGCCCGCCACCCCCGACGGCGGCGTGCCGCCCCGCGGCCGGCGGCTGCTGCGGGCGCTGCTCGGCACCGGGGCGTTGCTGCTGCTGTCCGGCCCGTCCGGTGCGCTGGGACTGCTCGGCACGCTGTGGGGGCTCGTCAGCCTGGTCGCGCTCGTCCGCACCCGGGCGCACACCGGCCTGGCCGGGCGGATCACCGGCCTGACGATGGTCGACGCCCGCGAGCACGACCGGGAGCCGGTGCGAGTCCCCTGACCGGGCCGGCCGGGGGAGAGGGCATCATCGCCGCATGACACCGTCCGGTCCGCCGCTGCCGCCGCCCCGCCCGGTGATCGGGATCCTGCATCCCGGGGTGATGGGCGCCGCGCTCGGCACCGCGTTGCGCGCGACGGCCGGGGCGGTGATCTGGGCCGACGCGGGCCGCACCCATGCCACCGCGAAACGCGCCGAGATCGCCGATCTCGTGGCCGTCCCGGACGTCGGCGCGCTGGCCCGCCGCGCCGACGTCGTCGTGTCGGTCTGCCCGCCGGACGCGGCGCTCGCCGTGGCCCGGGAGGTGGCCGCCGGCCTGGCCGACCGGGTCGGGGGGCCGCCGCTCTACGTGGAGGCCAACACGGTCGCACCCGGGACCGTGCGGGAGATCGCGGCCCTGCTCGGCCCGTGGACGGTGTGCGACGCCGCGATCATCGGTCCACCCTCCCGCACCGCCGGGACGACCGAGATCCTCCTCGCGGGCCCCGGCGCGGCCGCCGTCGCCGGCCTGTTCGCCGGATCGGTGTTCGGGACCAGCGTGCTCGGGACCGGCCCGGACGACGTCGGCCGGGCGAGCGCCCGCGCCACCGGGCCCACGTCACACGGCCGTCACGCGGGCGACACCGCTCGGTAGTACCGGGGAGTCACCCTGTGTGCCTCCCCGCATCCGGATCGTGACCATGATCGTCATCTCCGCGTCGTGGGGCGACCCGCACGGCGAGCACCCGGAGGACGCGCATGGCACGGTCGGAGATCGGGCGGACGGGTGCCCGGTTCGGTGCCCCGCAGCAGGCTCCCGATCCGGACGACCACCGTGGCCCCGGGCCCGACGATCCGCCGGACGTCCCCGCCGCGCACGAACCGGATCCGGCCGCACCGGAGGAGGACCTCGTCGGCGTGACCGGGGCCCGGTTCGGCGGGCACTCCGCGCGCCGCCGTCGCCGGTCGCGCCGCGCCCGCGCCGCCGACGCCCCGGCCGGCCGCACCCCGGGCGAGGTCCCGGCCCCGCCGGAGGACACCGCGGTCCCGGCCGGACCGGTGACGACCGGCGGTGCGCCGCCCGACCGGTGGACCGGCCCACCGGCTGCGGAGACCGACGATCCGGGCCCGGTGGGGCGCACGGTCACCGCGCGCCCGTACGTGCTCACCGGAGGCCGGACCCGGGTCCGGCGCGAGCTGCGGATCGAGACGCTGGTCTCGGTGCGCCCCGGGCCCGGCCCGGCCCGTCCGGAGAGCCGGGAGCGGGCTGCTGTGCTGGCCCTGTGCGCCCGGGCGCGCTCCGTGTCGGAGGTGGCGGCACTGGCCGGGGTGCCCCTCGGTGTCGCCCGCGTCCTGATCGACGACCTCGCGGCCGAGGGCCGGCTCACGGTGCACGGCGTCTCCTCCGCCGAGGACGGGCCGAGCCTGGAGCTGATGGACCGGGTGCTCGCCGGGCTGCGGCGGATCTGAACCCGTACCACCATGGATGCATGACCGACTCGCGTCCCGTCCGGATCGGGCTCCAGCTGCAGCCCCAGCACGCCGACTACGACGACATCCGGCGCACCGTCGCCGCCGTCGAGGAGGCGGGCGCCGACATCGTCTTCAACTGGGACCACTTCTTCCCGCTCTACGGCGAGCCCGACGGCAGGCACTTCGAGTGCTGGACGATGCTGGGGGCCTGGGCCGAGGCCACCTCCCGGGTGGAGATCGGCGCGCTGGTGACCTGCAACAGCTACCGCAACCCGGAGCTGCTCGCCGACATGGCCCGCACCGTCGACCACATCTCCGGTGGCCGGCTGATCCTCGGGATCGGCGCCGGCTGGTTCGAGCGCGACTACGACGAGTACGGCTACGAGTTCGGCACCGCCGGCGGCCGGCTGCGGGACCTGGCCCAGGCACTGCCGCGGATCCGGGACCGCTGGACGAAGCTGAACCCGGCACCGACCCGGGACATCCCGGTGCTGATCGGGGGCGGCGGCGAGCGCAAGACCCTGCGCTACACCGCGGAGCACGCCACCATCTGGCACGGGTTCGGCGACGCCGAGACCGTGGCCCACAAGTGCGGCGTGCTCGACGCGCACTGCCGCGACATCGGGCGCGACCCGGCCGAGATCGAACGGTCCACCGCGGTCCGGGGCGCGCCCGGGGAGGCCGGTCCCGAGCTGTACGACGCGGGCGTCCGCCTGTTCACCGTCGCGCAGGACGGCGACGGCGGGTACGACCTCGGCCTGCTGCGGGACTGGATCGCCTGGCGCGACGAGCGCAACGCCGGCTGACCGGCGGCCGGTCAGAGGTCGCGCAGGAACGGGTCCCGCACGAGGTCCGGGATCCGTTCCGGGGCGACCGCCGGGGCGTAGTACCAGCCCTGGGCGTTCGCGCAGCCGTACTCGCGCAGCCGGGCCGCCTGGTCCCTGGTCTCCACCGCCTCCGCGGTGACCTCCATGTCCAGCGCCGAGGCCAGCGAGATCAGGGTCCGCAGGATCACGTCGTCGCGCTCGGCCGGGCCGGCGACGAAGTGCCCGGCGAGCTTGAGCACGTGCACCGGCAGGTGCCGCAGGTAGGCGAGGTTCGAGTACCCGGTGCCGAAGTCGTCGATCGCGATCCGGACACCCATCCGGTCCAGCTCGCGCAGCGTGGCCAGCGGCCGGCCCGGCGAACCCATGAGATCGGACTCGGTCAGCTCGATCTGCAGCCGGCCCGGCTCCCAGCCGTGCCGCTCCAGGGTGGCGGTGACGTCGGCGACCAGATCGGACTCGGCGATCTGCCGCGCGGCGACGTTCACGCTGATCAGCAACGGCTGTTCCGGGTTCGCGTCGGCCCACAGCCGTCCCTGCCGGCAGGCCTCGTCGAGTACCCGTCTGCCGAGCGGCACCACCAGCCCGGTCTCCTCGGCGAGCGGGATGAACCGGTCCGGGCCGAGCAGCTCGCCGTCCGGGCGCTGCCACCGCACCAAGGCCTCGACCCCGACCGTCTGCTCGTCGGACAACCGCACCAGCGGCTGGTAGACCACCCGGAAGTCGTCGCGTCGCAACGCTTCGGGCATCTGCGAGGACAGCTCGAAGCGCCGGACGTCGGAGCGGTACCGCTCGCGGTCGTAGAGCACGTAGCGGCCCCGGCCCGCGCGCTTGGCGGAGTAGAGCGTCGTGTCGGCGGCGCGCATCAGCTCGTCCGGGCCGAGCTCGCCGTCGTGCCGCACCACGCCCACGCTGGCCGAGATCACGATGTCGCGGCCGTCGATCCGCACCGGGCGGCGCACCGTCCCCAGTGCCCGGCCGGCGATCTCCTCCAGCTCGGCCCGGTCGGCGCTCCGTTCGACCAGCACGACGAACTCGTCGCCACCGGTACGGGCGACCAGGTGCGGTTCGAGCGCGGCCTGCAGCCGGTGCGCGAGCACCGCGAGCAGCTGGTCACCGGCCTGGTGCCCGAGGGTGTCGTTGACGACCTTGAACCCGTCGAGGTCGAGGTAGCAGACGCCGGGGCGGGCACCGTCGTCGGCGTCGCGCTCGATCGACTCCGACAGCCGGCCGAAGAACAGCGACCGGTTCGGCAGCTCGGTCAGCGGGTCGTGCAGGGCCTGGTACTCCAGGCGGTCCTGCAGCTCGCGCGACTCGGTGACGTCACTGAGCACCGCGACCAGCAGCCGGGCGGCCCCGCCCGGCTCGCGCAGGGCCGTGACGACGGCGTCGACCCAGATCTCGGCGCCGTCCGTACGGCGCAGCGGGCGCATGATGCGCAGCCGGTCCAGTGAACCGTCCAGCAGCCGCGGGCGCTCCGCCCAGATCTCGGGCGCCTCCTCCCGGGAGACGAAGTCGTGCACGGCCATCCCGGCGAGGGTGGTGCGGCTGTAGCCCAGCATGGTGGCCGCGGCCTGGTTCGCCTCGATCGACCATCCCGACGGGTCGAAGATGACGATGCCCACGGCCGCGGACTCGAACATCGCGGTGAACCGGGACTCCGACTCCCGCCGGGCCCGCTCGGCGGTCACCCTGGCGTCCAGCGCGGCCCGGGCCACCTGCTCGTGCTCGACCAGCGCCTGGTTCCGCGTCGCCTCGGTGTAGCCGCGCGCGAACGCCGCCTGCACGGCGACCATCCGCCGGACCCGGGCGGCGGTGTCCGCGGCCGGTTCGAGATGGGCGCCGACGAGCTGCAGGCTCGTCTCGAGGCAGGCCGGATCGGTCAGCCGGGCCCGGATCAGCTCCCGCCCGACCGCCGCGGGGACCGTGGGGTCGAACCGGTCGGCGAGCGCGGACTCCCGGATCCAGGCGGCGAGCCGGTCGGTCAGCGGACGCAGCTCCGCGGCGCCGGAGACCGAGCGCCGGGCCAGCTGGGCCGACCACGGACCGGCCAGCGCGGCGTCCGTGGGGAGCCCGTGCGCGACGAGGGCGCGCCCGTGATCGACGCGTGCAGCGGCGACGTCGGCCTGCTGCATCCACCGCCCCCGTTCGTCCCCGGCGGAGGTACCACCCCCGTACTCGCGCACACCGTAACCGATGACAACGACCCGGTGGGGCCGTCCGGGTTACATCCTGGCGGCGAAGTCCGTCCGTTCAGGATCCGTCCGTCACCGCCGTCACCCAGACGATGGCGGTCCCGGCCTGGTCCGAGGCGCCGAGATCGATCTCCGCGGTGATCGCCCAGTCCCGATCGCCCGCGGGGTCGTCGAGAACCTGGCGGACCAGCCAGCGGTCGGACTCCTCGGTGAGGTCGAACAGCTCGGGGCCGCGGGCGTCCGGGCCGAAGCCGATGCGGTCGTGCCGGTCGTAGTAGGGCTCCAGCGCCTCCCGCCACCGATCGGCGGTCCAGCCGGCGTCGGCGTCGAGATCGCCCAGCTCGGCGTAGCGGCCCAGCGCCGCCAGCTCGACCCGGCGGAACAGCGCGTTGCGGACCATGACCCGGAACGCCCGCGGATTGCCGGTGACGCCGGTGGGGGAGACGGAGATCTGCGCCCCGGGCGGGGTGACCGCACCCTCGGTCCCGACGTCGGCGCCGGCGGCGAGCTTCTCCCACTCGTCGAGCAGCGAGGAGTCGGTCTGGCGGACCAGCTCACCCAGCCATTCGATCAGGTCGCCGAGCTCGTCGGTGCGCGCGTGCTCGGGCACCGTCTGGCGCAGCGCGCGGTAGGCGTCGGCGAGGTAGCGCAGGACCAGCCCCTCGGACCGGGCGAGCTGGTAGTGCGAGACGTACTCGGTGAAGGTCATGGCGCGCTCGCTCATGTCCCGGACCACGGACTTCGGCGACAGCGTCGCGTCGCTGATCCACGGCGCGCCCCGGCGGTAGGTCTCCAGCGCCGCCTGCAGCATCTCCTCCAGCGGCTTGGGGTGGGTGACCTCGTCGAGGCGGGCCATCCGCTCCTCGTACTCCAGCCCCTCGGCCTTCATCGCGGCCACCGCCTCGCCGCGGGCCTTGTTCTGCTGGGCGGCCAGGATCTGCCGTGGGTCGTCCAGCGTCGACTCGATCACCGAGAGCACGTCGAGCGCGTAGTCGGGGGCCTCCTGGTCGAGCAGCTCCAGCACGGCCAGTGCGAACGGCGACAGCGGCTGGTTGAGGGCGAAGTCCAGCTGCAGCTCGTCGACGATGCGCACCCGGCGCCGGCTGGCGCCGGGCTCGTCGTACTCCTCGACGACCCCGGAGGTCCGCAGGGCCCGGTAGATGGCGATCGCCCGCAGCATGTGCCTGCGCTGGCGGGTGCGCGGTTCGTGGTTGTCGGTGAGCAGGTGCCGCATCGCGGCGTAGGTGTCGCCGCCGCGGCTGATGACGTTCAGCAGCAGCGCGTGGGTCACCTCGAAGTGACTGGTCAGAGCCTCCGGGCGGGCCTGCTGCAGCTTCTCGAACGACGCCTGGGACCAGCCGACGAAGCCCTCCGGCGGCTGCTTGCGCGAGACCTTGCGGCGCTTCTTCGGGTCGTCGCCCGCCTTGGCCAGCGCCTTGGCGTTCTCGATGTCGTGCTCGGGGGCCTGGGCGACGACGGTCCCGACCGTGTCGTAGCCGGCGCGGCCGGCCCGCCCGGCGATCTGGTGGAACTCGCGTGCCTTCAGCGGCCGGACGCGACGGCCGTCGTACTTCGACAGGGCGGTGAACAGCACCGTGCGGATCGGGACGTTGATCCCGACTCCGAGGGTGTCGGTGCCGCAGATGACCCGGAGCAGCCCGGCCTGGGCCAGGGTCTCCACCAGCCGCCGGTAGCGCGGCAGCATCCCGGCGTGGTGCACCCCGATGCCGTGCCGGACCAACCGCGACAGCGTCCGCCCGAAGCCGGAGGTGAAGCGGAACCCGCCGATCGTCTCGGCGATCGCCGCCTTGTCCTCCTTCGAGGTCACGTTCACGCTCATCAGCGCCTGCGCCCGCTCGACGGCGGCCTGCTGGGTGAAGTGGACGACGTAGACCGGCGCCTCCTTCGTCGCCAGCAGCTCGGTGATCGTCTCGTGCAGCGGTTCGACGACGTAGCGGAAGTGCAGCGGGACGGGCCGGTCCACCGAGGTGATCTCCGCGGTCTCCCGCCCGGTGCGCCGGGTCAGGTCCTCGGCGAAGAACGACGTGTCGCCCAGGGTGGCGCTCATCAGCAGGAACTGGGCCTGCGGGAGCTCGACGATCGGGACCTGCCAGGCCCAGCCGCGGGACGGGTCGGCGTAGAAGTGGAACTCGTCCATCACGACCGAGCCCACGTCGGCGCCCGACCCGGTGCGCAGCGCGAGGTTCGCCAGGATCTCCGCGGTGCAGCAGATGATCGGCGCCTTCTCGTTCACCGCGGCGTCGCCGGTCAGCATCCCGACGTCGTCGGCACCGAAGACCTCGCACAGCGCGAAGAACTTCTCGCTGACCAGGGCCTTGATCGGCGCGGTGTAGAACGTGCGCTCGCCGCGGGCCAGCGCCGCGGCGTGTGCCCCGATGGCCACCAGCGACTTCCCGGACCCGGTCGGGGTGGACAGGATGACGTTCGCCCCGGTGACCAGCTCCAGCAGCGCCTCCTCCTGCGCCGGGTACAGCGACAGCCCCCGCTCGTCGAAGGCCCAGTCGGCGAAGGTGTCGACCAGCTCGGCGGGATCGGGTGACCCGTCGGTGCCGGTGGCGGTGCGGAGTCGTTCGGTCAACGTCATGATGCCCCGATTGTGCCTGGCCGCCGGGGGAGCGGACGGCAGGGCGCCCCGGCGGCACCACTACCGTGTGTCCCGTGGTCGGGGGCGCGGCACCGGGGGAACCCGGCCCCGCGCTGCCCGATCTCGTCCCGCCGATGCTGCCCGCCGCGGGGGAGCTCGCCGACGCGAGCGGCAACGGGCGGTGGGCGGTGGAGTTCGGCTGGGAGGGACACCGCTGCGTCGCCTACGTGCTCCCCGGCCGGGTCCGGCTGCTGTCCTCGACCGCACGGAGCATCACCCGCAGCTTCCCGGAGCTGGCGGTGCTCGGCGAGCAGGCACCGGCCCGCGGGATGGTGCTCGACGGCACCGTGGTCGCGCTCGACGCGGCCGGGCGCCCGTCGCGGGGGTCGCTGCTGCGCCGCACCGCGACCGTCGCGCCGGACGCGGCGTTGCGGGCCGAGGTCCCGGTCGGCTACGTCGTGACCGACCTGCTGTGGTGCGACGGCCGCCGGGTGCTGGAGCTGCCCTACCGGCGGCGCCGGGCGGAGCTGGAGGCGCTCGGCCTCGCCGGGCCGAAGATCCTGGTGCCGCCCTCGTTCGGGCTGGACGAGGCCGAGCTGGTCGTCCGCACCGCCGAGCAGTACGGCCTCGACGGTCTGCACCTCAAGCGCCTGGACGTGCCCTACCAGCCGGGGCGGCGGTCCCGGAACTGGCTGCGGGTGCCGCTGCGGCGCCGCCGTCAGGTGCTCGTCGCCGGGTGGGTCCCGGCGGGCGCGGGCGCCGGCCGGGAGCGGATCGCGGCCGTGCTCCTGGCGCTGCCGGGGCCGGACGGGCCGGAGTACGTCGGCCGGGTCGGTCTCGGCGCGGCCGACGCCGACGCCCGCACCCTCGTCACCGCTCCGGCCGGGCCACCGCCGCGCGACGTCCCGGACGGCGTCCTGGCCGGCGCCCGCTGGATCCGGCCCGGTCTCGTCGCCGCGGTCGAGCACCGCGGGCGCACCGCCGCCGGGCGGTTGACCCTCCCGGCCTGGCGGGGCCTGGTCGCGCGCGGCGAGCAGGACCGCGAGCTGACCGCACCGCCCCCCGGTGCGCGGGGCCGGGAGAGCGCCGCGGTGCCGGCCCGGCCGGCCACCGCACCGCCGGCCGGGTCCGCCACCGACCGCACGGTCCGGATCCGGGTCCGGGACGCGGTGCCGCCGCAGGCTCCGCCGTCGCCGTCGGCGCAGCCGGTTCCGCACCAGGAGGGGCCGTGGCACGGGCCGCTGTCGCGGCGGCTCGAACAGCACTTCGTCTACAACACGCTGAACACGATCGCCTCCCTGGTCCGGACGGACCCGCCGCGGGCCAGGGAGCTGCTGCTCGGGTTCGCCGACCTGTCCCGGGCCGCCGACCGGGCCGAGGAGCCGACGATCCGGCTCGACGAGGAGCTGGCCGCGGTCCGCGCGTACCTGCAGATCGAGCGGACCCGGTTCGGGGCCCGGCTGACCGCCGAGGTCGACGACCCGCGCGGGAGCGGGATCGATCCGGCGTCGGCGGTCCCGCCGCTCGCGGTGCTGGCCGCGGTCCGCCGGGCGGTGCAGGAGGAGATCGAGCCCGTGCCCGGCGGGGGTGGGGTGCGCGTGCGCCTCGTCACGGGCGGGTGCCGGGTCGAGGTGGCCCTCGAACAGTCGGGAGAATCCCGAAACGACGACCCGTTCGTCCTGTTCCACCTGCCGCTGGGCGCCCCGGCGGACTGATCCGCGGGAACCGGGGTAGATCCACCCACTCCCCGGGGGTGACCGGACTTCATCGATCCGGATAGCGTGCGCGCCATGCTGGGGCTGCCCGACGGCGCACGTGCATGCCTGTTCGATCTGGACGGCGTGCTGACCGACACCGCAAGCGTCCACGCCGCGGCGTGGAAACAGATGTTCGACGAGTACCTCCGATCGCGTGACGGGGACGCATTCCGCCCGTTCGACGTCGCGGCCGACTACGGTCCGTACGTGGACGGCAAGCCGCGGCTGGACGGCACGCGCAGCTTCCTGGCCTCGCGCGGTATCGAGCTGCCCGAGGGCGACCGGGACGACTCCGCGGACACCGAGACCCTCTGGGGCCTGTCGACCCGCAAGAACGAGCTGGTCCAGGTCAAGATCCGGGAGGGGGTCGACGTGTACCCCGGCTCCCGTCGTTACCTGGAGGCGGTACGCGACGCCGGTCTGCTGGCCGCCGTCGTCTCCTCCAGCGCCAACGCCGAGCAGATCCTGCGGGTGACCGGGCTCGAGGAGTTCATCGACCACCGGGTCGACGGCGTCGTCGCCCGCGAGCGTTCCCTGCCCGGCAAACCCGCCCCCGACACCTTCGTCGCCGCGGCCGCCGACCTGGGGGTCGAGCGGTCGGCGGCGGTGGTGTTCGAGGACGCGCTGGCCGGTGTGGAGGCCGGCCGCGCGGGAGGCTTCGGCGCCGTCGTCGGCGTCGACCGCCTCGACCAGGCCGCCGCGCTCCGTGAGCACGGCGCCGACGTCGTCGTCACCGATCTCGCCGACCTGCTGGAGCGTCCGTGAAGCCTGAACACCGGCCCACCTTCACCGTCGAGCCGTGGGTGGTGCGCGAGCCACAGCTGGATCTCGCGGCGATGGGCCAGACCGAGTCCGTGTTCGCCCTGTCCAACGGGCACATCGGCCTGCGGGGCAACCTCGACGAGGGCGAGCCGCACGTACTGCCCGGCACCTACCTGAACTCGTTCTACGAGGTGCGGCCGCTGCCCTACGCCGAGGGCGGGTACGGCTACCCCGAGTCGGGGCAGACGATCGTGAACGTCACCAACGGCAAGCTGATCCGGCTGCTGGTCGACGACGAGCCCTTCGACCTGCGGTACGGGACGCTGCGCCGGCACGAGCGCGTGCTGGACATGCAGGCCGGGACCCTGCAGCGCGAGGTCGAGTGGGAGTCCCCGGCCGGGCGCGCGGTGAAGGTGCGCTCGACCCGGCTGGTGTCGCTGACCCAGCGGGCGATCGCGGCGATCTCCTACGAGGTCGAGGTGGTGCACGCCGGCGACGACGACAACGGGGAAGGCGCGCTGCTGGTCCTGCAGTCCGAGCTCGTCGCGAACGAGCAGCTGCCCGGCCGCAACGCCGACGACCCGCGGCTGGACACCGCCCTGGACAACGTGCTGGAGCCCGAGCAGTCCCGGGCCGGTGACGCCGGGGCGACGCTGGTGCACTCGACCCGCCAGTCCGGCCTGCGGTGCGGTGCGGCGATGGAGCACGAGGTCTTCGGCCCGGACGGCTTCCAGGTCACCACCGACGCGAACGAGGACCTCGCGCGCACGACGGTGATCGCCAGGGTCAAGCCCGGCGAGACGCTGCGGATCGTGAAGTACCTGGCCTACGGCTGGTCCTCGCGGCGCAGCCTGCCCGCGGTCTACGACCAGGTCCGGGCGGCCATCGCGGCGGCCCGCTACACCGGGTGGGACGGCCTCGTCGCCGAGCAGCGCGAGTACCTCGACGACTTCTGGGCGACCGCGGACGTGGAGATCGACGGGGACGCCGAGCTGCAGCAGGCCGTGCGGCTGGCGACCTTCCACATCCTGCAGGCCGGTGCCCGCGCCGAGCGGCGCTGCATCCCGGCGAAGGGGCTCACCGCCGACGGCTACGACGGCCACACCTTCTGGGACACCGAGACGTTCTGCCTGCAGGTGCTGTCGTTCGTGGCGCCGGACGCCGCGGCCGACGCGCTGCGGTGGCGCAAGTCGATCCTGCCGCTGGCCTACGAGCGTGCGGAGACCCTCGGGCTGCAGGGCGCGGCGTTCCCGTGGCGCACGATCCGCGGGCAGGAGTGCTCGGGCTACTGGCCGGCCGGGACCGCGGCGTTCCACATCAACGCCGACATCGCCGACGCCGCGCGCCGCCACGTGCACGCCACCGGTGACACCGACTTCGAGCTCGAGGTGCTGGAGCTCCTGGTCGCCACCGCGCGCCTGTGGCGGTCGCTGGGCCACCACGACTCGTCGGGCAACTTCCGGATCGACGGGGTGACCGGCCCGGACGAGTACTCCTCGATCGCCGACAACAACGTCTACACCAACCTCATGGCCCAGCAGAACCTGCGCTACGCCGGTGAGGTGGCGGCCAAGCACCCGCGGTCGGCGGCCCGGCTGGGGGTGGACTCCGAGGAGATCGCGTCCTGGCGGGACGCGGCGTCGGCGATGCTGATCCCGTTCGACGAGCGCCTCGGCGTGCACCCCCAGTCCGAGGGGTTCACCGACCACCAGCGGTGGAACTTCGACGAGACCCCGGCCGAGCGGTACCCGCTGCTGCTGAACTACCCGTACTTCGACCTGTACCGCAAGCAGGTGATCAAGCAGGCCGACCTGGTACTGGCCATGCAGATCTTCCCGGACGCGTTCACCGAGGAGCAGAAGCGCCGCAACTTCGCCTACTACGAGGCGATCACGGTGCGGGACTCGTCGCTGTCGGCGTGCACCCAGTCGGTGCTGGCCTCCCGGACCGGGCACGTCGACCTGGCCTACCGCTACCTCGCCGAGGCCGCGCTGGTCGACCTGCACGACCTGGCCGGGAACACCGACCACGGCATGCACATCGCCTCGATGGCCGGTACCTGGTCGGCCGT
This sequence comes from Pseudonocardia sp. HH130630-07, assembly GCF_001698125.1. Classification (NCBI taxonomy): domain Bacteria; kingdom Bacillati; phylum Actinomycetota; class Actinomycetes; order Pseudonocardiales; family Pseudonocardiaceae; genus Pseudonocardia; species Pseudonocardia sp. HH130630-07. Next base: position 5,575,232 of record NZ_CP013854.1, on the reverse strand, counting down.
GGTGCTCGGCTTCGGCGGGATGCGCTGCGAGGCCGACGGACTGTCGTTCGCTCCGGTGCTCCCGCCGTCGCTGTCGCGGATCTCGTTCGGGTTGAAGTGGCAGGGTCGCAGGCTGCGGGTCGCGATCACCTCCGACGAGGTCGAGTACCAGCTCCTCGACGGTGCCCCGATGCGGCTGCGCCACCACGACGAGCCGCTCGCGCTCGACGGGGACGCCCCGGTCGTCGCGCCGACACCGGCCCCGGCCTGGGTGGAACCGGTCGAGCAGCCGCACGGACGGGCGCCGCGCCAGCGCGGCTGACGTCCGGTCCACGACGGTCCGGCCGCGCCCACGGGCGCGGCCGGACCTCGGTGGTCCACCGGCGCGGCCGGGCTTCGGCGGCGCGGAGAAGATCGTGCACGACTGGTAGGTTGGTTCGTCGCGCCGCTCGACGACGGACAGGCCGCCGCCGGGTCGACGTGACAGTGTTCGTCCCCCGGTGGAGGATCCCCGCGCCGTGCCCGAGCCCACTCCCGATCCCACCCCCGACGCCTCGGTGGACACCGAGCCGGACCCCGAACTGGTCCGCGAGCGGGCCTACGTCGGCATGCTCTACGAGCAGCTGGAGGACCGTCGCCGGGACACGGCGAAGCGGCTCCACGACGCGTTGCACGACGAGACCGTCGGCACCCCGCAGGCGCTGACCCAGCGCGACGCCGAGGTGGCGCTGCTCGCCGACCGGCTGGCCGGTCTGCGTGCCGCCGAGCACGGCCTGGCGTTCGGCCGGCTCGACGCCGACGACGGCGAGGTCCGCTACGTCGGCCGGATCGGGCTGCTCGACGAGCAGAACGAGTACGAGCCGCTGCTGATGGACTGGCGGGCACCGGCGGCGCGGCCGTTCTACACCGCGACCGCGGCCAGCCCCGAGCAGATGCGCCGCCGCCGGCACCTGCGTACCCGGCTGCGCACGGTCGTCGCGATCGACGACGAGCCGCTCAACCTCGCCGAGCTGAGCGACGAGGAGCGGGCCCGGGCGGGTTCCGGGCTGACCAGCGAGGCGGCGCTGCTCGCCGCGGTCTCCGAGGCACGGACCGGCCGGATGGGCGACATCGTCGCCACCATCCAGGGCGAGCAGGACCGGATCATCCGCTCCAAGCCGTCCGGCGTGCTCGTCGTGCAGGGTGGCCCGGGCACCGGGAAGACGGCCGTCGCCCTGCACCGGGCGGCCTACCTGCTCTACACCCACCGCGACCGGCTGGCCCGGCGCGGCGTGCTCGTCGTCGGGCCGACCCCGACGTTCCTGCGCTACATCGGGCAGGTGCTGCCGTCGCTGGGGGAGACCTCGGTGGTGCTCGGCACCGTCGCCCAGCTGTATCCCGGGCTGGACGCCCGCCGCGACGAGGACCGGGCCACCGCCGCGCTGAAGGGCCGGGCCGACATGGCCCCGGTCGTCGCCGCCGCGGTCCGGGACCGGCAGCAGGTGCCGCGGGCGCCGATCGAGCTCGTCGTCGAGCAGCAGCAGGTGGTGCTCGACCGCGACACCGTCGCCCAGGCCCGCACCCGGGCGCGGCGGTCGCGCAAGCCGCACAACGAGGCTCGCCGGATCTTCCGCAAGGAGCTGCTGCGCCTGCTCGCCCAGCAGGTCGCCCGCCGGGTCGGCGGTGACCTGCTGGACCGGCGCGACGTCGAGGACATCCGCGACGAGCTGTCCGAGTCCCCCGACGTGCGGCGCGAGCTGGAACTGCTGTGGCCGACGCTGTCGCCGGAGCAGCTGCTCACGGACCTGTTCGCCGACCGCAGGCGGCTCAACTCGGTGGCCCGCCGGATCCCGGCCGCCGAGCGGGTGCTGCTGGAACGGGCCGCCCCCGGCGAGGACGTGCCCTACGACCGGCGCTGGTCGGCGGCCGACGTGGCGTTGCTCGACGAGGCCGCGGAGCTGCTCGGTGACGACGGCGCCGCCCAGGCCGCGGCCGAGGCGGCCGCGCTGCGGGAGGAGGTCGAGTACGCCCAGGGGGTGCTCGACGTGCTGGACCTGGAGGAGGACCTCGACCCGGAGCTGCTGCGCGCCACCGACATCATCGACGCCGACCGGCTCGCGGAGCGGATGCAGGTGCAGCGCTACGACTCGACCGCGGAGCGGGCCGCCGCGGACCGTGAGTGGACCTACGGGCACGTGATCGTCGACGAGGCGCAGGAGCTGTCCGCCATGGCCTGGCGGATGATCATGCGCCGGGCACCCACACGCTCGATGACCCTGGTCGGTGACATCGCCCAGACCGGCGACCGCGGTGGCGCCGGGTCCTGGCACGAGGTCCTGTCGCCGTTCGTGGAACGCCGCTGGCGGCTCGAGCAGCTGACGGTGAACTACCGGACCCCGTCGGAGATCGCCGACGTCGCCGACGACGTGCTCGCCGAGATCGACGCCTCGCTGCAGCCGCCGTCCTCGGTCCGGTCCACCGGCGAGCCGCCGTGGGCGACCCCGCTGCCGGGCACCGGTGCCGACGAGCTGGTCGTCGACCGGGTCCGGGCCGAGCGCGACGCGGTGGGCACCGGCCGGACCGCGGTGCTGGTGCCGTCCGCGCGGGTGGAGCCCGTACGGGAGCTGCTGGCGGGAGCCGGGGTGCTGGACCCGGAGGTCGACGCGGAGGAGCTGGACACCCCGGTGGTGGTCCTGCCGGTGACGGCGGCGAAGGGACTGGAGTTCGACGCCGTCGTGCTGCTGGAACCCCAGGAGATGCTCGACGAGTCCCCGCGCGGGATCAACGACCTCTACGTGGCGCTGACCCGCGCGACGCAGCGGCTCGGCGTCCTGTACACCGAGCCGCTGCCGCCGGTGCTCAAGCGGATCGGTCGCCGCTGAGGGCTCCCGCGCGGTGCAGGTCGCGCAGCAGTGCGACCTCCGCACCGTGGTGGATCAGCTCCCGGTGGATGTGCAGCACCAGCGTGGCCAGCGGGGCGTCCGCGTACGGGCCCTCGGCCGGGCCGCACGGCCGGGCGAGACCCTCGCTGCCGAGCGCGGCCACCCCGGAGGTCCAGCTGGCGTACTTCTCGTCGAGCTGGCGCAGCGCCTCGTCGGCGGTCGCCGCGTAGGTGTGCGTGGCGTAGTCGACCGGGGGTCCGCCGAAGTGGGAGTGGTTGCGCATCCCGAACACCCCGACGATGACGTGGGCCAGCCGCCAGGCGATCGTGGTGACCGGCGGCGGGTCCGGCTCGGGGAAGGCGAAGTCGACGACCAGCTCACCCGCCCCGGCGGCGTGCGACGAGACGGCCTCGCCGCGGGGGCGCACGCTCCACGAACCCGGAGCGGGCTCGTGGAGGTATTCGGCGTCGGTCAGGCCGGTCAGCCGGGGGCGCAGGATCGTCTCCCACTCGAACGTCAGCTGGGCCAGCAGCTCGGCGTTCCAGTCGACCGGTGTCGTGGTGGTGGTCATGCCCGCACCGTAGGCCCGAACCCGGACGACGGCGGTCCTCGACGCCCGGGACGGCCGGTCAGCCCGCCACGCGGATCCCCGGGCGCCCGATCGCCCGGTGGTGCTCCGCCGCCTCGACCAGCCCCCTCGCGAGCCGCAGATCGTCCGGACTGCGCTCGGGATGGGACTGCACCCCGACGACCCACGGTGCCCCGTCCGTCGCACCGTCGAGCTCCACGGCCTCCACCACCTCTCCGGCGCGCGCCGTCACCCGCAGCCCGGGCGCGACCCGGTCGATCGCCTGGTGGTGGTGGCAGCGGACGCTCAGCGGACCGGTGCCGAGGATCTCGGCGAGCCGCGACCCGGGCGCGACACCGATCCCGACCGGGCCGTAGACCCCCGGCGCCGACGAGTGGACGGCGGCCTCATCCGGGCCGACGGCGTCCGGCAGGTGCTGGTGCAGCGTGCCCCCGAGGGCGACGTTGAGCAGCTGGTGCCCGCGGCACACACCGAGCACCGGGATGCCGCGTTCCAGCGCCCGGCGCACGGTGGCGAGATCGGCGGCGTCCCGCTCGGTGCGCGGATCGTCGTCGTGCTCGCCGCGGGTGGCGCCGTAGCACCCCGCTCCGATGTCCGGGCCCCCGGCGACGAGCAGCCCGTCGCAGGACTCGACGGCGTCCGGCCCGTCGGCGGTCGGGGGCAGCAGCACCGGGATCCCGCCCGCGGTGGACACCATGTCGAGGTAGCCGCGCGGGATCAGCACGGTCTCCTCGTCGGTCACCACCCAGTACGTCGCGCGCTCGGTGTAGGTGGTGAGCCCGATCAGCGGCCTCACGCCCCGCTCCCGTGCAGTACGTCGATCACCTGGTCGCCGTAGCGGGCCAGCTTGCCCTCACCGATGCCGGAGATCGTCCCGAGCGCCGCGCGGTCGGCCGGTGCGCGGGAGGCGATCTCGCGCAGGGTGGCGTCGTGGAAGATCACGTACGCCGGGACCCCCTGCTCCTTCGCGGTGGTCGAGCGCCAGGCCCGCAGCCGCTCGAACAGCGGCGCCGCCTCCTCCGACAGCTCCACGGCGGGCTTGGACCCGCTCCCGCGCGAGCGGCTCGCCCTGGCCGTCCGCTCGGGTTCGGTGCGCAGGGTCAGCGGCTGCTCGCCGCGCATGGCGGCGGGGGAGTCGTCGGTGAACTGCAGCGTCGAGTGCGGGCCGCCGACGGCGAGCAACCGGCGTGCGACCAGCTGGCGGATCACGCTGCGCCACTGCGGTTCGGAGAGGTCCGACCCGACGCCGAACACCGACAGCTCGTCGTGCGAGAACTGCTCGATCTTCGTGGTGCGCCGGCCCAGCAGGATGTCGATGAGGTGCACGGCACCGAAGCTCTGCCGGCGCTCGTTCTTCAGCCGCCAGACCGCGGAGAGCACCTTCTGCGCGGCGACGGTCCCGTCCCAGGACGACACCGGCGTCAGGCAGGTGTCGCAGTTGCCGCAGTTCTCGGTGTCCGGCTTCTGCCCGAAGTAGCGCAGCAGCTGGGCCCGCCGGCACTCCGTGGTCTCGCAGAGCGCCAGCATCGCGTCGAGGTGCAGGCCGAGCCGCCGCCGGTGCGCGGCGTCGCCCTCGGAGTCGTCGATCATCTTGCGCTGCTGGACGACGTCGGCCAGCCCGTAGGCCAGCCACGCCGTCGACGGCTCGCCGTCCCGGCCGGCGCGCCCGGTCTCCTGGTAGTAGCCCTCGACCGACTTCGGCAGGTCCAGGTGCGCGACGAACCGCACGTCGGGCTTGTCGATACCCATCCCGAACGCGATGGTCGCGACCATGACCAGGCCGTCCTCCCGGAGGAACCGGGCCTGGTTGTCCCGGCGGACCGCCGCGTCCAGCCCGGCGTGGTACGGGCGGGCCGGGATGCCGTTCGCGGAGAGGAACTCCGCGGTCTGCTCGACGGACTTGCGGGACAGGCAGTAGACGATGCCCGCGTCGCCGGCGTGCTCGGTGCGCAGCAGCTCCAGCAGCTGCTTGCGCGGCTCGTTCTTCGGTGCGATCCGGTACTGGATGTTGGGGCGGTCGAAGCTCGCGACGAAGTGCCGGGCCCCGGTCAGTTCCAGCCGTTCGGCGATCTCGGTGCGCGTCGCGTCGGTCGCCGTGGCCGTCAGGGCGATCCGCGGCACGTCCGGCCAGCGCTTCGGCAGCTCGGAGAGCAGCAGGTAGTCCGGCCGGAAGTCGTGTCCCCACTGCGCGACACAGTGCGCCTCGTCGATGGCGAACAGCGCGATCCGCCCGCGTTCCAGCAGCCGGACGGTGGACTCCACCCGCAGCCGCTCCGGCGCGAGGTAGAGCAGGTCCAGCTCACCGGCCAGGAACTCCTGCTCGGTGAGGCGGCGCTCGTCGGCGTCCTGGGTCGAGTTGAGGAACCCGGCCCGCACGCCGAGCGCCCGCAGCGCGTCCACCTGGTCCTGCATCAGCGCGATCAGCGGCGAGACGACGACCCCCGTGCCGGAACGCGCCAGCGCCGGGACCTGGTAGCAGAGCGACTTGCCGCCGCCGGTCGGCATGAGGACGAGCGCGTCCCCGCCGCCGGTCACGTGCTCGACGATCGCCTGCTGGTCGCCGCGGAACGCGTCGTAGCCGAAGACCCGGCGCAGCACCTCGTGCGGGTCCGAGGAACGGACCGGCACCGGCGCCGGCTCCTCGGCAGCACCGCCCGGGTGGTACCCGTCCTCCTCCGGGGGCGGCTCCTCGCCGTACTCGTCGCCGGGCTCGGGCGGGAGCGGGATCTCGTCCGGATCTGCGGCGTCGAACACGCCGACGATCGTACGAGCCGCGCCCGCCGCCCCCCACCCGGCTCCGGAACCCGGCACCGTCCACCGCGCCGCGCCCGCCCCGCCGTCCACTCATGGAGCTTCGGCCTCGTCAGGCCGGGCTGAAGCTCCATGAGTGCACCGGGGGCCGGGCGGGGCGGGTGGGGTGGCGGAGCTGCGCCGGAGCGCGTGAGGGTGTAGCAAGATCTGCAGCAGGGGCACAGCGGCACGGGCGATGGGACTCATCGGGTGGATCTGAAGATCGGGTACAAGGCGTCGGCCGAGCAGTTCGGCCCGCGCGACCTCGTCGAGTACGCGGTGCTCGCCGAGGAGGTGGGTCTGGACAGCGTCTGGGCCTCGGACCACTTCCTGCCGTGGCGGCACACCGGTGGGCACGCCCCGGCCGCCCTGCCGTGGATCGCGGCCGTGGGGGAGCGGACGAACCGGGTGCAGATCGGCACCTCGGTGCTCACCCCGACCTTCCGCTACAACGTCGCGGTGCTCGCCCAGGAGTTCGCGACGATGGCGCTGCTCACCGGGGGGCGGGTCGCACTGGGCGTGGGCACCGGTGAGGCCCTCAACGAGATCGCCGTGTCCGGCCGCGAGTGGCCGGAGTTCAAGGAGCGCTTCGCCCGGCTGCGGGAGGCGGTGCGCCTGATGAAGGCGCTCTGGACCGAGGACACGGTCAGCGTCGAGGGCGACTACTACACCCTCGTCGACGCGACCATCTACGACCGCCCGGAACAGCCGGTCCCGGTCTACGTCGCGGCCGGCGGCCCGATGGTCGCCCGCTACGCCGGGCGCCACGGCGACGGGTTCATCTGCACCTCGGGCAAGGGGATGGACCTCTACACGGAGAAGCTGCTGCCGGGCGTGGCCGAGGGCGCGGCGAAGCAGGAGCGCGACGCCGACCGGATCGACAAGATGATCGAGATCAAGATCTCCTACGACCGCGACCCGGAGGCGGCCCGGGAGAACTGCCGGTTCTGGGCCCCGCTCTCGCTCACCGCGGACCAGAAGAACTCGGTCGACTCCTCGCGCGAGATGGAGCGGCTCGCCGACGAGCTGCCGATCGAGCAGATCACCCAGCGCTGGATCGTGGCCTCGGACCCGGACGAGGCCGTCGAGCAGATCCGGCCCTACCTCGACGCCGGCCTGAACCACCTCGTCGTGCACGGCCCGGGCGCCGACCAGCGCCGCTTCCTCTCGCAGTTCTCGACCGACGTGCTGCCGAAGCTGCGGGCGCTGGCGTGAGCGAGCCGGGCCCGGTGCAGCGCGACGGCCGGGTGCTGCGCTGCCGCATCTCGGCCGGCCGGCACGGCACCCTGGACGGCCCGGCGATGCAGGAGGTCACCGCCGCGCTGGAGCAGCTCGCCGGGCAGGACCCGGCCGGGCTGGACGCCGTCGGCGCCGTCCTGCTGCACGGCGACGGCGAGAACTTCTGCACCGGCGGGGACGTGCGCGCCTTCGCCGGCGCCACGGACCGGCACGACTACGTACACCGGCTCGCGGACACCTTCCACGCGATGCAGCGCCCGCTGGCCGCGTCCCCGGTCCCGACCGTGGCCGCGGTGCGCGGCTGGGCCGCCGGAGCGGGCATGAGCATCGCGCTGGTGTGCGACCTCGCCGTCGGCGGCCGGTCGACGCGGATGCGCCCGGCCTACCCGGGCATCGGGTTCTCCACCGACGGCGGCCTCACCTGGACCCTGCCCCGGCTCGTCGGCGCGGCCCGGGCGCGGCGGATCCTGCTCACCGACGAGGTCCTCGACGCCGCCACCCTGTCCGACCTCGGCCTGCTCACCTCCGTGGTCGACGACGACGGGGTGACCGACGAGGCCGTGGCGCTCGCCCACCGGCTGGCCCAGGGCCCGACGGCCGCGCTCGGCCGGATCCGGGACCTGCTGACGGGGACCTGGGAACGGACCCTCACCGACCAGCTCGACGCCGAGGCCGACGCGATCGCGGCCTGCGCGGCCGATCCGGAGGGCGCCGAAGGGCTCGCCGCGTTCGGCGAGAAGCGCCGGCCCCGGTTCCACCCGGAGGACTGACGGGCGACCGGCCGGCTCAGCGACCGCTGGCGGGGGTGCCGGCCGCGAGCCTGCGCCCCCGCTGCGGCGGCCGGGCGGCGCCCGGCATGCCCACGCCCCAGCGCTGTGCGGGCCGGTGCAGCCCCGGTCCGAGCGGCCAGCCCGGGTCGAGAGGGGCGAGCAGCCGGTCGAGCTCGGAGTCGGGGGTGGCGCCCACGCTGTTGCGCAGCAGCCGCTGGAACTCGTCGTACTCGGCGAGGGCCTCGGCGACCTGCCCGCCGGCGAGCAGCGCCTCGACCAGGGCCCGGCGCGAGCGTTCCCGGCTCGGGGCGGTGGCGACCGCGCGCCGGGCGACGGTCACCGCGTCGGCGTGCCGGTCGGCCGCGGTCAGCAGCCCGGACAGGCCCTCCAGGGCCGAGAGCCGCAGCTGCCGGAACCGCTCGCGCTCCACGGCGATCCACGGTGCCGTCCAGGAGGGCAGCACCTCGGCCTCGAGCAGTTCGGTCCCCGGTGAGCCGATCTCGCGCACCGTGCGCATCGTCTCGGCCGAGGTCAGGCCCCGCACGAGCAGCATCGCCTCGGCCAGGTCGACCACGACCTCGTCGGCGAGGTGCAGCCGGCCCCGGTCGTCGGCGGCCAGCAGGCCGGGCACGTCGACACCCGCGACGGCCTCGTCGAGCAGCCGCGCGGCCGGCGCCGGTGCGACACCGGGCCAGAGGTCCGCGGCGAGCGCGGCGGTCGGCTGCGGCCGGGGGTGCACGGCGAGGTAGGCGACCAGCCGGCGGGAGTCGACCGGCAGCGGGATCGCGTGGCCGTCGACCCGGAGTCCGAAGGCGCCGAGCACCCGTACCGCGATCGGTACCGGAGCGGTCTCGGCTGCGGCGTGCTGGATGATCTCACTGGATCGACAGTGATCGTCCGACATGACTCTTCCCCGGATCGGTCGTGGCGTGCGGCCCGCAGGCGGCCCTGCGCCGGGCCGGGGTGCGCCGCCCGGGCGGGAGACCGCGGGGCGCGAGAGGGGCACGGCGAGACCGAACCGGCGCGGACGGCGGGCGGCGTGTCCGCGCGGTGTCGACGACGGCCAGAGTAGCCGAGCCGCGTCCGCTGTGTGAGATCCGGGTGAGCGAATCGGCACTGGTCCGTTCGTCAGGCGCGGCTCAACAGCCGGACGTGGGTGCCGTCACCGGCCTGCCAGACGTGCAGGCTGTCGCAGAGCTGGCGGGCGATCCAGGTGCCCCGGCCGCGGGGCTGCGAGGGGTGCGGCGGGGCGAGACCGATCAGCGGGAGCGCGATCTGACCGGGATCGTGCACCTCGCACACCAGCTCGTCGGCCCCGACCCACACCGACAGCCCGGCCTCCGGGGCCCCGTGCTCGACGGCGTTCGTGGCGACCTCGTTGACGGCCTGCACCATGTCCTCGCCGCGCACCGGGTCGAAGCGGCACGAGCGGGTGGCCCCCTCGACGGCGTCGCGCACCCTGGCGAGTTCGAAGGTGTTGTACTGCAGCCTGACGTCCGGCGGGCCGAGCAGGTGCGGCGGCGCGAGCGCCCACTCGGTCAGGACCTCGCCGGGGGAACGGTGTGCCGGGTTGTGCACGAGCTCACCGCCGCGCAGCCGCACGGGGTGGGTGGCGAAGGCGCCGTCGCCGACCGCGCCGTGCAGCGGCAGCCGGGGGTAGACGCACAGCTGGGTGACCGGCAGCCCGCCGAGCGAGATGTTGAGCGCGGCCTCGAGCTCGATCCAGAAGCTGCCGTCCACCCCGTCGAGCTCGGCGTCGTGCTCGGCGACGACGAACACCGGGCGGTCCGCCGACGACAGCGCCCGCAGCTCCCTGGCCCGCCAGGCGGCGACGGTCTGCCCGGACTCCCGGGCAGGGCGGGTCAGCGAGGTCAGCCTGCCGATCGCGGCCCGGGTGCCGGACAGCTCCGCGCGCAGGGCCTGCTCGGCGGCCTCGGAGACGGCCAGTGCGAGCTGTGAACCGGTGTCGCGGACCGCCGCGACGGCCAGCGGTGCGACCCGCTCGACCAGCTCGTGGTGGTCGTCGGCATGGACCAGCCCGTGCACGAATCCCGGGGGCCGGGGTGCTGCGTTGACCTTCACGGGCTGCCTCCGCTCACCGGGGTGACGGGTCGGGCCCGGGTGCGCCGTCGGCGAAACCGAGCTGGGGGGAGAACGCGGCACCGCAGCGTTCCAGGATCCGCTCCACCCGGGGCCGGACCCGGTGCAGGACGAGGCGGTGGGTGACCGGGAACGACTCCGCGGCGTGCACGAAGGCGACGGCGGAGGCGACGTCGATGAACCGGACCGACGCCATGTCGAGTGCGATGTCGGCGGGAGCGTCGGGGGAGCGCAGGACCGAGTCCAGCTGCTGGTGCAGCAGCGACGTGATCTTGGGCCGGTTGCTGTGGTCGATCTGCCCGGCCAGCCGCGCCTTGCCGACCCCGATCCGGACGATCCGGAGCAGCCCGTCGTCGTAGGCGCCGGGGACCGCGAGATGGTCGCGGTGCAGCGCCCGCATGATGTCGATCTGGTCGTCCGGGAAGTGGTCGTGGTCGAACAGGCACAGCGCGGTGAGGGCCCGCTCGTTCTCCCGGATCAACCGGGCCAGCAGGCCGTCGTACTCCGGCAGCGTGCCGGACGCGCCGGGTACCAGCGCGGCGTGCATCTGACCGGTGAGCCGGGTGCCCCGCCAGCCGTCGTCGAGGGAGCGGATGACCTGACCGGTGATCCCGGCGTGGATGTCGGAGAGCGGGCTGCGGAAGGTCTGCCGGGTCTGCTCCTCGGGGACGATCTCGAACTGGCCGAGCCGCAACGGCTCCGCGACGTCCACGCCGTCCTCGTTCAGCCTGCGCAGCAACGCGTCCGCCGCGCCGTCGTCGTCGAGGTAGACGACCCGCTCGCCGCGGGCCAGGCCGTGCGCGACGTAGCCGGCCGAGATCTCGCCGAGGTGTTCCGCGCTGTCCGGGATCGCACACACGTGATCGCCGGACGACAGCTCGTCCGCCAGTCTGATCACGTGTCCCCTGCCGTGGCGTGCGCGCGGTCGCGCGGGCACGCCGAGTCACCTCGTCCCGGTACCGGCCCACCGTACGGATCTCCGAAGGGGGTGTCGCAGAGCGGTGGTCACCCCGCGCGCCGAACCGACCACATCGCGCGACGAACGGGAGACCACCGGTACCGGGCGCGTCCGGCCGTGCACGGTCCGCGTCCGTTCGGCGCACGCAGCCGTCCTCCGGCCGGGCCAGGAGATCAGGACGCGGTGATCACGTCCACCGACGTCGTCGCGCTGCCCTTGATCGTCTGGAGGACGACGCAGTAGCGCTCGGTCAGCTTCGTCAGCGTCGCGATCCGCTCCTCGTCGGCCCCCGGGGCGTCCAGCCGGAAGGTCAGCCGGATGTCGCGGAAGCCGACCGGCGCGTCCCGGTCGACGCCCAGCGTGCCGCGGAAGTCGAGGTCGCCCTCGGCCCGCACGGTGCCCGTCACCTCCATCTCCAGGGCGGTGGCGACCGCGCGCAGGGTGACCCCGGCGCAGGCGACGAGCGCCTCCAGCAGCATGTCCCCCGAGCACAGCTGGGTGCCGTCGCCACCGGTGGCCGGGTGCAGACCGGCCTCGGCCAGTGCCCGGCCGGTCGTCACCCGGCAGGCCACGCCGGCGCCCAGCTCGCCGTCGGCGGCCAGGGTGACGACGGCCGCCTCCGGGTCGTCGCGGTAGCGCTGCTTGAGCGGTGCCTGGATGGACTTCAGGGACGCGGAGGATGCGGGGTCGGTGTCCGTCACGACACCATCCTCACCCCACCGTGCGGGCCGGTGCAGCACGACGCTCCGTCTAGGCTGGCCACGTGGGCGGGGAGTCGGACACCAGCAGGGCGGCCGCCGTGCGCCGGGGGGCCCGGGACACGGTGCTGCAGGCCCGGGACACGGTGCGCGACACGGTCCGGGACTCGGTGCACGACGTCGCCGGGCCGCCGACCCCGGGGGACCGGCTCTGGACGGTGCCGAACGCGCTGAGCATGCTGCGGCTGCTCGGCGTGCCGCTGTTCCTGTGGCTCATGCTGGGTCCCGAGGCCGACGCGTGGGCGGTCGCGGTGCTCGCGATCGGCGGGTTCACCGACTGGCTGGACGGCAAGCTGGCCCGGGTCCTCGACCAGTACAGCCGGTTCGGCGCGATGCTCGACCCCGCGGTCGACCGCCTCTACATCCTGGCCGCGCTCGTCGGGCTGGCGTTCCGCGATCTCGTCCCGTGGTGGGCGGTCGGTGCACTGATCGCGCGGGACGTCCTGCTCGCGGCGTGCGTGTTCGTGATGCGCCGGCGGGGCTACGGCCCGTTCGAGGTCGTCTACGTCGGCAAGGCCGCGACCTTCGTGCTGCTGTACGCGTTCCCGCTGCTCCTGCTCGGCGACGGGACGGCACCGGCGGAGACCGTGGTGGCCGTGGTCGCGCACGCGTTCGTGATCTGGGGGGTGGCGCTCTACCTCTGGTCCGGCGCCCTGTACCTCGCCCAGTTCGTGCTCGCCCTGCGCCGCCCGTCGCCGGCCGCTCCCGGCGCGCGCACCCGGTTCGATCACGGTGGGGCCGGGGGCTAGGCTCGTCGCGTGAGCTCGGAGATTCCGTCGGACCTGACCTACACCGAGGCCCACGAGTGGGTGCGCGAGACGGGGGATGGGGTGGTCCGGATCGGCATCACCGACCATGCGCAGTCGCAGCTCGGTGACGTCGTGTTCGTGCAGCTCCCGACGGTCGGCGACACCCTGGCCGCCGGTGACGCGATGGGCGAGGTCGAGTCGACCAAGTCGGTCTCGGACATCTACGCCCCGGTCGCCGGTGAGGTGGTCGCCGTCAACGAGTCCCTCGACGGCAGCCCGGAGCTGGTCAACTCGGCCCCCTACGCCGACGGCTGGATCGTCGACGTCCGGCTGACCGACGGCACCCTGCCGGACGGCCTGCTCGACGCCGCGGCCTACCGGCAGCTCGCGGACGGGTCCTGACCGGCGGCGCCGAGACCGCCCGACGACCGGTGCCGCGCGGCGCGTGTTCTCCGTTCCGCCGCGACCGCCGGACCGGTAGGTTCGGTGCCCCGTCAGCACCGCCGCTGATCCACACCCGGACGACGTCCGGGATCCGTGTCCTACAGGAGGAGACCCCGAGGTGACCACGAACGACCCGCGCGACGTGCCACCGGAGCGCGCACCGGAGACCACGTCGGTCTTCCGGGCGGACTTCCTCGCCGACGTGGAGCAGCCGACTGCCGAGCCGGCCGTCTCCGGAGTCGACGGGCTGCCCGCCGGGTCGGCGTTGCTGGTCGTCCGGCGTGGTCCGAACGCCGGCTCCCGGTTCCTGCTCGACGTGCCGACGACGAGTGCCGGCCGGCACCCGGACAGCGACATCTTCCTCGACGACGTGACGGTCTCGCGCCGGCACGCGGAGTTCCGCCGGGACGCCGGGGAGTTCGTCGTCGTCGACGTCGGCAGCCTCAACGGCACCTACGTCAACCGCGAGCCGGTCGACACGGCCGTCCTCGCGAACGGCGACGAGGTGCAGATCGGCAAGTTCCGGCTGGTCTTCCTGACCGGCCCGCGCGAACCCGGCCAGGGCTGACACCGCCACCGGGCGGCGGATGTCGAGCCGACACGCCGCAGGGATCGGGCGTGTGACGATCGTCGAAACGACACCGTCACGCCCCGTCCGGCGGCGGGCGTCGACAGCCGCGTCCGTGTAGCGTCGGAACGTGTCGGTACCGGTGGTGCGAGCGACCGTGCCGACCAGGGCGAGCAAGGCGATCCGGGCGGCTGGGGTGGCAGGTCCACCCGGGTCGGCCGACAGGCCCGTGAGGGCCGGGGAGGCGGGCTGATGAGCGAGATGCGCGTCGTGGGCGTCCGGGTCGAACTCCCGGCGAACCAGCCGATCCTGTTGCTGCGGGAGACCAACGGGGATCGCTACCTCCCGATCTGGATCGGGTCCGTGGAGGCGACGGCCATCGCCCTGGAGCAGCAGGGGGTGAAGCCGGCCCGGCCACTGACCCACGACCTGTTGAAGGACGTGATCGGGGCGCTGGGGCGGCGGCTCGAGCAGGTACGGGTGACCGACCTGCAGGAGGGCACGTTCTACGCGGAGCTGATCTTCGACGGCGGCGTGACGGTGTCCGCGCGGCCCAGCGACTCGATCGCGCTGGCGCTGCGGACCGGGGTGCCGGTGCACGCGGACGAGAGCGTCCTCGCCGAGGCCGGGCTGGTGATCCCGGACGAGCAGGAGGACGAGGTCGAGAAGTTCAAGGAGTTCCTCGACTCCGTCTCCCCGGAGGACTTCCGGGGCGCGCAGCCCGGCTGACGGAACCGACCGCTCACCGGCAGCGGGTGGCCGCCGGTCGCGGACGGGCTACCGCGGGTGGCCCGTCACGCGCCGTCCGGTACGTCCGTGTCGGCGAGCCGCGTTGACCACCCTGCCCGCCGGGCCTACCGTTTGCGTGACTAGATGACATCCCGACCTAGGGAGACCACGCGGTGCAGATGCCACCACCCGAGGGGCCGGGCCAGGCTGAGCTGTTTCCGGACCCGCTGGTCGGTGAGGGTTTCGACGGGGTGGTCGACAGCCTCGTCGGTTTCCGTGGTCCCACGGCGTGCCAGGTCGTCGGCATCACCTACCGGCAGCTCGACTACTGGGCCCGCACGGGACTGGTGGTCCCCTCCATCCGCGGCGCCGCCGGTTCGGGCAGCCAGCGTCTGTACTCGTTCAAGGACGTGCTGGTCCTCAAGGTCGTGAAGCGGCTGCTGGACGCGGGCGTCTCGCTGCAGAACATCCGGATCGCCGTCGAGCACCTGCGCCGGCGCGGCATCCGCGACCTCGCCGGCGTGACCCTGTTCTCCGACGGCACGACGGTCTACGAGTGCACCTCCCCTGAGGAGGTCGTCGACCTGCTGCAGGGCGGTCAGGGCGTGTTCGGGATCGCGGTCTCCGGTGCGATGCGCGAGATCAGCGGCGTGATCAAGGACTTCCCGGCGGAGCGGGCCGACGGCGGCACCGTGGACGACACCCCGGAGGACGAGCTGGCCCGTCGCCGGGCCCGGCGCGCGATCTCCTGAGCCGGTCACGGCACTACGCCGCGGCCCGGAAGGGGTCGTGCTCGGCGAGCAGCTTGTCCATCCGCGCCTGGTCGACCCGGTTGACGACGGTCAGGCTCTCCTGACGGTCCCGGATGCACTTGGCGAGGGTGAACGCCGAGGTGATCGAGTACAGGACGGCGATCGCGAGGAAGGCCTTCACCCAGCCGTCGACCGGCAGGTAGAAGACCCCGATGACGACGGCGGCGAGCGAGACCCCGAAGGACAGGACCGCCTGCAGGTGGAACGCGGCGGTCGTGGCGGGCGTGGTGCTCGGGCTGGTGGTGTTCGACATGTCCGGAAGTGTGACCTGTACCGCGGCCGGACCGGCGCCGTGAAAGTACGGAGAAGACCGGTATCCTCGCAGCCGTAGTCGTTGACCCCGTGCGGGAGAGTCCCGGTGCAGGAAGCCGGGCGCCGAAGGAGCAAATCCCTTCCCGGAATCTCTCAGGCACACGGACCGTGCGGTCGAGACGCCTCTGGAAAGCGACGGGCCGCCTCGGGAGGCCCGTCCGCCGACGGGGAAAGCCCGAAGCCTCGGGTGAATCTCTCAGGCGCCCACCGGGCACGGACAGAGGGGGAGGGGCGAGACCGAGCCCTGTCCCGACCCGTGCCGATCCCGGAGGCGCCGTGAGCCACCCCCAGCAGGACCGTCCGACCCTCGCCGAGCTGGAGCGCGGGCTGCCGTTCGCCGAGCGCCACATCGGGCCCCGCCCGGACGAGCTGACCCGCATGCTGGAGGTGCTCGGCATCGACTCGCTCGACGCGCTGGCCGACCGCGCGCTGCCGGCGACGATCCGCGACGCGCAGCCGGTCGGCGGGTCCCTGCCGGACCCGGTGGGTGAGGCCGAGATGCTCGCCGAGCTGCGGGAGCTGGCCGACCGGAACACGGTGGCCGTCCCGATGATCGGGCTGGGCTACCACGGCACCCGCACGCCGTCGGTGATCCGGCGCAACGTCCTGGAGAACCCGGCCTGGTACACCGCGTACACGCCGTACCAGCCGGAGATCAGCCAGGGCCGGCTGGAGGCGCTGCTCGCGTTCCAGACGATGGTGGCCGATCTGACCGGGCTGCCGGTCGCGGGCGCGTCCCTGCTGGACGAGGCCACGGCGGCGGCCGAGGCGATGACCCTGCTCCGCCGGGCCGGCCGGTCGCGCAGCGCGCGGTTCGTCGTCGACGCCGACACCCTGCCGCAGACCCTCGACGTGCTGCGCACCCGGGCCGAGCCGCTCGGCATCGAACTGGACGTGGCCGACCTGTCCGGCGGTGAGCTGCCCGAGGGCGAGTTCTTCGGTCTGCTGCTGTCCTACCCGGGTGCGTCCGGGCGCGTCGCCGACCCGTCCGCCATGGTCGAGGCCGCGCACGAGCGCGGCGCGCTGGTCGCGGTGGCCGCGGACCTGCTGTCGCTCACCCTGCTCACCCCGCCCGGCGAGCTGGGTGCGGACGCCGCGGTCGGGTCGACCCAGCGCTTCGGTGTCCCGCTCGGGTTCGGTGGCCCGCACGCCGGCTTCCTGTCGGTGGGCCAGCGGCACGCCCGCCAGCTGCCCGGGCGGCTGGTCGGGGTGTCCCGCGACGCCGACGGCAACTACGCGCTCCGGCTGGCCCTGCAGACCCGCGAGCAGCACATCCGCCGGGAGAAGGCGACGTCGAACATCTGCACCGCGCAGGTGTTGCTCGCCGTGATGGCGGCCTGCTACGGGGTGTACCACGGCCCGGAGGGACTGCGGTCGATCGCCCTGCGGACCCACCGGATGGCCGCGGTGCTGGCCGCGGGTCTGCGGGCCGGTGGGATCGAGGTCGCGCACGACGCGTTCTTCGACACCGTCGCCGTCCGGGTGCCCGGCCGCGCCGACGCCGTCGTGTCGGCCGCGCACGACGCCGGGATCGCGCTGCGCCGGGTGTCCGGTGACGAGATCGGGATCTCGACCTCGGAGATCACCACCGCGGCGCACCTGCGCACCGTGTGGGCGGCCTTCGGGATCTCGGGCGACGCCGCGGAGCTCGACGCCGCGACCGTCGACGCGCTCCCGGCCGGGCTGGCCCGGACCAGCGAGTACCTGACCCACCCGACGTTCCACGACTACCGGTCGGAGACCGCGCTGATGCGCTGGCTGCGCCGGCTCGCCGACGCCGATCTCGCGCTCGACCGCACGATGATCCCGCTCGGGTCGTGCACGATGAAGCTGAACGCGGCCGCCGAGATGGAGCCGGTGACCTGGCCGGCGTTCGCCGACCTGCACCCCTTCGCGCCGGAGGCGGACAGCGCCGGGACCCGCGAGATGATCGGCCAGCTGGAGACCTGGCTGGCCGATCTCACCGGGTACGCCGCCGTCTCGCTGCAGCCGAACGCGGGGAGCCAGGGCGAGTTCGCCGGGCTGCTGGCGATCGCGGCCTACCACCGCTCGCGGGGCGAGTCCGAGCGGGACGTCTGCCTGATCCCGGCGTCCGCGCACGGCACCAACGCCGCGTCCGCGATCATGGCCGGGCTGCGGGTGGTCGTCGTCGGCACCTCGGGCCACGGGGACGTCGACCTCGACGACCTGCGGGCCAAGATCACCGAGCACGGTGACCGGCTGGCCGCCCTGATGATCACCTACCCGTCGACGCACGGGGTCTACGAGGCCGACGTCCGTGAGGTCTGCGCCGCGGTGCACGACGCGGGCGGCCAGGTCTACGTCGACGGAGCCAACCTCAACGCGCTGGTCGGCCTGGCCCGGCCCGGTGCGTTCGGCGGCGACGTCAGCCACCTGAACCTGCACAAGACGTTCTGCATCCCGCACGGTGGCGGCGGCCCCGGCGTCGGTCCGGTGGCGGTCGCCGAGCACCTCGCCCCGTTCCTGCCCGGCCGCGGCGAGGTGGGTGCGGTCTCCGCCGCGCCGCACGGGAGCCCCGGTGTGCTGCCGATCTCGTGGGCGTACCTGCGCATGATGGGACTCGACGGCCTGCGCCGCGCCACGCTGACGGCGGTCGCGGCGGCGAACTACGTCGCGACCCGGCTCGGGGAGCACTACCCGGTGCTGTACTCCGGTACCGACGGCGCCGTCGCCCACGAGTGCATCCTCGACCTGCGGACGATCACCCGGGACTCCGGCGTCACCGTCGACGACGTCGCGAAGCGGTTGATCGACCACGGCATCCACGCGCCGACGATGTCGTTCCCGGTGGCCGGCACGCTCATGGTCGAGCCGACCGAGTCCGAGGACCTCGCCGAGATCGAGCGCTTCGTCCGGGCGATGATCGCGATCCGGGCGGAGATCGACCGGGTCGCCGCGGGGGAGTGGCCGGTGGAGGACAACCCGCTGCGCGGGGCCCCGCACACCGCCGCCAGCCTGGCCGACGACAAGTGGGACCACCCCTACCCGCGTGAGCTGGCCGCCTACCCGACCGCGGTGGCACCCGGCGTGCACGACCGCAAGGTCTGGCCGCCGGTGCGCCGGATCGACGGTGCGCACGGCGACCGCAACCTCGTGTGCTCCTGCCCGCCGCCGGAGGCGTTCGCCTGAGCCCTGCCGGACGGCGGTGACGGTGGGGCCGGGTGCCCGGCCGTCACCGCCGCGGTCTCATCGCCCGGCCGGGCCGATCCGCGGTAGCGGCCGGGTCGGCTCGTCGTCCGGTGCGAGGACGGGCTCGGCGGCCCGGTCCCCGCTCCGGTGCTCCAGCACGATCATCCCGCCCACGAGCGCGGCGCCGAGCAGCACCGGGATGCCCATCATGTACCAGCCCGGGTCGGGCGCCAGCGCGGTCCGCACGTCGTCCTGCCAGGGCCACAGTGCCCGCAGCGCCCCGAGCAGCACCCCGGTCATGATCACCATGAGGGTGCGCCGGTGGTGTTCGAGCAGCCACTGCAGCAGCGAGACGAACGTCGCGAGGCCGGCGACGGCGCCGAGCCCGAACACGGCGATGTAGACCAGGTCCAGGTCCCGCACGGCGCGCAGGGTCGGCTCGTAGAGCCCGAGCACCAGCAGCAGGAACGAGCCGGAGAACCCGGGCAGCACCAGCGCGCAGATCGCCACCGCCGCGGCGATCGCCACGACCGGGTAGGCGGGACGCCCGTCCCCGGCGGCCGGGGGCAGACCGCTCACGAGATAGGTACCGGCGCACGCGACGGCGACGAGCGCCCACTCCCGGACGCCGCGGGGCAGGCCCACCGCCCGCAGCGGGACGGCGACCGAGGCCGCGACCATGCCGAGGAAGACTGCACGGGATCCGACCGGATGGGCCTCGATCAGGCCGGGCAGCACCTGCGAGGCCAGCGCGACCGCGAGCACCATGCCCGCGGCGACCGGGAGCAGCAGCCCCCAGTCGAGGCGGCGCAGCTCACCGGCGGCCCGGGTGGCCCGGCCGGGTCCTCCCGGCCGCAACAGGGTCCGCGCGGCACCGACGAGATGACCGGCCTGCGTGATGAGCCGTTCGTAGATCCCGACGACCAGCGCCATCGTCCCCCCGCTGACGCCCGGGATCGTCTCGACCACGCCGATCGCGGATCCACGCAACAGGTGCTTTACGGACATACGCGACAACACGTGCGAGAACGGTACGTGCACCCCCGGTTCGGGTGGCGTTCGGGTCGCGGGGCCGCGGAACGGGCAACCGGTCTCGGTGGCAGGACGTCCACACACGTGGACGCACCATGACGATCGGGGGAACGAAATGGATGGCGGACAGCGGATCCTGGGCCGCGGAGCGCGGTGGGCCGCGACGGTGCTGGCCTGCGGGGCGGTCCTCGCCGGTTGCGGCTCGGGCGGATCGTGGCCGGACGCCTCGGGCAGCGCGCCGGAGCCGGCCCCGGCCGCGGGCGCCGTGGCGCAGATGCCGGAGGAGCCCGCCGCGGCGGCACCGGCCGCGCCCGCTCCGGCGCAGGACGCCGACCGGTGCCACACCAGCGAGCTGGCCGGGACCGCGGTCGGCGACCCGGCCGGCGGTGCGGCGGGATCGAGCTACGCGACCCTGGAGCTGCGCAACCAGAGCGGCCGGACGTGCGTGATCCGGGGCTTCCCCGGGGTCTCCTACGTGGGCGGGGACGACGGGCACCAGATCGGCCCGGCCGCGGCGATGAAGGGCGACCACGGCGAGCCCGTCTCGCTCGCCCCCGGCGCCGTCGCCGGTGCCACCCTGCGCATGGTCAACGTGCAGAACTACGACCCGGCGGCCTGTGCCCCGGAGCCGGTCCGCGGGCTGCGGGTGTACCCGCCGGGCGAGACCGACTCGCTGTTCGTGGCGATGAACGGCACCGGCTGCTCCGGTACGCCGGCCGGTGACCAGCTCGTCATCGAGGCGTTCCGGACCCGCTGAGCCGGCCCGGCCCCGGTTCGGTGGCGGGGCGGCGGGTACCTACCGTGGACCGCCCCGCCCCCGGACCGCAGAGGATCTCCATGCCCCGCCCGCAGCACTCCCGCACCGGCTCCCGCAGCGGCGCGTCACCGGCGACCGTGCAGGGCGACGGCGACGCGCTCGCCGCCCGCCTGCACGATCTCGACGGTGCGAGCTACGGCGCCTACAAGGGGCTGGCCGGGCGGTGGACCTTCGACGGTGTCGAGCTGCAGATCCGTGCGGTGCAGTCGGACCCGTTCGCCCCGCCGTCGCGGCTGCGGGTGACGGTGCCGGCCGCGACGGCTGCGCTGCCCGCCGAGCTGTACGGCTCCGCGACGCGGGCCCGCGCCCTCGGCGGTTTCCTGGTGCGCGCGCTGCGGACCGCGCTGCGCGACACCCCGGTGACGGTCGACGCGGGCGGCCAGGAGGTGCTCGACCGCAGCGCCGTCCTGGTCTCCCGGGACGGGGACGACGCGGGCGCGGTGACGGTCGCGCTCGGGATGCCGATGCCCGGGCGCGGCCGCCGGATCGCCGGCCGCGACGCCGCCCGCACGCTGACCCGCGACCTCCCCGGCGCCGTGCTCCGGGCGCTGGCCTGGTCCGCGGTCGACCAGGCCGGGGCGCGCGGTTTCGTCGAGACCGTCGAGGACTCCTGCGCGCTGCGCGACGCGCTGCCCGGCCGGGGCCTGGTCGCGTTCGTCGCCGACGGTGCGGTCCTGCCCCGCGCCTCCGGTGTCGACGACCGCCCGATGCGCGACCCGATCCCGTTCGCGAGCCCGGAGTCGCTGCGCGTGACGCTGCCGGTGCCGAACCGTGGCGAGGTGACCGGGATGGGGATACCCGAGGGCGTCACGCTGATCGTCGGTGGTGGCTACCACGGCAAGTCGACCCTGCTGCGGGCGCTGGAGACCGGCGTCCACGACCACGTGCCGGGGGACGGCCGCGAACTCGTCGTCGCCCGGCCGGACGCGGTGTCGGTCCGGGCCGAGGACGAGCGCT
This sequence comes from Pseudonocardia sp. HH130630-07, assembly GCF_001698125.1. Taxonomy (NCBI): domain Bacteria; kingdom Bacillati; phylum Actinomycetota; class Actinomycetes; order Pseudonocardiales; family Pseudonocardiaceae; genus Pseudonocardia; species Pseudonocardia sp. HH130630-07. The sequence continues at coordinate 5,553,618 of NZ_CP013854.1, read as the reverse complement.
CGGTGCAGCGGGTGGACGTGCGGGCGTTCGTCGGCGACCTGCCCTCCGGGCGGCCCACCGACGACTTCTCGACCGAGTCCGCGTCCGGGTCGACGTCGCAGGCCGCGTCGACGATCGAGGCACTGGAGTCCGGCGCGGACGTGCTGCTGATCGACGAGGACACCTCGGCCACCAACGTCATGATCCGGGACGCCCGGATGCGGGAGCTCATCGAGGCCGAGCCGCTGGTGCCGTTCGTCGACCGGGTCCGGCCGCTGCACCGTGACCGGGGGGTGTCGACGGTGCTGGTCATGGGCGGTTCGGGGGACTACCTGGACCGCGCCGACACGGTCGTGCTGCTGCAGGACTACGCCGTCTCCGAGGTGACCGCGCGGGCCCGCGGGATCGCCGGTGTCGCGCCGGAGGACGCCGACCTGCCGTTCCCGGAGTTCCGGCACCGCCGGTTCGCCCCGCGCAGCGTCGACCCGGAGACCCGCGGACGGCGCCGGATCACCGCCCGCGGGCGGGGCCGGCTGACCTTCGGTGGCGAGGACATCGACCTGTCCGCGGTCTCCCAGCTCGCCGACCCGTCGCAGACCACCGGCGTCGGGCTCGCGCTCGCCCACCTGGACCTCGACGGCCGGACCCTCGCCGAGGCGCTCGACGAGCTGGTCACCGACCTGCAGCGCGACGGCGCCGCCGCCGTCGCGCACGGGTCGCTCGCCGACTTCGCGGTGCCCCGCCGGCACGAGGTCGCCGCCGCGCTGAACCGGCTGCGGACGGCACGCGTCTCGGGGCACGGATGATCGGGTGAGCCGGCTACGTTCGGGCTTCCACCGGCCACTCCCGGTCACGTAGCCTCGTGTGCATGAGTGACGAGACGAACCCGACCCCCGTCCGGTCCCCGGGTTGTGGCTGCGGTTGTGCGAACTGCACCGGCCCGGGCTGCGGCTGCTGCGGCAGCTGCAGCTAGCCGGTCAGGCGCTCGGTCAGCCCGATCAGGCGCTCGCGCAGCGGGGCGGCCCGCTCGGCGAACGCGCTCTGGGCCCTGACGTACTCCGCGCGGCCCTCGGCCGTCTCGATCCGGACCGGCGGGAAACCGTGGCCGGCCAGGTCGTAGGGGCTGGCCCGCATGTCCAGCTCGCGCACGTCCGCGGCGAGTGCGAAGCAGTCCGCGACCAGCTCCGACGGCGTCGCGGGTGCCAGCTTGTAGGCCCACTTGTAGAGGTCCATCGTGGCGTGCAGGCAGCCGGGCTGCTCCAGGTCCACCTGGGTCTCCCGGGTGGGGCCCAGGGTGTTGCGGGGTGCGGCGGCCGGGGTGAAGAACCGGTAGGCGTCGAAGTGCGAGCAGCCGATCCGCAGTGACTCCACGACCGCGTCGGTGCCGGCGGCGCCGAGCCGCAGGCCGACGTCGTGCCGCGGGTCGTCGGTGCGGTAGACCATCGCCCACTCGTGCAGGCCGAAGCAGCCCAGCCGCGGCGCGCGGGACCGGGTGGCGGTGAGCAGCCGGTGCACGAACGCGGCGGTGCTCCGCAGCCGCTCCGGTGCGGCGGCCGGGTCGAAGCGGGCCCCGGGGCCGTCGGTGACGTAGCCCGGGCGGTCCAGGAACTCCGGCCCGTCCTCGACGAGCACGTCCGGGCCCGGATCCCACCGCTCCAGGGCGGCCGGCCGGTGCGAGTAGTAGGTGAACAGGAAGTCCCACACGGGATGCGGCTCGCCGCGGCGCCGGCGGTCGCGGTGCGGCCCGGTCCAGGCGCGCACCCGGTCCCGGTGCGCCGCGGCGCGGTCGCGCCACTGCCGCCCGGTCAGGACGACGGGGCTGCGCAGGGTCTCGCCGGTCACGTTCCCGACGGTACGTCCCCGCCGGCCGGGCGTGCCGCCACCCCCGGCGCGTGCGTCGCGTCCCGGACGGTGCCGACGAACGCCTCGGTCAGGTCCTCCATCGTGACCACCCCGACGGTCGTCCCTCCGTCGTCTACGGCCCGGGCGAGGTGCGCCCGCGCCGACCGCAGCACGCCGAGCGCCTCGTCGAGCCGGGCGCTCACCGGCACCGGGGGCAGGCTGCGGACGCGTTGCGGCGGGACGGCGACCGATCCGGCGTCCACGAGGTCGAGGACGTCCTTGACGTGCAGGTAGCCGGTCAACCGGCCCTGGGCGCTGCGGATCGGGAACCGGGAGAACCCGGTCCGGTCGACCGCGGCGGTGAGCGCGTCGACGGTGGGGTGCCGTCCAGGCAGACCAGGTCGTCCACCGCGACGACGACGTCGGCGACGGTCGCCTCGGCCGAGGACAGCGTGCGGGCGATCCGGGACGACTCGTCGTCGTCGAGCAGGCCCTCGCGCCGCGAGTCGTCGATCATCTCCGACAGCTCGCCGGGCGTGAACGCCGTCTCCAGCTCGTCCTTCGGCGTGACGCCGAGCAGCCGCAGGGTGCCGTTGGCCATGTGGTTGAACAGGTCGATGAACGGCCGCGCCGCGGCGGTCCACACCAGGAACGGCGGCACCAGCAGGATGGCGGCCCGCTCCGGCCCGGCGATCGAGATGTTCTTCGGCACCATCTCGCCGAGCAGCATGTGCGCCACGACGACGATCATCAGCGAGAGCGCGAACGCGATCGGGAAGGCCAGCGCATCCGGGACGCCGACCGCGGCGAGCGGCCCGTCGATCAGGTGCGCCACCGCGGGCTCGCCGAGCCGGCCGAGCAGCAGCGAGGCGATCGTGATGCCGAGCTGGGACGCGGCCAGCATCCGGGACAGGTCGTGCGAGGCCGCGAGCACCCGCCTGGCCCCGGCCGAGCCCTCCTCGGCCATCGCCTCGAGCCGGTCCTTGCGGGCCGAGATCAGGGCGAACTCCGCGCCCACGAAGAACGCGTTCGCCCCCAGCAGGGCGATCGCGGCGACGAGCGCGAACACGTCTCCCGACGTCATGCCGGCACCTCCTGGTCCGAGCCGAGCTGCGAGCCGGGCTGTGCGGTCCGTGCGACCCGGATCTCCGCGACCCGGTTCCGGTCCCGGCGCAGGACGGTCAGCCCCCAGCCGTCCACGACCAGGTCGTCCCCGACCTCGGGTATCCGGCCCAGCCGGGCGACGACGAGCCCGGCGAGGGTCTCGTACTCGCCCCGGGGCATGGTGAACCCGGTGGCCTCGTCGACCTCGTCGGCGCGCATCAGGCCGGACAGCGCCCAGACCCCGTCACCGATCCGGCGGACCCGGTTCTGCTCGGCCCGGTCGTGCTCGTCGCGGACGTCGCCGACGATCTCCTCGATCAGGTCCTCCATGGTGACCAGCCCTGCGGTGCCGCCGTACTCGTCGACGACGACGGCGGTCTGCAGGCCCGCGGCCCGCAGCCGGGTCATCAGCTCGTCGCCGTCCAGCGACGACGGCACGGTCTCCACCGGCCGGGCGAGCTCGCGGACCGTGGTGTCCGCCCGCCGGTCCGCCGGGACGCCGAACGCCTGCTTGACGTGCACCAGCCCGAGCGGGGTGTCCGGATCGCCGTCGATCACCGGGAACCGGGAGAACCCGGACCTGCGGGCCAGCGCGACGAGATCGGTGACGGTGTCGGCGGCGTCGATCGTCTCGACCCGGACCCGCGGTGTCATGACGTCCTCGGCGATCCGGTCGGTGAAGCGCAGCGACCGGTCGAGCAGGGCCGCCGTGCCGGCGTCGATGCTGCCGCTCTCCGCGCTCGCCCGGACCAGCGAGCTGAGCTCGCCGGGGGAGCGTGCCGAGCGCAGCTCCTCGGCCGGTTCGATCCCCAGCCGCCGCACGATCGCGTTCGCCGCGCCGTTCAGGCCGGTGATCAGCCAGCGGAACGCCGAGGCGAAGCCGGCCTGCAGCCAGACCACCGACCGCGCGACCTCCAGCGGGTGGGCGATCGCGAGGTTCTTCGGCACGAGCTCCCCGAACACCATCGACAGCGCCGTCGCGACGACCAGGGAGAGCACGGTCGCCGTGCCCGACGCCCAGCCGGCGGGCAGCCCGACCAGCTCCAGCAGCGGGCGGATCAGCTCGGCGATCGCCGGTTCGGCGATGTAACCGGTGGCCAGCGTGGTGACGGTGATGCCGAGCTGGCAGCCGGACAGCTGGAACGACAGCGTGCCGTGTGCCCGCTGCACGGACCGGGTGCGCCGGTCGTCGTTGCGGGCGGCCGCGGCGTCGATCCGGCTGCGTTCGAGCGCCGTGAGCGAGAACTCGGAGGCGACCGAGACGGCCGTCCCCAGGGTGAGGGCCGCCACGGCGACGAGGCCCAGCAGGGAGAACAGCACGGTCACCGGCGGGCGCTCCTGGATCGGTACGACGGGGCGAAACGCTGCACGACGATACGGCGGCCGGACCCGGCCCGCGCGGCGGGAGCTGCGAGTGACGTCACGGTCTGCACCGGCGTCATGACGTCTAGGTTGGTGTGCCATGACCACGGCGACGTCGCCCCGGGCCGACCAGTCACTGTCCGCGCGCCGCATCCTGGTGACCGGAGCGTCCGCCGGGATCGGCGCGGCGACGGCGCGGGCGCTGACCGCCCGGGGTGCCCGGGTGGCCCTGCTGGCACGGCGGGCGGACCGGATCACCGCACTGGCGGCGGAGCTGCCCGGAGCGGTCGCCGTCCCGGCCGACCTGACCGACGACGACGGTGCGACCGCCGCCGTGCACACCGCCGCCGACCGGCTCGGCGGCCTGGACGCGGTGGTGAACGCCGCCGGGGTGTTCCACGGCGGGCCGGTCGTCGGGGACGAGCCGACCACGCCGGACCAGTGGCGGCAGATGTTCGCCCTCAACGTGGTCGCCCTGCTGGTCGTGACCCGGGCCGCGGCCGGGTACCTGGAGGCCGGCACGGCACCGGCGGTGGTGAACGTCTCGTCGATGTCCGGGCGCCGGGTCCCGAACCCGGCGGGCGCGGTCTACGCCGCGTCCAAGCACGCGGTGCACGCCGTGTCCGAGGGGCTGCGGGCCGAGCTGGCGCCGCGCGGGGTCCGGGTGGCGACGCTCTCGCCCGGTTTCGTGCGTACCGGGATCGTCGACGGCTGGGAGCCCGGCCCGCTGCGGGACCGCTACACCGAGCGCCTGGCGTCGGTCGGGCTCGAGCCCGGCGTGGTGGCGGACGCGATCGTGCACGTGCTCACCAGCCCGGCGCAGGTCGTCGAGTACGCACTGACCTCGGTGGACCAGTGACGGCGCCGGCGCACCACGGCGGGCGGCGGCACTCGGGCCTGGCCCGGGGCACCGCGTCCCCGTTCGTCGACTTCGACCGCCGGTCCTGGTCGCAGCTGGCCTCGTCCACGAGGGTCCCGCTCACGGCCGAGGAGCTGGACCAGCTGCGCAGCTTCGGCGACTTCGTCGACCTCGACGAGGTGCGCGAGGTCTACCTGCCGCTGTCGCGGCTGCTGAACCTGCACGTCGAGGAGGGCGGGCGGCTCTACCGCGCGTACCGCCGGTTCCTCGGTGCCGGGGGTGCCCGCACCCCGTTCGTCATCGGGGTGGCCGGGTCGGTCGCCGTCGGGAAGTCGACGACGGCGCGGTTGCTCCGGCTGCTGCTGGCCCGGTCCCCGGAACACCGTGACGTGCAGCTCGTGACGACCGACGGGTTCCTCTACCCGACGGCCGAGCTGCAGCGGCGCGGGCTGATGGAGCGCAAGGGGTTCCCGGAGTCCTACGACCGGCGCAAGCTGCTCCGTTTCGTCTCCGAGATCAAGGGTGGGCGCCCCGAGGTGACGGCCCCGGTCTACTCGCACCTGACCTACGACATCGTGCCGGACTCCGAGCTGGTGGTGCGCAGCCCGGACATCCTCATCATCGAGGGGCTGAACGTCCTGCAGCCCGCGGCGGCGGGGGCGCTGACGGTGTCGGACTTCATCGACTTCTCGGTCTACGTCGACGCCGCCACCGCGGACGTGCGCCGCTGGTACGTGGAACGCTTCCTGCGCCTGCGGGAGACCGCGTTCCGCGATCCGCAGTCCTACTTCCGGCGCTACGCCGAGCTGGACCACGACGCGGCCGTCACCCGGGCCGAGACGATCTGGGCCTCGATCAACGCACCGAACCTGGAGCAGAACATCCTGCCCACCCGGTCCCGGGCCAGCCTGGTGCTCACCAAGGGTGCCGGCCACGACGTGACCCGGGTGCGGCTGCGTAAGCTCTGACCGGTACCTCCCGGATCCGGCGGGTCGATGCCATTGCTCAGGGAATATTTGGCATCATGGGCGGATGGGTGACTCCGGCGCACACGAATCCGCCAGGACGGCCGTGGCGGGCCGTCCCGACGTGCCGGACGACGAGATCGCGTCCCGGCTCCGCCTGGCCGTGGGCCGGCTGAACCGGCGGATCCGGATCGACGGCACCGACTCGCTGCCGCCGCTGCAGCTCTCCGCGCTGGTCACGGTGGAGCAGGCGGGTCCGTTGCGGCTGTCCGAGCTGGCCCGGCGCGAGGGCGTCACCGCCCCGACGATGTCGCGGGTGCTCTCCGCGCTCGACGAGCAGGGCATGGTCCAGCGGGCCCCGGATCCCGGCGACGCGCGCGGCGTGCTCGTCTCGGTGTCCGAGGCCGGCCGGGTCAAGCTGCGCGAGGTCCGCAACGAACGCACGGCCCTCATCGCGCGGCGGCTGGACCGGCTCGACGCCGGCCAGCGGGCCGCGCTGGAGGCCGCGCTGCCCGCGCTGGAGTCGCTGATCATCTGCGAGGACGAGGAGTAGCGGCGCGACTCAGGCGGGGTCGCCGTCCACGGTGACGGTGACCTCCGAGCCGTCGTCGCGCCGGCCGCCCGCGGTGCACAGCAGCCCGGCGATCCGGGCCGACTCCGGCAGCGGGTCGGGGTAGAGCCAGAATGCGTCGGTCAGCCGGGTCCCGCCCGGGAGGTCCGCGTGCCGGTAGTGCGCCTCGCCCTTGTAGGGGCACCGGGTCCTGGTCCGTCCGGCCGACAAGGCGACCGTCACGTCCTCCGGCGGCAGGTACCAGCGGTTCGGCAGTCCCGTCTCGGACAGCACGGACGGGCGGTGGGACTCGGCCAGCACCGTCGTCGAACCGTCCGGTGCGACGTGCGTGACGACGACGTGGCGGTGGGTGGGGCGCACGTCGACCCGGGTGCAGGGGTCGGTGAGGTGGGCGAACACCTGCTCGTCCTCGTCGTACCAGGCGTCGGCCGCGCCCCAGTACAGCGCGGCGAGGCCGTGCAGCCAGGACGCCGCCGGGACCGGTTCCGGGTAGTTCCACACCGTGTCGGCCCGGATCGTGTCGCCGACCTGGATCGACCGGTAGGCGGCGTCGCCCTTGAACGGGCAGTGCGTCGTGTGCCCGGACGGGACCAGCAGCCCGGTGTCGAGGTCGGCCTCGGGCACGTAGAGCACCGGGAGCAGGTTCGACTCGTGCAGCAGCGCGCCGCGCCGGGTGTCCAGCACGGTCCGCCCGGCGACCTCGGCCCGGACCCGGCGGGGGAACGGGTGCAGCAGCAGCTTGTGCGGCGGGCCGTCGATCGCGTAGTTGACGGTCGCCGGCGCGTACGACGACAGCGGGCCGTCGGTCCGGGTGAGTCCCACGGTGTCCCTCCTGGTGTCCGTGCCGCACGGCTGGTCCGGGGCGGCACGGACACCACGCAACCAGAGATCACCGGGACCGGCCAGTACGGCCGTCCGAAGCGCGTACCTTTCGATCCGCTTACGTGATTGCGATCCCGAATGTTGCGGTCCGCAACGTGTGTACCATGCGAAACATGACCGAAAGTCCGATTAGCCCGATTGGCGGCAGCGCAGGCGTCGCCACCGTCGAGCGCGCGCCCGTGCAGGAGCCGCGGCACACCGGAACCGACGGAGCCGCCGAGAAGTCCCTGCAGTCCCTGGAGAAGCAGGTCACCCTCCTGGTGCGCCGCACCATGGAGTCGGTGTGGGCACACGGCTACGGCCCGAACGACGCCGTCGACCGCTACACCTACCCGGTGCTGATGCTGCTCGACGACGAGGGCGCCCTCTCGCTGACCACGCTCACCGGCAAGCTCGGCGTGAGCAAGCCGACCGCCAGTCGTCAGGTGTCCCGGCTGTCCCGGGCGGGCCTGGTCGACGTGTCCCCGCACGAGCGCGACCCGCGTTCGGTGAGCGTCACGCTGACCCCGGCCGGGATGGCCGCCCGCGAGCAGGTGCGCGCCGCCCGGCTGGCCCCGCTGCGCGACGTCATCGCCCACTGGCCGCAGTCCGACCGGGAGGCGCTGGCCGGGCTGCTGGACCGGTTCAACACCGATCTCGACCTGTTCCAGCACTGATCTCACCCCCGTGCCGGCCCGCCACTCCCGGTAGGCGGAACCGTCCGCCGAACCGGTGATGCGATAGTGGGGGGCCCGGCCGTACCGGCCGGGTGATCGGGGTGCGAGGGGGAGTGCGCCGTGGACGCGCTGGTGGCGCTCGTCGCCGGGCTGCTGGACGGGATCCGGGGGCTCGGCGTACCGGACGCCTGTCCCGGTGACTGGGCGTGGTCGGTCACGGCACTCGGCGTGCTCACCGGTCTGCTGCCGACGGCCGGTGCCGTCGTGGTGTCGCTGCTGCGCCGCCGGATCGGATCCGGGTCGGGCAGCGGCTACGGGATGGCCGAGGGCGTGCTCCTGGGCGGCATCGGGGTGCTCGCCGGCGGGCTGCTGCCGCTGGCCGTGTTCGTCGGCGCCGGGGCGGTGTTCGCCCAGGCGACCCAGGGGGTGCCGGCCGTCCCGGGGCTGGACGCGCCGACCACCGAGTCGATCCGGGTCGCCACCTGCGACCTCGTCGGCACCCAGAGCAGCTACCTCGGCCGCGGCAGCGTGGCGGACTCCATCGGCGGCGACATCGTCACCTCGGTGACCGCGGTCGTGCTGCTGGGCGTCGTCCCGCTGCTCGCCGTGATGCTGGTGGCGGTGCAGGCCCGCACGGCGCTGCGCCGCGGTCCCCGCTGGCCCGCCAAGTTCTTCTGGCTGCCGTTCTTCGCGCTGATCCTGCTGACCGCCACCGTCCCGGCGGGGACCGCCGAGCACCTGTGGGTGGGGGTGCTCGTCGGCAGCCTCGCCGGTGTGCTCGTGGTGCCGATGGTCCCGCCGCCCTCGCGCGCCCGGATCGAGCAGCTCCGTGCCGGGCGCAGCGTGCCGCCACCCCCGCCGTCCCGGCCGGTCCCGGTCGCGACCGGCGGGTCGTCCCGGTCCGGGCGCGGTCCCGGTACCGGTACCCGCGGCGGAGTGAGTGCCACCCCGAGCGTCGCCGAGCGGCTCGCCGACCGCTTCGCCCAGCGCGAACCGGAACGCCCGGTCGACCTGTCGGGCCGGTCCGCGCACGCCGGCCCCCCGTCGGTGCAGCGCGGGGCGCCCTACGCCGGGTTCGGCTCGCTCCCCGCCCCGCCCGCCGCCCGCCCGCCGGGCCCGCCCCCGGGCGCCGTGGGGCGGCCACCGGCCGGGCCACCGGCGCACCCGGCCGCCGGTCCGTTGCGGGGTGCCGCCCCGTCGGGCGCCGGCCGGGTCCCGCCGCCGGGGCCGCCGCGCCGTCCCACGCTCGCCGCGCCGGCTCCCGGCGGGCCACCGCGGGCTCCCCGCTTCCGGTTGATGAAGCGGCTCGGCGCCGGTGGTTTCGGCGGGGTGTGGCTCGCGCACGACGCGAAGCTCGGGCACACCGTGGCCGTCAAGTCCGCGCACGCCGCCGACCCGGAGACCGAGGAGCGGATCCGGCGGGAGGCGGCCGCGCTGGGGTCCATGCGCCACCCGTGCTGCGTGGAGATCTACGACCTGCTGCACGCCTCCTCCGACCCGGGCCTGCAGGGCATGGACGGCCTGGTCATCGTCATGCAGTACGTCGACGGCCGGTCGCTGGGCGAGCTGGTGGCCGAGCGCGGCACGGTCGACGACATCTCCGCGGCGCGGATCTGGACCGGAGTCGCCGGCGCACTGGACACGGCACACCGGTCGGGTGTGCTGCACCGCGACATCAAGCCCGGCAACATCGTCGTCGACCCGCAGGGCCATCCGCACCTGATCGACTTCGGGATCGCCCGCAAGCAGGGCGACTCCACGCTGACCCAGACCGGCTACGTCCTCGGCACGCCCGACTACCTGGCCCCGGAGGCGGCGGCCGGCAAACCGGCGTCCCCGGCGTCGGACGGCTGGCAGCTCGCCGCCGCCGTGTCCTTCGCGCTCAGCGGATCGCCGCCGCGCGGTGAGTCGAGCGACGCGGTCGCCGGTCTCCGGGCGGCCGCCGCGGGGGCGAAGCTCACCCACCTGCCCGGCCGTACCGCGCACCTGTCGCTGCTCAAGCAGGCCATGCGGACCGAGCCGCACAAGCGCCCGGACCTGCGGACCGTCCAGTCGAAGCTGGACACCTGGCTGCACCGCCAGGGCTACCGGGCCGACGGACCGGTCACCGCGGTGTTCGACCGCCGCTGAGCTCCGCGGGGCCGGTCAGAGCCAGGCCTGGACGAACAGCCGCACCGCCAGGGCCAGCCCGGCGACGGCGATGCCGATCCGCAGTGCCCGGACCGGCAGCCGCCGGGCGACCGCGGGGCCGAGGTACGCGCCGGCCACCAGCCCGAGTGCGAGCGGCGGCACCGCGCTCCAGGCCACGTCGCCGAACAGCGCGAAGCCCACGGCCGCGATCCCGTTGGCCGACCAGGTCAGCACGTTCTTCAGGGCGTTGGCCCGGAGCAGGTCCGCCCCGGGCGCGGAGGCCAGCAACGCGAGCATGAGCACACCGGCGGCGGCGCCGAAGTAGCCGCCGTACACACCGACCGCGAAGACGCCGATACCGACACCCGGCCCCGGCGGGCGTGCGCTGCCGGCACGGGGCGGGACGAGCAGCAGCATCGCGGCCCCGCCCACGAGGAACGGCACGATCCGCTCGAACCCGCCCTCGGGTGTCAGCAGCAGCAGCCCGGCGCCGGCCGCACCACCGCCCAGCGCGGGGAGCAGCCAGCGCCGTACCCGGGGCCCGGCGCCGCGCAGCTCCGGACGGGAGCCCGCTGCGGCGCCGGCGCCCTGGAAGAACAGGCAGACCGTGTTGGTGACGTTCGCCGTGGTCGCCGGGAGCCCGGTCGCGAGCAGGGCGGGATAGGAGAACAGCGACGCCAGGCCCGCCACGGATCCGCTGAGACCGGCGGCGACCCCGGCGACCAGCAGCAGTCCGAACTCGACGATGAGTGGATCTTATCGGTGCCGGGGCCGCCCGCCCGCCACCGCTCGCACGCCCGCCCTCACGCGGCCGGCGCGCCGACCCGCAGTGCCGGGCCGAGCACGACGGCGGTCCCGGCCAGCGCGAGGACCAGCAGCACGGCCACCCCGAGCCGCCAGCCGGCCGTCCCCCCGCCGGTGAGCGTCCAGCCGAGCGCGGCGATCGCCGGCCCGACGGCGCTGCCGACCGTCCGCACGGTCATCGCGATCCCGCCGGTGGCGCCCTCGGACCCGGCCGGCGCGGCGGCCAGCACGGCCGCGTTCACCGCGGGGTTGAACACCCCGCCCGCGACGCCGACGAGCGCCATCCCCACGGCCAGCGCCGTCCAGCCGGATCCGGCCCCGAGCGGCACCAGCGCGCCGAGCGCCAGCACGCTCAGCACGCCACCGGCCAGGGTGACCCGCAGTGGCCCGATCCGGTCGACGAGCCATCCCGCGACCGGCGAGGTCACCGCCACCGCGGCGACGAACACCAGCAGCGCGGTACCGCCGGCCGTCGCGGTCCGGCCGAGCACGTCCACCACGAACCACGGGACCAGGAACGACACCAGCCCGCTCGTGGTGGACACGGCGAACAGGGCGGTCAGCGTCGGGCCGAACGAGGGCCGCCGCACCAGCTCCCGCACCGACCGCGCCGTCGGCAACCGGGTCCACACCAGGAACAGCACGATCGCGAGCACACCCGCGGCGGGTGCCGGCCAGCCCGCCGACCCGGCCCGGTCCAGCGCGAGCAGCAGGGCGGTCACCGCCCCGCCGAGCACGAGCGCCTCGACCAGCAGCGACCGCGCCGGGCGCGGCACGCCCCGGACCCGGCGCCGGTCCAGGAGCAGCGCCCCGGCGACGACCGCGGCCAGCACGGCGGGCACCTTGACCAGGAAGACCGCCCGCCACCCGAAGGCGTCCGCGACCAGCCCGCCCACCGGGGCTCCGGCCATCGTCCCGACGGTCATGACCGTGATGATCAGGCCGATGGCCCGGCCCCGGCGGTCGGGCGGGACCGACGCCGTCACGATCAGCATGTACACGGCGACGACCAGCGCGGCGGCGACTCCCTGCAGCACCCGTACCGCGACGAGCACGGGCAGCGTGGGCGCCAGCACGGTGGCCGCGGTCGCGGCCAGGATCCCGAACTGGGCGAGGAGGAACACCGGCCGCGGGTCCGCACGGTCGCCCCACCGGCCGGCCGGGATGCCGAGTGCGGCCATCGGGACGGTGTAGGCCAGCAGCACCCACGCCGTCGCGCCGGGCCCGACACCGAGATCGGCGCCGATCCCCGGCAGCGCCACCGACGCGACGGTGATCTCCGAGGTCACGGCGAGCATCGCCAGGCCGAGGGCCAGTACGGCGCCCCAGCGGGCCGGGGCGCTCACGCGACGAGCCCGTGGCTCGCGCGGCCGTCGCGCAGCGTGCGGCCCCACCAGACGAGCTGGTCGGTGAGGACGTGCGCGGCGGTCGCACCCGCGCCGCCGTCGGTGAGCCCGCCGTCGTCGTCGAACAGGTTCCAGAACTCGTGCAGGCTGACGGCGTCGCGCACCGGGGCGGCGTGCAGCTCGACGAACACCGGGCGCAGGTGCTCGACCGCGCGGATCCCGCCGGAGAGCCCGCCGTAGCTGACGAAGCCGACCGGCTTCGCCGCCCACTCCGCGTGGAACGAGTCGATCGCGGTCTTCAGCCCGGCCGGGTAGGAGTGGTTGTACTCCGGGGTGACGACGACGAACGCGTCCGCGGCCGCCAGCCGCCGTCGCAGCGGTTCGACGGGGTCGTGCGGGTCGTCGCGGTTCCCGTCGAGGGCGGGGGAGAGGTTCGCCTCGTGCAGGTCGACGAGATCGATCTCGACATCGTCGCGCCGGCCGGTCTCGCCGGCGAACCAGCGGGCCACGGTCGGGCCGAAGCGGCCGGCGCGGACGCTGCCGATGAGGACGGCGATGCGGACGGGTGCGTTGTTCATGGTCGCGCTCCTGGTGCCGGGCAGGTGATCGGTCCACCTGCACTGCGGCAAAGCTAAGAGCTGAAGTCAGCTTCATATCAAGCGTCCGCCGGGTGGATCGCCCATCGCCGGTACCCTCCGAACACCCGCGGTCGCTTCCGGTGACGAGTCCGACCCCGAACGGGGGTGGCCGACAACGGACATGTGGTCCACACTCGACGCTCTGTCACGTAGTGGTCACGGGAGGCGGCGGACACCGATGAGCGGCAGGCACCGGAGGACAGCGCGCGCGGGACTGCTGAGGCGGATCCTGACCGTCGTCGTGCCGTCGGTCGGGGCGCTGGCCCTCGCGGCGGCCGTCGTGGTCGGGAGCGGTCTCGGCGCCGACCGGTCGCTCTCCCGGCCACCGGCGCCCGGGGTGCCCGGCCCGGAGCCGTCCGGCGACCCGGCGCACGGTGGCGCGGCGGACGGTGGCGCGACCGAGGATCCGTCCGCGCTCGCCGCCCCGTCCACGGGCCGGCCCGGCACCGAACCCGGCGCGCCCGGGCCCCGCGAACCCGTCCGGACCCCGCAGGGCAAGGGGATCGGCATCGCACCGACCGCGGGGTCGACCGACCTCGGCCCGTGGCCCCGCAGTCCCCTCTCCGCCCCGTCCGGGCCGCGGCACGCCGATCCCGGGCGTACGGAGAGCTGGTCGGCACCCGCAAGTGTGCCCGCACCGCGGGACGCCGCAGCCATCCCACCCGCCGCGCCGGCACGGCCCGCCGCGCCGGCACCGTTGCCCGCGGTCCCGGTCCCGCAGCCGCGGGACCCCGCGGCCGCTGCGGTCCCGCAGCCGCGGTCGCCGGCTCCGGAGCCGGCTCCGGTGATCCCGCAGCCCCGCGACACCACCCCGGATCCCGCCACGACGGAGCCGGGCCCCCGCACCCAGCCGCGGTCGGCGGCTCCGCAGGCCCCCGAGCCGCAGCCGGCGGCGCCGTACGAGCGCCGGGTCGTGGACGAGCCGGATGACGAGCTCCGATCCCGCGACCGCGGTGAGCCGGGTGACGACACCCCCCGGGACAGCGGCACCGACGATCGCGACCACGGCGACGACCGCGTGGACGACGACTACGTGGACGACGACTACGTGGACGACCGTGCGGAGGACGGGGACGCCCTGCTGCGACTGCGGCTGCGGCTGCAGGAGGAGCCCGTCGTCGACGTCGGCGTCCCGGCGCTGTCCCTGCTCGGCCGTTGATCCGCGGCCCGCACCGCGGGCGTCCGCTCGCCGACGTCACCCGCTGACACCGCCGCCGACGGGTGCCGCACCCGATCGGCCCATGACGCGTCGTCGCCGGACGGTCACGATCAGGCCATGACTGCGCTGAACGGCCCACCGGGGTGGTGCTGATGGCGGCCCGTCATCGGCTCCCCGACGAGCCGGGCGCGGCCGGTGAGCCCGACCGGCCCGCACCCGCACGACCCGCGGAGTCCGCCGGTGCGGGACGGCTGCGCGCCGTCCTGGTCGGCACGGTGCCGGTCCTGTTCGCCGCGGCGGTGACGGTGGCCGCGGTGCTGGGCACCGGGCCGCTCGGCGCCGTCGCCCCGGCGGACCAGCGCACCGACGGGTCGGTGCCCATCCCCACGTTCGTCGGCGGCCCGGTCGCCGACCGCGCGGACGGTCCGCCGGACCGGATCCCCGTGACCGGCACGGCCGGGGTCCCGCCCGGGGCACGTGAGACCGCCGCCGCGGCCGCGGCGGACGACGCCGCCAGGGCGGTCGCCGTCCGGGACGCCACCGAGCGGGCCGCGGCCCGCGAGCGCGCCGAGGAGGCCCGGCGGGCCGAGGAACGGGCGGCCCGGGAGCGTGCGGCCGAGGACGACCGGCGGGCCCGGCAGCAGGTCGAGGAACGCCGGCAGGCCGAGGACCGGGCGCGCCGCGCCGCCGTCCCGACGACCGCGGTCCCGCCGCCGCCCGCACCGACGGCCCCGCCCCCGCCGGTCTCGCCGCTGTCGGCCGCGGACCGGCCCGGGGAGGTGACCGGTGACGCCCCGGTGTCGACCGAGGGTGTCCCGTGCGGTCCCGGTTGCGGGCGGCAGTGAGACCCGTGGGGGCAGGCCCGCACGGGTGAGCGGCCGCCCGCCGGATCGCGCCGGCGGCCACCGGCCCCCATCATCGCGAGTACGACCCGCCGCACGACCCGGGAGGACGCTCATGGGTGGACGCCATCGCACGCGCCGGCGTCGTCGTCGCGAGTCGTCGTGGACGGTCACCGCCGTCCTGCTGCCGGTGCTGGCCGCCATCGCCGGGGCCGCCACGGTCGTCGCGGTCGTGGCCGCGGGCGGCGTGCTCGGCGGATCGGTGGCACCCGCCGCGCCGGGAGCGGCGGCGTTCGTGCTGCCCCGGTCGGCACCGGTGGTCGCGCTGCCGGAGCCGGTCGACGCGCTACGGGCGGTGCGGGAGGCCGCCGGAGCCGCCGGGAGCGCCGACGGCGACGGCGGCACCGACGGTGCGAACGGCACGGCCGGGTGCGACCTCGACGGGCCGCCCCGCTTCGACGATCCGGCCGATCCGGACCGGATCACCGGCCGGGACTGCGGTTACCGCGACGAGCAGGGCCGGGACCGGTCCCGCGACCCGTGGATCGACGGGCAGCTCCGCGACGCGGCGGGCGACTGACCTCGGGACCGTTTCGTGCCGACCCCCGCTGGATACGGAGATCGGGACGGGAGGCGATCAGATGAGTGGACGACACCGACGGACCCCCATGACGCCCGGCCGCCGAGCGCTGCTGGGGACCGTTCCGCTGGTCGGCGGAGCAGGCCTGGTCACGGGGGTGCTGACCGGGGTGGCGCCGGAGCCGGAGACGACGGAGACCGTCCTGCCGGTCGCCGCGCCCACCGCCGCGGACGCTGTGGAGGCCGTCGCGGCCACCGGGATCCCGGGCAGGGGTGAACAGGCGATGGAGGTCGTCGCCGGTGCCCGCGATGCCGCACGGGCCCGCGAGGACACCGGTGAGCGGTCGGCCGACCGGGTCAGCACCGTGGCCCGCGAGCTGCGCGCCACCGCCGAGGAGCGTGCGGCCGAGGCCCGGGCGGAGGGCGATGCCGCGCTGGCCGCGCACCTGAGCCAGGAGGCGGACCGGCAGGACCTCGTCGAGCCCGGGTCCCGGCCGGTGCTCGCCGACGCCACGGCCGATCCGGGCGTCGAGTGCACCTCGGGGGACCTGTTGCAGCTCGGACCGCTCACGGTCGCCGGACCGGACGACCCGGAGTGCGACGTGGACCCGTGGGTCGCCGACCAGGTCGAGCAGGCCGCCGCCCGCGGCTGAACCTCACTCCAGGACGGTCAGGCCCAGCGCCTCGCAGATCGCCGCGGCCTGGACCGGGGACACGACGGCGCCGCGCAGCGCGCCGGGCGTCTCGGGTGTGACCTCGCCGAGGTCGCAGCCGCGCAGGTCGGCGGACTCCATCCGGGCCGCCCGCAGCACCGTGCCCCGCAGCCGGCACCGCTCGAAGTCCACGGTCCGCAGGTCGGCCCCGGACAGATCGGCCTCGGACAGGTCGCACTCGGTGACCCGCAGCCCGCGCAGCCCCGCGTTGCCCAGGTCGGCGAGCTGCAGGTTGCACCCGGTCAGCACGAACGAGGCCGCCAGCCCCCGCACCCCGCGCAGCGAGGTCCCGATCATCCGGCACCCCTCGAACCGGGTGTCGCCGAGCGTGGCCCCGGCGAACCGGGCGCCCGACAGGTCGACGCCGGTGAGGGTCGCGTCGGTGAGGTCGGCCTCCCGCAGGTCAGCCCCGGCCAGCGAGCACCGGCTGAGCACCGCGCGATCCAGCCGGGTGCCGCGCAGGTCGGCCCCGGCCAGCGAGCCGCCCTCGACGACCAGCCCGGCGAGGTCGGTCTCCCGCAGGTCTCCGTCGTCGAGCCGGACGTCGTGCAGCGGCTGCCCGGCCCGGGCCGCCGCGACCAGGTCCTCGGGCGTGATCACGTCGGAAGTCACCCGCGCACGGTCGCACGGGGCACCGACAGCGTGGCCGCGGGCTCAGGACGCGGTGGGGGCCTCCGGCCCGACCGGCAGGCAGCGGACCGGTCGTGCGTGCTCCGGGTCGAGCGCGTTGACGATGTGCTGCAGGGTCACCGGGTCGAACGCCACGGCGACGTGCTCGGCCAGGTCCGTCGGGCAGCCGTCCTGCAGGACGATGTTGTCCGCGCCGTCCATCAGGCCCGAGGTGTACGGCACGACCAGCTCGTCGTAGCGGGTGAGGATCATCGTGTAGTCCACGCCCGGGGCCCGGGGCCCGCCGTCGGAGTTCATCCGCTCCAGGAAGTCCGACCCGCGCAGGAACTGCCGGCAGGACGCGCAGAGCGGGTCCAGCGCGAGCCCGATCGCCGGCCCGAGGCCGAGCTGCTGGCCGGTCCGGTTCAGCAGGGCCAGGCCCGCGGTCTCCGTGCCGTCCCACAGCGGGGTCATACCGACGTAGCGGCCGACGTGCTCGGCGCCGCCGAGGAACCGGACGTAGTGGTTGGGCATCAGGGAGCCCTCGGAGTGCCCGACGATGTCGACCTTCCCGGCGCCGGTCGCCGCCAGCACCCGGTCGACGAAGTCCCCGAGCTCGGCCGCGCTGGTCTCCATCGGTGCGAGCCCGCCGACCTGGGTCAGCGGCGGCGGCGCGAGCGGGTTGCGGCCGTAGGTCAGGGCGAACACGCAGAACCCGCGCTCGGCCAGCCGGGGTGCGACGTAGGACCAGTTCAGTGCCTGGTTGGCGCCGAGCCCGTGCACGAGGACGACGGGGTCGGGGTGCTCGGGCGACGGCCGGCAGCCCCAGTCGTTGGCCCCGGGTGGCGAGGGATCGAGCAGGTCCTGCGCCGGCGCGGCCGGAGCCGCGGCCTGGGCCACCGGGGTCAGCAGCGCCATCCCGATCACGAGGAGCGCCATCGCGATCGACACGACCGTGCCCCATCGCCGTCGGTCCATCCCTGCCGCCTCCTCGGTCACAGCGCCGGGACGACCGGTGCCCCGCGGTACAACGACGCGCCGGCCGAAAGGTTGCGCGGCGGTCCGGTCAGGCGGCGGCGTCGACGAACACGCCGCCGGTCAGGACCGGCAACACCGGGCTGGAGTCGAGCTCGGCGGCGACGTCGACGTCCTCCTCCCAGCCGCGCCCGACGAGCTCGCGCCCGCTCACGCAGTCGTGCAGCGCCGCCGCCGGGTCCCCGAGCAGCGCCCCGGCCGCGGCGGCCACCGCCAGCGCCTCCGGGGAGAGCAGCCGTGACGGCAGCCCGGCCAGTACCGCACCCGCGCCCACGAGGTCCTCGACGGCCGGGCGCAGCGCGCCGTCCGGCCACCGCTCACCGGCCGCGACGACACCGATGCGCGCACCCCGGTCGCACCGCTCGCGCAGCAGGCGGACGGCACCCGCCCGGTTGCGCAGCGAGACGCCGAGCACCGGCGCGGAGGCTCCTGCCGCGATCGTGGCCCCGTTGGGCGAGGGGAGCACCAGCCGTCGCAGGCCGGGGGCGGAGCGGACCGAGACCGGCGACAGCGACACCGGGCCGGCGCCGCGCGGGGCGGCCAGCGTCGCGTCGTGCCGGCGGGCCAGCTCGCGGGCGTGGTCGTCCCGGCGGGCGCACGGCACGACCGGGACACCCCGGTCGAGCGCCACGGTCAGGGTGGTGGTGAAGCTGAGGACGTCGGCGACGACGAGCAGGTCGGCGCCGGTCATCGCGGCCGCGCCGGCGGGTCCCCACCCGATCCGGACGGGTTCGGCCCACGGCCTGGTGTCGGTCACCGGCCCATCCTGCCCGTCCGGTCCGTCCGTTGTGGCTCGCTCCCGGGCAGTGCACCCTGTGCATCCAGCCGGGAGTCGAGGAGGACGCGTGGCCGGAGCGGACGAGCAGACCTTCGTACGGGCACTGGGCCGGGCCGACGTGCTCGCCGTCGGGTTCGGCGCCATGATCGGCTTCGGCTGGGTGGTGCTGGCCGGGGAGTGGGTGTCCGGCGCGGGGACCGGTGGCGCCGCGCTCGCGTTCGTCATCGGTGGCGCGGTGATGGCGATCGTCGGGCTGACCTACGCCGAGCTGGTCTCGGCACTGCCCAAGGCGGGCGGGGAGCACCACTACGTGCTGCGGGCGCTCGGCTCGCGGTGGGCGTTCGTCGCGTCCTGGGCGATGGTCCTCGGTTACCTGTCGGTCGTGGCGTTCGAGGCCGTCGCCCTGCCGGAGACGGCGCTCTATCTCCTCCCCGACCTGCAGGCCGGGCTGCTGTGGACGATCGCCGGCTACGACGTGTACGCCACCTGGGTGCTCGTCGGGGTCGGCGGCGCCGTCGCGGTCACCTGGCTGAACTACGTCGGGATCCGGCCCGCCGCCGTCGCCCAGACGGTCGCGGTCGCGTTCCTGGTGGCCGTCGGCCTGGTGATGCTCACCGGCACCGTCGCCGGAGGGAGCGCCGCCACCGCGGAGCCGTGGTTCACCGGCGGCGCCGCCGGGATGCTCGGCGTGCTCGTCGCGGTGCCGTTCCTGTTCGTGGGCTTCGACGTGATCCCGCAGTCGGCCGAGGAGATCGACCTCCCGCAGCGGCACATCGGACGGCTGCTGGTCGTCTCGGTCCTGATGGCCATCGCGTTCTACGTGGTCATCGTGCTCGGGACCGGCGCAGCGCTCGACGACGAGGCGCTGACCGGCTCCCGGCTCGCCGCTGCCGACGGGATGGCCGTGCTCTGGGGGCACCCGGCGTTCGGCACGCTGCTCGTCCTCGGCGGCATCGCCGGCATCCTCACCAGCTGGAACGCGTTCCTGATCGGGGCCAGCAGACTGGTGTACGCGATGGCCGCGTCCGGGATGCTGCCGCGCTGGTTCGCCGCGGTGCACCCGCGGTACCGGACGCCGTCGCACGCGGTGCTGTTCATCGGCGGCCTGTCCGTGCTGGCCCCGCTGTTCGGCGACAACATGCTGACCTGGCTGGTCGACGCGGGCGGCATCACCATCACCATGGGGTTCACCCTGGTCGCCGTGACGTTCCTGGTGCTCCGCCGTCGCGAACCCGGTCTCGAGCGACCGTTCCGGGTCGCCGGGGGAGCGGTGGTCGGCGGGACCGCCGTCGTCGCCGGGCTGATCCTCTTCTCCTTCTACCTGCCCGGGATGCCGGCGGCACTCGGCACGGCCGAGTGGGTCATCGTCGGGGCCTGGTGGCTGGCCGGCGCCTGGTTCCTCACCCGGTTCCCGGAGGTCGGGCACGGCGCCGACGCCGAGGAGCGGCTGGTCCGGGCCACCGGCCGCTGACCGGGACCGGCCCTCACACCAGCGGCAGCTTGTAGCCCTCGTGGGAGGCGACGAAGCCGAGCCGCTCGTAGAACCGGTGGGCGCCGGTACGGGACCGGTCCGACGTCAGCTGCACCAGGACCGCGCCGCGCCGCCGGGCCTCGTCGGCGGCGTACCGGACCATGGTCTCGCCGAGACCGGCGCCGCGGCGGTCGGCGGCGACCCGCACGGCCTCGATCTGGGCCCGCAGCGCACCCCGCCGGGCGAGCCCGGGGAGCAGCGACAGCTGCAGGGTGCCGACCACGGTGCCGGCCGAGTCCGCGACGAGCAGCAGCTCCGAGGGATCGGCGTCGATCCGCTCGAACGCGGCGCGGTAGGGCGCCGGATCGGCCGGGTCCTCCCGGCCCGCCCCGAGCGGGTCGTCGGCCAGCATCGCGACGATCGCCGTGACGTCGTCGATCGTGGCCCGTCGTACCGTCACCGGGGTGTCGTCGGTCCGCACCGGGCCAGCATCGCACGCCGGTCGCGGACAGCTGATCATCACGGGGCCTGGCCGGGGCCGTCCGGAACGCGGCCGCTACCGTCGTTCGGTGCTCACCGAGGAACCGAGGATCGCGGAACGGGGGCAGGTCGACACCGCACGTGACCGGCGCCGCCTGCGCTGGGCGGGCAGGCTCGGCCTGCTGGCGTTCGTGCTGGCCGTGGCCGTTCCCTTCCTCCCCGTGGTGCAGCACGAGAACACCATCGTCTGGCCGTCGGCCGGCACCGGGACGCAGGACGTCAACGCGCCGCTGGTCGCCCTCCGACCGCAGTCGATGTCGGTCACCGTCCCCGCCGACGCGGTCCGCAGCCTCGACGGGCGCAGCCCGGGCCCGGCGACGGTGTTCTCGACGGTGCCGCCGGAGTCCCCGGAGGGCGCCCTGTCCGGGCTCGCCCTCACCGTCGCCGACGGACAGCTCGTGCTCGTCAACCGGGGCCAGCAGCTCGCGGCCGCGCCGCTGCGCGACCGGCCGTCGGAGATCCGGATCACCTCCGACGCGACCGCCACCACCGTCGACCTCGGCTCCGGCGCCCAGACCTTCCCCGGCGACGTGCGTCCGCAGTCGGTCGGGATCTACTCCGACCTGGACTCCGCCCTCGACCCGCTCGGCGGGACCGCCGTCCGGATCAGTCCGGACACCCGCTTCGACTCCAGCCCGTCGGTCTGGAAGTCCCTCGCCACGGCCGTCGCCACGCTGGCACTGATCGGCTCGCTGCTCGCGCTGGCCGGTGTGGACCGGCACCTCGGGCGGCGCCCGCACCGGGCCGGCCGCGAGGCGGGCGGGATGGCCGAGCGCTGGCACCCCCGCCTCCGCCGGTGGTGGACCCGGGCCCGGCCCCGCCCGGTCGACGTGACGGTCGTCGGCGTGCTGGGGCTGTGGGCCGCGATCGGTGGCCAGACCTCCGACGACGGGTTCACCCTCGGTATCGCCCGGGACGTCCCCACGTCGGGCTACGTCGGCAACTACTACCGCTGGTACAACGCCGCCGAGGCCCCGTTCGGCTGGTTCTACGACCTCTACGCGCTGTGGGTCCAGGTCTCGGACTCGCTGCTGTGGCTGCGGCTGCCGTCGGTCCTGATGGGGGTGACGGCGTGGTGGCTGGTCTCCCGCGGCCTGCTCCCGCGGCTCGGCCGCCAGGCCCGGCGCTCCCGGGCCGCGACCTTCGCCGCGGCGAAGGTCTTCCTCGCGTTCTGGATGGCCTACAACTCCGGCCTGCGGCCGGAACCGGTGGTCGTCGTCTGCTCGCTGCTGGCCCTGGTGTGCGTCGAGCGCGCGATCGCGCTGCAGCGGACGCTGCCGGTCGCGCTCGGGCTGTTCGCCGCCTCGCTGGCGGTCGGGGCGAACCCGGCGGGCCTCATCGCGATCGCCCCGTTCCTCGCCGGCATCCGCCCGCTGTGGCAGCTGCTGGCCGCCCGGGTCCGGGCGTTCGGTGCGATCCCGGTGCTCGCCCCGCTGCTGGCCTCCGGCACCGCGATCCTGATGATCGCCTGGGTCGACCAGAGCTGGGCCGCAGTCATCGACTCGACCCGGATCCGGTCCGACATCGGCCCGGACTGGCCCTGGTACTCCGAGATCGCGCAGCGCTACGCACCGCTGTTCGGCAGCCTCGCCGACGGATCGATCGCCCGGCGCTTCCCGATCCTGCTGGTCATCCTCTGCACGCTCGCCTGCGTCGTCGTGCTGATCCGGCGCAACCGGATCCCCGGCGCCGCGCTCGGCCCGGCCCAGCGGCTCATCGGCAGCACGGTGATCGCGCTGCTGATCTTCGCGATGACCCCGACGAAGTGGACCCACCACTTCGGTGACCTCGTCGGGCTCGGTGCCGGCATGGTCGCGCTCGCCGCGATCGCGACCGGATCGGACGCACTGCGCTCGCTGCGCAACCGGCTGGCGTTCCTCTCGGCCGCCTTCCTGGTCGCCGCACTGTCCGCGGCCGGCCCGAACACCTGGTGGTACACGAACAACTGGGGCGTGCCCTGGGCCGACGAGCAGGTCACGATCGGCGGGTTCGAGGCCTCCAGCGTGCTGCTCCTCGTCGCGCTGCTGCTGGCCGCCGGGGCCGGGGTCGAGCACCTGCGGGGGATCCGCGAGGAACGCCACCCCGACCAGCTGGCCGGGCTGGAGCGGGCCGTCGGCAGGCTCCCGCTCGTCGGCCGCTGGTGGCGGGCCAGAGACTGGCGCCGGGACGCCTCGGCCGCGCTGGACGCCACCCGGCGGCTGCGGCTCACCTCCGCACCGCTCGCGCTGCTGTGTGCCCTGCTGGTCGGCTTCAACCTGATCTCGATGACCGCCGCCATGCAGGCCCGGTCCGGTACCTGGTCGATGGGTGCCGACGCGCTGTCGCACCCGCTCGGCGGCTCCTGCGGCCTGGCCAGCCAGGTGCTCGCCGAGCGCAGGCCGGTCGACGGCGTGCTGCCCCCGGCACCGGAACCGGCCGGGATGGCCTCACCGGCCCGGCCGGACCTGCTGCCGACCGTCGCGCCCCCGCCCCCGCCGGGCGAGGCGACCGCGACGCCCGCGCCGCTCCCGCCCGGTGTGGTCCCGGCGAACAGCCCGGACGCCCAGCTGCGCGACCCGACCAGCGGGGGATCGGGGTTCCGTCGCGACGGCGTCCCGCCGACCGGTGGCGGTACCGGGGTGTCCGGCTTCGAGTACGTGCTCTCCGGCGGCATGGGCGGGGACTCCGCACCCGCCTTCGGCAGCTTCGACTCCTCCGGCCGCACCACCGGGATCCTGCGCACCCCGTGGACGCTGCTCACCGAGGACCAGCGGACGGGGACGACCCCACTGGTGGTGACGGCCGCGGGCCGGCTGGGCGGCGGCAACAAGCTGACCGTGCAGTACGCGACCCGGCTCGACGACGGCCGGGTGCGCGTCGTCGAGCAGACCACCCTCGACGACGGCCGCGGCGAGGAGATGCCGTGGCGGGAGCTGCGCTTCGACCTGCCCGACGCGGCCCGGGCCGCCACCGAGGTGCGCCTCGTGGCGCAGGACAACTCGCTCGGCGCCGACGGCTGGCTGGCCGTCGCGCCGCTGCGTGCCCCGCAGCTCGCGCCGCTGTCCACGGTGACCGGGGACCAGCCGCTGTTCCTGGAGTACCCCGTGTCGCTGGCGAGCCCCTGCCTGCGGCCGTTCACCACCGCCGGGGGGATCGCCCAGATCCCGGCCTACCGGCTGCAGGCCGACGGGAGCCGGATGCGGGTCGACGGGGAGGGCTGGTCCACCCCGCAGGCGGGCGGACCGCTGGGCTGGATCACGATCGTCGGCAAGCAGACCGAGCTGCCCACCTACCTGGAGGGCGACCCCGGCCGGGACTGGGGCAAGGTGCAGGCGATCCAGCCGTACCGCCCGAACGCGGTGGCGCCCACGCTGGAGCGGTCCGACGTCCTGCGCTCGGGCCTGTACAGCCCGGGGCCGCTGCCGGCCCCGCCACCGGGCATCCCGTCGCCGAGCCGCTGAGGTCGCGACCGGGATCCGGGGCACCGTCACCCGTCGCACTCATGGAGCTTCGGCCCGGCCGGGCGAGGCCGGTGCTCCATGAGTGCGACGGCGGCCGGCCCGGTCGACAGTCCGGCGGGCGGCGGGGCACCATCGGCGGCGTGACGATCCCGGCCTGCCGGCTCTGCGGCGCCCCGCGACCCGACGCGCCCGGTGCCGCGGCGGTCGCGGGCTGGGTGTCCGACCGCGACGAGCGCGGACGCGAGGGATGGTTCTGCCCGGATTGCGCGCGCCGCCACGTCCGCGACATCGAGTCCAAGCTCGACGTCGAGTGGTGGTGACCCGACGGGCCCCGGCGGTCTGACCGGCGGTCTTGCCCTCGGCCCAGCAAAGCTGTACCAATGGTCCAGCTTTCGAGGAGGGTCGATGAAGTACCTGCGGCTGCACGACGAGCTGCGCGAGCGGGTCGACGCCATGGCGGCGGGCGAACCGCTGCCGCCGGAGCGCGAGCTCGCCCGCGAGGTCGGGGTCTCCCGGACCACGCTGCGGCGGGCCGTCGACGAGCTGGTCGCGGCCGGCCGGCTGCACCGGCGGCAGGGGGCCGGCGTCTTCGCGGTCGGGCCGCGGATCGCGCACGGGCTGACCGCGACGTCGTTCTCCGCCGACATGCGGGCCCGCGGGCTGGAGCCCGGCACCCGGATCGTCGAGTTCGAGAGCGGCCCGGCCGGTCCGCGGCTGGGCCGGCGGCTGGAGCTCTCGCCGGACGCGCCGGTGGTCCGGGCAGTGCGCCTGCGCTCGGCCGGCGGCGAGCCGATGGCCCTGGAGACCCTGCACGTGCCGGGCGACCTGGTGCCGGGCCTGCGCGAGCCGGACCTGGCGGAGTCCTCGTACTACGAGCTGCTCGCCCGGCACGGCCACGCCGTGGCCGGTGGGCGCCAGTCGATCGAGCCGACCGTCACCGACGGGGCGGAGTCCGCCCTGCTCGGGGTGCCCGTGCACAGTCCGGCACTGCTGTTCGAGCGCACCACCCGCGACGGGGGCGGTCGCGTCCTCGAGTTCGTCCGCGCGGTCTACCGCGGCGACCGCTACCGGATCGAGACGGAGATCGCCCCGGTCGGAGTCCCGGCGGCGACCCGGTGAGCGCCCTGCTGGCGTTCGACGTCGGGCGGACGGTCTGCCGGGCCGCGCTCGTCAGCGACGGCGCGCGGGTGCGCACCGGGGACGTGCCGTGCACCGGAGGCGTCGCGGACCGGGACGGTGTCGCACGGGTGCTCGCCGCGATGTCCGCGGTCACCGCCGGATGGCCGGCCCCCGCCGCGGCCGCCGCCGGGGTGGCGGGCCTGGCCGCGGTGCCGCAGGCGGCCGGGCCGCTGGCCCGGGGCCTGCGCGAGCGGCTCGGCTCCGGGACCAGGGTGCTGCTGGCCTCGGACATGGTCACCTGGCACGCCGGGGCGCTGGGCGGTGTGCCGGGCGTCGTGCTCGCCGCCGGGACCGGTGCCGTCGCGCTGGGGATCGGCGCCACCGGGCACTCCGCCCGGGTCGACGGCTGGGGCCACCTGCTCGGCGACGACGGCAGCGGGCACGCGATCGGCCGGGCCGGGCTCGCCGCGGCGCTGCGGGCGCACGACGGCCGTCCGGACGGGTCGGTGGCGCTGCTCGCCCGGCTGCGCGAGCGCCACGGCGAGCCGGAGGCACTGCCCGGCCGGGTGTACGACGCCGCGGACCCGGCCCGCGAGGTGGCCGCGTTCGCCAGGGACGTGCTCGCCGTGGCCGCGATCGGGGACCCGGTCGCCGGGCGGATCGCCGACCGGGCGGCGACCGATCTCGCCGAGTCCGCGTCGGCGGCCATGGACCGGGTCGGTGATGCGGAGCGCGGCGGCCCGCGGACCGTGGCGTGCGCCGGTGGCCTGCTCGACGCCGGCCCGGTGCTGACCGACCGGCTCGACGCCGCGCTCGCCGCCCGCTCGCTCACCCGCACCCACCCGCTCGGTGACGCCCTGGACGGTGCCCGCCTGCTGCTGGAGGACCCCACCGTGCCGCACCACGCACTGCTCGCCCCGGCCACCGGGGTGCTCCGGTGAGCCGCGAGGACATCGGCGCGCTCGGCACCGAGCGGGTGCGCCCGGAACTCGCCGATCTGGACCAGTGGTCCACTCGGGCGCTGGTCGATCTCGTCACCGCCGAGGACGCGGGCGTCGTCGCGGCGGTGCGGGCCGAGGCCGGGCGGATCGCCGCCGTGGCCGATCTCGCCGTCGAGCGGCTGGAGCGCGGCGGCCGGATGATCTACGGCGGTGCCGGGACGGCCGGACGGCTCGCGGTGCTCGACGCCACCGAGCTGGCGCCCACCTACGGGGTCGGGCCGGACCAGGTCGTCGCCCTGCTGGCCGGCGGGCGCGCCGCGATGACCGCCGCGGTCGAGGGCGCCGAGGACGACACCGAGGCGGCCGTCGCCGATCTCGCCGCCCTCGGCCCCGGGCCCGGCGACCTGGTCGTCGCCGTGACCGCCTCCGGCCGGACGCCGTACGCCCGCGCGCTGCTCGTCGCGGCCCGCGCGGCCGGCGCCGCCACCGCGGCCGTCGCGAACAACCCGGACAGCCCGGTCGCCGCGCTCGCCGACGTCGCGATCACGCTCGACACCGGCCCCGAGATCGTCGCCGGCTCGACCAGGATGAAGGCGGGGACCAGCCAGAAGATGCTGCTCACCGCGCTGTCGACGGCGGTGATGGTCCGGCTCGGCAAGGTCCACGGCAACCTCATGGTCGACGTCGCCGCCACCAACGTGAAGCTGCGGATCCGCGCGGAGGCGATCGTCGCCGACGCCACCGGTGCCGGTCCGCGCGAGGTCCGGACCGCCCTCGACGACGCGGGCGGCCACGCGAAGACCGCGATCGTCGCCCTGCTCGCCGGGGTGGACGCCCGCGCCGCGACCGCGCTGCTCTCCGGTGCCGGCGGCCGGGTCTCGGCCGCGGTCGCCGCCGCCGCGGGAGGACGGTCGTGATCGTCGTCGGGCTGTCCTCGGGCACCTCGGTGGACGCCATCGACGTCGCCGCCGCCGAGCTGCGCCTCGACGACGACGGGGCGGTCGCGATGAGCCCGCTCGGCGGTCTGGAGGTGCCGTTCGACCCGGAGCTGCGCGCCGCCGTGCTCGCGGCGCTGCCGCCCGCGGCGACGACGCTGGCCGACGTCGCCCGGATCGACACCGGGCTCGGACGGGCGTTCGCCGCGGCGGCGGTCCGGGGCGTCGACGAGCTGACCGGTGGCCGCGCCGAGCTCGTCGCCAGCCACGGTCAGACGCTGTTCCACTGGGTCGAGGACGGGCACGTGCGCGGCACCCTGCAGCTCGGCCAGCCCGCCTGGATCGCCGAGGCCACCGGCCTGCCCGTGCTGTCGGACCTGCGGGCCCGCGACGTCGCCGCGGGTGGTCACGGGGCCCCGCTGGCGTCGGTGCTCGACGTCTTGCTGCTCGGCGAGCGGGCCGCGACCACGGGCGGGCCGGTCGCCGCGCTGAACCTCGGCGGGATCGCCAACGTCACCGTCGTGGGCGGGGCGGAGCCCGTCGCCCTCGACACCGGCCCGGCCAACGCCCTGCTCGACGCGGCCGTGCGGGCGGCCGGAGCGGGGGACCGCGACACCGGGGGCCGGCGCGCGCTGCGCGGCACGGTCGACGCGGCGGCACTGGATCGGCTGCTCGCCGAGCCGTACTACCGGCTGCCCGCGCCGAAGAGCACCGGCAAGGAGCTGTTCGACGGCGGCTACACGGCCCGCGTGCTCGCCGGGCACGCCGTGCTCGACCGGCTCGACGACCTGCTCGCCACCCTCACCGAGCTGACCGCGGCCACCGTGGCCGGCGCGCTCGCCCCGCACCGGGTGCGGGAGGTGCTCGTGTCCGGTGGTGGCGCGGCCAACCCGGCCGTCGTCGCCGCGCTGGAACGCCGGCTCGCCCCGGCGGTGCTGCGTCCCGTGTCGGACGCCGGACTGCCCGGCGACGCCAAGGAGGCGTTGCTGTTCGCCCTGCTCGGGTTCCTCACCTGGCACGGCGTGCCCGCCACCGTCCCGTCCTGCACCGGGGCGGCGAGGCCGACGCTCGCCGGCCGGATCAGCCCCGGAGCGGGCCCGCTGCGGCTGCCCCGGCCGGTGCGGCCGCCGTCCCGGCTCCGGATCACGCCCCCGGCCGCGCCGGGCACCTGACCACCCGTCCACCACCACCCCGGGAGCTGCAGTGCTGCGCACCCTCGACCTGATCGTCATCGTCGCCTACCTGGTGGTCTCACTGGGTATCGGGCTCTGGATGTCCGGGCGGCAGAAGTCCAACGAGGACTACTTCCTGGGTGGCCGGGAGCTGCCGTGGTGGGCCGTGTCGCTCTCGGTGGTCGCCACCGAGACCTCGGCGCTGACCGTGATCAGCGTGCCGACGGTCGCCTACCTCGGGTCGCTGACCTACCTGCAGCTGGCGCTGGGGTACCTGCTCGGCCGGATCGTCGTCGCGTTCGTGCTGCTGCCGCGCTACGCCGCGGGGAAGCTGACCACGGCCTACGGGTACCTCGGGCAGCGGTTCGGGCGCGGCATGCAGGGGACGGCGTCGGTCGCGTTCCTCGTCACCCGGCTGCTCGCCGACGGCGTGCGGATGTTCGCCGCGGCGATCCCGGTCAAGGTCATCCTCGCCGGGCTGGGGCTCGACGTGTCGTTCTTCTGGATCATCGTCGTGCTGTCGCTGGTCACCGTGGCCTACACCTACGTGGGCGGGATCAAGGCCGTCGTGTGGACCGACGTCCTGCAGATGGTCCTCTACGTCGTCGGCGGCATCGTGGCGGTGGCCGTGATCGGCCCGCAGCTGCCGGCGGGGTTCTGGGGCGACGCGGTCGCCGCCGGGAAGACCCAGCTGCTCGACTTCACCTCGAACCCGGTCTCCGCGCCGTACGCCTTCGTGACCGCCGTGGTCGGCGGGGCGCTGCTGTCGACGGCGAGCCACGGCGTCGACCAGATCATCGTGCAGCGGCTGCTCGCCTGCCGCAGTGTCCGGGACGGGCAGAAGGCGCTGATCGCCTCCGCGGTCGTCGTCGGGCTGCAGTTCGCGCTGTTCCTGGTCGTCGGGCTGTTCCTGTGGGGCTACTACGGCGGCGCCACCCCCGCCGCGCTCGGCCTGCAGACCGGCGACGAGCTGTTCCCGAGGTTCATCGTCGAGGGCCTGCCCCCCGGGGTCTCCGGCCTGCTGCTCGCCGGGATCCTCGCCGCGGCGATGTCGACGCTCAGCTCCTCGCTGTCCGCGCTGTCCTCGTCCACCGTGATCGACCTGGTGCAGACGGTGTTCCGGCGCGAGCTGTCGACCGGCCAGGGGATCCGGCTGGCCCGGATCACGACGCTGGTGTGGGGGCTGGTGTTCATCGTCTTCGCGAACCTGTTCACCTCCACTGAGAACCCGGTCGTCGAGCTGGGGCTCTCGGTAGCGGGCATCACCTACGGCGGCCTGCTCGGCGCGTTCGCGCTCGGCCTGTTCGTCCCGCGGGCCCGGCAGTCCGACGCGATCGTCGGCTTCTCGGTCGCGGTCGTCGTGATGGCCGCCCTGTTCCTACTCGCACCGACACTGGTCGGGTTCACCTGGTACACCGCGATCGGCCTGGTCATCACCGTGCTGCTCGGCTTCCTGCTGTCGCTGCGCCGGCCGGCCGGGCGCGGCACGGAATCCGCGGCGGGTGCCGTGCGTTCGGACGCATGAACAACGCCGACACGCAGGTAGGTTTACCGTATGGACACCTGGGCCCCGACCGACGTTCCCGCACTGGCGGGCAGCGGGCCACCGCTGCGACTGCACGACACCGCCACCGGATCGGTCCGCCCGACGGCTCCGGGCGCGGTCGCGACGATGTACGTCTGCGGGATCACCCCCTACGACGCGACGCACCTCGGCCACGCGGCCACCTACCTGGCCTTCGACCTGGTGAACCGGGTGTGGCGGGACCACGGGCACGAGGTCCACTACGTGCAGAACGTGACCGACATCGACGAGCCGCTGCTGGAGCGTGCCGCCCGCGACCAGGACGACTGGGTCGTGCTGGGCCTGCGCGAGACGGCCCTGTTCCGGGAGGACATGGAGGCGCTGCGGGTGCTCCCGCCGCGCGAGTTCGTCGGTGCGGTCGAGGCGATCCCGGAGATCGCCGAGCTGGTCGAGAAGCTCGTCGCCTCCGGCGCCGCGTACCGGATCGACGACGACGAGCACCCGGACGTCTACCACGACGTCTCGGCCACCGGCCGGTTCGGCTACGAGTCGAACTACGACCTGGAGACCATGCTGCGGTTCTCCCGCGAGCGCGGCGGTGACCCGGACCGGCCCGGCAAGCGCAACCCGCTCGACCCGCTGCTGTGGCGCACCGCGCGCCCCGGCGAACCCGCCTGGGACTCCGGGCTGGGCCGGGGCCGGCCGGGCTGGCACGTCGAGTGCGCCGCGATCGGGCTGAACCGGCTGGGCACGCAGATCGACGTCAACGGCGGCGGCTCCGACCTGATCTTCCCGCACCACGAGTGCGGTGCGCTGCACGCCGAGTCGCTGACCGGGCAGCACCCGTTCGCCCGGCACTACGTGCACACCGGCATGATCGGGCTCGACGGCGAGAAGATGTCGAAGTCCCAGGGCAACCTGGTGTTCGTCTCGAAGCTGCGCAACTCCGGCGTGGACCCGAACGTCATCCGGGTCGCCCTGCTCGACGGGCACTACCGCACCGACCGCTCCTGGACCGACGAGGTGCACGCGACGGGGGAGAAGCGGGTCGCGCGGTGGCGCGAGGCCGTGCGGCTCGACGCCGCCCCGGGTGCCGACGGCCTGGTGGCGGCACTGCGCACGTACCTGGCCGACGATCTCGACACCCCGGGTGCGCTGGCGGCTGTCGACGCGTGGGCGGACGAGGCGCTGACCCGCCGGGGCACCGACACCGCGGCCCCGGGGCTGGCCAGGACCGTCCTGGACGCGCTGCTCGGCGTCCGCCTCTGACCCCGGTTCAGGGCCGGAGCAGGATCGTGCCGGTCGCGCGGCGGCCCTCCAGGTCGTCGTGCGCCCGTGCGGCCTCGGCCAGCGGGTACTGCGCCCCGACCAGCGGGCGCAGCTCCCCGGCCGCGGCCAGGGCCAGCACCTCACGGACCCGGCGGGGGGCGTCCGGCCCGAACCCGGCGAGCTGGTCGATCGAGGAGACGGTGAGCCGCCGGGCCCGCTCCTCGCAGGGACCGAGTTCCGGCGGCGGGCCAGCCGCGGTGCCGTAGGAGCTGTACCGCCCGCCCTCGGCCACCAGCCACGCGGTCGAGCGGCCCGCCGGGCCACCGACGCCGTCGAACACCACGGCCGGTCCCCGGGGCAGCAGGTCGTGCAGCTCGGCGACCCAGCCCGGCCGGCTGTGGTCGACGACGTACTCGGCGCCGAGCGCGCGGACCCGCTGCTGCCGGGACTCGCCGCGGGCCGCACCGATCACCCGGCCGCCGGCCGCCGTCACCAGCTGGACCAGCAGGCTCCCCAGCCCACCGGCGGCCGGGAGCACCAGCACGTGCTCACCCGGGTGGACCGGGGTGCGTTCGAGCAGGCCCAGGGCGGTGCCGCCGTCGTCGAGCAGGGCGGCCGCGGGTCCGCTGCCGAGCCCGTCCGGGATCGGGACCAGCGACGGCACCGGCGCCGCCACCCGCTCCGCGTGGCCGCCGCCGGGGGCCCGGAGCAGCACCCTGGCGCCGTGCAGGCCCGGGTCGGCCCCGGCGCCGAGCCCGGTCACCACACCGGCGACGGCCCCGCCCGGCACGTACGGCGGGACCGGGGCGCACCGCGGTGGACCCTCGCCGCGGCGCAGTGCGGCGTCCAGCGACAGCACCCCGGCGTACTCGACGTCGACGACGACCTCCCCGGTGCCGGGCACCGGATCCGCCGTCTCCCGCAGCACCAGCACGTCCGGTCCGCCGAACCGCTCCACCACGATCGCCCGCATGACCCGCTCCTCCCCACGGCCAGGAGGCCAGCGTGCACCCTCGACCGGGCTTCAGGTCCAGACCGGACGCACCGGTCCGGGACGTGATCAGCGCCGCGTCCCGGCCGCCAGCACGGCCGGTGCCGCCACCGCGAGCAGCCCGGCCGGCGCGAGGAACGCCACGAGCGGATCGGCGTGGTAGACCGGGGTCAGCGCGACGGGGGAGGCCGCCGTCCCGGCGAAGCGGACCGCCTGCACCACCGAGACCGCACCACCGCCGTTGCGCCCGCCGGTGCCCAGGACCAGCGCGTTCACCCCGACCAGGACGAGCTGGCTGCAGACCCCGGCCAGCGCCCACAGCGTGACCACGGCCCACAGCGTGGGCAGCACCCCGATCAGTGCCACGAGGACACCGCCGGCGACGGCGCCGGTGAGCACGCACCGGCGCGGGCCGATCCGGTCGACCGCCCCGCCGATCAGCCGGGCGGTGAGGACGCCGGTGACGCCCAGCGCCGTCAGGACCAGGCCGCGCGGCCCGGACCCGAGGCCGAACACCTCCTCCAGCCGCAGTGCGAGCAGGAAGTTCAGCCCGGCCAGGCAGCCCCACCCGATCCCGGCGACCACACCGAGGCGCAGCACCGGTCCGGTCCACGCCGACCGCAGCGCCGGGCGCCCGTCGCTGCGGGCCGGACCGGCACCGCCCGGGATCCCGACGACGGCCAGCAGCAGCGCGACCACCGCGGCGCCGCCGAACGCCAGCCGCCAGTCGACCTCCGCGGCGAGCCCGCCGACCAGCGGCGCGGACGTCTGCCCGGCGGCCTGCAGCGAGCCCGACCAGCCGAGTGCGCGCCCCAGCCGCTCCGGTTCCACCGCGGCGGCGAGCGCGGCCAGCAGCAGGGGGGTGGTGAAGGCGTTGGCGACCCCCTGCAGCGCCCGGGCCGCGAGGAAGACCGTCCAGGACGTCGCGAGGATGCAGGCCAGCGAGGCCGCGACGTACAGCGCGTACCCGGCGACGACCGTGCGCGACCGGCCCCACCGCTCGCCCAGCGTCCCGGACACCAGCATCACCGCCGCGAACGGCAGCAGGTAGGCGGTGATCGACAGCGATGCGGTCGCGGTCGGGACGCGGAGGTCCGCGCCCAGCTCGGGCAGGATCGCGGCGGTCATGCCACCGCCGAACGGCCCGAGGAACGCACCGGCGAACAGCGCCCCGCGCCGCAGCCCGGCGATCACGGTGTGGCGGGCCGGGGCACCGGCCCGATCAGGAGTTCGGCCCGCGCCGGCGCAGGTACCGCTCGAAGTCGGCGGCGATCGAGTCGCCGGAGGTCTCCCGCAGCTCGGTGCGGGCCTCCTCCTCGTCGGTCTCGTTCGCCTGCTCCTCGAGCTGGCGGACGTACTCGCGGACCTCGTCGTCGGCGTCGGCCATCTCGGAGACGGTGCGCTCCCACTCCTCGGCCTTCTCCGGCAGCGCGCCCAGCGGGACCTCGATGTCGAGCGCCTCCTCGATCCGGTGCAGCAGCGCGACCGCGGCCTTCGGTACCTGGGCCTGGGAGACGTAGTGCGGGACCTCGGCCCAGTACGACACCGCCGGGATCCCGGCCTGGACGCACGCCTGCTGGAACACCGCGACGATCCCGGTCGGGCCCTCGTAGTTCGACGGCTCGGTGCCCATGTCCCGCTGTGAGTCCTCGTCCCAGGATGTGCCGTTCACCGGCGTCGGACGGGTGTGCGGGACCTCGGTCAGCAGCGCGCCCAGCGTGATGACCTTCGTCACGCCCAGGCGCTCCGCGTGGCCGACGAGCTCGGCGCAGAACGAGCGCCAGCGCAGGTTCGGCTCGATCCCGTTGACGAGCACGACGTGCCGGTCCGTGCCGGGCAGCGTCGCCCAGGACAGCCGGGTGGTCTGCCACTCGATCTTGCGGGTCACGCCACCGGCGAGCTTCACGTGCGGCCGCGTGACCTGGAAGTCGTAGTACTCCTCGGGATCGATCGAGGTCAGCGGCTCGGCGTCCCAGCTGAGCTCCAGGTGCTCCAGCGCGGTGCTCGCGGCCTCCCCGGCGTCGTTCCAGCCCTCGAACGCCGCGATGAGGACCGGCTCGACGAGGGTGGGCTCCTCACCGCTGCCCGTGGTGCTCGGCTCTCGGTCGGTCATCCGCCCAGCCTACGACCCCGGTACGACGTCCCGGTGCGCGCGCCGCGGGACCGCGAACCCGGCCGGGCATGATCCCGTCAGCGGGTAGCCTGGTCGACCGTGTCATCTACGACGGGAGCGGGTCACTCGGTGAGCACCTCTTCGGACGGCGACATCTCCACGCGCACGGTCGACCCCGAGCGGGTCCGGCAGGCGGAACGCAAGACCGAGCAGCTCAGGGAACTGCTCGGAACGCGGATCGGCGTCATCGACGGCGCATGGGGCACGGTCATCCAGGGGATGGGCCTGACCCCGGAGGACTACCGGGCGGACTGGCTGACGGACCACCCGAAGGACACCACCGGTGATCCGGACCTGCTGAACCTCACCCGTCCGGACCTGATCCTGGACAGCCACCGGCGCTACTTCACCGCGGGTGCGGACCTCACGACCACGAACACCTTCACCGCGACGACGATCGGGCAGGCCGACTACGCCCTCGAGGACCACGTCGTGGCCATGAACGTCGAGGCCGCGAAGCTGGCCCGCCGGGCCGCCGACGAGGCGGAGGCTGAGACCGGCGAGCCCAAGTGGGTCGCCGGGTCGATCGGCCCGCTCAACGTCACGCTGTCGCTGTCGCCGAAGGTCGAGGACCCGGCCTACCGTGCCGTGACCTACCAGCAGGTCTACGACTCCTACGCCGAGCAGGTCGCCGCGCTCGACGAGGGCGGGGTCGACGTCCTGCTGATCGAGACGATCTTCGACACGCTGAACTCGAAGGCCGCGCTGCACGCCGCGCACGACGTCGCGCCGCACCTGCCGGTGTGGATCTCGGTCACCATCGTCGACCGGTCCGGCCGCACCCTGTCCGGGCAGACCGTGGACGCGTTCTGGACCTCGATCCGGCACGCCGAGCCGCTGGTCGTCGGGCTGAACTGCGCACTCGGGGCGGACGAGATGCGCCCGCACGCCGCGGCGCTCGCCGAGATCAGCGACACGTTCGTCGCGACCTACCCGAACGCCGGGCTGCCGAACGCGTTCGGCGGCTACGACGAGACCCCGGAGCAGACCGCGGCCCTGCTGCAGGAGTTCGCCGAGTCCGGCCTGGTCAACATCGTCGGCGGCTGCTGCGGGACCGGGCACGACCACATCGCGCGGATCTCCGAGGCGGTGAGGGGCCTCCCGCCGCGGACACCGGCCGAGCCCAGTCACCGGACCCGTTTCTCCGGGCTGGAGCGGTTCGAGATCGGCCCGGACACCGGCTTCGTGATGATCGGGGAGCGGACCAACGTCACGGGGTCCAAGCGCTTCCGCCGGCTGATCGAGTCGAAGGACTA
This sequence comes from Pseudonocardia sp. HH130630-07, assembly GCF_001698125.1. Lineage (NCBI taxonomy): Bacteria > Bacillati > Actinomycetota > Actinomycetes > Pseudonocardiales > Pseudonocardiaceae > Pseudonocardia > Pseudonocardia sp. HH130630-07. The sequence continues at coordinate 5,517,933 of NZ_CP013854.1, read as the reverse complement.
CACCGGCGCGCTGGACGTCGCGCTCGACATGGTCCGCGGCGGCGCGAACATGCTCGACGTCAACATGGACGCCGACCTGCTCGAGTCCGCCGACGAGATGACGACGTTCCTCAACCTGTTGGCCACCGAGCCGGAGATCGCCCGGCTGCCGATCATGATCGACAGCTCGCGGTGGCCGGTGATCGAGGCCGGGCTGCGCTGCGTGCAGGGCAAGGGCGTCGTGAACTCGATCAGCCTCAAGGAGGGTGAGGAGCCCTTCCTGGCCCAGGCCGCCGTCGTCCGGTCCTACGGTGCGGGCGTCGTCGTGATGGCGTTCGACGAGACCGGCCAGGCCGACACCGCCGACCGCAAGGTCGAGATCTGCGGACGGGCCTACGACCTGCTCGTGCAGCGCGCCGGGCTGGCACCCGAGGACATCATCTTCGACCCGAACATCCTCGCCGTCGCGACCGGCATGGAGGAGCACAACAACTACGCGAAGGACTTCATCGACGCCTGCCCCCGGATCAAGGAGCGGTGCCCGGGCGCGCACATCTCCGGCGGCGTCTCGAACCTGTCGTTCGCGTTCCGCGGCAACAACGTCGTCCGTGAGGCGATGGACTCGGCGTTCCTGTTCCACGCCATCAGGGCCGGCCTGGACATGGGCATCGTCAACGCCGGCCAGCTCGCCGTCTACCAGGACATCCCGGCGGACCTGCTGGAGATGTGCGAGGACATCCTGTTCAACCGGCGCCCGGACGCCACCGACCGTCTGGTCGACGCCGCGGAGCGGTTCAAGGGCGAGGGCACCCAGCGCAAGGTGGACCTCTCCTGGCGGGAGAACGACGTCCGCCAGCGGATCTCGCACGCGCTGGTGCACGGGATCGTCGACTTCGTCGAGGCCGACACCGAGGAGGCCCGCGCCGAGGCCGCGCGGCCGCTCGACGTGATCGAGGGCCCGCTGATGGACGGCATGAAGATCGTCGGCGACCTGTTCGGCGACGGGAAGATGTTCCTGCCCCAGGTCGTCAAGTCGGCGCGGGTGATGAAGCGGGCCGTCGCCTACCTCGAGCCCTTCATGGAGAAGGAGAAGGAGGAGGCCAAGGCCCGCGGCGAGATCCAGTCCGAGCGGGGCAACGGCAAGGTCGTCATGGCGACGGTCAAGGGCGACGTGCACGACATCGGCAAGAACATCGTCGGCGTCGTGCTCGGCTGCAACAGCTACGAGGTCGTCGACCTCGGCGTGATGGTGCCCGCGCAGACCATCCTCGACACCGCGGTCGCGGAGAACGCCGACGTCATCGGCCTGTCCGGGCTGATCACGCCGTCGCTGGACGAGATGGTCGGCGTCGCCGCGGAGATGGAGCGCCGGGGGCTCAAGCTCCCGCTGCTCATCGGCGGCGCCACGACCTCGCGCCAGCACACCGCCGTGAAGGTCGCCCCCGCCTACGACGGCACCGTGCTGCACGTCCTGGACGCGTCACGCGTCGTGGGCGTGGTGTCCGACCTGCTCGACGACGACCGTGCCGAGGCGCTGGCCAAGCGCAACGCCGAGGACCAGGACCGGCTGCGCGAGCAGCACGCCAACCGCGAGGCCAAGCCGCTGCTGCCGATCGCCGACGCGGTGGCCAACCACGAGCGGATCACCTTCGGTGAGCTGCCGGTCCCGGAGTTCACCGGGATCCGGGAGTGTGCCCCGAGCATCGCCGAGCTGCGGGAGCTCATCGACTGGCAGTTCCTGTTCCTGGCCTGGGAGCTGAAGGGCAAGTTCCCCGGGATCCTGAACTCGCCGGTGGCCAAGGAGCTCTACGACGACGCCAACGCGATGCTCGACGAGATCATCGCGAACGACCGGTTCACCGCACGGGGGGTGTACGGGTTCTGGCCGGCGCACGCCGAGGGCGAGGACATCGTCATCTCCCCGGACTCGGGCGACGTCCGGCTGCCGATGTTGCGCCAGCAGACGGCCAAGCCGGAGGGCCGGGCCAACCGGAGCCTGGCCGACTACGTGGCGCCCGACGGCGACCACCTCGGGGCCTTCGCCGTCTCGATCCACGGTGCCGAGGAGATGGCGAAGGAGTTCGAGGAGGCCCTCGACGACTACAAGGCCATCATGGTGAAGGCGGTCGCGGACCGGCTGGCCGAGGCCTTCGCCGAGTACGCGCACCGCAAGGCCCGCCGCGAGTGGTTCGAGCCCGACGCCGACCAGCCGCTCGAGGAGCTGCTGGCCGAGCGGTTCCGTGGGATCCGCCCGGCGTTCGGCTACCCGGCCTGCCCCGACCACACCCTCAAGCGCCCGCTGTTCGACCTGCTCGGCGCCGAGGAGACCGGGGTGCGGCTCACCGAGTCGTTCGCGATGATGCCGGCCGCGGCGGTCAGCGGGATGATGTTCGCCCATCCCGACGCGCGCTACTTCACCGTCGGCCGGATCGGCCCGGACCAGGTCTCCGACTACGCCCGGCGGCTCGGCGTCGACGTCGCCGAGGTCGAGCGGTGGCTGCGGCCGAACCTGGGGTACACCCCCGATGCCTGAGCGCGGGCGCCCGGCGGCGGTGCTGCTGGACATGGACGGCACGCTGATCGACTCGGAGAAGGTGTGGGAGGTCGCGCTCGCCGACCTCATGAAGCACCTCGGCGCGCCGCCGCTGTCGCAGCAGGCCCGCCTGGAGTCGGTCGGTGGCTCGCTCGACTCGTCGCTGCGGATCTGCTTCCGCGAGGCGGGCCGGGATCCGGCCACGGTGCCCGCCGAGGAGTTCCGCGAGGCGGGGGAGTGGCTCTACGAGCGCACCGGTGAGCTGTTCGGGGACGGCGTCCCGTGGCGTCCCGGGGCCGAGGAGCTGCTCGTCGCGCTGCGCGACGAGGAGGTCCCGGCGGCGCTGGTCACGAACACGACCCGGGTCCTGGTCGAACGCGCGCTGGAGACACTGGGCCGGGACCGGTTCGCGGCCGTCGTCCCCGGCGACGAGGTGGCCGAACCGAAGCCGGCGCCGGAGCCCTACCGTCGTGGCGCGGAGCTGCTCGGTGCGGACCCCGCGGAGTGCGTCGCGGTGGAGGACTCGCCGACGGGCGCGCTGTCCGCGGAGCGGGCCGGCTGCGCCGTCCTCGTGGTGCCGTGCGAGCTGGCCGTGCCCCCGGGCCCCCGGCGGGTGCAGCGCAGCACCCTCGCCGGGATCGGCCCGGCCGAGCTGGGTGCCGTCCTCGACGAGGTGCGGGCCCGCGCCTGAACGGCCCCGGACCGGCCGATCACGGCGCGAGCGGTTGACGCCGGACGACGAACGGCACGTCGGCGAGGCGATGGTCACACCGGGTGAACCACCCGGCGCGGTGCGTTGCCCGCACGGCTCCCACCACCGGGTCCCCGGTGGTGTCGGCCGGGTCACCGTTCACACTGATGTCCGGAAGGGGCGATGTACGTGAAGACTTTCGACGGGTTGTTCGCCGAGCTGCAGGGCAAGGCCGTGGATCGGCCGGCCGGTTCGGGAACCGTCGCCGCGCTCGACGCCGGTGTGCACGCCCAGGGCAAGAAGGTGCTGGAGGAGGCCGGCGAGGTCTGGCTGGCCGCGGAGTACCAGGGCGACGACGAGCTGGCCGAGGAGATCTCACAATTGCTCTACCGCCTGCAGGTGATCATGATTCAGCGGGGCCTCGCCCTCGAGGACGTCTACAAGCACCTGTAGCCGGGGCCCTCGACGACCACCGACCGGACAGACATTTCAGGAGAGCGTGATGCTCCGCGTGGCACTGCCCAACAAGGGCACCCTGGCCGAGCCAGCGGCCACCATGATGCGTGAGGCCGGGTACCGCCAGCGGACCGACTCGCGCGACCTCAGCGTGGTCGACGAGGAGAACGAGATCGAGTTCTTCTACCTGCGGCCGAAGGACATCGCGACCTACGTCGGGCGGGGCGACCTGCACCTCGGCGTCACCGGCTTCGACCTCATGGAGGAGTCGGGCAGCCAGACCCAGCAGATCCTGCCGCTGGGCTTCGGCCGGTCCCGCTTCCACTTCGCCGCACCCGCCGACGCCGGCTGGAAGCTGGAGGACCTCGACGGGCACAAGATCGCCACGTCCTACCCCCGGCTGGTGCGCTCGTACCTGTCCGGCAAGCGGATCGGCGCCGAGATCGTGAAGCTCGACGGCGCGGTGGAGATCTCGATCCAGCTCGGTCTCGCCGACGCGATCGCCGACGTCGTCTCCTCCGGGCGGACCCTGCGCCAGCACGGCCTGGAGATCATCGGCGACGCCATCGCCACCTCGCAGGCGACGCTGATCGAGCGGGAGAAGCGTGCGGACCGTCCCGAGAACGGTGACGTGACCGCGATCAAGAAGGTCTTCGCCGACCGGCTGCAGGGCGTCGTGCTGGCCCGCGAGTACCTGATGATGGACTTCGACTGCCCGGAGGAGCTCCTCCCGGCGGCGGAGAAGGTGGCGCCCGGCCTGCAGGCGCCGACGGTGTCCCCGCTGTCGAAGAAGGGCTGGGTCGCGGTCCGCACCATGGTCCCGGCCAAGCAGACCAACCGGGTCATGGACCAGCTGGCCGAGATCGGCGCCACGGCCATCCTGACCACCGAGATCCGGTCCTGCCGCGCGATGTCGGCGAACGGCCACGCCGCCGGCTGAGACGTCCGCTCCCACGACGAGAGCCCGTTCCCGGACCTCCGGGGGCGGGCTCTCGCCGTGGCGGGGGCGTCAGCGGGGCCGGATGGTGAGCGCCTGCGCGCCCCGGCCGGCCTGGCCGTGCTCGTCGAAGAGCGCGGAGGTGCAGGTACCCAGTCCCTCGGGCCCGATGACGCTCGCGGCGTCGACACCGATCCACTCACCGGCCGGGACGCGGTGCAGGTGCACGGTGAGCTCGGTGTTGACGAACAGCCAGTGCCGCGCGTCGAGCGCCCCGGCGACCCCGTTGGCGCAGTCCGCGGCCACCATCAACCGCTGCAACGGCGTGGTCTCCTCGCCCTCGACGAGCGGGACCCGCAGCCGCACCCAGGCCCGCGCCGGGCCCTGCGAGCCGAGGCCGCGGCCGTCGAGCCAGGACCACTCGGTGGCGTCGAGGAAGCCGGGCAGCCAGCCGGGGGGCCGCTCGGTGATGATCGTGCCGGTCTCCGGGCCGGGGAGGGGCTCGGCCGAGCCGTGCGCCACCTCCGCGGTGTCCCCCGCGGTGAGCCGCCAGGCCCGTGCCCGCAGCACGTCCCGGCCGCCCGCCTGCATGGTGGCCGACAGCAGCTCGATCGTGCGCCCGGGCCGCTCCACCCGGGCGGTGACCGTGACCGGGCCGGCCGGGACCATCCCGAGCACCTCGACGGTCGCCCTGGCCAGCCGCCAGTGCTCCGGTGCCGCCTCGGGCCGCGAGGGGGCGAGCCGTTCCATGGCCCGCACCAGCAGGGCCGACGGGGGCCCCATGTGCTGGGCCTCGGCGTACCAGGGTCCGGTGGTCGAGGGGGTCGCCTCGAAGTCGGCGACGGTGCCGCCGTCGGGACCGGGGCGCTCGTCGCCGGGGAGGTAGAACGGGCCGGGCGGGATCGAGGTCGTCACGCCCGCGATCATGCCTGCCGGAGCGGACCGCCCCCGGAGCCGGGCCAGCCCGGGTACGGCGGGGGAGTGCCGTCCCACGCGGGGCACCGGGCCCGGTGGTCGCACGAGCGGCAGGCCGGGCCGCGGTTGGGGCGGAAGTCCCCGTCCGGCGCGGCGCGGCCGATCGCGGCCCACACGGCGTCCAGCAGCCGGGCGAAGCGGTACAGCTCGTCGGTGTCGGGACGGTAGCTCAGTGCGGTCCCGCCGGACAGGTAGAGCAGGCGCAGCTCCTCGGGCATCCGGCCACGGGCCAGCAGCACGGCCAGCGCGTAGAACTTGAGCTGGAACAGCGCCGGGCCCTCGAAGCCCTCGCCGGGGACGGCCCCCGTCTTGTAGTCGACCACCCGCAGGGCGCCGCCCGGCCCCTGGTCGAGCGGGTCCAGGATGCCGCGCAGCGGCACCGGCCCGGACGCGCCGTGGAGGACGGTCTCGATCCGCTCCTCGACCGCCGCCGCCGGTACCCGCGCCGGATCCTCCAGGGCGAAGTAGGTGTCGAGCAGGGCGGTCGCCGAGTCCAGCCAGGTGGCGAACGCCGGGTCGGCCGCACCGTCGAACAGGTCGCCGGCGGCACCGGCGGCGTCCAGCTCGTCCCAGGCGGGGCCGAGCAGCGCCCGCGCGGCCTCCGGGGTGCGGTCCGGGGCCGGCAGGGCGAACAGCCGCTCCAGCACCGCGTGCACCAGCGTCCCGCGGACCTGTGCCTTCGACGGCGGCTCCGGCAGGCGGTCGACCGCACGGAACCGGTAGAGCAGCGGGCAGCGCCGGAAGTCCGCCGCCCGCGACGGCGACAGCGCCGGCGGCCGCGGTGCCACGGCCGGATCGGCGGCGGGCGGTTGCTGCACGGTCACGGCTCGCAGGCTAACCGGAGGCACCGACGGTTCCGCGGTCCCGCCGCCGCGCCGTCCTCTGGTGCCCGGCCCCGGCCGCGGCGCACGGCGCGGGCGCGGATAGCGTCGTCGCCCGTGCACGACCCCCTGCTGCCGGTATCCGGCACCGACGAGACCGGCCCGGCCACCGATCCGGCGACCGCCCAGGACACCGGCTGGGAGCCGCCGCGGCGGGGCGGCCCGTTCCGCGAGGGCGACCGGGTCCAGCTGACCGACCCGAAGGGCCGGCACTACACGGTGGTGCTGGCCCCCGGTGCCGCCTACCACACCCATCGCGGCCAGATCGCGCACGACGACCTCATCGGGGCCCCCGAGGGCAGCCTCGTGCACTCCGCCGCGAACACGCCGTACCTCGCGCTGCGGCCGCGGCTCGCCGACTACGTGCTGTCCATGCCGCGCGGAGCGCAGGTGATCTACCCGAAGGACGCGGCCCAGATCCTGATGTGGGGAGACGTGTTCCCCGGCGCGCGGGTGCTGGAGGCCGGTGCCGGGTCCGGCGCGCTGACCTGCTCGCTGCTGCAGGCCGTCGGCCCTGCCGGACGGGTGGTCTCCTACGAGGTCCGCGAGGACCACGCCCCGCACGCGGTGAGCAACGTCGAGACCTTCTTCGGGCACCGGCCCCCGCACTGGGACCTCACCGTCGGCGACGTCCGGGAGCACCGCGGCGAGGTCGACCGGGTCGTGCTGGACATGCTCTCGCCGTGGGACGTGCTCGACACCGTCCGGGACAGCCTCGTCCCCGGCGGCATCCTGGTCGGCTACGTGGCCACCACGACCCAGCTCTCGGTGCTCACCGAGAAGCTGCGCGAGATGCAGTGCTGGACCGAACCGGAGGCGTGGGAGGCCATGGTCCGGCCGTGGCACGTGGTGGGTCTGGCGGTCCGCCCGGAACACCGGATGATCGCCCACACCGCGTTCCTGGTGACCAGCCGCCGGCTCGCCGACGGGGTGACCCCGCCGCGCCAGCAGCGCAGGCCGACCGGCCGCTGAGCCCGTCGTACCCCCGGCCCGGCGGGCCGCGACGCGCCCGGCGTGGAACGAGAACGTTACGAAGTCCCCTCCGTGTGGACGTGGCGGTGACGGGCGCGAAGCCGCAGAGTGACCGTCAGGTGCCGACCGGCTGAGGTCCGGATCACCGGTTCGCCGCACCGCCACGGTTCCCCCGCCCGGGTACCGTGGTGAGACGGAACACGGAGGGAGGCTGCCGTGAACCACCCCTACGACGACGGTCCCGGCAGGCGGGACGTCCATTCTGGTCACGACTCTGGTCACGACCTCGGCGGTGCCGAGGACAGCGAGCACATCCGGCACCTCGAGAGCGAGATCGCCACACTCCGTCAACGGCTGAGCGAGACGCCCCGGCACGCGCGCGTGCTGGAGCAGCGGCTGGCGGAGACCACGAGCCGGCTCTCCGCGCTCAACGCGCGGAACGAGAAGCTCACCGAGACCCTCAAGGAGGCCAGGGGGCAGCTGGTCGCACTCCGCGAGGAGGTCGACCGGCTCGCGCAGCCGCCGTCGGGCTACGGGGTCTTCCTCGGGCGCTACGACGACGACACCGTCGACGTGTTCACCTCCGGGCGCCGGATGCGGGTCCCGGTCTCCCCCGCGGTGGAGGGCGAGGAGCTGCGCAGCGGCCAGTCGGTGCGGCTCAACGAGGGACTCACCGTCGTCGAGGCGATGGGCTTCGAGCAGGTCGGTGACCTGTACTCGTTGCGGGAGATCGTCTCCCGGCCGGGCGAGGACGGCGCGGCCGGCCGCGGCCTGGTCGTCGGCCACTCCGACGAGGAGCGCGTCGTCTGGCTGGCGGCGCCGCTGTTCGACCTGGGGCAGGAGGAGGGCACCAGCCCGCTGAAGTCCGGTGACTCGCTCATGGTCGACTCGCGCGCCGGGTACGCCTACGAGCGGGTCGCGAAGGCCGAGGTCGAGGACCTCGTGCTGGAGGAGGTCCCGGACATCGCCTACGCCGACATCGGTGGGCTCTCCCGGCAGATCGAGCAGATCCAGGACGCGGTGGAGCTGCCGTTCCTGCACACCGAACTGTTCACCCAGTACGAGCTGCGCCCGCCCAAGGGCGTGCTGCTCTACGGCCCGCCCGGGTGCGGGAAGACGCTGATCGCCAAGGCGGTCGCGAACTCGCTGGCGAAGAAGATCGCGAGCCAGCGGGGCGACGACCCGGACGAGGGCCGGGCGTTCTTCCTCAACATCAAGGGCCCCGAGCTGCTCAACAAGTTCGTCGGCGAGACCGAGCGGCACATCCGGCTCATCTTCCAGCGGGCCAGGGAGAAGGCCTCGGCCGGTACCCCGGTGATCGTGTTCTTCGACGAGATGGACTCGATCTTCCGGACCCGTGGCTCCGGGGTGTCCTCCGACGTCGAGACGACGATCGTCCCCCAGCTCCTCGCCGAGATCGACGGCGTCGAGGGCCTGGAGAACGTCATCGTCATCGGCGCGTCGAACCGCGAGGACATGATCGACCCGGCGATCCTGCGGCCCGGCCGGCTGGACGTGAAGATCAAGATAGAACGTCCGGACGCCGAGGGTGCGCAGGACATCTTCTCCAAGTACATCACCGAGACCCTGCCCATCCACGACGACGACGTCGCCGAGTTCGGCGGCAGCCGCAAGGCGTGTGTCGACGGGATGATCCAGCGCATCGTCGAGCGGATGTACGACGAGTCGGAGGAGAACCGGTTCCTGGAGGTCACCTACGCCAACGGGGACAAGGAGACCCTCTACTTCAAGGACTTCAACTCCGGCGCGATGATCCAGAACATCGTCGACCGGGCGAAGAAGTCCGCGATCAAGTCGGTGCTCGAGTCCGGCCAGACCGGCCTGCGGGTCCAGCACCTGCTGGACGCGATCGTCGACGAGTTCGCGGAGAACGAGGACCTGCCGAACACCACCAACCCGGACGACTGGGCCCGGATCTCGGGCAAGAAGGGCGAGCGGATCGTCTACATCCGCACCCTGGTCACCGGCAAGAACGACGCCACCGGCCGCGCGATCGACACCGCGTCGAACACCGGCCAGTACCTGTAGACGCCCACCACGTCCGGCCCCGTCGCCCCTCCGGCGGCGGGGCCGTCGTGTGTCCGGTGCCGCGTCACGGGGCCGGTACGGGCAGTCTGCCGAGGGCGGCGTAACCGTTCGCGTCGGCATCGGCGACGTCGGCCGGGCCGGAGTCGTCCCGGCGCCAGGCCGGGAGCAGCACGACCCCGGGTTCGACGATCTCGTACCCCGCCAGCATCCCGGCCAGCTGCTCGCGGCTGCGCAGCGTCACCGGGGTGGGGGTCCGGTCGAGGACGTCGCGCACGACGTCGGTCTGCTGCTCGGAGAAGGTCGTCGCGGCCAGGTGCGACACGGCGAGGTGGCTGCCGGGTACGCACGCGTCGCGGTACGCCGCGAGGATCCCGGCGGGGTCGTCGGCGTCCGGCAGCGCGTGCAGCACGGCGACGGCCAGCACGGCCACCGGCCGGTCGAGGTCGAGCAGTCCGGCCACACCGGGGGCGGCGAGCACGGCGGTGGGGTCGCGGATGTCCGCGAGGGTGATCGAGGCGTACGGGTCGTCGGCCAGCAGCTCGGTCGCGACGCCGACGGCGACCGGCTCGATGTCGACGTAGGCGACCCGTGCGGTGGGACGGACCGCCCGGGCGATCTCGTGGACGTTGCCGACGGTCGGCACCCCCGACCCGAGGTCCAGGAACTGGTCGATCCCGGCCGCCACGAGGTGCCGCACCACCCGCCCGAGGAACGCCCGGTTGGCGAGCGCGAACGTCTTCGCGTGCGGTACCGAGCGCAGGGCCCGGTCCGCGGCCTCGCGGTCGACCGCGAAGTTGTGCGAGCCCCCCAGGTAGTAGTCGTACATGCGGGCGAGGTTCGGCACCGCGTGGTTCCCGTGCGTGTCCGCGACATCCACCGGCCCAGGATCACCCACCACCGGTGCACGGCGGAACCCGGCGTGTCCGATCCGTTCACGACGCCCGCCCCGCCCGGTCCCTAGCCTCGGCGCCCATGGACGACACGACGATCGGCGCCGAGCTCGACATGATCGGCATCCTGGTCACCGACATGACCCGCTCGGTGCGCTTCTACCGGTTGCTGGGGCTGGAGTTCCCGGCCGGATCGGAGTCCGGGGCGCACGTGGAGACGACCCTGCGCGGTGGGCTGCGGCTGGCGCTCGACCTGCAGTCGATGGTCGAGGGCTTCCATCCCGGTGCGGCGCCCGCCCGGGAGGGACGGATGTCGATCGCCTTCCGGCTCCCGGACCCCGCTGCGGTCGACGCGGCGTGGCGCACGGTCGTGGCGGCCGGTCACGAGAGCGTGCTCGACCCGTTCGACGCGCCGTGGGGCCAGCGCTACGCCACCGTCCGCGACCCCGACGGCGCCCCGCTGGACCTGTTCGCCTGGGCCTGAGCCGCGCGTCGGCGCACGACGGGGGCCGGGGCGCCCGGCCCGGCGCCGTCAGCGCGGCGGCGGTGCGGCGTAGAGGGTGGCGGGGGAGGCGCCGGTGAGGGCCCGCACCTCGCGGGACAGGTGCGGCTGGTCGGCGTACCCGGCACGGGCGGCGACCTCGGCGGGGGCGATCCCGTCGAATAGCAGCGCGCTCGCCGTGCGGAACCGCAGGATCCGGCGCGCCGTCGACGGCCCGTACCCGAGCGTCGCCAGGCAGTGCCGGTGCAGGGTGCGCGACGTGACGCCGAGGTCCTCGGCCAGGTCCGCGGCGGAGGCGCCGCGCGCCAGCGCACGCAGTGCGGGACGGGGGAGCGGCGCCGGCAGCGGGTGGCGGGCGCCCGAGCGCCACAGGGCGGCGGCGACCGCGAGCAGCAGTCGCGGGGCCCCGGGGCCCGGCGCGCCCGCGTCGCCGACCGTGCAGGCCGTGGCCTCGAGCGCCCCCACCAGGTCACCGGGCAGCGCCCCCGGGAGCACGTCGGACAGCGGGACCCGCAGGTCGCGCAGCGCCGCCGCCGGTGTCCCGAGCAGGGCGGGCAACGCGCCGGGACGGAAGCGCAGTCCGGTGGTGAGCGCCCCGGCCGGTCCGCTCGCCAGGTGGGCGGCGGTGTCCGGGCCCGCGACGGTCAACCGGCCGTCGTGCAGCAGCAGGTCCATGCAGCCGTCGGGCAGCACGCGCCGGCTGCCGGGATGGTCGCTCCACCCCTGCCAGGCGCACTCGACGAGCCCGGCGGCCGCCCCGGTGGGCGGGAGCTCGCGGTAGCCCGACATCCGGCGAGCCTACGACGCGCCGGAGCCCCGGCCGCAGGACGCGGACCGGGGCTCCCGGGGAGGTGCGGAGGTCAGGAGGCGCGCAGGACGGCCTGGATCTCCAGCTCGATACCGACCTTCTCGCTGACGACGGCGCCGCCGCCGTCCATCGGCAGGGCGATGTCGACACCGAAGTCGGACCGCTTGATGGTGGTGGTCGCCGTGAAGCCGGCGCGGGTGCCGCCCCAGGCGTCCGGGCCGAAGCCGTTCAGCTCGAGGGCGAACTCGACGGGCTTGGTCGCACCCTTGATGGTCAGGTCACCGGTGAGCACGAAGTCGTCGCCCTTGGCGGCGAGCCCGGTGGACCGGAAGCTCCACTCCGGGTACTTCTCGACCTCGAAGAAGTCTGCGGAGCGGATGTGGCCGTCCCGCTGCTCGTTGCCGGTGGTGATGGAGGAGGCGTCGACGGTGGCGGTGACGGTCGAGTCCTCCAGGGCGTCGGCGGTGACGAGCTCGCCGGTGACCTGCTCGAAGCGGCCCCGCACCTTGCTGACCATCATGTGGCGGACGACGAACGAGACGTCGGAGTGCACCGGGTCGATGTCCCAGGTGCCCGCGACGTAGCCGGGGATCTTCGTGGCGGCGGTCATGATGTTTCCTCCGAGAAATAGTTGAACTCTCATTGATTGAGAGCGACACTAGGGCCAACAAGGTGAGCACTCAATCATTCCGGAGGGTGACGTGGCCCACACTCGGTGGCTCGACGACGACGAGCAGGCGACCTGGCGGGCCTTCCTCGCGGCCCAGCGACTGGTCTCCGACAAGGTCGAGCGCCGGCTGCAGAGCAGTGCCGGGATGCCGCAGGCGTACTACGAGATCCTGGTCCGACTCTCCGAGGCCCCGGACCGGACGCTGCGGATGAGCGTGCTCGCCGACTCGGCGCTGGCCTCGCGCAGTCGCGTGTCGCACGCGGTGGCCCGGATGGAGGAGTCCGGCTGGATCGATCGCCGCTCGTGCCCCACCGACCGCCGCGGGCAGCTGGCCCACCTGACCGACGCCGGGTTCGCGGTGCTGGCGGCGGCCGCGCCGGACCACGTCGAGAGCGTCCGGGAGGCCGTGTTCGACGGCCTGACTCCGGCCCAGCAGCAGGGCCTGCGGGCGGCGTGCGAGGCGATGGTCACACACCTGTCCGGTGCGGCGGAGTGGCCGGTGACCGGGGACGCAGGACCGGACGGCCCGGGTCCGGCACGGGCGTCCTAGGCTGGGCGCATGCCTCATTTCGACGTCGTCGTGCTCGGTGCCGGACCCGGTGGATACGTGGCGGCCATTCGTGCCGCCCAGCTCGGCCGCAGTGTGGCGGTGATCGAGGAGAAGTACTGGGGCGGCGTCTGCCTCAACGTGGGCTGCATCCCGTCCAAGGCGCTGCTGCGCAACGCGGAGATCGCCCACATCGTGACCAAGGAGCAGAAGACCTTCGGCCTCTCCGGCGAGGTCTCGCTGGACTTCGGTGCCGCCTTCGACCGGAGCCGGACCGTCGCGGACGGCCGGGTCAAGGGCGTCCACTTCCTGATGAAGAAGAACAAGATCACCGAGCTCGACGGGTTCGGCCGGTTCACCAAGCCGGGCGAGATCGAGGTCGAGCTGTCGAAGGGCGGCAGCGAGACCGTCACCTACGACGACGTGATCATCGCGGCGGGCTCCACGGTGAAGCTGCTGCCGGGCACCGAGCTGTCCGAGCGCGTGGTGACCTACGAGGAGCAGATCCTCACCCGTGAGCTGCCGGAGAGCGTGATCATCGCCGGCGCCGGGGCGATCGGCGTCGAGTTCGCGTTCGTGCTGGCCAACTACGGCGTCGACGTCACCATCGTCGAGTACCTGGACCGGCTGCTCCCGCTGGAGGACGCGGACGTGTCCAAGGAGCTGCTGAAGGCCTACAAGAAGCTCGGCGTCACGGTGCGGACCTCGACCAAGGTGGAGTCCATCACCGACGACGGCAAGGGCGTCACCGTCTCGGTCTCCTCCTCGAAGGGGAACGAGGACCTGCGGGCCGACAAGGTCGTCCAGGCGATCGGCTTCGCCCCGCGGGTCGACGGCTACGGCCTCGACAAGCTCGACGTCAAGCTGACCGAGCGCGGCGCGATCGAGATCGACGAGCGGATGCGCACCAGCGTCGACCACGTCTACGCGATCGGTGACGTCACCGCGAAGCTGATGCTGGCCCACGTCGCCGAGGCGCAGGGCATCGTCGCCGCCGAGACGATGGCCGGCGCCGAGACCCAGGAACTCGACTACAAGATGATGCCGCGGGCGACCTTCTGCAACCCGCAGGTCGCGTCGTTCGGCTACACCGAGGCCGAGGCCCGTGACCTGGCCGACGAGAAGGGGTGGAAGGTCAACGTCGCCACCTTCCCGTTCACCGCGAACGGCAAGGCGCACGGCATGGCCGAGCCCGCCGGCTTCGTCAAGCTGATCGCCGACGACACCTACGGCGAGTTGCTGGGCGGGCACATCATCGGCGCCGAGGCGACCGAGCTGCTGCCGGAGCTGACGCTGGCGCAGAAGTGGGACCTGACCGTGCACGAGATGGCGCGCAACGTGCACGCCCACCCGACCCTGTCGGAGTGCCTGCAGGAGGCGATCCACGGCCTGGCCGGCCACATGATCAACTTCTGACGGTCCGCGGGGGCCCCGGCCCGGGGTCCCCGCTCCGGCCCGGCCGGAACGGGGTGCTGGCCGCGGGCCGCGCTCAGTCCGAGCGGGCGTCCGGCTCGCGGCGGGCGGTGTGCTCGCGCCGCCCGGCCGGTCGCTCGGTGCTCCGCTGCTCCTGACGCTCCGCGGCCAGTGCCGCCTCCACCGCGGCCTGCACGGCCGCGGTGTTCACGTCCGGATCGATCAGCCGGGCGGCGGCGAGCGAGCGGGCCGAGACCGAGATGCTGACCATGGGTACTCCTGAGCCTGTCTGGGGCGTGGTGGGGGGCGTTCGGACGGGTCACGACACCGTGCGCCCGATCGGGCGGGGCGGCACGCGACCCGCCGACGGTGTACCGATCCAGACACCGCTGTGGGTGATCTGGGTTACTTCAGGGTAAATGCGTCGGGACGGGACTCTAGTGTCCTGAGTCAGTGATTCGTTTGCAGTAGTGAGCGACGCTGTCGAGGATCTCGTCGGCGGTTTTGGTCCAGACGTAGGGCTTGGGATCGTCGTTCCAGGTCTTGATCCAGGCTCGGACGTCGGCGTTGAGCGCGCGGACCGAGCGGTGGGTGGAACGCCGCAGCTTCTTCGTGGTCAGCTCGGCGAACCAGCGCTCGACGAGATTGAGCCATGACGAACTGGTCGGGGTGAAGTGCAGGACGAACCGCGGGTGAGCGGCCAGCCAGCGGCGGATCGCCGGGGTCTTGTGGGTGGAGGCGTTGTCCAGCACCAGGTGCACGTCGAGCTCGGCGGGGACTTCGCGGTCGAGGGTGCGCAGGAACTTGCCGAACTCGACCGCCCGATGGCGGGCGTGCAGGGAGCCGATGACCTTGCCGGTGGTGATGTCGAGGGCGGCGTAGAGGCTCGAGGTGCCGTTGCGGACGTAGTCGTGGCTGGCCCGCGCCGGGCTGCCGGGCAGCATCGGAAAGACGGGCTGGGTGCGATCGAGAGCCTGGATCTGGGTCTTCTCGTCCACACACAGCACCAGCGCGCGTTCGGGCGGGTCGAGGTAGAGACCGACGACGTCGCGGACCTTGTCCACGAACAACGGATCTTTCGACAGCTTCCAGGAGTCGGTCTTGTGGGGCGCCAGTCCGAACGCCCGCCACACCCGCGACACCGTCGTCTGCGACATGCCTAGGTGGGCTGCCATCGAGCGGGTCGACCAGTGAGTCGCATCCGCCGGTGTCGTCTCCAAGGTCAGCACGACCAGGCGCTCGACCTGCTCGTCGGTGACCGTGCGCGGACGCCCCGGCCGCGGCTCGTCGACCAACCCGTCGAGGCGGTGCTCGGCAAAACGGGACCGCCACGTCGTCACCGTCGGTCGCGACACCCCCAACCAGGCCGCGACCTCGGTGTTCGACCTACCCTCGGCGGCAGCTAGGGCATGTCTCCCAATAGGCGTGACCAGGTGATGCAGGCGCTGAGGACGGTGGCGGCGCGATAGGTGATGGCGAGTTTGTCGTAGCGGGTGGCCAGCCCGCGCCACTGCTTGGTCAGGGCGAAGTGGCGTTCCACGACGTTGCGGCCCTTGTAGGTCTCAACGTCGAGTCCGGGTGGTCTGCCGCCGAGGGAGCCGCGGCGTTTGCGGGCGGCGATCTCGTCGCGTTTCTGCGGGATGACGGTGGTGATCGAGCGGCGGGCCAGTGCGCGCCGGTTGACCCCGGATGAGTAGGCCCGGTCGGCCACCACGGCGTCGGGTCGGGTGCGGGACCGTCCCGCGCCGAGGCGGGGGACGCGGATGTCGGCCAGGACCTGCTCGAGCATGGCGCCGTCGTTGCGCTGCCCGCCGGTCACCACCACCGCCAGCGGCCGGCCCCGCCGGTCGACCGCGGCATGGATCTTCGTCGTCAGCCCGCCACGGGAACGGCCGATGCCGTGACCTGCGGGTTCTCGCGGTCCGCCGAGCGGGCTGGGCATGAACCCGTCAGGGGATTTCGTGTAGTTCGACCGTGCCCCCTGTGTCCTGCTCGGGGCGGGTGGTGTTCGTGGCGTGCTGGTGCGCCCGGTTGATCGTGGCGTCCACCGACACCTGTCAACACCGTCCAGTCGATCTCGCCCTTGGCGTCGGCCTGGGCCAACAGTGCGGCCAGCACGGTGTCCCAGGTGCCGTCAGCGGCGTAGCGGCGGTGTCGCTTCCACACCGTTTGCCAGGGCCCGAACTGCTCCCGCGGCAGATCTCGCCAGGGGATCCCGGTTCGGTATCGGAAGATGATCCCCTCCACCACGCGGCGATCCTCGCCGAACGGGTGCCCACGCCGCCCGGCGTTGGAGGGCAGCAGCGGCCCGATCAACTGCCACTGAGCATCCGAGAGCAGCGCGAACCTCGACGAACTCACCGGCTCATCCTGCCGGCAGTCCGGACACCCATATGGGAGACACGCCCTAGCCGACACGGAGTTGGCGACGCTGCGCGCGCTGCCCTGCCCATCCGGATGGGGCGTTCGCGGGCCGGACTCCGATGGTCGGATCGCGATCGGCACCGCCGGAGAGCTGCTCTACGACGGCGACGTCGGTCCGGCAGTCCTATCCGGCTGGGGCGCGGCCGTACGTTCCCAGCGCAACCACCTGATCGTCTGCGTGACCGCCTCCGCGGCCCACCTCTCCGACGCGGTGGGCCGCGGGCACGTCGTGGCGGTCCGACTCCCCGTCACCTCACCAGGACTCCCCTAGGGCGTGTCTCCCAGATAGGCGGAGCGGGGTGCGCGATGCTTGATCGGTGCCGCGTACCGCTGTCCTGACTGATGTCCAGTGGGCCCGTCTGGCGCCGCTGTTGCCCTCCTCCGAGGGTCGTCGCGGGTGCCCGTTCCGCGATGACCGCCGGGTGCTCGAGGGGATCATCTACCGGTATCGGTGCGGGCTTCCCTGGCGCGACGTCCCAGCCGAGTTCGGGCCGTGGCAGACGTTGTGGAAGCGGCACCGCCGCTACAGCGGCGACGGCACCTGGGACCACATCCTGGCTGCTCTTCTGGTCGAGGCCGACGCCGCCGAGGTGCTCGGGTGGGCGGTCAGCGTGGACTCCACGATCATCCGTGCCCACCAGCACGCCGCGACCCTCAAGCGCGACACAGGGGGCCGGATCGAACTACACGAATCTGCTCGCCGAACCAGCAGATCACGCGCTGGGACGGTCCCGCGGAGGGCTGTCGACGAAGATCCACCAGCTCGTTGACGGGCACGGCCGCCCGCTGGTGGTCCTCCTCGGCCCCGGCCAGGGCGGCGACTCGCCAATGTTTCCGCACCTGATGGCGCGCCTGAGCATCGCCCGACCGGGCCCGGGACGACCCCGGACCCGGCCCGAACGCGTGCGCGCGGACAAGGCCTACTCCTCACGCGCGATCCGCCGGCACCTGCGCGAGCGCCGGATCATCGCTGTCATTCCGGAGCCCTCTGACCAGCAGGGACACCGCAAACGACGGGGCTCACGCGGTGGCCGACCGCCCGCATTCGATCCGGTCGACTACCGAAACCGCAACGTCGTCGAGCGCGGGTTCTGCCACGTCAAGCAGTGGCGCGGGCTGGCCACCCGTTACGACAAGCTCGCCCTGACCTTCCGCGGCGGCGCCGTCCTGAAGGCGATCGTCACCTGGCTCCGCGCATTGGGAGACACACCCTAGCACGATCTTGCTCCGGGTGGCCAACCCGGCCGCGCTGGTTCGTCGCCGCGCCCACGACTCAAGCTGGGACCGCTCGTCGTCGGTCAGGATGATCCGCGCCGGCTTCGGTCCCCGAGTCGCCATGCCGCAGCCTAACAACCGACAGCGATTTAACAACTCAGGACACTAGACCACGCCTGTCGCGAGCCAGCGACGGGTGATCCAGAGCCCGTCGGGCACCCACGGGTACTCCGGTGTGCCGAGCCGGGCGCGCAGCTCGTCGAGCGTCCACCAGGCGCCCTCGGCGACCTCGGAGGCCTGGTGGCGGACCGGGCCGTCGTGGAACGCCTGGTAGGCGTGCACGTGCGACCGCAGCCCGTGCGGGCCGGTCCCCGGTCCGGTGTCCACGCCGACCGCGGACGCGTCGAACGGCAGCACGAACAGCTTCGTCAGCCCGGCCCCGGTGACGCCCAGCTCCTCGCCGAGCTCGCGCACCGCGCCGTCGTCGGGATCCTCGCCCTCGCCCACGACGCCGCCGGCCCAGCAGTCCCAGAGTCCGGCCATGACCAGCTTCGTGTCGGTCCGGCGGTGCACGTAGATGCGCTCGGAGTCGGTACTGCGCAGCGCGACGGCGGTGGAGGCGTGCCACAGCGAGCGGGCGTACACCTCGCCGCGCTCGGCGGCGCCGGTCGCCCGCCCCGCCGCGTCGAAGACGGTGAGGCGCTCGCGTGCGGGATCGGTCATGCCCGTCGATGATCGATCACCGCCCGTGGCACCGCGCGGCGGGGGTGCGGCACCGGCACCGGCGGCTAGGCTCGGGGGATGCAGTCTCGCGCAGGGGGCCGGTCGTGACGGCCCGCCGGATCATGGGCACCGAGGTCGAGTACGGCATCGCGGTCCCCGGGGACCCGACCGCGAACCCGGTCGTCACCTCCACCCAGGTCGTGCTCGCCTACGCCGCGGCCGCGGACGTACCGCGCAACCGGCGGGCCCGCTGGGACTACGAGGTCGAGTCCCCGCTGCGCGACGCCCGCGGCTTCGACCTGTCCGCCCCGTCGCTGGCCCCGCAGATGGACACCGACCTCGACGACCTCGGCGCCGCCAACGTCATCCTCACCAACGGCGCGCGCTTCTACGTCGACCACGCGCACCCCGAGTTCGCCACCCCCGAGGTGCTGACCCCGCGCGACGTCGTGGTCTGGGACAAGGCCGGCGAGCGGGTCATGCTGGAGGCCGCCGACCGGGCCGCGACGGTGCCCGGCGCCCCGCGGATGCAGCTCTACAAGAACAACGTCGACGGCAAGGGTGCGAGCTACGGCTCGCACGAGAACTACCTGATGGCCCGGTCGACCACGTTCCCGTCGATCGTCACCGGTCTCACCCCGTTCTTCGTCTCCCGCCAGGTGGTGTGTGGTGCCGGCCGGGTCGGGATCGGCCAGCAGGGCGACGAGCCGGGCTACCAGATCGCCCAGCGCTCGGACTACATCGAGGTCGAGGTCGGGCTGGAGACCACCCTCAAGCGCGGCATCATCAACACCCGCGACGAGCCGCACGCCGACGCCGACAAGTACCGGCGCCTGCACGTCATCATCGGCGACGCGAACCTGTCCGAGATCGCCACGCTGCTCAAGGTCGGCACCACCGCGCTGGTGCTGGACATGATCGAGCACGGGCGGTTGTTCGACGACCTGCGCCTGGCCGAGCCGGTGAAGTCGGTCGCGCGGATCAGCCACGACCCGACGCTGCGGGCCACGGTCCCGCTGGCCGACGGCCGGCGGCTGACCGCGTTGCAGCTGCAGCAGGAGTACCTGGCCCGGGCCGTCGCCCACCTCGAGCAGACCGCGGGCGTCCAGCGGGCGGACTGGGACCCCGACACCCGGGAGGTCGTCGAGGAGTGGGAGTCGGTGCTCGCCGACCTCGACCGGGACCCGATGCTCACCGCGGACCGGCTGGACTGGACGGCCAAGCTCAAGCTCCTGGAGGCCTACCGTGAGCGCGACGGGCTGAGCTGGGCGTCCGGCCGGCTCGGCATGGTGGACCTGCAGTACTCCGACGTCCGGCTCGCCAAGGGCCTCTACAACCGGCTGGTGACCCGCGGCTCGATGCGGCGCCTGGTGACCGAGGAGCAGGTCGTGGCGGCGATGACCGAGCCGCCCGAGGACACCAGGGCCTACTTCCGCGGCACCTGCATGGGCCGGTTCCCGGTGGAGGTCGCGGCGGCGTCCTGGGACTCGGTGATCTTCGACCTGGGCCGCGAGTCGCTGGTCCGGATCCCGACCCTGGAGCCGTTGCGGGGCACCCGATCGCACGTCGGCGAGCTGTTCGACGCCGTCGCCACGGCCGAGGAGCTGGTGGACAAGCTCACCGCGTCGTGAACCCCTGCCCGTACGGACGGGGACGCACCGGCTCGTTGCGGGCGAATTTGTCGGGGCCGGTCGGTAGGGTGAGGACGCACCGTGGCCCGGTGCGCGCAGGTGGCGGGGCAGAGGAGGAGACGTCATGTCGCAGGAGCAGACGAAGCGCCAGGGCGGTGGCGACGGCGACGACGAGTCCGGTGACGAGGCGTCCGGCTCGGGTCAGGAACGCCGGGAGAAGCTCGGCGAGGACGTCGACACCATCCTCGACGAGATCGACGACGTGCTGGAGGAGAACGCGGAGGACTTCGTCCGGTCCTACGTGCAGAAGGGCGGCGAGTGACCGCAGTGCGGTCACCGCGGCCGAGCTGACACCGCTCCGGCACTGACACCGGCACTGACACCGATCCGGCACCGTCCGGTACCGCCGCGGCCGGGTTCGCACCGGCGGACCCGGCCGTACCGGGGAGACCGTCGCAGACGGTGGCCCCGGTGCACGCAGCTCGAACGAAAGGCACGTCGAAGCAGATGGAGTTCCGGCCGTCGGTCAGCCCCGGGCTGGTGCCCGGTCACCACACGGGTCAGCTGGGTGCGTTCCTCACCGGCTCGCAGTCGTTCTCGGAGTTCGTCGGGGCCACGGCGCCGCACCTGATGCCCGGTGCGGGCGTGGGCCAGGTCCCGGCGCACGGGACCGCGGGGTCCGCCGCCGACCGGCTCGGGGTGCCGCACGGCACCACGATCATCGCCCTCACCTTCGCCGGTGGTGTCGTCATCGCCGGTGACCGGCGGGCGACCGCGGGCAACGCGATCGCCCAGCGCGACATCGAGAAGGTGTTCGTCACCGACACGCACTCGGCGGTCGGCATCGCCGGCTCCGCGGGCATCGCCCTGGAGATGGTCCGCCTGTTCGGCGTGGACCTGGAGAACTACGAGAAGCTCGAGGGCGTCCAGCTCTCGCTCGACGGCAAGGCCAACCGGCTGGCGGGCATGGTCCGGCAGAACCTGGGTGCGGCGATGCAGGGCTTCGTCGTCGTCCCGCTGTTCGCCGGCTACGACACGGCGGTCGCCGACCCGGCGAAGGCCGGCCGGATCGTCACGTTCGACCCCACCGGCGGGCGCTACGACGAGAACCTCGGCTTCCACGCCGTCGGATCGGGTTCGGTCTTCGCCAAGTCGTCGCTGAAGAAGCTGCACGATCCGGCCGCGGACCTCGACGGCGCGGTGCGGACCGCGGTCGAGGCGCTGTACGACGCGGCCGACGACGACACCGCCACCGGGGGGCCGGACACGGTGCGGCGGATCTACCCGGTCGTCGTGGGGATCACCGCGGACGGCGCGGTCCGCCGCGGCGAGGACGAGCTGGCCGCCGTCGTCGAGCAGGTGATCGCCGGGCGCACCGAGCGCCCCGGTGGCCCCACCCGCTGATCCTCCTCCCGCACGAGCACGAGCCCTGGAGCACCAGACCATGACGATGCCGTTCTACTCCTCCGTCGACCAGCTGCTGCGCGACCGGTCGGAGCTGGCCCGCAAGGGCATCTCCCGCGGCCGCAGCGTCGTGGTGCTGACCTACGCCGACGGGGTGCTGTTCGTCGCCGAGAACCGCTCGACGGCGCTGCACAAGGTCTCCGAGATCTACGACAAGATCGGCTTCGCCGCGGTCGGCCGGTACAACGAGTTCGAGAACCTGCGCACCGGCGGCATCCGGATGGCGGACTTCCGTGGCTTCACCTACGACCGCCGGGACGTGACCGGCCGGATGCTGGCCAACGCCTACGCGCAGGCGCTGGGCACGGCGTTCGTCGAGCAGCAGAAGCCCTTCGAGGTCGAGCTGTGCGTGGCCGAGGTCGGCACCGACTCCGACGGCGACCAGCTCTACCGGATCACCTACGACGGCTCGATCACCGACGAGCCGCGGTTCGTCGTGATGGGCGGGCAGACCGAGCCGATCTCGACGAAGCTCGGCGAGACCTACACCCGCGGGCTGGACCTCGACGCCGCGATCGGGGTGGCGCTCGGCGGTCTGCAGGTGCCCGGTGCGGACCCGGCGACCCCGGGCAACGGGGCCGGGGCGCAGCCCCGGGTGCTCGGCCCGGAGGCCCTGGAGGTCGCGGTGCTGGACCGGGCCCGGCCGCGGCGCACGTTCCGCCGGATCGAGGGGGCGGCGCTGGCGGAGCTGCTCCCGGCGGCGAACCGCGGCACCTCCGAGCCCGAGCCGGAGGTCGCCGGTGGGGACGACGCGCCCGCCGCCGGTGGCGCGCTCGGCGAGGGTGGCGGGTCCTGACCCGCTTCTCCGCCACCACCGCCTCGGAGGCGGTCGTGACCGCCGACCGGGCGGCGGTGTGGCGGGTCCTGACCGATCCGGACATGCTGCCCCAGCTGACGCCGCTGCTGCACCGGATCGACGCCGACGGCGAGCACTGGCGCTGGCACATGGTGCGGCTCGCCGTCATGGGGGTGGGGATCCGCCCGGTGTTCACCGAGCGGATGACCTTCACCGAGGGCACCCGCATCGACTTCACGCACGCCCCGCCGTCGGGCGTCACCGAGTGGGCGGGCGCCGAGGGGTACTACGCGCTGGCCGACGCCGAGCCGGACACCGACGGCGTCCCGGGCACGCACCTCGAGATCTCCCTGACGCTCGACGTCGATCTCCCGCTGTCCCGGCTGGCGGCCCCGGTCGTCACCCGCACGATGCGGGCGACGATGGACGCCACCGGGGACCGGTTCGCCGCCAACCTGCTCCGGCACCTCGACGCCCGTCCCCGCTGAAACCTCCGTTGCTGGAATATTGAACGCTCAACGGAGTTGCACGCGGTATGACTGACATCGTGTTCGGCCTGGACACCTTCGGCGACGTCCCGACCGGTGACGACGGCCGGCTGCTGACCCACCCGGAGGCCATCCGGCAGGTCGTCGACGAGGTCGTGCTGGCCGACGGCGCCGGCGTCGACGTCGTCGCGCTGGGGGAGCACCACCGGCCGGAGTACTCGATCTCGACCCCGGAGACGGTGCTGGCCGGGATCGCCACCCGGACCTCGCGGATCCGGCTCTCCTCCGGGGTCACCGTGCTCAGCTCGGACGACCCGGTGCGGGTGCACCAGCGGTTCGCGACGCTCGACGCGCTCTCCGGCGGTCGGGCCGAGGTGATCGTCGGGCGGGGTTCGTTCACCGAGTCGTTCCCGCTGTTCGGCTACTCGATGGACGACTACGAGAAGCTGTTCGACGAGAAGCTCGACCTGTTCGTCAAGCTGCTCGACGAGCAGCCGGTCACCTGGCACGGGACCACCCGCGCGGGGCTCGACGGCGCCGAGGTGTACCCGCGGACGGGGCACCGGCTCCCGGTCTGGGTGGGTGTCGGCGGCTCGCCGGAGTCGGTGGTGCGCACCGCCCACCACGATCTCGGCCTGATGCTCGCGATCATCGGCGGGCAGCCGGCCCGCTTCGCCCCCTACGTGGACCTCTACCACCGGGCCGTCGAGCAGTTCGGGAACGCACCGAAGCCGGTCGGCATGCACGCACCCGGCTTCGTCGCCGACACCGACGCCGAGGCGCGGGAGATCTTCTTCGCCCCCTACAAGGCGCAGATGGACCGGATCGGTGCGCTGCGCGGCTGGCCGCCGATGACCCGGGAGCGGGCCGAGGCGGAGATGGAGCACGGCGCGCTGCACGTCGGCTCCCCGGAGACGGTGGCCCGCAAGATCGCCGACTCGGTGCGGGCGGTCGGTGCGGGGCGGTTCGACCTGATCTACACGGTCGGTCCGCAGCCGGTGTCCGCGCGGCTGCGCGCGGTCGAGCTGTACGGCACGAAGGTCGTCCCGCTGGTGCGGGAGCTGCTCGCCTGACCGGTGGTCACGGCGGGACCGGAGCGCCCGGTTCCGCCGTGACCCGGGCCGCGACGGTGCGCAGGGCGTCGGCGAGCGCGACCAGCGCGGGGAGCTCGGCGTCGCCCTCGCGGGTCGCCAGCACCAGGGAACGCTCGACCGCGGGCCGGCAGGGCACGAACCGCACGCCGTCGGGCTCGGCGTCGCCACCGGGGACCACTGCCATGGCCGGGACCAGCGCCACGGCCAGGCCGCCCCGGACGAGCGCGATCTGGGTGGCGAAGTCGGCGAACAGGTAGCGCACCTCCGGCTCGATCCCGGCCGCCCGCATCAGCTGCAGCAGTGCCCCGTGGGACTCCGTCCCGACCGGGCAGGAGGCCCACACCTGGCCCCCGAGGTCACGCAGCGACACCGACGCCCGCCCGGCCACCGGGTGCGCTGCGGGGACGGCGAGCATCACCGGCTCGGTGACCAGCGTCGTCACCCGGATCCCGGCCGGCAGCGCGGCGGGATGCTGGGTCCAACTCTCCAGCAGGACCGCGTCCAGGTCCCGGCTCCGCAGCTCCGGGAGCAGGCCGACGCCCTCGCCGTCGGCGACCATCGGGACCAGCCGGGGATGGGTCGAGACCAGGGTCCGCAGCGCGTCGGGCAGCAGCGCCCGCAGCGCGCTGGCGACCGAGCCGATCCGCACCGGCCCGGCGACGTCGTCGTGCAGGGAGGTGAGATCCCGCTCGGCGTCGGCGACCGCGGTGGCGACCACCCGGGTGTGTCCGGCCAGCACGTGACCGGCCGCGGTCAGCCGGATGCCGCGTCCGTCCGGTTCGACCACCCGGATCCCGGCCTCCCGCTCCAGCTTGCGCAGCTGCTGGGTCACGGCCGGGCCGGTGATGTGCAGCGCGGCCGCGGCGGCCCCCACCGACCCGTACTCGGCGACGGCCGCGAACACCCGCAGTCTCTCCCATCCGATCACGCAGCACAGCTTATCGGTATGGCGTAACAACAATCATTAGATCTTCGTGGTTGAATGCGGAACCGTAGTGCTCGTGACCGCGCACCCGACGACCACGACCACCGACCCGCGCTCCGCCGGGATCCTCCTCACCGGGGCGGCGATCCTCGCCTGGACCGGCATCCTCGTCGCACTGGCCGACACCGATCCGGCGACGGCGTCGTTCTGGCGATGTGTGCTGGCCCTGGTCGTGCTGGGGCCGTGGGCCCTGGCCGAGCAGCGCCGCTTCGGCGGGGTGCCGCTCCCGGTCGCCGGGTGGGCGCTGCTGTCCGGTGTGCTGCTCGGCGCGGACTTCCTGCTCTGGACCCGCGCCGTGCTCGACGCCGGGTCCGGCATCGCGAACGTCGTGCTGAACGTGCAGGTCGTGGCGCTGCCGTTGATCGCGTGGATGGTCGCGGGGGACCGGGTGCCGCGGCGGCTGGTCCTGGCCGCACCCGTCCTGCCCGGCGGGATCGCGCTGGCCGGCGGGGTGCTCGGCGCCGGAGCGGGCGGGCCCGAGCCCGTGCGCGGCGCGCTGCTCGGCACGCTCGCCGGGATCGCCTACGCCGGGTTCCTGCACCTGAACCGGACCGCGTCCCGCCGGCGCCCGCGGCACCTGGTCACGCCGGTCGCACTGGCCACCGTGGGTGCCGCGGTGACCTGCGGCACGGTCGGCACGCTGGGCGGGGGCATCGCGGTCGACCTGCCCGCGCACACCTGGGCCTGGCTGATCGTCCTCGCGCTGTCCGGGCAGGTGCTCGCCTGGGTCCTGATCGGCCGGGGCTCGGCCGGGCTCGCCCCCGGGACGACGGCGGCGCTGCTGCTCCTGCACCCGGTGCTGTCGGTCCTGCTCGGGATGCTGGTGCTCGGGGAGACGCTGACCGTCTGGCAGGCCGTCGGCTGCGTGCTCGTCGTCGGGGCGGTCGGCTGGGTGGCCCGGCCGGGGCGCCGCTCCCGGCGCCGGGCCGCTCAGAGCTCGACGCGCTCGGCGCCGGTGTAGACGTTCCCGGTCTCCCCGCGCAGGAACCCGACCAGGGTCATGCCCGACTCGTCGGCCAGCTCGACCGCCAGCGACGACGGCGCCGACACCGCGGCCAGCATCGGCACCCCGGCCATCACCGCCTTCTGGACCAGCTCGAAGGACGCCCGCCCGGACACCATCAGCACGGTGCCCGCGGCGGGGATCCGGCCGTCCATCAGGGTGCGCCCGAGGACCTTGTCGACGGCGTTGTGCCGGCCGACGTCCTCGCGGGCGGCGATCAGCCCGCCGTCGGCGTCGAACAGGCCCGCGGCGTGCAGCCCGCCGGTGGAGCCGAACACCTTCTGGTGCTCCCGCAGCCTCTCCGGCAGCGCCAGCAGGGTGCGGCGCGGGATCCGCAGCGGGTCGGCGGCGGGGGAGTGCCGGGTGCGCAGCCGGACCGCGTCCAGCGATGCCTTGCCGCACACCCCGCACGAGGACGTGGTGTAGAAGTTCCGCTCGATCGAGGTGTCCGGCGGGTCGACGCCGGGGGCGAGGTCGACGTCGAGCACGTTGTAGGTGTTGCGGCCCTGCTCGTCGACCGAGTCGCAGTACCGCGCCGAGGACAGGTCCGCCCCGGACCCGATCACCCCCTCGGTGAGCAGGAAGCCGTGCGCCAGTTCGACGTCGTGCCCCGGGGTGCGCATGGTGACCGTCAACGCCCGGCCCCCGACCCGCAGCTCCAGCGGTTCCTCGGCGACGAGGCTGTCCGGGCGGGCCCGGGTGCTCCCGTCCGGGTTCATCCTCAGCACCGGCCGCCGGACCGTGAGCCGTCCCATCGCACTGCCTCCCTCGCGGCCGCCACGCGTGCGGTGACCGTCCCCCCAGCCTAGGTCGGGTCTCCGTAGGCTCGCCGCCGTGCGTGGGTACGGGGAGCGACGGCCCGCCGCGGCGGTCGTGCTGGCGGGCGGCCGGTCGTCGCGGATGGGCCGGCCGAAGGCGGAGCTGGACTGGCACGGCAGCGCGCTGCTGACCCGGATCGTGGCCCTGCTGGCCCGGGCGGTGGACGGGCCGCTGGTCGTCGTGCGGGCCGCCGGGCAGGCGCTGCCCGCACTGCCCCCGGGCACCCTGGTCCGGGAGGACCCGGTCCCCGGTCTCGGCCCGCTGCCGGCCGTGGGGGTCGGCCTCGCCGCCGTGCCGGGGCACCCGGCGGCGTTCGTCGCGTCCACCGACCTCCCGCTGCTGCACCCGGCCTTCGCGGCCCGGATGCTCGACCGTCTCGACGCGGACACCGACGTCGTGCTCCCGGTCGCGCACGGCCACCACCAGCCGCTGGCCGCGGCGTACCGCACCGCCCTCGCCGGGCCGATCGCGGACCTGACCGCGGCCGGGCGGGGGCGGCCGCCGTCGTTGTTCGCCGGGGTCCGGACGCGCCGGGTCACCGAGGACGAGCTGCGCGCGGACCCGGTGCTGGCCCGGCTGGACCCGCGGCTGGACTCGCTCACCAACGTCAACACGCCGGCGGAGTACGCCGCGGCACTGGCCCGGCCGCTGCCCGCGGTGACCCTGCACGACACCACCGGGACCCGCGTCGTGCGGGCCGCGACGGCGGGGCGGCTACCCGGCCCGGTCCGCCCGGTGGGCCCGGCGCCCGGCGGGGAGCTGCCGGGCTGGTTCCCGCTGGTGCCCGGCGACGAGGTGGTCGCCACCGGCTGAGGTCACTGGTCGCGTCCCTTCCAGCCGGCCCGGCCACGCAGGACCACCCGGGCCCCGTCGGCGAGCACGGCACCGAACACTGCCCCGGCGAGCGGGGCCAGTACCGCCAGTGCCGCCGGGGCCCGGTGGACGCGCATCAGCCGGCCCGTCCGGTCGTGCGCCACCGCGGCGGCCACCCAGCCGAGACCCCCGGTGAGGACCGGCCACGGCCGCCGCCGGCACATCCCGAGCACGACGGCGGCCGGGGGCGCCAGCGACAGGAGCATCTGCCCGAGCCCGCCCCCGGCCAGCACCGGGACGGAACGGCCGGTGGCGGCGACGAGCGTCTTGCGGAACGAGCCCCAGCCCGCGCGGAACGGGTCCAGGCCGGTCGTGGTCACCAGCCCGCCCGCGTCGACCAGGCGGGTCCGTCCACCGGAGTCCCGCACTCTGGTCGCGAGCAGCACGTCTTCGGTGCGGCGGTCCCGCAGGGCGGCCCAGCCGCCGGCCCGCTCCAGCGCGGTGCGCCGGACCAGCAGGCACTGGCCGATCGCGAACGCCCGGCGGCCCCGGCCGTCCGGGTCGGCGTGCTCGCCGATGAACACGATGCCGGTCGGCATCAGCAGCGGCCAGGCGATCGAGCCGCCCGGCGGTGCGGTCCCGGCGGCGGAGACGAGATCCGCACCGGTGCGCCGGGCGGTGGCGACCAGCCGGACCAGGACGTCGGGGGCCAGCAGGGTGTCGGCGTCGACGAAGAGCAGCCACTCCGGCGCCGGGCCGCCGGCGTCGGCGTCGAGGCCCGCCTGCAGGGCGGCGACCTTGCCGTTCCAGCCGGGGGGCGGTCCCGTGCCCCGGACCACCCGGACCCGCGGGTCCGCACCGGCCGCCCGGCGGGCGACGCCCTCGGTGCCGTCGGTGGAGTCGTCGTCGACGACGAGAAGGCGCAGCGTGGCACCGGTCTGTCCGCGCAGCGCCGCCACGCAGGGGCCGATCCGGGAGGCCTCGTTGCGGGCCGGGACGACGACCGTCACGCTCGCCGCCGTACCGGTTTCGTCGGCGGGGGCCAGCGGCGTGATCCTGCGCACCCGCTCCACGGTGGCGGCGGCCCGCCACGCGGTCACCAGTGACGCCGCTGCCAGCACCGATCCGGCCGTTCTCCAGAGCACGACGCCGATCGTGCCGTATCGCGGGACGGTCACCGCACGGGGAACGGGACATCACGGTCCGCCACGACGCCCGGCGGATGATCGACCGAAGGGGTAGAAAACGGACGTGGCCGACTGTCCGGAGGAGTGTCGATGAAGGTTCTCGTTCTGGGTGGCGACGGCTACCTCGGCTGGCCGACGGCGTTGCACCTGTCGGACCGCGGGCACGAGGTGGCGGTGCTCGACAGCGGTGTGCGGCGGGGCTACGACGTGGAGCTCGGGGTGGAGAGCCTGGTCCCCATCCGCAGCCTGGAGGAGCGGGTGGCGGCCTGGGCGGAGGTCTCGGGCACCCGGATCCCGGTCCACCACACCGACCTGCTCGACGCGGACGCCGTCCAGCAGGTGCTCGCGGACCTCCGCCCGGACGCGGTGGTCCACTACGCCGAGCAGCGCTCGGCCCCGTACTCGATGCTCGACCGCGCGCACGCGGTGCACACCCAGCACAACAACGTCATCGGCACGCTGAACCTGCTCTACGCCATCGGTGCGGTCGATCCGGACATCCACCTGGTCAAGCTCGGCACCCTCGGTGAGTACGGGACGCCGGACATCGACATCGAGGAGGGCTGGCTCACCGTCGAGCACAACGGGCGCAGCGACCGGATGCTGTTCCCGAAGCGGCCGGGCAGCTTCTACCACCTGTCCAAGGTGCACGACAGCCACAACATCGAGTTCGCCTGCCGCGCCTGGGATCTGCGCGCGACCGACCTGAACCAGGGCGTCGTGTACGGCCACCACACCGAGCAGACCGCCCGCGACGAACGGCTGGCGACCCGGTTCGACTACGACGCCGTGTTCGGCACGGTGCTCAACCGGTTCACCGTGCAGGCGGTGCTCGGCGAGCCGCTGACCGTCTACGGCTCCGGCCGCCAGACCCGCGGCGTGATCGACATCCGGGACACCGTGGAGTGCATCCGGCTCGCCGTGGAGAATCCGGCGGACCGCGGCGAGTTCCGGGTGTTCAACCAGCTCACCGAGTCCTTCTCGGTCGCGGAGCTGGCCCGGCTGGTGGCCGGCACCCATCCCGGCGGCGCCGAGGTCGTCCATCTCGACAACCCGCGGGTGGAGGCGGACGAGCACCACTACCGCGTGGTGTCGACCGGGCTGCCGGCGCTCGGGCTGCAGCCGCACCTGCTGGCCGACACCCTGCTCGACTCGCTGTTCGACCTCGTCCGGCGGCACACCGGCCGGGTGGACCGTTCCGCGCTGCTGCCGACCGTGCAGTGGCGGCTCCCGGCGCACGCCACGGCGCCGGCCGCGGAGCCTCCGGGACTGTGACGACGGTCTCGTCGTTGCTACGGTGAGGGCGACGCGAGGACCCACCACGTCCCACGGAGGTCGACGATGACCGCCATCCGCCCCCACACGCGCCGCGGCTCCCGCCCGCGCCACGTCCGGCTCACCGAGCCGCTGGTCCGCGAGCACGGCGTGCTGCGCCCCGCCTCCTGGCCGGAGGCCCTGGACCGGGCCGCCGCCGGGTTCCGGGACGTGCCCGGCGAGCGCTTCGGCATGTTCAGCTGCTCGAAGGCGACCAACGAGATGAACTACACCGCCCAGAAGTTCGCCAGGGCGGTGATGGGCAGCAACAACGTCGACAGCTGCAACCGCACTTGACACGCTCCCAGCGTCGTCGGTCTGACGGCGGTGTTCGGTGCCGGCGGCGGCACCTCCTCCTACGTCGAGGCGGAGAACGCCGACCTCCTCGTCCTGTGGGGCAGTAACGCCCGCGAGACGCACCCGATCTTCTTCCACCACGTGCTGCAGGGGCTGCGGCGCGGGGCCCGGATGTTCTCGGTGGACCCGCGGCACACCTCGACCGCGCACTGGGCGGACTCCTGGCTCGGCCTCGACGTCGGCACCGACATCGCGCTCGCCAACGCCGTCGGCCGGGAGATCATCCGGGCCGGGCTGGTGAACCGGACCTTCGTGGAGCGTTCCACCACCGGCTACGACGACTACGCCGCGGCCGTCGAGCCGTACACCCTGGAGCGGGCCGAGGAGATCACCGGCGTACCGGCGTCGTCGATCCGGGAGCTGGCGCACGCCTACGGCCGGGCCGACCGCGCCCAGATCTGCTGGACGCTCGGGATCACCGAGCACCACAACGCCGCCGACTACGTGTTCGCGCTGATCAACCTGGCCCTGCTGACCGGCCACGTCGGCCGCTACGGCTCCGGGCTGGTCCCGTTGCGCGGGCAGAACAACGTGCAGGGCGGCGGGGACATGGGCGCCATCCCGGCGAAGCTGCCCGGCGGCTACGACGTGTCCGACGACGACGCCAGGGCCCGGTTCGAGGCGGTCTACCGCGGCCGGCCGATCCCGCCGGCCAAGGGCATGCACCTGTCGGAGATGTTCGAGGCCATGGAGCGCCGCGAGCTGACCGCGCTGTACTGCATCGGGGAGAACCCGGCCGAGTCCGAGGCGAACGCCACCCACGCCCGGAACCTGCTGCGCGGCCTGGACAACCTCGTCGTGCAGGACATCTTCCGGACCGCGACCGCCGAGCTCGCCGACGTCGTGCTGCCCGCGGCCGCGGACTGGTGCGAGTACGAGGGCACCGTCACCAACTCCGAGCGGCGGGTGCAGCGGGTCCGCAAGGCGCTCGACCCACCCGGCCTGGCCCGCCCGGACACCCACGTCATCGGCGACATCGCCCGGCGGCTCGGGCAGGACTGGGGCACCCCGACCGCCGAGCAGGTCTGGGACGAGCTGCGCTCGGTGTCACTGAACTGGCACCACGGGATGAGCTACGCCCGGCTCGACGAGCTCGGCGGCATCCAGTGGCCGTGCCCGGACGAGGAGCACCCGGGTACCCCGCTGATGCACGCCCGGCTCTGGGAGACCGATCCGGACCTGCGCGGCGCGCCGGCACCGTTCACCCCGGTCGCGCACGTCCCACCGGTTGACGAGCTGTCCGCGGAGTTCCCGGTCCGGCTCACCACGGTGCGGCTGCTCGACGCCTACAACTCCGGGGTCCAGACCGGTGGCTACTCCTCCCCGCTGCGCCGCAGGGAGTCGCTGCGGATGGACGCCGCCGACGCCGCGCACCTCGGCATCGCCGACGGCGACCGGGTCCGGGTGACCAGCCGGCGCGGCTCGGTCGAGGCTCCGGTGTGGCTGGACCCGTCGCTGCGGCCCGGGCTGGCCTCGTTCACCCCGCACTTCACCGAGGAGGTCGACGTGAACGTCCTGACCAACGACGCGTGGGACCCGAAGTCGGGCACCTCGGAGTTCAAGGCGACCGCGGTGCGGATCGAGCGGGTGGCCGGCGGCACGCCGGTCGCCGGGGAGTAGCCGATGGACCTGCACCTGTCCACGGCCGAGCCCGCCGCGGCCGAGCGGGAGGCGATCGACGCCGCCTTCGCGTTCCACGCCCCGGCCGCGGCCGGGCTCACCGCCGACGACCGGCCGACCCGGTCCCGGCACGCCGGGCACGCCGCGCGGTCCCGGCGGCACCTGCTGCTCCCGGTGCTGCACGCCGTGCACGACGCCGTCGGGTGGCTCTCGGAGGGAGCGCTCAACCACGTCGCGCGGACCCTGCAGGTCCCGCCGGCCGAGGTCTACGGCGTCGCGACCTTCTACGCCATGTTCGCGGTGGAGCCGCGGGCCCCGCGGGTCGTGCACGTGTGCGACGACGTCGTCTGCGGGCCGAACGGCGGCGAACGGATCGCCGCGGAACTCGGCGCGGCGCTCGGGCCGGAGGCCGGCGCCGGGGCCACCGACCGGCCGGACGCCTGCTGGGTGCGCAGCCCCTGCCTGGGGCTGTGCGAGCGGGCACCGGCGGTCCTGCACCAGCGGGCCGGCGAGCCGGACCTGTCGCAGGCGCCGGCGTCGCCGTCCGTGGTGCTCGCGGCGGCGACCGCACCGGCCGACCCGGCCGGTGCGCAGGCGGCGGCGGCCGACCGGGCGTTCGCCGACGCCGCGGTCTCGGCCCCGCAGACCACCACCGGCGAGCCGCTGCGGCTGCTGCGCCGGGTCGGGACCGTCGACCCGGGATCGCTCGACGACTACCGGTCCCGCGGCGGCTACGCGGCCCTGCGCCGGGCGGTCGACCTGGGGCCGAGCCGGGTGATCGCGGAGCTGAAGGACTCGTCGCTGACCGGACGGGGCGGCGCGGCGTTCCCGACCGGCGTCAAGTGGGAGAGGGTCGCGCAGTCCCCGGAGCGCCCGCACCACCTGGTCTGCAACGCCGACGAGTCCGAGCCGGGCACGTTCAAGGACCGGGTGCTGATGGAGGGTGACCCGTTCGGCCTCGTCGAGGCGATGACGATCGCCGGCTTCGTCACCGGCGCGACCGTCGGGCACCTGTACGTGCGCGGCGAGTACCCGCTCGCCACCCGCCGGCTGCAGGACGCGATCTCGGCCGCCCGTGCCCGCGGCTACCTCGGGCCGGACGTGCTGGGGGAGGGTTTCGCCTTCGACATCGACCTGCGGCGCGGCGCGGGCGCCTACATCTGCGGCGAGGAGACGGCACTGCTGGAGTCGATCGAGGGCCGCCGCGGGGAGCCCCGGAACAAGCCGCCGTTCCCGGCCTCGGTCGGGCTGTTCGGCAGGCCCACGGCGATCAACAACGTCGAGACGCTCTACAACGTCCTCGAGGTCCTGAACATCGGCGGGGAGGCGTTCGCCGCGGTCGGCGGCGGCCGTTCCACCGGGTCGAAGCTCTTCTGCGTCTCCGGC
This sequence comes from Pseudonocardia sp. HH130630-07, assembly GCF_001698125.1. NCBI lineage: Bacteria > Bacillati > Actinomycetota > Actinomycetes > Pseudonocardiales > Pseudonocardiaceae > Pseudonocardia > Pseudonocardia sp. HH130630-07. Next base: position 5,484,311 of record NZ_CP013854.1, on the reverse strand, counting down.
GCGGTGGCGGCGCCCGGCGTCTACGAGGTGGACTTCGGCACGACGCTGCGCCGGCTCCTGGACCTCGCGGGCGGCGTCCGGGGGTCGCTGCGCACCGTGCTGCTCGGCGGCGCCGCCGGTGGTTTCGTGCTCCCGGCCGATCTCGACGTCCCGCTCACCCTGGAGGGCGCCCGCGACATCGGCGCGACCCTCGGTTCCGGGGTCGTCCTCGTGTTCGACGACCGCGCCGACCTCACCGCGACGCTGCGCCGGATCGCCGCGTTCTTCCGCGACGAGTCCTGCGGGCAGTGCGTGCCCTGCCGGGTGGGCACCGTCCGGCAGGAGGAGGCGCTGGCCCGGCTGGAGCGCGACGCGCCGATCGGGTCCCGGGAGACCGAGCTGGCCCTGCTCGACGACCTGGCCAGGGTCATGCGGGACGCCTCGATCTGCGGGCTCGGCCAGACCGCCCCGTCGGCCGTCGCGTCGGCGATCGACCTGGGCCTGATCGCGGTGCCCACCCGACACCAGGAGGACGGGCGATGACGACCACCAGCGTCCCCGGGGCCGACGGCGCTCCGGAGGCCGACGCGGCGACCGGACGTCCGGGGACCGAGACGCCGGGCCCCGGGCCCGCGGCCGGTGAGCGGACGGCCGAGCTGCGCCCGCCCGCCGGGCGGGGACCGGTCGGGGTCACCGTCGCCGATCCGGCGGGATCCGCCCCCGGCCCGGCCGAACGGCTGGCCGGCGGGCCGGTGCTGCTCGGCCCGATCCGGCGCACGGTCACCCTGACCCTGGACGGCACCGAGGCCCGGGTCCCGGAGGGCACCACGATCCTGGAGGCGCTGCACCGCGAGGGGACACCGGAGCAGGCCGACACCCCGACCCTGTGCTGGGCACCCAACATGGACCCGGTCAACGCCTGCCGGGTCTGCGTGGTGGAGGTGGAGGGCTCCCGGGCGCTGGTCCCGTCGTGCGCCCGCCGCTGCGAGGACGGCATGGAGGTGCGGACCGGCACCGAGAAGGTGCGGCACAGCCGAAGGATGGTGCTGGAGCTGCTGGCCTCGTCGGTGGACATGGACCGGGCGTCCGCCGACGTGCAGCGCTGGATGGGGGACTACGGCGTCGATCCGCAGCGGTACGGGCCACCGGCACCGCCCGCCGCGGCGGGGGAGCGGGACCGCCGCCACGCCGGGCACCACCGGGCGCCCGACGGCAGCACCCGGGCCACCGTCGCCCAGCCCGTGAAGATCGACAACGACCTCTACGTGCGCGACTACTCGCGGTGCATCATGTGCTACAAGTGCGTCAACGCCTGCGGGACCGACGCCCAGTTCACCTTCGCCATCGCCGCGGCCGGCCGCGGGTTCGACGCCCGGATCGCCACCGAGCACGACGTCGAGCTGCCCGGGTCGGCCTGCGTGTACTGCGGGAACTGCATCGGCGTCTGCCCGACCGGCGCGCTGGTCTCGGTCGCCGAGTACGACCGGCGCGAGGCGGGGCGGTGGCGTCCGGACGAGGAGACCGTGACGACCACGATCTGCGCGTTCTGCGGGGTCGGCTGCAACCTGGAGCTGCACGTCCAGCAGGGCGAGATCGTGAACGTGACCAGCCCGGCCGACCACTCGGTGGCCCACGGCCACCTGTGCATCAAGGGCCGGTTCGGCTTCCGGCACGTGCAGAACCTGCCGGAGGGCTGAGCACCCGGTCCAGGAAGCCGGTCAGCTCCCGCTCGACGTGGGCGGTCACCGGCTCCCGGGGGTCGAAGCCCCACCAGGTGAGCGTCCCCTGCCAGTAGGTGGCGACGACGTCGCCGAGCCCCGGCGGCCCGCCCAGGCAGGCGTCGAGCACCTCGGCCAGCGCGCCGCGCCACGCGGTACCCCGGCGGCGGGACTCCGGGTCGATCAGGTCCTCGCGCAGGACCAGCAACGCGTCGGCGTAGTCGTCGATCCGGTCGCCGTACTGCGCGGAGAGCCCGACCAGGAACGTCACGGCGCCGGCCGGGGTGCGGTCCACCTCGGCCGCCAGGCTGGCGGTCCGGTGTTCCAGCCGGTCCCAGGCGTGCAGCAGCACCCGGCGCAGCAGTGCGGGCTTGCTCCCGAAGCGCTGCACGAGCGTCGCCGGGGCCAGCGCGCTCGCCTCGGCCAGCGCGGCGAACGTCAGTGCCTGCGGGCCGCGGGTGTGCAGCACGTCGAGGGCGACGTCGAGGACGTCGGAGTCGGGGACCTGCTTGCGGCGGGGCACCCCGGCATCGTATATAAACGAATGCACGTTCACAAACGAGGGAGGACCTCATGGGACTGTCCGGACGGGTGGCGCTGGTCGCCGGGGCGACCCGGGGAGCCGGTCGCGGGATCGCTGTCGAGCTGGGTGCGGCCGGTGCGACCGTCTACTGCACCGGTCGCAGCACCCGCGCGCAGCGCTCCGAGTACGACCGCGCCGAGACGATCGAGGACACCGCGGACCTGGTGACGGCCGCCGGTGGCACCGGTATCGCGGTGCCCACCGACCATCTCGACCACGGGGCGGTCGCGGCGCTCGTCGAGCGGATCGAAGGCGACCACGGCCGGCTCGACGTGCTGGTGAACGACATCTGGGGCGGCGAGCTCATGGTCGAGTGGGACACCCCGGTGTGGGAGCACGATCTCGCCAACGGCCTGCGCACCCTGCGCCTGGCGATCGACACCCATCTCGTCACCGCGCACCACGCACTGCGGCTGCTGTCCCGCACGCCGGGCGGCCTGGTCGTCGAGGTCACCGACGGCACCGCCGAGTACAACGCGGAGAACTACCGGCTCAACGTCTACTACGACCTCGCCAAGGCCGCCCCGATCCGGCTCGCCCGGTCCTGGGCGCACGAGCTGCGCGAGCACGGGGGCACCGCCGTCGCGGTCTCGCCGGGCTGGCTGCGCTCGGAGATGATGCTGGAGCTGTTCGGGGTGACCGAGGAGACCTGGCGCGAGGCCTGCGCGCGGGAGCCGCACTTCGCGATCTCCGAGACGCCACGGTTCGTCGGGCGCGGGATCGCCGCGCTCGCCGCGGACGGGGACCGGCACCGCTGGAACGGCCGGTCGACGTCGTCGGGCGAGCTGGCGCGCGAGTACGGCGTCGACGACCTCGACGGGTCGCGGCCGGACGCCTGGCGCTACATCGTGGAGGTGCAGGACGCGGGGAAGCCGGCGGACGTCACCGGGTATCGCTGAGCAGGGCCTGCTCAGCGGGTCCGGCGCCACCAGTACCGCTAGGGTGTGTCTCCCAATGCGCGGAGCCAGGTGACGATCGCCTTCAGGACGGCGCCGCCGCGGAAGGTCAGGGCGAGCTTGTCGTAACGGGTGGCCAGCCCGCGCCACTGCTTGACGTGGCAGAACCCGCGCTCGACGACGTTGCGGTTTCGGTAGTCGACCGGATCGAATGCGGGCGGTCGGCCGCCGCGTGAGCCGCGTCGTTTGCGGTGTCCCTGCTGGTCAGAGGGCTCCGGAATGACAGCGATGATCCGGCGCTCGCGCAGGTGCCGGCGGATCGCGCGTGAGGAGTAGGCCTTGTCCGCGCGCACGCGTTCGGGCCGGGTCCGGGGTCGTCCCGGGCCCGGTCGGGCGATGCTCAGGCGCGCCATCAGGTGCGGAAACATTGGCGAGTCGCCGCCCTGGCCGGGGCCGAGGAGGACCACCAGCGGGCGGCCGTGCCCGTCAACGAGCTGGTGGATCTTCGTCGACAGCCCTCCGCGGGACCGTCCCAGCGCGTGATCTGCTGGTTCGGCGAGCAGATTCGTGTAGTTCGATCCGGCCCCCTGTGTCGCGCTTGAGGGTCGCGGCGTGCTGGTGGGCACGGATGATCGTGGAGTCCACGCTGACCGCCCACCCGAGCACCTCGGCGGCGTCGGCCTCGATCAGAAGAGCAGCCAGGATGTGGTCCCAGGTGCCGTCGCCGCTGTAGCGGCGGTGCCGCTTCCACAACGTCTGCCACGGCCCGAACTCGGCTGGGACGTCGCGCCAGGGAAGCCCGCACCGATACCGGTAGATGATCCCCTCGAGCACCCGGCGGTCATCGCGGAACGGGCGCCCGCGACGACCCTCGGAGGAGGGCAACAGCGGCGCCAGACGGGCCCACTGGGCATCAGTCAGGACAGCGGTACGCGGCACCGATCAAGCATCGCGCACCCCGCTCCGCCCATTTGGGAGACACGCCCTAGGTGACGAGCTCGTCCAGCGCGTGCAACCGCTCCGCGGCCATCCGGGTGTGCTCAGCGGGCTGCCGGAACGCGACGCACAGGTCGGAGACGAGGTGGGCGGCCTCCCGGACCTCGCACCCGGCGCGCACCGCGTCCGGCTGGACCGCCGCCGCCCCGGCGACGACGTCGAGCACCGTCCCGGCGTGCCGTCCGCTGAACCGGACGAGGAAGAACCAGTCGTCCACGGGTTCGCCGAGACGGGCCCACTCGAAGTCCAGCAGGGCGGTCACGGTCCGATCGTCGGCGAGCCAGTTGTCCCAGTGGCAGTCCGCGTGGACCGGGACGGCCGTTCCCGCGACGGGCGGCGCGTGCTCGGCGATCGACCTCAGGCCGTCGAGCGTCTGCCGGGGGACGATGCCGTCCCGGTCCAGCGTCGCGAGTCGATCGATCCCGGCGATCAGGTCCGCCCGTCCGGTGAACCCGCCGTGATCGAGAGGCTCACCCAGCAGCCGTCCGACGGCGTCCGCAGGCCTCCAGTCGTGCAGGCGACGGAGCCGATCGACCGCCGCCCGCGCCCACGCGCGGGCCTGTGCGGCGTCGGCACCGGGCAGGCCCATACCGGGAGCGGTCCCCGGTACCCGGGCGCAGCACGCGTAGCGGACCGCCCGCGCACCCAGCGGGTGCACCCCGCTGGCGAGCAACGGGGCGGTGAGCCCGGCGGGGAGGTGCGGCGCGAGCGCGATCTCCCGGTGCAGGCGAGGGTGCTCACCGGCGACCGGCGCCGTCGGGCCACACGGCCTCGACCGGGACGCCCCGCTCCCGTGCGACGGCCACGGTGTCCCCGGTCCCGCCGCGGCCGTCGGGCTCCGCCCCGTCCCACACCGCGACCAGCAGATCGACGCCGGACAGGACGGCGTCCCCGGCCGCGGCGTAGGCGTCCCGCCCGGCGTCGGGGAACGGCAAAGTCCGGACGGCGGCGGCCCGCCCGGCGAGCGCGTCGAACACCTGCCGGTTCTCCTGCTCCACCTTCTCCGACCGGTAGTTCTCCGACGGCAGCACCACCTCGATCGTGCCCCCGGTGTCGAGGACGGCCTGGGCGAACAGCTGGTCGGCGCCCCGGGCCAGGCAGGTCACGCCGACCACCGGTCCGGGCTGGGCGGCGAGCAGCGTCCGCAGGGCGTGCAGGACGAGCCCCTCGGATCCGGGAGTCAGCTTCGAGTGCCCGGTGACACCGATGCGCGGCACGGTCGGAGGTCCACCTTCCTCGATGATCGACTTCCTGGTGGCGTCGAGTGCCACCAGCGGCACGGTACGCAGCCAGGGATCCGATCATCGTGACCACCGGACGACCCTGTCCACGCGCCCGCGCCCGCGCCCGACCGGGGTGCCGCGCTCAGATCCCGTCGCGGTGGGTCCACCGGCCGCCGACCAGGGTCCCCGCGACCGGCATCGTCCGCAGGATCACCGGATCGCAGGTCGTCGGGTCGGCGTCGGTCAGCACCAGGTCGGCCCGTTCACCGGCGCCGATCCGCCCGGTGGACCCCGGGACGACACCCCAGGACGCGCCCAGCGCCACCGACCGGTCGATCTCCTGCTCCGGGTGCCAGCGTTCCCGGCCGTCGGCGGAGCGGTGCACCGCGGCGGCGAGCGCGACCCACGGGTCCAGCGGCGCGACCGGGGCGTCCGAGCCCAGTGCCAGCCGGGCCCCGGCGGCGTGCAGCGACGCGAACGCGAACGCCCGCCCGGTGCGGCCGGCCCAGAGCCGGTCGGCGACGTCGCGGTCGTCCAGCGCGTGCTCGGGCTGCACGCTGGCCACCAGGCCGAGCGCGGCGAAGCGGGGCACGTCGTCACCGGTGAGCAGCTGGGCGTGCTCGATCCGGCCGCGCGCCCCGGTGGCCGCGAACGCGTCCAGCACCAGGGTGTTCGCGTGGTCACCGATCGCGTGCAACGCCGCCTCCAGACCCGCACCGTGCGCCGTCGCCAGCAGCGGGCGCAGCTCGTCGGGGGCGACGAGCAGCAGCCCGCACGGGGAGTCGAGCGCCGCACCCGGCGGGGCCGGGTACGGGTCGTAGCAGTAGGCGGTGCGGGTGTTCAGCGAGCCGTCGGTGATCACCTTGAGCGGACCGGCGGTGAGCAGCCCCGCGCAGTCCTCGACCGGGTCACCGGCCCGCAGCCCGGTCGCCACCATGTCGTCGAGCCGGTCCGGCCACACCGACGCCTCGACCCGCAGCCCGGTGGCACCGGCGGCGATCCGGCGCCGCCAGTCCGGCAGCGACCACGGTGCCTCGAAGTCGACGACGCCGACCACGCCGCGGGCCGACGCCGCCCGTGCCGCGTCGGCGACGAACCCGTCCAGGGTCGCGTCCGGGACGTCCTGCAGCGCCACCGTGACCGCGAAGAACTCCGACTCCCGGATCCGGCCGGTCGGATGCCCGCGGTGCCCGAAGCGCTCCAGCGCCGGGCCGTTCAGCCAGCCCTGGTGCAGGTCCCCGGACACCAGGACGACCGGCACGTCGCCCGAGACCGGGTCGAGCAGCTCGCGGTGGGCCTCGTCCGGCCACAGCGAGTCGCGGAAGCCGAAGCCGACCAGCGTCTCCCCGGGGGCCGGTGGCGCCGTCGCCAGCCGGTCCGCGACCAGCCGGGCGCAGTCCGCGGCGGACCGGGTCCCGGCCAGGTCCAGCCGGCGCCGGGCGAGCGCCCACTGGGCCATGTGCACGTGGTGGTCCCACAGCCCGGGCAGCAGCGCCCGGCCGTCGCCCTGCACGATCTCGGCCCCGCCCGGGTCGAGGTCCCGGCCCACCGCGGCGATCCGGTCACCGGACACCAGCACGTCCACCGGCTCGCCGAGCGCCGTCCGGTCGCCACGCAGCGGCCGGACCGCGCGCAGCAGCATCGCGCTCATCCCTGGTACGGGCGGTCGCGACCGGTCCAGCGGTCCTCGTCGCGGCGGTAGACCGGGATCGGGCGCTCGGCCACCCGGAAGGTGTAGCGCCCCGCCTCCTCGACGACCTCGCCGTCGGTGGCGAGCATGCTCGGGGCGAGCAGTTCGACGTCGACCCGGGCGACCTCGCGCTGGTGGTAGACCCGGCTGTGACCGAGCGCGCCGAGGATGAGCGCGGCCACGACCCGCAGCCGGGAGAACCGCACGTCGGCCCGCAGCCAGCGGACGTCGAGCAGCCCGGAGTCGAGCGTCGGGCGCCAGGCCGGCACCGCGCCGCGCGGGTAGTAGGGGCCGTTGCCGACGAACAGGAACCAGACCTTGTACCACTTGTCGTCGATCTTCACCGAGATCCGCTCGGACCGGCGCAGCACGGTGACCAGCGCCGCGGCGAACGCCGGCCACTTGCCGTAGCGGGGCTGCCACTGCTCGCGCAGCCGCACCAGCTCCGGGTAGGACCCGATCGAGGCGGTGTTGATGAAGTAGCGGGTGCGGGTGACCGAGATGTCCTGCGGGTCGTCCAGCCGGCCCGGGTGCGCCTCGACCAGCGCGAGGTCCACGGCGACGGCCTCACCGGCCTGCGCCGCGTCCACCGCCTCCTGGGTGTCGTAGACGCCGACGTCGCGGGCGAAGTGGTTCAGCGTCCCGCCCGGGACGACGACGAGCGGCAGCCCGTGCCGGTCGGCCACCGACGCCGCGGTCGCGACCGTCCCGTCCCCACCGGCGACGCCGACCGCGCGGACCCAGCGGCCGTGCTGGGCGATCGCGTCCTCCAGCATGTCCTCGACCTTGATCCCGTCGCCGACGACGAGATGGTGCGCGGCCGGGAGCCGTTCGCGGACCTCGTCGGAGACGTCGTGGTCCGGGGGACCGGAGAACGGGTTGGACACGATGACCAGGCCGTCGCCCTGCGGCAGCACCGGCACCGTGTCCATCGGGCGGGCCCTGGCCTCGTCGCTCGGGCGGACCGGCCACCAGCGGCGGGTCACCTGGGCGACCCCGGCGCCGATCGCCGCACCGGCCAGCACGTCGGAGGTCCAGTGCACGCCGACGTGCACGCGCGACCATCCGACGATCGCGGCGAGCGGGACGACCACCGACGCCGCCTTCCGGTGCTCCAGCACGACCGCGGTCGCGAACGCCGCGGCCGACGCGGCGTGCCCGGACGGGAACGACGAGGACGACGGCGGGTCCGCGACCGTGCGGTAGGCCGGGAGCTCGGCCGCGGCCGGACGGCGCCGCGGCAGCAGCGGCTTCAGCAGCGCGTTGGCGGTGAAGCTGGTCAGCGCGATCGAGGCGACCCCCCGCAACGCGGCCTGCCGGCCCGCGCCCCGCCGGACGGCCAGGACCCCGGCGATGGCGAACCACAGCAGGCTGTGGTCGGCCGTTCGGGTGAGTCTGCGCAGCGTCCGGTCGACCCGGCTGGGTGGCCGGCTCGCGACGAACTCGGTGATGACCCTGTCCACCTGCGAGACGGTGGCGATCCCTCCGTCCACTCGTCGGGACCGTCGTGCGACGCGCTCGAACCATCCGCTCACAACCGTGACAGTAGAGGGGGTCCGGCGCCTACCCTGAACGGCATGCAGCGTCGGATCTTCGGGGTCGAGACGGAGTTCGGTGTCACGTGCACCTTCCACGGGCAGCGCAGGCTGTCCCCGGACGAGGTGGCGCGCTACCTGTTCCGGCGAGTGGTGTCCTGGGGCCGCTCCTCCAACGTCTTCCTCCGCAACGGTGCCCGTCTCTACCTCGACGTCGGATCCCACCCCGAGTACGCCACCGCCGAGTGCGACTCGCTGACCCAGCTCATCGCCCACGACAAGGCCGGCGAGCGCATCCTCGAGGACCTCCTGGTCGACGCGGAGCGCCGGCTGGTCGACGAGGGCATCGGCGGCGACATCTACCTGTTCAAGAACAACACCGACTCGGCGGGCAACTCCTACGGCTGCCACGAGAACTACCTGGTGGCCCGGCAGGGCGAGTTCTCCCGGATCGCCGACGTGCTGCTGCCGTTCCTGGTCACCCGCCAGCTGGTCTGCGGTGTGGGCAAGGTGCTGCAGACCCCGCGCGGCGCGGTGTACTGCCTGTCCCAGCGGGCCGAGCACATCTGGGAGGGCGTCTCGTCGGCGACCACCCGGTCCCGGCCGATCATCAACACCCGCGACGAGCCGCACGCCGACGCCGAGCGCTACCGGCGGCTGCACGTCATCGTCGGGGACTCGAACATGTCCGAGGTGACGACCCTGCTCAAGGTGGGCACGGCCACCCTGGTGCTGGAGATGATCGAGGCGGGCGTCCAGTTCCGGGACTTCACCCTGGACAACCCGATCCGCGCGATCCGCGAGATCAGCCACGACCTGACCGGGCGCAAGCCGGTGCGGATGGCCGGCGGCCGCGAGGCGAGCGCGCTGGACATCCAGCGCGAGTACCACGCCCGCGCGGTGGAGTACCTGCAGGCGAACGGGCACATCGACAAGACGATGGACCGGGTCGTCGAGCTCTGGGGGCGCACGCTGGACGCCGTCGAGTCCCAGGACCTGTCGCTGATCGACCGCGAGATCGACTGGGCGATCAAGCACCGGCTCGTCGAGCGGTACCGGGCCAAGCACGACCTGGAGCTGTCCAGCGCCCGGATCGCCCAGCTCGACCTCGCCTACCACGACGTCCGGCGCGGCCGCGGGCTGTTCGACATGTTGCAGCGCAAGGACCTCGTGGACCGGGTGACCGACGACGGCGAGATCGAGGCCGCCAAGGACACCCCGCCGCAGTCGACCCGGGCCAAGCTGCGGGGCGACTTCATCGCCGCGGCCCAGGCCGCGGGCCGGGACTTCACCGTGGACTGGGTGCACCTGAAGCTGAACGACCAGGCGCAGCGCACCGTCCTGTGCAAGGACCCGTTCCGGGCGGTCGACGAGCGCGTCGACCGGCTGATCGCCTCGCTCTGACCCGTTCGCGCGTCGCCGCACCCCTCCCGCCGTCGCACTCATGGAGCTTCGGCCCCGTCACACCGGGCCGAAGCTCCATGAGTGCAGCGGGGGCGGGCGAGGGGGAGGGGCCGGCGGCGGGTCAGGGGGTGTCGGGCTGGGCCACGCGGCCGAAGCGGGACTCGGCGGGGTCGGCGAACACGTGCAGGCCGAAGCGCTGCGACAGCTCCCGGCACACGGCGACGCCGCGGACCGAGTTGCCGTGCCGGTCCAGGCCCGGTGAGTAGACCCCCAGCCCGAACCACCGGGGGAGCACGCCCATGATCCCGCCGGACACCCCGCTCTTGGCCGGGATCCCGACGTCGTGCGCCCACTCCCCGGCGGCGTCGTACATCCCGCACATGCTCATCACGCTCACCACCGTGCGGATGTGCTCGCGCCGTACCGCCTGCTCCCCGGTGACCGGGTTCCGGCCACCGTTGGCGAGGGTCGCCGCCATCAGCGACAGCTCCGGCGCGGTCACCGCGATCGAGCAGGCGGCCAGGTACACGTAGAGGTTGTCGTCGATGTCGCCGTCCAGCATCCCGAGGCTGCGCATCAGGTAGCTCAGCCCGAGGTTGCGGTCGTTGGAGACCAGCTGCTCGTCGAGGATCCGAGGGTCGACGACGAGATCCGGGTTGCCGGTGTAGGCGCGGTTGCGCTCCAGCAGCCGCTCGACCTTCTCCTCCTTGGTCGCGCCGTGCACCAGGTTCGCCGCGACCAGCGCGCCGGCGTTGATCATCGGGTTGAACGGCCGGTTGTTCACCTGGTCGAAGGTGATCGAGTTGAACGGGTCGCCGGACGGCTCCACACCGATCCGGCGCAGGGTCTCCTCCAGCCCGTTGTCCTCCAGCGCCAGCCCGTAGGTGAACACCTTGGACACCGAGTGCAGCGGGAACCGCACCTCGCAGTCGCCCACCTGCCACCGGGTGCCGTCGATGTTGGTCCCGGCCAGCCCGAACTCGTCGGCCCGGGCCTCCATCTCCGGCGGGTAGTAGCTGACGACCTCCTCGCCGGGCAGCAGGCTCCCGTCACCCGTCGTGCACGTGCTGCGCAGGTGCTCCAGCTGCTCCTGGACCAGTTCCCGTTCGGCCTCGGCGACCATTCCCGTCCCCTCCCGTCGACGACGTGCAGGGGCGAACCTACGGCGCGGGCGGGCGTCAGAGCCCGTCGGGCAGCCAGCCGTCGCCCGAGGGGTACATCTCGGTGGCGTCGTCGCGCCGGGCCGGGCGGACGATCCGGCCGAGCCGGGACTCCGACGGGTCGGCGAACACGTGCAGGCCGAACCGGTCCGACAGGGCCCGGCACACCGCGACCCCGCGGGCGGAGTTGCCGTGCCGGTCCAGGCCGGGGGAGTAGACGCCGACGCCGATCGCGTCCGGGATGGAGGCCAGGATCGCGCCGGACACGCTCGACTTCGCCGGGATCCCGACCTCGTAGGCCCACTGCCCGGCGGCGTCGTACATCCCGCACATGCTCATCACGCTGAGCACGTCGCGGGTGTAGGTCCGCGGCAGCGCCGGGACACCGGTGAACGGGTTCGCCCCGCCCCTGGCGACCGTCGCGGCCATCGTCGACAGCTCGAGCGCGGTGACCGTCACCGAGCAGGCGGCCAGGTAGACGTAGAGGTTGTCCTCGATGTTGCCGTGCAGCATCCCGAGGCTGCGCATCAGGTAGGACAGCGACACGTTGCGGTCGTTCGACACGAGCTGGTCGGCCAGCACGTCCTCGTCGACGGCGAGATCGGGGTTGCCCGCGTAGATCCGCAGCCGGGTGAGCAGCCGCTCGACCTTCTCCTCCTTGGTCGCGCCGTGCACCAGGTTCGCCGCGACCAGCGCGCCGGCGTTGATCATCGGGTTGAACGGCCGGTTGTTCACCTCGTCGAACGAGATCGAGTTGAACGGATCGCCGGACGGCTCCACCCCGACCCTCGCCACGACGTCGTCGCGGCCGTTGTCCTCCAGCGCGAGCCCGTAGGTGAACACCTTCGAGATCGAGTGCAGCGGGAAGCGCACCTCCGCGTCACCGACCTGCCACTGGGTGCCGTCGACGTCGGTGGCCGCGAGCCCGAACAGCCGCGCCTGTGCGGCCATGGACGGCGGGTAGTACGCCACCACCCGCCCGTCCGGGATCGCGCCGGGGGCACCGAGGGTCCGGTGCAGCTCCTCCAGCTGTTGCTGGACGATCTCCCGCTCGGTCTGCTGTTCCATCCCCCCGCCCTCCGCCACGGCCATCCGGCGCAGCGGAAACTAGGGCGTGTCTCCCAGATAGGCGGAGCGGGGTGCGCGATGCTTGATCGGTGCCGCGTACCGCTGTCCTGACTGATGTCCAGTGGGCCCGTCTGGCGCCGCTGTTGCCCTCCTCCGAGGGTCGTCGCGGGCGCCCGTTCCGCGATGACCGCCGGGTGCTCGAGGGGATCATCTACCGGTATCGGTGCGGGCTTCCCTGGCGCGACGTCCCAGCCGAGTTCGGGCCGTGGCAGACGTTGTGGAAGCGGCACCGCCGCTACAGCGGCGACGGCACCTGGGACCACATCCTGGCTGCTCTTCTGGTCGAGGCCGACGCCGCCGAGGTGCTCGGGTGGGCGGTCAGCGTGGACTCCACGATCATCCGTGCCCACCAGCACGCCGCGACCCTCAAGCGCGACACAGGGGGCCGGATCGAACTACACGAATCTGCTCGCCGAACCAGCAGATCACGCGCTGGGACGGTCCCGCGGAGGGCTGTCGACGAAGATCCACCAGCTCGTTGACGGGCACGGCCGCCCGCTGGTGGTCCTCCTCGGCCCCGGCCAGGGCGGCGACTCGCCAATGTTTCCGCACCTGATGGCGCGCCTGAGCATCGCCCGACCGGGCCCGGGACGACCCCGGACCCGGCCTGAACGCGTGCGCGCGGACAAGGCCTACTCCTCACGCGCGATCCGCCGGCACCTGCGCGAGCGCCGGATCATCGCTGTCATTCCGGAGCCCTCTGACCAGCAGGGACACCGCAAACGACGCGGCTCACGCGGTGGCCGACCGCCCGCATTCGATCCGGTCGACTACCGAAACCGCAACGTCGTCGAGCGCGGGTTCTGCCACGTCAAGCAGTGGCGCGGGCTGGCCACCCGTTACGACAAGCTCGCCCTGACCTTCCGCGGCGGCGCCGTCCTGAAGGCGATCGTCACCTGGCTCCGCGCATTGGGAGACACACCCTAGTTCATGGCGAGACGGTCACTCGATCCCGGGCATCATCCGGCGGCGCAGCTCGGCCAGTTCCTCCTGCACCTCCGGATCGGCCGGGCCGGCCTTCTCCGGGGCCGGGGCGATCCCCAGCGTGCGCAGCAGCTCGGTCGCCGCCACGGCCGGATCGCCGGTCTCGCCGAGCACCGGGTGCAGGCCGGCTTCGGCCAGCTGGTGGAACACCAGGTTGACGACGGTCCACGGGTTGAAGGTCTCCTGCTGCCCGACGGTCATGGCGCACCTCCGCACACGCGGGCGCGGCCGCGGTACCGCGCCGGATGCGTCCGAGCCTTTCCCCGGCGGGCCCGGACGTCAACGGTGCGGTCCGGGGATGTCGCAGGATGAGACGCCCCGGCGCGGCGCGCGGTGCCCGACGGTGCGGGTCGCCCGTCCGGTGCGGGAGTGCCTGGATACGATGCCCGGCGTGTCCTCAGCCCGCGCCGAGCGACTGGTCAACCTGGTCCTCTGCCTGATGTCGACGCGGCAGTACCTGCCCGCCGACCGGATCAGGGCGACCGTGCCCGGGTACGCCGAGGCGGCCACCGACGAGGCGTTCTTCCGGATGTTCGAGCGCGACAAGTCCGAGCTGCGCGAGCTGGGCGTCCCGCTGGAGACCGGCTTCACCTCGGCCTTCGACACCGTCGAGGGCTACCGGATCGCCCGCGCGGACTACGAGCTGCCCGCCGTCGAGCTGGCGCCGGACGAGGCGACCGCGGTCGCGCTCGCCGGCAACCTGTGGAACTCCCCGGACCTGGCCGGGGCCGCGCACGGCGCCCTGGTGAAGCTGCGCGCCGCCGGGGTGGAGGTGGCCGAGACCCCGGCCGCCACGGTCCGGCCCGGCCCGCACGCCGGGGAACCGGCACTGGCGCCGTTGCTGGCCGCCACCCGGGCCGGCCGGGCGGTCACGTTCGACCACCGGCGCGGCGGACCGGCCGACCCCTCGTCGGCCCGCACCGTCGAGCCCTGGGGCGTGGTGTCCTACCGGGGCCGCTGGTACCTGGTCGGGCACGACCGCGACCGCGACGACGTCCGCTGCTTCCGGCTGTCCCGGATCACCGGCGCGGTCCGCGCGACCGGCCCGGAGGGCGCCGTCCGGATCCCCGACGGCGTCGACCTGCGCGGCGTGGTCCGGGACTCGGCGGGCCCGCGCCCGGTGTCCGGCACGGCGCGGGTGTGGGTCGCGCAGGGCCGTGCGGCCGGCCTGCGCCGGACCGGCCGGGAACGCGCCCCCCACTCCCACGACGGGCACCCGGGGACGCTGGTCGAGATCGACGTCCGGGATCCCTCGATCGTCGCCCGGTGGCTGGCCGGGCACGGGCCGGACGTGGCCGTGCTGGACCCGCCCGAGCTGGCGGACGCGGTCCGCGCACTCTGGGCGGGCGCCGCGGAGCTCGCCACCGACCGGACCGCGCCGTGAGCCGCCAGGGCGTCGCCCAGCGCCTGCCCCGGCTGCTGTCGCTGGTGCCGTACCTGCGGGCGCACCCCGGCGTCCAGGTGGCCGTGGCGGCGGCGGACTTCGGCGTCGAGGAGAAGCAGCTCCGCAAGGACCTGGAGCTGCTGTGGATGTGCGGGCTGCCCGGTTACGGCCCGGGCGACCTGGTCGACCTCTCGTTCGCCGGGGACACCGTCGACGTCGTGTTCGACGCCGGTCTCACCCGGCCGCTGCGGCTCACGACGAGCGAGGCGACGGCGTTGCTGGTCGCGCTGCGGATGCTGCACCAGACGCCGGGCGTCGTCGACTCGGCCGCGGTCGCCAGGGCCATCGGCAAGATCGAGACCGCGGTGGGTGTCGCCGGCGAGACGGCGGGCCCGGCAGCGCTGGACGGCGTCGTCACGGTGGAGCCGGGATCCGCGGAGCGGGCCACCACGGCCGTCGTCCGCCGTGCCCTGGACCGGGGACGCGCCCTGCGGATCGTCTACTTCACCGCGGGCCGGGACGCCGTCTCCCGCCGCGACGTGGACCCGATGCGGCTCGTCGTGGCGGAGGGCCGCGGGTACCTGGAGGCGTGGTGCCGGCGCGCGGAGGGCGTGCGGATGTTCCGGCTGGACCGGGTGGAGCAGGCCGAGGAGCTCGACGAGCCCGCCCTGCCACACCCGGACGCCCGCCCGACCGACGTCTCGCAGGGGCTGTTCGGGCCGCGGGAGGGCCAGCGGCACGCCGTGCTGGAGCTGGAGCCCGGGGCGCACTGGGTCGCCGAGTACTACCCGGTCGACGACGTCGCCGTCCCGGACACCCGGGACGACCCGGCGCCGGGGCGGATCCGGGTCCTCCTGCGCTTCGCCGACCCGGACTGGCTGGTCCGGCTCGTGCTCGGTCTGGGCGGTGCCGCGCGGATCCTCGAACCGGCCGATCTCGCCGGTGCCGTCCGGGCCAGGGCCCGGGAGGCGCTGGACCGGTCGGCGCGGGGCGGCGGTGGCGGACCGGTGAACGGCGGATGACGACGAACCGGGTGCCCGACCGGGCGCGCGGAGTTCCCCGGAGGGCGTGCGTAGACTCGGTCACGTCCGCTGAGAGCGACGGAGGAGGCCCCCATGCCCGGTGGCTACGAGTGGCTGATCATCATTGCGGTGGTCCTGCTGCTGTTCGGTGCGAAGAAGCTTCCCGAGATGGCCCGGTCCATCGGCCAGTCCGCCCGGGTGTTCAAGGGTGAGATGAAGGGCCTGAAGGACGACGAGTCCCGCTCGGCGAAGGACCCGGCTCCGGAGGCGCAGGCCCCGCAGGAGCTGCCGTCCGCGACGCCGGCCCCGCAGGCCCAGGCCGAGCGCACGCCGTCGCAGCAGCCGCAGGACCGCGGCACCCTCAACTGAGGTAGCAGGCACGTGAAGTCACCGTTCCGTCGGAGGCGCAGGCCCAACCCCGACGGGACCATGACCCTGATCGAGCACCTCTACGAGTTCCGCAACCGGCTCGGCATCGCCCTGGCCGCGATCGCGATCACGACGGTGTTCGGCTACATCTGGTTCGAGGTCCCGTTCTTCGGGCTCCCGAGCCTGGGTGAGCTCCTGAAGGAGCCGTACTGCTCGCTCCCGAGATCGTCCCGGGCACAGTTCAGTGCGGATCCGACCGCCTGCACCCTGCTCGGCACCACGCCGTTCGACCAGTTCATGCTGCGGCTCAAGGTCGGTGCCACCGCCGGTGTCCTGCTGGCCTGCCCGATCTGGCTCTACCAGCTCTGGGGCTTCATCACGCCGGGCCTGCACAAAACGGAGCGCCGCTACGCGCTGAGCTTCGTCTCGGTCGCGGCCGTGCTGTTCGTCGCCGGGGCGGTGCTCGCCTACCTGATCATCCCGCAGGCCCTCGGCTTCCTGCTGACGATCGGTGACGAGATCCAGACGACGGCGCTGACCGGCGCGTCGTACTTCTCGCTGGTCGTCAACCTGATCGTCATCTTCGGCGTCAGCTTCCTGATCCCGCTGCTGGTCGTCGCGCTCAACGCGGCCGGGGTGCTCACCTACGAGGTGCTGCGCAAGTCCCGCCGCGGGCTGATCTTCGGACTGTTCGTGTTCGCGGCGATCGCGACGCCCGGCCAGGACCCGATCTCGATGCTGGCCCTCGCCGCGGCGCTGACCCTGCTGTTCGAGGCCGCCATCCAGATCTGCCGGTTCAACGACCGCCGCCGGGCACGCAAGCGTGCGGCCGAGGGCTGGGACAGCTGGGACCCGGACAGCCCCTCGCCGATCGACACCACGCCGTCGACGATCGACGGGCCGTCCGAGGTCCCCCTGCCGGTCTCGGTGGCCACGGAGCCGTCCCGCCCCGCGGCGACCGCCACGGCCCCGGCCCCGGCCGCCCCGGCTCCGGCGTCGACCGAGGTCACGCCCGCCCGCCCGGCCGACTCCGGCCCCGCCGTCCGCTGGGACGACATCACCTGACCCTCCCGACCTGCGCCGGGCCCGGAGGCGACCCGCGGCGAGGGCGGCGCCGGGCACGCCCGTACCCTCTCTCGCGTGAAGTACAACCGGGTGGTCATCAAGCTCAGCGGCCAGGCGATGGCCGGTGACGACGGCTTCGGCTTCGACACGACGGCGCTGACCCATCTCGCGGAACAGATCCGGCAGGTCCGGGCGCTGGGCGTGCAGATCGCCGTGGTCGTCGGGGGCGGGAACGTCTTCCGCGGGAACCGCTCGGACTCCTGGGGCATCGACCGCGTCGAGGCCGACAACATCGGCATGCTCGGCACCGTGATCAACAGCCTGCTGTTGCGCGGCAAGCTCGCCGCCGGCGGCGAGGAGAACGTCCGGGTGATGACGGCGCTCCCGATCAACGCGGTGGCCGAGCCGTTCCTGCGGCTGCGGGCCAAGCGCCACCTCGACAAGGACGCCATCCTCATCTTCTCCGGCGGCAACGGCCAGCCGTTCATCACCACCGACTACCCGAGCGTCCAGCGGGCGCTGGAGATCGGTGCCGACGCCCTGCTCGTCGCCAAGCACGGCGTCGACGGCGTCTACGACACCGACCCCCGCAAGGACTCCTCGGCCCGCCGCTACGAGCGCCTCCCGTACGACGAGGTCCTGTCCCGCCGGCTGGCGGTGATGGACCAGACGGCGTTCATCCTGGCCCGCGACCACGGGCTGCCGCTGCACGTGTTCGACATCGAGAAGGACGGCCTGATGGCCGACATCTGCCGGGGCGAGCACCACGGCACGGAGATCAACGCCGAGATCACCGAGGCCGAGTACGCGAGCTGAGCGGCCGGGTCACAGCAGGCCCACCCGTTCCAGGCGCTCCTCGAACAGGTCCCTGGTCTCCTCCTCGTCGCTGCCGAGCCGCTCGGCCTCGGCGTAGAGCGCGACGGTGTCGACGCCGGACTCCGCCTGGCGGCGGCGCCACGCCTCGGCGTCGACCCGCCAGTAGCCGATCACCCCGTAGCTCCCCGTGGACAGGCCCAGCCCGTGCCGCAGGTGCTTGCGGGTGAGCCGGGTCGCCGACACCTCACCGGCCACGTAGACGTAGCCGGGTCCCTCGGGCAGCGTCGTCGCGGCCAGCACCTCGTGCAGCGTGCTGCCCGCGCCGAGTTCGGGATTGTCGATCCACCGCGTCGGGACGCCCAGCTCCCGGCGGTCCTGCGGGTGCGGGATCTCCACGACCGCCGTCGTGGGGACCCGCCCGGCCGACTCCTCGGCGATCCGGGCGATGGCGGGCAGGGCCGTCACGTCACCGGCCAGCAGCTGCCAGGCGGCCTCCTCGGGCCGGCGGAACCAGCTGTTGTGGTGGGTCAGCCGCAGCCGGTCACCGACCCGGGCGGCGCGTGCCCACTCGCCGCCGATGCCACCGGGGTGCAGCACGATCTCGACGTCCATCTCCGCGGCCACCGGATCGAACCGGCGGACGGTGTACCAGCGGCCCGCGTCCGGCACCGGCTCACCGCCGGATCCCGGCTCCGGGAAGTTGAACACGCAGCCCTCGTCGGGCACCCCGTGCGGCTCGAAACCGGCCAGTTCCGGGCCCGCGACGGTGACGCGGACCAGGCTCGGCGACACGCGGGTGACCGCCGTGACCTCGGCGAGGCGGTGGGTGATCTCCTTGGTCATCGGATGACCCTTCCGTTTCCGGGTGGTGGGCCGGGGCGCGGTGGCGGAGCCGCCGGTTCGGGGATCGGCGGGATCGGGACCAGTCTCTCCCGCCCCGGGGCGCGCGTCGAGCGTCCGTGCACCCGGCGGAGACGCGTCACACACGTCGGCGGGGCGGGGGGTCGGTGCGGTGTGACAGCCTGGAGCAGTGAGTACCCGGTCCGGCGTGAGCGATCAGGCCCCCGATCCGGCCGCCGCCTACGCGGCGGCGAAGGCCCGCGCCGCGCATCCCCGGCTGGCCGAGTTCGCCGGCCTGCTGCCGTTCGAGCTCGACGGCTTCCAGCGCGAGGCGTGCGAGGCGCTGGAGGAGGGGTACGCGGTCCTGCTGTGCGCGCCGACCGGCGCCGGGAAGACCGTGGCCGGGGAGTTCGCCGTGCACCTGGCGCTCGCCGAGGGCCGCAAGTGCTTCTACACCACGCCGATCAAGGCGCTGTCCAACCAGAAGTACGCCGATCTCGTCGCCCGCTACGGCCCGGACGCGGTGGGCCTGCTCACCGGCGACACCGCGGTGAACGGGGACGCGCAGGTGGTCGTCATGACCACCGAGGTGCTGCGGAACATGATCTACGCGGACTCGGACAAGGCCGCGAACCGGCGCCTGGACCTGCTCGGCTACGTTGTGATGGACGAGATCCACTACCTGGCCGACCGGTTCCGCGGCGCGGTCTGGGAGGAGGTCATCCTCCAGCTTCCCGACCACGTCACCGTGGTGGGGTTGTCCGCGACGGTGAGCAACGCCGAGGAGTTCGGGGACTGGCTCGTCGAGGTCCGCGGGGACACCCGGGTCGTCGTCGACGAGCACCGGCCGGTCCCGCTCTGGCAGCACATGATCGTCGGCAACCGGCTGTTCGACCTGTTCGGTGAGCTGCGCACACCGGGCGGCGGCGCGTCGACCGAGCTCGTGGTGGATCCGGAGCTGGTCCGCCACACCCGCGAGATGCAACGCCGGGACGCGGTGGGCGCCCGCTCCGCCGACCGGGCCGGGGACCGGGGGCCCCGCGGCCGGGGCCGGGGCAGGCCCCGCTCCGGCGGCCGCGCCGGGGGACCGGACCCGACGGCCGTCGTCGGGCGCGGGCCGCGGCCCGGCGGTCCCGGGCGCAGCGGCTTCCGGCCGCCGTCGCGGGTGCAGGTGATCGACCGGCTCGACCGCGAGGGCCTGCTGCCCGCGATCACCTTCGTCTTCTCCCGGGCCGGGTGCGACGCGGCCGTCGGGCAGTGCGTGCGGGCCGGCATCCGGCTCACCGGTCCCGACGACGTCGCGGAGATCCGCCGGATCGTCGCGAAGCACACCGGGGACCTCCCGCAGGCCGATCTCGGCGTGCTGGGGTACTGGGAGTGGCGCGAGGCCCTGGAGCGCGGCGTCGCCGCCCACCACGCCGGGATGCTGCCCGCCTTCAAGGAGACCGTCGAGGAGCTGTTCGTCGCCGGGCTCGTGCGGTGCGTGTTCGCCACCGAGACCCTGGCCCTGGGCATCAACATGCCGGCCCGGACGGTCGTGCTGGAACGGCTGGTGAAGTACAACGGCGAGGCGCACGTCGACCTCACGCCGGGGGAGTACACGCAGCTCACCGGGCGGGCCGGGCGGCGCGGGATCGACGTGGAGGGGCACGCCGTCGTGCTCTGGACGCCGGGCATGGACCCGGCACAGGTCGCCGGGCTCGCCTCCACCCGGACCTACCCGCTGCGCAGCTCCTTCCGGCCGGTCTACAACATGTCGGTCAACCTCGTCGGGCGGCTCGGCACCGACGCCGCCCGGGACCTGCTGGAGCGCTCGTTCGGCCAGTTCCAGGCCGACCGCTCGGTGGTCGGCCTGGCCCGGCGCATCGACCGCAACGCCGAGGCGCTGGCGGGCTATCGCGAGTCGATGGCCTGCCACCTCGGTGACTTCACCGAGTACGCCGACCTGCGCCGCAGGCTCTCCGAGCGGGAGAAGTCGCTGCGCCGGCAGAACACCGCGGAGTCCAGGGACTCCGCCGCCGAGTCGTTGCGCGAGTTGCGGGCCGGCGACGTCATCGCCGTCCCGTCGGGCCGGCGCGCCGGGATCGCCGTCGTGCTCGACCCCGGGATCGGTGCGGTCTCGGCCCAGGGCCGCGACGCCGACCCGCGCCCGCTGGTGTGCACGGAGGACCGCTGGGCCGGCCGGCTCTCGGCGGCGGACTTCGTCGACGCGGTCGAGGTGCTCGGCCGGATCAAGCTGCCCCGCCACGTCGAGCACCGCTCACCCCAGGTCCGCCGGGACCTGGCGTCGTCGCTGCGTAACTCCCGGCTCGGCGAGGGCCGGGCACCGCACCAGCGGCGCCGGCACGGCGTGCAGGACGATCCGGAGCTGGCCACCCTGCGCCGCGCGCTGCGGTCGCACCCCTGCCACGGCTGCGACGACCGCGAGGCGCACGCCCGGTGGGGCGAGCGGCACGCCCGGTTGGAACGCGAGACCGAGACGTTGCGCCAGAAGGTGCGCGCGACCACGAACTCGCTCGCCCGGGCGTTCGACCGGATCCGGGCCCTGCTGACCGAGCGTGGCTACCTGGTGCCCGCCGGCGAGGTCGCCCGCGGTGGCGACGAGGTGACCGCGCACGGCCGGGTGCTGGCCCGGTTGTGGGGCGAGTCGGACCTGCTGGCCGCGGAGTGCCTGCGCGCCGGGTCCTGGGAGGGGCTGGAACCCGACGAGCTGGCGGCGGTCGTCTCGGCACTGGTGTACGAGTCCCGCCGGGACGACGCGCCGATGCCGCGGCTGCCGCAGGGGCCGGTCGCCGACGCGCTGGAACGCACCGTCCGGATCTGGGAGGAACTGGACGCCGACCAGCGCCGGCACAAGGCCGAGCGCACCCGGGCCCCGGACCTCGCCTTCGCGTGGCCGATGCACCGCTGGGCGCGCGGGGAGTCGCTCGCCGAGGTGCTGGCGGCCGCTGAGCGCAACGGGCACGAACTCTCCGCGGGGGACTTCGTACGCTGGGCCCGGCAGGTGCTCGACCTGCTCGACCAGATCGCCGGCGTGGCCGGCCGGTCGAGCGGCGTCGGGCGGGCCGCGCACCGGGCATCCGGTGCCGTGCGCCGCGGCGTGGTCGCGGCGGGGATGGAATGACGTGAGCACGATGGCGAGAGGTCGGCGATGAGCAACCCGCAGGGTCCCGGTCGGTACCCGGACGACGACGCGGATGCCACCGAGCGGACGGGGGAACTGCCCGCATGGGGTACTCCGCCGCCCGGCGGGTGGGGCGCGGCCGACAGCCGGGACGGACTGGAGCACACCGGAGCGTGGGCCCCGGAGCGCGACGCGCGGGACGGCTGGGCCGACCGCAGCGGGCCCGACGCCGGGTGGGACCCGGCCGGTCCCCGCGACACCGGGGCGGCCACCACCGGCGGCTGGGCGGCGCAGGAGACCCGGCGTCCGGACGACACCGGCGCCTGGCGGCCGGAGGACACCGGCGGATGGCGCCGGGAGGACACCGGGGCGTGGGGCCCGCAGGACACCGGCGGGTGGGGTGCACAGGGCGGTGACCGGACCGCACCCCGCGACGGCGGCCGCCGCGGCGACGACGACGCGACCCGGGCCGCTCCGCTCTGGGGTGACGACGCCCCGCAGGACCAGGGCGACACCTGGGCGGTGCCGACCGGACGCCGGGCCGCCCGCCGGCGGGCCCGGGAGGAACAGACCGACGCGGTCCCCGCCGGTGCCGGGGACTGGGGCGCCCCGGCGCCCGCCGCCACCCACGGCCGCGGCGACGGCGGCGGCTGGGGAGCGGTCGAGGAGGGTGACGAGCCCTGGGCGCCCCGGCAGGCCGTGCGCCGCCCGCCGAGCGCGGGCAAGAAGTGGGGCGTGATCGGCGGGGTCGTCGCGCTGCTCGTCGCGCTCGGGCTGGTCGCGGCGCTGGTGTGGCCGGGCTGGCTGCTCCCCAGCTACTTCGACCAGACGGCGCTGCAGACCGGCGTCGGGCAGGTGCTGTCCGAGGACTACGGTCTCGAGGTCGGCGCCGTCCAGTGCCCGGACGACGTGGTCGTGTCCACCGGGACGACGTTCTCCTGCCAGGCCGTGGTGGACGGCGAGCAGGTGGAGGTACCCGGCGTGGTGACCTCCGACGACGGCGACTACCAGGTCAACCGGGTCTGACCGGTGAATCCGGTGGCGCCGCGGGCGCTGCGGCGGCAGGCTGCCCGGGCGTGAGCATTGATCACGATGTCCGGGACCTGACCGATCCGGCCGACCGCCGAGCCGCCTACGCCGTCTTCGAGGGCTCGCTGCTGCGCGGGTCGTCCAGTGACGAGGACTGGGCGGCCCACGGCCAGGCCGCGGACGAGCACTGGCTGGGCGTCTACACCGCGGACGGTGAGGTCGCCGGGTGCGCGAACTCGTTCCCGACCCGGCTCACCCTGCCCGGCGGCGACCGGGTCCCCGCCGCGGCGGTGAGCGCGGTCGGTGTGCGGGCCGACGCCACCCGGGCCGGGCGGCTGTCCGCACTGATGCGCGCGCAGCTGACCGCCGCCCGGGACCGCGGCGACGTCGCGACGGTGCTGCACGCCAGCGAGTCGGCGATCTACGGCCGGTTCGGCTACGGCGTGGCGTCCCGGGCCGAGCGCGTCCGGCTCACCTCCCGCCCGGACTGGCGGCCGGAGGCCCCGGCCGGTGGCCGGGTGCGGATGCTCGACCGGTCCGCGGCCCGGCAGGTCCTGCCCGCGCTGCAGGAACGTCTCGCCGGGGCCCGCCCGGCGGGGATGACCGCCACCGCCCGCTGGTGGGACCGCCTGTTCTCGACCGGCCCGACGGCGACGGGGTTCCTGGGTACGGCCGTGCACCGCGGCCCGGACGGCGACGACGGCTTCGCCGTGTGGTCGGTGGCCGCCGGTGACCCGGTCCGCGACGAGCCCGAGGAGATCGCCGTCGCGCAGCTCTGGGCGGCCACCCCCGCGGCGACCGCCGGGCTCTGGCGGTTCCTCGCCGGCATCGACCTCGCCGGGGCCGTGCGTGCCTGGGGCCGCCCGCTCGACGAGGACCTCGACCTGCTGCTCGCCGATCCGCGCCGGCACAAGGTGCTCGCCCGGACCGACGACCTGTGGTTGCGCGTCGTCGACGTGGCGGCCGCCCTCGGGGCGCGGACCTGGGGCGACGCCCGGCCGGTCGTGCTGCGCCTGCACGACCCGGTCCTCGGTGGTTCCGGGACCTGGAGCGTCGGGTCCGGCGGGGCCCGCCCCGCCGCGGACGCCGCCCCCGACATCGAGTGCTCCGTGGCCTCGCTCGCACCGGCGTTCCTGGGGGACCGGGCGCCGTCGTCGCTGGTGGCGGCCGGTCAGTGGAGCGAGCACACGCCGGGTGCCGCGGCCCGGGCGGACGCGGTGTTCGCCGTGCCCGGGCCGGTCCCGTGGTGCGGTACGCCGTTCTAGCCCGGGGATCAGGGCACGAGACCGTGCACCCGGTCACCGGCGACCGCGTCGGCGCACGCCCGCTCCGCCCCGGCGGAGAAGCCGTCGCGGGCCGCGGCCACCGCCGCGTCGAGATCGGCGAGGAGCAGGTCGCGGGTGATCGCGGCGGCCGCCTGTGCCCCGGCGGCGACGGCGGCCGGGACGGTCGCCATCGGGTCGGTGACGTTCCCGGCCGCGTAGACCCCGGGTACCGCCGTCGCCGCACCCGGATCGGCCGGCAGGTGGTCGCCCAGCCCCGACGGGTGGGCGGCCACGGCGAGCCCGAGGCCGTCGAGGAACCCGGCCCGCGCCCGGGCCACCGGTGACACGGTGAGGGCGTCAACCGGCACGACGACGCCCGACCCCAGCCGCATCCCGGTCAGTGCGCCGTCCGCACCGGTGGTGACGCCGGTGACCGTCCCGTCGACGACGGAGATCCCGCGCGCCGCGTAGCCGGCCCACTGGTCGGCGTCCGGTTCCGGCCCGGTGTGCAGGAACAACGTCACCTCGGTGCTCCACCGGGTCGCGATGTGCGCCTTCATCAGGTCGTGCGGGCCGGTGGACAGCACCCCGATCCGGGTGTCGCGGAACTCCCAGGCGTGCCAGAACGGGCAGGCGAACACCGCCCCTCCCCAGTGCGCCGCCAGCCCGTCGACCGGCGGGAGCTCGTCGGTCAGTCCGGTCGTGACGAGGACCCGGCGGGTGGTGACCTCGTCGCCGTCGGCGGTCGTGACGGCGAACCCGCCGCCGGGCAGCGCTCGGGCGCCGACCGCACGGGTGTCGCGCACCCGGCCGCCGTACCCGGTCACCTCGGCCCGGCCGATCCGCCCGATCTCGGCCGGCGGGAGCCCGTCGCGGGTGAGCCAGTTGTGCACCCCGTCGGCGGGGGCGTTGCGCGGGGTGCCGTCGTCGAGGACCAGGACCCGCCAGCGGGACCGGGACAGGACCAGCGCACCGGACAGGCCGGCCGCACCACCGCCGATGACGATCACGTCGTACTCAGTCATGACACCACCGTGCGCCGCACGGAGCGAAACTGGCAAACATCGTTGCTGGAATGGCAAACTGCTCGGCATGGACGACGCGATCGCCGACACCCTCGCCGGGGTCGGCACCCGGTTGGCGGGCCTGCGCAGTGAACGCGGCATGACATTGGGCGAGGTGGCGGCCGGCACCGGGATCTCGGTCAGCACCCTGTCCCGTCTGGAGTCCGGTGGCCGTCGGCCGACACTGGAACTGCTGCTGCCGCTGGCGGCCGCCTACCAGGTCCCGCTGGACGAGCTGGTCGCCGCGCCGCCGGTCGGCGATCCCCGGGTGCGGCTGCGGGCCAGGACGGTGCACGGCACCACCGTCGTCCCGCTCACCGAGCGCCCCGGTGGTCTGCAGGCGTTCAAGATGGTCGTCCCGTGGCGCGGCGATGACCCGTCGCCCCAGGTGCACGAGGGCTACGAGTGGCTCTACGTCCTCGACGGCAGGCTCCGCCTGGTCCTGGGCGAGCACGACATCGTGCTCGGCGCCGGGGAGGCGGCCGAGTTCGACACGCACGTCCCGCACTGGTTCGGCGCGGCCGACCGGAACCGGCCGGTGGAGGTGCTCAGCCTGTTCGGGCCGCAGGGCGAGAAGATCCACACCCGGGCCGCGCCCCGGTCGCGGCGCTCCGGCGCCCCTGACTGAGCGATCCGGGCCGGGCGCCGCGGCCCGGCTCAGCCCGCGGCGGCCGCCAGCGCCGTCCGCAGCCGGCCCACCGACGACTCCAGGCCCCAGCGGGCGGCCAGCTCGTCGAGCCGCCCGGGGTCCACCGGCTCCGCAGGCAGCACCGTGTCGGCCCGGCTGAACTCGACCGGTGCGTCGGTCACCACCCGCACCACGGGCTCGACGACGTCGAGATAGTCCCGCGCCGCGGTGAGCTTCGCCCGGGGCCCGGCCGCCAGGCGCGGGTCCCCGTCCCGGACCGCCGCCAGCAGCTCCGCCCACGAGCCGAACCGGCCGACCAGCGTCGCCGCCGTCTTCGCCCCGACCCCGGGCACACCGGGCAGGCCGTCCGACGGGTCACCGCGCAGCATCGCCATCTCGGCGTACGCCGCACCGGCCCGGTCCCGCGGCAGGTCGTACTTGGCCGCGAGCTCGTCCGGCCCGAGGTTCTCGGCCTTGTTCAGGCCGCGGCCGATGTAGAGCAGGCGGACCGGGGCCCGCCCGGCGGCACCGTCGCGCACGATCTGCATGAGGTCCCGGTCCCCGGACACGGCGAGGACCGGGTCGGTCGCCTCGCCGTCGGCCAGGGTGCCGATGACGTCGTCGGCCTCGTGCCCGACCGCTCCGCCGGTGCAGATCCCGGCCGCGGCCAGCACCTCGGTGATGATCGGCACCTGCGGCGCGAGGGTGTCCGGCACCTCCTCGGGCACCCCGGCCGGTACCTCGTCCGCGGCCCGGGCCGTCTCCACCCGGTGCGCCTTGTACGACGGCAGCGCCGCCACCCGGAACGCCGGCCGCCAGTCCAGGTCCAGGCACGCCACCAGCCGGGCCGGCCGGTGCTCGGTCACCAGGCGGGCGATCATGTCGGTGAACCCGCGTACCGCGTTGACGGGTGTGCCGTCGGGCGCGGTGATGCTCTCCGGGACCCCGAAGTAGGCGCGGAAGTACATGCTGGCGGAGTCCAGCAGCAGCAGCGGGCGGTCGCTCATGGCCGCAGAGTCTTGCAGCTCCGGCCCGGGTCCGCGGCGCGGTCCCGGCGGTTCCGTGCATCATGTTCGGTGTGGAGCACAGCGGTACGGCGCCGGTCGGCGAGAGCGAGCAGGAATGGGCCGAGGACCGCGCGCGGTTCGTCGCCGCCGAGGACCGGGGCGGGCTCGCCGAGACCGGGCTCACCGACTTCGGGCCGCTGGCCCGCGAGTTCGCCGGCCTGACCGGCTCGCTCCTGGCCGCCGGCAGCATCGCCGACGTCCTGGCCAGGGTGGTGGGCGCGGCCCGCCGGGTGATCCCGGCCGCGGACCTCGTCAGCGTCACCCTCCGGCAGGACGACGGGAGCTTCCACACCCCGATCGAGACCGGACCGGCGGCGTCGGACATCGACCAGGCCCAGTACCGCAGCGGCCTCGGCCCGTGCGTCGCCGCCGCGAGGGCCGACGGCCCGGCCCTGGCGGTCGCCGACGACCTGCGGATCGACCCGCGCTGGCCGGAGTTCGCCGGCTCCGCCGTCCGGCACGGGTACCTGTCGGTCCTGGCGTGCTCGCTGGTCCCGGACTGCGAACCGCCGCACCTCCCGGGCGCGCTGAACGTCTACGCCGGGACCGCCGGCGCCTTCACCCCGGCCGACCGGGACCGGTTGCTGCTGCTGTCCACGCACGCGTCGTTGGCGCTGGCGACCTGTGCCGCCGTCTCCGCCGCCGAGCTGCAGGAGACCCAGCTGCGGCAGGCCGTCGCCTCGCGCGACGTGATCGGCCAGGCCAAGGGGATCCTGATGGCCCGCCGCGGGATGGGGGCGGACGAGGCGTTCGACGTGCTCCGCCGGACCTCGCAGGACCTCAACGTCAAGCTCGTCGAGCTGGCCGGCACCGTGACCGCCCATCCGGACGCCTTCGACGGGGAGTGATCCCGCCGTTCGCTCGCCCGGGTGGCGGTCGTACACCCTCCGTGCGCGCATACGCTGCGGACCATGACCCACGCCGTCCCCACCGAGCTGCTCGCCGACCGGCTGCGCCGGGCGGGTGAACACGCCGCCGACCAGGGCACCGACGTCCTCCTGCTGACCCCCGGTACCGACCTGCGCTACCTGACCGGGTTCGACGGCTCCTCGCACGAGCGCCTCACCTGCCTCGTCGTGCCGGCCGCCGGGCACCGGGCCCCGCCCGCCCTGGTCGTCCCGGCCCTGGAGGCGCCCGGGTTCGCCGGCATCCCGCTGGAGGCGCTCGGCGTCGAGCTGGTGACCTGGACCGACGGGGAGGACCCGTACCGGCTGGTCACCGACCTCGCCGGCGGCCCCACCCACACCTCGGTGGACGACGACATGGCCGCCCGGCACGTGCTCGGGCTGCGCGCCGCGTTCCCGGACGTCCCGCAGGCGCTCGCCGGCTCCGTCCTGCGCGAGCTGCGGATGCGCAAGGACGCCGGCGAGATCGCCGCCCTGCGCGACGCCGGTGCGGCCATCGACCGGGTGCACGCCCGGATGGGGGAGTGGCTGCGTCCGGGCCGCACCGAGGCCGAGATCGGTGCCGACGTGTCCGCCGCCATCCTCGCCGAGGGACACACGGCCGCCGCGTTCGTCATCGTCGGCTCCGGGCCGAACGGCGCCAGCCCGCACCACGACGTCTCGGAGCGGGTCGTCGAGGCCGGCGACGTGGTCGTCATCGACATCGGCGGCCCGCTGCCCGGCGGGTACAACTCCGACTGCACCCGCACCTACGTGGTCGGGGGCGCACCCGCGCCCGAGGTCGCCGAGACCTACGCCGTGCTGCAGGAGGCCCAGGAACGCGCCGTCGCGGCCGTGCGGCCCGGCGCCACCGCGGCCGACATCGACCGGGCGGCCCGTGCGCACATCGCCGCCGCGGGACACGGCGAGCACTTCATCCACCGGACCGGGCACGGCATCGGGCTCGACGTGCACGAGGAGCCCTACATCGTCGACGGCAACGACCTCGTCCTGGAGGCCGGTATGGCCTTCTCCGTCGAGCCGGGCATCTACCAGGCCGGCCGGTGGGGCGCCCGGATCGAGGACATCGTCGTCGTCACCGACGACGGCGTCGAGCGGCTCAACCGCAACCCGCGCGAGCTCGTCGTCCTCTGAGCGTCCGGGCCCTCGGGGTCCGAACCCGGGGCGGTCTCGGGGTGTCCCCGAGCGGAACCACCCCGGGACCTGACAGGCTGGAGCCGTACCACCCGAAGTGATCGAAGGAGAAGCCCGGTGAACATGCCGCAGTCCCGCCGACTCGTCCGACCGCGCAACGGGACGGTGATCGCGGGCGTGTGCGCCGGTCTGGCCGAGCGGTTCGGCATGGGCCGCGGCACCGTCCGGTTCCTGTTCGTGCTGTCCTGCCTGCTGCCCGGCCCGCAGTTCGTGATCTACCTGGTGCTCTGGATCATCATGCCGAAGGCCGACTACTGAGCCGACTACTGAGCCGACTACTGAGCCGACTACTGAGCCGACTACTGAGCCGACTACTGAGCCGACTACTGAGCCGACTACTGAGCCGGCCACCGATCCGTCCCCGCGCCGCCCCACAGCGGCCGGGGATCTGTGAGCGGTCTCGCACCCCCCGCCGTGGCATCCGGCGGGGGGTGCTGTCATGATGCTCCGCGTGATCGACCCGACGACCCCCGCCGCGCGCGCCGTCCTGCGCGCCGCCGCGTGGTGCTGTCGTCCGGGTCCGTGCCCTCGACGCTGAGCCCCCGCGCGTCCGCCGGCACGTGACCCGTACCCGGTCCCGTCCGATCGGCCGCCCCGGCCCCGCACGCGAAGCGATCACCCCGTGCCCCTGCACCACCCTTCCGGGTCCCGTACCCGTGACCTCTCCGGCGAGACCGTCCTCGCCCTGCACGCCCACCCCGACGACGAGTCCATCTTCACCGGCCTGACCCTGCGCCGGCTCGCCGACGCCGGGGCCCGCATCGTCCTGGTGATGGCGACCGGCGGCGACCTCGGTGGCTCCCGGCTCCCGCTCGCGACGGGGGAGTCCGTCACCCACCGCAGGCTGCGGGAGCTGGAGGACGCCGCCGCCCTGCTGGGGGTCTCCCGGCTGGTGCTGCTCGGCCACCGCGACTCCGGGCTGCCCGGCGGCCCCGGCACCACCCACCCGCACGCACTGGCCGGTGCCGACCCGGTCGTGCTGGGCCGCCGGGTCGCCGAGCTCGTCGACGCCGAGGCCGCCGGGACCGTCCTGCACGACGACGACCACGGCATCTACGGCCATCCCGACCACCGGGCCGCGCACGCCGCCGGTGCGGTGGCCGTCGCCCTCACCGGGACCACCGGCTACCGGATGACGGTGGACCGCGAGCACCTCGCGCTCTCCGCCCGCGACCGGCACCTCGTGCACGGTGCGGCCCGCGCCGCGGGTGGCCCCTTCGGCCGGGTCACCGCGGAGATCGCGGTCGCCGTCGGCGGCACCGGCGCGGATCTCGCCGTCAAGCGCGAGGCGATGCTGGCCCACGCCAGCCAGATCGATCCGGCGAGCGTCCCGGACGACGCCTTCGCGGCCGCCTACGGCTACGAGTGGTTCCTGCGCGGCGAGCGCGACGGCGTCCCGGCCGCTCCCGGCGTCCTCGACGCGCTCGGCAACGCGCACCTGCTCGCCGGGGCGCGCTGAGCCCGCGTCCCGGGCACGCCGCGGCCCGGTCTTCCCAGGCCGACTAGGCTGTCCGGACGACCGTGCACCGGCGGACGGGCGGGTGCCCGGCCGGGCCGAGCCGCCCCGGCTTCCCGTACCGGGCCCCGGGGAGCGCGGCGAGGCAGTAGGGTCGGTCGCCGTCGCCGGAACGGCGTTCGGGGTCGTGGAAGGACGATAATGGCGGAACCACCGGGTGCGGTGCTGGTCGTCGTGCCGACCTACGAGGAACGCGAGAACCTCGGTCCTGCGGTGGCCCGGGTGCATGCGGCGGTCCCGCACGCCGACGTCCTCGTGGTCGACGACGCGAGCCCGGACGGTACCGGTGAACTCGCCGACGAACTGGCCGCCGCCGACCCCCGGGTACGGGTGCTGCACCGGGGGGCCAAGGCCGGTCTCGGTGCCGCCTACCTCGACGGATTCCGGTACGCGCTGTCCGGCGAGCACCAGGTCGTGGTGGAGATGGACGCCGACGGCTCGCACGCCCCCGAGGACCTCCCGGCCCTGCTCGCCGCGCTCGACAGCGCCGACGTCGTCCTGGGGTCGCGGTACGTGCCCGGCGGCGAGGTCCTCAACTGGCCGTGGCACCGCGAGGTGCTCTCCCGCGGGGGCAACCTCTACTCGCGGCTGGCGCTCGGCGTCCCGATCCGGGACATCACCGGGGGCTTCCGCGTCTACCGGCGCGCCGTGCTCGAGGCGCTGCACCTCGAGACGATCGCCTCGCAGGGCTACTGCTTCCAGGTGGACATGGCCTGGCGCGCCGTCCGGGCCGGCTTCACCGTCCGCGAGGTCCCGATCACCTTCGCCGAGCGCGAGCGGGGCGCCTCGAAGATGAGCAGCTCGATCGTGGCCGAGGCGCTCTGGCGGGTGACCTGCTGGGGCCTGTCCTACCGGTTCGGGCGTGGTGACATCCCGCAGGAGCCGGCCGGGCCGGTCACCGAGGGCGCCCGCTCCTGACCGTCCGGCCCCGCACACACCGGAGCCCGGACCCCCGTGCGGGGGATCCGGGCTCCGATCGTGCCGTGTCCGAACTCAGGCGATCTCGGCGCGCCGCTCGCGCAGCAGCTCCAGTCGCTCGTTGAGCAGTTCCTCGAGCTCGGCGATGGAACGCCGCTCGAGCAGCATGTCCCAGTGCGTACGCGGGGGCTTCTGCTTCTTCTGCTCCGGCTCGATGCCGTCGACCCGGCGGCCGACGCCCCCCTGCGGCGACTCCCAGGTCGCCGGGGCCTCGGCGTCGTTCGCGAACGGCACCTCGAACTCGTGACCGGACTCGGACACATAACGGACCATCTGTCGCGGCGCCAGGTCATGGTTGCGGTCGGTCTCGTAGCTGACAGCCCCGAGCCGGCTGCCACGCAGAACGCGGTCGGCCATGCGTCGTCACCCTCCTTGCGGTCTGTCGAGGCGGCGGCACCTCGACCGGTTACGTCGCCGCCACCGGGTGTAACGTTCGCGGCGCTACACTATTCCGGCGGCGGGGCAGGCTGGTTCCCCCTGATTCTACCCAGGGGTAACCCTCGTTGCGCCCGATGAGCCAGTGTTCCCTATTGCGCGCCGTTACACACGCTGATGTGACGTGTCAGCCATGTGTGTCGCTAATCACACAGCCGTCGACCACTGTTCACCTGGCGGAATGCGAACGGGCGAGTGCGGGGGACCGAACGCCGGACAGCGCCACGACCCCGGCCAGCAGCACGAGCACGATCCCGGCCATCCCGGCCCGGTCGGAGCCGAACAGGTACGTGAACAGGCCGATCAGCGCAGGCGCGAGGAACGAGACGGCCCGCCCGGTGGTGGCGTAGAGCCCGAACATCTGACCCTCCTGGCCGGCCGGGCACATCCGCAGCAGGTAGGACCGCGAGGACGCCTGCGCCGGGCCGACGAACACCCCCAGTACCAGCCCGAACACCCAGAACGCCGTCGGCCCGCTCACGAACAGCAGGACGGTCCCGACCGCGACGAGGCCCACCAGCGAGCCGAGCACCACCGCCTTCGGGCCGATGCGGTCGTCGAGCCGGCCGCCGACGAACGCGCCGAGGGCGGAGACCACGTTGATCGCCACGCCGAACACGAGCACCTGGCCCGGGGCGAGGCCGTACACCGTCACCGCGAGCACCCCGCCGAAGGCGAAGATGGCGTTCAGCCCGTCCCGGTAGAGCGCGCTCGCCCCGAGGAACCAGACCGTGTGCGGGCTCGACCGGTAGAGCGCGCGCAGGTCCCGCACCAGCGCCCGGTACGCACCGGCGACGCCGAGCCGGGGCGCCCCGGGGGCGACCGGCGGCGTCTCGGGCAGCAGCACGAACATCGGGACGGCGAACACCGCGAACCACCCGGCCGCGACCAGGACCGAGATCCGGACGTCGAGCCCGTCGCCGGTGGGGACGCCGAGCAGACCGCCGTCGCCGGAGAGGAACGCGAGGTAGACCCCCAGCAGCAGGACGATCCCGCCGACGTAGCCCATCGCCCAGCCGAATCCGGACACCCGCCCGACCGTCGACGGCGTCGAGACCTGGGCCATCAGCGCGTAGTACGAGACGTAGGAGAGCTCGGCGAAGATCGACGCGGCGCCGAGCAGGAGCAGGCCGAGCCAGAGGTAGGACCAGTCGTCGCGGACGAAGAACATCGCGGCCATCGACAGCACGACCAGCGCCGTCCACCCCCCGGTGGCCCGCAGCCGCCGCCCGGCGCGGTCCGCGCTGCGCCCGATCACCGGCGCCAGCACCGCGATGAGGACCCCGGCGGCGGCGGTGGACCAGGCCAGCCAGCTGTTCGCCGGGACGTCGCCCGGCAGGTCCGCGCCGACCGAGTCGGTCAGGTACACCGAGAAGACGAAGGTCAGGGCGATGTGCTGGAAGCCCGAGGAGCCCCAGTCCCAGAGCCCCCAGGCCCAGACCCGAGATCGCCGGGACGGGACGTCGGACAGTGGCGGTGCGGTCACGCCGGGAGCGTATCGGCGGGACACCGGGCCGGCCTCCGTGTGATCACGCAGATCCGGACCGCTCGCCGAGGACCCCCAGCAGCAGGTCGGGCCGGTCGGACAGGATCCCGTCGACGCCGAGGTCGAGCAGCCGGTTCATGCCGGCCGGCTCGTCCACCGTCCACACGTGCACCTCCCGGCCCGATGCGTGCGCCGCCGCGACGAACCGCCGGTCGGACGCGACGGGCACCACCCCGAACGCCGGTGGGACCTGGGCGAGCACGCCGGCCGGTGCCGGGAGCAACCGGCCCGGCACACCCCACGCCCTGGCCCGGAGCACGGTCACCGCGGCGCGGCCCATCGAGGTGCACAGGCGCGGCCCGGCGGCCGAGCGGGCCGCGGTCAGCCGCCGGTCCTCGAACGACCCCAGGCAGACCCGGTCCCAGGCGTCCGCCGCGTCGAGCACGGCGAGGGCCGGGGCGACGACCGCGTCCGACTTCAGCTCGATCGTCATCCGGACCCCCGGCACGGCGGCCAGCACGGCGGACAGCCGCGGCAGCGGTTCGCGCCCGCCGACCCGCACGGTGTCGAGTTCGGCGGCGGGGAGCCGGTCGATCCGCCCCGTCCGGTCGGTCGTGCGGTCCAGTACCGGGTCGTGGTGCACGAACGGCACGCCGTCGGCGCTGGCGTGCACGTCCAGCTCCACGTAGCCCAGCCCGTGGTCCGCGGCCGCGACGAACGCGGCGAGGGTGTTCTCGCAGTCGGCCAGCTCGCCGACGTGCCAGCCCCGGTGGGCGTAGGCACGGGGATGGGGACCGGCGAGGTACGGGTGGGGCACCCGCTCAGCCTCCCAGCCTCGTGACCGCCCCACCACGGGGCAACCGGAAACCCGTGGTGTCGAGCAGCGGTCGCATGAGATCCCCGTGGGTGTCCAGCCGCGCGGGCAGGTCGGCGCAGGTGAACACCAGATCCTCCGGGTCCCGGCAGGCCTCCACCTCGTCCCAGGTGATCGGGGTGGCCACGGTGGGGCGCTCCCGCCCGCGCAGCGAGTAGGACGCGATGGTCGTCTTGGCGGTGTTGTTCTGGCTCCAGTCGACGAACACCTTGCCCCGGCGCCGGGCCCGGGCCATGACCGCGGTCGTGTCCTTCGGATCCTCGGCCGCGAGCCGCTCGGCGACCTCCCGAGCGAACTCCGCGGTCCGCTCGGCCTCGGTGACCCGGACCGGGACGTAGAGCTGCATCCCCTTGCCCCCCGACGTCGAGGGCCACGCCTGCAACCCGAACTCGTCCAGCACCGCACGCAACCGCAACGCGATCCGGCAGCAGTCGAGGACCGTCGTGCCCTCACCGGGGTCGAGATCGAACACGACGCGGTCCGGCGGGTGCCGGCCGTCGCGGGGACCGAGCCGCCACTGCGGGACATGCAGCTCCAGCGCGGCCAGGTTCGCCGCCCAGGCCAGTCCCTCGGCGTCGGCGAGCACGGCGAAGTCGGCGGTCTCCGAGCGGCCGCCGGGCGTCCCGACCCGGGCCGTACGCAGCCACGACGGGGCGTGCCGGGACACGTTCTTCTCGAAGAACGACGATCCCTCCACCCCGTCCGGCCAGCGCTTGAGCGTCGTGGGACGGCCGTCCAGGTGCGGCAGCATCGCCTCCGCGACGGTGAGGTAGTGGCCCAGGACGTCGGCCTTGGTCGTCCCGGTGGCGGGGTAGAGGACCTTGTCCGGGTTGCTCAGTGCGGCCCGGCCGTGGCCGTCTCGGTTCGCTGCCGTTCGCTGGCGCCGGTCCACCAGCACCTCCTGCCAGTCGCCGGTGGCCCCCGCCGGGTACGCCGACCCCTCCCGCAGCGCCACGGCGCCGGGCAGTCCCTGGCGCCGGACGGCGTCGAGCAGGGACGCCCCCGCACCCGGGTAGAGCGGCGCCCGGCGACGCTGCGGTCCGTCCACCGGCAGGGCGTCGAGCAGGGCCCGGCGCTCGTCGAGGGGGAGCGCGCGGACGTCGCGGCCTCCGGTGTGCAGGACGTCGATGATCCACAGCTCGCCCCGGGCGGTCAGCTCCGCATCGAGCAGGTGCCCGCCGGAGCCGAGGTCGTACCCCAGCGTCCGCAGCCCCTCCGGCGCCGCGACCGGGTCGCCCGGGATCCCGTCGGGTCCGGCCGGGAGCAACGAGACCCGTCCACCGTCGCTGCGGACGAGCACCCGGCGGCCGCCGAAGACCGGACGCACCCGCCAGCCCTCGCCCTCGGGCAATCGGTCCGCCGGTGTGGCGACGGCGAGCACGAGATCGTGGGGGAGCGGTACCCCGGCCGGGGCCGAGCCCTCGGGCTGCTCGCGCGTCCGCCGCAGCAGCCACCGGTCGGCGCGCTCCGCGGGCCGGTGCAGCAGGACGTAGCGGCCGCGGGCCCGCTCGCCGTGCAGGACGACGGCGACCTCCCGGTCGTTCCACTTCTCGGTGTCGTAGCGCCCGGAGTCCCAGACGGTCATCCGGCCGCCGCCGTACTCGCCGCGCGGGATCTCGCCGTGGAAGTCCAGGTACTCGATCGGGTGATCCTCGGTACGCACCGCCATCCGCACCGTCTCGGGGTCCTCGGGCAGCCCCTTGGGCACCGCCCAGGACGCGAGGACGCCGTCGCGCTCCAGGCGCAGGTCCCAGTGCAGGGCGGTGGCGCGGTGCTCCTGGACGACGAATCGGCCGCCGGGTCCGCCGGGATCGGGTTCGGACTCCGGAACGGGCTCCGGGGTGCGCCGCGCATCGCGTCTGCGGCGGTACTCGTCCAGCGGCACTCCTGGAGCCTAGCGATCCGGTCCGCACGGGACCCGGCCGTCGTTATGACAGTTTGCGCGACCGGGCGGCGCCCACCGAGCGGGGAGACCGGATCGAAGATACGTTCGACCCATGACGAATGACCACACGAGCGACACCGTGGACCCGACGGCGGCCGAGAAGGACCCCGCCGACTGGACGACCGGCGACGAGCCGATGACCGGTCCGCAGCGGTCGTACCTGGAGACGCTGCTGCAGCAGGCGGGCAAGGACGCGCCGGACGACCTCGACGGCCTCAGCAAGGCCGAGGCCTCCCGGCGGATCGACGAGCTGCAGGAGGCCACCGGCCGCGGCGGCGGGAGCTGAGCGACGACGGGGTCGGTCCGGCCGCCGGGCCGACCCCGTCTCGCTGCCATCTCCGGCGATCAGTGTTGAGCCGATAATGAACGTTATGACAGTTTGAGTCCGGTGCCACCGCGTCGGGCTGGGCGAACGGCACCCCCATCCCCAGCCTCGAGACGTGCTCGGTGTGCCGCGTCGGCGCTCCCGGGAAGCGCGCACTGCCGGGCGGCGTGTGCTCGACGGCGAACAGGACCTACGAGGGTCCGGTCGCCGGGCCGATCGGATCGAGGGCGTTCGCTCCGCCCGGGCGGGATTCCTCGAGACATCCGGGCAGCGGTGCGGAGGGCGATCCCGCTCCCCCGGCTCCATGATCGGCTGTGCGACCACGAGTCGAACACGTCGGTCGCGCACGCCCTTCCGCGATCAGTCTCTGCCGATTTCGCCGATTTCTCCAACGGAACGGCGTCAGTCGAATCCAGGGCGCATTCCTGGCGACACAGTAGCAGAACTGCGGATTCCCGCCCCTGCGACGACGCGCGGTGTCACACACCCGCGAGACGCGACGTCTGTTTCCCGCCAGACGCTGATCGGTACGACGATCGATGATGAACGCGACCATTCGAGGCCTCGCAGGAGCCGGACAGAAGCGCTCCTCCGAGGGAGACGAATGACCTGGATTCCGACGCGGCTCCCCGTCTGGACCGATCGCGTCGTGGAATCGATCGCAACCGAGAGAGGACACCCTCCCGTGACCGACACGGATTCGCGCGTGGCGCACGTCTGCGCGGCGCTCTTCGACCTGGACGGCACCCTCGTCGCCACCGAACACCGCAGCAGAGCCGCCTGGACCCGGATGTTCGGTGCCCACGGGGTGGAGGTGAACGACGACGTGCTGGCCACCTTCGTCGGCCGGCGTGCCCAGGAGTCGCTGGCGGACCACGTGCACAAGTTCCCGGGCAGCACCGTCCAGGGCCTCCTCGACGAAGCCGTCGGCCATCTCGACGGCCCCGACATCCCTCCCCCGTATCCGGTGCCGGGCGCGCGTGCCCTCGTCGAGGAGCTGCACTCCCGGGGCACGCCGATCGGCGTGGTGACCTCCGGTCTCCGAGCGCACGCCTCGGCGCTCCTCGACCACGTCGGTGGAGCGGACCTCTTCTCCGTGATGATCACCGCGGAGGACGTGCGGCGGGGCAAGCCCGATCCCGAGGGGTTCCTGGCCGGTTGCGCGGCGCTGGGTGTCGTCCCCTCGCAGACGGTGGCGTTCGAGGACGCGCCTGCGGGGGTCGCCGCGGCGAAGGCGGCGGGGCTCCTGTGCGTCGGCCTGACGACCACCCACGACGCCTCCGCACTCGGCGGCGCGGACGTGGTGACCACCGACTACACGGAACTCGCCTGACCACCGCGGCGCACGAGCATCGCCTGACCCGCCTGCAGGACGGACACGACGATGCACCGCGAGCAACCAAAGTCGAGGCGTACCCGGTCCGGCACCGGCACGGGAGTCACGGGAAGCCGGGGTACCTCCCCACCGGCCGTCCACCGGTGGAGGCTGCTCGCGGTGCTGCTGGCAGCGCAGTTCGTGGCCAACATCGACACCGCGATCGCGAACATCGCCGCGCCCGCGCTGCAGAGCGAGCTGGGTGCCTCCGGAGGGCAGGCCGGCCTGGTGGTCTCCGGCTACGTGGTGGCCTACGCGGTGCTCATCATCACCGGCGCACGACTGGGAGCGAGCCACGGCCACCGGCGGATCTTCGTGCTCGGCACCGGACTGTTCACCGCTGCGTCGCTGGCCTGCGCGCTCGCTCCGGATCCGGTCTTCCTGATCGTGTCGCGCATCCTGCAGGGAGCGGGCGCCGCGCTGATGGTGCCCCAGGTCCTGAGTGACATCCAGCAGCACTTCACCGGCCGCGAGCGGGTCCGGGCCCTGGGGTACTACGCACTGGCGCTGTCCACCGGCGCGATAGCCGGC
This sequence comes from Pseudonocardia sp. HH130630-07, assembly GCF_001698125.1. NCBI lineage: Bacteria > Bacillati > Actinomycetota > Actinomycetes > Pseudonocardiales > Pseudonocardiaceae > Pseudonocardia > Pseudonocardia sp. HH130630-07. The sequence continues at coordinate 5,445,778 of NZ_CP013854.1, read as the reverse complement.
CAGGCACTGGGCGGGGTCCTGGTCGCGGCCGATCTGTTCGGAACGAGTTGGCGGCCCATCTTCCTCGTGAACGTGCCCGTCGGGCTGGTGCTCGTGTGGGCTGCCACGAGGACCATGCCTCGCGACGGGCCCACCGGGGACGCAGCGGACGTCGACCTCCGCGGGATGGCGCTGCTGGCCGTCACCGTCCTCCTGGTCGTCGTCCCGTTGCTCCTCGGCCCCGAGACGGGATGGTCGGCCTGGACGTGGGCGAGCCTCGTGGCCGGGATCCCGGCTGCGGCCGCATTCCGACGGAGCCAACGCCGCCGGACGACGCGGGGGGAACGGCCGCTCATCGCGATCGACGTGGTCCGCTCCCCGGTGATCCGCTGGTCCCTCGTGGCCCACGGCGCGACCACCATGACCTACGTCGCGCTGCTGTTCGTCCTGGCGCTCTACCTGCAGGAGGGCCTGGCGCGCGGGCCCGCCTACGCCGGCTCGGCCATGGTCGCCTGGGTCGGGGCCTTCGGGATCGCGGGGCCACTGCTCACCCGGATACCGGCGCGCACGCTCCCGAGCATGTCGGCACTCGGTTGCGTCGTCCTGGCGGTGGGCTACGCATCCGTATTGCTGTACCTGATCGCAGGGAATCGTACCGGCCCCGCTCTCTTCCTCCTCCTGGGAATCGGCGGACTGGGTCTGGGTATCAGTTCGAACGCACTGATCGGCCAGATGACGTCGGTTCTGCCGGGCCGCCACGCAGCCGATCTCTCCGGTGTCATCAGTACCAATGCACAGCTGTGCGGAGCACTCGGCGTAGCGGTTTTCGGCGGAGGCTATCTGTTCCTGAACGGGCCGGGGTCGGCCGAATCCGCAGCCCGCGCGTTGCAGGCCGTACTGGCCGCATTCGTCGTGACCTCGCTCCTCTCGGCGTTCGCGGCGTATCGGGGCCGCGCTCCCGGACACGGGGCGCACGGCGCCGGGCCGCGAACGTCCGGATGACGCCGACGACCGTCCCCCGGCCCCTGAGATGATCGGCCGATGGCCTCCGACGGAACCACCGCGACCGACGACCTCCTGGCGCGGACCCGTGACGGCGTCCTGCTCTACGGACTGACCCCGCCGCGGGCCAGCAGCACACCGGAACAGGCGGACGCCGTCGCCGCGGCGGCCCTGGCCCGGCTCCGTGACGTGCGGGTCGACGGGCTCGTCCTGTACGACGTGGACGCCGAGGCGGACCGGTCGGCGACTCCGCGGCCGTTCCCGTTCCTGCCGATGATGGACCCGGCCGTCTTCCTCGACCGGCACCTCACCGGCTGGGCCGGGCCCGTCGTCGTCTATCGGGCGGTCGGCAAGTACGCCCCGGACGAGCTGGACCGCTGGTTCACCCGGACGGACGACGGTCGGGTGCTGACCGTGCTCGTCGGCGCGGCGTCGCGGCACCAGGCGGTCCGGACGAGCCTGCCCGAGGCCCACCGCAGGCACGCCGCCGCCGTGCGGGCGCCGCGGATGGGCGGCGTCGTCATCGCCGAGCGGCACGCCGGTGCGGGGACCGAGCACGAGCGCATGCGGCGCAAGCAGGATGCGGGCTGCGAGTTCTTCGTCTCCCAGGTCTGCTACGACCTCGACCACACCCGCAACCTGCTGTCCGACTACGTCTACGGCTGCCGGGACCAGGGCGTGGACCCGCGACCGGTGGTGCTGACCGTGGCGCCGTGCGGGTCGGTGAAGACCCTGGAGTTCATGTCCTGGCTCGGTATCGACGTGCCGGGCTGGCTGCGGGCCGAGATCACCCGCTCCCCCGACCCGCTGGCGGCGTCCTACGAGCAGTGCCTCGTCAACGCCAGGGTGCTCATCGCGTTCTGCCGCCGGCTCGGCCTGCCGTTCGGCATCAACGTGGAGAGCCTCACCAACCGGAAGGTCGAGATCGACGCGTCCGTCGATCTCGCCGGGGAGATCCGCGCCCTGCTCGGGTGACGCCGCTCCCGCACGGGCCCCGGCGCGGCATACTCGGGGGAATGCGCGTACGGCAGGACATGATCGATCCCGAGCTGCGTCGCCGCGGGCAGGTGCTCCGGCGCGTCATCGGCTCCGCCCGCTCCGAGGACGACCTGCGCCGGGCACGGTCCCTGCCCGGCATCGTCGACCGGATGCTGCGCGCCAGGGTGCCGCGCGGCCTGGTCCGGCATGAGGAGCGGATCCCGCGGCCCGACGGGTCGCAGCTGCGGGTGCTGGTCTACCGCGCCGCGGCGTCCCGGCCGGACGCACCGGGCCTGCTGTGGATCCACGGCGGCGGTTACGTCTCCGGGGCGGCCGAGATGGAGGCCGCGGCGCTGGCGCCGCTGATCCTCGGCAGCGACGCCGTCGTCGTCACGCCGGACTACCGGCTCAGCACCGAGGCGCCCTACCCCGCCGCGCTGGACGACTGCTACAGCACGTTGCTGTGGCTGCGCGACAACGCCGGGCGCCTCGGCGTCCGCCCCGACCAGATCGCGGTCGGCGGGGGCAGCGCCGGTGGCGGCCTCACGGCCGCGACCACCCTGTACGCCCGGGACCGGGCCGAGGTCCGGGTCGCGTTCCAGATGCCGATCTACCCGATGATCGACGACCGCGGCCGGACCCCGTCCGCGCTGGACAACGACGCACCGGTGTGGGACTCGGTCACCAACCGGTCGGCGTGGAAGCTGTATCTCGGCGACCTGTCCGGCTCCGCGGACGTGCCCGCCTACGCCGCTCCGGCCCGGGCCACCGACCTCACGGGTCTCCCTCCGACGATGACCTACGTCGGGAGCATCGAGGCGTTCCGGGACGAGACGGTCGACTACGTCGAGGGTCTGCGTGCCGCCGGGGTGCCCGTCGAGTTCCGCGAGTACCCCGGTGCCTTCCACGGCTTCGACGCCGTGGCGCCCCGGGCGACCGTCAGCCGGGCGGCGACGGCCTTCCGCAACCAGTGGTTCGGCCACGCGGTACGGACCTTCTTCGCGCCGCAGGCGTAGGGCGGTACCCCGTCCACGACGGTGGAATGCGTCGCCCTCCTGCCCCGTTCCCCCGGCCCCGGGCATAGGTTGGACGGCGTGAAGGTCCTGTTGCTGGAAAACATCCACCCCGGCGCCGCCGAGGCGTTCGAACGCGCCGGCTTCGAGGTCGAGACCCGCGCCGGATCCCTGAGCGGGGACGAGCTGCTCGAGGCGGTGTCCGGTGTGCAGGTACTCGGCATCCGGTCGAACACCACGGTCACCGCCGAGGTCCTCGACGCGGCGAAGGACCTCCTGGCCGTGGGCTGCTTCTGCATCGGCACGAACCAGGTCGACCTCGGCGCGGCCGCCGACCGCGGCATCGCCGTGTTCAACGCGCCCTACTCGAACACCCGCAGCGTCGTCGAGCTCGTGATCGGGGAGATCGTCGTCCTCGCCCGGCGGCTGACCGAGAAGACCCAGCGCATGCACGAGGGCGTCTGGGACAAGTCGGCCCGTGGCAGCCACGAGTTCCGTGGCCGCACGCTGGGCATCGTCGGGTACGGCAACATCGGCACCCAGCTGTCGACGATGGCCGAGGCCATCGGCCTCAAGGTCGTCTTCTACGACACCGCCGACCGGCTCGCCCACGGCAACGCCCGCCGGGTCGCCTCGCTCGAGGCACTGCTGGCCGAGTCCGACGTCGTCTCCATCCACGTCGACGGGCGGCCCGGCAACGCCGGCCTGTTCGGGGCCGAGCAGTTCGCCGCGATGAAGCCCCGGTCGATGTTCATCAACGCCTCGCGCGGCATGGTGATCGACGAGCAGGCGCTGCGGGAGAACATCCTGTCCGGGCACATCGCCGGGGCCGCGGTCGACGTCTTCCCGGTGGAGCCCAAGGCCCAGGGCGACGAGTTCGAGTCGCCGCTGCGCGGGCTGGACAACGTGATCCTCACGCCGCACATCGGCGGCTCCACCCAGGAGGCGCAGGAGGGCATCGGTCACTTCGTCTCGACGAAGCTGCTCGACTTCGTCGCCGGGGGTGCCACTCCCCTGTCGGTCAGTCTCCCGAACGTCGGCGCGCCGAGCCCGCAGGGCGTCTTCCGGATGGCCTACCTGCACACCAGCACGCCGGGCGTACTCGCCGACATCAACCGGCTGCTCGCCGATGCCGGGGTCAACGTGGTCGGGCAGTCCCTGTCCACCACGGGCGACCTGGGCTACGTCCTGACCGACACCGACCGGGTGCTGCCCGACGACGTGCTGTCCGCCCTCCGCCGTGCGGCGCAGACGGTGTGGCTGCGGTCCTTCGAGCTCTGAGTCAGGCGCACGCGCCGTAGGTCGCCACGTCGCTCGGGTGCATCGGCCCGTGCTCGCCGTGGTGGACCACGAACTCCACCCGCGACGGGCGGCGGAACAGTCCGCCGCCCGTCGGCCTGCGGTAGACCAGCGGGGCACAGCGGTAGCCGAACAGCGCCCGGGCCCAGCCCTCGGCCTCGCCCCGGGCCAGCACGGCGCCGTCCCGGCTCGCGATCAGCAGCTCCCAGATCCCGACCCCGGCCGCCGGCGCCGCGGACTCCGGTGCCGTCGAGGCCACCATCATCAGCTGCCCCGGCCCGCGCACCGCGGCGACGGTGATCTCGCTGCGCAGCCAGTCCGGCACCGGACGCGGGTACGGGAACGCCAGGAGGGCGGTCCGCAGCCGGGTCACGTCGTCGCCGTGGCGTTGCTGGATCTCCTGCGCGAGATCCACCGACCGCTTGCGCCGCAGGTCGGCGTTGACCAGGCCGGTCTCGACCCTCATTCCGGTGGCCCCATTTCCGCCCCCGCTCGCCGTGGCGGTGGCGGGCCCGCGCGAGGTGGTGCCGCCGCGCCGGGACGGGCGGGCGACCCACCGCAGGGACCGGCCGGCGCCCCGGTGGGAGGACCGTCGAACGGTCTGGCGTCGGCACCGTGTTCTACGGCTCGTAGAGTATTCTAGATCACAGACCGTGTGCAGGCGAGAGCGGGATCACAGCGGGCTCATCCGGCCGGTGTCGCGGCCCGTTCTCCCAGGTCGAGACGCATGAAGACGCTGTTGGGGTCCTCGGTGTAGTCACCGAAGGGCGGGCACGGCACGAAGCCGTGACGGGCGTAGAGCCTGCGGGCGGGAGCGAAGAACTCCATCGATCCGGTCTCCAGCGACAGGGTGCGGTAGCCGCGTTCCCGGCCGGTCGCGACGAGGTGCTCGAGCACGCCGGCCGCGATCCCGCGGCCGCGGACGTGCGGTGCGGTCCGCATGGACTTGATCTCGCCACCGGCCGGGTCCAGCTCCTTGAGCGCTCCGCACCCGACCAGGACGCCGCTGCCGTCGCGGACCGTCCACACGGTGACCTCCGGTGCCCGCAGCGCGGCGAGATCGAGTGCGTGCACGCTGTCCGGGGGCGACTGCGCGTGCATGTCGGTCAGGTGGCCCGCGAGGAACTCCGCGATCTCGGGGCCGGCGAGGTCGTCGATCACCATCTGCACGGATCCGATCCTTCCCTACCCGAACCGGGGCCCGGCCCGCCGGATCACCCGTCGTTATGCTCGCCCGCGAGGGCGGAGTGATCTCCGTCCCGGCAACGCGGGAGGAACTGCAGTGGCGAAGGTCGAGAGCGTCCGACTCGTCGACGACATCACCGGTGACGAGGCCGACGAGACCGTCGCCTTCGGTCTGGACGGGCGACGGTTCGAGATCGACCTGACCGCCGCCAACGCGGGACGGCTGCGGGAGGACCTCGCCCGGTTCGTGGCCGCCGCCCGGTCCGCCGCGGGTCCCGGTCGCTCCGCGGGGCCGTCCGACCGCACGGGTGCCGCGGCGTCCGGCTCCGCGGACCGGGAGCACAACCGTGCCGTGCGGGAGTGGGCCCGCGAGCACGGCTACAGCCTGTCCGAGCGGGGCCGCATCCCGGCCGAGGTCCTCGCGGCCTACGACCGGGGCGAACCGGCCGCGTCCGGTACGGCGCAGGCGGGCCCCGCGGCGCCCGCCGAGCAGCCCGCCGCGGCGGACCGGTCCGGGCCCCCGGAGGCGGCCGGTGCCCCCGCTGAGCCGGATCGGACGGCGCCGGCCAAGGCTCCCGCGGTGCACTTCAGCGGCTGAGCCGCTCCGGCCCCGGGCCGGTTCAGTCCCAGTACGCCGCGGGATCCAGCTCGTCGATCGGGATCCGGCTGCGGTCGGTCACCGGGCGGGGCGGTCGGCCGCCCCGCAGCAGGACCGCGAGCTCCGGTGCCTCGTCGGCCCGGCGCGCGGTCTCGATCAGCACGGCGAGCACGTGCCGGCACCGCCCGTCGCGGCGCCGGCAGTCGCACGCGGTGTCCAGCTCCGCCGCGGTGGGGGCGACCGGGGTGCCGGCCGTCGCCAGCCGGTCGACGAGCTCGTCCGCGAGGTCCGGCCCGTCGAGCCGGGGCGGGTCCGGCCACACCGGGAAACCGATCCGCACGGTCCGGGGGCCGCCGTCGTCCACGGTGGCGGTGATCGTGCCCGGACCGGTGCCCAGGTCACGGACGCGGTCGGCGCGGGCCAGCGACCGCGCCGGTGGCAGCTGCGGGTCCGGCCGGGTCACCGACAGCGGTTCGGCCAGCCGCAGCCAGGCCCGGCCCCAGGCCGTCGTCCCGAAGGCGTTCACCGGGCACCGCCCAGGGCGGCGCGCAGCTCGTCGTCGCCCAGCCGGGCCAGCGACCCGACCGACGCGCCCTCGGACTCGCCGAGCGCGGCTCCGGCGAGCCCGCGCTTGCCGCGGTGCAGGTCGGCGATGAGCTCCTCGACCGTGCCGCGGGTGGTGAACGTGTGCACGGTGACCGTGCGGGTCTGCCCGATCCGGTGCGCCCGGTCCGAGGCCTGCGCCTCCACCGCCGGATTCCACCAGCGGTCGAGGTGCAGTACGTGCGAGGCCCGGGTGAGGGTCAGTCCGCTACCCGCGGCACGCAGGCTCAGCAACAGCACGGGTGGGCCGTTCGCGTCGCCGAACTCCTCGACCAGCCGGTCGCGGGCGGCCCGGGTCAGGCCGCCGTGCAGGAAGGGAACCGGCCGCCCGAGCACCTCGGCGAGACGGTCGGCGAGCAGGGTCCCGGCGGCCCGGTACTGGGTGAACACCAGCGCCGCCGCGCCGTTGTCGACGATCTCGGTGACCAGCTCGACGACCCGGTCGAAGGACGCCGACCGGCCGTCCGCACCGGCCAGCGACGGATGCACGCAGACCTGTTTCAGCCGGGTGATCAGGGCCAGCACCCGGCCGCGGCGGTCGGCGCCGGCACCGAGTCCGCGACCGAGCGCGCCGTCCAGCGCCGCGGTGTAGGCCCGGCGCTGCTCGTCGGTCGGGTCGACCTCGTGGTGCACGTCGATCCTGGGCGGCAGCTCGGTGGCGACCTCGGACTTGCGCCGCCGCAGCAGGTGCGGCCCGACCAGCGCGTGCAGCCGGGCCGCCGCGGCGCCGGGGTCCCCCGCCGTCGCGAACCGGCGGCGGAACCGGGCCCGCGGCCCGAGGACGTCCGGGCTGGTGAACGCGAGCAGCGACCACAGGTCGTCGAGCCGGTTCTCGACCGGGGTGCCGGTCAGCGCGATGCGGCCGCGGGCGGGCAACGCCCTGGCCCGGCGCGCGGTCGCGGTGGCCGGGTTGCGGACGTACTGCGCCTCGTCGAGGACGACCACGTCCCAGCCGGTCGCGGTCAGCGCGTCGTCCCGGGCGAGCATCCCGTACGTCGCGACGACGACCCCGGCGGCCGGTGGCGGGGTCCCGCGGACGTGGTCGGCGACGGCGAGACCGGGCGCGAACCGGGCCAGCTCCCGGTGCCAGGTCCCGACCACCGAGGCCGGGCAGACGACCAGGTGCGGGCCGGGACGCCCGGTGAGCACCGCGATCGCCTGCACGGTCTTCCCGAGCCCCATCTCGTCGGCGAGCAGCGCCCCGCCGTCGGTGTCGATCCGGTCGGTCAGCCACCGGACGCCGGCCCGCTGGTAGGGCCGTAGCAGGGCCACGAGCTCGTCGTCGTCCGGATGTTCCGCGGCCAGGGCCGCCCGCACCGCGACCTCGGCGGACCAGATCGTCCTCCCGTCACCGGCGACGGCCGCGTGCGCCGCGACCGGCAGCCGCGGCGCCGGTTCCGTGACGGCGGCCGTGGCCGCCGCCCGCCAGGCCCGGACCGATCCGGACCAGTCCCCGGCCGGGGAGCCGGTTCGCAGCGCGTGCAGGGTGTCGCCGGTGCCGGTGAGTGCGGCGGGCACCGGGTCGGTGACGAAGCCGGAGCCGGCGGGGCGGGCGATCCGGACCTGTTCGGCGGTCGTCCCGAGCCCGAGCCCGGCCGCGGCGGCCGCCGGGTCGGGACCGCCCCACCACGCGAACACCTCCCGCTCGACGAGGTAGGTCAGCTGGGTGCGCCGGGGGTCGTTCACGCGGTAGTGGATAACACCAGGGGCCCTCTGACACATAATTTCCGGCTCCGGTACCGCCGTCCGGCCGGGTAGTGTCACGCCGTGCGACGACGCCACGGGATCCTGTGCTCCGCCCTGCTCGGTGCGGCCCTGCTCGCCGGGTGCGGCGCGCCCGAGGGCTCGCCCACGCTGGCCCGGATCGCCGACTCCGGCGAGCTGCGGGTCTGCTCGACCGGGGACTACCGGCCGCTGACCCATCTCGCGCCGGACGGCCGCTGGTCCGGGATCGACGTCGACATGGCCGGTGACCTCGCCGGTGAGCTCGGCGCCCGGGTCACGATGGTCGAGACCACCTGGGCGACGCTGCTCGACGACGTGGTCGCCGACCGGTGCGACATCGCCGTCGGCGGCGTGTCGATCACCCCGGACCGGGCCGAACGGGCCGCCTTCACCATCCCCTACCTGCAGGACGGCAAGACCCCCATCACCCGCTGCGCCGACGCCGGCCGGTTCGGGACCCTGGCCGAGATCGACCGGCCGGGCGTCCGCGCCGTGGTGAACCCGGGCGGCACGAACGAGCGGTTCGCCCGCGAACACTTCACGAAGGCGACCATCGTGCCGCACCCGGACAACAACACGATCTTCGACGTGATCGCCGACGGCGGTGCGGACCTGATGGTCACCGACGCGATCGAGACCCGCTGGCAGGCCGCCCAGCGCCCCGGGGAGCTGTGCGCCGTGCACCCCGAGGCGCCGTTCACCGAGTCGGAGAAGGCGTACCTGACCCGGGCCGGGGACCCGGACTTCACCGCGCGGGTCGACGACTGGCTGCGCACGGCCCGCACCGACGGCACCTGGGACGGTTTCGCGCGGCCCTGGCTCGGCTGACGCGCACCCGGCGGTCGCTGTCGGGGGTCCGTGCCACCGTGCGCGCATGCGGATCGTGACGACGACCCCCACCGGCAACGTCGGCTCCCGGGTGGTGCGGCTGCTGGCCCAGGCCGGGGTCCGGCCGGTGGTGCTGACCCGGGACCCGGCCCGGCTGCCCGCGGACCTGTCCGGGCTCGTCGAACCGGTGGCGGTGGACCAGACCGACCGGAGCGGGGTGGTCCGGGCGACCGTCGGCGCGGACCGGGTGTTCTGGGTGAACCCGCCGGCGCCACCCGGCGGGGACCCGCTCGCCGGGCACGCCGCCTGCGCGGCCGCGGTGGCGGCCGCCGTCCGGGAGAACGGCATCGGCGGGGTCGTGTTCCAGAGCAGCGGGGGCGCGGAGCTGCGCCACGGTGCCGGCGAGATCGACGGGCTCGGCGCGACCGAGGAGGCGCTCGACGCCACCGGCGCCCCCGTGGTTCACCTGCGGTGCGGCTACTTCATGACGAACCTGCTCCCGGCGGCCGAGGAGATCGCCGACGGTGTCCTGTCGACCCCGTGGGCGCTCGACCACCCGCTGCCCTGGGTGGCCCCGCGCGACATCGGCGAGGTCGCCGTCGCCCGGCTGCTCGGGCCGCTCGGGCCGGGCCGGTCCGTGCAGGCCGTGCACGGACCGGAGGACCTGACGTTCGACCGCGTCGCCCGGATCCTCGGCGAGGTGCTCGGGCGGGCGGTGACCGCCCGGCACGTGCCCGGGCCCGCCTTCCGCGCCGCGCTGGGCGCGCTCGGGATGAACGCGGCCGAGGTCGACGCGGTCGCCGGGATGTCGGCGGGGCTCGGCGCCGGGTTCCGGCCGGAGCAGGTACGGGACGCCGTGTCGACCACCCCGACCACGCTGCGGTCCTGGGCGGTCGAGCACCTGCGGCGCTGAGTCCCCGGTGCCCCCGGCGGTGTCGTGGCCGCCCGGGGGCACCGGGCCGCTGCTCAGCCCCGGCGCCGCCGCAGGTAGTCGGCCACCACCTCGGCGCCGAGGCCGTCGAGGTCGGGATGGACCACCCGTCCGCCGGCCCGGCGGGCGAGCCGGTCGGTGAACGCCGCCAGTCCGGGGTCGTCGCCGAGCACGAAGAACGTGAACCGGGCGTCCATCCCGATCAGGCGGTCCAGGCCGTCCACGGTCGCGCGCAGCGTGTGTGGGCTCGGCGGGTAGTCGAAGTAGGCCTCCCCGTCGCGTTCGAGGTGCGCGGTCGGCTCCCCGTCGGTCACCACCAGCACGACCGGCGTGGCGTCGGGCTGGCGGGCCAGCCGTTCCCGGGCCAGGAGCAGCGCGTGGTGCAGGTTGGTGCCCTGCATGTACGTGCCCTCCAGGCCGATCAGCTCGCCCAGCTCGACGGTCTGCGCGTGCCGGCCGAACGTGATCAGGGAGAGATCGTCGCCCCGGAACCGGGTGGAGATCAGCTGGTGCAGGGCCAGCGCGGTGCGCTTCATCGGCACCCACCGGCCCTCGGCCACCATCGACCAGGAGGTGTCGACGAGCAACGTCACCGCCGCGCGGGTCCGCTGCTCGGTCTCGACGATCTCGACGTCGGCCACGTCCAGCCGCCGGTCGTCACCGCCGGCCCGGCGCAGCTGGGCGTTGAGCAGGGTGCGCGGCACGGACCAGGACTCGGTGTCGCCGAACGCCCACGGCCGGGTGGCGCCGGTCGCCTCGCCCGCCGCACCGGCCCGCCGCGTCTCCCGCTGGCCCTGGCGGCCGGCGATCCGGTCGGCGACGTCGCGGAGCACGGACTGACCCAGGGTCCGCAGCGCCTTCGGCGAGAGCAACAGCGTGCCGTCCGGGGCCCGCCGGAACAGGTCCTGGCGTTGCAGCTCCCGTTCCAGCTCGGCCAGGGTCCGGGCGTCGGCCGCGGCCTCCGGGCCGAGCATCTCGGTGAGGGTGTCGAGATCGACGTCCTCCATCCGCGCGCCCGGATAGGACTGCGAGAGCTGCTCGGCCAGCGCGTCGAGCCGGCCCAGCTCCTCCAGGGCCCGGGTCGCCTCGCCCATGCCCATCGGGTTGTCCCCGCGGAAGTCGCCCTCCCCCGACCAGTCCTCGCCCGGGCGCAGCCCCTGCAGCTGGGCGTCGAGCCGGGACAGCGACTCCGCGAGCCGCGGGTCACCGAAGGCCTGCTGGGCCAGCTCGGCCAGCTCGGCCCGCTGCTCGGCGGACATCGAGTTCATCATCCGCTGGGCCGCGGCGGACCGGGCGGCGAGCGCGTCGACGAGCTCCTCGGTGTTCTGCGGGTTCTCCGGGAAGTGGTCGCCGTGGCGACGCATGAACTCGGCGAACCGGTCGGTCGTGTCCTCGCCGCGGGCGTGCTGCTCCAACAGGTCGTTGAGGTCGTCCAGCATCTCCCGGATGGCCTCGACGTCGGATGGGCCGGCGTTCTCCATCGCCTGCTTCATGCCCTGGAACCGCTGGTCGAGCAGTTCGCGGCCGAGCAGGTCGCGGATCTCCTGGTAGGCCTCCCGGGCGTCGGCGGAGCGCCAGTCGTAGGAACCGAGCTCGCGCACGGCACCCCCGGTGTCGGTCGGCAGCGCGTCGAGCTGCATCTCCCGGAACCGGGCGTCGTCGGAGTCCTCGTGGCCGAGGGAGTCCCGCTCGGCCTCCAGCGCCCGGGCCAGCAGCTCCCGCACCTCGCGCAGGGTGCCGTCGATCCGGTTGTCCCGCTGCAGGTCGCGACGGCGTTCCCACACCCGGCGGGTCAGGTCGTCGAGTCCGCGTCGATCGTCGAGCCCGCGCCGCATCAGCTCCTGCAGGGCCTGCCGGGGCGACGAGCCCTCCATCACCTCGCGGCCGATCTCGTCCATCGCGGACCGGATGTCGAACGGCGGGGCCAGCGGATCGGGCCCGCCGACGAAGGGTCCGTACGCCCAGCGCCGGGTCCGGCGCCGCCGATCAGCCATAGGACACCGTGTCACCGTCGTCGGAGGAGTCCTTGGCGAGCTTGCGGGTGAGGAACAGGTACTCCAGCGCCAGCTCGGCGGCCGACGCCATCGGCCCCGGATCCTCCGTCCCGGACGCCCCCAGCTTCGCCGCGATCTCGGTCAGGGCCCCGACCCGGGGCAACGCGGCCACGACGTCGCGGGCGGGGATCCGCTCCCCGGTACGGACGGGCCGGGTGGACACCTCGACGGCCAGCTCGTCCAGGTCGATGCCGCGCAGTGCGAAGCGGGCGGTGTCGGCCGTGGCCCGCCGGAGCAGGTGTTCGAGGACCTCGTCCTCGCGGCCCTCCTCTCCGGAGGCGAACTCCAGCTTGCCGCGCAGCACCGCCGGCACGGACTCCAGGTCCACCGGGCGGGCACAGGGATTGTCCTCGCCGGTCAGGGCGGCCCGGCGCAGTGCGGCCGCCGCGACCGTCTCGGCGGCGGCGACCGAGAACCGGGCGGAGACGCCCGAGCTCTGGTCGATGGCCGAGGACTCCCGCAGGTGCCGGGTGAACCGGGCGACGACCTCGATGAGGTGCCGCGGCACCTCGGCGGTCAGTCGGGCCTCCTGCTGGACGAGGTCGATCTCCGGAGCGAGCTCCAGCGGGTAGTGGGTCCGGATCTCGGCACCGAACCGGTCCTTGAGCGGGGTGATGATCCGTCCGCGGTTGGTGTAGTCCTCGGGGTTCGCGCTCGCGACGAGCAGCACGTCCAGCGGCAGCCGCAGCGTGTAGCCGCGGACCTGGATGTCGCGCTCCTCCATCACGTTGAGCAGCGCGACCTGGATGCGCTCGGCGAGGTCGGGGAGTTCGTTGATCGCGACGATCCCGCGGTGTGCCCGCGGGACCAGACCGAAGTGGATGGTCTCCGGGTCGCCCAGTGAACGGCCCTCGGCGACCTTCACCGGATCGACGTCGCCGATCAGGTCGGCGACGGCGGTGTCCGGGGTGGCCAGCTTCTCGGTGTAGCGCGCCGAGCGGTGCACCCACTCCACCGGCAGCTCGTCGCCCAGCTCCGCGGCCCGGCGGACCGAGGCGGGGGCGATCGGCTCGTAGGGATGTTCGCCGAGCTCGGAGCCGGCGATGACCGGGGTCCACTCGTCGAGCAGGCCGGCCAGCGAGCGCAGCAGCCGGGTCTTGCCCTGGCCCCGCTCGCCCAGCAGGACGAGGTCGTGGCCGGCGATCAGGGCCCGCTCCAGGTACGGGAGCACGGTGTCGTCGAACCCGACGATGCCGGGCCAAGGGTCGCGGCCCGCGCGCAGGGCCGCCAGGAGGTTGTCTCGGATCTCTTGCTTCACACCCTGCAGTTCGTGGCCCGACGCGCGCAGCGCGCCGAGGGTGCGGGGAAAGTCAGGTGTGACGGGCACGATTTCCACGCTACGCCCGGACGGCGGACCCGGCGCGCGCTCGCGACGGCCGGGCACCGGTCAGGGTGCGAGGAGCAGCCAGAGCGGCCCGGCCACCAGCAGCACCGCGACCAGCCGCACCAGCCCGCGCACGAGCAGCGGCAGCGGCGGCGGCGGGTTGCCGATCCGGTCGATCCGCGCCTCCAGCGCGGCGGTGAACGACGACAGCACCGCCGCCGGGGCGGACCCGCCGACGGCCTTGAGCGCGGTCACGAGCTCGGTCGGGTCGCAGAGCCTGCGGGCCACGTCGTCGGCCCGCATCTCGATCAGCCGGGCGACGGCCAGCTGCGCGCACACCATGCCGCGCACGAACGGCGCGGTGGCGCCCCACGCGACGAACGGGAGGACCACGAGGTCGTGGCGTTCCCGCAGGTGGGCCCGCTCGTGGGCGAGGACGGCGACGACCCCGGGCGTGTCCAGCGCGTCGAGCACGCCGGCCGAGACGACCAGTCGCGAGCTGCGTCCGGGCAGGCAGTAGGCGACCGGGACGGGATGGTCCAGGACCCGGGTACCGGCGGCGTGCGGCCACGGCGTGGCCAGGATGTCGAGCAGGTCACGGTGGCGGCGCCGGGCCCGCAGCGTCCGCGCAGTGGTGACGAGCAGTACCGCCAGCAGCCGGGCCAGCACCCCGACCGCGATCAGCAGGGCGCCGACGTGCAACGGGTCCATGGTGTCCGGCCAGCCGCCGGTGGCGAGCTCCGCCCGGAACGCTGCCACCGCGGACGGGAGGCTCCCGCCCATCGGGGAGAGACCGAACGCGACCCCGGCACCGAACAGCGAGATGCCACCACCGAGCCCGACGGCCTGCCACAGCAGCAGCGCGCCGACCGGGTCGCGGCCCGGCCAGCGGGCCGTGGCCAGCGCACGGCTGGCCGGCTCGGCGAGCACGACGCCGAGCAGGACCAGCCCCAGTGCGGTCAGCTCCATCGCATCACATCGTCGCCGACGCGGCGCGGTCGTGCCGCCCGACCCCTCCACCGGGGTGACGGGCGACGCCGCCGCCGGTCAGTCGAGCAGGTCGCGCAGCCGGGAGCGTTCCTCGTCGGACATCGTCCCCAGGAACCGGGCGAGGGCGGCGCCCCGGTCCGACGCGTCGTCCAGCGCGTCGCTCATCAGCTCGGCGACGTGGTCCTCCCGGCTCGCGAGCGGCCGGTAGTGGTGTGCCCGCCCGTCCCGGATGCGGTGCACCAGCTGCTTGCGCTCCAGCCGCCCCAGCACGGTCAGTACCGTGGTGGTCGCCAGGTCGCGGTCGGCGAGCTGGTCCTGCACCTCGCGGGCCGTCATGTCCCGCTCGGTCTCCCAGAGGACGTTCATGACCGCCCGCTCCAGCTCCCCCATACTCGTCACGCCAAGTATCTTACGCGAACGCTTCTACTCCACGTAGAAAGCGGTAGGGAGACACGTCACAACCCGGTGACGACGGCCGGCCGGTGCTACTCAGTGCACCTGGACCTGGTCCCCGACCTGGAGCGCCTCGAACCAGACCGGGGCGTCGGACGGCCGGAGCTTGACGCACCCGGCGGACGGTGTGTCCATCCGTCCCTGGTGGAACGCGACGCCGCCGTCGGCGAAGAACACCGAGTACGGCATCGGGGTGTAGGACTCCCGGCTCGTCCACTGCTCGGCCTTCCACTGGACGCCGAACACGCCGCGCGGGGTGGGATCCTCGGCGTCCCCCGGGCGGACCGGGACCGGGCCGGCGACCACGGCGCCGTCGCGGATCATCCACGCCGTGCGGGCCTGCAGGTCCACACACGCCCGGGCCGACGCCGTGCACGGCGTACCGGCGACGATCGCGCCGGAGGCGACCTGCGGGGCCGGCTCGGCCGCCGGCGGATCGTCCGGTGCGGCGACCGCGATCCCGGCGGTGGCCGTGGCCACGAGGGCGAGGGCACCGACCGACCTGCCGTGCCACGTTCGTCGCCGCATCCCGTCCGCCCTTCCGCCGAACGCCACCGGGCCGCGGCACGACCGCCGCCCGGAGACGACCACCGTTGCCGTTTGCGCTCGTCCGAACCCGGACGGTAGCGGAAGCCGATCTTGCTCTCGTCGGCAGGGCCGGGTCCCGCGCGTGCGTACCCGGCGCCACGCGCCCCTGGTCGGCGTGCTGCGCCCCGCCCGACCGCTCGCCGGATCCACCCCGCGGCTCGTCGTGCCGAGATGCATCGCAATGGGCTCGACGCGCTCCCGGAGCCCGCTCACACACACCTCGGCGCCGACGGCCCGGTCCGGACGGATCCCGTGGGGCGAACGCCCCGCACGCGCGGTCCGGCGCGCCCCGGTCCGGCGGGCCACGCCCGGCGCGCGGCACGCCGGGCGAGGGTGCGGCTGCCGTCAGGGGTCAGGACCGCCGGAGCGCGGGGGCCCTGACGCGGTCACGTCCGGACGTCGTCGCTCGGGCCCCCGGTGGCCGTCCGAGGGGACTGGTCGGCGGATCCCGCCGTCCCGGAGCGAGACGTCCGCTCCGGCGGGTCACCGCACAGTTCCCGCGCCAGCCCGACGGCGAGCTGGTCGACCCGCCGCAGCAGCCGGGCCGCGGCGAGCCTGCGGAGCCGGTCCCCCGGCGGGGCACCGGCGGCGGCGTCGCGGATCCGGGGATCGGCGGGGGCGATCCAGCCCGCCGTGTCGGTCGGCCCGGTGATCCCGGCGGCGGAGGTGGCCGCGGACGCCTCGGCCTCCGCTGCGTCGACGAGGTCCTCCGCCGAGACGACCCCGTAGTCGGCCGGGCAGGCGCCCGCGGGGTGTTCGCGACGGGCGGCGGGACCCCAGCCGTCGGCGAGGATCCGGCGCAGGCCGTCGACGTTGGCCCGGACCCGCTCGGTCGCCGGATCCAGGGTCGGGGCCCACTCCGGTACGTGCGCGACGGCGGCCTGCGCGGCGAGCAGCCGGGTGTAGTGGTCGAGCGCGCCGATCACGCGCACCGTGTGGTGCACCCCGCGCCGCAGCGGCCGCCGCGCGACGGGGTGTTCGAGCGGCCGGGCGCGATCGCGCACGGTCGCGACGGCCTCGTCGACCTCACGGGCCTTGAGCAGGGGATCCTCGGCCGGCCTCCCGAGTGCCCGGTCCACCGAGGTGTGCAACGAGGCGTCCACCGCGCGCAGGGCGTCGGAGAGCGCCTCGGCGAACGCCGTGCGGGACCGGGTGGGGAGGATCAGGTAGGCGGCCAGCATGCCGAGTGCCCCGCCGGCGACGGTCTCCTCGACCCGCAGCAGCATCGTCTCGACGCTGAACTGCCCGATCAGGCCGTAGAGCAGGGCGAGCACCGCGGTGAGCCAGAAGGCCATCATCGTCTGGGAGATCTGCACCAGGTACAGCGCGAGGAACACGCAGACGAACAGCAGCACCAGGCTGGCGACGACGTCGCCCCCGACGAGCAGCGCCAGCAGCATGCCCGCGACGACGCCGCCGGTCGTGCCGACCGCACGGGACCAGCCCCGGCTGAGCACGTCCCCGCGGCTCGCCGTCCCGGCGAAGACGATGAACGCCGCGATCACCGCCCAGTACCAGCGGGCCGGGGAGATCAGCTCGCCGACGACGACCGCGCACGCCGTCGCGACCCCCACCTGCACGGCCTGCCGGGTGTGCAGGGCGAGGCCGCCGGGCCCGTCGTCGGGCACGGACGGGGCGTCCTCGGGCCGGATGGTGCCGGGCTCGTCGCGGCGCCGCGCGATCCCCCGCCTGGCCTGCTCGATCGTGGACTGGACCGCGTCGGCGAGCCGCAGCACCGCGAACCCGATCCGCTGCTCCCGGGCGTCCGGGCCGGACCCGCCGGGGCGCTCGACGATCGGGCCGACGGCGTCGCGCGCGTCCTGGTAGAGCCGCCGCGCGATCGGCTGCGGGGTCCCGACGGCGGTGGCCGCGGCCAGGGCCCGCACCCCCTCCGCGAGCGCCTCCCGTTCCGGTCCGGGGATCGTGTCCCCGTGCTCCACGGAGCGGCGGATCCCCATCGCCACCCGCTCCGCGGCGAGCTCGGAGTCCACCACCCACTGCCGCAGCCCGGCGATCTCGGTCTCCGCGTCGTCCGGCCCGCCGGGACGGGCACCACCGGGCAGGTAGGCCGGGCGGCGGGCGGCGGGATCGTCGTCGGCCTCGTCGAGCCGGTCGGCGACGGCCAGCGCGGTGGTGTTCAACCGGGACTGGGCCCGGACGAGGTCGTCCAGGTCCGCCGAGCGGCGGGGCCCGTCACGGTCCTCCAGCACGTCGGAGGCGGCGAGCAGCACGGCGTGCAGCCTGGCCTCGAACGCCCGGACCAGCGCGTCCAGCACGGCCTCGGTGCGCCGGGTGAACACCAGGCACCGCAGTACGAAGGTGCTGCCGATCCCGATCGCCGCCCCGGCCAGGAGGTAGGGCAGGTCGGCGATGCCCGCGTGCAGGAACTGGACGAAGAAGAACGGCATGAACGCGGCCATCCCGAGCGCCACGCCCCGCGGGCCGTACCGCCGGACGGCCACCGCGACCATCATGACCAGGACGAACACGATGTCCGCCGCGAACCGCTGGCCGGACAGGAGGGCCGACAGGCTCGCCGACGCCGTGGCGGGGACCAGCATCAGGGCGGTCGTCACCCGTCGCCGGGCCAGCGTCGGCTCGTTCACCGCCAGGTTGCTGACCATCGCCAGCACGACCGAGAACAGCACCGTCGTCACCGGCTGGCCGGTGAGCGCCCGCAGCCCGCTCGCGAGCAGCGCCGCGGTGATCATCGCCGCGGTCGCGACCGACGCGAGGTGCAGCCGGGTGTGCCCGGGGTCGGTCGCGGCGAGCCGGGACCGCAGTCCGCTCCACCGTGCGGGCCGGAGCCCGCCGTCCCGTCCGGTCACGGGACGAGTCTGTCACGCAGGCGCGACGGCCCGGGCAGGATACGCGCTCAGCGGTCCGATCGGGCAGCGTCCGCGCCCAGTGGCTGCGAGGACGGCGGGGCCACCCCGATCCCGAGGACCGCGCCGGTGGCGGCCGCCATGGCCCGCATGCCCTGGGCGTTCGGGTGGACCGGTGCGGCCGGGGAGGTCGGCACCAGGCCCTCGACCCACTTCACGCCGGGGAGCTGGCAGATGTCGTGCCCCACGGTGGGCCCGTAGGTGTCGACGTAGTCCATCCCGGCCTCGGCGGCCTGCTCGGCGAGCATGCCGTTGAGCCGCTTCTCGGTCTCCCGCAGGTAGGCGGTGTCCCCGGCGCTGAACGGCGCGACCGGGTAGCAGCCGGGGCCGGTGTCGGGGAGGATCGAGGGGTAGCCGACCACGGCGACCCGCGCCGCCGGCGCGCGGTCCCGGATCTCGGAGAGCACGTCGGCGACCTTGTCCCCGGCCTCGTCGATCCGCTCGACGAGCTCGTCGGACCCGCCGGCGGTGAAGAAGTCCCGGCAGGCGGCGCCGAGCAGGTTGGTCGAGGACCGGGCGGTGCACTCGGTGATGATCGAGGCGAACCCGATGTCGTTGCCGCCGACCGTGATCGTCACCAGCGACTCGGACCCGTCGAGGGTGTCGAGCTGCGGTGGGTTCGGGCCGAGCTTGACCTCCTGCGGCGCGGTCATGTCCTCGGTGACCGCCCCGCTGCAGGTGACGTCCGTGACGTCGGTGAACCCGGCCGAGCGGGCCAGCACCGACGGGTAGTTCTGGTCCGAGCGCAGGCAGCCGACCGGCGTACCGGTCTGGACCGGGATGAGCGGGCCCGCGGCGTAGGAGTCGCCCAGCGCGACGTAGCGCCCGATCGGGCCGCGGTCGAGGTTGCGGGCCGACAGGGTCGTCTCGCGCAGCGTCGTCGGCGCGTCGGCCTGGGCGGGGGCGAGCGCACTCGTCCCCGCCGAGGTCAGCAGCGTCATGGTGGCCACGGCGAGCCACCGGGCGGGGCGGGGACGGCGCACGGGTTCTCGGACCTCCGGTCGGGACGGCACCGGCGGACACCCACCGGTCTGCCCACCCAACGAGCCCCGTCACGACGGGTTACGCCCCGATCGGCGGACCGTGACCGCGGACCGTGGACGGTGGACTCAGCCCCCGTCCCGGCGCAGTGCGAACGGCGCGACCAGCCGGTGCCGCAGCGACTCCTCGTCCCACAGAGTGGGAAGCGAGCGGACCCGCGCGAGGTGGGCGACGGCCGTCGCACCCGGGTCGTCCAGCGGCTCGCGCACCCCGGCGAGGAACGCCCACTCGTGCTCCTCGCAGCCGACGTAGACCCCGCGGCCGCCGGAGGGCTCGAACACCGACCGGAACCGCTGCCACGCCGAGCGCAGGGTCGCGTCCCGCCAGACCGCCGGGCTCCCGGCCTGGAACACCAGTACGCCACCGGGCGTGAGCCGCTGCGCACAGGCCCGGACGAAGTCCTCGGCGTAGAGCTGGTTGATCTGCGCCGCCGGCTCGTCGGGCCGCTCGTCCGGCAGGTCGACGACGACGAGGTCCCACTGCTCGGTGGCGTCCAGGACGTACTGCCGCCCGTCGCCGTAGGTCAGCCGGACCGGGCCGTCGCCGCGCTCGGCGGCGGCCAGGGTCCCGGGGGTGTAGCCGTAGGGCAGGTGCTCGGCGCAGATCCGCACGGCCTCGGCGTCGATGTCGACGTGGTCGACGTGCTCGGCACCGGCGTCGAGGGCCATCTCGCAGGCGACACCCTCGGACGACCCGATGATCAGCACCCGGCGCAGCTCACGGGCCAGCAGCGCGCCCGGCCAGACGAGCGCCTCGTGGTAGGCGAGCTGGGTGTGCTCGGCGGACTGCCGTTCGTCGCCGCAGAACAGGGTCACGCCGTGCGCGGTGTCGGCCACGACCACCCGCTGGAACCCGGTGTCCGCGACGTGGTGCACGGCGCCGAGCCGCCAGTGCCGGGTCAGCCCGTCGGAGATCGGCTCGGTGACGCTGCGCGGTGCACCGCCCCGGTCGACGACCTGCAACGCGGTGTCGGTCGCCGCGACCCGCTCGGCGAGCGACCGGACGGCGGCGACCGGGTCCGCGGCCTGCCCGCAGGTGAACACGTCGACGTGCATCCCGCCGTGCTCCGGCCAGGTGTGGATCGACGCGTGCGACTCGGCGAGGACCGCGACGACGGTCGCGCCCTGCGGCTCGAACCGTTCGGTCACGACCTGCCGGACCTGAGCACCGGCCCCGGTCAGCGCCGCCGTGAGCTCGGCACCGAGTCGTTCGGCGTCGTCGAGCAGCGCGGGGTCGATACCGCCGAGCTCGGCGAGGACGTGTCTGCCGACCGGCGATGCGGTGCTCGGCAGGGCGGGTGCCCCGTCGAGCACCCCCGTGGCGGACGGCAGGGGCAGGGGCGGCATCGGACGTGACACGTCCGGACACGTTAACCGTCCAGCCCGGTCCGCGGGACGTTCGTGGCGTGGCTCATGCCCCGTCCGCCACGACCACCTCCAGCGGCCCGAACCCGTTGAACCCGACCGAGGCGTAGCTGGAGGTGTAGGCGCCGGTGTGCAGCAGGTCGACGACGTCGCCGGCGGCCAGGTCGAGCGGCAGCGCGACCGGCGTGCGCCGGTAGATCACGTCGTCGCCGTCGCACGTCGGGCCGGCGAGCACGCACGGGCCCGCGGCGCCCGTCCGGCCGGGCACCCGGACCGGGTAGCCGATGGCCTCGCCCTCGGTCTCGGCGAGTCCCTGGTAGCGCCCGACGTCGAGGTAGACCCAGCGCCGGTGGTCGATCCCGGGGCGCCGGGAGACCCGCAGCACCGTTGCCCGCAGGACGCCGGCGGGCGCCACCACCGCGCGCCCCGGCTCCAGCAGCAGGGTCACCGCCTCCACCGCCCCGCCGGCGATCGCGGCGTCCACCGCGCCGCGCACGGCCGTGGCGAACTCCCCCGGCCCCGCCACCTCCGACCGGTACCCGACCGGCCACCCGCCGCCCAGGTCCAGTTCGGGACGGCGCAGCCCGGCCCGCCCGGCCACCGCGAGCGCCAGCGCGACGGCCGTCGCGTAGGTCTGCGGCCGGGTCTGCTGCGACCCGGCGTGGAAGGTGACCCCGGCCGGCTCCAGGCCGCGCTCCGCTGCCCGCCGCAGCAGGGCGACCGCCGTGCCGGGCAGCGCACCGAACTTGCCGTGGAACGGCGTCGCGGAGCCGGTGTCGTCGACCGAGAGCCGCACCTGGACCCGGGCGCCGGGCACCTCCGCGGCCAGCGCGTCGACGTCCTCGGCGCTGTCGGTGACGAACCGGCGCACCCCCGACGCCGCGGCCAGCCCCGCCGCTCCGGGCCCGCGCACCGGGTTGCCGTGCTGCAGGTCGGCCGGGTCCGCGCCGGCGGCGAGACACAGCGCGATCTCCCCCTGCGACGCGACGTCGAACCCGGCGCCCTCCCCGGCGAGTGCCCGCAGCACGGCGGGCTCCGGGCAGGCCTTGACCGCGTACAGGATCCGGGCCGCGTCCCCGAACGCGGCGCGCAGCGCCCGGTAGCGCTCGCGCGCCACCCCGGGGTCCAGCGCGAGGAACGGCGTCGGGCGCGGGCGGGCGAGGATCGACTCCAGACCGGGGCTCAGCACGGGCCGATGCTCCCCCGGGCCGCCGTGCGGTGTCCGGCGGGTCCCGTCCGGTGATCTAGCGTCGGGTCATGACCGCACCGAGACCGCAGCGCCGCGCCCGGAGGATCGCGATGACCCCGGAGGAGGTCACCGCGTTCCTGCACGAGGAGCGGACCTGCCGGGTCGCCACCAACGGCACGCACGGCCCGCACGCCACCCCGCTCTGGTATCTCTGGGAGGGCGGCGACGATGGGGCGTTGTGGCTCACCTCGCTGGCCCGGTCCCAGCGCTGGACCGACCTGGAGCGCGACCCGCGGATCGCCGTCGTCGTCGACGCCGGGCACGACTACGGCGAGCTGCGCGGTGTGGAACTGCGCGGCTCGGTCGAGGTGGTCGGCGAGGTGCCGCGGACCGGGGAGCCGCACCCGGACCTGGACCGGGTGGAGCAGGGGTTCGCCGACCGCTACACCGGCGGGCACGTCGTCGTCGACGGGCGGCACGCGTGGCTGCGGCTGCGTCCGGAGAAGATCAGCAGCTGGGACTTCCGCAAGCTCTGAGGATCCGGCTCAGCCGGTGACCAGCGGCCAGAGCCCGTCCGGACCGGCGGCGAGGGCCGCAGTGCCGACCCGGTCGTTCCAGTACGACTCGTTGCCGTCCTCGTCCCGCCAGGCCCAGAGCCGGGTGGTGAGCAGCCGCAGGTCGTGCTCGCGGGTGAACCCGATGGCCCCGTGCACCTGGTGAGTGATCCGGGCGACCGCGGTCGCCGCCTCCCCGCAGCGAGCCTTCGCCGCGGCGACCGCGAGCGTGGTCCCGGCGGCGGCGAACCCGGCGGTCCGGGCCGTGTGCGCGGCGGCCGCCGACGCCGCGGCCGCGGCGGCGACCTCGGTGCCGGCCTCGGCGAGCATGTGCTGCACCGCCTGGAACCGGGCGATGGGACGTCCGAACTGCCGGCGCTCGCCGGCGTAGCCGACCGCGCGGGCCAGCGCCCCGCGGGCGGCCCCGGCGAGCAGCAGCGAACGGCCCAGTGCGGCGCGCAACGCCAGCTCGTCGGCGGCACCGTCCGGCGCCGGCCCGGTGGCGAGCGGGACGACGCCGGTGGCGTCGAGGGTGTCGCGCGGCTCCTCGGCCAGGTTCGTGCCCTCGGTGACGGTGAGGGCCGCGGCGTCGAGCACGAGCACCCGGTCGCCGTCCAGGACGACGACCCCGGCCAGCGCCCGCCCCCACGGCACCCGGGGCAGCACCCCGGCCACGGTGTCGCCGGTGGTGTCGCCGGTGGTGTCCCCCGCCGGTCCCAGCGAGCCCCGGACGGCGGCGAGCGGCCCGTCCGGCACCGGCAGCCCGGCCGAACGGGCCAGCCACCCGGCGAGCAGGTCGGTCTCGGCCAGCGGCACCCGGGCCGCCCACGCACCGGCCGTCTCCAGCAGCACCGCCGCGTCGTCCAGGGTGCCGCCGGTGTCCGGTGCGGTGAGCGTGGTCAGTCCGGACTCGGCACACGCCCGCCAGGCCGTGGTGTCGAGCCCGGTCGCGCCCGGGTCCCAGGAGTCGGAGAAGATCGACTCCGCGAGGTCGGCCAGGTCGGTGTTGCGCGCCATCAGCGCAGTCCCATCCCCCGCGCGACGATGCCGCGCAGGACCTCGTTCGTGCCACCGCGCAGCGTGAAGCCGGGGGCGTGGAGCACGGCGTCGGCGAGCAGCCGGGCGAACCCGTCCGGGGCCCCGGGGTCGGGCGGGACATCCACCAGCAGCCGGGCCGCGTCGACGATCTCGTTCTCGAAGCGGGTGCCGAGGTCCTTCACCAGCGCCGCGGCCAGCTCCGGCGCCTCGCCGGACTCCAGCGCCCCGGCGACCGCGAGCGACATGCTCCGCAGCGTCCACAACCGCGAGACCAGCGAGCCGATCCGGCGGCGGGTCCCGGCGTCGGTACCGGTGCCCGCCGTCAGCTCGCCGACCAGCGCCGCCAGCAGCGGGTAGGTCGACAGGAACCGCTCCGGGCCGGAGCGTTCGAACGCCAGCTCACCGGTCACCTGGGCCCAGCCGTCGCCGATCTCGCCGAACACCCGCTCGTCGGGGATGAACACCCGGTCGAACCGGACCTCGTTGAAGTGGTGCGCCCCGGTGAGCAGCGGGATCGGCCGGATCTCGACCCCGGGCCGGTCGAGCTCGACGAGCAGCTGGGACAGCCCGGCGTGCCGGTTCCCCTCGTCGACCGGCGCGGTCCGGACGAGCGCGAAGAACGCGTGCGCCAGATGCGCGCCCGAGGTCCACACCTTCGTCCCGGACAGTTCCCAGCCGCCGTCGACCCGCTCGGCCCTGGTCCGCACGGACGCCAGGTCGGATCCGGAGTCCGGCTCGGACATGCCGATGCCGAAGAACACCTCGCCCCGGGCGATGCCCGGCAGGAACGCCTGGCGCTGCTCCTCGGTGCCGTGGCGCAGCAGCGACGGCCCGATCTGCCGGTCGGCGATCCAGTGGGCCGCGACCGGCGCGCCCGCGGCGAGCAGCTCCTCGGTCACGACGTAACGCTCCAGCGCGCTGCGGCCGTGCCCGCCGTAGCGGGTGGGGATCGTCATGCCGAGCCAGCCGCGCTCCCCGAGCCGGCGGGAGAACCCGGCGTCCCAGCCGGAGAGCCAGACGTCGGCACGCGGGGTCCAGGCACCGGCCGCGCGCTCGGCGTCGAGGAAGGCCCGGACCTCGGCCCGCAGCTCCGCGAGGTGCGCGGGGAGCTCCACCGGCTCGGGGACGAGCGCGGGCAGCCGGGTGGTCCTGGCCGGCCCGGCCGACCTGGTCGCCGTCGCCGGTGCTGAAGGGGTTCCTGCCACGCCGCCATCATGACCGTTCCGGGGCCGTCTCGCCCATGTCTGCGCGCCGCCGCCCCGGGGTAGGTTGCGACCATGACCACGAATGCTGACGAACGCAGGGTCACCGATGCCGTACCGACCGGCCTGTTCATCGGCGGGACGTGGCGCTCGGCCGAGAACGGGGCCACCGCGAAGGTCGAGGATCCCGCGACGGGTGAGGTGCTGACCGAGGTCGCCGACGCCTCCCCGGCCGACGGCATGGACGCGCTGGCCGCCGCGCACGCCGCCCAGCCGACGATCGCCGCGCTGGCGCCCCGCAAGCGCAGCGAGATCCTCTACCGGGCCTACGAGCTGCTCCACGAGCGGGCCGACGACCTCGCCCTGCTCATGACGCTGGAGATGGGCAAGCCGGTCGCCGAGGCACGCGGCGAGGTCGTCTACGCCAGCGAGTTCCTGCGCTGGTTCGCCGAGGAGGCCGTCCGGATCAACGGTGGCTACCAGGTCGCGCCGAACGGCCAGACCCGGTTCCTGACGATCCGCCAGCCGGTCGGCGTGTGCGTGTTCGTGACGCCGTGGAACTTCCCGCTCGCCATGGGAACCCGCAAGATCGCCCCGGCGATCGCCGCCGGATGCGCCTCGATCATCAAGCCCGCCCCGCAGACCCCGCTGACGATGCTCGCGTTCGCGCAGGTGCTCGCGGACGCCGGCCTGCCCGACGGCGGTCTGAACGTGATCAACGCGACCGACGCGGGCGCGGTCATGGAGCCGATCATCCGCGACGGCCGGGCCCGCAAGATCTCCTTCACCGGCTCCACCCCGGTCGGCAAGAAGCTGCTGGAGCAGGCCGCGGACAAGGTGCTGCGCAGCTCCCTGGAGCTGGGCGGGAACGCCTCGTTCATCGTGCTGGACGACGCCGACGTCGACGCCGCCGTCGAGGGCGCGATGATCGCGAAGATGCGCAACATGGGCGAGGCCTGCACCGCGGCGAACCGCTTCTACGTGCAGCGCGGCGTCGCCGAGGAGTTCACCCGCAAGCTGGCCGAGCGCATGGGCGCGCTCAAGGTCGGCCGCGGCACCGAGGACGGGGTGAACGTCGGCCCGCTGATCGACGCCAAGGGCCGGGACAAGGTGACCGACCTGGTCGCCGACGCCGTCGCCAACGGTGCCGGTGTCGCACTCGGCGGGACGGCGCAGGACGGCCCCGGCTACTTCTACCCGCCGACGGTGCTCACCGACGTGCCCGCCGACTCCCGGCTCAACCACGAGGAGATCTTCGGCCCGGTCGCGCCGATCACCGTCGTCGACTCCGAGTCCGAGGCGCTCGACGCGGCCAACGCCACCGAGTTCGGCCTGGTCAACTACGTCTACACCCGCGACATCGACCGGGCACTGCGGATCTCGGAGAACCTGGACAGCGGCATGATCGGGCTGAACACCGGTCTGGTGTCGAACCCGGCCGCGCCGTTCGGCGGGGTCAAGGAGTCCGGGCTCGGCCGCGAGGGCGGCAACGTCGGGATCGAGGAGTTCCTGGAGACGAAGTACGTGGCGATCGGCTTCTCCGGCTGACCGGTCGCTCCCCCGGGACGCACACGACGGCCCCGGTACCCCCTCCTCCGAAGGGGTGCCGGGGCCGTCGGCCGTCTCCGCTCAGTTCGCCGGTGGCGCGGGCGCCGCGGGCGGTGGTGCGGCCGGATCACCGGCCGGTGCGGGCACCTGGTCGCCCGCCGGCGGGACCGGCACGGCCGGGTCGGTGCCCGGCAGCGGCTCGGCGGGCGCGGTGATGTCGGTCTGCCGGTTGATCACCAGCTCCGCCAGCGTGGCGCCGCCGTTGAGGACGAGCAGGACGAGCAGCGCCGCGATCGCCCCGACGACGGCCACGGTCAGGCCGCGCTGGGCGGACCCTCCCGTGCTGAGCCGCCCGCGGTTCGTCTCGACCACCCAGGCCCTGGCGCCGAAGAGCGCCAGGACCAGTGCGAACACCAGCCAGGTCAACGCGAATCCGGTCACGGTGCCGGCACCTCCTCACCCGCTGCCGGAGCGGGCGGCGGGACCGCAGCTCCGGGCGGCGGCGCCGGTGCGCCGGGGGGAGGCGGGGCGCCCGGGGGCAGCGGAGCGCCGGGGACGCCCGGTGCCGCGACCCGCACGAGGATGGCGTTGAAGCCGTTCTCGTAGGTGGCCCGGTACTGGCCCGAGGCCAGGAGCTGCTGGCGGATCGCCAGCGTCCAGCCCGGCTCCCGGTCGTTGAGCACCACGCCCTGACGCTCCATCGAGCCGTAGAACAGGATCGTCTGCGGTTGGACGACGTCGATGCACCGGAACTCGTCCGCGGCGAGGATGGCGCACCCGTCGCCGCCGGAGGCCATGTTGTTGTTCTCGCCGACCCCCTCCAGCGCGTACGGCCCGATCGTCGACAGCGGCTGCACCGTCGCACCCGGCGGGGCCTCGTCGTAGGCCTTCCGGGTCATCTGGACGTCCTCGGTGGTGACGTCGGTGTAGGCCTCGTTGCCGCCGCGGATGAAGATGAGCAGGCCGAACACGACGATCATCGCCGCGGCCAGTATCCGTTCCCGCTTGCGGTTGACCCGGACGAACGCCCGCAGGGCGTCGACCGCGAGGATCGTGAGGATCGGCAGGCCGTAGAGCAGCACGCGCAGCAGCAGCTCGCCGCCGTAGCTCTGCACGACGGCCATACCCATCGGGATCACGGCCAGCAGGATCGGCACGAGGTCACGCCGGCGCTTCCAGTAGACCCACGCCCCGGCGAAGCCGATCACGTAGATCAGGCCGGTCATGACGATGCGCAGGGCCTTGCCGACGATCTGGCCGGTGTCGCCCTGCAACCGGTCGGCGACCCCGGCCTGGAGCGCGCTGCCGTCGTCGGAACTGCCGATGATCATGCTGATCTGGGTCATCCAGAAGTCGCGGGCCGAGATCAGGATGAACACCGCGACGGTGAGGACCGCGATGAAGATCAGCCCGCGGCCGCGGAACCGGCCCACGATGGCGAGCACGGCGAGCTGGCCGATGATCGCGAACGGGGTCAGCTGGTGCTCCGGCGCGATGGCCATCACGCACAGGGCGGCACAGAAGTAGATCAGCAGCAGCTGCCGGGGTGGCAGCGTCGGCTGGTTCGGTGGCGTCATCGCGCTGACCAGCCAGCGCCGCCAGCGCGGCAACGGCGGTGCACCGCGGTGCGACCGGGGCCATCCCGGCACACCGGCGTTGTCGACCCGGCGGGTCGCCAGCGGGCCGAGCGCGAAGGTCAGGACCGTCAGCTGCAGCACGATCGCGGTCGCCTGCGGGGAGAAGTAGTCCTGCTCGATCCAGTTCAGGCCGATGAACAGCCACGCCGCCACCCAGGGCGCGCGGGTGCCCCCCAGCATCGAGCGGGCGAGCGCGTAGACGCCGATCGCCCACACCGCGGTCACCGCGGGCGGGTACCAGCGCAGGATGACGTCGAGCTGGTCGGCACCGGCGGCGTCGCGGAACCAGGCCCACTGCGCGAAGAACGCGGGCCAGTAGAACCGGGCGTCGACACCGGTCGGCGGCACGCCGTTGTTCGACGACACCGCGTCGACGAACCCGGAGATGAGCCACGCCGTGGTGAACCGCGCCTGCGGCTGGACGACCGAGGGCAGGCCGGTCGAGCAGAGCACCAGCACCGTGGTGGCGGCGCCCAGCATCGGGATCCGCGGACGCGGGGACCAGAGTTCGGTGACGCAGCAGGCGATCGCCAGCAGCACCGCCACCCAGGCGAGCGGGCTCAGCGCCGGGGCCAGGCCCCAGCCGCCGAGCTGGGTGAGGTCGGTCGTCGCCGCGGCGAGCGGCAGCAGCACGACCGCGCCCACGGCGAGCGCCGGTGCGCCCCACACCCACAGCGGGGAGAGCGGGCCGGTCGGCGCGGGCGGTGGGGGTGGCGGTGGCGGCGGTCCCTGACCGGCCGGTCGCGGAACGGGCCCGCGCACCGCCATGGTGGGCGAGTCCGGGCCGGGCGGACGCACGTACTGCGTCTGCTCGCTCGGGCTCGCCTCGGGCGGCTGGGTCCGCCCGCCCCGGCCCGCGTCGGTGCGCGACCGGGCGGACGGGTCGGGGCCGCCCGACCGGCGGGTCTCCGACGTCACGACTTCACCTCCGAGGGTTTCCGGCGACTCCACGCCGGCACGAATCTGAGGGCCAGGGCGCACACGAACTGTGCGCCGACGTAGCCCAGGACGACCGGCAGCATGGTCATGCTGACGGATGCCGTACCGGGCTCCGGCAGCGGGACCAGGCCGGCGAACGCGAGCACCAGCGCCGTGTTCATCAACTGGATCTTGGCGTAGCCCATGCCGTCGCCGTCGGCCTGCCTCCTGGCCAGCTCGAAGACGACCAGCAGACGGAAGAGCAGGCCGACCATCAGCACGGCGAGCGCCGGTGCTCCGGCCGAGTACCCCTCGCCGAGCAGCGAGAGGACCGGGTAGCCCAGCGCGGCACCGACCCCGAGCGTCGGCAGGAACAGCAGCAGCATCCGCCGCCGCGCCGTCCGGGCGAACTCCTCGGCCCGGTGCGGCTCGCGCGCGGTCTGCACCGCCAGCGAGTTCGTGAAGAACGTGGCCGCGAGGTCGATCACCGTCACGGCCTGCCAGCAGATGAAGAAGACGGCGCCGATCTCGTTGCCCATCCGCAGGTTGGCGAACAGCGGCACCTGGTTGTAGAGCAGCGCGTTGCCGCACTGGGCCAGTGCGGTCGGGGCGAGGAAGGCGATGGCCTCCGCGCGGCTCGGCACGATGCCGGGCCCGCCGGAGGCGGCGTAGCGGCGCGTCAGGTACCAGAGCACGGCGGTGCCCGCGGAGATCCACAGCACCACCGGGATCGCCCAGGACAGCACCATCGCCTGCGAGTACAGCGACGATCCGAGCGCCAGCAGCAGGACGATCCGGAAGATCGCGAACGTGCCGTTGCGCCAGACCGCGATCCACGGCTTGCCGATCGCCACCATGACGAAGTCGTGGACGACGAACACGACCCAGCCCGCGCACGTCAGCACGAGCACCAGCAGGCCGAGCCCGAAGTCACCGCCGCCGGCGGTCTCGGCGATCTGCGGCACGATCACGCCGTAGACCAGCCCGATCAGACCGGACAGCGGCATGATCAGCAGCATCGAGCCGAAGACCATGCGGACCGACTTGCGGCCGGCCCCGGGGAGCCAGCGCAGGAGCCCGAGCCCCAGGTTCAGCTGGGCCATCCCGCCGATCAGCTGGAACGCGGAGACGAACTCCGAGGCCCGGCCGACCTCCTCCTGCGGCATGATCCGGGCGGCGATGAGCACCCCGAGGAGCCCGGCGATGGAACCGAAGCCGGAGCACAGCGTGAGCGCGATGCCGTCGCCGATCCCGCTGTTGCGCGACCGCGTGCCGTCCGGGTCGTCGCCGCCGGTGGCGTCCGCGGCGGGCGGCTCGTCGGCCGGTGGCGGGGGTGGGTTCTCCCCGGGGCCCCGCAGGCCGACGGTCGGGAGGTACTCGGTGCGCTGCTCGGCGTTCTCCCGGGACCGGACCCGCTCCCGGGCGGCCTCCAGGCGCACCGTCGGTGCGTCCGGGCCGGCGTCCGGGGCCGGGGATGCCTCGCGCGCCGGCATACGGCGGGTCGCCGGGTCGGCGTAGGGGTCGTGCGGGCCGACGTTGCCGGCCGGCCGGGCGGGCATCGCCCGGGTCCCCGAGTCCGAGGCGTGCCGGCCGGGTTCCGGCGGACCGGCGGACGGCGGACCGGCCGGTGACGGACCGGCGGGCGGCCGACCGGCGGGTGGTGGACCGGCAGGTGGTGGACCGGCGGGGCCGACGGGCGGCGGGCCGGGTGCGGGACGTCCGGGCGGGGGCCCGGCCGGACGGGGGGGCTGCGCGGAGGCCTGGCCGGGACCGGGGACACCCGCACCGCGGCGGGTGTTCGCCGGCCCGACCGGCCTCACTGCGCGACCACCGCGTGCCGGAGCAGGAACGGGACGCTGAGCAGGGTGACGATGAACAGGGCGACGCTCGGGTACCACAGGCCGAGGCTCACCATCAGCTGGCCGCCGATGAGGGTGACGGCGGTGCCGACACCGACGGTCAGCAGCCACACGTGTGCCGCGGGGGCCCGGCGGAGGAAGCCCGCCGCCGCCCAGCCGGGGCCGAGCAGCAGGAAGCCGATCGTCACCAGCAGGCGGACCTCACCGAGGGCACCACCGCTGATGTTCGCCAGGTTGAGGGCACAGGCGGCCACGCCGGCCACCACGAGCACGATCGCCACGTAGCGGCGTGCGGTCCTCGCCCGGGTCAGCTCCGCTGCGGACGGCACGCTCACTGCGCCACTCCCCTTCTTCCGATCAACGGCGCCTGCCCGATGATCGGGGCAGGCGCCGGTGGCAAGCTGACCCGCTCGTCACGGGTCGTCGGTCTGTGGGCCGGAACGGCCCGGGACGTCAGGACGCCTCTTCCCCCCATGCGTACCGCACGCGGGCCTGCTCGGTGCGGGCGGACCCCTCACGGTCACCGGCGGCCGGTGCGGCACCGGCACGGGCGGCACCTGCGGTCGCGGCGCCGTCCTGACCACGGCGGTCACCCGCGACGGCGTGCGGCGCGGGCTGCTGCCGGTAGCCCGGCAGCGTCGGCGAGTCGACCGGCGCGGGACGCGCGGCGGGACGCTGCCACTCCTGCGTTGCGGGGGACGGGGCCCCCGCAGCGACGGGCGGCGCCACGACCGGGCGGCCCGGACGGGGTGCGATCGGGTGGTCCGCCGGCGGGGTCACCGCGGACGGCGCGGCCGCAGCCGCGGCCTCGGCACCCTCACGACCGGCGCGCCGGCGCTCCGCGGCCAGGGTGCGCAGCACCCGGGTCCCGTCGGCGAAGGTCCGCAGGTTCGTCTCGCCGAACATGCGCTCCTTCTCCACCGAGGGCACCTCGGTGATGGCGAACCCGGCTGCGGCGACCCGGCAGTTCAGCACGGTCTCGATCTCGAAGCCGTCGCCCCAGTACATCCCGTCGTCCGGGTGCGGGGGCAGGTCCACCGGCGGCAGGTCGAGCTGCGGCAGGATGTCGGCCCAGAACGCGTTGTAGCCGTAGCACAGGTCGGTGTAGCGGGTGCCGAACAG
This sequence comes from Pseudonocardia sp. HH130630-07, assembly GCF_001698125.1. Classification (NCBI taxonomy): domain Bacteria; kingdom Bacillati; phylum Actinomycetota; class Actinomycetes; order Pseudonocardiales; family Pseudonocardiaceae; genus Pseudonocardia; species Pseudonocardia sp. HH130630-07. The sequence continues at coordinate 5,413,871 of NZ_CP013854.1, read as the reverse complement.
CGTGTTCGCGACCAGGTTCAGCCCGGCGTTGCCGCTCTTGCGCAGCAGAGTGATGTCCTCGCTGCCGCCGCCCCGGGTGAACCGGCTGCCCTTGGCGAAGTCGGCGCCGTCGACGAGTGCCTGCACGAACCGCGGGATCTCCTGCGGGTCGGCCGAGCCGTCGGCGTCGAACATGACCAGTGCGTCGCCGGTGGCCGCGGCGAAACCGCAGGCCATGGCGTTGCCCTTGCCCTTGCGGGTCTGCCGGACGATCCGGACCTCGGGCAGTACCCGCAGGGCGGTCTCGACCGTGCCGTCCTTGGAGTTGCCGTCGACGACGATGACCTCGTGGACGGCCGGCCGCACCGCCGCGATGGCAGGCAGGACGACCTCGAGGTTGCGTGCCTCGTTGCGGGTGGGCACGATCACCGAGACCCGCGGTCGTTGTGGACGACTGGTTCCATGGTCAGGGCGCTGGTTCACCGGTCTCTCCCCCGAATCGATCGGTCTGGGCGCGCGCAGTTCGGCGTGCAGTTCGTGGTGTCCGACGGTGCCGGACCCACCGGATGTGTCTCCCCCACAGCGGGGGGCATACGGCATATCTCTGCGGCCACCGCTCGCGTTACGTGACCCGTACCGCAGCGGGTGTCCCCCGGACGGCGCAACGCCGTGCCGACGGCGGCCGTCCGTCGGCTCGTCGACCCCACGGACACGCCCGCCGATAGTACGGACGGTGCGCCGTTCGGTGGGCCGCGGGACCGCTCCGACGCCACTCCGTAGCGGATCGGACCGGCACACTCCGACGAACGGCTGGTCGATCACGACGAACGGAGGGTCCGCCGGTCGTCGCACGACGGAGGTCCCCGCACCGGTGGGCGGAGCTGGTCGCCGCCGCCGTCCTGGCGCGGACGGGGTGGGGGTAGCGTTGCTCGCCGCCCTACCCGTCACCCGTTCCCGATCCCGCGAGGTACCCGATGAGGCCCGGCGGCTTCCTGCCCAGCGTGTCCGTATGCATCCCGGTCTACGACGGAGCGGCCTACCTGGCCGAGACCATGCGCAGCGTCCTGGAGCAGACCTGGCGGGACTTCGAGCTCGTCGTCCTGGACAACAACAGCTCCGACCGCACCTGGGAGATCGCGACGTCGTTCCGCGACCCGCGGATCCGGGTCGAGCGCAACCGGGAGACGCTGCCGCAGGGCGAGAACTGGAACCGCGCGGTGCAGCTGTGCCGCGCGCCGCTGATCAAGCTGGTGTGTGCCGACGACCTGCTGCACCCGCGCTGCCTGGAGCTGCAGGTGCCGCCGATGCGCGACGACCCGGCGCTGGCGCTGGTCGCCTCCCGGCGGCACATGATCGACGAACAGAGCCGGGTGCTGGTGCCCCGGCGCGGGCTCGGCGGGGGCCTGGTCGGGCTGCACTCGGGCAGCGAGGTGGCCCGGCGGGTGATCCGCAACGGCGCCAACCCGATCGGCGAGCCGGGCAACGTGCTGTTCCGCAAGGAGCAGTTCGTCACCGCGGGCGGCTGGCGCTCCGAGCGCCGCTTCATCATGGATCTCGACCTGTGGATGCGCCTGCTGCAGTACGGCGACTTCCTGGGTGTCCCGGAGACCCTCGCCGCGTTCCGGATCGCGCGGGGCTCGGTGTCCTCGGAGTTCGAGCAGCAGATCTCCGAGGAGCAGCAGATGCTGTTCACCGAGGTCGGGCAGTCGGGGGCGTTCGACGTCCGGCCGGTGGACCTGCGCATCGGCCGGCTCGCGCTGCCGCTGGGCCGGGCCCGCCGCAAGGCCCTGTTCCGGGTCTCCCGGATCGCGGCACGCAAGGACGCGAAGCTGATCGCCGAGCAGGAGGAGACGGCGGCCCGCTGAGCCGCCACTCCCCCGGACCACGCACGACGGCCCTCCGCCCTCCCACGGGAGGGACGGAGGGCCGTCGTCGTCGGTCCGGGTGGGTCAGCCCCGGGGCTCCTCGGCGCCGTTCGGGTGCGCCTCCGGCGTGACCAGGCCGGGTGCCGCACGCGGCGCCTCGATCTGGGAGGCCGCGGCCCCGCCGTTGCCGGCCGCCGGACGCTGCTCGCCCACCGGCGGCACCTCCTTCTGCGCGGCCGCGGTGGCCTCGGCGACCTGGCGGGCGATCTCCGGGTCGGTGGAGGTGTCGAACCACTCCTTGATGGACTCGTCGTCCTCGGCGGGCTTGGAGACGGCGCCGTCGTCCGGGCTCGGGGTGTAGCGGAAGACCCCGTCCTCGCCCGGCGCACCGAGCATCCGGGTGAAGCCCTCCAGCGCCTTCCCGAAGTCGGAGGGGACCACCCACATCTTGCTGGCCTCGCCCTCGGCCATCAGCGGCAGCGTCTGCAGGTACTCGTAGGCGAGCAGCTCCGGGGTGGGCTTGCCGGCCTTGATCGCGGCGAACTTCTTCTCGATCGCCTTCGCCTCACCCTGGGCCTCCAGGTACTGCGCGGCCCGGCGACCCTGCGCCCGCAGGATCTCGGCCTGCCGCTCGGCCTCCGCGGAGAGGATGGACGCCTGCTTGGCACCCTCCGCCGTGAGGATCTGCGACTGCTTCTGGCCCTCGGCGCTGCGGATGGCCGACTCGCGCTGGCCCTCCGCGTTGAGGATCATCGCCCGCTTCTCGCGGTCGGCCTTCATCTGCCGCTCCATCGACTCCTGGATCGAGGGCGGCGGGTCGATCGCCTTGATCTCCACCCGGCCGACGCGGATGCCCCAGCGCTCGGTGGCCTCGTCCAGCTCGCCGCGCAGCACCGTGTTGATCCGGTCCCGCGAGGTCAGCGTCTGCTCCAGGGTCATGCCGCCGACCACGTTGCGCAGCGTCGTGGTGGTGATCTGCTCGACACCGGCGATGTAGTTCGCGATCTCGTAGACCGCGGACTTGGCGTCGTTGACCTTGAAGTAGACGACCGTGTCGATGTTGACGGTCAGGTTGTCCTGCGTGATGACCGGCTGCGGCGGGAACGACACGACCTGCTCACGCAGGTCGACCCGCTCGCGGGTGCGGTCCACGAACGGCACCAGGATGGCCGGGCCACCCTCGCGGGTGCTGTGGTAGCGGCCGAGCCGCTCGATGATGTACGCCCACTCCTGCGGGACGATGACGATCGACTTCACGACGATCGTCACCACCAGCACGAGCAGGACGATCGCGATGATCACACCGGCGTCCATCCGGTCTCCCCTCGATGTGCGCCGGAAACCCCCGGCGCTCACGTCCGCCCCGGCGTACCCGGGGCTGATCGCCGCTCCGCGCTCAGGCGGGCGGCAGTTCCCCCCGGCCGGTGACGAGCACGGCCGCGCCGGTGACCTGCAGGACGGTGACGGTGGAGCCCTCGGCGATGACCTCGGTCCCGTCCATGGACCGGGCCGTCCACAGCTCCCGGCCGATCCGGACCTGCCCGCCCTCGCCGTCGACCTGGCGGACGACCTCGGCGGACGCGCCGACGAACCGGTCCTGGTGCCGCTCGAGCGACCCCATCCTCTCCTGCAGCTTCCGTTTCGCGGCCGGCCGCACGGCCAGCAGCAACAGCACGGACACGATCGCGAACAACCCGGCGCTCGGGAGCGCGCCCAGTCCGAGCGCGGCGCCGCCGGCCGCGGCGAGTGCGCCTCCACCGAGCATCACGAGAAAGAGCTCGCCGGACACGAACTCGACCCCGATCAGCACGGCTCCCACGAGCAGCCAGATCAGTGCCGGTGTCATACCGACAGGGTGCCAGAATCGGACATTCGGCGGAGCCGATTCGCCGGGAACGCCCCACCGGGTGGCCTGATCGTTACGGGATCATCCCTCCGGCGGTACCGTCACGAAATCGATCAAGCGCTCGACGGCGCCGATCATCGGGGTCTCCAGGTCCCGGTAGCTGCGCACCGCACCGAGCACCCGGCGGGCTCCGTCGGCCGGTTCGCCCCAGCCCAGCCGGTCGCAGATCCCGGTCTTCCAGTCCGTCCCGCGCGGGACGACCGGCCACTCCCGGATCCCGACGACGGACGGCTTCACCGCCTGCCACACGTCGACGTAGGGATGGCCGGTGACGAGCACGTGGTGCTGCGCCTCGCGGGTGGCCCGGTACGCCTCGCGGGCCTGGCGGGTCTCCTTCGTACCGTCGACGAGGTGGTCGACCAGGATCCCCAGCCGGCGCTGCGGCCCGGGACCGAACTCGCGGACGGCCGCGGCGAGGTCGTCGACGCCGTGCAACGGCTCGACGACGACACCCTCCACCCGCAGGTCGTGACCCCACACCCGTTCGATCAGCTCGGCGTCGTGCAGGCCCTCGACCCAGATCCGGGCGGCCCGCGCGGTGCGCGCCGTGACGTTCGCGACGTGCACCGACCCGGATGCCGACAGCCCGCGCCCGGCCGCGGCGGGCGGTGGCCGGACGAGCGTGGCCGGTGCACCCTCGAACAGGAACCCGGCGGGGCGCAGCGGGAACACCCGGCGTGCGCCGAACCGGTCCTCCAGGGTGACCTCGGCCCCGGTGATCCCGACGACGGCACCGCAGAACCCGCTCGCCGGGTCCTCCACCACGAGGCCGGGTTCGGCCGGTACCTCGGCGATGCGGCTGGGGCGGGCGGCCCGGGTGCCTGCGGAGTCGAAGGCGCCGCGGTAGTCGTGGGTCCGGCTCATGGTGGTCGAGTATCCGGCCGGCGCACCCCGGCCCCGGGGCACGACACGCCCGCCCGGTGACCGTCACCGTCCGCTGAACCACCGGTACGCGGCGTCACCCACGTGCCGGGTGCGCGCGGCAAGATCGGCCGCTTACCCTGGCCGCCGTGTCCAGTGCGTCCGCGACCCTCGCCGTGTGGTCCTCGGCCTGGCTGGCCGGGACCGCCGCGCCCGACGACGTCCTCGACGCGCTCGCGCCGTGGTCGGAGGCCCACGACGTGCTGGCGGCCGACGACGCCAGCGCCGTGGCCACCGAGCTGCCGGGACCGGGTGCCGCCCCGACGTCGACGGCGATGCTGCTCGCCGCCGTCCGCCGGGGTGCGCCCCGGGGACAGGCCCGGGTGGTGCTGCCGGCCGCCGGCGACGTCCGCGGCCTGCCCGGCCCGGGACCGTTCTCCGAGGAGGCGATGGTCGCCGGTGAGGGCGTCCTGTTCCCCGACGCCGGGTTCGGCGTGGTCCCGGCGCCGATCGCGGACGGTGTCGTGCGGTGGAGCGTGCACGCCGTGCCCGATCCGGGCCCGGTGCCGGAGTACGTCCCGCTCAACGACGCCGAGCGCGAGCTGCGGGCCCAGGTCCGCAACGCCGCGGCGGCGCTGACCGATCTCGGGGTGGCCCGGCACCGTCCGGGTGTGCGGGAGGAGATCGCGGCCGCGCTGCGCGGCCGGCCGCAGGCACTCTGGCCGGCCGGCATGCCGCCGCAGGCCCTGCGGGTGCTGCAACAGGCCGACGAGGTCGACGCGATCCTGTCCGCGGCCGCCGGTGACGAGCCCGGTGGTGCGCTGTCCGCCACCGCGGCGATCGCCCGGTCCGACGCGCTGCGGCCGATCGCCGCCGCGGTCCGGGTGGCCCGGCGGGCGGCCGTCGCGGAGGCGGTGCGGGTGCTGGTGTCGGTTCCCCGGCACTGAGCCGGTCCCCGTCACCGCTCCAGGAGCTGCTCCAGCAACGCCCGCGCGGCCGGTCCGCCCGGCCCGCCGGCGCGCCACACCAGGTGCAGCCGGGTCCGTACCGCCGGTCGCAACGGCAGTGCCACCGGCGGCCGGTCGAGGGCGCGCACCGCGGCCGCCTGCAGCGCCGGGGCCGGGACGACCGCGATCCCCGCACCGCGGGCGGCGAGGCGCAGGAGCAGGCTCATGGAGCCGGACTCGAACCTCACCCGGGCCGTGAGCCCCTGCGCCGCGACGGCCGTGTCCAGCGCGGTACGCAGGCCGTGCCCGCGGGGCAGGCAGATCACCGGCCGTCGTACCAGCTCCGGCAGCGTCAGCTCGGAGCGCCCGGCCAGCTCGTCGTCGGCGGCGACGGCCGCGACCAGCTCGGCCTCGATCAGCCGGTGCCCGGTGAGCCCGTCCGGGAGCGCTCCGGGCAATCCGATCACGGCGAGATCCACCCGGCCGGCCCGCAGCTCGTCGACCAGCTCGTCGGTCGTCCCCTCGCGCAGGGTCACCTCCACCGCCGGGTGGGCGGCGGCGAAGTCCCCGACCGGATCGGCCAGGACGGTGTCCGGCAGCGAGCTCGCCATGCCCACCGACACCCGGCCGCGCAGGAGGCCGCGCAACCCGGCGACGGCGTCGCGGGCGGCCTCCACCGCGGCCAGCGCGGCCCGCGCGTGCGGGAGCACGGCCCGGCCCGCCTCGGTCGGCACGACGGCCCGGGGCCCGCGCTCCAGCAGCGTCTCCCCCAGCTCGCGCTCCAGCTGCCGCAGCTGGGCGCTGACCCCGGGCTGGGCGACGTGCAGCTGTTCCGCGGCGGCGGTGACGGTGCCCGCGTCGACGGTGGCGACCAGGTAGCGCAGGTGCCGCAGTTCCATAACGCTGAATGCTACCCATCAGACGATCCAGCTCTTCGACTTCTGTCTCCGTGAGCTCGATGCTCGACGTATGACCACCACGACACAGCCGCTGCACACCGCGCTCACCGCCGCCGTGGACGGCCGGGTGACCACCGGCGCGGCACCGGGTGCGAGCTTCCAGACCGGTATCGAGCACCGGCCGGAGGTGACCGTCGCCGCCACCGGCCCGGCCGACGTCGCCGCGGTCCTGGCCGTCGCCGACCGGCACCGGGCACCGGTGACGGTGCACGCCACGGGGCACGGGCTCCGCTCCCCCGCCCCGGGCGGCGTGCTGCTCGACACCTCGGCGATGAGCCGGGTCCGCGTCGACCCGGCGACCGCGACCGCCCGGATCGACGCCGGCGCGACCTGGGCCGACGTGCTGGCCGTCGCCGCGCCGCACGGGCTGCGGCCGCCGAACGGGAGCGCACCCTCGGTCGGGGTCGTCGGCTACCTGTTCGGTGGCGGGCTGGGCCTCACCGTCCGGTCCGACGGCTGGGCCGCCGACCACGTGCGGTCGGTCCAGGTCGTCGACGCCGGCGGGCTCCGCGAGCTGACCGACGGTGCCGACTTCGCCCGGCTGCGCGGCACCGGGCCGGTACCGGGTGAGGTCGTCACCGCCGTCACCCTCGGTCTGCTGCCCGCGGGCCCGCTCACCGGCGGCGGCCTGCAGAAGGTGCTGGGACCGGCCGACGAGCCGGGAGACCCGGCCGCCCTGCGCGCCTGGGTGCGCTGGACCGAGGGCCTGCCGGACTCCGTGAGCTCCGGCGTCGCGGTCGTGCCCTACCCGGACCTGCCGTTCCTGCCGCCGCACCTGCGCGGCCGCCGGGTGCTGCGGGTCGCGGTGGCCGCCACGACGGACCCCGCCGCGACCGACCGGGTGCTGGCGCCGCTGCGGGCGGCCCTCGCGTGGGACGAGGACACGGTCGCCCCGCTGGAGCCGGTCGACTCCGCCCGGGTGTACGCCGAGCCCGAGACCCCGCACGCCTACCTGGGCGACGGACTGCTGGTCGACGGGCTCGCCGCGGCGGGCCTGGAGCACGTCGCCACCCGGACCGGGCCGATGGTGGTGACCGGGATCCGGCACCTGGGGGGTGCAGCGGAACGGTCCCCGCGGGTTCCGGACACGGTCCCGGGCCGGGACGCGGCGTACGTCGTCGGTGCGCTCGCGCCGTTCGGGCCGGACGTCCTGGCCGCAGGGGACGCCCACCGGGAGGTGGCCCGCACCCTGGACGGTTTCACCGCGCGGTCGACCGGGCCGATGCCGGCGTTCCGGTTCGGGCCGCACCCGGTCTGACCGGGCCCGCCCGCGGCGGTTCCGCACCGTCGGCGGGCGGGGCTCAGGCCCGGCCCAGCAGTTCCGCCAGCGCCGCGAGGTCGTCCGGGTGCAGACGGGGCGGCTCCTGACCGGGTGCACGGCCGTCGCCGCGCAGCTCGTCGAGCTGCCCGCGCAGGTCGGCGGTCTCGGCGCGCGCGGCATCGGCGGCCGCTCGCTGCTCGTCGCGTTCCTGCCGGGCCCGCGCCAGCTCCACCCGGGTCTCCTCGAGCGCGGCCCGCCCCTCCTCCAGCGCACCGCGGGCGGTGCCGGTCTCCGCCCGGGCGGTCACCAGCTCGGCCCGGGCCGTCTCGGTGAGTCCGCGGGCTCCGGCGAGCTCACGGTCCAGCCGCTCGGTCTCGGCGCGCGCGGCGTCCCGGGCCCGGTCCGCCGACTCGCGCTCCCGGTCCGCCGACTCGCGCTCCCGGTCCGCCGCGGACGCCCGCTCCCGTGCGGCGTCCCGGTCGTGCTCGGCGCCGCGGGCGGCCAGGACCGCCGACTCGCGCTCCGTGCCCGCCGCGGCCGCGGCGTCACGGGCGGTGCGGGTCTCGTCGAGTGCCCGGTCGCGGGCGGCCACGGCCTCGACGGCCTCCTGGCGCGCGGCACCGAGAGCCTCGGTCGCCTGCAACGCCGCCACCGACGCCTCCTCGGCCCGGGTGACCGCCTCGGTGCGTTCCCGGCGGGCGTCGGCCGCCGTGGCCTCGGCGTCCCGCGCCCTGCGGACGGCCTCGTCCCGGGCGGTCTCCGCCTCCTGCCGGGCCCGGTCGGCCTCGGCCGCTCCGGCCCGGGCCCGTTCGGTGGCGACGAGCGCGTCGTGCTCGACCTCGTCGAGCCGGTGCTGCACGGCGTCCAGCGCCGCGACGAGATCAGCGACCGGCCCGGCGAGTGCGCCGACGTGCTCGCGCAGCCGGTCCGCGTCGAGCGTGAACCCGCCGGCGCCCGTGTCGAGTCCCAGCGCGCCCAGCGCGTCCCGTTCGGTGCGGGCCATCTGGGCGCAGGTGCGCCCGCCCTCCCACCGGGTCTCACGACAGAACGACCGGGGCCGCCCGCCCTGGGGCCCGGGCGGCGGGAGTTCGGCACGGCAACGGCTGTATCCGAAGCGTACGGCGCTGTCCAGCATGTCGATCAGGCTATCAGTGCCTATGTTCTCAACCAACAAACCGGTTTTGGGTGTTTAGAACGTTTTCCACGTACCAACGGAACCATCGTTTCGTTGGTACGTTGAGACCGGTGCTGCGCCGGAACCGGGAGCCCAGCGGTGCGCCGGGCCAGTAGCCGTGTGACACGATGACGCTTTCCCGGGTCGGACCCGTACGGCCCCCGAACGGCCGGACGCCGATGGAGGAGGTCGCTGTGGAGGCGTCGGTCGCCGCTCGCGCCGTCGAGGCTGCGAGGGTCACCGCCGTCGCACAGGGTCTCCGGGTCGACGATGCCGCGGTCCTCGCCGACTCCAACCGGATCGTGCTGCGGCTGCTCCCGGCCGACGTCGTCGCTCGCGTCTCACCGGCGGCAGAACGCAGTGAGGCCCGGTTCGAGCTGGAGGTCGGTCGCCGGCTCGCCGGGCTCGGCGCTCCGGCCGAGGCGCCCGACCCCCGGGTCTCGCCGCGGGTCCACGAACGGGACGGCTTCGTCGTCACCCTGTGGACCCACTACGAGCAGAGGGCTCGGCCGGACGTCACGGCAACCGGCTACGTGCAGGCCCTGCTCCGGCTGCACGACGGACTGCGGCGCATCGACGTCGCCGCTCCGCACGCCACGGACCGCGTCGTCCTGGCGCGGGCCTGCCTCACCGACGAGGAGCGGACCCCGGAGCTCTGCCGTGACGACCGCGGACTCCTCATCGACGTGCTCGATGGCGTCGGCGCAGCGGTGTTCCGCGACGGGTCCGGCGATCGGCTGCTGCACGGCGAGCCGCACCTCGGGAACGTGCTGAGTACGCCGGCCGGGGTGCGCTTCGTCGATCTCGGCACCTGTTGCCGCGGCCCGGTCGAGTTCGATGTCGCGCACAGCCTGGGCCCGGACCCCGGCCGACGCATGCTCCGGTGGATCGACGAGATCCGCGAGCACTGTCCGGGTCTGGATCCGGAGCTGGTCGAGCAGTCCCGGATCCTCGTCCTGGCGATCGTCACGACCTGGCGCTGGTGCCGGGGTGACCAGCTACCCGACGGGCGTCGCCGGGCCGCGGAGGGCCTGCACGGGATCCGGACGGCACTGGGTGCCTGAGTCGCCGCCGGTCGCACTGCACGCCGGCGGCGACCTGAACCGGTGGCCGCGCCGCTGGCCGTCCGGGCCGGCGGTCAGGACTGCCGGTGCGCCGCGATGAACTCCCGGCCCGGGGTCGGGTCGACGCCGAAGCGCTCGGCGTACCGCTCGTGGTCGGCCTCCCACGACTCGTGGACCTGCGCCTCGGTCACCGGGTGGCCGTCCAGCAGCGGCTGCAGGCGGGCCAGGTAGGCGTCCCATCCGGCCGCCGTCTGGGCCGCGCCGGAACGGTCGTCGAACACGTGCACGAACACGAGCAGGCAGCCCTCGGCGTGTGCGCTCAGGTCGATGCTGTACTCGTCCCCGGCGAACGTCCACCTCAGGCGGTGCGGCGGCGTCGCCTCGACGACGCGGCCGGTCATGCCGAAGGCCTCGAACGTCTCCCCCGTCGCCGGGGTCCACTGCGCGCCCGCCGGGAACCACTGCGCCAGCTCCGCGGGCTCGCTCACCGCGCGCCACACCCGTTCCACCGGGTGCGTCAGGACGCGTTCGAACCGCAGCGCGGGCCGGCCGTCGATCGTTTCCAGGGTTCCGTCGGTCACGGGTTCTCCTCCAGGTGTCGTTCGAGCGAGTCGAGGCGTGCCGACCAGAGCGCACGGTAGGGCTCCAGCCAGCGGTCGACCTCGCGCAGCGGTCCGGGCGCGAGCGCGTAGATCCGCTGCTTGCCGTCGGCCCGCACCCGCACCAGGCCGCTCTCGCGCAGGACGCGCAGGTGCTTGGAGACCCCGGGCTGGCTGAGGCCGACCGCGCGCACGATGTCACCGGCCGGTCGCTCCCCGCCCCGCAGGAGGTCGAGGATCTCCCGCCGGTGTGGTTCGGCCAGGGCCGCGTACGCGCTCATGGAAGTCATATTTCCATACAGTGATATGAGACGTCCACCCGGCGCACGACGCACGGGGGCGCCGTCGACCGAGTCGACGGCGCCCCCGTCCCGTTCTCCCGGAGCCGGCCAGGGGTCAGATCACGTGACGAGCCCGGGAGCCTCCGCGATGAAGGTGTCGAGCACCCCGTCGGCCACCTTCACCGGGGTCACGCCCAGCTGGACGTCGACCACGGTCGCCTCGGGGATGGTCGTGATCTTCCCGGCCTCGACCGCCAGCCGGTTCGCCTCGGCGAACCGCTCCTGCGCGACGGCCGGGTCCTGCGCCGCGAGCCCGTCCGCGGTGGCCTGCAGCGCCTGGCCCCACAGACCCGTCGCGTCCAGCCACGGCTTCGCCTGCTCCGAGAACGCCTTGTCCGCCACGCCGCTCCGGATCCGCTCCGGTGCCGCGGCGAGCACACCGGCGTAGCGGGTCAGCTCCTCCAGCGCCTCCCCGCTCGGGTTCGCACGCACGGCGTCGAGCTTGGCCGCCAGGGCCGGGGCCTGCGGCTGCCACGGCTTGGTCCCGTCACCGTCGTGGCCGGGGGCCAGGTGCTGGGTGTCGAGGAACGCCAGCAGCGACATGGTGGTCAGCGGCTCCCAGTCGGCCAGGTAGGCCGCGGTGGCACGCCAGGTGCGCCCGGCGTCGTAGGCCGCGTCGTTCCAGGCGAACGACGCACCGGTCGCGATGGCGAGCTTGCTCGGCGACGCCTGGTTCATCGGGTTCAGCACGATCCCGTTCAGCGCCTCGCTGAGGCCGGCCTCACGCTTGTCGTAGGGCGCCAGCAGCAGCCGCCCCGCGGTGTTCTGGAAGTCGTTGACCGGGTAGTTGTCCCAGAGGAAGAGCTTGCGGCCGTAGTCCTGCGCGGCCTTCTGCGCGTCGGCCACCTTGATCGACGTCGCCACGGTCTGGATCCCGGTCCACTGGACGACGATGCGTTCGTCGAGCGTCTCCCGCAGGGTCTTCTTGTACGGCGAGTCGTTGATGCCGATGTACTCGGTCGGCACCATCTGCAGGGGCTTCGCATCGATCGTGTCGATGTAGTCGCGCTGGATCGTGTTGAGGAACTCGGCCTGTGCGCGGGCGGCGATCTCCTTGCCGGGCTTCCCGTACTTCTCCTCGTCGGCCGTGCAGTTCCACTTGTCGTAGGAGATGTCGTCGAGAGCGACGTAGAAGCTGTCGGCGCCCTTCTCGTGGACGGCGGCCAGCTTGTTCCGCAGCGCCTCGGTGTCCTTCGGGTCGCTGTAGCAGATCGACGCACCGGGCGAGATCGCGTACGTGAACTGGACGTGGTTCCGGTTCGCGGTGGTGATCAGCTCCCCGATCCGGTCCAGGTCCTCGGCCGGGTGCGGCTCCCGCCACTTGGCGCGGAGGTACTCGTCGTCCTTCGGGGTCTAGATGTAGGTGTTGGCCTTGATGTCGCCGTAGAAGGCGAGCTGGTCGAGCCGGTCCTCGTGCGACCACGGCTTGCCGTAGAAGCCCTCGATGGTGCCCCGCAGCGCCATCGACGGGAAGTCGGTGACCTTCGTGGCCGCGATCTTGCCCGGCAGCCCGAGCTGGCGCAGGGTCTGGGCGGCGTAGGGCGTGTCTCCCAGATAGGCGGACCGGGGTGCGCGATGCTTGATCGGTGCCGCGTACCGCTGTCCTGACTGATGCCCAGTGGGCCCGTCTGGCGCCGCTGTTGCCCTCCTCCGAGGGTCGTCGCGGGCGCCCGTTCCGCGATGACCGCCGGGTGCTCGAGGGGATCATCTACCGGTATCGGTGCGGGCTTCCCTGGCGCGACGTCCCAGCCGAGTTCGGGCCGTGGCAGACGTTGTGGAAGCGGCACCGCCGCTACAGCGGCGACGGCACCTGGGACCACATCCTGGCTGCTCTTCTGATCGAGGCCGACGCCGCCGAGGTGCTCGGGTGGGCGGTCAGCGTGGACTCCACGATCATCCGTGCCCACCAGCACGCCGCGACCCTCAAGCGCGACACAGGGGGCCGGATCGAACTACACGAATCTGCTCGCCGAACCAGCAGATCACGCGCTGGGACGGTCCCGCGGAGGGCTGTCGACGAAGATCCACCAGCTCGTTGACGGGCACGGCCGCCCGCTGGTGGTCCTCCTCGGCCCCGGCCAGGGCGGCGACTCGCCAATGTTTCCGCACCTGATGGCGCGCCTGAGCATCGCCCGACCGGGCCCGGGACGACCCCGGACCCGGCCCGAACGCGTGCGCGCGGACAAGGCCTACTCCTCACGCGCGATCCGCCGGCACCTGCGCGAGCGCCGGATCATCGCTGTCATTCCGGAGCCCTCTGACCAGCAGGGACACCGCAAACGACGCGGCTCACGCGGCGGCCGACCGCCCGCATTCGATCCGGTCGACTACCGAAACCGCAACGTCGTCGAGCGCGGGTTCTGCCACGTCAAGCAGTGGCGCGGGCTGGCCACCCGTTACGACAAGCTCGCCCTGACCTTCCGCGGCGGCGCCGTCCTGAAGGCAATCGTCACCTGGCTCCGCGCATTGGGAGACACACCCTAGAAGACACCGGTGTCGTCGTTACCGGCCAGTGCCACCGTGCCGCCGGCACCGGCGGCACGGGAGGCGAGCGAGTAGCCCTCCGGGCGCGGGTCGCCGGTGGGCGGTTCGCCGCCCGCCTCGGTGAGCGCCGCGGCGACCTCGGGGTCGGAGTGCAGCCCGACCACCACGGTCAGGTCTGCCCGCTGCCCCTCGACGACCTCCTTCGCCCCGGCCTTCTCCAGGGTGCTGCGGACGACGGCCTTCGTGGCCTCGTCGGCGCCGTCGCCCAGCATCAGGCCGACCCGCGCCGGAACCCCGATCGCCGCACCGTTGGCCTGCATCGACTGCGGGGTCGGTATGACGACCGGCAGCTCGGGCTCGGGTGGTGGCGGGGGCTGGGCCGCCGCGGCCCAGCCCGGCGTCAGCCCCATGGTGAGGCCGAGAGCGACGGCCACGGCCGCCGCACGAAGTGTTCGAGCTGTCATCGGAACTCCTTGTGGACATCTCCGTCGGGGGGCGCGCAAGAACCACGCCCCCACTGGTGTGGAAGTGACGGGAGCAGGCATGGAAGCCGAGATCGACCACGCCCGTACGGCAATGGTCACGAATGGGCCGAGCCTGTCGCCGGAACTCGAAGCTCCCGTGGCGGGCGGCTCGACTCTCCGTTCCGAGACGGCTGATCTGAGGCTTTTTGCAGCCCAGGAGTACTGGTACGAACCAGACGGTACCCAACGGGTGATTGCTGCCGCAAGGGTTGACCGCGTCCGTCGGGTAAACAACAGGAGTGGAGCCGGATCGAGGACCGGCGTGCGGATCGTGCACGACCACCGATGGTGATCGGCCGCGGACGCGGTGTTTCGGGCGATTGCGGTCGCCGGAACGGAGCACGATCCGAATACGCGGAATCCACGCTGGTGGAACCGGACCGTCGGTGCGGTGCCCGCACCGGGCGCCGATCGGGACGGATGACCACGTCCGATCGGCGCCCTCACGGGGCCGTCCGGAGGCCCGCCGTCCGGGAGACGCCGGTGGGGCTCCCGGGCGGCGGGGCCGCTCAGCTCGTGCGGGAGAAGCGCAGGGTGCGGATGTCGAACGCCCGCACGTCGACCACGACGGCACCGTCCGTGCCCTGGCCGACCGGCGTCGCCGCAGCGTCGTCCTCGGTCAGCGGGACCTCCCGCGCACCACCGAAGGGCCCGTTCACCCGCACCGACGCCCGGCGACGACGCCCGGAGGGCTCGTAGACCCGGACGACGAGGTCCCCGGACCGGTCGTCGGCCTGCTTGACCGAGGACACGACGACGCCGCCGCCCACCGTCACCAGCGGCTCGAACCCGTGGTCTCCCCGCACGGTGCGCAGCGGCAGGTTCGTCCCGATGCCGGCCCGGGTCGCCTCGTCGAGGTCGGTACCGACCACCATGCCGTAGCGGTGCGTCTGCGGACCCTGGTCGGTGCGCGGGTCCGGGAACCGGGGCGCGCGCAGCAGCGAGAGTCGCAGCGTCGTGGTGATCTCGCCGTCCTCGGCGTCGCGGGTCACGTCGAAGCCGTAGCTCGAGTCGTTGACCAGCGCGACCCCGAAGCCGGGCTCCTGCACGAGCACATAGCGGTGCATGGACGTCTCGAACTTCGCCGCCTCCCACGACGTGTTCGTGTGGGTCACCCGCTTCGTGGCGCCGAACTGGGTCTCGGCGACGGTCTCCTCGGCCCGGACGTCGAGCGGGAAGGCCACCTTGAGGAACTTCTCCGTCTCGTGCCAGTCGGCGGTCTGCTCCACCTCGACCGTGCGGGAGCCGGGCGCGAGCGACAGGACCTGCACGACCGTCGAGGCCGAGAACGACCGGGCGACGCGCACCCGGGCGACACCGGCGTCTTCGACCGTCACGGTGAGCTCGTCGAGATCGACCAGGTCGTCGACCCGGTTGCGGTAGAAGCGGTCGACGTCCCAGGCGTCCCACATGTTCGGGAAGTCCGGGTGGAGCTGGAGCAGGTTCGCGGGGCGGCCGGCGCGGACCGCCTCCCGGCCGGTGGTGTGGTCGACGATCGAGGTGAGCAGCCCGCGGTCGTCCACGACGACCCGCAGCACCCCGTTGTCCAGGACGTGCGTCCCGTCCACCGCCTCCACCGCGACGGCGGGGCCGGTCCACGGCTGCTCGGCGGTACCGCCCAGCGGGTCGATCCCGTCCCGCGGGTGCGACACGGGATTGATCCGGACCGGCCGGTCCCCCTCGCCGGTGAGCGCGGCCAGTGAGCCTTTTTCAACCTGCCGTTCCGGCAGCTCAGGGGCCTGGTTGTGTGGGTGCAGACGCCGAGCTGGCGAGCCGGTGACCTGTGCAGCTGTGGTCAGAGCAGTTGCGCTGCAACCTTCGCGATCTCCTGACGCAGAAGCTCGCTGGTCAGGTTGAAAAAGGCTCAGTGCCGACCCGATGATGCCGTCCAGGCGGTCCAGCACGCGGGCGTACTCCGCGACGGCCTCGCGGTGTACCCAGGCGATCGACGTACCGGGGAGGATGTCGTGGAACTGGTGCAGCAGCACGGTCTTCCACAGCGCGTCGAGCTCGTCGTGCGGGTAGGTGAACCCGGTGCGGGCGGCGGCGGTGGCGCACCACAGCTCCGCCTCGACGAGCCGGTGCTCGGTGCGCCGGTTGCCCTGCTTGGTCGTGTGCTGGGAGGTCAGCGTCGCCCGGTGCAGCTCCAGGTAGAGCTCGCCGACCCACACCCCCGGCGACGCGAACTCCTCGCGGGTGCGGGCGAAGAAGTCGTCCGGGTGCTCCCACTCGACCCGGGCGCTGCCCTCCAGGTCCGCCAGCCGGGCGGCGGTGGCGACCATCTCCCGGGTGGTGCCCCCACCGCCGTCGCCCCAGCCGACCGGTGCGATCGACCCGCCCGCACCGCGGTTGTCCCGGAACTGCCGGGACGCCTTCGCGACCTCCTCCCCGGAGAGCCGCGAGTTGTAGGTGTCCATCGGCGGGAAGTGCGACAGGATGCGCGACCCGTCGATGCCCTCCCAGAGGAACGTGTGGTGCGGGAACTTGTTGACCTGGTTCCAGGAGATCTTCGTCGTGAAGAACCACTCGAACCCGGCCCGGCGCATGATCTGCGGCAGCGCCGGCGAGTAGCCGAAGCTGTCGGGCAGCCAGACGCCGCGCGGCCGGACGCCGAACTCCTCGGCGAAGAACCGCAGCCCGTGGGTGAACTGGCGGACGAGCGACTCACCGGTCGGCATCACGGTGTCGCTCTCGACCCACATGCCACCGAGCGGGACGAACCGCCCGCTCGCCACGGCCGCGACGACCTTCTCGTACACCTCCGGCCGGTGCTCCTTGATCCAGGCGTACTGCTGGGCGCTGGACATGCCGTACCGGAAGTCGTCGGTGGAGCCGATCAGCTCGGTCATCGACGCCGAGGTCCTGGCGACCTTGCGGATCGTCTCGCGCACCGGCCACAGCCAGGCCGAGTCGATGTGGGCGTGCCCGATGGCGGAGATGCGGTGCGCCGACGGCTCCGCCGGGGCGGCGAGGACCGGGCGCAGCCGCTCCCGGGCGGCCGCCGCCGTCGCGCCGATGCGCTGCAGGTCGAGCTCGTCCAGCGCCTCGTCGAGCGCCTGCAGGATGCGCATCCGGCGGGGCCGGCCGGCAGCTCGTCCTGCAGCTGGATCAGCACGTCGAGATCGGCGGCCAGCTCGAACACCGTCTCGTCGAACACCGCCAGGTCGGCGTGGCGCAGCGTGTAGAGCGGGTGCGGCGAGGAGGTGCGGATGTCCCCCTGCTCGGTGGGGAGGAACGGGTGCCGATCCAGCACGACCGGGTTCGACGCGGCCTCGACGAGGAACTCGACGTGCTCCGCGCCGGTGGCCCGCTCCGCGGCGAGCACCCACTGGTTGCGTGGGTTGAGCGACTTCAGCGGCGTGCCGTCCGGGTCGTGGACGAGGCCCTCGCACTGGAAGCCGGTCATGTCGACGTCGAACCCGAGATCGACCAGGAGCTCGACCCGCCGGCCCTGCCAGGCCTCGGGGATCCGGCCGTCGATCCGGAACCAGGTGGTGCCCCAGGCCGGACCCCAGGTCGTCCCGGTCTCGAAGGGCGCGTACTCCAGGGCCGCGGCCTCCGCGAACGGCACCGGCTCGCCGGGCAGCTCGCAGAACCGCACCCGGGCCGGTTCGCGCTCCGGATGTATCGCCGGGACGACCCGTTCGGTGAGGACCCGGCGGGCCCGTCCGACGGTCAGCGGGATGTCGTCGTGCATGTATTCCTCTCCGGTGGGCCCCGGCCCTCAGGCCGGGAGGTCCACCGTCTCGGTGATGCCGCGTAGGTGCAGGTGCTCGGCCGTGTACCGCGAGCGCAGGACGACCTGTGGCCCCCGGCCGGTCTCCTCGGCCACCCGCAGCCAGGTCCCGGCGAACGAGCCCCCGGGGGCGCACGACGCGCGGTGGCCGGGCACCGGGGATCCGGTGGCGTCGATGTCGTCGAGCACGACCGCGGTGGACGCGGGCCGGGGCGCCGGGCGCCGGGCGCGCAGGTCGGCGACGACCTCGGCGAAGCGCCGGCCGGACGGCTTGAGCCGCCCGGTCTCGTCGAGCAGGCCCAGGCTGTGCTCGAAGACCGGGAAGTCGGCGAGCGTGCGCGGGACGTCGTGCGAGCACCACCAGGTGACCCCGAGCAGCTCGCCGACGTCCATCGCGTGCCGCAGCGTCCGCTCGACGAACTCCGGCTCCTGCTCGACGGCCAGCACGTTGTTCGGCGCACCCACCTCCTGCAGCCAGCTGGGCCGCGCCGGGTCCGGGCTCCAGGCCGCGGCCAGGGTGAGCAGGTACTCCGCGTGCCGGACCGAGCCGGCGCCGAGCGGGCCGTGCACGGCGGCGGCGCCGTTGAAGACCCAGGAGTGGACGACCGTCGCGTCGCCGTGCTCGGCGGCCTGGCGCGGGCCGAAGGGCTGCGCGTCGTCGTACCAGGCCGCGTCGTACTGGGCGAGGGTGGCGAGCACCGAGGGCGCGGCCCCGCCGTCGCGCAGGCCGGCCCGGATCGCGGCGATCATCCGCCGCAGCCAGGTGTCCCCCTCGGTCTCGTGGATCCGGTACGGGTCCGGGTGCGGGTCGTGCGCGAACTGGTTGACCTCGTTGCCGACGGTCACGCCCATGAGGTTGTCCCGGCCCGCGACGGCGGTGGTGAGCGCGTGCACGTAGCGCTCGGTCGAGGTGACCACCTGCTCGTCGGTGAAGAGGTTGCGCCGGTGCCAGGTCTGCAGCCACGACGGGACGAAGTCGAAGCTGGACAGGTGCCCCTGCAGCGCGTCGACGTTGACGTCCAGCCCGGCCGAGCGGGCCAGGTCCACCACCGTGACGACGTCGTCGATCCCGGCGGAGCGGATCAGCGACCGGTTCGGCTGGATGACCGGCCAGAGCGGGAAGATCCGGACGTGGTCCACGCCCAGCTCCGCGATCCGGTCCAGGTCGCGGGCCACCCGCTCCGGGGAGAAGTCGAGCCAGGAGAAGAACCAGTCCCCGGACGGCGTGTAGTTGACCCCGAACCGCATCAGCCCTTGACCCCGCCCTCTTCGACGCCCTTGAAGAAGTACCGCTGCATCGCCACGAAGAGCACCGCGATCGGGACGAACGCGATCAACGTCCCGGCGGCCACGGCCCGCTGGTCGGCCCCGAACGTCCCCTGCAGGTACTGCAGGCCGACGGTGAGGGTGAGGTTGTCCGGCGACTGCAGGACGATCAGCGGCCACAGGAAGTCGTCCCAGGCGGCGATGAACGCGAAGATGGTGATCACCGCGAGGGTCCCGCGGACCGCGGGGAGCCCGATGAAGCGCAGCCGCTGCCACGCGTTCGCGCCGTCGACGATCGCCGCCTGGTCGATCTCCAGCGGGATCTGCCGGAACGCGTTGTACATCAGCAGCACGTTCAGCGTGGCGACCATGCCGGGCAGCGCGACGCCGACCAGCGAGTCGGCCAGACCGAGGTCCCGCACGACCAGGAACTGCGAGATGATCGTCGCCTCCGGCGGCAGCACGAGCGTCGCGATGAACAGGGCCAGCACCGCACCCCGCCACGCCCAGGACAACCTGGCGAGCGCGAACCCGGCCAGCGTGGCGAACACGATGTTCCCGCCGACGGTCAGCGCCGCGACCGTCAGCGAGTTGCCGACGTACTGCCACACCGGGATCGCGTCGGCGACCGCGGCGTAGTTGCCGAGCGTGGGCTGCTCCGGGACGAACGAGGGATCCGGGGTGTAGATGTCCTCCCCCGGGCCCTTCAACGATGTGGAGAGCTGCCAGAGGAACGGCCCGATCGCGACGAACAGCACGACCAGCAGCAGCCCGTAGCGGACGACCGTCTGCGCCGGTGACGGGGCGTCCCAGGCGCACGGCCGGCGCGGGCGGCGCTGTCGCCGGTGCCGGGGCGGGGCGCCGGGCCGGGCGCGGCCGGCGGCGGGGCGCGACGGTGTGGAGAGGTCGGTCATCGGTCCGCCTTGTTGTTGACGCGGGCGAGGACGAGCAGCGGCACCAGGGTGACCACGAACAGCAGCAGGCTGATCGTCGCCGCGTAGCCGAGGTTGCCGGTGAAACCGCGGGCGTACTGCTGGATGAGCATCACCAGCGAGTTGTCCTGGCCGCCGGGACCACCCGTCCCGCTGGTCAGCACGAACAGCTCGGTGAAGACCCGCAGTGCGGAGACGCTGACCAGGATGGCGACGATCATCATCGTCCCGCGCACGCCGGGCACGGTCACCGACCAGAACCGGCGGGCGGTACCGGCGCCGTCGATGGCGGCCGCCTCGTGCAGGTCCCGGCCGACGTTACCCAGCGCCGCCAGGTAGATGATCATGTAGAAGCCGAGCCCCTTCCACACGGTGAGGCTGATCGCGCTGAACAGCAGCAGCCACCGGTCGGTGAGGAAGGGGATCGGGCCGTCGATGAGCCCGGTGGCCGCGGCGAGCCGGTTGATGATCCCGCGGTCGTCGAGCAGCCAGGTCCAGATCAGGCCGACGACCACCGCGGAGGCGATCACCGGGGTGTAGAACGCGGTGCGGAAGAACCCGATGCCGGGCAGCCTCTGCTCCACGAGCACCGCGATGAGCAGCGGCACGATCGTGAGCAGCGGCAGGCAGACCAGCAGGTAGACGACGCTGTTGAGCAGTGCCTCCCACACCTGCGTGTCGGCCAGCATCCGTTCCAGGTTCCTCGTGCCGACCCACTTCGACGTGCCCCCCAGCGGGCTCGTGTTGGTGAACGTCAGCCGCACGGTGTTGATCGCCGGCCAGACCTGGAACAGCAGGACCCAGGCCAGTGCCGGGGCCACGAACAGCCACGGCGTGATCCTCTTGGTGGCGCGCATCCCGATCCCCTCCGGCTCAGCTGTCGGCGAGCATCGCGTTCATCCGGTCCTGCGCCTCCCGCAGCGCGTCGCCGGCCGGCTTGTCCCCCCGCATCGCCTGCGCGACCTGCTGGTCGAGGAACGTCCGCATCGCGAGGTTGGCCTCCGGCGGGTCGAGGACGCGGGCCGACCCCAGCGCCGTGTTGGCGAGCACCCTGGCCTTCGACCCGACCGAGCCGTCCTCGGTGGAGAAGTACGGGTTGCCCGACGAGGACAGGGTCGACGGGAAGATGTTCACCTCGCGGGCGAACGCCTCCTGGTTCTGCGCGTCGGTCATGAACCGGGCGAACTCCTGCGCCGTCGCCGGGTTGGCGCTGTTCGCGGACACGGCGAGGCCCTGCACGTACAGCGGCGGTGTGTCCAGGGCGGGTGAGACGGCGATCCTGCCCTTCAGCGACGGGTTGTCCCGCTCGATGTCGGCGAGTGCGGAGGCGCCCCCCGTCGTCCAGGCGACCTTGGACTGGGTGAACAGCTCGGAGTTGCCGAGGTAGTCGCTGTTGAGCACCGACGGCGGCATCAGCCCGTCCCGGTACGCCGCGGCGTACCGCTCGACGAGCGCGACAGCCTCCGGGGCGTCGGCGAAGACGTACTGCTCCCCCGCCGGATCGAGGATCTCGACACCGGCCCGGCTGAAGTCGGTGATCGTGGGCTTGCGGCTCATCAGGTAGGTGTCCGGGCAGGCCTCCGCCATCCTGGCCGCCTGGGTGAACAGCTCGTCGGTGGTCGACGGTGGTGCGTCCGCGTTCAGCCCGCACCGCTGGAACATGTCCCGGTTCCAGTAGTTGATGTCGGTGTTGAGGTACCAGGGGTAGGCGAACACGCCGTCGGTACCGCGGAAGCGGAACGCGTCCACCGCCCCGCCGACGTAGGTGCCGGTGAGCGCCTCCTCGTCGAGCGGCTGCAGCAGGTCCCGCTTCGCGAGCGGCAGCGCCAGCTCCGGGTCGAGGTTCACGACGTCGGGCAACGATCCGGAACTGGCCTGGCTGAGCAGCTTGACCGGGTAGCCCTCGCCGGGCTGGTCGAGCAGGGTCACGTCGGTACCGGGGTGGGCGGCCTCGAACTCGGCGATCACCCCGTTCAGGTACTCCGTGTAGGTCGGCGTCAGCGCCCACGTCTGGAGCGTGATGGGCCCGGTGACTGGCCCGTCGGCCGCGCCGCCCGACCCGCCGGTCGAGCAGCTCGTCACCACCAGCGCGATCGCCATCACCGCCGCACTGCAGATCGTGCGGACAGCACGTACTCGAACCCGTTCGTTCATCGGTGCGGGACTCCTCCGGGACACGGTCTCAACGCTGAAGCGCGTGACCAATCGAGGCGAGCAATCAGGAAAGACCCTCGTGCGAAGGGATGCTGTGCCACTAAAGCGTTATAGTCAAGGCGTTCGCGGGAAGGTGGCACATGGAAGCTGAGGCCGGGGCTGCGTCGTCGCAGCACGACCCGGGCGGAGGTCGCGTGACCATCGCCGACATCGCGGCCCGCGCCGGGGTGTCACCGAGCGCGGTCTCGTTCGCGCTGAACGGGCGCCCCGGGGTCTCGGCGGAGACCCGGGCCCGGATCGTGGCGCTCGCCCGCGAGCTGGACTGGCGGCCGCACCCGGCGGCCCGCGCCCTCAGCGGCGGTCGGGCCGGTGCGATCGGGTTCGTGCTGAACCGCCCGGCCCGCACGCTCGGCACCGACCCGTTCATCGGGGACCTCCTGTCCGGGATCCACGTCGTCCTCACCGACTCCCGCATCGGGATGACGCTGCTGGTCGCCCGGGACGTCGAGGAGGAGGTGCGGACCTACCGCGACTGGGCCCGCGACCGCCGGGTCGACGGGGTGGTCGTCATCGACCCGCTGGCCGACGATCCGCGGACGGCGCTGCTGGCGGACTCGGCCCTGCCGACCGTCGTGATCGGCTCCCACCCGTCCCCCGCCGGGGCGTGGCCGACCGTCTGGGTCGACGACGACCGGGCCGCCGAGACCCTGCTGCGCTACCTGCGCGCCCTCGGGCACCGGCGGATCGGGCACGTCGCCGGCCGCCCGGACCACGAGCACACGGCGATGCGCACCGCGGCGGTGCGGCGGTTCGCCGAGAGCGGTGCGCTCACCTGGGCCCGGTCGGTGCCCACCGACTACTCGACCGGGGCCGCGGCCGCGGCGACCCGCGACATGCTCTCCGAACCGGACCCGCCGACGGCGCTGATGTTCGAGAACGACGTGCTCGCACTCGCCGGCTACAAGGTCGCCGCGGAGATGGGGCTGGCCGTGCCCGCGGACCTGTCGGTGGTCTCCTTCGACGACTCCGTGCTGGCCCGGACCGTCGGCCCGGCGATGACCTGCCTGACCAAGGACACCGTCGAGCTGGGGGCTCGGGCCGCGCGACTGCTCGTCGAGCAGATCGACTCGGGTGCGCGGCTGACGTCGCAGCCGGGGCCGGAGCCGGGCCTCAGCGTGCGGGACTCGACCGCGCCGCCCCGCTCGCGGTAGCCGGAGGGCCCCGTGCGCCCGCCGGGCCCCGGTAGCGTCGTGCCGTGCCCTCCCGCCGTGCCCTGGTGATCGGCCACGACCACGTCGCCGGCCTCGGCCTGCTCGGGCCGGTGCTCCGGGCCCGGGGTGTCGGGATCGACTGGTTCCGGGTGGTCCCGGCCGAGCGCTTCGGCACGCCGGACGTCGACGTCCGCTTCCCCGATCCGGCGCGCTGGGACCTCGTGGTCACGCTCGGGGCACCGTGGCCGCGGGAGCGCATCCGGGGCTGGGCGGGCGCCGAGGCCGCGTTCCTGCGCCGCGCCCATGACGGCGGCGTCGGGGTACTGGCGATCTGCTTCGGCGCCCAGCTGCTCGCCGAGACCCTCGGCGGCGGCACCCGCCCCCTGGACGAGCCGCGGATCGGCTGGTTCGACGTGGCTCCGTCGCCCGGGAGCGGGATCGGGGCCGGGCCGTGGTTCTGCTGGAACTCCGAGCAGCTCGTGCCACCGCCGGGCGCGACCGTCCTCGCCACCGGGCGGGACGGGTGCGCCGCGTTCGCCGTCGGCCGCAGCACCGGGCTGCAGTTCCATCCGGAGATGGACGGCGCCCTGCTGACCCGCTGGCTCGGCCTCGGCGCACCGGACGGGGTCGATCCGGACGGGCTGCGCGCCGCGACCGCGGAGAACGAACACCGTGCCGCGCCGGCCGCGGCGGCGTTGCTGGCCGCCCTGCTCGACGACGCCTGAGCCCGCCCGGGCTCGCACCGGCTCCCTGCGCACCCGACGGACCCGTGCGGGCCCCGGTCCGGTGGTGCGGGACCGGACCGGGGTGCGGTGTGGATCAGTCCAGGAGCGTGCGCGGGGTCAGGTCCGGGACCGTGCGGCCGGCACCGGCCGCGGTCAGCGTGGCCGCCGCGGCGGTGTTGGTGACCCCGACGATCGTCCCGACCCCGGCGGCGGCCAGCGCCCGCACCCCCGACGGCGAGTCCTCGAACCCGACGCACCGGGAGGCGTCGACGCCGAGGCGCCGGCACGCGGTCAGGTAGCACTCCGGATCGGGTTTGCCGGTGCGGACGTCCTCCGCCGTCACCGTCAGCTCGACCATGGCGCCGACGCCGAGGGCGTCGACGATCCGGCCCGCCCACGACCGCCCGGCGCTGGTGACGATCGCGATCCGGTGCCCGCGCGCGTGCAGCTCCGCGATCATCTCCCTGGCCCCGGCGACGATCTCCACCTCCGCGGCGAGCTCGTCGGAGTAGGCCACCAGCCGGGCGTTGAGCTCGGCCGGATCCGTCTCCCGCCACGGGCCGTCGACCTCGGCGAACACGTCCAGGGCGCGGCGTCCCATGTACGTGCGCTCGTACGTCGCGTCGTCGACCGCGAGATCCCAGCTGTCGAAGAACCGGGCCCACGACCGGCGGTGCACGTGCTCGCTCAGCACGAGCGTGCCGTCCATGTCGAGCAGCACCGTGTCCCCGGACGCGACCGCGGGCCCGGCCGCGCTCATCCGGGGAGCGTGAACAGGGTCTCCCCCGTCCGGATCGTCGACCCCGCGGACGGCGTGACCGACCCGGCCTCGGAGTCCAGGAGGATCACCGGGCACACGGTCGACAGGCCGGCCGCACGCACCGCGGCAAGATCCACGTCGAGCACGGGCTGGCCCTGTTCCACGGTGTCGCCCTCGGCCACGTGCAGCTCGAACCCGGCGCCGCGCAGACCGACGGTGTCGATCCCGACGTGCACCAGGATCCCGGCCCCGTCGGCACCGAGGACGACGAACGCGTGCGGGTGCAGCTTGGCGACGGTGCCGGAGACCGGCGCCACCACCGTGGCCCGCTCGTCACCGTCGCCCGGTGCCACGGCCGCGCCCGACCCGACGAGCTCGCCGGCGAAGACCGGGTCCGGCACCGCCTCGAGCGCGAGGACCGATCCGCCGAGCGGGGCCGCGACGGCCGCGGTCACAGGATGTCCTGGATGTCGTCGAGGAGCCCGTCCGCCTCCGGCCCGACGACGACCTGGACCACCTGCCCGGCGATCAGCACGCCGTGCGCGCCGGCCCGCTTCAGCGCCGGCTCGTCGACCAGCCCGGAGTCCTCGACCTCGGTGCGGAGCCGGGTGATGCAGGACTCGATCTCGGTGATGTTCGCAGCCCCGCCGAGACCGGCGACGATGTCTTCCGCCTTGCTCATCTTCCACTCCCTGCATTGTTCGACAGGCCGGCACGGTAGCGGATCGGACGAGTCCGCCGCGCGCACCACCCGATATGAAACTGGTGGTTGACATGACCTACGTGCCTGCTCAGACTAACTGGTCATAACCAGAAGCTACCGGCATCGACAGGCTCGCCACAAGAGCGTCACGGTTGGCAGAACATCGGCCCCGGTGCGGCTTCGCCGTCTCATTTCCCCAGGCAGGAGAATTACGTCATGAGTGCTGTCACCTCGGCACCGGAGTCCCGGAAGCGGGTGGGTCTCGGCGGGCTGCAACGCCTCGGCCGGAGCCTGATGCTCCCGATCGCCACCCTCCCCGCGGCCGGTCTGCTGCTGCGTCTCGGCCAGGACGACCTGCTCGGCCGCTTCGAGTCGCTGACCCAGGTCGCCGCGGTGCTCGCCGCGGCCGGCGGGGCTCTGTTCGACAACCTGCCGATGATCTTCGCGCTCGGTATCGCGATCGGCTGGGCCCGCAAGGCCGACGGCTCCACGGCGCTCGCCGCCCTGGTCGGATACCTCGTCCTGGACGGCGTGTTCACCGCGATGAGCCCGGTCGTGCTTCCCGGGGTGCTGGACTCCGACGGCGAGCCGGCCGTCATCAACTTCGGCGTCCTGGGCGGCATCGTCACCGGCATCATCGCCGCGGTGCTGTGGCAGCGGTTCTACCGCACCAAGCTGCCGTCGTTCCTGGGCTTCTTCAACGGACGGCGCCTGGTCCCGATCCTGACGGCAGGCACGATGATGATCGTCGCCGTCGTCCTCGCCTTCGTCTACCCGCTGTTCAACACCGGCCTCACCGCCCTGGGCGACGCCGTCAGTGCGAACTCGGTCCTCGGCGCCGGTGTCTTCGGTGTCGCCAACCGGCTGCTCGTCCCGCTCGGCCTGCACCACATCCTGAACTCCGTCGTCTGGTTCATCCTCGGCGACTACAACGGTGTGCGGGGCGACCTGAGCCGGTTCTTCGAGGGCGACCCGACCGCCGGTGTGTTCATGACCGGCTTCTTCCCGATCATGATGTTCGCGCTGCCCGCCGCGGCGCTGGCGATCTGGCACGAGGCCCGCCCCTCGCAGCGCAAGATCGTCGGCGGGATCATGGTCTCGGTCGGCCTGACCTCGTTCGTCACCGGCATCACCGAGCCGCTCGAGTACTCCTTCGTCTACGTCGCCTGGCCGCTCTACGTCATCCACGCGTTCCTGACCGGCACCTCGATGGCGCTGACGAACGCGCTGGGCATCCACGACGGCTTCATCTTCTCCGCCGGCGCGATCGACTACGTGCTCAACTTCGGGCAGGCGACCCGGCCGCTGTGGCTGATCCCGATCGGCCTCGTCTACGCCCTGATCTACTACGTGGTGTTCCGGTTCGCGATCCGCCGCTGGAACCTGCGCACCCCCGGCCGGGAGGACGAGACCACGACGGCCGAGGTCGCACCGGCCGCCGAGGAGACGACCGCACCGGCCGTCACCGACGTCCCCGGTGACACCACCGGTGGCACCGGTTCTCCGGCGCCCGCACCGGAGAAGCCGTGAGCACCGCAGCCCGACCCGACGAGGAGACCGTCGTGCACAGCCGTACCGCAGTCGTCGCATCGAGCGTGGGGCTGCACGCCCGCCCCGCCGCCGTCTTCGCTAAGGCCGCCGCGGCGGCCGGGGTGCCGGTGACCCTCGCGGTCGCCGGCCGGGACCCGATCGACGCCCGCAGTGTCCTGCAGGTCATGACGCTCGGCGTCGAGCACGGCCAGGAGGTCACGTTGTCGGCCGAGGGCGACGACGCCCCCGCCGTGCTCGCCGACCTGGCCGGGCTGCTCGAGTCCGACCTCGACGCGTGATGGCCGCGGCACCGGCCCCGACCGTCCTGCACGGTCGGGGCGTCAGCCCCGGAACGGCGTGCGCCCCGGTCGTGCGGCTCGGTGCCGCGATCGGCACCTCGCCGTCCGACCCGGTCGGCGCCGAGCCCGAGCAGGAGTGCGCCCGGATCGATCGCGCGCTCGCCGCGGTGGCCGCCGAGCTGGAGCGGCGCGCCGCCGCGGCGGGCGGCACCGCGGCCGAGGTCCTCGAGGCCGCGTCCGGGATGGCACTCGACCCGACGCTGGCCGACCGGGCGAAGGAGCTGGTCCGGGGCGGTTCACCGACCGGGCACGCGGTGACGCTGGCCGCCGGGAGCTTCGCGGCGCAGCTGGAGGAGCTGGGCGGCTACTTCGCCGAGCGCGCCGGCGACGTCCGCGACATCGGCGTCCGCGCCGTCGCGCAGCTCGCCGGTGTCGAGCCGCCGGGGATCCCGGCGCCGGGGCACCCGGTCGTGCTCACCGCGCCGGACCTGTCCCCGGCCGACACCGCGACCCTGGCCGGGAGCGACGTCGTCGCCCTGCTCACCGAGCAGGGCGGCCCGACCAGCCACACCGCGATCCTGGCCCGCTCGCTGGGGCTGCCCGCGGTCGTCGGCTGCCCGGACGCGGCCACGATCGCGGCCGGGACGGTCGTCCTGCTCGACGGCACCACCGGCGAGGTGGAGCTGGAGCCGGGCGACGAGTCGATCGCCCGGGCCCGCAGCCGGACCCCCGCCGACGGCGCGGCGGACGATCCCGGGGCCACTGCCGACGGGACCGCGGTCGCGCTGCTCACCAACATCGGCACCGAGCCCGACGCGCTGGCCGCCGCCGCGGGCCCGACCGAGGGTGTGGGGCTGTTCCGGACCGAGTTCCTGTTCCTGAACCGCACCGACCGGCCGACGCTCGCCGAGCAGCGCGACATCTACACGAGGATCCTGACGGCGTTCGGCGACCGCCGGGTGGTCGTGCGGACGCTCGACGCCGGCTCGGACAAGCCGCTGCCGTTCCTGCAGCTCGACGAGGAGGAGAACCCGGCACTCGGCGTCCGCGGCCTGCGGACGGCCACCCGCGACCCGGAGCTGCTCGACGAGCAGCTGCGCGCGCTCGCCGAGGCCTCCCGGGCCGCCGGCCGCCCGGTCGACGTCATGGCCCCGATGGTCGCGACGGTGCAGGAGGCGCAGCGGTTCGCCGACACCGCCAGGGCCGCCGGCCTGGACCGGGTCGGGATCATGATCGAGGTCCCGGCGGCGGCCCTGCGGGCGGCCGAGCTGATGGCGGCGGTCGACTTCGTCAGCATCGGGACGAACGACCTC
Organism: Pseudonocardia sp. HH130630-07; assembly: GCF_001698125.1. Classification (NCBI taxonomy): domain Bacteria; kingdom Bacillati; phylum Actinomycetota; class Actinomycetes; order Pseudonocardiales; family Pseudonocardiaceae; genus Pseudonocardia; species Pseudonocardia sp. HH130630-07. The sequence goes on along the minus strand of NZ_CP013854.1, from coordinate 5,385,278 downwards.
GGGCAGTACACGATGGCGGCCGACCGGCAGTCCGGACCGCTGGGCGACCTCCTCGATCCCTGGCAGCCCGCGCTGCTGGACCTGATCGACGTCGTCGGGCGGGCCGGCCGGGAGACCGGACGCCCGGTCGGGGTGTGCGGCGAGGCCGCGGCCGACCCGTCGCTGGCCGCGGTGCTGGTCGGGCTCGGGGTGCGCAGCCTGTCGACGGCGGGCGTCGCCCGGCCCGCGGTGCACGCCGCGCTCGCCGGGGTCACCCTCGACGACTGCGTGCACGTGGCCGGGCTCGCCCGGTCCGCACCGTCGCCGGAGCAGGGGCGGGCCGCCGTGGCAGAGTTCCTCGGGACGATCCGGTGAGTACCAGGGCCGGTGCGACGATGCCCCGGCCTGTGGAGAGGAGCGGCCGGTGAGTACCGGCGGAATGATCAACAACGGCGCGCAGCCCAAGCACGAGCAGCTGCGGCACCTGCTCGCCGGGCAGATCGCAGACCGGTACTCCCCCGGCGACCCGTTCCCCAGCGAACGCCAGCTCTGCCAGGACCACGGGCTGAGCCGGGTCACCGTCCGGGCCGCGATCGGCCAGCTGGAGCGGGACGGCCTGCTGAGCCGGGTCCGCGGCAAGGGCACCTACGTCGCGGCCCGGACCGCCCGCTCCCGCCTGCACCTGGCGTCGTTCCACGACGACATGCGCCGGCTCGGGCTGGCCCCGACCACCGTCGTCCTGGAGCTGGAGAGTGCCGTGCCGCCCGCGGGCACGCTGGCCGCGCTGTCGGTGCGCTCGGACCAGGTGTGCACCCGGGTGCGCCGGCTGCGGCTCGCCGACGGCGCACCGATGTCGGTCGACGACGCCTGGTACAACGGCGCGCTCGCACCCGACCTGGCCGAGCGCGACCTCAGCGGGTCGCTCTACGAGCTCCTGCGCGCCGAGTACGACCTGCCGATCGACTCCGCGGAGCAGACGGTCGCCGCCCGCGAGGTCGACGCCGTCTACGGGGTGCTGCTGGGGATCCCGGTCCGGCACCCGATACTGGAGTTCGACCGCATCTCCTTCAGCCGCGGCCGGCCGGTCGAGCACAGCATCTCGCGCTACCGCGGAGACCGCTACGAGCTGTTCGTCGAGCTGGACGACACCCAGACCTGATCCGTCGACGACGAGGTGGCAGCCATGGTCCGCAGAACGGTGACGACGGCGGCCGCCGTGCTGGCTCTCGTCACGGGGCTCGGCGCGTGCAGCGGCGCCCCGGCGGCGCCCGCGCCGGCGCCGCCGGCCCCGACGGCGGTCACCACCCACGACCGGGTCACCGGCCTGATCGCGGAGGCGAAGACCGCGTTCGACGCCCCCGAGCGGGACTCCACGTCCGCGCAGACCGCACAGACCGAGGACAACCTGCAGACCGTCGCGGACCGGCTGACCGCCGCGCACGCGCTCGCCCCGTACCGGTCGGACCTGCTGTTCAGCGCGGCGTCCGCGCAGATCGGCCGGGGCGACGTCCCCGCGGCCGTCGCGCTCTACCGCCGGATCCTGGAGCGGGCCCCGCGCGACGTCGACGCGCTCAGCTACCTCGCCGGATGGACCCGCCACCTCTGCGACACGGCGGGCGCGACCGCGCACCTCGCCCGGCTGCGGGAGCTGGACCCGGACCGGGCAGCCGACCTGGATCTCATGTTCCGCAGCATCGACCGGGCCGCCGCACCCACCGACCGGCTCCCGGACGTCCCCGCCGACGGCCTGGTGATCCTCACGCTCGGCTACAAGCTCAACGACGACGGCACGATGGCCGAGGCACTCGTCGGGCGGCTGCAGAAGACCCTCGAGGCCGCCCGCCGGTGGCCGGACGCCCCGGTGGTCGTCACCGGCGGGGTGGAACGGGCCGGGCGGACCGAGGGCGAGTCGATGAAGGAGTGGCTGGTCGCGAACGGGGTGGCGGCCGAACGGGTGCACGCCGAGGACTTCGCCCGGACCACCCTGGAGAACGCCGCCTACGGCGTCGACCTGCTGGCCGAGCTCGACGCCGCGCGGGCCGTCGTCGTCAGCTCGGCCGGTCACGTGCGCCGCGCCCAGGTCATCTTCGAGCTGACCGCACCGGGGTCGCTCGGCTCCGGCTTCGGATTCGTCACCCTCGCCCACCCCGACGAGCCGCTGCCGGCGCTGCGCGCCCCGGACGCCGACGAGCTGCGCTCGATCTACCGGGACGCCTTCAGCGCGCTGGGTCTGTGGGCCTACCGCAGCGCCCCGCTCGTGCAGCAGTGACCGCGCACCGGGTCACTCCCGCTCCTGGTTGTTGGCGTCGCACCAGGCCGATCCGGCCTGGTCGACCGGGTGCTCGGACCGCAGCTCGTCGTTGACGAAGATGCGGCAGACGGTGCCGGGCGCCGCGTCCTCGACGGCCAGGTCGTTGAACCCGAAGCCCACGTTGCGGCTCTCCGAGAACGGCAGTGTGGCGCTCTGCCTACCCTGCCCGTCGGCGGACAGGTCGGGTTCGCCGGCGAACTTCGTGCCGACCTGCGCGGTGCCCGGCCCGGTCACCTCCATCCGGACGTCCCAGCTCTCGCCGAGCAGGCCGCACCCACCGACCAGGCCGAGGGCGGCGACGGCGGCCGCCAGCGCGCCGGTGCGGGTGATGGTGCGGACGGTGGTGCGGTGCACGGGTACTCCCTGTCGGATCTCGGTCGGACCGGACCAGCATGGCGGGACGATCACCGCCCGCGGATCGGTCGTCCGGACGAATCCGGCGGCCACCGTACGTCCGGACGACCGATACCCGGCGCCGGGCGCCGCTCTACGGTGAGCACCGTGACTGCCGCTCCCCCGTCCCGGCCCCGGGTGCTCGACGTCGCGGTCACCGGCCTGGTGATCGGCGGCGCCGCGCTCGCCGACCTGTCGGTGTTCACCCCGCACACGCCGACCGGGCGGATGCTGATCGGGGAGGCGGTGCTCGTGACCGTCCTCGCCTGGGCGGTCCGGCGCCACACGCCCGCCCACCCCGCCCGCGGTGCCGCGCTGGGCCTGGCGGCGGCACTCGTCTCGGTCGCGGTCTCCGCCGTCGTCGCCGTGACGGTGCTGCAGCGCTCCCCCGGCCTGCTGGCCGGGCTCGGGCTCGCCGCGGTGGTCGTGACCCTGTGCCGCCACCTGCCCGGGCGGTGGCTGGTCGCGGTGCCGGTGGTCGCGGGGGCACTGCTGGCGCTGCCCGTCCGGCTCCCTTCGGACTACCTGGACGACCTGCCCGCGGGGGCGACCGGCCCGGCCGGGGCCGTGGCCTGCGCGGCCGTCGCGGTCGGGCTGCTGCTGCGGTCCGGGGACGTCGCCCGGCGGGCCGCCCAGGACGCGGTGCTGCGCGGGGAACGGCTCCGGCTCGCGCACGACCTGCACGACGACGTCGCGCACCACGTGACCGGCGTGGTGGTCGCCGCGCAGGCCGGGGCCCAGGTCGCGTTCCGGGACCCGGAGCAGGCGCGCGTCCTGTTCGAACGGATCGAGTCGACCGGGCAGGACGGGCTCGTCGCGATCGGCCGCGCCGTCCGGCTGCTCCGCACCGGCCCGGACGGCGCACCGGCCACGCCCCCCACCCTGGACGCCGTGCGCGATCTCGTGCACCGGTTCTCCCGGGCCGACGTCCCGACCACGCTCGACGTGGCCGACGGGTTCGACGACCGGGTGTGCACCGGCGCCCGATGGGCGCTGGGGGTGCGGGTCGTGCAGGAGGCGCTCACCAACGTGCGCAAGCACGCCGCGGCGGCGACCGGCGTCCGGGTGGCGATCGACGGGACCGCCGGTGACCTGACCGTCGCCGTCCACAACGACGGGGCCGGGACCCCCCGCCGCCGGGGCCGGCCGCTCCCGTCCGGCGGCGCCGGGCTGCCCGGCCTGGCCGAGCAGGTCGGCGCGTTCGGCGGCGAGTTCGTGCACGGCCCGGACGGCGCCGGCGGCTGGACCGTCACGGCGCGGATCCCGGGTGAGCACCGGTGACCACCGTCGTCCTGGCCGACGACCAGGACCTCGTCCGCGACGGTATGGAGCTGATCCTCACCGCCCAGCCCGGGGTCGAGGTCGTCGGCACCGCGCGGGACGGGGCCGAAGCGGTGGAGCTGGTCCGCAGGCTCCGGCCGGACGTCTGCCTGCTCGACATCCGGATGCCCCGCGTCGACGGGCTGGTCGCCACCCGCACGCTCAAGGCCGACCCGGCGACCGCGGCGACGGCCGTCGTCGTGGTGACCACGTTCGACCTCGACGAGTACGTCTACGGCGCGCTCCGCGCCGGGGCCAGCGGCTTCCTGCTGAAGAACTCCGGGCCGGCGCTGCTGGTCGAGGCGGTCCGGGCGGCGGTGCGCGGGGACTCGCTGATCTCCCCGTCGGTGACGGTCCGGCTGCTGCAGCGGCTCGCGGAACCGGCCGCCGACCGGGCCGGGGACGTGCTCACGCCACCGGAGCACCGGGTCGTCTCGCGGGTCGCCCGCGGCCGCACCAACGACGAGATCGCCGCCGACCTGCACCTGGCGGTGAGCACGGTGAAGACCCACCTCGCGCGCGTCCAGCAACGGCTGGGTCTGCGGAACCGGGTCGAGATCGCCGCCTGGGCGTGGGAGCACGGGATCGTCCGCCTCCGGTGACACGCGCCCGCCTCCCGCGGCGGAGTCCCGACGTGCGGCACGATCGACCCCGATGACCGGTCCCGTCCCGCCCGCGCACGCCGCACTCTCCGTCCTGTCCGGGCTGCCCGGCCGGCCGGACGTGGGGCCGCCCGGCCCGCACGACGACACCGACTGGCCCGGCGTCGAGGATCCCGCGGCGCTGCGCGCGCTCGTCGCCCGCTGGCTCGCCGGGTACGGGACGGCACAGACCCGCCGCACCTACGCCTACGCGCTCGGGCTGCCGCCCGAGTGGGCCGACGCCGTCACCGGCACGGCACCGCCGCAGCGCCCCGCGCCGGTCCGGACACCGCCGCCGGCCCGGCGCGGCCGGCTGCACCACCTCGCCTACTTCCGCTGGTGCGCCCGGGTCCCGGTGGACCCGCGGGCCGCGACCGGCACGCTGGTCACGACGTGGCTGCACGCCCTGGACTCTGCGGGCGCCGGCACCCGCACCCGGGCCCGGATGCTGTCCACGGTGTCGGCGTTCTACGCGTTCCTCGCCGAGGAGGGGATCGTCGACGGCAACCCGGCCGCGCTGCACCGCGGACGGCTGGGGCTCGCCGGGACCTCCCGCGACCCGTCGCCGACGATCCGGCTCACCGCCGCCCAGGTCCGTGAGCTGTGGACGGCCGCGGCCGCCCTGCCCAACCGCACCCGGCACCGCGAGCTGTACGCGGCCCGCGCGGTCGCCTTCGTCGCGTTGCTCTGCCTCGGCCTGCGGATCTCCGAGATCACCGGGCTCGACCGCGACGACCTGATCGTGACCGGCGGGGAGCGGGCGCTGCGGGTGCTCGGCAAGGGCGGCGCCGTGCGCGAGGTCTTCCCCGGTGCCGCCACGATGGACGCCCTCACCGGCTACCTGCTGCTGCGCGACCGCGAGTACGGCGACCCGCTGCCCGCCCGCGGCACCGGGGCCCGGCGGTCCCCGCTGCTGGCGACCCGTGACGGCGGCCGCTGCTCCCGCCACGACCTGCACCACCTGCTGCGCCGGATCGCGCGGCAGGCCGGTCCGGCGCTCGCCGACGTCGCCGAGCGGGTGCACCCGCACACCCTGCGCCACGCCTACGTCACCCTGGCCCTGGAGGCCGGTGCCCCGATCCAGCACGTGCAGGCCGACGTCGGGCACGCCAGCATCGCCACCACCCGGCACTACGACCGCTCGCTGCGCAGCCGGGCCGGGAGCGCGGCCGACCTGGTCACCGGTCTGGTGACCGACGGCGATCCGGCCGGTGCGCACGACTGAGTGCTGTGTGTCACATCACGGCCGGATCTCTCTTGACCTCGAGTCAACTCCAGCCCGGACGCTGGTCGGGTCGGTCCGCGACGGAGGAGGACGAGCATGGACATCAGCATCCCGGTCTCCCGGTTCGACCAGGCCTACCGCGACGGTGAACCGCCCTGGGTGATCGGTGAGCCGCAGCCCGCGGTGATCGCCCTCGCCGACGCGGGGGCGTTCACCGGTACCGTGCTCGACGTCGGCTGCGGCACCGGCGAGCACACGGTGCTGCTCGCCGCCCGCGGCGTCGACGTGCTCGGGGTGGACGGCTCCCCGGCCGCGGTGCAGCGGGCCGGGGCGGTGGCCGCCGCGTCCGGGGTCGACGCCCGGTTCACCGTCGCCGACCTGCTGGACCCGGCCGGCCTGGGACCGGCCGACACCGTGCTGGACAGCGCCCTGTTCCACGTGTTCGACCCCGCCGGCCAGGCCCGGTACGCCCGGGCGCTGGCCGGTGTCGTCCGCCGCGGCGGGACCGTGCACCTGCTGGACCTGGCCACCACCGGCTCGGACACCGAGTTCGGCCCGGTGATCGACGAGTCCGCCATCGGGGTCGCGTTCGCCGAGCCCGATTGGACGGTCGAGTCGGTGCGGCCCACGACCTACCGCGGGATCGTCACCGCCGCGCAGAGCGAGTCGTACCACGAGCCCGTGGGCACCCGGGTCGACGTACCCGCGCACCTGGCCCGGATCGTGCGCGGCTGAGGCTCAGCTCGGCCGGGCCGGACGGCGCTGCGGCAGGCAGCAGTCGACGGCGCACGGGGCGCCGTCCCGCGTGCACCCGGCGGCCGGGACCGTCCCGAGCCGCCGGGCGATCGCGCCGCCGGTGTGCTCGCGCACGAGTTCGAGCACCATGTCGGCGAACCGCGGGTCCGGTCCGGCCGTGGCGGCCCTGGCGAACCCCATGCCGTGCTCGACGGCCCGCTCCGCCGCCTCGTTGTCGAGGTCCCAGATCACCTCGACGTGGTCGGACACGAACCCCACCGGCACGACGACGACCGCCGGCACACCCTTCGCGTGCAGGTCGTCGATGTGGTCGACGATGTCCGGCTCCAGCCACGGGACCTGCGGCGGGCCGGACCGGGACTGCCAGACCACGTCGAAGTCGTCGACGCCGAGATCGGCCGCGACCAGCGCGGCGGCCTCACCGACCTGCCGGGAGTACCGGTGCCCGCCCTCGGCCGGGACCCCGGCGGCGGCGTCGGCCGCGTCCGGGATCGAGTGCGCGGTGAACACCAGCCGGGCGTGCTCGGCCTGCCCGGCCGGGAGCCGGTCCAGCGCGGCGCGCACGGCGTCCGCGTTCGCCCGCACGAACTCCGGGTGGTCGTGGAAGTGCCGCAGCTTGACCAGCTCCGGGGCGGAGTCCCCGACCGCGTCCCGGGCCCTGGCGATGTCCTCGTGGTACTGCCGGCAGGCGGAGTACCCGCCGTAGGCGCTGGTGGCGAACACCAGCGCGCTCCGGACGCCGGCCCCGGCCATCTCCCGCACGGTGTCCTCGGCGTACGGGTGCCAGTTCCGGTTGCCGAAGTACACCGGCAGCGTGGTGCGGGCCGCGATCGCCGCGACCAGCTCACGGTTGCGGGCGTTGATCGGCGACACCCCGCCGAAGTGCTGGTAGTGCTCCTCCACGGCGTCCAGCCGCTCCGGCGGCACCCCGCGGCCCCGGGTCACGTTCTCCAGGAAGGGACGGACCTCGTCGGGGGCCTCGGGGCCGCCGAAGCTGAGCAGCAGGATGGCGTCGGGTTCGGTGCGGGACTGTTCGGGCACGCGTCCGATTATCGACCCCGGCTCCTGCGTGCGCGCGGGCGGCGTCAGACGCCGACCGCATGCACCCCGCCGTCGGCCATCACCATCGAGCCGGTCGTCGTCGGCATCCAGTCCGACAGCACCGCGCAGACGGTCTTCGCGACCGGCACCGGGTCGTTCATGTCCCAGCCGAGCGGCGCCCGGTTGTCCCACACGTCCTCGAAGCGGGCGAAGCCCGGGATCGACTTCGCGGCCATCGTCTTCACCGGGCCGGCCGCGACCAGGTTGACCCGGATGCCGTCGGCACCCAGGTCGCGGGCCAGGTAGCGGGTGACCGACTCCAGCGCCGACTTCGCGACGCCCATCCAGTCGTAGGCCGGCCAGGCCTGCCGGTTGTCGAAGTCCATGCCGACGACCGACGCGCCCGGTCCCAGCAGCGGCTTGCACGCCACCGCGAGGGACTTGAACGAGTACGCACTGACCTGCAGCGTGGTGGCGACGTCCTCCCAGGACGCGCCCAGGAAGGCGCCCTCACCGAGCGCGCCGGCCGGGGCGAACCCGATGGAGTGCAGCACGCCGTCGAGCCGCGGGTCCTCGCCGAGGTGCGGGGTGATCCGCTCCACCAGGGTGTCGAGCTGCCCCTGGTCGGAGACGTCCAGCTCCACGACGGGCGCGGGCTTCGGCAGCCGCTGCGCGATCCGCTCGACGAGGCGCATCCGGCCGTACCCGGTCAGTACCACCTCGGCGCCCTGCTCCTGGGCGATCTTGGCGGCGTGGAAGGCCAGTGACGCGTCCGTGATCACCCCGGTGATCAGCAGGCGTTTGCCGTCGAGCAGTCCCATGGTGTCCTTTCGAGCGTTCTGCGAACTAGTGGCCCATGCCGAGACCGCCGTCGACCGGGACGACCGCCCCGGTGACGTACGCGGCGCCCGGCGAGGCGAGGAAGGTGACGACCGAGGCGACCTCGGCCGGATCGGCGTAGCGCGACAGGGGGATGGTGCCGAGGATCTCCGCGCGGCGCTTGTCGCCCAGTGCGCGGGTCATGTCGGTGTCCACGAAGCCCGGGGCGACCACGTTGGCGGTGATGCCGCGGCTGCCCAGCTCCCGGGCCACCGAGCGGGCCAGACCGACCAGCCCGGACTTCGACGCCGCGTAGTTGACCTGGCCCGCGGACCCGGACAGGCCGACCACCGAGGAGACGAACACCATCCGCCCGGCCTTGGCCTTCAGCATCCCGCGCGACGCCCGCTTGGCGACCCGGTAGGCGGCGGTGAGGTTCGCGTCGACGACCTTGGTGAAGGAGTCCTCGGACATGCGCATGAGCAGCCCGTCGTCGGTGATCCCGGCGTTGGAGACCAGCACCTCGACCGGGCCGTGCGCGGCCTCGACCTCGGAGAACGCGGCGTCCACGGAGTCGCCGTCGGTGACGTCGCAGTGCACCGGTAGCAGCCCGTCGGGCACGTCGTCCTTGCCGGAGCGGTAGGTCACCGCCACCTTGTCCCCCTGGGCCGCGAACGCCGTCGCGATCGCCAGGCCGATGCCGCGGTTTCCTCCGGTCACGAGCACGCTGCGTCCCACGGGAGCAGAACCTAACGCACTACCGCCGGGTACCCGCGGCCCCCGCCGCGGGACGTCGGTCACGGCAGGCGCCGCCCCAGCAGGATCCCGGCGCCGAGCCCGCCGATCAGCAGCAGGAACCCGCCGATCATCCAGGGCCGGCTGGCGTCGACCTCGCGCTCCTCGTAGCCGAGTTCCTCGGACAGGTCGGAGTACACGGCCCGTAGCTCGGACTCGGTCGCCGCGGTGAAGAACCGCCCGCCCGAGAGCGCCGCGATCCGTTCCATCGACGCGTCGTCGACCGCCACCGGGGTCCGCCCGCCGTCGAGCTCGATCGTGCCGTAGCTCGTGCCGAACGAGATCGTGGAGACCGGCACGCCCCGTCGCTGGGCGTCGGCGGCCGCGGTGAAGGAGCCCCGGGGCTCGTTCTCCCCGTCCGGACCGGGCACGGTCTGGGTGCCGTCGGACAGCAGCACGACCCGCGCCGGTGGGGGCACCCCCTCCTGGTCCGGGCCGCCCTGCAGGGTGCGGGAGAACGTGTCGATCGACTGCATCGCGGTGAAGATCGCCTCGCCGGTCGCGGTGGACTCGGCGAGCTGCAGGTTGTCCACGCCGGCCTTCACCGCGTTGCGGTCGGTGGTCGGGGAGACCAGCACCGCCGCCGTCCCGGCGAAGGAGACCAGCCCCAGGTTGACGCCCGGCGTCAGCTGGTCGGCGAACTGCTTGGCGGCCGCCTGGGCCGCGGCCAGCCGGGTCGGCGCGACGTCGGTCGCCTTCATCGACAGCGACACGTCGATCACCAGCATCACCGTGGCCCGGTTGCGCGGTACCTTCGCCATCGCCTGCGGCCCGGCGAGCGCCACGGTCAGCACCGCGAGCGCGGTGATCAGCCCGATGGCCGGAAGGTGCCGCCAGCGCCCCTGCCGGCGCGGCACCACCGTCTCCAGCAGTTCGAGGTTGGTGAACCGCACGACGTCGCGACGGCGCCGGCGCAGCAGCCACACGTACCCGCCGACGAGCCCGGCCACGGCGAGCAGGCCCAGCAGCCACCAGGGGCTCGCGAACGTCATGCCGTCCTCCCGCCACCGGACCAGGCCTGCTTGCGGGCGACGGCGAACCGGACGATGTCGGCGACCCAGTCCCGGTCGGTGCGCAGCGTGAGGTGCGCCGCACCGCAGCGGCGCAGCGCGTCGGCGACCCGGTCCCGGTGCGCGGACGCGGCGGCGGCGAACTCCCGGCGCAGCAACGGCGTCGTGTCGACCTCGCGCTGGCGTCCGGTCTCGGGATCGGCGAGCACGACGGTGCCGACGTCGGGCAGCTCCAGCTCCCGCGGGTCGAGGACCTCGATCGCGAGCAGGTCGTGCCGCCCGGACAGCGCTCGCAGCGAACGCTCCCAGGCCGGCTCGCCGAGGAAGTCCGAGATCACCGCGACCAGTCCGCGCCGCCGCGGCGGGCGGCGCAGCTGGTCCAGCGCGGCCGTGAGGTCACCGCGCACCCCCTCCGGTGCGGGCCGGAGGGTGGCGACCCGGCGCACCATGCCGCGGGCGTGCGCCAGCCCGCCGCGGGCGGGCAGCCGCAGCGTCTCGGCGCCGTTGGTGACGACGGCACCGATCCGGTTCCCGCCACCACCGGTCAGCTGGGCCACGGCGGTGAGACCGGCGAGCGCCAGGTGCCGCTTGTCGGTGTGCGCGGTGCCGAAGTCGAGGCTGCGCGACAGGTCGACGACGGCCCAGGTCTCCAGCTCGCGGTCGGCGACCGTCTCGCGGACGTGCGGGCTCGTGGTGCGGGCGGTGACCGACCAGTCCATCCGGCGGACGTCGTCCCCTGGCTGGTAGGCCCGGGCCTCCCCCGGCTCGCTGCCGGGGCCGGGCAGCAGGCCGATGTGGTTGCCCTGCAGCAGCCCGTCCAGCCGGCGCCGGACGGTCAGTTCCAGCGACCGCAGCGACGCCTCCAGCCGTCCCGTGTCGCCGTCGGGGTCCGGGGAGCCGCCGGGGCCGGTCGTCGGGTCCCCCGTGGTCACGCCGGGCCGCTCGGCGGCGCCGAGCCGGTCGCGTCCGGGCCGGGCCAGGCCGGTCCGGCCGGCGCGGGTACCCCGCCGGGCCGGGCACTGACCTGCGGCAACGGCACCGTCTGCAGGACCCGGGACACGATGTGGTCCACCGGGACCTGGTCGGCGACGGCGTCGTAGGACAGCACCAGCCGGTGCCGCAGCACGTCCGGGGCGACCTCCAGGACGTCCTGTGGCAGCACGTAGTCCCGGCCGCGGACGAGCGCCAGCGCCCGCGCGGCCGCGACGATCCCCAGCGACGCCCGCGGCGAGGCGCCGTAGGCGATCCAGGACGCCACGTCGGACAGGCCGTGCTCGGCGGGCAGCCGGGTCGCGACGACGAGGCGGACCACGTAGTCGACCAGGGCGTGGTGGACGAACACGTTCGCCGCGACCCCCTGCAGCCGGACCAGCTCGGCGGGTGAGAGCACCTGGGCCGCCTGCGGCACCACGGCGCCCATCCGGTAGATGATCTCCCGCTCCTCCTCGACCCCCGGGTACTCGATCAGGAGCTTGAACAGGAACCGGTCGCGCTGCGCCTCCGGGAGCGGGTAGACGCCCTCGTTCTCGATCGGGTTCTGCGTCGCGAGCACCAGGAACGGGTCCGGCATCGGGTGGTCGCGACCGCCGAGGGACAGCTTGCGCTCGGCCATCACCTCGAGCATGGCCGACTGGACCTTGGCCGGGGCCCGGTTGATCTCGTCGGCGAGCACGAAGTTGGCGACGACCGGGCCGAGCTCGATGTCGAACTCCTCGCGGCCCTGGCGGTAGATCCGGGTACCCAGGATGTCCGCGGGGACGAGGTCGGGGGTGAACTGCAGCCGGGAGAAGCTCCCGCCGACCACCCGGGCGAACGTCTCGACCGCGAGGGTCTTCGCGACGCCGGGGACGCCCTCGAGCAGCAGGTGCCCCCGGGCCAGCAGACCGACGAGCATCCGCTCGACGAGCCGGTCCTGGCCGACGATCACCCGTTTCACCTCGAGCACCGCGCGTTCGAGCCGCTCCGCCTCCGCGGCGGGGGTGCTGGGGGTGGCGGGATCGGCGGGGGTCTCGGGTGACGCGGGCGAGCTCACCCGCCCATCCCACCGTGCGGGCCGTGTGACGCCGGTGAAACGACCGCGCCCCGTCTCACGCCAGCCGGTGCAGCAGCGCCGCGGTCAGCGCCGTCTGCCGGACCATGCCGCTGACCAGCGCGTGCTCGTGCCGGGCGTGCGCGCCGTCGCCGAGGGCACCGAGCCCGTCGAGCACCGGGACGCCGTGCGGGGCGAGGAGGTTCGCGTCGCTGGCCCCGCCCACGGCGGTCTCGGCGAGGTCCACCCCGAGCGTCGCGGCCGCCGCCGCGGCCTGCTCGTACAACCCGGCGATCGCCGGGCTGCGGGTCATCACCGGGCGGTTCCACTCGCCGGTGACCCGCACCGACGCGCGCGGCGAGGCCGGCTCCAGCGAACGGAGCACACCGTCGATCCGGCCGGCCTCGGCGGCACTGGACACCCGCACGTCGACCTCGGCCCAGGCCCGTCCGGCGGTGACGTTCGACCGGGTCCCGCCGCCGACGACGCCGACGTTGACGCTCGTCCCCGCCGCGAGGTCACGCGCGCCGTGCAGGGCGAGCACGACCCGGGCCAGCTCGTCGACCGCGCTCGCCCCGGCGGCCGGATCGAGCCCGGCGTGGGCCTCGACGCCGGCCACGTCCACCCGGAAGATCCCGACGCCCTTGCGTGCGGTCTTCACCGCACCACCCGGGGCCGCGGCCTCGAAGACGAGTGCCGCGCCGACGCCCTCGGCTGCCGCCTCGATGACCGGGCGCGATGCGGTGGACCCGATCTCCTCGTCGCCGGTGAGCAGCAGCCGCAGCGGCGGCAAGTCCAGCCCGGCCTCCCGGGCGATCCGTACCGCCCACACCGCCTGCACCAGGCCGGCCTTCATGTCGAACACCCCGGGCCCGGTGATCCGGTCGTCCTCGACGGTGAACGGCATGTCGGCCAGCGTCCCCAGCGGCCACACGGTGTCGTAGTGCGCCAGCAGGAGCACCGGGGCCGCCCCGGAGCCGTCGAACTCCAGTAGCCGGGCGTCGCCGTAGGGGCCGCCGTCGGTCGTGGACACCGTCGCCGCGGGGCCGAGCCGGTCGGCGATCAGGCCGTCCAGCCAGGTCAGCCCCTTCTCCAGGGCGACACGGTCGTCGCTCGGGGTCTCGATCTCGACGTAGCCGCGCAGGTCGTCGAGCATCGAGGGCAGCGCCGCCTCGGCGGCGTCGAGCAGGGCGTGCGGCACGGGCTTCTCCTCGCCGGCGTGGATCTCGGGAGGGCATCGTGACCCCGGCGGGGCGGACGGCGCGCGGCGGGAGGGCCCGCGTCACCCCGCCGGTGGGTCCCGCTCGACGAACCGCAGGGTCATCGCCAGGTAGTCGCGCAGCGAGACCGTGTCCGGGGCGTGCCGGTGCCGGACCCAGATGGCGTTGGCGAGCGCCGGGGTCAGCGCGTGCGCCCGCGCGACGACCACCCGGGCCTCGACCGCCCCGATCTCGCGGCCTGCCAGTGCCGCGAACGCGACCGCCAGCTCGGCCGCCCGGTCGTCGTCCACGCCGCGGTGTCCCTTCGTCCGGTGGTGCTCGCGCTCAGCAGAGCACGGACCACCGACAGTGACCGCAGCCGGCGATCGCCGGCACCGCCGCGCGCGGGTCGCTACTCGACGAGCAGGAAGACGATGGCGGCCAGCCCGATGACGACGATGACGCCGCGGAGCACCGTCGGCGGCAGCCGGCGGCCGATCCGGGCGCCGAGCAGACCCCCGACGATCGAGCTCACCGCGATGATCCCGACCACGGCCCAGTCCACCGGCGCCACGACCGCGTAGATCGCCCCCGCGACGATGTTGACCACCGAGGCGAGGGTGTTCTTGAAGGCGTTGAGCCGCTGCAGCGGGTCGGCCACCAGCAGGCCCAGCACGCCCACCAGCATGATGCCCTGCGCGGCGGTGAAGTAGCCGCCGTAGACGCCGACGAGGAAGACCAGCAGGTAGACCACCGGTGAGGACGACCGGTCCGGTCGCTCGCGGTTCTTCAACCGCCGGGCGAGCAGTGGTTGCACCGCGACCAGCAGGACCGACGTCCCGACCAGCACCGGGACGATCGTCTCGAACGCGTCCTGCGGGAGCGACAGCAGCAGCGCGGCGCCGACGATCGCGCCGAGGAACGACGCGACCCCGTAGCGGGCCAGCCGGCGGCCGTGGCCGGCCCATTCCTTCCGGTAGCCGATCGCGCCGGTGATCGAGCCGGTGATCAGCCCGATCGCGTTCGAGGTCGTCGCGGTGACCGGCGGGAAGCCGAGCGCGACGAGCACCGGGAACGTCACGAGCGTGCCGGACCCGACGACGGTGTTGATCAGCCCGGCCCACAGCCCGGCCAGCGCGATGACCGCGACCTCCCACCATTGCATGCCGAGCACCCTACGTACCTGCGGTAACGCCGTCCGCAGCGTGTGACGGGTAAGCCTTACGCCCCGGGCGTAACCCGGCCCACGCTCCGCGTGTCATGATCATCTCGTGATCGCCGACGTCCGGTGGGCCGCGCCCGCCGTCCCCGCCCGCCGGCTCGACCGGGCGTCGATCGTCGCGACGGCACTCGCGATCACCGACGACGCCGGCCTGGCCGCGCTCTCGATGCCCCGCCTGGCGCGGGCACTGGGCACCGCACCGATGTCGCTGTACCGCCACGTGCCCGGCAAGGACGCCCTGGTCGACCTGGTGCTCGACGCCGCGCTCGGCGCCCCGCCCGCGCTCGGCGGGTACGACCTGCGACCGGGTTGCGAGCGGTGGGCGACCGCGCTGCGCGCCGTCCTCGACGAGCACCCGTGGGCGGTGCCGCTGATGGCCGGGGACCGGACGGCCGGCCCGGCCGAGTGCGCGTGGGCCGAGGCGTTGCTCGCCCACGTGCTGGACCGCGGGCACCCGCTGCACGCCGCGGTGGAGGTCCTGCACCTGGTGCACGGCTACGTCCGGGGTGCCGCGGCGCTGGCCGGGGACCGGCTCCCCACCGCCGCGGACCTCGAACGCTCCGGCCGGGCCGGGGACCTCCCGGTACTCGCGCGGCTGCTCGGCGGTGCCGTGGCAGGTGGCCCCGGCACCGCCGAGCCGCTGTTCGTCACCGGACTGCGCCGCACCCTCGACGCCGTCGAGGCCGCGCTGTAGCCCCCGTCAGCCGCCCACCCGGAGCACCGGCCAGTCGGCCAGATCGGCGAGGAGCTGCCGGTCGTGCGTCGCGACGACGACGGCGGCCCCCGTCGCGCGGACGGCGGCCGTCAGGTCGTCGACCAGTACCGCCGAGAGATGGTTCGTCGGCTCGTCCAGCAGCAGGGTGCCGGGCCGGCCGGCCAGCACGAGCGCGAGATCGAGCCGGCGCCGCTGCCCCTGTGACAACCGGCCGACCGGGGTGCCGGCGGCCGTGGCGTCGAGCAGGCCGAGCGCACCGAGCCCGACGGCCGGGCCCGGCCGTCGGGCGTCACCGGCCACCAGACGGCCGAGATGCCGCTCGTAGACCTCGTGAGCCGTGCGCTCCCGGTCGTCCTCGGGGGTGTCGGTCTCCTGGGCGAGCCGGGCCACCCGGGCCCCCGGGGCCCGCCACACGGTGCCGGTGGTCGGCTCCAGCTCGCCGGCCAGCACCGCCAGCAACGTCGACTTCCCGGCACCGTTCGGGCCGGTCACCACCAGCCGGTCGGCACCGGCGAGCGCGATATCCACCGGCCCGGGCAGCCGACCGGCCACCGTCACCGCCGACGCCCGCACCTGCGCGGCTCCCGGCCGGACCGGGAGGTCCGGCCAGCGCAGCGCCGGTGGCGGGACCGGCACGTCGAGCCGGTGCGCCGCGAGCTCCTCCTCCTGGCGGTGCAGGGCCCGGACCACCCCGGGTGCCCGGGACTGGCGCTGGTGTTTGCCGGTGCCCTTGTCCGGGCGCCACCCGGTCCGCAGCCGGTCCCGGGCCGCCGAGACCGCGTCGTGCAGCCGCCGGTGCTCGGCCTGCTGCTCGGCGGCGTCGTGCTCCCACCGCTCCCGGTCCCGGCGGCGCGCCTGCTGCCAGGCGTCGTAGCCACCGGCGTGCAGCCGGGCGGTCCCGTCCCGCGACGGGTCGAGGTCGAGGAAGCGGCCGGCGACCGCGCGCAGCAGGGCCCGGTCGTGGCTGACGACCGCAACCCCGCCCGGACGGTCGCGCACGGCCCGGGTCAGGAAGTCGAGCCCGCCCGCGTCGAGATGGTTGGTGGGCTCGTCGAGCAGCAGGATGTCCTGCCGGGCACCGAGCACGCAGGCCAGCCGCACCCGGTGCCGCTGGCCGACCGACAGGGTCGCCAGCTCGCGCGCCCGGTCGGTGCACGCGCCGAGCGCCTCCAGCGCGACGTCGACCCGGCGCTCGGCGTCCCAGGCGTCGAGCCGGGTGGCGGTCTCCAGGGCGGCGACGTACCGGTCGGCCGCTGCCGCGTCGTCGTCCGCCATCGCCGTGGCTGCCTCGTCGAGCGCGTCCAGTGCGGCGCGGGCCGGCGCAAGCACCCCGCCGGTCAGCGTCCCGACGGTCGTGCCGCCGGTCGAGGGCAGGTCCTGACGCAGGAGGGCGATCGATCCGGCGCGGGAGACGGTGCCCGCGTCCGGCCGGACCAGACCGGCCAGGACGTGCAGCACCGTCGTCTTGCCGCGGCCGTTCTCGCCGACGACGGCGAGCCGGGACCGGGCCGAGACGGTGACCGTGAGATCGGTGAGGACCGCACGACCGCCACGGGTCAGGGAGACGCGGTCGGCGCGGACGTGCGCACCGCCCTCGGCGGACGGTGCGGACATCAGGGTGTCGGGGTTGGGGTGGATCAAAGAGGGCTCCGCGGCTCGCAGTGGAGCCGGGCAGCACGGGACGGCCGCCCGGCAGGACCGGGACGGCGGACGCGCGTTCAGCAGGAAGGGGCGCCGCCGTCAGCCGGCGGTGCGCACCCGCTGCGACCAGATACCTCGTGCCATACCTGTCACCCTACCCAGGGCTGCGGCGGCGGTTCGACCGGTGTGCGGAGGATCGGGTGGGCTCAGCGCTCGGCGGCGCCGGCGGGCCCGTCCGGCTCGGGGACCTGCGGGGCCGGATCACCGGCGGCGGACGCCGGGATCGCGACGGTCTCCTCCGCCCCGTCGATCACGTCCGGTTCGTCCGGCGGCTCGCTGTCCGCCGCGACCTCCTCGGCGAACCGCTGGTCCCGCACGTCGATCTGCTCACCGAGGTAGCGCAGCACGACCGCGAGGACCGCCGCGACCGGCACCGCGAGGAACGCGCCCGCGATGTTGAACAGCGAGCCGCCCGCGGTGACGGCGAGCAGGACGACGGCACCGTGCAGCTGCAGGCTCTGGCCCTGCAGGAACGGCTGCAGCACGTTCCCCTCGATCTGCTGGACCGCCACGATCAGCACCAGGACGAGCACCGCGGTGGTGAAGCCCTGGGTCACCAGCGCGATGAGCACGGCCAGCGCCCCGGCGACGAACGCGCCAACGATGGGGATGAACCCGCCGATGAAGGTGAGGACCGCCAGCGGCAGGGCGAGCGGAACGCTCAGCAGGACCAGCCCGATGCCGATGAACACGGCGTCGATCAGGCTGACCAGCGCCTGGACCCGGATGAAGCCACCCAGCACCGCCCAGATCCGGGACAGCACCTCGGCGATGTGCCGCCCCGCCGAGCGCCCGGTGATCGCGGTCAGCCATGGCAGGAAACGCGGGCCGTCCTTGACGAAGAAGAACGTGAGCACCAGGGCCAGCACCAGCGAGACCAGCCCGGACGCCACCGTCGACACACCGGTCAGCACCCCGCCCGCGATGGACGTCGCACTCGCCTGGAGCTGCTGGGTGACCTGGTTGATGATGTCGCCGACCTGCCCGGCCCCCAGGTTCAGCGGCGGGCCGATGATCCACTGCTGGATCTGGCCGAGTGCGGCGACCACCCCGTTGGTGATCTGCTGGGTCTGACCGGCCACCGACGGCGCGATCGCCACGAACAGCCCGCTGATCGCCCCGAGCGCCACCAGCAGCACGAGCATCGATGCCAGCGCCGGCGGGAACCGGTAGCGGATCAGCCACGCGGCCGGCGGACGCAGCACCGTCGCGACGAGCACGGCCAGCACGACCGGCCACACGACGACCCAGAACGTGCCGATCAGCCAGCCGATGAGGAGCAGACCGACGGCGATCAGCGCGATCCGCAGGCTCCAGGCGGCCATCCAGGTCAGGCCGTTGCCGATGACCGTCCCGCGGCTCGCGACCGTCGCCACCGGCACCGGGCTCAGCACCGACCCGCCGGCCGGGTCCCGGCGCACGGATACCCGGCCGCCCTCTCGGACCGCCGGTTGCTGGGACCGCGACTCCATGATCATCCCCGTTTCGTGCCGATGCTGCTGCCGCGCACACTAACGCCGCCCGGACGCCCCCGCCCGCAGGTGACGACGTCGGGTCCGCCACGTGTGAGTGACGCCGCCCGGCCACGTTGGCAGGAAGTTGTCGCACCGCGTCCTTCCCGCCCCTGTCCGGGGGGCCCGGACCGGCGGATCCTCGACGTCATCGGTGGTCACCGGCCCGGATGCCCGGGACCGCCGCACACCGTCGCATCCCGCGTGCCGCCCGGAGGAGATCCGCATGCTGACCCAGATCCTGCTCGCCGCCGTCGTCATCCTCGGTTCGGGTGCGACCTTCCGCGAGGTGCTGCGCGGCCGGCCGCGCCCGGTCCGCACCCGCCGGGCCTACAACACGCGGACGCCCTCGCTGCGGTGAGACGCCGGGCCGTGCTCAGTCCGCCGGGAGCGCCCGTCGCAGCACCTCGACGGCGGTGTCCGACCGCGAGCCCCCGTCGGCGGCCGCGTCGAGCCGGCTGACGAGATCGGCCGGCAGTTCGAGTTCCAGCCGGACCGACGCCGGCGCGGGCTCCGTGCCGGCCGGGCCGCGCAGGACCAGCACGAGCACCGGCAGGGCGATCGTGCCGAGCGCGTCGACGATCGCGGCGACGCCGAACCAGCGCCAGTACCCGTCGTCCGAGGGACCCGGGACGGCCCCGTCGGTCAGCACCGGCAGCGCGAGCATGACCGCGACGACGGCGATCGCGGCCAGCGCCACCGCCAGCCCGGCCCGGATCGCCCGGTGCGGCCGGTCGGCGAGCGGGAGCAGCAGGTTGCCGTGCGCGAGTGCGACCGCCGCGATCGTCAGCAGGCCGAGCGATTTCCACCAGTACTCGCCCGGGTCGGCCCCCATGCTGTCCTGCCAGATGAGCACGAGCGCGCAGACGGCCGCCCCGAGACTGGCCGCGAGGCCGCAGAAGCCGATCGCCCGCACCGCCCGGGTGACGACGGCGAGATCGCACAGCGCGGTCGTCCCGAACGCGGCGACGACCAGTGTGCTCAGCACGATGCGGCCCTGCAGCTCGCCGAACTCGCCGCCGAGCAGAGCGGCGATCCCGAGCAGCGCCGCCACCACCAGCGCGCCGACGACCAGCACGATCATCGCCCGGCGCACCCCCCGGACGGTGCTCCGGGCGTGCCGGGAGGTCCCGGGCCGGGTGGTCTGCGGATCAGCGGTCATGCGGCGACGGTAGGCCCCGGGGACCGGTCACGGCCTGAGTAGCGCTACCGAGATCCGTGTACGTCACCCGACGGGGGCGAGTCAGTCGTCGGTCCACACCGGGCCGTCCCGCTCGGACACCCGGCCGTCCCGGCGGAACAACAGGAACCGGTCGAACGCCCTGGCCAGCCACCGATCGTGGGTCACCGCCAGCACGGTGCCGTCGAACGCGCCGATCGCCGCCTGCAACACGTCGGCCGAGTACGGATCCAGGTTGTCGGTCGGCTCGTCGAGCAACAACAGGGTCGCGCCCTCCAGCTCCAGCAGCAGAACCTGGAAACGGGCCTGCTGCCCGCCGGAGAGCGACCCGAACCCACGGTGTGCCGCCCCCGCGAGATCGTAGCGGGCGAGGGCGCGCATGGACCGTTCGTGATCGACACCCGGTCGGCGCTCGCCGCCGGCGAGGAGCAGCTCCTGCAGCGTGCGGTCCGCGTACTCCGGGTGCCGATGGGTCTGGGCGAACCAGCCCGGCCGCACCCGGGACCCGAGACGCACCGTGCCGCGGTGTGCCACCGGTTCGATCCCGCCGGCACCGCCGTCCCCCAGCCCGGCCAGCAACCGCAGGAAGTGCGACTTGCCGGTGCCGTTGAGTCCGAGGACCGCGACCCGGTCGCCGTAGTGGATCACGGTGTCGAACGGTGCGGTGAGTCCGTCCAGGGCGAGCCGCTCACAGGTCACGACGCGCCGGCCGGTCCGTCCGCCGGTGAGCTGCATCCGCAGCTGTGGCCGCCGCGGCACCGCCTCCGGTGGCCCGGCCGCGTCGAACCGCCCCAGCCGGGTGCGTGCGGCCTGGTAGCGGCTCGCCATGCCGTCGTTGTAGGACGCCTTCTGCCTCAGCTCGTGCACCAGCCGGACCAGCCGGGCGCGGTCCTCGTCCCAGCGCCGGCGCAGCTCCTCCAGGCGCTCCAGGCGGTCGGCGCGGGCCGCATCGTAGGTGTCGAAGCCGCCGCCGTGCGTCCAGACCGTGTTGCCTGCCGGGTGCAGCTCGATCGTGACCACCCGGGTCGCCGTGCGCCGCAGCAGCTCGCGGTCGTGCGAGACGAACAGGACGGTCTTGCCGGTGTCCCGGATCCGGCGCTCCAGCCACTCCTTGCCGGGGACGTCGAGGTAGTTGTCCGGTTCGTCGAGCAGCAGCACCTCGTCGGGGCCACCGAGCAGGACCTCCAGCGCCAGCCGCTTCTGCTCGCCGCCGGAGAGCCGGTCGGTCTCGCGGAACCGCATCCGGTCGTAGGGCAGTCCGAGTACGGCGAGGCAGCACCGGTCCCACGAGGCTTCGGACTCGTACCCTCCGGCGTCGCCGTACTCGGCCAGCGCCTCGGCGTAGTCGAGCTGGCGGGCGACGGTGTCGGACTCGATGAGCGCGTCCTCGGCGGCGTCGAGCCGGCGCCCCGCGGTGCGGAGTCGCTCCGGCGCGAGTTCGAGCAGGAGCCCACGCACCGTCCGGCCGCCGAGGAACTGCGGCATGACCCCGAGCCCGCCGGACCGGTGCACCGAGCCGGCCCAGGGGACCGTCCGCCCAGAGACCAGGCCGAGCAGTGTCGTCTTCCCGGTGCCGTTCGCCCCGACCAGCGCGGTCTTCGTCCCGTCACCGACCCGGAACGAGACCCCGCTCAACAGGACGCGGCCGTCGGGCAGGACGTGGTCCACCTCCTGCAACTCCACGTGCCCCATGACCGGAACCCTCGCAACCGGACAGCTACCCGGCGACCGGATTTCCCCGCCCGGTGATCACGGATCGGGAAACGGGGCGGCCACGGACGGCCGGATCCCTTCCCGATCCGTGATCACCGCACAGGTCTTTGTCTTGACATATTAGGCGCGCGGCACGGAGACTCGTCCGCGCGCTCCGAGCGCTGTTCGACGGGGAGCCGAGCCGAGGAGGGTTCACGTGGGCGTGACGTCCGTGGCCGGAGACAGGGTATCGGCAACCGCGCCGGGCCCGGTCCGGGAGTCCACCGGTCGCCCGCGTTCCCGCTCCACGGTTCCGGCGCCGTCCCGCACCCGCGCGGCCGGGGTCCCACTCCCCCACCCCCCGATCTCGCCACCACGCCGGGTCCGCGCCGTGCGGGTGGAACGGGCGGGTCGGACGGGGGCACGCCCGCCGTCCGGGGAGCACCCACCGAACCCGGCCACGAACCCGACCCGACCGGCCACCACGAACGACACGAGGGAACCAACATGAGGATCGGACTGATCGGCCTGGGCCGGATCGGCGCGTTCCACGCACGGACGCTGGCCGGCCTGGAGGGCGTGGACCAGCTGCTGGTCACCGACGTGCGCCCCGAGATCACGGCGCAGGTCGCCGCCGAGGTGGGTGCCGAGCCACTCGCCTCCCCCCGGGAGGTGTTCGACGCCGCTCCGGACGGCGTCGTCATCGCCGCGGCCACCCCCGCCCACCCGGAGCTGCTGCTGGCCGCCGTCGACGCCGGGCTGCCGGTCTTCTGCGAGAAGCCGATCGCCGGGCTCGTCGACGACGCCGTCGATCTCGCGGGCAAGCTGGCCGGGCGCGACGAGCGGGTGCACGTCGGCTACCCGCGCCGGTTCGACGCCGGGTTCGCCGCAGCCCGGGCGGCGGTCGCCTCCGGCGAGCTGGGCCGGGTGCACACGGTGCGCTCGACCACGCTGGACCCCGCACCGCCACCGGACGACTACGTCCGCGTCTCGGGCGGCATCTTCCGGGACTGCCTGGTGCACGACTTCGACGCGATCCGCTGGGTCACCGGCCGCGAGATCGTCGAGGCCTACGCGACCGGCGACCAGCACGGCGCACCCGTCTTCGCCGAGACCGGTGACGTCTCGACCGCCCAGGTACTGCTCACCCTGGACGACGGCTCGGCCGCCCTGGTGACCGGTTCCCGCTACAACCCGCGCGGTTACGACGTCCGCCTCGAGCTGCACGGTGACCGCGACTCGATCGCCGTCGGGCTCGACGACGGTCTCCCGCTGCGCTCCGTCGAACCGGGGGTGAGCTTCCCCGCCGGAACGCCGCACCGGTTCTTCATGGACCGGCTGGCCCCGGCGTTCCAGGCCGAGCTGACCGCGTTCACCGAGGTCGTCGACGGCACCCGGCCGTCGCCCTGCACGGTGGCCGACGCCATGACGTCGGGCTGGGTCGCCGAGGCCGCGACCCGCTCGATGCAGCAGCGCCGGCCCGTCCGGATCGAGGAGGTAGTCCGATGAGCGACAAGATCGCCGGTGCGCCCATCTCCTGGGGGGTCTGCGAGGTCCCCGGCTGGGGATACCAGATGGCGCCGTCCCGGGTGCTCGCCGAGATGCGTGAGGTCGGCCTGACCGCGACCGAGTTCGGGCCCGACGGGTTCCTGCCCGACGCGCCCGCCGAGAAGGCGGCGACCCTGGAGCAGCACGGCCTGCAGGCCGTCGGCGGCTTCACCCCGACCCTGCTGCACGTGCCGGGCCACGATCCGCTGCCCGGGGTCGAGCGGCTGCTGGCGGGCTACGACGCCGCCCGGGCCGGGACGCTGGTGCTGTCCGCCGACTCCGGCGGGACCGGCTACGACTCCCGCCCCGAGCTCGACGAGACCGGCTGGGCGCTGCTGCTGTCCAATCTCGACCGGATCACCGACTACGCCGCCGGGCGCGGGGTGAGCGCCGTGCTGCACCCGCACGTCGGCACCATGATCGAGAGCGGGGACGAGGTCGACCGGGTCCTGGAGGGCTCCACGATCCGGCTGTGCCTGGACACCGGTCACCTGCTCATCGGCGGTACCGACCCGGCGGCGCTCGCCCGGCAGGCGCCGGAGCGGATCGCGCACACGCACCTGAAGGACGTCGACCTCGGGCTGGCCCGCCAGGTGCAGGACGGCCGGCTGACCTACACCGAGGCCATCCGCAAGGGCATGTACCGGCCGCTCGGTGAGGGCGACGTCGATCTCGACGGCGTCCTGACCCACCTCAACCGGATCGGCTACGACGGCTGGCACGTGCTGGAACAGGACACCATCCTGCAGGGCCCGCCGGCCGGCGACGGGCCGGTCGCCGACGTCCGGACCAGCGTCACGAACCTGCTCAGCGCGCTCGTCGGGTGACCGATCGGGGCCGGTGCACCCGCACCGGCCCCGATCAGACCTCCAGGCCGACCAGGACGCCCACGGTGACCAGAGCCAGCACGACGGCGCCGTTGATGATCGGGTGTTCGGCGAGGATCGCGACGAACTCGCGCAAGGTGGCGCTGGGCCAGTAGTAGCGGGCCGTCGGGGAGCCGACGACCTGGCCGTTCACCCCGGCCCGCCGGGCCATCAGCGCGGCGCGGAAGGCGTGGAAGTTGTTCGTCACCACCACGCAGCGGTACTCCGGCCGCTGCTCGGTCATCAGCGTCCGGCTGAACCGCAGGTTCTCCTCCGTGGTCCGCGACCGGTCCTCGCAGAGCACCTGGTCCGCGGGCACCCCCTGCCCGACGAGGTAGTCGGCCATCGCGCGGGCCTCGGGCAGCGGCTCGTCCGGACCCTGGCCGCCCGAGGTGACCAGCAGCGGCGTCGACCCGCCCCGCAGCTCGCGGTCACGGACCGCGATCGCCCGGTCCAGGCGGCTCGCCAGCAGTGGCGGGACCTTCCCCCGGATCAGCCCCGACCCGAGCACCACCACGAAGTCCACGCCGGTCCGGGGCTGCAGCCTGCCGTAGACGGCGGCGTAGATCAGGAAGCTGCAGAACAGGAAGCCCAGGTAGACCGCGACGAGCAGCAGCGCGTACACGACGGCCACCACGACCTTGCCGCTGGTGTACTGCGCCACCACCGGCGAGGCCAGCACGGCGAGACACCCGAGACCGGCGAGCAACGACAGCAGGTTGGCCGGCCGCCGCCCCTCGCGGCGCAGCATCGTCGCGCCGTTCAGCAGCAGGAACCCCGCCAGCACGAGCACCGCGAGGCAGGCGAGGATCGCACCGGTCACCGTCACCGCGTCCAGCGCTCCGACGTCGAGCCGGTAGATCTCGCCGAACAGGCCCAGCAGCAGGCACACCAGGGCCAGCCCGAGCAGGACGGCGTTGCGGAACCGCCGCGGTTCCCGGTACACGCCGATCCCGACGAACACCGCGAGTACCGCCGCGACACCGTAGAAGATCGCCATCCGGTCAGCCCGTCCCGACGGTGCTCGCGGCCCGCCGCCGCTGCAGCAGTCCGGCCGCGACGGCCACGAACACCAGGATCACGACGAGGAACGCGACCTCCGCCGCGGATGCCCCGTCGTCCGGTGCGCGGTCGCCACCCGCCCCGCCGGACAGGACCGCGGGGACGGCGTTCCAGACCGTGTGGAAGGTGCACGCCGCCCACAGCCCGCCCTCGATCAGGGCGATCAGCGCGAGCAGGGCGCCGAGCGCGGCCGTCGTCGCCACGTAGACGACGTCGGCGTCCGGGTTCAGGGAGTGGCACAGGCCGAAGACCAGCGACGTCAGCAGCACCGCCGGGTACGTGCCGATCCGGGGCCGCACGGCACCCAGCAGGTAACCCCGGAAGAGGATCTCCTCCGCCGACGCCTGGACGGCGACCGTCGCGACGATCAGCAGCAGGACCCAGGCCGCGGGGAACTCCGGCTCCGGGCCGTCCGGTCCGTCGGCACCCGGAGTGCCGACGACGCCCGCGGCGACCTGGGCGACGACGAAGACCACCAGGGCCGCGGCCACCGCGAGGAGCACCCGCCGCGCCGGCCGTTCCGAGCGGAACCCGAGATCGGCCAGGGTGCGGCGTTCCCGCACCCGCATCCACACCAGGAGCAGCAACACCGGCGGGAGGAACGCGATCACGTTCGACAGCGTCAGCGCCTGCCAGCCGTCGGCGGGCAGGTCCGTCGCCCGCTGCAGCCCGATCCAGAGCAGCTGGCCGGCCAGCACCAGTGCGACGACCAGCACGACCGCCCCCGCCACGCGCAGCGCGGCGCCTCCGGCCGTGCGCTCCCGTGCACCGGGGCCCATCGGCGTACCTCCGTCGGTCGTGCTTCCGGCGCCCGGGACCGGGCGCACCACGGCGGGAAGGTAACGGCGGATCCGCGGTGCGGCCGCCCGACACCCTGGCGCCGGGGTGAGCCCCACCCGGTCCGGTGAGCGCCGGACGCCCGGACGTGGCTCAGACGACCAGGGACGTCTGCACGGTGTAGCGGTCCGCACGGTAGAGGTGGCGGCCGAGCTCGACCAGCACACCGGCGCCGTCGTACACGGCGAGCTCGGCGGTCACGCAGGCCAGCGGCGTGACCCCCTCCAGCAACGCCGCCTCGTCCTCGGTGGCCAGCCGGGCGCCGATGGTCTGGTGCGCGATCGCGACCTGGGCACCCTGCTCGCGCAGCAGGGCGTACAGCCCGCGCTGGCCCAGGACCGCGTCGTCCAGCTCGAACCGGGCCGGGAGGTAGTTCGTCATGATCGAGAGCGGCCGGCCGTCGGCGAGCCGCACCCGGCGCAGCATCTGCAACGGCTCGCCGGCGGGGAGCAGCTCGGTGAGGGCCGGTACGCCGGCCGTCGCCGGTGTGCACGGTTCGTGCGCGAGCAGTCGCGTCTCGGGCGTCCGGCCGGCGTCGGTCAGGTCCTCGTAGAGGCTGGTGAGCCGGACGTCGCGGTGGATCGCGGGCTGCACGACCTGGGTACCGAGACCCCGGCGCCGCACCAGCAGCCCCTTGCGCACGAGTTCCTGGATCGCCTGCCGCGCGGTCGGCCGGGCGAGGCCGAGCCGTTCGGTCAGGGTGACCTCGTTCTCCAGCCGGTCCCCCGGCCGCAACGAGCCGCCGTCGATCGCCGCCTCGATCGCCTGCGCGAGCTGGTGGTACAGCGGCACCGGGCTCGCACGGTCCAGCACGACGTCGATCTGGACGGCCTCGGAACGAGTGGCCATGCAGTCACTGTAGCGGGATTTCGGCGGTTGTCCTTATGTCTGTACAAACTATTGACCGGAACGCGGTTGGCGTCCTACCGTCGTCATCGTCATCACCGCAGACAGACGAGAGGTCACCGAGGACCATGACCGATCCCGCAGAGATCCTGACCTTCGGACGAGCCGGCGTGGACATCTACCCGCTGCAGGTCGGGGTCGGCCTGGAGGACGTCACCTCGTTCGGGAAGTTCCTCGGCGGGACGACCGCGAACGTGGCCGTCGCCGCCGCCCGGCTCGGTCGCCGCACGGCGATCGTCACCGGCGTCGGGGACGACCCCTTCGGCCGCTACGTGCGCCGGGAGCTGCACCGCCTGGGCGTCGACGACCGGCACGTCGTCACGAACTCCACCTACCCGACGCCGGTCACGTTCTGCGAGATCTTCCCGCCGGACGACTTCCCGCTGTACTTCTACCGCAAGCCGAGCGCCCCGGACCTGCAGGTCACCCCGGCCGACCTCGATCTCGGCGCGATCGCCGCGGCCGGTCTGTTCTGGCTGTCGGTGTCGGGCCTGTCGGAGGAGCCGTCGCGGTCGGCGCACCACGAGGCGCTGGGCGCCCGGGAGCGCGGCCACACCGTGCTCGACCTCGACTACCGGCCGATGTTCTGGGACACCCCGGCCGCGGCGACCGAGCAGGTGCAGAAGGTCCTCGGGCAGGTCACGGTGGCCGTCGGCAACCGCGAGGAGTGCGAGGTGGCGGTCGGTGAGACCGACCCGGAGCGCGCCGCGGACGCGCTGCTCGACGCCGGTGTGCAGCTGGCCGTGGTGAAGCAGGGCCCCAAGGGGGTCCTCGCGAAGTCCCGCACCGAGCGCGTCGTCTCCCCGCCGCTGCCCATCTCCCCCTACAACGGTCTCGGCGCGGGGGACAGCTTCGGCGGCTCGCTCGCGCACGGGCTGCTCGCCGGCTGGCCCCTCGACCGGGTGCTGAGCCGGGCGAACGCGGCGGGCGCGATCGTCGCATCGCGGCTCGAGTGCTCCACCGCCATGCCCACCTCCGCCGAGATCGACGTCCTGCTCGCAGGCGGCGACCCCAACCAGGACCGGTGACCACGATGAGCCCGACGGAACAGGCATTCGCCACGTCCTACGACGAGGTGCGCGAGATCCGGGCCACCGCGCCCGAGCGCATCCCGGCGCTGCTCGCCGCCCGGCGGCGACGCCCGTTCGTCCCGTCCGACGGCCGGCTGATGATCGTCGCCGCGGACCACCCCGCCCGCGGGGCGCTCGCCGCGCGGGGCCGCACCGACGCGATGGCCAGCCGCACCGACCTGCTCGACCGGCTCACGGCCGCCCTCTCCCGCCCGGGTGTGGACGGCATCCTCGGCACCGCCGACATCCTCGAGGACCTGCTCCTGCTCGGGGCGCTCGAGAACAAGGTCGTCATGTCGTCGATGAACCGGGGCGGCATCCAGGGCGCCTCGTTCGAGCTGGACGACCGGCAGACCGGCTACGACGTGCAGTCCACCGTCGACGCCGGGTTCGACGCGATCAAGACCCTCACCCGGGTCGATCTCGACGACCCCGGTTCGCTGCGCACGCTGGAGCTGTGTGCCCGGGTCATCACCGAGGCGAACCGGGCCCGGATCGTTGCCATGATCGAGCCGTTCATCTCCCGCCGGCTGCAGGGCCGGGTGGTCAACGACCTGTCCCCCGAGGCCGTCATCCGCTCGATCCACATCGGACAGGGGCTCGGCGGTTCCAGCGCCTACACCTGGCTGAAGCTGCCCGTCGTCGAGGAGATGGAGCGGGTGATGGAGGCGACCACGCTGCCGACCCTGCTGCTCGGCGGGGACCCGGCCACCGGGCCGGACGAGACCTACGCGTCCTGGAAGAAGGCGCTGGACCTCCCGTCGGTGCGCGGGCTCATCGTCGGGCGGACGTTGCTGT
The DNA here is from genome assembly GCF_001698125.1 of Pseudonocardia sp. HH130630-07. Taxonomy (NCBI): domain Bacteria; kingdom Bacillati; phylum Actinomycetota; class Actinomycetes; order Pseudonocardiales; family Pseudonocardiaceae; genus Pseudonocardia; species Pseudonocardia sp. HH130630-07. Next base: position 5,356,652 of record NZ_CP013854.1, on the reverse strand, counting down.
ACCCGGAGGACGGCGACGTCGCCGCCGCCGTCGACACCGCCGTCTCGCTGGTCCGGCCGCAGGTGGTGCACGCGTCGTGAAGGACCTCGTCATCCCCGCCGGCGCCGCCGACACCGACGTCTACGAGCTCGAGATCACCCCCGAGAACGCGGGGTGGGCCCACTCCGGGCTGCGCGTGCTCGCGCTGCGCCCCGGCGGCTCGCACACCCTCGACACCGAGGGGGACGAGTACTTCCTCGTCCCGTTGTCCGGGTCCGCCTCGGTCACCCTCGGCGACACGACCCACGAGCTGACCGGCCGGGCGTCGGTGTTCGAGGGACCGACCGACTTCTCCTACCTGCCGGTGCGTTCCTCGGTCACGATCACGTCCCGCAGCGGCGGCCGGTTCGCCCTGTGCAGCGCCCGTACCGACCGGCCGCTGCCGTTTCGCTACGGGCCCCGTGAGGAGGTCCCGGTGGACCTGCGCGGCGCCGGGGGGTCCAGCCGTCAGGTCCGCAACTTCGGCGCCGCCGGGGTCTTCGAGGCGGCGTCGGCGATCTGCGTCGAGGTGATCACGCCCGGCGGCAACTGGTCCAGCTACCCGGCCCACAAGCACGACGAGGCCGGACCGCACGAGTGCGAGCTGGAGGAGATCTACTACTTCGAGATCGCACCGGGCCCGCAGCGCCAGCCCGGCCTCGGGTTCCACCGCACCAGCTCCTCCCCCGGGCACGAGATCGACGTGACCGTCGAGGTGCACGACCGGGACACCGTCCTCGTCCCGTGGGGCTGGCACGGTCCGTGCGCCGCCGCACCGGGGCACGACATGTACTACCTCAACGTGATGGCGGGGCCCGGCGAGGAACGCGCCTGGAAGATCACCGACCACCCCGACCAGGCCTGGATCCGCGACACGTGGGCCGGCCAGGAGACCGATCCGCGCCTGAGTGGAGGGCAGTGATGGCAGCGACGACAGGGACGGCGGGGGCGTCGGCGCCGGAGGGCACCGTCCGGCTCACCGTGGCGCAGGCGACGATCGCCTTCCTCGGCAACCAGTACTCCGAGCGCGACGGTGTGCGGCAGAAGCTGTTCGAGGGCTGCTTCGGCATCTTCGGCCACGGCAACGTGGCCGGTCTCGGCCAGGCGCTGCTGCAGGCCGAGCTGCAGGAGCCCGGACTGCTCCCCTACGTGCTCGGCCGCAACGAGCAGGCGATGGTGCACACCGCCGTCGCCTACGCCAAGGCCAAGGACCGCCTGCAGACCTGGGCGGTGTCGACGTCGGTCGGTCCCGGCGCGACGAACATGGTCACCGGGGCCGCGCTCGCGACGATCAACCGGCTGCCGGTGCTCCTGCTGCCCGCGGACACCTTCGCCGACCGTGCCGCGTCGCCGCTGCTGCAGGAGCTGGAGCTCCCGCACGCCGGCGACGTCACCGTCAACGACGCCTTCCGCCCCGTCTCGGCCTACTTCGACCGGGTCTGGCGGCCCGAGCAGCTGCCGGCCGCGCTGCTCTCGGCGATGCGGGTGCTCACCGATCCCGCCGCCACCGGCGCGGTGACCGTCTGCTTCCCGCAGGACGTGCAGGCCCAGGCGCACGACTGGCCGGTGGAGCTGTTCGCCGAGCGCACCTGGCACGTGGCCCGGCCCCGGCCGGAGGTCCGGGCGCTCGCCGCGGCCGCCGACCTGATCCGCGCCGCCCGCCGTCCGCTCGTCGTCGCGGGGGGCGGGGTGCACTACAGCGGCGCCGCCGACGCGCTGGCCGCCTTCTGCGCCGCCACCGGCATCCCGGTCGGGCAGACCCAGGCGGGCAAGGGCACGCTCGTGCACGACCACCCGCAGTGCCTCGGGGCGATCGGCTCCACCGGCACGACCGCGGCGAACGCGGTCGCCGCCGAGGCCGACGTCGTCATCGGCATCGGCACCCGCTGGTCGGACTTCACCACGGCCAGCCGCAGCGCGTTCCGCCACCCCGGCGTCCGGTTCGTCAACATCAACGTCGCCCCGATCGACGCGGTCAAGCACTCCGGGGTCTCGGTCGTCGCGGACGCCCGCGAGACGCTGACCGAGCTGACCCCGCTGCTCGACGGCTACCGGGTGCCCGAGGAGTTCCGGACCGGCTACACCGGCCTGGACGCCGAGTGGGCGGCCACCGTGCAGGCGACCTTCCACCCGACCGGTGGCGACACGGCCACCGCACCCGGGGTGCTCACCCAGGGCGAGGTGATCGGGCTGGTCAACGAGCTGACCGACCCGCGCGACGTCGTGGTGTGCGCGGCCGGTTCGATGCCCGGTGACCTGCACAAGCTCTGGCAGACCCGGGACGCCAAGGGCTACCACGTCGAGTACGGCTACTCCTGCATGGGCTACGAGGTCGCCGGCGGTCTCGGGGTCCGGCTCGCCGCCCCGGACCGGGACGTCGTCGTCATGGTCGGCGACGGGTCCTACCTGATGATGGCCACCGAGCTGGCGACCGCGGTGCAGGAGGGCATCAAGATCATCACGGTGCTGGTGCAGAACCACGGCTTCGCCTCCATCGGCGCGTTGTCGGAGAGCCTCGGCTCCCAGCGGTTCGGCACCAGCTACCGCTACCGGTCGGCGGGCTCCGGGCGGCTCGACGGCGACAAGCTGCCGCTCGATCTCGCCGCCAACGCCGAGAGCTTCGGCGTCCGGGTGCTGCGGGTGAGCACGGCCGCCGAGTTCGCCGACGCGCTCAAGACCGCCAAGGCCGCCGACGACAGCACCGTCGTCCACGTGGAGACCGACCCGCTCGTCGGGGCGCCCAGCTCCCGCTCGTGGTGGGACGTCCCGGTCTCCGAGGTGAGCGAGCTCGACTCGACCCGGGCGGCACGCACCACCTACGAGGAACGGAAGACCGACCAGCGCCCGTTCCTGCGTCCCAGCAGCTCCTGAGGAGGAAGCACCCATGACCAGCACGCTCAGCAGCCCGGCCGCCGCGTCCGGCGACACCGTCCGCACCCTGCACCACTGGTCCGGCGGGCAGCGCCTCGACGGCGCCTCCGGCCGGTTCTCCGACGTCACCGACCCCGCCACCGGCGCGGTCACCGCTCGCCTGCCGCTGGCCTCCGCCGAGGAGACGGCCGTCGTGATCGAGACGGCGAAGGCCGCCTTCCCGGCCTGGCGCGACACCTCGCTGGCCAAGCGGACCCAGATCCTGTTCCGCTTCCGCGAGCTGCTCAACGCACACGCCGGTGAGCTGGCCGAGATCATCACCAGCGAGCACGGCAAGGTCGTCTCCGACGCCGCCGGCGAGGTGGCCCGCGGCCAGGAGGTCGTCGAGTTCGCCTGCGGGATCGCCCACCTGATGAAGGGGTCGGCGACCGAGAACGCCTCCACCCGGGTCGACGTCCACTCGATCCGCCAGCCGCTCGGCGTCGTCGGGATCATCAGCCCGTTCAACTTCCCGGTCATGGTCCCGATGTGGTTCTTCCCCGTCGCGATCGCCACCGGCAACACCGTGGTGCTCAAGCCCTCGGAGAAGGTGCCCACCGCGGCGCTGCGGATCGCCGAGCTCTGGGCCGAGGCCGGCCTGCCCGACGGGGTGTTCAACGTCGTGAACGGGGACAAGACCGCGGTCGACACCGTGCTCACCCACCCGGACATCGCCTCGGTGAGCTTCGTGGGGTCGACCCCGATCGCGCAGTACGTCTACGAGACCGGGACCGCGCACGGCAAGCGCGTCCAGGCGCTCGGCGGCGCGAAGAACCACATGGTCGTGCTGCCGGACGCCGACCTCGACCTCGCCGCGGACCAGGCGATCAACGCCGGCTTCGGTTCGGCCGGTGAGCGCTGCATGGCGATCTCGGCGCTGGTCGCGGTCGGCGACATCGCCGACACCCTCGTCGGCAAGATCGCCGACCGGGCCCGCGCCCTGCGCACCGGCGACGGGCGGCGCGGCTGCGACATGGGCCCGCTGGTCACCGACGCCGCCCGCGAGCGGGTCTCCGGCTACATCGACGCCGGTGTCGGCTCCGGGGCGACCCTGGTCGTCGACGGCCGCGAGGGCGAGTTCGACGCCGACGGGTCCGGCTTCTTCGTCGGCCCCACGCTGTTCGACCACGTCTCCACCGAGGCCTCGATCTACACCGACGAGATCTTCGGCCCGGTGCTGTCCGTGGTCCGGGTCGACACCTACGACGAGGCCGTCGACCTGGTCAACAGCAGCCCGTACGGCAACGGCACGGCGCTGTTCACCAACGACGGCGGTGCCGCCCGGCGGTTCCAGAACGAGGTCGAGGTCGGGATGATCGGCATCAACGTGCCGGTCCCGGTCCCCATGGCCTACTACAGCTTCGGCGGCTGGAAGAACTCGCTGTTCGGCGACACCCACGCGCACGGCACCGAAGGGGTGCACTTCTTCACCCGCGGGAAGGTCGTCACGACCCGCTGGCTCGACCCCAGCCACGCCGGCGTCAACCTCGGGTTCCCCACCAACGCCTGATCTCCGGCACCACCCCCCACCGACCCCCCACGGGCGCCGCACGCGGCCGACGCCCGGCGGGCTGACATGTCCAGATAACGGCCGCACCTCGATGAGGAGGAAGTGCATGAGCGCTCACGGCGCTACCAACACACCAGCGGGCTTACCCCCGGACGTGCGCGGACCGCATTCGTCCCGGCTGGGGCTCATCGCCGTCGTCGCCACGTTCGGTGGTCTGCTCTTCGGTTACGACACCGGCGTCATCAACGGCGCGCTGGAAAGCCTGAAGGTCGATCTCGGCCTGACCGCCACGACCGAGGGCATCTCGGTCGGGATCCTACACATCGGCGCCGCGGTCGGGGCCTTCGTCGGCGGGATGATGTCCGACCGGCACGGGCGCCGGCACAACATCCTGTTGCTCGCGATCGTGTTCATGGTGGGCACGATCGCCTGCACCCTCGCTCCGAACTGGCAGGTCCTCACGGTCGCCCGGTTCATCCTCGGCCTCGCGGTCGGCGGCGCCTCGGCGACGGTCCCGGTCTACCTGGCCGAGATCGCCCCGGCGGAACGCCGTGGCCCGCTGGTCACGCGGAACGAGGTCATGATCGTCGGCGGCCAGTTCGCCTCGTTCGTGGTCAACGCGATCCTGTTCCAGATCTGGGGTCACGTCGACTCGATCTGGCGGGTCATGCTGCTGGTCGCGGTCCTGCCGGCGATCGCGTTGTTCGTCGGCATGCTGCGGATGCCGGAGAGCCCGCGCTGGCTGGTGGCCCAGGGCCGCACCGACGAGGCGCTGGAGGTACTGCGCCAGGTGCGGACGCCGGAACGGGCCGAGGCCGAGATGGCCGAGGTGCACCGCCTCGCCGCCGAGGAGGCGGAGAGCAGGACGGCGGGCTCCACCGACCTGGGGGTGCGCTGGATCCGCCGGCTCATCTTCATCGGAGCCGGGCTGGGCATCTTCCAGCAGCTGTCCGGCATCAACGCCGTCATGTACTACGGCACCGGGGTGCTGGCCGACGCCGGCTTCTCGGCGAACGCGTCGATCGCGTTCAACACGCTGAACGGGCTGTTCTCGCTGCTGGGCATCACCGTCGGCATCCTGCTGATCGGCAAGCTCAGCCGCCGGACGATGCTGGTCGGCGGGTTCTGCCTGACGACGTTCTTCCACCTGCTCATCGCCGGATCGGCGTTGCTGCTGCCCGAGGGCGACACGAAGTCGTTCGCCATCCTGATCTTCATGGTCCTGTTCGTGTTCTGCATGCAGGGCACGCTCGGCCCGCTGACCTGGCTGATCCTGTCCGAGATGTTCCCGCTGAAGATCCGCAGCCTGGCCATGGGCGTGTGTGTGCTGGCGCTGTGGCTCGGGACCTGGTTCGTCGCGACGTTCTTCCCGCCCTACACCGAGGCCGTCGGACTGGGCTACGCGTTCCTGACCTTCGCAGTACTCGGCGTGTTCGCGATCGCGTGGTGCTACAAGGTGGTCCCGGAGACCCGCGGCCGCTCGCTCGAGCAGCTGGAGAAGTACTTCCGTGAACGCTACAGCTGAGTCACCGACCCGATCGCAGAGGAGATCGTCATGTCCGTCCTGGTGACCGTCGCCGAGGGGGCGGAGGGGCAGGCCTCCCTCGCCGCCGGCGCGGAGGAGGCGAAGCTGCTCGGCACCGAACTCGTGGTGCTGAACCTGACCCTCGCCCCGCTGGACCGCAGCGGGCCGCTCGCCGACCCGTCGGTCGTCGTGATCGAACGCCGCGGGCCGGGGGACAACGACCCGGTCGACGCGGTGCTCGACGAGATCGCCGACCGCGGCGACGTGCAGCGCATCGTCATCGGGCTCCGCCGGCGGAGCCCCGTGAGCAAGGCGCTGCTCGGCAGCATCTCCCAGCGGTTGCTGCTGGAGAGCCCGGTCCCGGTCGTCGCCGTGAAACCGGGCGCCTGAGGTGGCGGCCGAGGAGATCGGGGTCGGCGTCGTCGGTGCCGGCTGGATGGGCCATCTGCACGCCCGGGCCTACGCCCGGGTACCCCACCACGTGGCCGGGCTCGCCCGCCGGCCGCGCCTGGTGGCGGTGGCCGATCCGGTCGCCGCCGCCGTCGACGACCACCGGCGCCGGTACGGCTTCGCGCGGGGCGTCGACAGCTGGGAACAGCTCGTCGCGGACCCGGAGATCGAGGCGGTGAGCTGCGCCGCGCCGAACAGCCGGCACCGGGAGATCGGTGTCGCCGTCGCCGAGGCGGGCAAGCACCTCTGGATCGAGAAGCCGGTCGGGCTCTCCTCGGCCGACACCGCGGCGGTGGCCGAGGCGGTGCACCGCTCCGGGGTGTGCGCCACGGTCGGGTTCAACTATCGGATGGTCCCGGCCGTCGCCCGGGCGAAGCGGGTGCTCGACGAGGGGTTGCTGGGCACGGTCACGCACGCCCGGTTCCGCCTGCTGACCGACTTCGCTGCCGACCCGTCCGGGGTGCTGAGCTGGCGGTTCACCGCCGAACACGGCGGAACGGGGGTCCTCAACGACCTGGCCGTGCACGGCGTCGACCTCGTCCGGTACCTGGTCGGTGACCTGGCGTCGGTCGTGGCGGACGGCGAGCGGTTCGTCCCGCGCCGGCCGCTCGCGGCGGCCGGATCGAGCCAGTACGTGAAGGGCGGCGACGACTCGCCCACCGGTGAGGTCGAGAACCTGGACTTCGTCTCGGTCCTCGGGCGCACCGGTGCGGGGGCGATCGTCACCCTGGAGGCCAGCCGGGTCGCGGTCGGCGACCAGAACGACTACGGGTTCGAGATCCACGGGACCCGCGGGCTGCTGTCGTTCGACTTCCGGCGGCCCGGCGAGCTGGTCGTGGCGGCCGGGGACCGCTACGTCGACCAGTCCGCCACGACCTGGGCGTCGGCTCCCGGTGACGGCGACTTCGCCCTGTTCCAGCCGGGTGCCGGGAATCCGACCAGCTTCGACGACTCGAAGGTCTCGGAGTGCGCGGCGTTCCTCGACGGGATCGCCCGCGGGCGCAGCGGCGGCGCGACGATCGACGACGCGCTCGCCGCGGCCCGGGTGCTCGACGCCGTCGCGCAGTCGATCGACAAGCGCGGCTGGGTCGATCTCGGGGCCTGAGGCCGGAACGCACGGAGCGCCTCCCCGGACACCCGGCGGGTCCCCCCACCCGCCGGGTGTCCGGGGACGGTTCGGGTGCGGCGCAGGTCGGCTAGAGGACGGTTCCCGGGATGGCCTCATACAGGTCCTGCAGCCGCCCGAGCAGCGGGTGCCCGGGATCGAACCGGTGGGTGTCGATCGACGCGATCGGCCGGACGCCGGTGGCGCTGGTGGCGAACACGGCGTCGACCCCGGTCAGGTCCCCCGCGCCGACGGTGGCGTCACGCTGCTCGATCCCGGCGTCGTCCAGCACGCCGCGCAACAGCGCCCGGGTGGTCCCGGCGAGCACCGGGCCGTCCGGCCAGACGATCCGGTCCCCCGTCACGAGGCCGACGTTCCAGGTGCTGCCCTCCAGCAGCGTTCCGTCGCCGGTGGTGAGCAGCACGTCGTCGACGCCGTCGCGGACGGCGAGGCGGCGCAGGTGCAGCGTCGCGAACAGTCCGGTGCTCTTGACCTCCGGCAGGTAGCGCCGGTGCACGGCCGTGCGCACCCGCAGCGCGGCGGCCGGCCCCGGCGGCGCCGCCCGTGTGGTCACGACCGGCCGCGGCGCCGCCGCGGCCCCGATCGTGCCGATCCCGAGTGCCGGGTCGGCGACGGTGACCCGCACGATCCGGCGGCCCCGGGCCGGCGCGGCGTCGCGGATCCGGGACCGCACCGCCGGCCCGTCGACGCCGGCCCCGAACACGGCGCGGCCGTCCCGGGCCAGCCGGTCCAGGTGCAGCTGCAGGCCGCGGACCCGGCGATCGGTGACGAGCATCGTCGTGAAGTGCCCGTAGCCGGTCGTGGCCAGCGCCTCGAGCACCCGGGCGTCCGCGTCGTCGGTCACCGCGGTGACGCTGCCACACCCGGTCCCGGCCGGGCCGGGCGCGGCGGTCACACTCGACGGGCCCGCAGGTCCGTGCGGACCGCCCGAGGAGGACGACACCCGTGAGCACCGTGCCGGTCCCGCTGTCCCCCACCCGCTGACGGCGATGCGCACCCTGCTGGTCGACAACCACGACTCGTTCACCTTCAACCTGTTCCACCTGCTGGCCGAGGTGAACGGCACCGAACCCGAGGTGGTCCGCAACGACGACCCGCGGTGGCGGCCGTCGATGGTCGGGGCGTTCGACAACGTCGTCCTCTCCCCCGGCCCGGGGACCCCGCACCGGGCCTCCGACGCCGGGATCTGCGCCGAACTGGTGCACGAGCCACGCGTGCCGGTGCTGGGTGTGTGCCTCGGCCACCAGATCATCGGCCTGGCCCACGGAGCCCGGGTCCGGCACGCGCCGGAGCCGTGCCACGGGCGGGTCCGGGACGTGCACCACGACGGCACCGGCCTGTTCGCCGGGCTGCCGCGGCCGATGCCGGTCGTGCGGTACCACTCGCTGCACGTCACCGACCTGCCCGCCGATCTGCTGGCCACCGCGTGGAGCACCGACGGCGTCCTGATGGGCCTGGAGCACCGGGACCTGCCGCTGTGGGGGGTGCAGTTCCACCCGGAGTCGATCGGCACCGGCGCCGGGCGTGCCCTGCTGCGCAACTTCCGGGACCTCACGGCGCCGCGAACCGGTGCCGTCCGGCCCGCCGCCACCACCGGATCGCCCCCGGAGGTCCCACGCCCGCCGCGGCGGCTCCGGGTGCTGGCCGAACCGGTCGGGCCGGGCGTCGACACCGAGGCCGCGTTCGACGCCGTCTTCCGCACCGGGTGGCACCCGTTCTGGCTGGACAGCAGCAGCGGCGGTGCGCTCGGCCGGTTCTCGGTGCTGGGCGACGCGTCCGGGCCGCTGGGCCGGACGGTCACCGCCGACGTCCACGACGGTACCGTCGTCGTCACCGGCCGGGACGGGGCCCAGGTCCTGAGCACACCCTTCCTGCGCTGGCTGGAGCACGATCTGGCCGGCATCGAGACCGAGACGCCCGACCTCCCGTTCGACTTCGCGCCGGGCTGGGTCGGGTACCTCGGGTACGAGCTGAAGGCCGAGTGCGACGGCGGTGCGGCGCACCGCTCACCGGAGCCGGACGCGTCGATGGTCTTCTGCGACCGGGCACTCGTCGTCGACCACCGCGACGGGTCCGGGCACCTGCTGGCACTGACCGAGGACGGCGACGACACCGCCGCCCGGGTGTGGCTGGACCGGACCGCGCGCCTGCTCGCCGGTCCGGCCGGACGGGCCACGGCGCCCGAGCCGCCGCAGGAGCACCGGGCGGCGGCCGTCGGTCTGCGCCACGACCGGGGCGCCTACCTCGATCTGGTGCGGGCCTGCCAGTCCGAGATCGCCGACGGCGAGACCTACGAGGTCTGCCTGACGAACATGGTCGAGGCCCGGACCGACCTGGATCCCTGGCAGGCCTACCGGCGGCTGCGCCGGGACAACCCGGCGCCGTTCGCGGCGTTCCTGCACTTCGGCGACACGGCGGTGCTCAGCACCTCACCGGAGCGGATGCTGCGGATCGCCCCGGACGGTCGGATGGAGGCCCGGCCGATCAAGGGCACCCGGCCGCGCGGCGCCACCCCGGCGCAGGACGAGCTGCTGCGCGCCGACCTGGCCGGCTCGGAGAAGGACCGGGCGGAGAACCTCATGATCGTCGACCTCGTCCGGCACGATCTCGGGCGCTGCGCGGTCGTCGGCAGCGTCGTCGCCGATCCGGTGTTCGACGTCGAGTCCTACGCCACGGTGCACCAGATGGTGAGCACGGTGCGGGCGCGGTTGCGGCCGGGCACCGGCCCGGTCGCGGCGATCCGCGCCGCCTTCCCGGCCGGGTCGATGACCGGTGCGCCTAAGGAGCGCACCATGCGGATCCTCGACCGGCTGGAGGGCGGGCCGCGCGGGGTCTACTCCGGCGCGATCGGGTACGTCTCGCTCACCGGTGCGGTGGACCTGAGCGTGGTCATCCGGACCGCGGTGCTGCGCGGCGGCCGGCTCCGCTACGGGGTGGGCGGCGCCGTGATCGCGCTGTCGGACCCGGCGGCCGAGTTCGAGGAGACCGCGGTCAAGGCCGCCCCGGTGCTGCGGCTGCTCGGTGCGCGGTTCCCCGGGCACGAGCCCGCGGAGCCGGTGCGGTGAGCGCGGCGGCCGGGCCGGGTCACCCGGCGTCCGCGCAGACCAGCGCCGCCTCGACGAAGTGCCGCACGGCCGGCGAGCGGTGCCGGCGCCGCCACGCCACCTGCAGGGCCACCGTCGGCACGGTGCCGGACAGCGGCCGGAACACCACCCCCGGCGGCCGCAGGTTGGCGTAGTAGGACGGCTGCAGCGACACCCCGATCCCCGCGGCGACCAGGCTCAGCTGGGTCTCGATGTCGGCGCCCTCGGCCACGATCCGCGGGCTGAACCCGTGGTCACGGCAGTAGCCGGTGATGATGTCGAAGAACTCCGTGCCGAGCGGCCGCGGCCACAGCACGAACGCCTCGTCCGCGAGAGCCGCGGCGTCCACGGTCGCGCGCTCCGCCAGCGGATGGTCCCCGGGCAGGACCACGAGCAACGGCTCGGCGACCAGCTCGGTGACCGCGACCGCGGCCGTCGGTGCCGCGGCCCGGACCAGGCCGACGTCGAGCCGTTCCTCGGCGAGGGCGGTCATCTGCGCGGCGGTGTCGTGCTGGGACACCTGCAGCTGCAGGTCCGGGAACCGGGCCCGCACGGCGCGCAGGATCCGTGGGGCGATCGAGGCCAGTGCCGTGCCCACCGAGCCCACCACCAGCAGGCCGCTCGCGCCCTCGGCCGCCTGCGCGACCCGGGTCGCGGCCCGGTCCGCCTCGAACAGGACCCGCGGCGCCGCCTCCAGCAGCACCCGGCCGGCCGGGGTGAGGTCGGTCGACCGGCTGCTGCGGTCGAACAGCGGCGTCCCGAGCGCCCGCTCCAGCGTGCGGATCTGCTGGCTCAGCGCCGGCTGGCTGACGTGCAACCGGGCCGCCGCCCGGCTGAAGTGCAGCTCCGAGGCGACGGTGAGGAACACCCGGAGCTGGCGCAGCTCGACGTCCATGCCGGCATCATAAGGTTCTCCTTATCCCAGCATCGCGGGCTGCGATCGCCGATCCGGCCCGCGGCGGGATCCGCCGGGTCAGGGTGGGGTCCGACCTCGTCGACCGCACCGAGAGCGCAGCAGACGTGAACTCCGACCACCACTTCGTCGTCGTCGGGTGCGGCGGGCTCGGCTCGGCCGCCCTCTACTGGCTGTCCCGGGCCGCCGCCCCGTACTCCTCCGTGCTCGGGCTGGAACAGCACGCCCTGGGCCACGAGCACGGCGCGAGCCAGGACCACAGCCGGATCATCCGGCTCGCCCAGCACCAGGACCGGTACGCCGCGCTGGCCCCGGCCGCCTACGAGGCCTGGCGGCAGGTCGAGGCCGTGTCCGGACAGAGACTCGTCACCGAGACCGGCGGCCTGGTCATCGAGGACGTCGAGGCCCGGCGCGGCCTCAGCACCGCGGGCCGGGACATCGACGGCTACCTCGCGGTCGGGGCCCGGCACGGGACCGAGCTGGAGGAGCTCGATGCGGCCGCGCTCACCGCCCGCTGGCCACAGTTCCGGCTGGGCGGCGGCGAGCGCGCGGTGTACCAACGCCGGTCCGGCATCGTCGATGCCCGCCGGGCCACGGCCACGCACGTCGCGCTGGCCCGCGGGCACGGGGCGCAGGTACTCGACCACACCCCGGTCCGTGCGCTGCACGACGCCGGGCGGCACGTCGAGGTCGTCACCGACGACGAGGTCTACCGGGCCGAGCACGTCGTCGTGGCGGCGGACGCCCGCACCAACGAGGTGCTCGACGGGGTCCTCGCACCGCTGCCGCTCACCGTCACCCAGGAGCAGGTGACGTACTACGCGACGCCGAACCTCATCGACTTCTCGCCGGAGCGCTTCCCCGTCTTCATGTGGCACGGCGCGGACAACTTCTACGGCTTCCCGGTCTACGGCGAGGTCGCGACCAAGCTCGGCCAGCACATGGGTGGGCACGAGGTCACCGCCGACACCCGGACCTACGAGCCGGATCCGGTGCGCCGCAAGCGCCAGGAGGCGTTCCTCGCCGAGCACGTGCCCGGGATGGGCGGTCCGGAGCTCTACACCAGGACCTGCCTCTACACGGTGCCGCCGGACCAGGACTTCGTGCTCGGCACGGTGCCGGGGGCCCCGCGGGTGAGCGTCGCGGTCGGGGCCGGGCACGCGTTCAAGTTCGCCTCGCTGCTCGGGCGGATCCTGGCCGAGCTGGCCACCACCGGCACCAGCCGGTACCCGATCGGGGAGTTCGCCGTCGACCGGGCCGCGCTGACCGACCCGGCGTTCCCGAGGTCGTTCCATGTCTGAGCCGGCCTCCCCGCTGCGCAGCCCCGGCCGCTCGCTGCCCCAGGCCGCCTACACCGACCCGGCGGTGTTCGCCGCCGACCTCGAGCACGTCTGGGCCACCGGATGGCTGTTCGCCGGGCACAGCTGCGAGCTGGCCGGCCCCGGCGAGTACCTGACCCGTGAGATCGGCCGGGACCGGGTGATCGTCGTCCGTGGGACGGACGATGCGCTGCACGCCCACCACGACGTGTGCGCCCACCGCGGTTCCCGGCTCACCACGGCCGACCGCGGCTGCGTGCGCGCCTTCGTCTGCCCCTACCACCAGTGGGTCTACGACGTCGACGGCCGGCTGCGCTCGGCCCGGCTGATGGGTCCCGGCTTCGCGACCGGCGACCACGGGCTCGCCCCGGTGGCCGTCCGCGAGATCGCCGGCCTGGTGTTCGTCAGCCTGGCGCCCGACCCGCCGGACGTCGACCGGCTCGCCGCCGCGCTGGCGCCGCAGCTCGCCCCGCACCGGCTCGACGACGCCCGGGTCGAGACCCGGCTGCGCTACCGGGTCGCCGCGAACTGGAAGACGCTCGTGGAGAACAACCGCGAGTGCTACCACTGCCGGGGCAGCCACCCGGAGTTCACCCTGTCCAACTTCGAGGTCGGGGTGAACGGCGACGTGCGGACCGACCCGCGCTTCGACGCGGCGCTGCACCGGGCCAGGGACCGGTGGGCGCACCGCGGCCTGCCCGCCGAGGACGTCAGTTTCCCAGGCGGGGCCTGGTTCCGGGTCGCCCGGCTGCCGCTGCGGGACGGTTTCGTGACCGAGTCGCTCGACGGCCGGCCGGTCGCGCCACTGCTCGGTGAGCTGGGCGAGGCCGACGCCGGGAGCCTGCGCGTCATCGGGCTGCCGGACTTCTGGGCGCACGCGAACTGCGACTACGCGGTCACCACCCGGCTCACCCCGGTCGACACCGGGACCACCGACGTGGAGGTCTGCTTCCTGGTGCGCTCCGACGCCGGCCCGGTGGACGTCGACGCGCTGACCGCGGTCTGGCGGGCGACCTCGGAGCAGGACTGGGAGCTCTGCGAGCAGAACTACGCCGGGATCGCCTCGCGCGGGTACCGGCCGGGCCCGCTCTCCCCCGTCGTCGAGTCCTCGGTCGAGGCGTTCCTGACCTGGTACACCACCGCGCTGGACCGGGCCGCGGCACCGCTGGGCTGAACCCGGCGGCCGCGCTCCGGCGCCGGATCGTGCCTGCCGGGTCACACACGGTCTCCGCGACCCGGCCGGACTGCCTACCATCGCCCGATGACCGAGATGTGCACCGCCGTCGACACCCCCGCCGGGACCACCGGTTGACCGCTGCAGGGCCGGCGGGCACCGACCTCGCCGGGACCCCGGGCAAGGGACTGCGCACCGGAGCGATCGGGCTGTGGGGCAACACGGCGATCGGGCTCGGCGCCACGGCACCGGCCTACAGCCTCGCCGCGACCCTGGGCTACGTCGTGCTCGCCGTGCAGGACAAGGCGCCCGCGATGTTCCTCGTGGCCTTCGTGCCGATGCTGTTCGTCGCGCTCGCCTACCGGGAGCTGAACCGCGATCTCCCCGACTGCGGGACCACGTTCACCTGGGGCACGAAGGCGTTCGGGCCGTGGGTCGGCTGGATGGGCGGCTGGGGCATCGCGGTGTCGGCGGTGATCGTGCTGGCCAACGTCGCCGAGATCTCCGCGATCTACACCCTGCGGGCGCTGGGACAGCCCGGCCTGGCTGAGGACCCGCTGGTCAAGATCGGGATCGGGGTGGCCTTCATCGCGGTGATGACCTGGGTGAGCCACCGGGGGATCGTGTTGTCCGAGCGCTTCCAGAACGTCCTGATCGTGCTGCAGATCGCGGTGCTCGGCCTCCTGGCGATCGGCGCGCTGGTACTGGTGGCGACCGGTGACGCCGGCCCACAGGCGGTGCCGCCGAGCTGGGACTGGTTCAACCCGGTCGGGCTGGACGGCTCGGCGCTGGCCGAGGCCGTCATCCTCTGCATCTTCATCTACTGGGGCTGGGACGCCTGCCTCGCCGTCGGCGAGGAGACCCGGGACGCCGACTCCACCCCCGGCCGGGCCGCGCTGCTCGCGACCGCGATCCTGCTCGCCGTCTACCTGCTGGTGGCCGTCGCCGTGCAGTCCTACGCCGGTCTCGGCACCGCCGGGATCGGCCTGGCCAACCCGGCCAACGCCGAGGACGTCCTGACCGTGCTGGGCGCACCGATCGGCGGACCGGTGCTGACGACGGTGCTGCTGCTCACCATCGCCGTCTCGGCCGCCGCGTCCACCCAGACGACGATCCTGCCGACCGCCCGGGGCGCGCTGGCCATGGCCGTCTACGGTGCCGTGCCACCGCGGTTCGGCCGCACCCACCCGCGCAACCGCACGCCGGACTTCGCGACCCTGGTCATGGGGATCTCCGCGATCGCGTTCTATCTCGTGCTCGGCCTGGTGAGCGACGACGCGCTGCAGGACACGATCGCCTCGCTCGGGCTCGCCGTCGCCTTCTACTACGGCATCACCGCGTTCGCCTGCGTGTGGTGGTTCCGGCGCACCCTGCTCGGCTCGGTCCGGCACCTGCTGCTGCGCGGGGTGCTGCCGTTCCTCGGCGGCGCCGTGATGGTCTGGGCGTTCGTGCAGAGTGCCGTCGACATGATCGACCCGGAGTACGGCGAGACCAGCTTCGGCCCGGTCGGCGGGGTGTTCGTGATCGGCGTCGGGATGATCGTCCTCGGGGTGCCGCTGATGCTGGCCTGCGCGATCCGGTTGCGCGCGTTCTTCCGCGGGGAGCTGCTGAACGCCGACACGCCGGTGCTCGTCCCGGAGTCCGGCGATCGGCCGTTCGGCGGCTCCTGACCGGGCCGGGCGATACGCCCGGCGACCCACTGTGGACACCCGGACCCGGTTCGTCGTCTACTCCGTCCGGGCCGCGGCACCGGCGCCGCGGCCCGTCGACCCGGGAGAGGATCCGATGAGCCTGCCCTTCCATCCGCGCACCGGGGACCCGGTACCACCGGCGCTGCGCGGGTTCGCCCACGCGCACGCCGATCTCGTCGAACCCGTCGAGTCACCGGCCCATCTGCTCGCGCGGCACCGGAGCCCGCAGCGCCGGGTCGGGATCGTCTCCGGCGGCGGCTCCGGGCACGAACCGCTGCACGCCGGTTTCCTGGGGCGCGGGATGCTCGACGCCGCGGCGCCGGGCAAGGTGTTCGCCTCGCCGCACAACGTGCAGGTGCTCGCCGCCTCACGCGCGGTGGCCGGCCCGGAGGGTGTGCTGCACGTCGTCAAGAACTACACCGGTGACCGGATCAACTTCGGGATCGCCGCGGAGCGGCTGCGGATGGAGGGCATCGAGGTCCGACGGGTGCTCGTCGACGACGACCTCGCGACCGACTCGGCCGACACCGCGACCGGACGGCGCGGCACCGGTGCCACGGTCGTCGTGGAGAAGATCCTCGGCGGCGCGGCGGACGCCGGGCTCGGGCTGGAGGAGCTGGCCCGGCTCGGCACCGACGTCGCCGGGGCCTCCCGGAGCCTGGCCGTCGCCTCCCGGGCGCAGACGTCGATGCACACCGGCCGGCCGGCGTTCGAGCTCGGCGACGGCGAGCTGGAGTACGGCGTGGGCATCCACGGCGAGCGGGCGCAGCGGTCGATCGACCGGCCGGGCACCGAGGAGCTCGTCGACCGGATGCTCGACGAGCTCGTCGCCGCGCTCCCCGGCACCGGCGGCGAGGTGATCACCGTCGTCAACGGGCTCGGCGGTACCACCCAGATGGAGCTCTACGGCCTGCACGAGCTGCTCACCGCCGGGCTCGACCGGCACGGCCTCGGTGTCGCCGGGCAGCTCGTCGGGACCCTGGTGCCGGCGCTGGACATGACCGGCTTCTCGCTCACCCTGACCCGTGCCGATCCCGGATGGATCCCCTGGTGGGACGCCCCGGCCCACACACCCGCGTTCTCGACCGTCCCGCAGGAGGCGTTCCGGTGACCTTCGACCAGGAAGCGGTGCTCCGCACCTACGCACGGGCCGTCGAGGACGGCCACGGAGCACTCACCGCGCTCGACCAGCACAGCGGCGACGGCGACTTCGGTGACAACCTGCGGGGTGGCCTGCGGGCCGCGCTCGCCCGGCTGGGCGCGGGTGACGCCCCGTTCGAGGCGCTCGGCACCGTCTTCCTCGACGAGGTGGGCGGCACCAGCGGCCCGCTGCTCGGGCTGCTGTTCACCGAGATCGCCCGGGCGCTCGACGCCGGCGACGACCCGGTCGCCGATCTCGGCGCGGGCGCACGTGCGGGGCTCGCCGCGATCCAGCGGGTCGGCGAGGCGCAGGTCGGCGACCGCACCCTGGTCGACGCGCTGGCCCCGGCCGTGGAGGCCGCGCCGGGCGGTCTCGCCGCGGCGGCCCGGGCCGCGATCGACGGCGCGCAGCACACCGCGACGCTGCGGGCCCGGATGGGCCGGGCCAGCTACGTCGGGGACCGCGCGGTCGGCGAACGCGATCCCGGGGCGGTCGGGGTGGCCATGCTGTTCCACGCCGCGGCGTCGGTGGCCGAGCCGGACACGGAGCTGCCCGCCGTCCTCTGAGCCGGGCGGTCAGTGGGCCCGGCCGGCACCACCGGTCCGCACGGTGTCCCCGGGTGGGGCGTCCGGCGGGTCCGGGGGGCCGGCCGGGTCCTCCGCCGGGGCCCGGTCCACGATGGCGCGCAGGGCCTCGACGTGCGCCTCGAACGCGGCCCTGCCCTCCGGGCTCAGCCGCACGTGCATCCGCTTCCCGCGCCCGACGCCGTTGCGGTGCACCACCACGAAGCCGGCCTGTTCGAGCGTTGTGATCTGCTTGGACAGCGCGGAGTCGGTGAGCTGCAGGCTCTCCCGCAGCCGGCCGAACTCGATCCAGCGGGTGGCCGAGCACAGCGACATCAGCGACAGCCGGGTCGGTGCGTGGATCAGCTCGCTGAAGCCGGGCGGCTGGGCCGGGAGGGTCACCGCTGCCGTTCCGCGCGCCGCAGGTCGGCCCGGCGCACGGCCAGACCGATGACCAGGACGACGGTCATCGCGGCCCCCGTGGACAACGTCTGGTCCCACGGGACGTCGTTGGACCGCAACACCATGCCGATCGTGATGGTCAGCAGCAGGAAGGTGAGCGCGAGTCCGCCGAGCACGGAGTACGCCCGGCCGGCCGCGCCGTTCGGGGCCAGCCCGAGTCTGCGCCGCACCAGCACCAGTACCGCGACGATCGCCAGCAGCGTGAGCCCGGGCACGGCCCACTTCAGCAGCACCCCGTTCCACTGCGGGAACTGGGTCCGGACGTCCTGCGCCACCGACGACGCGGTGTACAGCACGGCCACCGTGCCCATCAGCCAGGCCGGCATCCCCTGCCGCCAGACGAGCACCCCCACCTGCTGCTGCCGGTCGCGTACCTCGGCGAGCGCGTCCCGCGCCTGTCGTGCGTCGGTCATCGATCCCCCTCGATTGTTTCCGAGAGAGAAAGTATCAGGAAGGCTTCCGCGCGGGCAAGTTTCCCGGGCTCACGCCTCGCGGGTCAGCGACTCGTCCAGGATCGCGAGCCCGCGGTCGATCTCGGCGTCGGTGGCGGTGAGCGGCGGGGCGATCCGGAACGTCCCGCCCATGCCCGGCAGCTGGACGATGTTCATGTGCAGCCCCAGCTCGGCGCACCGCCGGGTCACCGCGGCGCCGAGCCGGTCGGCCCCGGTGCCGCCGCGTTCGCCGTCGTCGACCAGTTCCAGCCCGACCAGCAGGCCCCGGCCGCGGACGTCGCCGATCGCGGGGTGCCGCTGCGCCAGCTCGGTGAGCCCACCCTGCAGGCGCTCGCCCAGCTCCCGGGCGCGCAGGTCCAGCCGGTCGCGTTCGAGCACGTCGAGCACGGTGAGCCCGACCGCCGCCGGCAGCGGGTCGTTGACGTGGGTGGTGAGGAACAGGAACCCGCGCTCGTGCGCTGCCTGCTCGATCTCACCGCTGGTCAGCACCGCCGACAGCGGCAGCCCGGCGCCGAGGGTCTTGGACACGGTGAGCAGGTCGGGGACGACGCCGTCGCGCTGGAAGGCGTACCAGTCACCGGTACGGCACAGGCCGGTCTGCGCCTCGTCCAGGATCAGCAGCATGCCGCGCCGGTGGCAGTGCTCCCGCAACGCCGCCAGGTAGCCGGGCGGCAGGTCGATCACCCCGCCGGAGCTGAGGATCGGCTCGACGATGCACGCGGCGAGGCTGCCGTTGGACTGCGCGTCGATCATGCCGAAGCCGAGGTCGAGCTGGCGGCGCCAGTCGAGCTCGCCGTCCGCGTCGACGATGTCGGGCCGGAACCGGTCCGGCACCGGGAGCGCGAAGTTGCCCGGCGCGGCCGGGCCGTACCCGCTGCGGCCCGCGACGTACGTGGCGTTCGCCGCGGCCCCGGTCATCCCGTGCCAGGACCGGGCGAAGGACACGATCTCGTGCCGCCCGGTCACGAGCTTCGCCATCCGGATGGCCGCCTCGTTCGCCTCGGCTCCGGTGCTGAGCAGCTGCACCTTGTCCAGCTCGGGCACGCTGCCGGCCAGTCGCCGGGCCAGCTCGATGACCGGGCGGGACAGCATGCCGCTGAACAGGTGGTCCAGCCGCCCGACCTGGTCGCGGACGGTCGCGACGATGTCCGGGTGCGAGTGCCCGAGGATGGCGCTCATCTGGCCGGAGGTGAAGTCGAGCAGCTCGCGGCCGTCCTCGGTGAACACCGAGCTGCTCTCGGCCCGCTCGATGACGCCGGGGCTGAAGGTGCCGTGCCCGAAGTAGCGGACCAGATGCCGGTCTACGGCGGTGCCGTCGCTCGACACCGCGGCGGGGCCGTCGGTCGGTGCGGGGGCGGCGGGCGCGGGCACGGTGTCCGTCATGGCTCCGACGCTACGAACCGCGCGTGTGCACGTCCACCGCACGATTCTGACACTGCTGTTCGCCGGAGTCGTACAACGGCGGCGCACAATGGCCGGGTGCTGAACCCCTGGCGACTGCGCATGCTCGCCCTACTCGACGGGCTCGGGACCGTGCGTGCGGTCGCGCAGACCCTGCACGTCAGCCCGTCGACGGTGTCCCAGCAGCTCGGTGTGCTGGAGTCCGAGACCCGCAGCAGGCTCCTGGAACGCACCGGCCGCCGGGTCCGGCTGACCCCGACCGGCATCGTCCTCGCCCGGCGCGGCCGCGAGATCCTGGACCGGATGGCCGACGCCGAGGCCGAGCTGCGGGCGCTGCACGACGAGCCGATCGGGACCGTCCGGCTCGGCGTGTTCCAGAGCGCGATCCACACCCTCGCCGTGCCCACCGCGGCCCGGCTGGCGAGCACCCATCCGCACCTGCACGTCGAGCTGGTCGAGTCCGAGCCGCACGAGAGCGGACCGGCGCTGGGGACCGGGGAGCTGGACGTCGTCGTCACCACGACCGACCACGTCACCTTCCCCTGGGACCGGGACCTGGAGATCGTCCCGCTGGGGGCGGACCCGGTGGTGCTGGTGCTGCCGCAGGGGCATCCGCTGGCCCGGCGGCGGGTGGTCGATCTCGCCGCCTGCGCCACCGAGAGCTGGGCGTGCGACCGGCCGGGCACCTACATGGCCGAGCTCACCGCCCGGCTGTGTCACGAGTCCGGGTTCGAACCGAAGGTGGCCTGCCGGTTCGGGAACTACCTGCTCCTGGTCCAGCACGTCGAGTCGGCCCGGTCGGTCGCGCTGCTCCCCGCGCTGGCCGTCCCGCCGGGGCCCGCGGTCGTCACCCGGGACCTGACGACGCCGGTGCACCGCAACGTGGCCGTGGTCCGCCGCCGGACGACCGGGCTCCGCTCCGCGGTCGACGCCGTCGTCGAGGCGCTGCTGGACCACCCGGAGCTGCCGGCCCTGTCACCCCGTTCGGCGCAACCGGCCCCGGGCCGTGCACCGTCGGCCGGTCAGGACGCGTTCCGAGGTGCGGATCATCGGGCCGAGGACGGCGGCGGACCCCGCTGAGCTGCATCTCGGCACGGACCGGGGTGCGGGTGCGTGCGGCGGAGCGGGTGCTGCGACCGGCCGTCGCGGAACGGATCTATCGTGGCGCGCGCGGTACCCGCGCGGATCCGGCGCCGCGCCCGCCGACCCGATGGAGATCTGATGGACTGCTGCTCCGGACCGGCGCAGCGAGGTGGACCGGCCGCGGCCACCGGCGCGCCCGCGCCGCGCTCGACCCGCGGGCAGGTCGCGATCCCGGGCGGCGGGTTCGCGATGGGCGACGCCCTCGGCGAGGGCTACCCGGCCGACGGGGAGACGCCCGTCCACCAGGTCGTCCTCTCGCCGTTCCGGATCGACCCGACGCCGGTGACCAATTCGGCGTTCGCCACGTTCGTCAAGGACACCGGGTACCGGACCGACGCGGAGCGCTACGGCTCGTCGGCGGTCTTCCACCTCGCGTTCGACGGTGACCGTTCCGACGTGCTCGGCGCGGTGCGCGGGGCACAGTGGTGGCTCGACGTGCGGGGCGCCTGCTGGCGGCACCCGGCCGGGCCGGGGACGCACGCGTCGGACCGGGCGAACCATCCGGTCGTGCACGTGTCCTGGAACGACGCGCAGGCCTACTGCGCCTGGGCGGGCCGGCGGCTCCCGACCGAGGCCGAGTGGGAGTTCGCCGCCCGCGGCGGGCTGGACTCCGCCCGCTTCCCGTGGGGGGACGAGGAGCTGCCCGGCGGCAGGCGCTGGCCGATGAACATCTGGCAGGGCCGGTTCCCCGAGCGCAACACCGTCGACGACGGGTTCCTCACCACGGCACCGGTGAAGTCCTTCCGGCCCAACGGGTACGGGCTGTGGCAGATGGTCGGCAACGTCTGGGAGTGGTGCTCGGACCGGTTCTCCCCGGACTACTACCGGCACTCCCCCGGCCAGGACCCGACCGGGCCGACGGAGGGCACGAGCAGGGTGATGCGCGGCGGCTCCTACCTGTGCCACCGCTCCTACTGCTACCGCTACCGCAACGCCGCCCGGTCGTCGAACACCCCGGAGTCGAGCTCGGCGAACCTCGGGTTCCGCTGCGCCAACCCGGACGCCGGCCCCGACCCGGGGGTCACTGCGACGTCATGACCCGGTGCGCCAGGTCGGCGTCCGGGACCGGGGTCTGCTCCCCCAGGTCGATCCGGACGGTCGCGATCGTCCCGGTGAACGCGTTGTCGCCGGCCCGGTAGTCCTCGGAGACCGGTGTGCCCAGGTCGACGCCGACGTCGAGGGTCTCGTCGAAGGAGAAGTAGAACGGGATCGTCCGCTCGACCCGGCCGGTTCCGACCTTCTCCCCGTCCACCAGCAGGCGGACCGTGCCGCCGGCGCCGACCCCGCCGTCGTAGGCGAACTCCATCCGCACCTCGTGCGGGCCGGGGGCGAGCGGCGCCGGGGAGCGCAGCGTGCAGCGCTCGAGGCCGAAGTAGTTGTACTCGTAGCAGGGCCGGCCGTCGACGCAGTACACCGCCCAGCCGCCGAACCGGCCGCCCTGGGCGACCACGACCCCGTCGACGGAGTCGGGCCCGGTCGTGAGGTGCGCGGTGACGGAGTGCGAACGGTTCTTGACGTTCGGGGTCATCTCCTCGATCAGCCGACGGGTGCCGGCCCGGTAGGTCACCGAGGTCCGGCCGTGCATCGGGTCGATCCGGCCGGCCAGCGCGGGGTTCTCCCGCTCGGTGACGCGGTCGTCGAGCGGCAGGACGTGGTAACGGGCCGCCTCGGTGAGGAACAGGTCCTGCAGCATCCGCAGCTTCTCGGGCCGCTGGGCGGCGAGATCACGGACCTGGGACGGGTCGGTGCGGATGTCGTAGAGCTCCCAGACGTCGGCCCGGAAGTCCGGTCGCCCGCTCGGCACCATCTCCCACGGGACGCCGTGCCGGGTGACCGCGGTCCAGCCGTCGTGGTAGATCCCGCGGTTGCCGCACATCTCGAAGTACTGCGTACGACGGCGGTCCGGCGCGCCGGCGTCGTCGAAGGAGTACCGCATCCCGACGCCCTCGACCGGCTGCTGCGCGACGCCGTCGACCGAGACCGGCGCCGGCACGCCGGCGCACTCCAGCACGGTCGGCAGCAGGTCGATGACGTGGTGGAACTGGTCCCGGATCCCGCCGCGGTCGGCGATCCCGCGCGGCCAGTGCACGATCAGGCCGTCCCGGGTGCCGCCGAAGTGCGAGGCGACCTGCTTGGTCCACCGGTACGGCGTGTTCATCGCGAGCGCCCAGCCGGCCGGGGCGATCGGGTAGGTCTCCGGGCCGCCGATCCGGTCGAGATCGGCGATCATCGCCTCCGGGTCGTCGACGACGCCGTGGCCGAGCCGGTGCTCGACGGTCGTCCCCTCCAGGCCGCCCTCGCCGGAGGCGCCGTTGTCCCCGAGCAGGTAGACGACGACCGTGTTCTCCAGCTCGCCCAGCTCGGCGAGGGTGTCGACGAACCGGCCGAGCTCGGTGTCGGCGTGCTCGGTGAACCCGGCGAAGGTCTCCATGAACCGCGCGGACAGCGCCCGCTGGGTGTCGGTCAGCTCGTCCCAGTGCGGGACGCCGTCGGGCCACGTGCCCAGCTCGGTGTCCGGCGGGACCACCCCGAGTGCGCGCTGGCGCTCCAGGGTCCGCTCGCGCTGGCGGTCGAAGCCCTCGTCGAACTCGCCGCGGTAGCGCCGGACCCACTCGGGAGCGACGTGCAACGGCGCGTGCGCGGCGCCGAACGCGAGGTAGGTGAGGAACGGCCGGTCCGGGCTCATCGTGCGCTGCGTGTGCACCCAGTCGATCGCGTGGTCGACCAGGTCGGTGGTCAGGTGGTAGCCGTCCCCGGGCCCGCGCTCCGGCTCCACCGGGACGGTGTCCCGGTAGAGCAGCGGGTACCAGTGGTTCATCTCGCACGCCATGAACCCGTAGAAGTGGTCGAAGCCCTCGCCGGTCGGCCAGCGGTCGAACGGGCCGACCGGGCTGATCTCCGACGGCGGGGTCTGGTGCCACTTCCCGAACGCCGCCGTGCTGTAGCCGTTGCCCTGTAGGATCTGCGCCATCGTGGCCGCGCTGCGCGGCCGGAAGCCGTGGTAACCCGGCGCGGACGTCGCCATCTCGGTCGTGGCGCCCATCCCCACCGAGTGGTGGTTGCGGCCGGTCATCAGGGCCTGCCGGGTGGGCGAGCACAGCGCGGTGACGTGGAAGCGGTTGTACCGCAGGCCGTCCGCGGCCAGCCGGTCCGCGGTGGGCATCCGGCACGGGCCGCCGAACGCGCTGGAACTGCCGAATCCCAGGTCGTCGAGGACCACGACGACCACGTTCGGCGCGCCGTCGGGGGCCGCGGTCGGCCGGACCGGCTCGAACCCCTCGGGCTGCTCGTCGATCCCCAGCGCGGTGACGACCGGGGTGCTGCGCTCCGGCTCGGGCAGCACGTGCCGGCCACCGGCGAACTCGGGCATGGGTCCTCCTCGTCCGGACGGCGACACGGCGGACGTGCCGCCGGTACCCGACACCCCGTCGACCGTCCTAACACGAGGGTCGAGAACCGGTCAACGCGCCACGGACCGCCAGGGTACGGGCGGGCAGGGACACCGTCCGTGACGGCGGTACCCCTCTCGATCGGGGCGGGCGGCGCCGTCTGTACTGGTGCTCACGGCGGTCGGTGGCAGAGGACGGAACCCATGGCCTGGAGCACCCGCGAGATCGCGGAGCTCGCCGGCACCAGCGTGCGCGCGGTCCGGCACTACCACGAGATCGGGCTGCTGCCCGAGCCCGGCCGCCGCCCGAACGGCTACAAGCAGTACGGGGCCGACCACCTGATCCGGCTGCTGCGGATCACCCGGCTGACGGCGCTCGGGTTCCCGCTGTCCCGCATCCCCGCCGAGGACGACAGCGGGGCCCCGGACACCGACGCCGCGCTCCGCACCCTCGACACCGAGCTGGCCGCCACCCTCGACCGGCTGCACCGGACCCGTGCGGAGCTGGCGGCGATACTCCGCCACGAGACGGCCGTGGACCTGCCGCCGGAGTTCCGGCCTGCCACCGGGGTGAGGTTCTCCGACGCGACCCGGGCGACGATCGCGGTGCTGGCCCGGACGCTGCCGCCCCGGGACCGCGCGGCGTACGGCGCCGTACTGCGCGGCTACCGGCCGGATCCGACCGACCGGGAGTTCGAGGACCTCCCCGACGACGCCGGCGTCGACGCCCGCCAGGACCTCGCCGAGCGGATGGCACGGCACGTCCGGGCCCTGTACGCGTCGCACCCCGAGCTCGTCGCGCCGCACCGGGACGCACCCGTCCGGGACCGTGCGGTCGCCCGGACGGCGGCCGTCGCCCTGCGCGGGCTCTGCCGGCCCGTCCAGCGCGACGTGCTGCGCCGGCTCGGGCGGGAGCTGCACCGTGACCCGGTGCCGGGCGGGGAGCCGCACACCCCCGGGGACTACGCCCCGGCAGCGGTCCCCGCGGGCCGCGGCGGGGCACCGGGCGGGACGGCCGGACGGACCCGGGCCGTCGCCGCCGGACGCACCGGGACCGGCGGTCCGCCGGCCGGAGTGGGCCGGGGCCGCGCGGTGAGCTGGGCGACCAGGGTGGCGACGAGCGCGTCGACCGACGGGTAGCGGCCGTCCGGCAACGGCGCGAGCTGGTTGCGCAGCATCCCGCTCACCCCCCAGGCCTCGGCCTCGGCGATCACCTGCCAGCGGTACGCCGGCCAGTGCAGCCCGGCCAGCACCCGGCGCAGGTTCTCCTGCAGGTGCTCGAACTCCGCGGCGAGGGCCGGCCGGGAGCGGGCCGGTACCGCGGCGCCGGGGGACGCCGTACGAGGGTCGGGGTACTGCACCATTCACCGCCAGGGCCGGTCCGGTCGTGCCCCACCCCGGGGGGCGGGGGAACTCCGCAGGTCAGCGGGACACGTTCGGCGATTGTGGCTCAGAACACACCAGGGCGCCAGTCTCCGCGCCCAACCCCGGGGGTTCTCCCCACTGCCCGGGCTGGGGCGAGCCGGAACGATCGACGCCGTGACCGCTTCCCCGGCTGCACCGCGTGACCTGTCCGACCGTCTCCGTCATCCCGTGCCGCACCTGTTCGTGTACGCGTTCGCGATCGTCCCGGCACTCGCGCTGGTGGCCGCGATCCCGCTGGCCTGGGGCTGGGGCCTCAGCCCGCTGGACGCGGGGCTCGCGCTCGGCATGTACGTGATCTCGATGCTCGGCGTGACGGTCGGGTTCCACCGCTACTTCACCCACCGCTCGTTCACCGCCACCCGCCCGCTGCGGATCGCGCTGGCCGTCGCCGGGAGCCTGGCCGTGCAGGGCCCGGTCCGGCACTGGGTGGCCGATCACCGCAGGCACCACGCGCACGCCGACGAGGAGGGCGACCCGCACTCCCCGTGGCGCTACGGCACCTCACCGGCCGCGCTGGTCCGCGGGTTCTGGCACGCGCACATGGGCTGGATCTTCGACCGGTCGCTCACCGACCAGCGACGGTTCACCCCGGACCTGCTGGCCGATCCCGACATCGACCGGGTGCACCGGTGGTTCAGCGCCCTCACCGTGCTGTCGGTGTTCGGGCCGGGCCTGGTCGGTGGCCTGGTGACCGGTACCTGGTGGGGCGCGTTCACCGCGTTCTTCTGGGCCGGGCTCGTCCGGGTCGCCGTCTCGCACCACGTCGCCTGGTCCACGAACTCCATCTGCCACCTCGTCGGGGAGCGGCCGTGGCGGTCCCGGGACCGCTCCACCAACGTGTGGGCGCTGGCGATCCCGAGCATGGGCGAGTCGTGGCACAACCTGCACCACGCCGATCCCACCTCCGCCCGGCACGGCGTGGGCAGGTGGGAGATCGACCTCTCGGCCGAGACGATCCGGCTCTTCGAACGGCTCGGCTGGGCCACCGACGTCAAGTGGCCGACCGAGCAGCGCCTCGCCCGGATCGCCGCCCGCCCGGAGCCCACGGGACCCGCCCGGAGCTGACGCCGGGAACCTGCAGGATGTGCGCAGTAGCACTCTCGGCAAACTTGCGCGGTGTGCAGGTTTGCCGCGTACGATCGTTGCGTGACGTCAAGTACCCGCTCCCCGGAGGAGACCGCCGCCCACCGCCGTTCCGTGCTGCTACCGCTCAGCGGTCTGCTCATGGCCCTGTTCGTCGGCGTGCTGTCCAGCACGATCGTCTCGAACGCCCTCCCCAGGATCCTCGGTGACCTGGGCGGGACGCAGGCCGAGTACACCTGGGTGGTCTCGGCGTCGCTGCTGGCGATGACGGCGTCCACCCCGATCTGGGGCAAGCTCGCCGACCTCTACTCCAAGAAGATCCTGGTCCAGTCGGCGATCGGCATCTTCCTGATCGGCTCGCTGCTGTGCGGGCTGGCCACGGCGACGTCGCAGCTCATCGGCTTCCGGGTGCTGCAGGGGCTGGGGATGGGCGGGCTGCAGGCGCTCACCCAGGTCGTCATCGCCGCGATCATCACCCCGCGCGAGCGCGGCCGGTACATGGGCTACCTGTCGGCGATCATGTCCGTGGCGGTCGTCGGCGGGCCGTTGCTCGGCGGCGTCATCGTCGACTCGCCGCTCGGCTGGCGCTGGTGCTTCTTCGTCGGCGTCCCGCTGGCGGCGATCTCGCTGCTGGTCCTGCAGCGGACGCTGAACGTGCCGACCGAGCGCCGTGACTCGGTCACCATCGACTACCTCGGTGCCTTCCTCATCGCCGCCGGCGTCTCGGCGCTGCTGCTGTGGACCTCGCTCGGGGGCAAGCAGTTCGCCTGGTCCTCGCCGACCTCGCTCGGGCTGATCGGCGGCGGGATCGTGGCCCTGGTGCTGGCGGTCGTCGTCGAGCGGCGGGTCAAGGACCCGGTCGTGCCGCCGTTCCTGTTCCGGGACCGCACGTTCGTGCTCGCCACCGTCGCGAGCCTGTTCGTCGGCGTCGCGATGTTCGGCTCCACGATCTTCCTCTCGCAGTACTTCCAGCTCGCCCGCGGCGCCACGGCGACCGAGGCCGGTGTCCTCACCCTGCCGATGATCATCGGTATGTTCCTGGCCTCGAACGTCGCCGGACAGCTGATCAGCCGCTACGGGCGCTGGAAGCGGTACCTGGTGCTCGGCGCCGCGCTGCTCACCGCCGGTCTCACGGTCGGTGCTCTGGTCATCTCCTCGACCGTGCCCTACTGGCAGGTCGCGGTCGCGATGGGGCTGGTCGGCCTCGGCGTCGGCATGACCCAGCAGAACCTGGTCCTCGCCGTGCAGAACACGGTCGCGATGCGGGACATGGGCGCGGCCAGCTCCACGGTGACCTTCTTCCGGTCGCTCGGCGGCTCGGCCGGTGTCGCCGGGCTGGGTGCGCTGCTGGCCTCGGTGGTGGCGAGCCGCACCGCGTCCGGGCTGGCCGACGCCGGTATCGACGGCGGCGGCGCCACCCAGGGCGGCCAGGTGCCGAACCTGGCACAGATCCCCGAGCCGGTGCGCTCGATCGTGATGGACTCCTACGGGCACGCCATCGCGGAGATCTTCCTGGTCGCCGCCCCGCTGGGGCTGCTCGCGCTGATCGCGATCCTGTTCCTGCGCGAGCGTCCGCTGCGCGACACCCTGGACCTGGAGCCCACCCCGGACGAGGGCGCAGCCGCCCCCGCGGCCACGGCGCCGGTCCCGGCCGCCGCCGCGTCCGCACCGGCCGGTGCCGCGGCGCCGGCGGGGCCGATGCTGCACGGCGTGGTCCGCGCCGACGGCGTCCCCGCCGCGGGCGCCGTGCTCACGGTCCTCGACCGGAACGGCGGCGAGCTCGGCCGGACCCGCGCCGACGACGGCGGCAACTACCGGATCTGCGTCGCCACCGGCACCGTCTCCACGGTGTACCGATGGGCCGGACGGCCCGCCGCGCACCGGCTGACCGTTCCGGACCAGGGCCTGCGTTTCGACGTCGACCTGGCCCCGGCACCCGGTCCCGCGCGTCCGGAGATCGTCTCGGTCATCGACTCGCCAGCCCGGACGAACGTGGGGGCCGACCGTGGGTGAGCCGCAGCCGCCCGGTCGGCGGGAGCGCAAGAAGGCCGCCACCCGGGCCGCACTCGCCGCCGCGGCGCTGCGGCTGTGCAGCGAGCACGGTCTGGACCAGGTCACCGTCGAGCAGATCGCGGACGCCGCCGACGTCGCCCCCCGCACCTTCTTCAACTACTTCACCTCGAAGGAGGAGGCGATCGTCGCGGGGAACGCGGCGGCCGCGAGCACGCTCGTCGCCGCGTTCACCACCCGGCCGTCCGGCGAGCCGGTCGCCGAGTCACTGCGCCACGCGCTGCGCGCCGTCGTCACCGACCCGGGCTACCTCGACCGGGTCCGGCTGCTGCGGGCACTGAGCGGGCACCCCACGGTCGTCGCCCACCAGCTCGCCGCGTTCGCCGCCCAGGAACGGGCCCTGGCCGCCGCGGTCGTCGACCGCACCGGCATCGACCCGGCCCGGGACCTGTTCCCGACGCTCGCCGCGGCGGCCGCCGTCACCGGGCTGCGGGTCGCCGTGCAGCACTGGCTGGGCGACCACGGGACCGATCCGCGGGCACCGGAGCTGGTCGGGCTGGTCGACGAGGTCATGGCCGTGTTCGACCGCGGCCTGCGGACCGTCGACCCGGTTCCGGCCGCCGTCTGACCCCGGCCCGGTGGTTCAGCCGCCCGTCGAGCGGACGAAGTCCAGGACCCGCTCGCGGAGCAGCTCCGCGGCCACCGGGTCGTACTCGGGTGCGGCGGGCTCGGCGAACAGGTGCCCGGCGCCCGGTTAGCGGACGAGTGCGCCGTCCGCCGCCGAGGCGAGCAGAGCGCGGGCGGCGTCGGCGTCCCCGTCGTCGTCGAAGTAGGGGTCGGCGTCGCCCGCGTGCACACGCACCGGGACGCCGGCCGGCCACCCGGCGGGCTCCGGTGGGGGCAGGCAGGCGTGGCACAGCACCGCCCCGAGGACACCGGGCCGGGTCGCGGCGAGCTGCTGGGCGGGGACGACGCCGAGGGAGAACCCGAGCAGTACCTGCTCCGGCGGGAGCGTCGCGAGCACGGACTCCGCGCGCTCGAGCAGCACCCCGGAACCGACCGAGGCGGCGTGCGCCACCCCGTCGGCGACGGACCCGAAGGTCCGGCCGGCGAACAGGTCCGGCACGGTCACCTCGTGACCGGCCCCCGTCAGGGCCTCGGCGAAGCCGAGCACACCGGCCGTCCGGCCCAGTGCGTGGTGCAGGACGACGATCCCGGTCATGCCGCGCGACCCTACCGGTCGGCCCTCAGGTCGTCCGGCGGCCGGACCAGCGGGGTTCGACGGCGGCCCAGTCCAGCTCCCAGGCCCGCGCGTAGCGCAGGGCGGTGCGCCGGAAGCCGGCCCGCCCGAGGACCACCAGAAGCACACCCCACGCCACGCTCGTCAGGAAGCCGGCGCCGACGGCGACGGTCATCGCGTCCGACGCGGTCGCCGGCGCCACGGTGAGGCGGCCGTCGCGGTCCAGCCAGACGGTGACCTGTTCGCCGGCACCGTAGAGACCCGGGAACGACGTGGCCCCGGTCTGCCGGGTGCCGTCGCGTGCGGTCCATTCGACGGCGAGGGTCTGCTGCCCGGTGTACATCTCACCGGCCGGGCCCACCGGGCCGGTCACCACGGCCGGGACCGCCGTGCGCTCGGCCGCCTCGGCGGCGCCCCGGTCCAGTACGGTGCCGTGTGCGGACGCACCGGCGCCCCAGGCGCAGACCAGCCCCAGCACCGCGAGCAGCCCCAGCACGACGGCGAGCACGTCCTCCCGGCGGGAGGCGGAACATCGCAGGGCGGCGGCGCTGACCGGTACCGCCCGCGGGCCGGTCCGGTCCGGGCCGTCGGCAGTGCGCATCGTTCCTCCTGGACCGTGACGGGGGTGGGGCCGCACCGCTGAGCGGACCCACCCCCGACGACTACCCGGGTTCGTTGCGCTCGGAAATACCCCCGGGACCGAGATCACGCGTGACGCGGTCCACGCCACCCGGCCGGCCCAGCGGCCGGCTCAGGCCGTCCCGGCCGTGCGCCGCGGCAGCACCCAGTTCGGGCGCGGGAAGTGGCAGGTGTAGCCGTAGGGGTACTTCTGCAGGTAGTCCTGGTGTTCCGGCTCGGCCTCCCAGAAGTCCCCGGCGGGCTCGACGTCGGTCGTCGCCCGGCCCGGCCACAGGCCGGAGGCGTCGACGTCGGCGATGGTGTCCAGCGCCGTCCGCCGCTGCTCGTCGCCGTCGTGGAAGATCACCGACCGGTAGCTGCGCCCGATGTCGTTGCCCTGCCGGTCCTTGGTGGACGGATCGTGGATCTGGAAGAAGAACTCCAGGATCTCCCGGTAGCCGATCTGCTCGGGGTCGAACACGATCTCCACGGCCTCGGCGTGGTCGCCGTGCCGGCGGTAGGTCGCGTTCGGCGTGTTCGGGTCGCCCGAGTAGCCGACCCGGGTGGAGACGACACCGGGGCGTTGCCGGAGCAGCTCCTGCACCCCCCAGAAACATCCACCGGCCAGGATGGCGGTCTCGGTCATCGGTCCCTCCCTCTCGTCGGTTCCGGTCGCTTCAACGTGCGGTGCCGCGGTGGTGTTCCGCCGGGCGGGGGCCCGAGCCCCGGCCGAGGCCGTCAGCACCCCGGCGACCACCACCACGCCGGCGGCCAGCTCGACCGCCGACGGCCGCTCCCCCAGCACCAGTACGGCGAGGCTCATCCCGACGACCGGGACCAGCAGCGAGTGCGGTGCGACCAGCCCGGCCGGGTAGCGGCGCAGCAGGGCGGTCCAGATCCCGGTCGCGACCACGGTCGCCGCCACCGAGAGGTACACCAGCGCACCGAGCGCGGGCAGCGCCGCCGTGGCCAGTGCACCGCCGAGCGCCACCCAGCCGGTGGCGGGCCCCTCCACCACCGCGGACGCCGCGAGCAGCGGGACCGGCGGGACGACCGTCATCCACATCGTCAGGTGCAGCGGGTTGACCTCGGTGCCGTCGCGCTGGGCGAGCCTGCTGCACAGGTTGCCGGCCGCCCAGCAGAGGGCGCCGAGCAGGGTCAGCAGCACCGGCAGCACCGGGGCCGACTGCGCGCGGGCCAGCGCGATCGTCGCCAGTCCGGCGACGGCGACCAGCACGCCGAGCCACTGCCGCCGCGAGGCCCGCTCGCGCAGCAGCAGCGCGCCGAGCACGAGGGTGAACGGCCCGGACGCCTGCAGCACCAGCGACGCCAGCCCGGCCGGCATCCCGGCGTACATCCCGAGGAACAGGAAGAGGAACTGCAGCGTCCCGAAACCGAGCCCGAAGCCGAGCAGCCAGCGCAGCGGCACCCTGGGGCGCGGTACGAGCAGCAGCGTCGGCACGGCGAGCACGAGCATCCGCACCCCGGCGAGGAACACCGGCGGGAAGTACTCGAGCCCGACGTCGATGGCGATGAAGTTCGCGCCCCACAGCACCGCGACGACGACGGCGAGGGCCCGGTCCCGGACGGTCACCTCCCGAGCCTGCCGCACCACGCCCGGCGATCGCGAACCTGATTCCCTTGATTGCGCAACGACACATCGCCCGTCACATCCGGATTCGCGCAATCGGTTGTCCAGCAGTTCCTACCACAGGGCCGTCGCATGAAATAGACGACGATCCGGCACAGTGAGGTGTTCTCAGTAGCGTGGTGATCATGTTGTGCGGTCGTATTCGGTGTGGAGTAACACGAGCGCGGCTGCGGTGATCGCGCCGGTGCGCCAGGGACAGAGGGTGACTCGCTGTAGCGTTGCGAAGGTGGTCTTGAGCAGGGCGTTTGCTCGTTCGGCGAGTGCTCGGGTGGCTGAGTGCAGGCTGTTGACGGTGCGCTGATCGACTGTTCGGCCGCCGGCGGGGATGGGTTTGATCGGCACGGTGAGTCGGTGGGCCTCACCTTCGTAGCCGAGATCGCCCAGCGCGGCGTGGTCATCATCGATCCAGTGATCGAGGTCTTCGAGCAGACCGGGGTGGGCTCGGGCACAGGTCACGTCGTGTTCGCGCCCGGGTCTTCCCGGGGATGTCCATAGCGGCCATCCATCCGGGGCGGACACGACCTGGACGTTCCCGCCGTGGCGGTGGTGTTTACCCGACCACCACAGGTCGACCCCCGCGGTGGGGCCGAGCGCGCGGCAGCGGTCGGTGGCGATCAGGGTGCCGTCCAGGTGAACGTGGGTGTGTCCGGCGAGGCGGGCGGCGAGCAGGGCACCGTGCAGCCCGGGTGCGGCGCTGGCGAGGACGTCGATGCCTTCGTGCAGGTAGCGATAGGTGGTCGCGGTACTGATCGCGTTGTCGCGGGCCAGGTGCCGGACCCGGGTGGCGTCGCAGAACCAGCGGATCACCAGCACTGCCTGGGCGAACGGGGTCAACGCCCGCCGCCGGGGGCGGGTACCGCGGCGACAGCGTTGAGCGGCCAGAAGCCGAGCCAGGTAGGCCACGGTGTGCTCCCCGATCGGGAGGACAGCGGTGTAGGTGACAGGATCGGACATGCGGGGCCTCGGAGAGTTCGTTGATCTTGGTCGACCAACTGCTCTACCGGGGCCCTGCCCCATGTCCTAGACATCTCCACTCCCTCGGCGTGTCGCAGCGGAACGACCACCACTACTGAGAACACCTCAGTGTCGACTACCCAGCAGACACACACTCCGACGTCCGGAGTGGATTTACATTTCCGGTGGCCCTGCCGACAGTTCTTCGCCAGGCTGGAGGAGATATATCGAAGCTCGTCAGAGGAGCGCTCCGTGCGTACGCACAAGATCGACATCGATCGCGAACCGACCATGGTCCGACTGCTCGACGAGTCGGGTGCACCCGCGCCCGGTGCCGAACTCCCACCTCCCGACGATCTGCTCGACGGGTACCGGCGACTCGTACTGGCCCGCCGGTTCAACGAGCAGGCGAGCGCGCTGGCCCGACAGGGACGGCTCGCGGTGTACCCGTCGTCGCGCGGGCAGGAGGCGTGCCAGGTCGTGGGCGCCCGGGTGCTCGCCGCACGGGACTGGCTGTTCCCCACCTACCGCGACTCCGCCGCGGTCGCGGCACGCGGGGTGGATCCGGTCGAGACGCTGACCCTGATGCACGGTGACCGGCACTGCGGCTACGACCCCGGCCTGCACCGGGTGGCGCCGCAGGCGACCCCGCTGGCCACCCACCTGCTGCACGCGGTCGGCGTCGGCCAGGCCGCCCGGATGCGCGGCGAGGACACCGTCGTGCTCGCGTTGTGCGGGGACGGAGCGACCAGCGAGGGCGACTTCCACGAGGCGTGCAACTTCGCCGCGGTGTTCGCCGCGCCGGTCGTCTTCCTGGTGCAGAACAACAAGTACGCGATCTCGGTACCGATGGACCGCCAGTGCGTCGCACCGTCGCTCGCCGCGAAGGCCGTCGGGTACGGCATGCCGGGCGTCCTGGTCGACGGCAACGACCTCGCCGCGCTGGAGACGGTGCTCGGAGCGGCGGTCCGGCGGGCCCGCGACGGCGGCGGCCCGACCCTCGTCGAGGCCGACACCTACCGCCTCGACCCGCACACCAACGCCGACGACCCCGGCCGCTACCGCAGCGCCGAGGAGGTCGAGACGTGGCTGGCCCGGGACCCGCTGGCCCGGCTGCGCAACCGGCTGCGCGGCACCGGCCGGCTCGCCGACGCCGACGAGGAGCGGGTGCACGCCGAGGCCGAACGAATGGCCACCCGGCTCCGCGCCGGCTTCGCCGAGACCGTCCCGGCGGATCCGGAGGACCTGTTCGCACACGTCTACGCCGTACCCACCACCCAGCTGATCGAGCAGCGGGCGCTCCTGCGGGCCGAGCTGACCGCCGAGGAGGCATCGTGACGACCACGACCACCGGTCCGGTGGACACGGCCACCGGACCGGCCACGATGACGATGGCCCAGGCGATCAACGCCGCCCTGCGCGACGCGATGACCGCCGACGACGCGGTGGTCGTCTTCGGTGAGGACGTCGGCCCGCTGGGCGGGGTCTTCCGGGTGACCGACGGCCTCGCCCGGGATTTCGGCGAGCACCGGTGCTTCGACACCCCGCTCGCCGAATCGGGCATCGTGGGCACCGCGGTCGGAATGGCGATGAACGGCATGAAGCCGATCATCGAGATGCAGTTCGACGCGTTTGCGTTCCCGGCTTTCGAGCAAATCGTCAGCCACGTGGCCAAAATGGGGAACCGTACGCACGGACGCACCCGGCTACCCTTGGTCATCCGCATTCCCTCGGCTGGCGGAATCGGTGGGGTCGAGCACCACTGCGATTCTTCGGAGGCCTACTACGCGCACACGCCCGGCCTGACCGTCGTCGCCCCGGCGACCAACGCGGACGCCTACGGGCTGCTGCGGGCGGCCGTCGACCATCCGGACCCGGTCGTCTTCCTCGAACCGAAGAAGCTGTACTTCGGCCGCTCCGAGGTCGACACCGGCGTGCCCGTGCCACCGATCGGACGCGCCGTCGTCCGTCGGCCGGGGCGGGACGCGACGCTCATCGCCTACGGCGCCTCGGTGCCGGTCGCGCTGGCGGCCGCCGCACAGGCCGCCACCGAGGGACGCGACCTCGGTGTCGTCGATCTGCGGTCGATCGTCCCCTTCGACGACGAGACCGTCTGCGCCGAGGTCGCCCGGACCGGGCGGGCGGTCGTCGTGGCGGAGGCGCCCGGCTTCGCCTCGGTCGCCTCCGAGGTCGCCGCCCGGGTGACCGAACGCTGTTTCCACCGCCTCGAGGCTCCGGTGCGGCGGGTCACCGGCTTCGACGTCCCCTACCCTCCCCCGGCGCTCGAACGGCTCCACCTGCCCGGCGTCGACCGGGTCCTCGACGCGGTGGACACCCTGCAGTGGCCGTCGGGCGCGCGGTGAGCACCCGGATCTTCGCCCTTCCCGACCTGGGCGAGGGACTGACCGAGGCCGATCTCGTCCGCTGGCTGGTCGCACCGGGCGACACGATCGCCGTCGACGCCCCGGTGGCCGAGGTCGAGACGGCCAAGGCGACGGTCGAGGTCCCGTCCCCGTTCGCCGGGGTCGTCGCCGGGCTGCACGCCGACGAGGGCAGCACCGTGGCCGTCGGGGCCGCGCTGGTCTCGGTCGACGACGGCTCCGGGGCGGACGGCGCCGACGGAGCGGAGCAGGAGGGGTCCGGCAGCGTCCTGGTGGGCTACGGCACCTCGGCGCCACCGTCGTCGCGACGCCGGCGCGCACCGGTCGCCACCACGACCGGGCCGGGCCGGCCGGCCGTGCAGTCCCCGTCCGTGCGGAGCCTCGCGCAGGACCTCGGCGTCGATCTCGGCGCCGTCGCCGCGACCGGGCCCGGGGGGCTGATCACCCGGGGCGACGTCGAAGCCGCCGCCGGGACCGGGACGGATCCGGGGACGGACCGCCGCACCGGGCTCGCCGTCCGCCGCCGGGTGCCGTTGCAGGGGCCCGCGGCGCCGCGGCCGAAGCGCTCTCGCGCAGCCGGTCCGAGATCCCCGAGGCCACCGTCTGGGTGGACGTCGACGCGACCGCCCTGCTGGAACTCCGCGAGCGCACCCGCGTCGACGACGGGG
Source organism: Pseudonocardia sp. HH130630-07 (assembly GCF_001698125.1). Lineage (NCBI taxonomy): Bacteria > Bacillati > Actinomycetota > Actinomycetes > Pseudonocardiales > Pseudonocardiaceae > Pseudonocardia > Pseudonocardia sp. HH130630-07. Next base: position 5,320,353 of record NZ_CP013854.1, on the reverse strand, counting down.
CACCGGGCCTGCTGGCACTGCTGGCGCGCATCGTGCTCGCCGCCCTGGCCGAGCACCCGCAACTCAACGCCCGGGTCGACACCGCGGCACGGGAGATCCAGGAGCTCGACGGGGTCAACCTCGGCGTCGCCACCCCAGACCGGCCGCGGCCTGCTCGTCCCCGCCATACGCGGTGCGCACGCCATGGACCTCGCCGGCCTGCACACCGCGATCACCCGGGCCGTCGCCGCGGCCCGGGCCGGCACGGCCACGCCCGGGGACCTGACGTCGGGCTCGTTCACCCTCAACAACTACGGGATGCTCGGCGTCGACGGCAGCGCAGCGATCATCAACCACCCCGAGGCCGCGATCCTGGGCGTCGGCCGGATGTTCCCCCGTCCCTGGGTCGTCGACGGCGCGGTCGTGCCCCGCCGCATCACGCAGCTCTCGCTGGTCTTCGACCACCGCGTCTGCGACGGCGACACCGCCGGCGGCTTCCTGCGGGCCGTCGCCGACGGGATCGAGACGCCCGCCACGGTCCTCACCGAGCCCTGACCGCCGGCCCGGCCCACGCGTCCGGCCGTCCGCCGGGCACCGCCCACACCCCAGGAGCGACACCATGAACGGAGCCACGCCCACCGTCAGCACCACCGTGCGGGACGGGGTCGCCACGATCCGGCTCGACCGGCCGGACCGCAACAACGCCATCGATCCCGCCATGTGCCGGGACCTGCGGGAGGCCACCACCCGACTCGCGGAGGACCCGTCCGTCCGGGTCGTCGTGCTGGGCGGGAACGGACCGCTGTTCACCGCCGGCGGGGACATCACGGTCTTCGCCTCGACGCCGGGCGGGCAGCTGCCCGGCGTGCTGCGCCGGATGGTCGACGACTACCACGCCGCCCTCGACCGCCTGGCCGGCCTGGAGATCCCGCTGGTGGCGGCGGTGCACGGTGCCGCAGCCGGTGGCGGGCTCGGCATGGTCTATGCGGCCGACGTGGCGATCGCCGCCGAGGACGCCGTGTTCACCGTCGGGCACGGCAAGCTCGGGCTGACCCCGGACGGCGGGCTCACCTGGTTCCTCCCGCGGCTCGTCGGGCTCCGCCGGGCCCAGGAGATGCTGCTGCTGCACCGCAAGCTCACCGCGGCCGAGGCGCTCGGCTGGGGGCTGCTCACCCGGGTGGTCCCCGCCGACCGGCTGGAGGACGAGACCGCGACACTCGCCCGCCGGCTCGCCGACGGCCCGTCGGGGGCGATCGGCGGGCAGCGCAGGCTGCTGCGCCACAGTTTCGACACCGGGCTGCGCGAACAGCTCGCCGCCGAGCAGGCGACGATGGTGCACGCGGCGGGCAGCCGGGAGGTCGCGGAGGGGATCCGCGCGTTCACCGAGCGCCGGGCGCCCGACTTCGTCCGGGCGATCCCGGCGCAGGACGCCGGTCAGAGCAACCGGGTGACCTTGTCCAGCCCGGCGTAACGGACCGGGGAGATCTTCACGCTCGCGCCGGAGTACGGGGCCTCGATCATCTTCCCGTCGCCCAGGTACATCGCGATGTGGTAGGTCCGGCCGTTCTCCGCCCAGGAGATCATGTCGCCGCGGCGCATCTCCGAGACCGGCACCTGCTGCCCGGCGTTCGCCTGGTTCCCGCTGTAGCGCGGCAGGTCGATGCCGACCCCGGCGAACGCGTAGAGCATGAGCCCCGAGCAGTCGAAGCCGATCTTGCGGTAGTCGCCGTGGGAGTCGGCGACGCCGCCGTCGCGGATGCCCTTCGTCGGGCCGCGGGAGTTGCCGCCGCCCCAGGCGTAGATGGTGCCGATCTGGGCCATCGCCCGGTCGATCGCAGTCTCGACGGCCCCGGACCCGGTCCGGCGGGGCAGCGGGCCGGCCGACGGCGCCTCCTCCCTGGCGACCCGGGACCGGGCCTCCGCCCGTGCCCGGGCGTCGGCCTCGGCCTGCAACCTGGCCTGCTCGGCCTGCCAGGCGTCGAACCGCTGCCGCTGGGCGCGGAGCCCCGAGTCGGCGTTCTCGGCGGCGTCGAGCCGGGCCTGCACCGCGGCCCGCTCGGCCTGCACCCCGTCGAGGCGGGCCCGCTGCTCGTCGGCGGCCGCCGCTGCGGAGCGCAACGCCTGGTCCGCGGCGGCCGACGCCTGCTCCGCCGACTCCCGCCTGCGGGCCGCCTCCTCCTCGGCCGCACGGGCCAGCGAGTCGGCGTTCGCCTGCGCGATCCGGGCCTGCTCCAGCTGTTCCAGCACGGCCGCCTGGTCCTCGCTGAGCGCGTCGGTCAGCCGGGCGCGGTCCATCAGGTCCTGCGGGTCCGTCGCCCGGGACAGCAGCCCGAGCGCGCCGAGATCCAGGCCGTGGGTGTAGACGTCACCGACGAACGCGTCGAGCCGGGCCCGGGCGGCGTCGACCTCACGACCGGCCTGCTCGGTGGCGCTGCGTGCCTGGAGCGCACGGGCGGCGGCGGCCTCGGCCTCGCGTCCGGCCGCGTCCGCGGTGTCGCGTGCCTCGAGTGCCTCCTCGTTGCGGGCCGCGACCTGAATCTGCAGCTGCTCGGCCTGCGCGTCGAGCTCGGCGAGCCGGGCGGTGAGCCGGCCGACCTCGGCCGAGCGTTCCTGCACGGTCTGCCGGCTGCGGTCCAGCTCGTCGTCACCGGGGTTGGGCGGCGGGGGTGGCGGCTGCGCCGGGAGCACCTCGGCGGCCCGCACCGCGATCCCGGGAGCGGCGGTGGCCGCGGCGCCGACCCCGGGGAGTGCGAGCAGCACCGCCAGCACGGCGACACCCAGGCCCAGCGGGCGACGAACACGCATCGGACGGCCTCCGGACCCGGGTGAAATGGACGGAAATCTGCCGCACTGTGCCACTCGCGTCCCGTTCGCACCGTCCGACACACCGGACACGAGCGGGTGTCGCACGAGCGCGTCAGCCGGCCCACACCCGGGTCGCGCCGCATATAGGACACGCGTACTATTTGCGCCACGAGGGTCCGCACTGCCGCGCCGGACGCGGTGCGCGAGACTCCCGCACGACGCTGGTGAGCACCCGGAGAAGCACCACCCGGCAGGACGCTCACCGCACCGGACTCCGGACACGCCCACCACCACGGGAGGACCACCAAGTGGCCAGCACCGACAGCTTCGGCGCCAGAGGACAGCTCGACGTCGGGGGCACGGGTTACGAGATCTTCCGGCTCTCCGCGGTGGAGGGCTCGGAGCGCCTGCCGTTCAGCCTCAAGGTCCTCCTGGAGAACCTGCTCCGCACCGAGGACGGCGCGAACGTCACCGCCGACCACATCACCGCGCTCGCCGGCTGGGACCCGACCGCCAAGCCCGACACCGAGATCCAGTTCACCCCGGCCCGGGTGATCATGCAGGACTTCACCGGTGTCCCCTGCGTCGTCGACCTAGCGACGATGCGCGAGGCCGTCACCGAGATGGGCGGCGACCCGGCGAAGGTCAACCCGCTCGCCCCCGCCGAGCTGGTGATCGACCACTCGGTGATGATCGACTTCTTCGGGACCGCCGACGCGTTCGAGAAGAACATCGAGTTCGAGTACGGCCGCAACAAGGAGCGCTACCAGTTCCTGCGCTGGGGCCAGGGAGCGTTCGACGAGTTCAAGGTCGTCCCGCCCGGTACCGGCATCGTGCACCAGGTCAACATCGAGAACCTGGCCCGCGTCGTCATGCCCCGGGGCGGGCAGGCGTACCCGGACACCCTGGTGGGCACCGACTCGCACACCACCATGGTCAACGGCATCGGTGTCCTCGGCTGGGGCGTCGGCGGCATCGAGGCCGAGGCCGCGATGCTCGGCCAGCCGGTGTCGATGCTCATCCCCCAGGTGCTGGGCTTCAAGCTCACCGGGGAGATCCCGACCGGTGTGACCGCCACCGACGTGGTGCTCACGATCACCGAGATGCTGCGGCGCCAGGGTGTGGTCGGCAAGTTCGTCGAGTTCTACGGCGAGGGCGTCGGCTCGGTCCCGCTGGCCAACCGCGCCACCATCGGCAACATGAGCCCCGAGTTCGGCTCCACCGCGGCGATCTTCCCGATCGACGCCGAGACCGTGCGCTACCTGAAGCTGACCGGCCGTTCGGCCGAGCAGATCGCGCTGGTCGAGGCCTACGCCAAGGAGCAGGGGCTCTGGCACGACCCGGCCCACGAGCCGGTGTTCTCCGAGACCCTGGAGCTGGACCTGTCGACGGTCGTCCCGTCGATCGCGGGCCCCAAGCGCCCGCAGGACCGGATCGAGCTGTCCGAGGCCAAGCCCGCCTTCCGCAAGTCGGTCCACGACTACACCGACGACGAGGGCGCCCCGCTGACCGGCGTCGACGAGGCGAGCGCGGAGTCCTTCCCGGCGTCCGACGCCCCGGCGCTGTCCTTCGCCGACGACGACGCCGCCCCGGTCGTGCACTCCGCCGCGGACGGCAACGAGGGCCGTCCCTCGAAGGCGGTCACCGTGCGCTCGGAGTCCCGCGGCGAGTTCGTGCTCGACCACGGCGCGGTCGTCATCGCCTCGATCACCTCCTGCACGAACACGTCGAACCCGAGCGTCATGCTCGGCGCCGCCCTGCTCGCCAAGGCCGCGGTCGAGAAGGGCCTGACCACCAAGCCCTGGGTCAAGACGTCGATGGCCCCCGGCTCGCAGGTCGTCACCGACTACTACGAGAAGGCCGGTCTCTGGCCCTACCTCGACAAGCTCGGCTACAACCTGGTCGGCTACGGCTGCACCACCTGCATCGGCAACTCGGGCCCGCTGCCGGAGGAGATCTCGGCCGCGGTGAACGAGAACGACCTCACCGTCGTCTCGGTGCTGTCGGGCAACCGGAACTTCGAGGGCCGGATCAACCCGGACGTCAAGATGAACTACCTGGCGTCCCCGCCGCTGGTCATCGCCTACGCGCTGGCCGGGACCATGGACTTCGACTTCGAGGCCCAGCCGCTGGGCCAGGACCAGAACGGCGACGACGTCTTCCTGCGCGACATCTGGCCCTCGACCGACGACGTCAACGCCGTCGTCGACTCCGCGATCGACTCGGACATGTTCGCCAAGAGCTACTCCGACGTCTTCCGCGGCGACGACCGCTGGCGCGCGCTGCCGACGCCGGAGGGCCGGACGTTCGAGTGGGACCAGAAGTCCACCTACGTGCGCAAGCCCCCGTACTTCGAGGGCATGGCCTCCGAGCCGGCGCCGGTCACCGACATCTCGGGCGCCCGGGTGCTCGCCCTGCTCGGTGACTCGGTCACCACCGACCACATCTCGCCGGCCGGCGCGATCAAGCCGGGCACCCCGGCCGCGCAGTACCTGGACGAGAACGGCGTCGAGAAGAGGGACTACAACTCCTTCGGCTCGCGGCGCGGCAACCACGAGGTGATGATCCGCGGCACCTTCGCGAACATCCGGCTGCGCAACCAGCTGCTCGACGACGTCTCCGGCGGGTACACCCGGGACTTCACCCAGGACGGCGCACCGCAGGCGTTCATCTACGACGCCGCGCAGAACTACGCCGCGGCCGGCACCCCGCTGGTCGTGCTCGGCGGCAAGGAGTACGGCTCGGGCTCGTCCCGGGACTGGGCCGCCAAGGGCACCAGCCTGCTCGGGGTGCGGGCGGTCATCGTCGAGTCGTTCGAGCGGATCCACCGTTCGAACCTGATCGGCATGGGCGTCGTCCCGCTGCAGTTCCCCGAGGGCGAGTCGGCCCGGTCGCTGGGCCTCGACGGTACCGAGACCTTGGACATCACCGGGATCGCCGGGCTGAACGAGGGCACGACGCCGAGCACGGTGCACGTCACCGCGACGAAGGCGTCCGGTGAGACCGTCGAGTTCGACGCGACCGTCCGGATCGACACCCCCGGCGAGGCGGACTACTACCGCAACGGCGGCATCCTGCAGTACGTCCTGCGCGGCATGCTGAAGAGCTGACGCGCACACCACCACGGACGGAGCCCGTCGACCCACCAGGGTCGGCGGGCTCCGTCGTGTCCGGGCGCTCCGCCCGGCGACCCGCGCCGGCGTGCCGCACCCTGCGCGTGGGGCGCGGCACGCCGCGAGCAGGTGCACCGACGAGCGGAGGGTGCGGGGTCAGTCCCGGGCGCCCAGCTCCCGGGAGATGCGCCCGGCCGCCTCGGCGGCGGCCCGGCCGTGCGCGTCGAAGACCTCGTCGGTCATCCGGACGGTCGGGCCGGAGACCGACAGCGCGCCCACCGGACGGCCGTCGGCGCCCCGGATCGCCGCGCCCACCGCGGCGATGCCGTCGGTGAGTCCCTCGGGGTTCACCGACCAGCCACGGTTCCGCACGTCCCGCAGCCGGGCGCGCAACGCGTCCGGCCCGACGACGGTCCGGCGGGTCGACGGCGCGAGCGGGCCGTCGAGGTAGTCCTCGATCTCGGGGTCCGGGCAGGCGGCCAGGAACGCCTGCCCGGTGGCCGAGGCGTGCAGCGGGATCCGCTGGCCGAGCGGGAGGAACGCGCGCAGCCGGTGCGCGGTGTCCAGCCGTTCGACGAGCACCAGCTCCCGGCCGTCCGGCGCGGCGAGATGGACCGTCTCCCCCGTCGTGAGCTGCAGCTCGTGCAGCACCGGCAGGGCCCGCTCACGCAGGCCGCCGGCGTCGCGGGCCTGGTTGCCGACGGCGAACGCCCGGTAGGTCAGCCGCCAGCGCGACCGGTCGTCGGCCCGGCACCAGCCGACCTCGGCGAGCGTCTGCAGGGTCCGCTGCACCGTCGACTTCGGCAGCCCCACCGCACGGGCGAGCTCGGACAGGCCGATCGGCTGCCGGGCGCCGACCGCCTCGAGCACGCGGATCGCCGAGACCACACTGTTCGTCGCCGCCACGAGCTTGACCCCTCCGGAACGGGTGACCTAGCGTCCTGCAGGGTCGGTCCACATGGTGAACCACCGTGCCACCTGGTGGACCGATCGACAAGAGCTCACCGACGGGAGAACGACGTTGTTGCTCACCTCGCTCACGGCCGGGCACGATCTCGACCGCGCGGTCGTCGTCGGCGACGATGCGCTGTCCCGTTCCGAGCTGCTCGACCGGGCCGGCCGGTTCGCCGCCGGGATCCCGGGCGACGGTCCGGTGGCGGTGCACGCCACCGCGTCGCTGGACACCGTCGTGGCGGTGACCGGGTGCCTGCTCGCGGGAGTACCGGTCGTCCCGGTGCCGCCGGACTCCGGCCCGGCCGAGCGCGGGCACGTGCTCCGCGACTCCGGCGCGACGGCGTGGGCCGGGGCGTGCCCGGACGACGTGTCCCTGCCGCCGGTCGTACCCGGCTCGCAGCCGGTCACGGCCCGGGAGACCGATCCGGAGCGGACCGCGATGCTGCTCTACACCTCGGGGACCACCGGTGCACCCAAGGGGGCGCAGCTCTCCGGCGGTGCGATCGCGGCCGGGCTCGACGCCCTGTTCGAGGTGTGGGACTGGACCCCCGACGACACCGTCGCGCACGGCCTGCCGCTGTTCCACGTGCACGGCCTGATCCTCGGCGTGCTCGGGTCGCTGCGGCGCGGGTCGCGGGTCGTGCACACCGTGAAGCCCCAGCCCGCCCGCTACGCCGCGGCGGGGGGCACCGTCTACTTCGGGGTGCCGACGGTGTGGAACCGGATCGTCGAGGAGCCGGAGTCCGCCAGGGCGCTGGCCGGGGCCCGGCTGCTCGTCTCGGGCAGCGCGCCGCTGCCGGCGTCGTTGTTCGAGCGGATCGCCGGCCTCACCGGCCAGGCTCCGGTCGAGCGGTACGGCATGACCGAGACGATGATCACGCTCAGTGCGACGGCCGGTGGCGAACGTCGCGCGGGCTGGGTCGGGCTGCCGGTGCCGGGGGCCACGACCCGGCTGGCCCCGGCCGAGGAGGGCGAGACCGGTGCCGTCCCGGACGACGGCGAGACCGTCGGCCGGCTGGAGGTACGGGGCCCGATGCTGTTCGGCGGCTACCTCAACCGGCCGGACGCGAACGCCGAGTGCTGGTCCGCCGACGGCTGGTTCCGCACCGGCGACCTCGCGGTGCGTGACGCCGGCGGGTTCCACCGGATCGTCGGCCGCGAGTCCACCGACCTGATCAAGTCCGGCGGGTACCGGATCGGTTCCGGCGAGATCGAGGCCGTGCTGCTGGACCACCCGGCGGTGGCCGAGGTCGCCGTCGTGGGCCTGCCCGACCCCGACCTGGGCCAGAAGATCGTGGCGTTCGTCGTCGGCGAGGGCCCCGGCGAGGCGTTGATCGACCACGTGGCCGCCCAGCTGTCGCGGCACAAGCGCCCGCGGGAGGTCGTGTTCGTCGACGCACTGCCGCGGAACCCGATGGGGAAGGTGCAGAAGAAGCTGCTCGGGACCTGAGCACACATTGTGCTCGCCGGCCACCGGGGCTCGCTGCTAGCGTCCCGGATGCGCCCCCGATGGGCCCAGCGGAAGGAGTCATCGCACCGCCGACGCCATGCGTCGGCATCCCGCACGGGCCCGCGGGTGCAGCTCCTTCTCCGGTCGTGTAGTCCGGTCGTGTCGCGCGGTCCCGCAGTTCGTCCTGAGGAGACCCATGACCTGCACGTTCAACCACACCATCGTCGCCGCCCGGGATCGCACGGTGTCGGCGGAGTTCTACCGGCACGTCCTGGAGGCGGCCGACGCCCCGTCCTGGGGGCCGTTCACCAACCTGATGCTCGACGGCGGCGTCCTCATCCAGTTCGCCGACCTGCCGGCGGACGCGTTCCCGGAGATCCAGCCGCAGCACTACGCCTTCCTCGTCGACGACGAGCTGTTCGACCGGGCGTACGCACGGCTGGTGGCCGACGGCGTCGAGCACTGGGCCGATCCGCACGGCCGCCGGCCCGGCGAGATCAACCACGGGCACGGCGGGCGCGGGGTCTACTTCCGCGACCCGGCCGGGCACGGCCTGGAGATCCTGACCCGGCCGTACCTGTAGTCCCGGCGGGGCCCGGCCGGGGAGCATGATCGACGGTGTGACCGACGACGACCCGGCACTCGCCGCGGCCCGCGCCTGGCTGGCCGCCGCCCATGCCGACCCCGGCCGGGCCCCGGCCTGGATGGCTCCGCTGCTGACCGGCCTCGCGTCGGCCGGGGCCGGCGACATCAGCCGCAACGACCATCCGGCCGACCACGTCGACGCCCGCCAGTCGGCGGTGCTCGTCCTGCTCTACCGGGACGACGACGGGCCCGGTGTCGTCCTGCAGCGCCGGGCCCGCCGGTTGCGCCACCACCCGGGCGAGATCTCCTTCCCCGGCGGCCGGCGCGACGACGGCGACTCCGACCCGGCGGGGACCGCGCTGCGGGAGGCCGTGGAGGAGACCGCGCTCGATCCGGCCGGGGTGGACGTCGTCGCGCTGCTGCCCCGGCTCGTCCTGCTCAGCGGCTTCCACGTGACCGGGGTGCTCGCACACTGGCACTCCCCCGGCCCGCTGGCCCCCGCCGATCCGCGGGAGACCGAGGCGGTGCTGCGGGTCCCGCTCGCCGCGCTCGCCGATCCGGCGCACCGGATCCGGTTGCAGGCGGGCGACGGCGCCTGGCGCGGACCCGGTTTCCGGATCGGCCCGGACGTGGTCTGGGGCTTCACCGGTGAGGTCCTCGACGCCGTGCTGCGGCTCGGCGGCTGGCACCGGCCGTGGCCGCCGGGCCCGGAGCTGGACCTGGCCGATCTCCTCCGGCGCTGACCGCCGGGGTGTCCGGCACCCACGTCGACGCCGCCCGATGCCGGTCGGTGCGGATCCGGCACCGGCCGATCAGGAGCCGTCCGCTGCCGATCTGCGCTCGCCGAGTGCCGGGCCGGCGACCGGGACCGCGAGCAGCACCAGCCCGAGCGCGGCCCACAGCGGCCCGGCCGGCCCGGCGACGGCCAGAGCCGCCCCGCCCAGCAGCGGTCCGAGCGTCGCGCCGAGGTTGAGCGCCGCCGTCGCCGTCCCACCGGCCAGGGCCGGGGCGCCGGTCGCCAGGGCCAGCGTTCGCGCGACGAGCGTGGAGCCGACGGCGAACGCGGCGGCCGCGACCGGTCCGAGCAGCAGGATCCGGATCGCGCCGTCCGCCGTCGCGAGCGTGGTCCAGCCGAGCACCAGGACCACGAGCCCGGTCGTGACGAGCCCGCGGGGACGGGCGTCCGCGAACCGTGCGGCCACCGTGACCCCGGCGAACGCCCCGACGCCGAACACGGCGAGTCCCGCCGGGACCGGAACGCCGGCCGCGTCAAGGACCGAGGCCAGGTAGGTGTGGGCGGCGAACGTGCCGCCGTTGACCAGCGCACCGGCGACCAGTGCCGCGACCACCGGTGCGCGCCGCAGGGCGATCAGCTCCCGCCCGACGCCGGGCGTGGTGCCGGTCGTCCCCGTCTCGCGCGGCACCCCGGCCGGGACCGCGAGGAGCGCGACGGTGGCGACCGCGGCGACGGCCCAGAACGTGGCCCGCCACCCGAGGGCGTGGCCGACCGCCGCACCCGCCGGTACCCCCACCACCAGGGCCAAGGTCGTGCCCGCGAGCAGGGTCGCGGTCGCCCGCGCGGTCCGGCCGGCCGGTGCGATCCGCACGGCGACGGCGAGGGCCACGGCGAGGAACCCCGCGTTCGCCAGCGCCGCGACGATCCGGGTCGCGAGCAGCACGCCGAACGAGGGGGTCAACGCCCCCACCACGTGGGCGAGCACGAACAGTGCGAGGAACGCGGTCAGCGTGGGGCGCGCGGGCCACCGGCGGGCGACCAGGGCCATCGAGGGGGCCCCGACGACCATTCCGGCGGCGAAGGCCGAGGTCAGCGACCCGGCCGCGAGCGGAGGGACACCGAGCTCGGTGGCGATCACCGGTACCAGGCCGGCGAGCATGAACTCCGAGGTCGCCTGGGCGAACACGGCGCAGGCGAGGACGAGCAGAGGGAACACGGGACGACTCCGTGGTGGAGCGGGCCGGTACGGCCCGCTGACCGGTGCGGACGGCGGAGCCGGTCACGTCACCGGGAGCGGGCAGCAGAGGGCGCCGCCACCGGGAGGACCGGTGGCTACGCCCTGCTCGCCTCGGGAGTGCCCATCACCGCCGACCGTACCCCGGCCGGCCCCGCGCTCCGAGCCGGGTCAGCGGCGCCGGTGGAAGAGGCGCTCCACGATCTCGCCGTGCTGCGCCGCCGTGATCGCCGGCACGTCGGGCGGTGCCGGGGCGCCGGTGGGCCGCAGCCCGTTCAGGACGAACGTCAGCTGCCGGCGCCACGCCCCCGGCGTCACCGCCTCCATCGCCGGGATCAGGACCGTCAGCGCGGTGATGGCGATGTGCACGTCCCCCGACGTCAGGTCCGGGTGCACCGCGCCCTGCCGGTGGGCGCGGGCCACCACGTCGTCGATCAGCCGGTGGGACCGGTCGTGCCGGCGCCGCTCGGCGCAGTCGTCGCCGGCGTTCTCGATCGCGAACAGCTCGCCGAGGGCGCGGTCGGCGACCGTGAGCTCACACGCCCGCTCGAACGTGGTGACGAGCGCGGTCCACCCGTCCTCGATCGACTCGATCTCCTGGTGGATCCGCTCCAGCGACTCCCGGGAGTCCTCGCGCAGCGCGTCGTGCAGGTCGGCCCTGGTCGGGAACCGGCGGTAGAGCGTGCCGTCCCCGATCCCGGCCCGCCGGGTGATCTCGACCAGGGGTGCGTCCAGCCCCTGCTCGGTGAAGACCTCGCGGGCCACGTCGAGGATGCGGCGCCGGTTGCGCTGCGCGTCCTGTCGCAGCGCCACCGGTGGACGTGATGCGTCGCTGGCCACGCCGCTCACGATAGCAGTAGCGGAGACCCCTCTCCGGTAACGTACAGTGTCGGCAGAAGCGGAGTTGGCTCTCCGGTTCATCCCGGGCGGTCGACGCCGACCCCGCCCCGACGGCCGGAGGCAGTCCCGGCATCTGCGCACCCAGACAGGAGAGACGTATGGAGATCACCGGTTCCGAGCCGGCGGCCAGGACCGGACCCCGCGCGACGGAGTCCGAGTCGACGGCGGTGCCGCTGGTCATCTGGCTGCTGGCCGCCTCGGCGTTCGTGATGATCCTGAACGAGACCATCATGAGCGTCGCGCTCCCGGTCCTGGTCCAGGACCTCTCGATCACCGTGGGCACCGCCCAGTGGCTGACCAGCGGGTTCCTGCTCGTGATGGCGGTGGTCATCCCGATGACCGGCTACCTGCTCGACCGTTTCAGCCCGCGGCACATCTTCCTGGCCGCGATGACGCTGTTCGTGCTCGGGACGCTGGTCTGCGCGCTCGCGCCGGGCTTCGCGGTGCTGATGCTCGGCCGGATCATCCAGGCGTCGGGCACCGCGGTGATGCTCCCGCTGCTGATGACCACGGCCGTCCGGCTCATCCCGCCGCAGCGCCGTGGCGCGACGATGGGCACGGTCTCCCTCGCGATCGGCGTCGCACCCGCCATCGGCCCGACCGTCTCCGGCATCATCCTGACCTCGCTGAGCTGGCGCTGGATGTTCGGGATCGTCCTGCCGATCGCGCTGCTCGCGCTCGTCGCGGGCGCCCGCAGGCTCGAGTCGACCCGGCGGGGCCCGGCCGCTCCCCTGGACCTGCCCTCGGTCGTGCTCTCCGCCCTCGCCTTCGGCGGCCTGTTGTTCGGCATCAGCAGCATCGGCGAGTCGGTCAACGGTGAGGCCCCGATCGCGCCGTGGATCCCGATCGTCGTCGGTGCTCTCTCCCTGGTCCTGTTCGTGCTGCGTCAGGTCCGCCTGCAGCGCGAGGACCGGGCACTGCTCGATCTCCGGGCCTTCACCCACCGCCGGTTCACCGTGTCGCTGGTCCTCATCGTGCTCAGCATGATGGGACTGATCGGCTCGTTCGTCCTGCTCCCGCTCTACCTGCAGAACGTGCTGCACGCGTCGACGTTCGTCACCGGTCTGGCGATCCTGCCGGGCGGGCTCACGATGGCGGTGCTGGGAACGGTCGTCGGGCGGCTCTACGACCGGTTCGGCGCGCGCCCGCTCGTCATCCCGGGGACGGCGCTCGTCGCGATCGCGCAGTGGCTGTTCACCACGCTCGGCGCGACGTCCGCGGTGTGGGTGGTCGTCGCGATCCACCTGGTGCTGATGATGGTCGGGGTGGCCTTCATCCTCACGCCGGTCATGTCCGACGCGCTGGGGAACCTGCCGTCGTCACTCGACTCGCACGGCAGCGCGATCCTCAGCACCCTGCAGCAGTTCGGTGGCGCGGTCGGGACCGCGCTGTTCACCACGGTCACCGTCGCCGCGTCGGCCTCGGTGTCCACCGGGGTGGACGCCGGTGGCACGCAGGCCGCGTTCGTCTGCGCCGCCGTCGTCGCCACCGCCGCCGTCGGGGTGGCCCTGGCGGTCCGGCGCCGGAGCGGGGCCGCCCGGCCCGTGTCGGTCGGCGTGCACTAGTCCCAGCAGATCGCGTCGAACAGCGATCTCAGCACCTCCGCCCGCCTGGGCCGGCCGCCGCCGACCCAGGCGATCCGGCCGGCCAGGTGCTCCCGGAACGCCGGGTGCCCGGCCCGGTTCTGCGCCGCGGGACCGGTCCGGGCCGCGTTGTGCAGCAGGGCCCGCAGGTCGTCGTAGTCCCGCCGGGACGCCGCGGGCGAGCCCGAGTTCACCACCAGACCGGTCACCCGCTGCCGGTGGTGGGCCGGCGCGATCCGGGTCTTGCCGGGCCGGACCCGGAACCCCTCCTCGCGGGCGATCGCCGCGACCCGGGCGGCGAGACCGTGCACCGGGAGGTTCGCGGCACCGCTGAGGACGAGATCGTCGGCGTAGCGGCCGTACCGTGCCCCGACGGCGGCGGCGAGACCACTGAGCCGCCGGTCCAGCCGGTGCGTGAGCAGGTTCGCGACGGCGGGCGAGGTGGGTGCGCCCTGCGGGAGGTGCGGCGCGGCGAGCCGGTCGAGCAGGCGGCGGCGCGGCTGCGGATCGGCCGCGGGCGGGCAGGCCCGGAGCACGGCCGGCGGGGTCGCGGTCACGAGCAGCCCGGCGAGGGTGGTGGCCACGGCCTCCGGATACCCCGCCGTGCGCAGCAGACCGGCGATCCGAGCCCCGGTGACGTGGCTGAAGAAGCCCTCCAGGTCCAGCCGCAGCACCATCGGCCGCGCGGCGTGCAGCAGCGCGAGGGTGCGCGGGCCGCGGCCCGGGACGTACCCGTGGGCGGCCGGGTGCACCGGGATCCGGTCGAGCACCCGCCGGAGCAGCCTGCGCTGCAGCTCGGCGAGTCGCGGGGCCGGAGCCTCGATCAGCCGTGGGGTGCCCGGCCGGGACGCCGTCCAGCGCCGCCGGTAGTGACCCAGCGGCCCGTCCGGAACGTGCCGGAGCCAGCCGCCGGTGTCGGCGAACCAGGCCAGCTCTCCCTCGTCGAGGTGCAGGCCGCGCGCCACCATCGCGACGTCGGTCCACCGCGCCACCGGCCAGCGCCACACCGGCTCCGGTGGCGCACCGACCCGCAGGTGCCTGCGGGGCAGCGCGAGCAGTTCGGCCACCTGCGCGGCGAACAGGTCGTCGGGCACCGTCGGTTCCCGCCGCCAGCGGCCGACGAGGTGCCCGACGACGCCCGCGATCTCCTCCGGCCCGGACCAGCCGGAGGCCACGGCGAGCCGGTCGGTGAGCGACACCGTGTCCCACCGGCCCTGCCGGGCGAGCGCCGCGACGACCTGCGCGCCCGGGGCCACTAGGGCGTGTCTCCCATATGGGTGTCCGGACTGCCGGCAGGATGAGCCGGTGAGTTCGTCGAGGTTCGCGCTGCTCTCGGATGCTCAGTGGCAGTTGATCGGGCCGCTGCTGCCCTCCAACGCCGGGCGGCGTGGGCACCCGTTCGGCGAGGATCGCCGCGTGGTGGAGGGGATCATCTTCCGATACCGAACCGGGATCCCCTGGCGAGATCTGCCGCGGGAGCAGTTCGGGCCCTGGCAAACGGTGTGGAAGCGACACCGCCGCTACGCCGCTGACGGCACCTGGGACACCGTGCTGGCCGCACTGTTGGCCCAGGCCGACGCCAAGGGCGAGATCGACTGGACGGTGTTGACAGGTGTCGGTGGACGCCACGATCAACCGGGCGCACCAGCACGCCACGAACACCACCCGCCCCGAGCAGGACACAGGGGGCACGGTCGAACTACACGAAATCCCCTGACGGGTTCATGCCCAGCCCGCTCGGCGGACCGCGAGAACCCGCAGGTCACGGCATCGGCCGTTCCCGTGGCGGGCTGACGACGAAGATCCATGCCGCGGTCGACCGGCGGGGCCGGCCGCTGGCGGTGGTGGTGACCGGCGGGCAGCGCAACGACGGCGCCATGCTCGAGCAGGTCCTGGCCGACATCCGCGTCCCCCGCCTCGGCGCGGGACGGTCCCGCACCCGACCCGACGCCGTGGTGGCCGACCGGGCCTACTCATCCGGGGTCAACCGGCGCGCACTGGCCCGCCGCTCGATCACCACCGTCATCCCGCAGAAACGCGACGAGATCGCCGCCCGCAAACGCCGCGGCTCCCTCGGCGGCAGACCACCCGGACTCGACGTTGAGACCTACAAGGGCCGCAACGTCGTGGAACGCCACTTCACCCTGACCAAGCAGTGGCGCGGGCTGGCCACCCGCTACGACAAACTCGCCATCACCTATCGCGCCGCCACCGTCCTCAGCGCCTGCATCACCTGGTCACGCCTATTGGGAGACATGCCCTAGCCGCTCCGGGTGATGCGGCGGCGGCCGACGACCCGTGTTCGCTGTCCGCCGCGCGCCGCAGGCAGCGCTGTCCTGCCCGACGCGCGCGGGACGCCGTGCTGCGCAGTACCGGTGCACCCCGGGGTCACCCCGGAGCCGCGGGCCCCGGCCGGAGCCGGGACGACCGCCCACTCGTCCGTCCGCCGCCGCATCGTCGGCGACGCTACAACAGCGCCGGGGCCGTCACCGGCCAGGGTGCGCGCGGCCGTCCGTGGGCCCGGTGCCGGGCTCGGCGACGCCGTCGACGTCCAGGCTCACGACGATCGGGGCCTGCCCGGACCGGGTCAGCACGCACTCCAGCGGCTCGTCGTCGAGCGCGTTGATCTGCTGGCGCGGCACGAACGGCGGGACCGAGATGAACGCACCGGGGCCGGCCTCGGCGGCGAACTCGCGGTTCTCCCCCCAGGTCATCCGGGCCCGGCCACGGACCACGTAGAACACGTCCTCCAGGTCACCGTGCCGGTGCGGCCCGGTACCGGCCGCCGGACGGACGGCGAGCGCCCCGGCCCGGCACCCGCCGGGGACGTCGGTGCCGCTCGGGTCGAGCGCGTCGCGCTGGATCACGCGGACGCCGTCGTGGCGCCGGTCGGTGGACATGGCGCGACGATAACCGTCAGGACGGCCGGGCGGCCCGGAACCGGAAGGATCGCTGTCCCAGCTCGGTGGCCGGTGCCGCCAGCCCGGCGGCCGAGAGGCGGTCCGGCAGCCCGGCCGGGTCGACCACGGTCATGGTGTCGCCGACGTGGATCAGCCGGAACCGCAGCGACAGCCGCGAGTCGATCCCGGCGAACGTCCCGCCGGGCCGCAGCACCCTGGCCGCCTCGGCGAACAGCCGGTCCTGCTCCGCCGGGGTCGGGACGTGGTGCAGCATCGTGAAGCAGACGACGGCGTCGAAGCTCCCGTCCGGGAACGGCAGCGCCGCACCGTCGCCGTGCCGGATGTCGACCCCCAGCTCCCGGCCCAGGCCGTCGCGCAGGTCGGCGGCCAGCACCGGATCGACCTCGAGCGCGGTGAGCGCTCCGGCGCGGGGCGCCAGCCACCGGGTGGTGACGCCGTAGCCCGGGCCGATCTCGAGCACCTCGCCGTCGAGCTCGACGTCGCGGGTGGCCCACGGGAGCGTCGTGCCGTGCATCCGGTCCGCCCACGAGTCGGAGCGGCAGATCCGCTGGTGGAGCACGTTCATCGCCATGGTGGAGGACGCTAGGCCGGATCCGGCGCGGCCGGGAGCCGCTAGGCTGCCGGTTCGTGTCGCGTTCCGGCCTCCCGGTCCACGCGCCGGACCTCCCCGGCGCGGCGGTCGTCGTGTCCCGGATCCCGCTGGACCGCGGGCACGTGTTCGGCGAGCACAGCCATCCCGCGCACCAGCTCGCCTGGGCCGCCCGCGGGGTGCTGCGGATCGGGCTGGGTGCGACCAGCTGGGTGCTCACGCCGGGCCGGGCGCTGTGGATCCCGGCCGGCGTCCCGCACGTGACGACGGCGACCGAGGCGTCCGCGATGCGCGGGGTCTACCTGTGGCCGGACCGGGTACCGGACGGCGGGGACGAGCCCGCCGTGCTCGGCGTCGATCCGCTGCTCGCCGCGCTGATCGACCACCTCGCCGACACCGGCCTGGACCCCGGCGAGCGCCGGCGGGCCGAGGCCGTCCTGTTCGACCGGCTCCGACCGGCCCGCGACGCCGGTGGCCCCGGCACCGCGGTCCGCCTGGTGTGGCCGCGCGATCCGCGGGCCCGCCGGGTGGCCGACGCGCTCGCGGCCGATCCCGCCGACCCGCGCGACCTCGCCGCCTGGGGACGGCTGACCGGGGCCGGCGAACGCACGCTGTCCCGGCTGTTCCGGGCCGAGACCGGGCTCGGCCCGGGCCGCTGGCGGGCCCAGCTCCGGGTCCGGGCCGCACTGGAGCTGCTCGGATCGGGCCTCCCGGTCGCGACGGTCGCCCGCCGGGTCGGCTACGCCACCCCCAGCGCGTTCGTGGCCGCGTTCCGCAGGGCCACCGGGGTCACCCCGCCGGCCGCCCGCGGCAGCACCCGCTGAACACCCGGCTCAGGCGAGCGCCGCCGCCACGACCACCGCCGTCAGCGTGCCCGCGCCGACGAGCACGGCGAGCACGGCGCCCCGCCAGTCGCGGTCCCCGGGTTCGACGTCGTCGCGGCGGGCCACGGCGAGCCCCAGGCCGGCGCCGAGCACCGCGCACCCCAGCACCCAGAACGGCAGCACGGCCCACCCGATCTCGCCCCGGCTCCAGGCGACCGTCAGGAAGAACACCGCCCAGCCGAGGGCTCCGACCAGCTCCGGGAGCCGGAACGGGCCGCGGCGCAACCAGCCCCCGCGCGCGGTGACGAGCACGGCGAGCCCGGCGTACACCGGGAACACCACGGCCAGCGCGAGCTGCAGCCAGCCGGTCAGGTCCGGGCCGTCGGACCCGCCGCCGAACAGGTCCGGCGCCTCCAGCAGCGCGAGCGCGATCCGGTCCACACCACGGTCGGAGTTGCCGAAGACGACGACCGCGCGGTCCCGGCCCGGTTCGGCCAGCACCGACGTCGAGATGCCGCCGGAGCCGCCGTTCTTCCAGAGGAACGTCCGCCCGTCGCCCTCCAGGGTCTCCCAGCCGTACCCCATCCGGCCCTGGTCGGAGTCGAACCGCGGCCGGGCCGCCGCGGCCACCGCGGACCCCGGGTCGTCCAGCGCGCCGACGTAGCGGACGAGATCGTCCACCGTGGACCACACCCCGATCCCGGCCGGCGCGTCGCCGGGGCTGATCCAGGCGTGCAGCGGCCGGTCCTGCCGGCCGTGGCCGAGCGCGGCACCGGCCGGGCGGGCGTCCGGCAGCACCGTCGAAGCCATCCCGAGCGGGCCGGTCACGACCCGCTCGACCAGCTGCGGGTACGGCGTCGACGTCCGCTCGGCCAGCAGCTGGCCGAGCAGGGCGACGCCGAGGTTGGAGTAGACGTCCTGCCCGCGCGGTCCGAGGTCGGCGCCGTCGGCCGCCGCGAACACCTCGTCGGGCGTGCGCCGCTCCGGTGCGGTGCCGAGCAGGCCGTTGCCGTAGCGGGCCAGCAGGTTCGCGAACCCGCCGGAGTCGACCGGCAGGCCGGAGCGGTGTGACGCCAGCTCGGCGAGGGTCACCTCGCCGACCCGGCCCCACGACCGCTGTGGCGCGACGTCGCGGACCCGGTCGGTGCCGCGCACGACGCCCCGCTGCTCCAGGTCGGCCAGCACCGCGCCGGTCACCGTCTTGGTGACCGACCCGATCTCGAACGGCGTCGTGGTGTCCAGCGGAGCGCCGTTCCCGTCGTCCCCGATGCCGGCCGCCCGCACGCTCCCGCCGTCGACCACCGCGGCCACCAGGCCGTGCCGGCCCTCCCCCGCGAGCCCGCGCAGGCGCTCGGCCAGCGCCGGGTCGCCGCTGGTGGCCGGCCCGGGACTCGCGGGGACGGGGGCGAGCAGGGCACCGAGCGCCCCGCACAGGAGAGCACCGGCCAGCATGCCCGCCAGGACACGCCGGCCGGTCGAGGTGTCCGCAGCGGTCATGCCGCTACGTTATTCCGGAATTACGGTTGACTGCAACTCAGCCGGCGGTGAGCAGGCTCAGTGCGAACCGCTCGTCGGGATCGGTCCACCGCCGGGTCGTCGTGAACCCGGCCGCGGTCGCGAACTCGTCGATCGCCTCCGGCCGGAACTTCGCCGACACCTCGGTCACCAGCTCCTCGCCCGCGTCGAACGCGACCTCCAGGTCCAGCTCGGCGACCCGCACCCGCAGGTCGCGGGCCGCGCGCAGGCGCATCTCGATCCACGAGTTGGCGGGGTCCCAGTGCGCGACGTGGTCGAACGCCGCCACGTCGAAGTCCGCCCCCAGCTCCCGGTTGAGCACCCGCAGGACGTTGCGGTTGAAGTCCGCGGTGATGCCGTCGGCGTCGTCGTAGGCGGGCACCATCACCGCGGGATCGGTGACCAGGCCGGTCCCGAGCAGCAACTGCTCCCCCGGCGCGAGGATCTCCCGCACGTGGGTGAGGAACGCGTGCCGCGGACCCGGGAGCAGGTTGCCGATCGTCCCGCCGAGGAAGGCGATCATCCGCCGCCCGCCCGGATCCGCGCCGGGGAGCCGGGCCAGGTCGGTGGTGAAGTCGCCGACGACACCGTGCAGTGTCAGGTCGGGGTACTCCCGGTGCAGCTCCTCGATCGCACCCTGCAGGGCGGACTCGCTGACGTCCTGCGGGACGTAGCGGCGCAGCGTCCCCGCGGCGAGGAAGGCGTCGAGCAGCAGCCGGGTCTTGGTCGAGGACCCCGACCCCAGCTCGACGACCGTGTCCGCCCCGGACGAGCGCGCGATGTCGGCGACCGAGTCGGCCAGCAGCGCCCGCTCGGTCCGGAACGGGTAGTACTCCGGCAGGTCGGTGATCCGTTCGAACAGCTCCGAGCCCCGCGCGTCGTAGAACCACTTCGGCGGGAGCTCCTTGGGTACCGCGGTGAGCCCGCGGGCCACGTCGGCGCGCAGGTCCGCCCTGGCGTCGGAGTTCGTGAAATGGACGTCGAGCCGGGTGGTGCCGGTTCCGCCCGCCGCGGACACCGTGCTTCCGGCCGGGCTGCCTGCTGGACTGGTCACTGCTCTCCTTCGCGTCGCCGGTGGGGTGCCACCGGGTACAGCTCGTGACGGCCCGGTCGGGCGATCACCAGGTGCCGGTCGGGCACCTGAGTCCAGTCGGGGAACGCGTGCGTGGGTTCGGACGCGACGGTCGTCGCCCCGGCGGCCGAACGGACGGCCAGCGCGTGCCGCCACGCGGTCGCCCACACCGTGCCGCCGTCGGTCAGCAGCAGGTTGAGCCGTGATCCGGGTGCGTCCCGCTCGACGTCGGCGCACACCCCGGCGAGCACGTCCGCGGGATCGGCACCGGTGGCGAGCCGGTGGCGCACCAGCGCCCACAGCACCGCGGCGTCGGTCGGGGCGTCCAGGGTCAGCAGGTCGGTGACCGGCAGCCTGCCGGCGAGCGCCGCGAGCGACCCCGGCCACCCCCGGACGACGCCGTTGTGGCTGAACAGCCACCGGTCCCCGGTGAACGGGGCGGCGGCCGTCTCCACCACCGGCATGCCGACCGTCGCCGAGCGGACCGCCGCCAGCACCGCCCCCGACGACGTCGCCCCGGCCAGCGCGGCGAACGACGGATCCGCCCACATCGGCTTCGCCGAGCGGACCCGGACCGGCCCGGCCGGGCCGCCGGCGGTGGCGGGCGGGTACCAGCCCACGCCGAACCCGTCGGCGTTGATCGTGCCGCCGCCCCGCATGTCGGCCGGGGCGTAGGACTGCGCGAGCAGCCCGTGCTCCGGTTCGAGCAGGAGCGCGGCCAGCGTGCGCGGGGGACCGAGATGTGCCAGGTGCCGGCACACCTCAGCGGTCGCGTTCGGCGGGCGAGGCGTCCCGGGCGAGCCGGAAACCCGAGAAGATCTGCCGGCGCACCGGGTGGTCCCAGTTGCGGAACGTCGCGCGGACCGCCGCCGGGTCCGTCCCGAACGAGCCGCCGCGCAGCACCGCGTAGTCCCCGCCGAAGAAGACCTCGGAGTACTCCGGGTACGGGAACATCCGGAACCCCGGGTACGGGTGCCAGCCCGAATCGCACCACTCCCAGACGTCGCCGAGCAGCTGGTGCACCCCGAGCGCCGACGCGCCCGCCGGATAGGCGCCCACCGGGGCGGGCTGCAGGTGCCGCTGGCCGAGGTTGGCGTGCGCGGACGTCGGGTCGTCGTCCCCCCACGGGAACCGCCGGGAGCGGCCGGAGGCCGGATCGAACCGGGCCGCCTTCTCCCACTCGGCCTCGGTGGGCAGCCGGGCACCGGCCCAGCGGGCGAACGCCTGGGCCTCGTGGAACGTCACGTGCACGACCGGCTCGTCGAGCGGCAGCGGCTCCACGACGCCGAACCGGCGCCGCCACCAGCCACCGCCGGAGTCGCGGGACCAGAACCGGGGTGCGACGAGGTCCTCCGCGACCCGGTGCGCCCAGCCGGCCTCGGTCCACGGCCGCGGGTCGTCGTACCCACCGGCGTCGACGAACTCCGCGTACCGGCCGTTGGTGACCGGGTAGGCGCCGATCCGGAACGCGGGCAGGTCGACGACGTGCGCCGGGCGCTCGTTGTCCAGCGCCCACGGCTCGGCCGAGGTCCCCATCTCGAACGGGCCGGCCGGGACGAGGACCTCCGCATCGGCCGCGACCGGGCCCGGTGCCCGCGGCGGGGCGGGTGCGTCCAGGACCGCGGCACCGCTGCGGAGCTGGTGGGTGGCGAGCATGGTCTCGTCGTGCTGCTGTTCGTGCTGCACGATCATCCCGAAGGCGAAACCGTCGTCCTCCAGCGGGCGGCCACGCAGCGGGCTGCGGTGCAGCGCGTCGAGCGCCTTGTCCCGGACCTCCGCGACGTAGCCGCGGGCCTCGGCCGGGGTCAGCAGCGGCAGCCCGACCCGGGACGAGCGGCTGTGCTGGAACGCGTCGTAGAGCCCGTCGATCTCCGGGCGCAGCGGCGTGCGGCCGCCGACGTCGCGGACCAGCCAGAGCTCCTCCTGCGAGCCGATGTGCGCGAGGTCCCAGACCAGCGGGGACATCAGCGGCGAGTGCTGCGCGGTCAGCTCGCCGTCGTCGAGGTCGGTGAGCCGGGTGCTGCGCTCGCGGGAACGCGCGAGCAGCGCGGCGACCCGGTCACGGGTCGTCTCGGGTGACTCGCCGGGCACGGCGGGTCCGGTGGTCGGCTGCACGGTCATCGCACGCCCTCCTCGATGCGGGACGGTTCGGTTCCGGTGCCGGGTCCGGGTCGCGGATCCGCACCGGTGCGGGTCGCCGTCCGGTCCGGACCGGCGTCTCCCAGGTACAACCCCCGCGGGAACCCGACGGCCGGCGGTCCGCCGCTGTCGCGTTCCAGCGGGAACGGCTCGTCGGCCGGGCACCGGCCACGCAGCACGCGGTACTCGGTCACCTCGGCCAGCCGGGACAGCACCGCGCCGGGGGCGGTCACCAGCGGGGTCCCCGCGGCCCGCAGGACGCCGTGGGCCAGCGGGAACAGCGCGGCGGCCGCCGCGCCGAGTGCCGGGTCGGCCAGCGCGTCGCGGGCGGCCGTGACCCACGCGTCGCGGACCGGCTCGCAGATCTCCCTGGCCCGGTCGACGATCGCGGGCGAGGACGTCAGTGCGAGCAGCACCGCCGCGGGCAGCGTCCAGTCGTCACCGGGCTGACCGTCGACGTAGCGGACCTCCAGGTGGCCCTGCGGCCGGACCGGCGGGAACAGCGTCGACACGTGGTAGTCGAGATCGGCCCGGGTCGGGGGCCGGGCGAGCACCCCGTCGCGGACCTGTCCCGAGGCCCACTGCCCGAACGTCACCCCGGGCGGTACGTCCCAGGAGCCGGCGCGGGGCACGCACAGCAGCGGGGTGTCGACGACCCGCCGGGCCCAGGTCGTCGCCGGGTCGGTGTCCCCGACCGGCGGTGGGGCGGTGCGTGCCGGGTCCAGGCTCAGCCAGCACGCCTGCCGGGAGGACTTCCAGCCGGTCCGCCGCCCGTGCTGCACCGGCGAGTTCGCGAACGCGGCGAGCAGCACCGGACCGATCTCGTGCAGCACCGCCCACCGCTCGGCGACCGACGCCGCGGGTCCGGCGTCCAGGCTGAACTGCACGGCGGACGTGGAGCACATCCCGCTGCGGCCGTGCGGGCCCACCCGGTCGAATACGCATTCCATGGCCGCGTAGCGCGGAAGATCGAGTACCCGCCGGGCGGGACGTACCGGGTCGGCGGCACGCGCGTGCGGACGCAGCCCGTGCCGGGCGAGGAGACGATGGAGGTGCGCCGTGTCGGCGGAGACGTCGCCGACCAGCGACGTCAGCCCGGACGCCGGGGCGCTGGAGATCTCGACCTGGCCGCCCGGCTCGACGGTGACCGCGCCCCCGGCGGGAAGTGGCCGCCCGTCGGAGCCGGGATCCAGGGCGGGTGGGGCGTGCGCGCCGAGCGCCGCACGCAGGGTGTCCGGGTCGATCGGCTCGGCCGGCCGGGCGGGCCGGTGGAGCATCCATTCGATCTCGACACCCACCAGGGCAGGGGGACCGTGTTTGAAGCAGACCGAGGCCACGTACGCCTCGGCCGCCGCCCGGCTGCGGAGGACACCGTCACCCCGGCCGGCGCTCGCGTGCGCTGTCACCGCGAAAACGGTACCCCTGTCGGGTGACGACCGCAGGTCGTCCGCGGGCGGTTCCGGTGCCCCGCGGGCGCGGTTCCCGGCATGCCGGACAACCGTACGGAATACTGGCGGGCATGCCCCGCGTCAGCACCGACCAGCTCACCGCCCGGCGTCGGCAGATCCTCACCGGTGCGCGCACCTGTTTCGCCGACCACGGCTACGAGGGCGCCACCGTGCGGCGCCTCGAGCAGTACACGGGGCTGTCCCGCGGGGCGATCTTCCACTACTTCCGGGACAAGGAGGCGTTGTTCCTGGCCCTGGCCGAGGACGACGCGGACCGGATGGCGGCCGTCGTCGCCGAGCAGGGGCTGGTCCAGGTGATGCGGGACCTGCTGGACGACCGCTCGGACCGCAGCTGGCTCGGCACCCGGCTGGAGGTCTCGCGCCGGCTGCGGACCGATCCGGACTTCCGGGCCCGCTGGCAGGAGCACTCCGCGGCCCTGACCGCCGCGACCCGGGCCCGGCTGGAACGACAGGCCGCGGCGGGCGCGCTGCGCGACGACGTCGCGGTACCGGTACTGGCGCAGTACCTGGAGCTGGTGCTGGAGGGCCTGGTCTCGCACCTGGCGATGGGCCTACCGGTGGACGACCTTGACGCCGTCCTCGACGTCGTGGAGAACGGGGTGCGCGCCCGCACCCACAGCCCCTGACCTGCGGACCCGCCAGCGGGCCGACCCGCGGGCGGCGAGCGCCGCCAGCCCGCCGGCGACCAGCACGACCGCGAGCACCCCGGCGGCGGGCACGAGCCAGAACGCGTAGACCCACGCCGTCGTGCTCACGACCCCGCTCGCCGCGGCCACCGCCGGGAGCAGGACCAGCCCGGCGAGCACGGCCAGCACCGGCAGGGACACCGTGCGCCGCCGCCCGGCGAGCCGACGGGCACGCCCCGGGGCGCGCAGAACCGCTGCGAGCAGACCGGCGGCCAGCAGGACCGTCACCCCGAGCAGGGTCAGGTCGATCCGGCGCATCGGGTCCGTCACCGGCGGGCCCGGATCGACGCCGTCCGCCCCGTCGACGAACTGCCCGGCGAGCAGCGCGGGAGCGCCACGCCCGTTGGTCAGCACGAACGCACCGGAGCCGGCCGAGGAGATCGTGATCGCGCTCGACGCGGTCCCGATCGCGCCGCTGTGCGCGGCCAGCACCCGGCCGCCGGCGCGGTCCTCGATCCCCCAGCCGAGGCCGTAGCCGCCGGTCGCGGGCGCCGGGGTCACCGCATCCCGCATCGCCGCGGCCCCGACCAATCGCGCCCCGCCGGGGACGGTCCCGTCGCCGAGCCGGAACCGCAGCCATCGGGTGAGATCGTCAGCGGTGGTCACGATGCCACCGTCACCCGCGCACAGCGACGGGATCTCCGGGGCCGGTACCTGCACCCCGTAGGCGCCGACGTGGCCGCGGGCGAGCCCGGGTACCGCCGCGTCACAGCGGTCGGTGGCCACGGTGCGGTCCATGCCCAGTGGACGGAACACGGCATCCGCCAGATGGTCGCCGAACGGGCGCCCGGTGACGACCTCGACCAGCCGGGCCACGACCACGTAGTTGGCGTTGAGGTACTCGAACCGGGTGCCCGGCTCCGCGGCGAGCGGCAGCCCCCGCAGCCGCTGCACCAGCGCGGCCGCGGACTCCTGCGGGGGCAGCGCGAACTCGTCGACGTCGGCGTCGGACAGCCCGGAGGTGTGCGTCAGCAGGTGCCGCACGGTCATCCGCTGCCCCCGTGGGTCGGCGACCGCGAAACCGGGCAGCGCCGCCGCGACCGGCCCGTCCAGGTCGAGCCGGCCCTGCTCGGCGAGCCGCTGCACGGCGAGCGCGGTGAACGCCTTGCTCATCGAGGCGATCCGGAACGGGGTGTCCCCGGTGACCGGGTCGCCGTCGGAGGTCCGGCCGTACGGGACGGTCGTGGCCCGGCCCTGCGGCCCACCCGTGACGACGACGGCGACCGCACCGGGGACGGCGAACTCGGCGGCGTAGTCGTGCAGCGCGCCGGGGCCGGCCGCGGTCACCGGTGCCGCGACGGCCGTACCGGCCGCGGCCACCGCGACGACGACCGCGAGGACGAGCCCGCGGAGCACGGTCGACGGCCTCCCCCGGCCTGGACCCGGTGCGGGACGGGACGGACGCATGGCTACTCCTCGTGGCGATCGGCGCGACACCGCCGACACTCCTGCGTCCGGTCACGTACCGGCTCCGGGGTTCCCCGGGTCCCGGACCCGGGGTAGCCCTCAGCGCGCCGGGCGCTCCCGTGGTTCGGCGACCAGATCGTCCTGCGTGTGGCGGCGCCCACCGGCCACCACCTCGACCGGGCGGTGCAGCCGATCGAGGTCGTCGCGGGGATCGCCGTCGACCACGACGAGATCGGCGGCGAGACCTGGACGGACGGCGCCGGTACGGTCGCCCAGCCCGAGCCGGGCCGCGGCACCGGACGTCGCGGTCCCGATGATCCAGTCGCGGTCGAAGCCGAGCTCCTCGAACATCTCCAGACCGGCACGGAACCCGTCGAAGACGGCGTTGGGCATGCCCGAATCGGTCCCGATCACGATGGGGACGCCGTGTTCGTGCATCCAGACCCACTGGTCGCCGAACCGGGTCCCCTCGGGGATCGGCGTCCTGGCTGCCATGTCGCGCCACTGCGGAGCCGTGGTGTTACCGGCGACGATCCCGTGGCGGGCCATCGACCGGGCGTGGGAGTCGGAGCGGTCGGTCCGGCCGGCACCGGAGTGCCAGCCGCAGTGCTCGACGGTCGACACCCCGGCGTCGACGCATCGGATGATCGGAACGGTGCCGTGGGCGTGCGCGGCCACCGGGAGCCCGTGCTGCGCCGCGTGCTCGACGACGACCCGCAGCAGCTCGGCCGGGTACTGCGGTTCGTACTGGCTGGGCCCGCCGGGGGTCATCTGCCCGCCGCCGGCCATGATCTTGACCAGGTCGGCGGTCCCGGCGGTGCGGTCGATCGCGGCACGCAACTCGGACTCGGTGTCCGCCACTCCGCCGAGGAACCAGCAGTGCCCTCCGGTGATCGTCAGCGGGGTCCCGGCGGTGAGGATCCGCGGCAGGTCCGCCCCTCGCGGGTCGTCCCGGACCTCGGCGACGACGCCCGCGGCATCGCCCAGGTCGCGCACCGTCGTGCAGCCGGCCCGCAGGCACGCCCGGGCGTTCCGCTCGACCAGCGCCCTGGTCACGGGCCGGTCGCCGGCCCGGACCGTGCCGAACGGGTCCCGGCTGAGGTCGGCCGCGAGATGGACGTGCGAGTTCACCAGCCCGGGGAGGAGGGTCCGGCCGGGGTGCGCGGACCGCGGCACGCCCGGGTGTCGCCGCAGGATCTCCTCGACCGGGCCGACCTCCGCGATCACGGCACCGTCGACGAGCACCCCGGCACCGGGGAGCACCTCGCCCACCGGCCCCACCAGGATCCGGTCGGCATCGACGATGAACACGCGTGTCGGCCCTCCGGCTCGGGTCCGCGACCGGGAGCCGTCAGCGGACGGCCGCCGGCGCGAACTGGGTGCGGTAGAGGGTCGCATACCTGCCCCCGGCGGCCAGCAGCTCCTCGTGGGTACCCGTCTCCACCACCCGTCCCGCCTCCAGCACGGCGATCCGGTCGGCGGAGCGGACCGTCGACAGCCGGTGCGCGATGACGATCGCGGTCCGCCCGACGAGTGCCTCGGTCAGCGCCTCCTGCACCGCAGCCTCGGACTCGGAGTCGAGGTGGGCCGTGGCCTCGTCGAGGATCACCACCCGGGGCCGGGCGAGCAGCAGCCGGGCGATGGTGAGGCGTTGGCGCTCGCCGCCGGAGAGCCGGTAGCCGCGCTCCCCCACGACGGTGCCGAGCCCGTCCGGGAGCGTGTCCAGCAGGTCGCCGAGCCGGGCCCGGCGCAGCGCGTCGACCATCTCGTCGTCGGTCGCCCCGGGGGCCGCGTAGCGCAGGTTCGCGGCGATCGTCTCGTGGAACAGGTGACCGTCCTGGGTCACCATCCCGACGGTGCCCCGCAGCGTCGCGAACGACAGGTCGCGCACGTCGACACCGGACAGCTCGACGGCACCGGAGCCGACGTCGTACAGCCGCGGGACCAGCGAGGCCAGCGTCGACTTGCCGGCGCCGGAGGTCCCGACCAGTGCGAGCAGGCCGCCGCCGCGGATGTACAGGTCGACGCCGTGCAGCACCTCGGCACCGGCCCGCTGGTCGAGGACGGCGACCTCCTCCAGCGAGGCCAGCGAGACCTCCGACGCGGTCGGGTAGGTGAACCGGACCCCGCGCAGCGCGACGTCGACCGGGCCGGCCGGCAGCGGGCGCGGGTCGGCGCGCTCGGTGATCGAAGGCCGCAGGTCCAGCACCTCGAAGACCCGCTCGAACGCGACCAGCGCCGTCATGATGTCGACCCGGGCGTTCGCGAGCGCCGTCATCGGCGTGTAGAGCCGGGTCAGCAGCAACCCGAGCGCGACGACCGTCCCGGCCGGGATCCGCCCGGTCACCGCCAGGTAGCCGCCGAGACCGTAGATCAGCGCCTGGGCCAGCGCGGACACCAGCTGCAGGGCGGTGACGAACAGCCGTGACACCATCGCCGACCGGACCCCGATGTCGCGCACCCGCGAGACCTGCCCACGGAACACCGCGGCCTCGTCCGCAGGGTCACCGAAGAGCTTGACCAGCGTCGCGCCGGGTGCGGAGAACCGCTCGGTCATCTGGTTGCCCATGGTCGCGTTGAGCTCGGCAGCCTCCCGCCGCAGCTCGGCCAGCCAGGTCCCCATCCGCCGGGCCGGCAGCACGAACACCGGCAGCAGCAGCATCGCCAGCACCGTGACCTGCCAGGCGAGCCCGATCATCACCGCGACGGCCAGTACGAGCTGGATCGAGTTCGCCAGCACCGTGGACAGGGTGCTGGTGATCGCCGACTGGGCGCCGATGACGTCGTTGTTGAGCCGGCTGACCAGCGCACCGGTCCGGGTGCGGGCGAAGAACGCCAGCGGCATCGCCTGGACGTGGGTGAAGACCGCGACGCGCAGGTTCTCGACCAGTCCCTCGCCCAGCCGGGAGGAGAACCAGCGCCCGGCGAGACCGACGACCGACTCCAGCACGGCCATCCCGGCGATGGCCGCGGCGATCACGATCACCACCCGCGCCGCGTCGGGCAGTTCGTTCGCGGCGACGATCGTGTTGACGATCCGGCCGGCCAGCAACGGCGTGACGACGCCGATCACCGCTGTCACCGTGGTGAGCCCGAGGTAGGCGAGCAGCCAGCGCCGGTACGGCCGGACGAAGCCCCAGATCCGGGGCCAGGTTCCGGGTGCGATGGAGCCACGACGGACGGACGGCGAGTCCGCCCCCCGGATGACCCCGCGCATCAGGGTGAGCGGGCGATCCAACGGTGTCCCTTCGCCGGTGGTGGACGGCGAGGAACCACGTTACGACGGCACGGCGCGCCCGGCGCGACGGCCGGGCGGCCGTGCCCGGGGCGGACGAGACACGTCGTCGCCCCGGGCACCGGCCGCAGCCCGGCCAGGGACCGGCCTGCGGCCGCCCCCGGCTACTTCTTCTTGGTCCGGGTGGCGCCGCCGCGCCCACGCAGCGTCACGCCGGTCTCCGAGAGAACGCGGTGCACGAAACCGTACGACCGGCCCGTCTGCTCGGCGAGCGACCGGATGCTGGCGCCCTTCTCGTACTTCTTCTTCAGATCCGCGGCCAGTTTTCCGCGCTGCGTCCCGGTGATCCGGGCGCCCTTCTTCAACTCGGCCATCGGCCCCTCCTCATCCCACCGCGGATGCCCCCGCGGACCGTCGCATCCGTCGCGACGATCAGGCCATGATGATCCAGATCCCGATTTCTGGCCAGAACGCGGAAAACGCGATCGGTGAACGGTTACCCCGAACGGCGCACTCGGATCCGTGACCGGGCGAACACAAACTCCCCGCGGAAGCGAAGATCGTCACCCGGTGGAATCGCTGTCACACAATGCGATCAACGGTTCCTCACCACCCGCCGCGCAATGGTCGATCACGGTGGTCCGGTCGGGTGATCATCGACGCGGTGCGACGACCGGCAGTGGCGACACCACGCACGGTGCGCCCGCCGGACGGCGCCGCGCGGTGCAGGGGGCCGGTCAGGCGAGCTGGACGAGTTCCAGGTACTCGGCGGACCAGTGGTCCTCGGTGCCGTCCGGCAGGACGATCACCCGGTCCGGCTCCACGGCCTCCACAGCGCCGGGATCGTGCGTCACCAGCACGACGGCACCCTCGAACCGGCGCAGCGCGTCCAGGACCTGCTCGCGGCTGGCGGGATCCAGGTTGTTCGTCGGCTCGTCGAGCAGCAGGACGTTGGCCGCCGAGGACACCAGCCCGGCGAGCGCGAGCCGGGTCCGCTCACCGCCGGACAGCGTCCCGGCCGGCTGCTCGAGCTGCTCGCCGGAGAACATGAACGACCCCAGCAGCGTCCGTAGCTGCTGCTCGGGGGCGTCCGGTGAGGCGTGCCGGATGTTGTCCCAGACCGAGCTGTTCATGTCGAGCGTGTCGTGCTCCTGGGCGAAGTAGCCGGTCCGCAGGCCGTGCCCGGGGACGACCCCGCCCGCGTCGGGCTCCTCGGTACCGGCCAGCAGCCGCAGCAGGGTCGTCTTGCCCGCGCCGTTGAGCCCCAGCACGACGACCTTGGACCCGCGGTCCACCGCGAGGTCGACGCCGGTGAAGACCTCCAGCGAGCCGTAGGCCTTGGTGAGCCCCTCCGCCGTCATCGGGGTCCGCCCGCACGGTGCCGGGTTCGGGAACCGGATCCGGGCGACCCGGTCGGACTGTCGCTCCTCGTCCAGCCCGGACAGCAGCGCGTCGGCCCGGCGCGCCATGTTCTTCGCGGCGACCGCCTTCGTCGCCTTCGCCCCCATCTTGGCGGCCTGGGCGTGCAGCGCCGACGCCTTCTTCTCCGCGTTGGCCCGCTCCCGCCGACGACGCTTCTCGTCGGTCGCCCTGGCCTCCAGGTAGCGCTTCCAGTCCATGTTGTACTGGTCGGCCTCGCCGCGCGTCGCGTCGAGGAACCACACCTTGTTGACGACCGCGGCGAGCAGGTCGGTGTCGTGGCTGATCACCACGAGGCCGCCCTCGTGGCCCTGCAGGAACCCGCGCAGCCAGGTGATCGAGTCGGCGTCGAGGTGGTTGGTCGGCTCGTCGAGCAGCAGCGTGGTGGCCGACCGCGAGCCGCCGTCGGACGCGGCGAACAGGATCCGGGCCAGCTCCACCCGGCGGCGCTGGCCACCGGACAGGGTGCGCATCGGTTGCGCCAGCACCCGGTCGGGCAGGCCGAGATGGGTGCAGATCCGCGCGGCCTCGGACTCCGCCGCGTACCCGCCGAGCGCGGAGAACCGCTCCTCCAGCCGCCCGTACTCGCGGACCGCGCGCTCGTTCTGCGGGCCGTCGACGATCTCGGCCATCGCGGTCTGTGCCTTCTCCATCTTGGCGATCAGCACGTCCAGCCCGCGGGCGGAGAGCACCCGGTCCTTCGCCGCGACCGACAGGTCGCCCTCGCGCGGGTCCTGGGGCAGGTAGCCGATCGGCGAGTTCGAGACGACCTCGCCGGAGTACGGCTCGCCCTCGCCGGCCAGCACCCGCATCGAGGTCGTCTTGCCGGCGCCGTTGCGCCCGACCAGCCCGATCCGGTCGCCGGGCTGGACGCGCAGGTTCGCCCCGGAGAGCAGGATGCGGGATCCGGCGCGCAGTTCGATGTTGCTCGTGCTGATCACGTGGGAGTGCTCCAGACGGAGTGCGGGGATCGGTGCTGAGAGGCCGGCTCCGGGCACACGAGTGCCCGGGAACGCCGCTACTCGATCAGGACCACGCCGCCAGGCTACCGGCCGGGTCCACGGGATTCCCGATGCGGGTGCACCGTCATGAGCGATCTCACCACGACCCGGGGCCGGGCGAGCCGGCCCGGCTCAGGACGGCCGGGCCCCGGCCGGAGCGCGCCGGATCCAGCGCGGTGAGCTCCGGAACGCCCTCCCCCGTCGCGATGCGGTCGGCCAGCACCCGGCCGGTGACCGGGCCCAGCGTCAGCCCCCACATGCCGTGCCCACCCGCGACGAACACCCCCGGCAGCCGGGCCGGGCCGATCACCGGGAGGCCGTCGGGGGTCAGCGGGCGCGGGCCGACCCACGGGTCGCGCACCGACTCGGGGTCGAGCCCCGCGAGCAGCGGGGTGACCGACCGGACGACGGCGTCGAGGCGGCGCCGCCGGAACGGCGCGTCGCTTCCGGTGATCTCCATCGTGCCGGCGAGCCGGGCGGCGCCGCGGTAGGGCGTCACGGCGACCCGGGCCTCGGGCAGGTAGACCGGCCCGTCGAGCGGCGCGCCCAGGTCCACCGTGCAGGAGTAGCCGCGGCCGGCCCGGACGGGGACCCGCAGCCCCAGTGCGCGGCCCAGCTCCGGCAGCCAGGCCCCGGTCGCGACGACGACGGCGTCCGCCGGGTGCGGCGCGCCGGACCAGGTGTCGACCTGCAGCCCGTCCGGACCGAAGCCGACCGTCCGCACCGCGGCACCGGGCACGATCCGCCCGCCCCGGTCCCGGACCGCGCCGGCGAGCGCGGCCAGGACCTGGCCGGGGTCGACGTAGCGCTGCCCGTGCAGGTCCACGACCCGGCCGATCCGCTCGGAGAACGGCGGGCCGGTGGTGCCGGGACCGTGCTCGACGGCCAGCCCGGACGCGCGGACGGCGGCCAGCTCGTGCGTCAGGCCCGTGGTGTCCGCGCCGGGGCGGAACCCGACCCGGACCGTCGCCGGATGGGTCCGCACCTCGACCCCGGCGTCGGCCAACTCGTCGAACGCGCCCAGCGCCCCGGCGGCGAGCGGGGCCAGCGCGGCCAGCGCCCGCCGCCACCGCGGCGCGGTCGAGTTGCGGGCGAACGCCGCGAGGAAGGCCACGGTGCCCGGATCCGGCCGCGGGTCCAGGGCCAGCGGGGAGTCGGCGTCACCGAGCCCGCGGATCCCCTCGCGGAGCAGCGCCGGCTCCGGCAGCGGCACGGTGAGCGCCGGCGTCAGGTAGCCGGCGTTGCCCCAGGACGCACCGGCCCCGACGGTGGACCGGTCCAGCACCGTGACCTCGGCACCGTGCCGCTGCAGGTGCCAGGCGCAGGACAGGCCGACGACGCCGGCACCGATGACGACGGCACGGCGGGGTGGACGGACGCTCACCGGAACTCCTCACGACGGGTATCCGCATGGTCACCGCTGTGACGACCGGTGGCACTCGTGCGATCCGACGAACGACGCCCGCGTTCCTCGGTCGATCGCACGAACCGCGCCAGGTGGGTCCCGGCGGCACAATCCCCTATCGCCCACAGCACGGGGAGGCGCACGAGTGAGTACGACCAGCACGTCACCCGCGACCGTCCGGCGGACCGGACGACGGACCGTCGGCCTGCTGGTCGGCGTCTACATCATCGACTACATCGACCGCGTCATGATCGCCGTCGCGCTGCCGCTGATCGGCGCCGAGTTCGGCCTCACCCGCACCGAGCAGGGGCTGGTCGTCTCCGCGTTCGCCATCGCCTACATGGTCACCCAGCTGCCCGGCGGGCTGCTGGCCGACCGGGTCGGCGCCAAGCCGCTGCTGCTGGCGTCACTGGTCGGCTGGTCGGTGTTCACCGCGGCCACCGGGTTCGCCCCCGGCCTGGTCACCCTGCTCGTCCTGCGCGCGCTGTTCGGGGTGGCGCAGGCGCTGTTCCCGGCCGCGTCGTTCAAGGCGCTCGCCGAGCGGACCACCCGGGAGGCGCGCACCCGCAGTGCCGGGCTGATGCTGTCGTCGAACTTCGTCGGTGCCGGGCTCGGGCCGCTGATCGTCGCCCCGCTCGTCGTGCTCACCGGCTGGCGGCACACGTTCTGGATCGTCGCCGTCGGCGGGCTCGTCCTCGGCGTTGTCCTGTGGAAGCTGCTGCCGCCGCCGCTGCCCCGGGAGCTGACCGAGCCGGATGCCCGCACCGACGCACCGGCCATGCCGCTGCGCCACGTGCTGACCAACGGTCTGGTCCTGCGCTGCGCGCTCATGTTCGCCTGCTTCAACATGCTCAACTACGGGATGATCACCTGGGTGCCGTCCTACCTGGTGGAGGCCAGGGGGCTGTCCCTGGTGGCCGCCGGGGTGTCGGCGTCGATCCCGCTGCTCGTGACGGCGGCCGGCGTCATCGTCGGCGGCACGCTGATGAGCCGCCGGTTCGACGCCGACCCGCGCCGGCTCGTCGTCCCCGCGCTGGTGGTGTCCGCGGTCCTGCTCGTGCCGATGCTGCTGACCACGTCCACGACGACGTTCACCGTGCTGCAGAGCCTCGCCATGTTCAGCAGCGCGCTCGCCGCGATCGGCATCGTCGGCATGCCGCTGCGGTCACTGCCGCGCGATCTCGTCGGGTCCGGGATGGGCGTGGTGAACACCGGCGGCCAGCTCGCCGGGGTGCTCGCCCCGCTGGCCATGGGCTGGCTGGCCGACCGGGCCGGGTTCGGCGCCGCGTTCGGGCTGCTCGCCGCGACCACGCTGCTGGCCGCACTGATCTCGCTGGTGACCCGCCCCCGCCGGGCGGACGTGCCGGCCACCGCGACGGAGGGAGCATCATGACCGAGCACGACCTGGTGATCACCGGTGGACGGCTCGTCGACCCCGGATCGGGGGTCGACGCCGTCCTCGACGTCGGGATCACGGCGGGCACCGTCACCGAGGTCGGGACCGGGCTGACCGGCCGGCGGGAGATCGACGCCCGCGGGCTCGTCGTCGCGCCGGGCTTCGTCGACCTGCACAGCCACTGCGAGGACATCCCCGGGATGCGCCTGCAGGCCTTCGACGGCGTGACGACCGCGCTGGAGCTGGAGGTCGGCATGTACCCGGCGGCGGCCGCCTACGAACGCGCCGCCCGGGCCGGCCGGCCGATCAACTACGGCTTCGCGACGAGCTGGGGCGCGGCCCGCCTGCAGGTCGTCGGCGGGGTGCCCGCGACCGGCCGGCTGGCCGACGTCTTCACCGCGATGACGGTGCCGCAGTGGCAGCGGGCCGCCGAGCCGGGCCTGATCGACCGGGTGATCGGGCTGGTCGAGGACGACCTCGCCGACGGCGCGCTCGGGGTGGGCATCCCGGTCGGCTACGCGCCGGGCATCGACGCGCAGGAGTACGTGCGGATCGCCGCCGCGGCGGCCGCGGCCGGGCGGCCGACCTACACCCACGCGCGGGACCTGGTCGAGCAGGACCCGGGCGGGGTCGTCGACGGCGCCGAGGAGATCGTCCGGGCGGCCGGGGAGACCGGCGCCCACATGCACTACTGCCACGTCAACAGCACCTCGGGCCGGCACCTCGACCGGGTGCACGCCACCGTGTCCCGGGCGGTCGCGGCCGGGTCGCCGGTCACCACCGAGGCCTACCCCTACGGCAGCGGGATGACCGGGATCGGGGCCGCGTTCCTCGCCCCGGACCTGCTGCACCGCCGGGGTCTCACTCCGTCGTCCATCCAGCACCTGGCCTCCGGCCGGCGGATGGCCGACGCCGGGGAGCTGTCCCGGATGCGCGCCGAGCACGGTTCGGAGTGGGCGTTCGTGCACTTCCTCGACGAGGCCGATCCCGCCGACCGGGAGCTGATCCGCAAGGCGATGGTCTTCGGCGAGACCGCTGTCGCCTCCGACGGCGGCGAGCCGTTCCGGCCCGGCGGGACCGTGGACCCGCTGGCGTGGCCGCTGCCCGCGGACGCCGTCGGCCATCCGCGGACCGCGGGGACCTACAGCCGGACCCTGCGCACGCTCGTCCGCGAGTCGGGTGCGCTCGACCTCGCCGAGGCGGTCCGCCGGTGCAGCACGGTGCCGGCCGGGATCGCGGCCCGCGGGGTGCCCGCGATGGAGCGCAAGGGCCGGCTGTCGGTCGGGGCCGACGCCGACGTCGTCGTGTTCGACCCGGGCACCGTCACCGACAACGCGACGTTCGCCGACCCGGTGCGGCCCAGCTCCGGCTTCTCCCACGTCGTCGTGGCCGGGACCGCCGTCATCCGCGACGGCGCGCTCGTCCCGGACGCGCTGCCAGGACGCGCGGTCCGCGCGGGGTAGCGCTAGCGACCGCGCAGGCGCAGCAGCCGCAGGTCGATCAGGGCACCGAGCCGGACGTCGGGATCGCCCAGGTCGGCGCCGGTGACCTCGGCCAGCCGGGACAGCCGGTAGCGGAACGTGTTCGGGTGCACGTGCAGCCGGGCCGCGGCCCGGCCGACGTCGCCGAACGCGTCGAGGTACGCCGACAGCGTCCCGGTCAGGTCGGCGCCGTGCTCGGCGTCGTAGCGCAGGGCGCCCGCGACCAGCGTGTCCTCCGGCAGGTCCCGCTCCCCCGCCGCGAGCCGCAGCACCAGCAGGTCGGTGCGCACGGTGCGCACCGACGCCGTCGTCGCGCCGGTCCGGGCGAGCAGGTGCAGGACGTCGTCGGCGTCGGCCCGGGAACCCGCCACCGCGGCCGGGTCCTCCACCACCCGGCCGACCGCGGCCCGCAGCGACGTGCGGGAGCCGGACCGCTCGACGAACTCCTCGACCACCCGCAGCGCCGCGGACTCGCCGGTGATCGGGAGCAGGCCGTAGACGGTGGCGTCGAGCGCGACCACCGCGGTGGACCGGTGCACGAGGCGCAGGTGCAGCCCGAGCGCGTCCGCGACCCGGTGGGTCTCCGCCACCTGCCCCGCGCCCCCGGCCGCGTCGACCTCGACGGCGACCACGCACACCGGCGTCCCGGACAGGCCGAGGCGCCGGACCGCGTCCGCCGGGTCCCCCTCGCGGGCCAGGAGCGCGGCGAGGAACTCCGCGCGGATCCGGGACCCGCCGGAGAGGGTGGCCCGCTCGCGCAGCAGGTGCGGGACGACGATCTCCGCCGCCGCCCGGAACGCCGCCGCCCGTTGCCCGGTCGGTGGCCCGCCGACCACCGCCCACACCGAGCCCAGGACGGTGCTCCCCGCGCGCACGGCCACCGCCACCCGGGGCCGTTCGCCGGGGAACACCGCGGGCACGAACACCGGACCCGTGGTGGCGGCCAGCTCGCGGAAGACCCCGGACCGCACGAGCCGGTCCTGGTAGCTGCCGGGCACCCGGCGGCCGAGCACCGTCGCGACCCGGCCGGCGTCGGTGTCCTCCTGGCCGGCGGAGAACGCCAGCACCCGGAACGCCGGGTCCTCGATCGTGACCGGGGCGTCGAGCAGCGCGGCGATCTCGTTGGCCAGCTGGAACAGGTCGCCCGTGCCGTCGTCGCCGACCACGGTCACCGGGTCCAGGGTCCGGCGCAGCAGCAGGAGCAGCTGCTCCCAGGCCACCCCGGGGGCCACCTCGACCACGGTGACCCCGGCCGCCGTCGCCGCGTCGGCGACCGCGGGGTCGGTCGCCGCGGGCGGCTTGAGCAGCAGCGCGGCACAGCCCGCCAGCCGGGTGAGGGCGTCGGCCGCCGTCGCGGGGACGAGCCCGACCCCGAGGACGGCGAGGTCTCCCGCCGGCCCGCCGGGCTCGGCCGGGTCCAGGATCGTCAGCCCCTCCACCGGCCGTTCCGCGGGGCCGGTCACCACCCGCAGGACGGGCCCGAGATCGGCGACGAGGCGGGCCAGCCGGGTCGCGGGCCGGTGGCCGCCGGCCCCTACCGCGGAGTCCACCGGTCCCGCACCGCACGGTCGCAGCCACCGGTGACCGCGCCCGGCGCGGAGGGAGGGAACGGCACGCCGGAACCCTACCGGCCACGACCGGCACCGGCTGCCGCCCAAACCCGCCGGGCGCCCGGCGGCCCGGCTGCCTACGGTGACGGGAGGACGTGCCGACAGGGCGCGAGAGGGGGGTGCGGACGTGCCGGACGTCGACGTGCTCGTGCTGGGCGCGGGCCCCGCGGGGCGGGCACTCGCCGGGGCCTGCGCGACCCGCGGGCTGCGCACCGGGCTCGCCGATCCCGATCCGGACCGGCCGTGGACCGCCACCTAC
This sequence comes from Pseudonocardia sp. HH130630-07, assembly GCF_001698125.1. NCBI lineage: Bacteria > Bacillati > Actinomycetota > Actinomycetes > Pseudonocardiales > Pseudonocardiaceae > Pseudonocardia > Pseudonocardia sp. HH130630-07. The sequence goes on along the minus strand of NZ_CP013854.1, from coordinate 5,282,586 downwards.
TGCGCGTGGCCGGAGGAGCTGCCGCCCGGGCTGCCGGAGTCGGCCGTCGCGGCCCGCCCCACCGCCCGGGCGGTCCTCCCCGGCCCCGGCGGGCAGCGCACGCTCGGGCCGTACGCCGTGCTCGACACCGCCGGGCTGCGTGCGCACCTCGACCGGGCCCTGTCCACGGTCACCGTGCTGACCGGCCGGGTGGGCCCCGGCGACGTGGCACCGGACGACGACGGGCACCGGGTCCGGCTGCACGGGGCCGGGGCGGAGCGGGCGATCACGGCCGCCGTCGTCGTGGACGCGACCGGGGCCCCGTCGCGACTGCGCCCGGTGGCCGGCGTCGCCGCCGAGCAGACCGCCTACGGCGTCGTCGTCGACCAGGAGCGGGCGGCGCCGGTCCTCGAGCCGGGGGAGGCGGTGTTCATGGACTGGCGCTCCCCCGCCGGGACACCGGGACCGGGCTGGACGGACTGGCCGACGTTCCTCTACGCCGTGCCCTACGGCGACGGCACGGTCCTGCTGGAGGAGACGTCGCTGGCCCGGCGGCCGGGCCTCCCGCTGCCCGAGCTGCGTGACCGGCTCACCGCCCGGCTGTCCGGGCTGGGCGTCGAGGTCCCCGCGACCGCCCGGGTGGAGCGGGTCCGCTTCCCGGTCGACTCACCCCGCGCGGCCCGGCACCCGGTGCCGTTCGGCGCGGCCACCCCGCTGGTGCACCCGGCCACCGGGTTCAGCGTCGCCCCCGCCCTGCAGCTGGCCCCCGAACTGGCCGTGGTGCTCGTCCGGCACCTGCCGGGGGACCCGGCCCGCGCGGTGGACGCCGCGCACCGGCTGCTCTGGTCGCCGTCGGCGCGCGCGGTGCACCGCCTGCGCCGGCACGGCCTGCGGACCGTCCTGGACCTGCCGGCCGCGCTCACCCCGGCCTTCTTCGCCGCGTTCTTCGCCGGGCGCAGCGGCCGGTCGTTCCTCACCGGCCGGGACGATCTCGCCGGGACACTCGCCGGGATGGCCGGTGTCTTCCGGGCCGCACCGTCCCGGGTCAGGCTGCACATGCTCCGGTCGGGTACGACCCCCGCCCGGACCCCGTCCCACCCGAACGGGCGATGACGACCGCGCCTCATGATCGGTCCGCGCCGGACCAGTAGTACCGTCGGCCGACGCGGCTCGCGAGCTGCGCTCACCGTCGAGGACCGTCCGGGCGCGCCGGCGCGCGGGTCGGGGCGGCCCGCTCCCCCACGGAGGCTGCCATGCCCGCTTACCGGACCATCGTCGTCGGCACCGACGGCTCGTCCACCTCGTTCGCCGCCGTCGAGCGTGCGGCCGGTGTCGCCGCCGACAGCGACGCGACGCTGGTGATCGTCTCGGCCTACACCCCGGCCAGCCGGGAGGACACCGCGGCCGCCGAGGACGCGCTGAAGGACGAGGCGTACCTGGTCACCGGCTGGACGCCGGCCGAGGAGGCGCTGCGCGAGGCCGCCGACCGGGCCGCCGCCGCCGGCGCGCGCACGGTCTCGACCCACGCCGAGGACGGAGCCCCCGTCGACGTCCTGCGCAAGGCCGTCCGCGACCACCACGCCGACCTGCTCGTCATCGGCAATCGCGGCCTCAACACCTTCTCCGGCCGGCTGCTCGGATCGGTCCCGGCCGACGCGACCCGCCGGGCCGGCGTCGACGTGCTGGTCGTCCACACCACCTGATCGCCGTGCCGGACGAACCGAGGGCCCGCCCGCCACTGCCCGACCCGGCGTCCGTCGACTGGAGCGAGGTCGACGGCGCGGTCCTGGACGAACTGATCCTGGGGTCACCACGCGAGTTCACCCGCGACGAGCTGGTCGCCAGGATCGGGCTGGACCCCGACGAGTCGGGCCGGCTCTGGCGGGCGCTGGGCTTCCCCGACTCCGGACCGGACGAGCGTCTCTACACCCGGGCCGACCTCGACGCGGCCCGCAAGGTCCAGGCGCTGTCGGGCACCTGGCTCCCGGACCCGGCCGCGCGCGAGGCCGTGGCCCGGGCCATCGCCCAGTCGCTGTCGCGGCTCGCGGAGTGGCAGATCGGCATGCTCGCCCAGGTCGCCGCCGCCTACACCGACGAGCTGAGCGCGCGCGACGCCGCCCGGACGGCCGCCGGTGTGCTCCCCGAGCTGCAGGAGCTGCAGGCCTACGTCTGGCGGCGGCACCTCGCCGCGACCGCGGCCCGCTGGGCGGCGGGCGCACGGGAGTCCGATCCCGAGAACATCGCCGCGGACACCTGGCCGCTGTCGGTCGGGTTCGCCGACATGGTCGGCTTCACCCGCACCACCCGGCGCCGCTCCCTGGACGAGCTGGGCGAGATGATCGAGCGGTTCGGCGCGGTCACCACCGAGGTCATCGCCGACGGGCGCGGCCGGATCGTCAAGACCGTCGGCGACGAGGTGCTCTGGGTGACCGAGCACCCGGCCGACGCGGCGGCGATCGCGCTCGGCCTGCGCGACCGGGTCCGGACCGAGCCGTCGCTGCCCCAGCTGCGGATCGGGCTGGCGCACGGCATGGTGCTGGCCCGCTACGGCGACGTGTACGGCGAGGTCGTCAACGTCGCCGCCCGGCTGACCTCGGAGGCCCGGCCCGACACCGTGCTCGTCGACCGGGAGGTGCACGAGGTGCTGCGCGACGACCCCCGGTTCGACCTGCGCCGTATCCCGCCGCTGCACACCCGGGGCTACACCCACCTGCGGGCGTGGGCACTGCGCGGTGCCCGCGAGCGATAGTGCCTTGACCTCGACCCGTGTGCAGGGACGACAGTGACCGGTATGGAGACCACCCTGGCCGACTACCTCGACCGGATCGGCGTCGCACCGGGCCCGGCCGACGCGGAGCTGCTCGCCCGGATCGTCGGGGCGCACATCGCGGCGATCGCGTTCGAGAACCTGGACCCCTTCACCGGGACCGAGCCCCCGGTGACCGGGGACGCCATCGCCGCGAAGCTGGTGCACGGCGGTCGCGGCGGCTGGTGCTTCGAGCACAATGCGCTGCTGCACGACATGCTGCGCGAACTCGGCTATCCGGTGACCCCGCTGCTCGGCCGGGTCCGCATGGGGATCGCCGAGGACGCCCCGCCGACGCAGCGCACGCACCGGGTCACCCTCGTCGAGACCGGCGACGGCCCGGTGATCGCCGACGTCGGTTTCGGCGGCCCCGTACCGACCGCGCCGCTGCGGCTGGTCGACGGCTCCGTCCAGCCGACCACGTTCGCCGACTACCGCTACCTGCGCCGGGAGCCGGACCGGTGGCGGCTGCAGCGCCGGGGTTCCGGCGACTGGATCACCCAGTACGACATCGAGCTGACCCCGGTACCGGACGTCGACTACGCGATGGGCTCCTGGTACCTGGTGCACCACCCGGACTCGCACTTCCGGGCCGGGCTGAACGCGGCGCGCTCGTTCGCCGACCGGCGGATCACCCTGAGCGGCACCCGCTACACCGTCCGGCACACCGACGGCCGCGCCGAGGAGCGCGACCTCGGGTCGGTCCCGGAGGTCCTGGCGGTGCTGCAGGAGGCGTTCGGCATCGACACCTCCGGCGTCACCGGTCTCGAACAGCGCATCCGGGACGTGCACCTCTCCTGACAGACCACGGGCCGGGCACCCGCGTGCTGCGGGGGCCCGGCCCGGTGCCGGAGGTCCTCAGACCCGGAATCCGAGGGCGCGCAGCTGCTCGCGGCCGTCCTCGGTGATCTTCTCCGGGCCCCACGGCGGCATCCACACCCAGTTGATCCGGATGTCGGACACCAGCCCGCCGTCCGGGCCCGAGGTGAGCGCCGAACGGGTCTGGTCCTCGATGACGTCGGTCAGCGGGCAGGCCGCCGAGGTCAGCGTCATGTCGATGACAGCGGTGTCGCCGTCGCGGTCGATGCCGTAGACGAGCCCGAGGTCGACGACGTTGATCCCCAGTTCGGGATCGACGACGTCCTTCATCGCCTCCTCCAGGTCGTCCACGCTCGCACCCTCGGCCGGTGCCGGCGGCTCGGGCATGCCGGCCGCCCCGCGGACCACGTCCTCGGTGCTCTCGGTCGTCTCGCTCATGCCGGGCTCCCCTCGGGGTTCGCAGTGTTCGCAGTGTCGTGCGCGGCGATCGTCGCGTCCGTGCGGCTCACGGCGTCCTTGAACGCCATCCAGCCCAGGAGAGCACACTTCACCCGGGCCGGGTACTTCGCGACACCGGCGAAGGCGACGCCGTCGCCGATGACGTCCTCGTCCGGTTCGACCTGGCCGCGGCCCTGCGCCATCTCCTGGAACGACGTCATGATCTTCCAGGCCTCGCCGACCGACCGGCCGGCGACGAGATCGTGCAGGACCGAGACCGACGCCTGGCTGATCGAGCAGCCCAGCGACTCGTAGGACACGTCGGTCACGGTGTCCCCGTCGACCTTGACCCGCAGCGTGACCTCGTCCCCGCAGGTCGGGTTCACGTGGTGGGTCTCGGCGTCGTAGGGCTCACGCAGGCCGGACCCGTGCGGGTCGCGGTAGTGGTCCAGGATGATCTCCTGGTACATCTGCTGCAGCTGCACGCCTCACACCGTCCCGAAGAACTTCTGGGCGGCGCGCACGCCGTCGGCCAGCGCCTCGACCTCGTCGAGGGTGTTGTACACCGCGAACGACGCCCGGGCCGACGCCACGATCCCGTAGCGCCGGTGCAGCGGCCACGCACAGTGGTGGCCGACCCGGATCGCGACGCCCCGGTCGTCGAGCACCTGGGACAGGTCGTGCGCGTGGATGTCCGCCACCACGAACGACACCGCTCCCCCGCGCTCGCCGGGCGTCGGCGGGCCGACGATCCGCACCCCGTCGATCGCGGTCAGCTGCTCCAGCGCGGCCGCGGTCAGGGTCGCCTCGTGCGCGGCGACGACGTCCATGCCGATCGCGCCGAGGTAGTCCACGGCCGCGCCCAGGCCGACCGCCTGCGACGTCATCGGCACGCCCGCCTCGAACCGCTGCGGCGGCGGGGCGTAGGTCGAGCCCTCCATCCGCACCAGCTCAATCATCGATCCGCCGGTGAGGAACGGCGGCAGCGCCGCGAGCAGCTCACGCCGCCCGTAGAGCACCCCGACCCCGGACGGCCCGAGCATCTTGTGCCCGGAGAACACCGCGAAGTCGACGCCGAGTGCGTGCAGGTCGACCGGTGCGTGCGGCACCGACTGGCAGGCGTCGAGCACGGTGAGTGCGCCGACCGCCCGGGCCTGCCGCACCAGCTCGGCCACGGGCGCCACCGCCCCGGTCACGTTGGACTGGTGGGTGAACGCGACGACCCTCGTCCGCTCCGACAGCTCCAGGGAGCCGGGATCGATCCGCCCGTCGTCGGTCACCGAGTACCAGCGCAGGGTCGCCCCGGTGCGCCGGCACAGCTCCTGCCACGGGACCAGGTTGGCGTGGTGCTCCAGCTCGGTCACCACGACCTCGTCACCCGGTCCGAGCGCGAACCGCTCGGACTCCGGCCCGAGACCGGTGCGGACCGAGGCGTTGCCGAACCCGTACGCGACCAGGTTGACGCCCTCGGTCGCGTTCTTGACGAAGACGACCTCGTCGTCGTGCGCGCCGACGAACGCCGCGATGCGGGCCCGGGCGGACTCGTAGGCGTCGGTGGCCTCCTCGGCGAGCTGGTGCGCACCCCGGTGGACGGCGGCGTTGTGCCGCTCCAGGAAGGTGCGCTCGGCGTCGAGGACCTGACGCGGCCGCTGCGACGTCGCACCGGAGTCGAGGTAGACCAGCGGCCGGTCCTCGCGCACGGTGCGCCCGAGGATCGGGAAGTCCGCCCGGATCCGGGCCACGGCGTCGGCGTCCAGGCCGGCCGTGGTCCCGGTTCCGTTCGTGAGGGTCATGTCAGACCGCTGCCTTCGCACCCTTGGTGAACCGGACGTAGCCGTTGGTCTCCAGCTCGTCGGCCAGCTCGGGACCGCCGGACTCGACGATGCGGCCGCCGGAGAACACGTGCACCCGGTCCGGCTTGATGTGGTTCAGGATCCGGGTGTAGTGCGTGATCAGCAGGACGCCGGTGTCGCCCTTCGCGCGGTACCGGTTCACGCCCTCGGAGACGACGCGCAGGGCGTCGACGTCGAGGCCGGAGTCGGTCTCGTCGAGCACGGCGAACTTCGGGTTCAGCAGCTCCAGCTGCAGCACCTCGTGCCGCTTCTTCTCACCGCCGGAGAAGCCCTCGTTGACCGAGCGGTCCGCGAACTCCGAGGAGATGTCGAGGCCCGCCATGGCGTCCTTGACCTCCTTCACCCAGGTGCGCAGCTTCGGCGCCTCGCCGCGGGTGGCGGTGGCCGCCGACCGCAGGAAGTTCGCCATCGACACGCCCGGGACCTCGACCGGGTACTGCATGGCCAGGAACAGGCCCGCCCGGGCCCGCTCGTCGACGGCCATCTCCAGCACGTTCTCGCCGTCGAGCAGCACCTCACCGGAGGTGACGGTGTACTTCGGGTGACCGGCGACCGCGTAGGCCAGCGTCGACTTGCCCGAGCCGTTCGGACCCATGATCGCGTGCGTCTCGCCCGCGCGGACGGTGAGGTTCACCCCGCGCAGGATCTCCTTCGGACCGTCCTCGGTCTCGACCGAGGCGTGCAGGTCCTTGATCTCCAGAGTGGACATGTTCTCTTTCCGTGGTGGTGGGGGCGCTCAGGCGCCGGTGATGGCGAGCTCGGCCTCGACGGCGGCCTCGAGCCGCTCCTTGAGCTCCGGCAGCGTGATCTTGTTCAGGATCTCGCCGAAGAACCCGCGGACGACGAGCCGTCGCGCCTGGTCCTCCGGGATGCCCCGGCTGCGCAGGTAGAACAGCTGCTCGTCGTCGAACCGGCCGGTGGCGCTGGCGTGCCCGGCGCTCACGATCTCGCCGGTCTCGATCTCCAGGTTCGGCACCGAGTCGGCGCGCGCGTGCTCGGTGAGCACCAGGTTGCGGTTGAACTCGAACGTCTCGGTGTTCTCCGCGGTGGCCCGGATCAGCACGTCACCGATCCACACCACGTGCGCCTGGTCGCGCGAGTCGCTCTGCAGCGCGTTCTTGTAGAGCACGTTGGAGGTGCAGTTCGGCACCGCGTGGTCCACCAGCAGCCGCTGCTCCAGGTGCTGACCGGCGTCGGTGAACCCGAGGCCGAGCAGCTCGGCGTCGCCGCCGGGGCCGGAGTAGCGCACCGTCGAGCTGACCCGCACCAGGTCACCGCCCAGCTGGACAGCGGTCCCGCGCAGCGTCGCGTCCCGGCCGATGCGGTAGTGCTCGGCGCCGACGTGCACCGCGTCGTCCGCCCACTCCTCGGTGACCACCAGGGTCAGCCGCGAGCCGTCGGCCAGCACGACCTCGGTGTTGTCGGCCAGCGCACCCGAGCCCCGGTGCACGACGACGACCGTCGCCTGCGTGTGCGGGGTGGTGCGGATGTGCAGGTGACCGGCGGCCGTAGCGCCCGCTCCCGGGCCCTCGACGGTGATCGTGACCGGCTCGGGCTCGCCGTCCAGGGTGACCACGGTGGCCTCCCGGAACCCCGACCACGCCGCCGCGGCGACCCGGTCGAACGGCGTGCCGCCCTCGCCGAGCCGCGCGTCGTCACGACCGACGGTCTCGGTCGTCACACCGGCGGTCCCGGTGACCGTGACCTGCGCGGTGCCCTCGAACGTGGCGGAGCCGTCGTGCAGGCCCTTGAGCCGGCGCAGCGGCGTGAACCGCCAGTTCTCCTCGCGCCCGCCGGGAACCTCGAAGGCGTCCACGTCGAACGACTGGAACCGCTCGCCCGCCGAGGCGATCGGCACCTCACCCTGGCCCTCCTTGGCCCCCTTCAGCTCGGGGGCGAGGCCAGCAACATCCGACGTCATCCGACGGAACCCTCCATCTGCAGCTCGATCAGCCGGTTCAGCTCCAGCGCGTACTCCATCGGCAGCTCGCGCGCGATCGGCTCGACGAACCCGCGCACCACCATGGCCATCGCCTCGTCCTCGGACAGACCGCGGCTCATCAGGTAGAAGAGCTGGTCGTCGGAGACCTTGGAGACGGTGGCCTCGTGCCCCATCGACACGTCGTCGTTGCGGATGTCGACGTAGGGGTACGTGTCCGACCGCGAGATCGTGTCGACGAGCAGCGCGTCGCACTTCACCGTCGACCGCGAGTTCCGCGCCCGCGGGTTGACCTGGATCAGGCCGCGGTACGAGGTACGGCCGCCACCACGGGCCACCGACTTCGAGATGATCGTCGACGACGTGTTCGGCGCCAGGTGCACCATCTTCGCCCCGGCGTCCTGGTGCTGGCCCTCGCCCGCGAACGCGACCGACAGGACCTCGCCCTTGGCGTGCTCGCCCATCAGCCACACGGCCGGGTACTTCATGGTCACCTTGGAGCCGAGGTTGCCGTCGACCCATTCCATGGTCGCGCCCTCCTCGGCCTTGGCGCGCTTGGTGACCAGGTTGTAGACGTTGTTCGACCAGTTCTGGATCGTGGTGTAGCGGCAGCGGCCGCCCTTCTTGACCACGATCTCGACGACGGCCGAGTGCAGCGAGTCGGTCTTGTAGATCGGCGCGGTGCACCCCTCGACGTAGTGCACGTAGGCACCCTCGTCGACGATGATCAGCGTCCGCTCGAACTGGCCCATGTTCTCGGTGTTGATCCGGAAGTAGGCCTGCAGCGGGATGTCGACGTGCACGCCCGGCGGCACGTAGATGAACGACCCGCCGGACCAGACCGCGGAGTTCAGCGCCGAGAACTTGTTGTCCCCGGCCGGGATCACCGAGCCGAAGTACTCCTTGAACAGCTCCGGGTGCTCCTTGAGCGCCGTGTCGGTGTCCAGGAAGATGACACCCTGCTGCTCGAGGTCCTCGCGGATCGAGTGGTACACGACCTCGGACTCGTACTGCGCGGCGACACCGGACACCAGGCGGGCCTTCTCGGCCTCCGGGATGCCCAGCTTGTCGTAGGTGTTCTTGATGTCCTCGGGCAGGTCGTCCCAGGTGGCGGCCTGCTTCTCCGAGGAGCGCACGAAGTACTTGATGTTGTCGAAGTCGATCCCGGACAGGTCGGATCCCCACCGCGGCATCGGCTTCTTGCCGAAGAGGTCGAGCGACTTCTGACGGAACTCGAGCATCCACTCGGGCTCGTCCTTCAGGCGGGAGATGTCGGCGACGACCTCCGAGGAGAGGCCGCGCTTCGCGATGGAGCCGGCCTCGTCGGAGTCCGCCCAGCCGAAGTCGTACCGGCCGAGCGCCGCGATCGTCTCCTCCTGCGTGAGCTCGGTGCGCACTTCAGGAGTGGTCGTCATCGGGTACTGCCTCCCTTTCGGGGACCGTGGTGGGAGATGGTCCCGCCTTCGGCGGGGCCGTCTTCTTCTTGCATCTTCCGCAGCTTCGGAGGTGGTTGCTGACCAACGGTGCGGGACGATGGCGTGCCGTTCGTCTCGCTGCTCCGCAGCTTCGGAGGTGGTGCTTCCGGTCGGGGGACGTTCTCCCTCTGCAACCGGTGTCCGGGGTGCTCGATTCCGTTGCGGGAGGCGGGCACCTCGATCCTTCCTCCTCCTTGCCGTACCCGGCCGAGGAGTTCGGGATCCTCCAGCGGGACGTGTGTGGTGCACGCGGCGTCGCCGCGGGCGATCGTCGCCAGGCGCTGCACGTGGGTGCCGAGCAGGTCGGCGAAGGCCCTGGTCTCCGCCTCGCACAGCTCCGGGAACTCGGTCGCCACGTGGGCCACCGGGCAGTGATGCTGGCACAGCTGGACCCCGAACCCGCCGCGGCGGGTCTGTGCGGCGTAGCCACGGGAGCTGAGCACGCTCGCGAGCGCCTCCGCGCGGTCCTGCGGGTCACCGGCGGAGACCACGGCGGCCATCTCGGCACCGAGCAGGTCGTGCACGCGGCGGCGGGCGAACGCGTCCACCGCGGCCTCCCCCGCCGTCTCGGCCAGGAACCGCAGTGCCGAGGTGGCCAGGTCGTCGTACCCGTGGCCGAACCGCACCCGGCCCGCGTCGGTGAGCAGGTACTCGCGCGCCGGACGGCCGCGGCCCCGGGGACGGGTGGACCGGGCCGGGGCCCGGACGGCCGCCTCGCCGTCGGCGATGAGCGCATCGAGGTGCCGGCGGACGGCGGCCTCGGTCAGCCCCAGCTCCCCCGCGACGACGGCGGCCGGGACCGGACCCTGCTCCAGGAGCACCCTGGCCACCGCGGCCCGGGTACCGGATCCGGACGCGGGCACGGCCGGCTCGGACCCGTGCCCGCAGGCGGGGTCCGTGCGCGGCGGCGCGGTCCGGTTCGTTTTCACAACACCAGTGTTGCGGATATGTCCGACGGCAGCAAAACCGCCCCCTCCCGTCGTGACGCGGCTCACCCGTCCGAACGGTCGCGGCCGGTGAGGACCGGTCACCGGGGCCCCGGACCCGCCCCACTAACCTGCGGAGTCATGGTGACGCCCGAGGTCGCCCCACCCGGGCGCGACGAACCTCCGACGAGAGCGGAGCCAGCGGACCCGGCGGGGTCCGCCGGATCCACCGGCCGGCCGCCGACCGCCCGGCGCGGCCTGCGCGAGCAGGCCCGCATCGCGCGCATCCTCGGGCTGACCGGCGCGATCCTGATGGGGATCAGTGCGCTGGGCTCCGGCGCGTTCCCGGCCCCGCACCCGTTCAACGGCCTGCGGGTGCTCGGACTGCCGGCCCGCAACGTCACCCTGGCGATCGCCGTCACCTACGCCGGGCTGCTGATGGTCGTCACGGCGTGGCTCTGGATCGCCCGGATGCTCACCGCCCGCGGTGCCCGGCACCCCGCCCCGGAACGCCGCGAGCTGACCCGCACCGCGTTGCTGTGGGGGCTCCCGCTCGCGCTGGCGCCGCCGATGTTCTCCAAGGACATCTACAGCTACCTCGCCCAGAGCGCGACCCTGGCCAGGGGGATCGACCCGTACACGATCGGACCGGCCCAGGCGCTCGGCGTCGACGACCCGCTGACCCGCGGCATCCCGACGATCTGGCGGGACACCCCGGCCCCCTACGGACCGCTGTTCCTCGGTCTGGGCCGGGTCATCACCGCGTTCAGCGGCGAGAACGTCGTGCTCGGGATCTTCCAGCACCGGCTGCTCATGCTGGTCGGCGTCGCGATGCTGGTGTGGGTGCTGCCGCGGCTGGCCCGCCGGTTCGGGCTCGACGCCGGGCTCGTGCTCTGGCTCGGTGCCGCGAACCCGCTGGTGCTGTTCCACATGATCAGCGGCATCCACAACGAGTCGATCATGATCCCGCTGATGCTGGTCGGCCTGTACGTCATGCTCGGGACCGACGACACCGTCCAGCCGTGGTGGCGGATCACCGGGGGTGCCGCGCTGATCGTCGCCGCGGCCGCGGTGAAGCTGCCCGCGCTGCTCGCGCTCGGCTTCGTCGGGGTGTACCTGATCCGGCGCCGCGGCGGTCGGATCGCCGACTGGGCGGTCATGACCGGCTGGCTCACCGCGGTGGCCGGGGTCGTCCTCACCTTCTTCAGCCTCATCACCGGGCTCGGCTTCAACTGGCTGCGCGGGCTGTCCGCGCCGAGCGAGATCCTCAGCTGGATGTCGGTGAGCACCGACGTCGGCCTGGTCGCCGGCCAGGTCGGTCGGGTGGCCGGGCTCGGTGACCACACCGAGAGCACCCTGACGATCGCCCGCGGGCTGTTCGTGGTGCCGATGGTGATCATCGTCGTCGTCCTGCTGCTGGGCTGCCTGCGCGGCCGCATCGATCCGGTCACCGGGACCGGCGCCGGGCTCGGCGCGGTGCTCCTGCTCGGACCCGTGGTGCACCCCTGGTACCTGTTCTGGGCGCTGCTCCCGCTGGTCGCGACCCGGGCGATGCCCCGCTACCGCCGGGCGATGCTGCTGCTGTCGGCGTTCCTCGCGCTCGTCGTGCCGCCGACCGGGGCCGACTTCATCTTCCGGGGCTTCCAGCTGCCGCTGGCCATCGTCGCCGGCCTCGTCATGTTCGCGCTGGCACTGCTCGTCGTCCGGCGCTGGCTGCGGGCCCCGGCCGAACCGGCCGTCCCGACCGGGGTGACGGCCTCGTGAACGCCGCGCTGCAGCTGCGTGGGCTGGTCGTCCGCTACGGGACGACGACCGCCGTCGACGGCGTCGACCTCGATCTCGCCCGTGGCGAGGTGCTGGCGCTGCTCGGCCCGAACGGCGCCGGGAAGTCGAGCACCGTCGAGGTGTGCACCGGCTTCCGGAGGGCGTCGGCCGGCGAGGTCACCGTGCTCGGCCACGCGCCCGACGACGAGGCCGTCCGGGCCAGGGTCGGCGCCATGCCGCAGGGCGGCGGCGCCTACCCGGCGGTGCGGACCGGCGAGATGCTGCACCTGGTCGCCGACTGCTCGGCGAACCAGATCGACCCGAACTTCCTGATCGACGTCCTCGGTCTCCGGCCGCGCGCGAGCACGCCGTACAAGCAGCTCTCCGGCGGTGAGCAGCAGCGGCTCGCGCTGGCCTGCGCCGTCGTCGGGCGCCCGGAGCTGGTCTTCCTCGACGAGCCGACGGCCGGGCTCGACCCGCAGGCCCGGCACCTGGTGTGGGACCTGATCCGGGCGCTGCGCCGCGACGGCGTCGGGGTCCTGCTGACCACGCACCTGATGGACGAGGCCGAGCAGCTCGCCGACGACGTGGTGATCCTCGACCACGGCCGGGTCGTCGCACACGGGTCACCGGCGCAGCTCACCGCGGGTGACCAGACCGAGCTGCGCTTCCGGGCCCGGCCGCGGATGGACGTCCGCGGTCTCGCATCCCGGCTGCCCCGCGGGTACTGGGCGTCGGAGACCGCCCCGGGCCGCTACCGCGTGCAGGGCCGGATCAACCCGGCCGCGCTGGCCGCGATCACCGCCTGGTGCGCCGACCAGGGCGTCATGGCCGACGACGTCCAGGTCGTGCGGCGCAGCCTCGAGGACGTCTTCCTCGACCTCACCGGACGGGAGCTGCGCTCGTGAGCGAACTCTTCCCCCAGGGGACCTTCACCCCCGACCCCGGGCGCGGCAGCACCCTGGCGATGCTGCGGGCCCAGGGCGGCCTGGAGGCCCGGCTGGCGTTGCGCAACGCCGAGCAGGTGTTGCTGACGCTGCTCATCCCGGCCGCGCTGCTGGCGGCGCTGACGCTGATCCCGGCGCTCCCGTCCCCGGAACCGCGGGTCGACTGGGTCCTCGCCTCGATGCTGGCGCTGGCCGTGATGAGCTCGGCGTTCACCAGCCAGGCGATCGCGCTCGGGTTCGACCGCCGCTACGGCGCGCTGCGCCGGCTCGCCGCGACCGCGATCCCCCGGTGGCTGCTGGTGTGCGGGCGGCTGACCGCGGTGGCCGTCGTCGTCGTGATCCAGGTCGTGGTGCTGCTCGTACTGGCCGCGGTGCTCGGCTGGACACCGTTCGGGGCCCGGCTCGACGGCGCCATCGTCGCGGTGGCGCTCGGGGCGGCCGCGTTCGGGGCGCTCGGCATCCTCGTCGGCGGGACGCTGCGCGCCGAGATCGTGCTCGCCGTGGCGAACGTGGTCTGGTTCCTGCTGCTGCTGGCCGGCGGCATCGTGGTCCCGGTCGCGGACCTGCCGGGGCCGCTGGCGGTCGTGGCGACCTGGCTGCCCTCCGGTGCGCTCGCCGAGGCGTTGCGGGCGGCGCTCGGGACCGGGGAGTTCCCACCGGCCGGGCCGCTGCTCGTGCTCGCCGGATGGGCCGTGGCCGCCGGGCTGCTCGCGGCGCGCACCGTGCGCTGGACCTGACTTCCGGCACATGTGGGCGGACCGGGCGACCGGTCACGATCTGCGGCGGTCCGTCCGCTCCGATCCGACGAGGTTCCCGTGGCCGTCGCCCCTCCCGCACCCCCCGTCCGCAGGCTCGGGCCCGACCTGGCCCGGGGCGTGATGCTGCTGCTCATCGCGATGGCCTACGCCGGGGTGTACGCCGGCACCCCGTTCGGCACCGGTGTCGCGGAGGGCCCGGTCCGCGACCGGGTGGCCGCGGTGCTGACCACCGTCGTGCTGGACAACCGCGCGTTCCCGATGTTCGCGATCCTCTTCGGCGGTGGACTCGCCTGGTCGGTGGCCCGGCTCCGGGCCCGCGGAGCCGGCGACGCCCACGTGCGGACCCTGCTCCGCCGTCGCGGCGGGTATCTCCTGCTGTTCGGCGCGGTGCACGCGTTCCTGGTGTTCCCCGGCGAGATCCTCGCCTCCTACGGGCTGGCCTGCCTGCTCACCGGGTGGCTGCTGCTGCGCCCCACCCGCACGATCGTCCGGGTCGCCGGCTGGTTCGGCGCGGTCTCACTGGTCACCGTCCCGCTCGTGATGACCGTCGCGGCGGGCTCCGCCGGGGACGCGTCGGAGGTGGTCCCCGGCTACCGCTCGGTGGGCGACTGGATCGCCCGCGCCTGGTCGGTTCCGGTCGCACCGGTGTTCGTCGCCGTCGGCTACCCGCTGTTCGTGCTGGTGGTGCTCGGGTACCTGGCGGCGCGGGCCGGGCTGCTGGACGACCCGGGAGCGCACCGTGCGCTGCTGCGCCGGGTCGCCGCCGGCGGGATCGCGGTCTCGGTCGCCGGGGCCGTCCCGATGGTCCTGCTCGTGCTCGGGGTCGTCGCGGCCGGACCCGTGGCCGCGGGGCTGCTGGCGGCCCTGCAGATACTCACCGGGGTCGCGGGCGGGGCGGGGTACGCCGCGGCGTTCGCGCTCTGGGGGCTGCGGGCCGAGCGGGCGCCGGGCCGGGGTGTGCGCGTGGTCGCCGCGGCCGGGCGCCGCTCGCTGACCTGCTACCTGCTGAACTCGGTGCTGGTGGCGGTGCTCCTGCACCGCGACCTGATCGGCCTGGGCCCGCAGGTCGGGGCGGCCGGGGCACTGGCCGTCGCCGCCGCCGTCTGGGTGCTGACCGTACTGCTGGCGGACCGGCTGGACCGGGCGGGCCGCCCCGGTCCCCTGGACGCCGTGATGCACCGTCTGGTGCACCCCACCCCGCACCGGCCCGGCGGGTGATCGGGCGCCGGAGCGGAGACCGGCGACGAGGGGTGGGCGGGCGTTCTTCTACCATCCGTAGTGTGTCCCGCCTGACCGGTCTCCTCGCCCGCGTGCCGTCCGCCCCGCCGGTGCTGGTGCGCCGCCTGGCGATCGCGAACCTGGTGGCGCAGATCGGCATCGGGGTCACCGGGTCGGTGGTGCGGGTGACCGGCTCCGGCCTCGGCTGCTCGACCTGGCCGCAGTGCGAGCCGGGCAGCATGGTGCCGGTCTCGCACGCCGAGATCGCACCGCTGCACATGTGGATCGAGTTCGGCAACCGGCTGCTCGGGATCCTGGTGGTGCTCGCGGCGGGGGCGACCCTGCTCGGCGTCCTGTTCACCCGGCCCCGGCGGCGCCGGCTCACCGCGCTGGCCCTGGCGATGCCGCTGGGCGTCGTCGCCCAGGCGGTGATCGGCGGGATCACCGTGCTCGCCGGTCTGGTCTGGTGGACGGTGATGCTGCACTTCCTGGCCTCGATGGTGCTGGTCTGGTTCTCGGTCCTGCTGGTCGACGCCACCACCGAGGCCGACGGCCCGGTCACCCGCACGGTCCCCGCCGCCGGCCGGTGGCTCGTCGCGGTGTCCACGGTCGTGCTCGCCGCACTCCTGGTCGCCGGCACGCTGGTCACCGCGGCCGGCCCGCACGGCGGCGACCCGGAGACCCCGCGGCTCGACATCGGCATCCCGTTGCTCGCCCAGCTGCACGCCGACCTGCTGTTCGGCTACCTCGGCACGCTGATCGGGCTGGGCTTCCTGCTGCACGCGACCGGCGCTCCGGCCGCGCTCGTCCGGCGCTTCCGGCTGCTCGTGGTGATCGTGCTCGCCCAGGGTCTGCTCGGCGGCGTGCAGTACGCGCTCGGGGTCCCGGAGCTGCTGGTGTCGCTGCACGTGCTCGGCGCGGGTCTGGTCGCCGCCGCCGCGGCGGGAGTCTGGGCGGCCACCGCGACCCGCCCGCCTGCGGCCGCGCCCGTCCCGGACGGGTCCGCCGCCACCGCGGACCGCCCGCTCGCCGGGGCCACCGACCGTTCCTGACCGGCCCCGCGGCGGTTCCGGCCGGACGGCCCTGCACGACGACCCCCGTGTACGGCACTCTGGTGTCATGACCTCCCGATCCCGGTCGCTGCGGCGCGGTGCCGTCGCCGCGCTCGCCGTCACGCTGGCCGTCGCCACCACCGCCGGGATCGCCGGGGCACGGAGTGCCTCGGCGGCGCCGGAGCTCCCGCCGGTCACCCCCGAGGAGCTCGTCGCGTCGGTGCTCGACGCGGAGCCGGTGGCGCTGGCGGGCACGGTGGCCGTGGACAACCGGCTCGGCCTGCCCGCCATCCCCGGTGCCCCCGAGGGTGCGCTCACCGACGGCGCGTCGACCGCACGGGTGTGGTCCGACGGCACCGGCCGCGGGCGCCTCGCACTCCCCCGGCCCGACGGCGAGCGCACCTACGTCCGCGACGGCGCCGTCACCTGGGCCTACGACTCCGGCGACCGCACCGCCACCCGGATCCCGGCGAAGCCCGGCGGGGAGTCCACCGACGCGCAGGGCGCGGACCCGCAGGCGCGGGCCCGGGAGATCGTGGCGTCGCTGCGCGACAGCAGCGTGGTCACGGTCGACGGCACCACCGAGGTCGCGGGCCGGCCGGCGTACACACTGGTGCTGGCCCCGCGGCCGGGCGAGCGCACCGTGCTGCGCGAGGTCCGGGCGGCGGTGGACGCCGAGACCCGCATGCCGCTCGAGCTGAGCGTGCTCGGCGCCGGGCCCGAACCCGTCCTGCGGGCCGGGTTCGACGACGTCACCGTCGGGCCGCAGGACCCGGCGCTGTTCACCTTCACCCCACCGCCCGGCGCCACGGTGCAGGACGCACCGGCCCGCGAACCACGCCCCGACGGCCGCCCCGGCGACCGCGAGCGGCCCCGCACCGTCGGTGACGGCTGGGACGCCGTCGCCGTCGGGAGCGTGCCGTCCGGCGAGGGGACCGAGCGGGTGGACCCGGCGGCGGTCGGCGCCCCGGTATCCGGGCCGTGGGGCAGCGGGCACGCGATCACCACGGCCGCCGGATCGGCGATCCTGACCGACGACGGCCGGTTCGCCGCCGGTGCCGTCGGGACCGACGTGCTGGGCGCGGCACTCGCCCGGTGAGCAGTACCGACCTCGACCCCGCCACGGCCGGGCCCGGCACCGATCCCGTACCCGCCGCACCCGCCGCCCGGGTGCGGGACCTGCGCAAGGTCTTCGGCTCCGTCACCGCGGTCGACGGCGTCGACCTCGACGTCCCCGCCGGCTCGGTGTTCGGGATGCTCGGGCCCAACGGCTCCGGCAAGACCACCCTGATCCGGATGCTGCTCGGCCTGACCCGGCCCACCTCGGGCACCGTGGAGCTGCTCGGCCGTCCGGTCCCCGAGGGGCTGCCCGCGGCGCTGCCCGACGTCGGGGCGCTGGTCGAGGGGCCCGGGTTCCATCCCTTCCTCAGCGGCCGGGAGAACCTGCGCCGGGTCGCCGCCGTGGAGCCACGACTGGCCGCCGGGCAGATCCGCCCGGCGGTGGAGACCGCGCTCGACCGGGTCGGTCTCACCGCCGCCGCCGGTCGCCGCTTCCGCGGCTACTCGCTGGGGATGAAACAGCGCCTCGGGCTGGCCGCCGCCCTGCTGGTGCCGCGCCGCCTGGTCGTGCTCGACGAGCCGACCAACGGCCTCGACCCGGCGGGCACCCGGGAGGTGCGGGCCGTCGTCGCCCAGCTGCGGGACGCCGGTGCGACGGTGCTGCTGTCCTCGCACCTGCTCGCCGAGGTCGAGGCGGTCTGCTCGCACGTGGCCGTGCTCAAGCACGGTTCGCTGCTCGCGTCCGGCCGGCTGGACCGGCTGCTGGACGCCGTGGCCGGCGGCTGGGAGATCGCCACCGCCGACGTGCCCGGGGCGCTGCACACCCTGCAGGCGCTCGGCGCCACCGCCCGCGCCGACGCGGCGGGCGTGCTGGTGTCCGACGGCCCGCCGGCGCCGGAGATGTTCGCCGCACTGGTCCGGGCCGAGGTCCCGGTGCACGGGCTGCGGCGGCACCGTCCGGACCTGGAGACGCTGTTCACCCGGATCACCGAGTCGTGACCGCCGTCGACGCCGCGCCGCGCCCGGCCTCCTGGACCCGCCTGCTCGGCGCCGAACTGCGCTGGGTGCTGCGCCGTCCCCGCACCTGGGTGATGCTCCTGCTGCTCACCGCCGTGCCGGTGCTGATCGGGATCGGGATCGTGCTCTCCGACCGGCCCCGGCGCAGCCTGCTCAGCGAGGTCACCGGCAACGGCCTGACCCTCCCCGTCGCCGCGCTGTCGATCCTGCTGACCCTGCTGCTCCCGCTCGTCGTCGCGGTGGCCGCCGCGGACGCCATCGCCGGGGAGAGCCAGCACGGCACCCTGCGCGGGCTGCTGCTCGCGCCGGTCGGCCGGCTGCGCCTGGTCGCCGCGAAGGCGTTCGGGGTGCTCGTGGTCGCGGCCGTCGCGGTCGGCCTGGTCACCCTGTCCGGGCTGCTCACCGGCGCGACGCTGATCGGTCCGCCGGTCGTGCTCGCCACCGGCGACGGCGGGTCGCTGCTCACCCTGTCCGGCACCGTCCTGTCGCTGCCCGACGCGCTGGGCCGGGTCACGATCGCGGCGGGCTGGACGCTGGTGCAGCTGGCCGCGGTCGGGGCCGTCGCGCTGGCGGTGTCGGCGTGCACCAAGCATCCGCTGGTCGTGGTGTCGTCGGTGCTGGGCGGGCTGATCCTGTTCGGGGTGCTCGCCGCCGTCCCGGCGCTGGAACCGCTGCGGCCGTGGCTGCTCACCACCGGCTGGGGCGCGGCGGCGGACGTGCTGCGCGACCCGTTGCCACCGGGCGAGCTGGTCCGCAGCGCCCTGGTCGCGCTCGGCTACCTGGCCACCGGGGCGGTCGTGCTGGTGCTCCGGATGCTGCGCCGCGACGTGTGAGGGCATGATCACGGGCGTCAGCGGAGCCGATCGAGGAGGACACATGCGTGCGGTGCGGGTCACGAAGGCCGGCGGGCCCGAGGTGCTGGAGGTCGCGGACGTCGACGTCCCGGCCCCGGGCCCGGGAGAGGTGCTCGTCGAGGTCGCTGCGGCCGGCGTGAACTACATCGACACCTACCAGCGCGAGGGCATCTACCCGATGCCGACGCCCTACACCCCCGGCCTGGAGGGTGCGGGCCGGGTGACCGCGCTCGGCGAGGGGGTGAGCGGGGTCGCGGCCGGGGACCGCATCGCCTGGGCCGAGACCCTCGGCAGCTACGCCGAGCAGGTCGCGGTGCCGTGGGACAAGGCCGTCCCGGTTCCGGACGCGGTGCCCGACGACGTCGCGGTCGGGTCCCTGCTCCAGGGGATGACCGCGCACTTCCTGGTCAACGACACGTTCCCGCTCTCCGGCGGCGAGACGGTGCTGGTGCACGCCGCGGCGGGCGGGGTCGGGCTGCTGCTCACCCAGCTGGCCGCCGCGAAGGGCGCCCGGGTGATCGCGACCACGTCGAGCGCGGAGAAGGCCGAGCTGGCGCGCGGCGCCGGTGCCGCCGAGGTGATCGACTACACCCGGGTCGACGACCTCGCCGCCGCCGTCCGCGAGCTGACCGGCGGCGAGGGGGTGCACGCCGCGTTCGACAGCGTCGGGGCCACGACGTTCGACGCGAGTCTCGCCACGCTGCGCAAGCGCGGCATGCTGGTGCTGTTCGGCGCCGCGTCCGGTCCGGTGCCGCCGGTGGACCCGCAGCGGCTCAACTCCGCCGGATCGGTGTTCCTGACCCGCCCGAAGCTGTTCGACTTCGTGGACACCACCGCTGCGCTGCGGGCGAAGGCGGCCGCGGTCTACTCCGAGGTCGCGGCCGGCCGCCTCGACGTCCGGATCGGGCACCGCTACCCGCTGGAGCAGGCCCGCACCGCGCACGAGGACCTGCAGGGCCGCCGCACGACCGGCAAGGTGCTGCTGCTGCCGTCCTGACCGGGGTGGTAGGAACGGGTGTGCCGAGCGCCGCGGACACCCCGCAGACCCCGTTCCACGATCTCGACGCCTACGTGGCGCTCCCCCGGCTCGCCGGCCTGGCCCTGTCCCCGGACGGCACCCGGCTGGTGACCGGGGTCGCCGAGCTGGAGGCCGACGGGGCCCGCTACCGGACCGCGCTGTGGGAGATCGACCCGTCCGGCACGGCACCGGCCCGCCGGTTGACCCGGGGCGCGGCGGGCGAGTCGGGCCCGGTGTTCACCCCGGACGGGGACCTGCTGTTCCGTTCGGCACGACCGGATCCGGACAGCACGTCGGACACCGACCCGCCGGCCGGGCTGTGGTGCCTGCCCGCGGACGGCGGGGAGGCCCACCCGGCGGGCGGGCGGCCGGGCGGGATCGACGACGCCGTCGTCGCCCGGGACTCGGGCACCCTGGTCGTGTCGTCGCCGACCCTGCCCGGAGCCGTCACCGGGGAGGACGACGAGACCCGCCGGTCGGCCCGCAGCGACGCGCGGGTGACCGCGATCCTGCACACCGGCTACCCGGTGCGGTACTGGGACCGCGATCTCGGCCCCGCGCAGAACCGGCTGCTCGTGCGGGACGGGGACGACTGGACCGACCTCACCCCCGAGCCGGGACGGGCGCTGGACCAGGCCCGGTTCGACGTCACGCCGGACGGCACGCAGGTCGTGACCGGCTGGTCCTTCGCGGCCGGGTACGGCCGGACGCGGCCCGGCGTGGTCGTCGTCGACGTGGCGACCGGGCAGCGGCGCGAGCTGCTCCGCGACGACGAGCACGAGTACTCCGGCCCGCGGATCGCCCCCAGCGGCGGCGCCGTCGTCGTGGTCCGCGAGCGGGTCTCCACCCCCTCGGCCGCACCGCGGGTGGACCTGGTCCTGGTCCCCCTCGCCGGTGGTGCCGTCCGCCCGGTCGCGCCGCACTGGGACCGGATGCCGTCGGCCGTGCGCTGGACGGCGGACTCCGCGGCGCTGGTCGTCACCGCCGACGAGGACGGCCGCGGCCCGCTGTTCCGCATCGACCTCGGTGGCACACCCGGTGCGGACCGGGTCACCCGGCTCACCGACGACCACGGCTGCTACACCGACCCGGTCCCGAGCCCGGACGGGCACTGGGTGTACGCCCTGCGCAGCGCCTACGACGCCGCACCCGCACCGGTCCGGGTCGACGCCGCCCGTCCGGGGACGCTGCCGGTCCACCTGCGCGGGCCGATCCCGCCGGTCGAGCTGCCCGGCACGCTGACCGAGACCGAGACGACCACCGCGGACGGCACCCGGGTCCGGGCCTGGCTGGTGCTCCCGCACGGTGCGGGGCCCGACGCCCCGGCACCGCTGCTGCTGTGGATCCACGGCGGCCCGATCAGCAGCTGGAACGCCTGGACCTGGCGGTGGAACCCCTGGTTGATGGCGGCCCGCGGGTACGCCGTGCTGCTGCCCGACCCGGCCCTGTCCACCGGCTATGGCTACGAGTTCGTGCAGCGCGGCTGGGGCCGCTGGGGCGGCCCGCCGTACACCGACCTGATGGCCGTGACCGACGCCGTCGTCGCGCGGCCGGACGTCGACGGCACCCGCACGGCGGCGATGGGCGGCTCGTTCGGCGGCTACATGGCGAACTGGGTGGCCGGGCACACCGACCGCTTCGCCGCGATCGTCACCCACGCGAGCCTCTGGGCCCTGGACCAGTTCGGCCCCACGACCGACCACGCCGGCTACTGGCTGACCGAGATGACCCCGGAGATGGCGCTGGCGAACAGCCCGCACCGGCACGCCGACGCCGTCACCACCCCGATGCTGGTGATCCACGGCGACCGCGACCACCGCGTCCCGATCGGCGAGGGCCTGCGGCTGTGGTGGGACCTGGTGTCCCGCCGGCCCGACCCGGAGGCCAACCCGCACCGGTTCCTGTACTTCCCGGACGAGAACCACTGGGTGCTCGCGCCGAACCACGCGAAACTCTGGTACGAGACCGTCTTCGCGTTCCTGGCGGTGCACCTGCACGGAGCGGAGTGGGAGACGCCGGACCTGCTGCGGTGAGCACCGGTCCGGACGCGGTCGCCGCGGCCCGGGAACGCCGTGACCGGGCCGATCCGTGGCTGCGGGCGTTCGTGTCGGTCGAGGAGCCCCGCCGCACGGCCACCGCCGCGTCCGGTGGTGCGCTCGACGGCCTGCCGATCGCCGTCAAGGGCACCGGCGGGTACGGCACCCCGGCGGTACGCCGGCTGCTCGACGCCGGAGCGGTGCCGGTCGGGGCCACCTCGGTGCCCCGTGGCGCGGGCCACCAGACCTGGGGCTGGACCGACCGGGGGCCGACCCGCAACCCGTGGCGCGGCGACCGCTCCCCCGGTGGGTCCTCGGCGGGGTCCGCTGCGGCGGTCGCGGCCGGTGTGGTGCCGCTCGCCACCGGGTCCGACGGAGCCGGGTCCGTCCGGATCCCGGCCGCCTGGTGCGGGGTCATCGGCTACAAGCCGACGACCGGTCTCGTCCCGGGCACCGACGCGTCCGGTCTGGCGACGCCGGGGGTCCTCGTACGCGATCCCTCGTTGCTGACGGCCTGGCTGGATGCGGTCGGACCTGGTGCGCCGGCACCCGGCCCGGCGCGCGACGAGCCCGGGTGCGGCCGCAGTGCGCACCGCCACCGGCCGCACGACCCCGCGCGACCCGGCCCGACCCGCAGCCGCTGCACCGCCGACCGGGACGCCGGGTGCGATCCGGGACCTGGTGCGACCGGGTTCCGGGTGGCGGCATGGTCGGCGGACCTGGGGTTCGCCGCGACCGACACGGACCCGGCGACGTGCGCCGTCGCACGCGCGGCGGCGGTCCGGCTCATCCGGGCGGCCACACTCGCCGAGCCGCCGGACCCGGCCGCCGGTGACGCGGACGGCGGCAGACCGGGACCACCGGCTCCGCAGGAGATCCCCGGGTCCGCATCGGGCCCGGCCCCGTGCGCGGACCCGGATCCCGTGCAGCGGGCGGGGGCGGGATCGCGGTCGGGGGGTCCGACCCTGCGTGACCCGGCGGCCGCGTGGTTCGCGCTGCGCGAGCCCGGGAACCCGGATCTCCGCGCCGCCCGCGCACTGCGCGCGGCGAACGACCGGGCGCTCGACGAGCTGTTCACCCGTGTCGATCTGCTGCTCACGCCGACGACACCGGCCGGTCCGCACGGCCACGACGGCCCGGGCGGGCGGATGAACGTCGCCCTCACCTGGGCGTTCAACCTCTCCGGGCACCCGGCCGTGAGCATCCCCGCCGGTCTCGGCCCGGACGGCTGCCCGGTCGGCCTGCAGCTGGTGGCCCGCCGGGGCGCCGACCGGGCGCTGCTCGACCTCGTCGTGCGGCACGTCCCGATCGCGGCACCGGCCCCGGACTGAACGCCCGGATCAGAACAGCAGCGGCAGGCCCAGCGCGGCGTCCACGGCGATCGCCGCGAACAGCACGCACAGGTAGATGTTCGACAGGTGGAACAGCGGCATCGGGGACACCTCGCCACCCGCCTTCACCGCCGAGTGCAGCCGGTGCGCGCGGAAGACGAAGTACGCCCCGCCGAGCAGCGCGGCCGCCAGGTACACCCAGGACGTCACCGGCAGCAGGAGCAGGCTCCAGGCCACCATGACCCAGCTGTAGACCACGATCCGGACCGACACCGCCTGCGCGGGGGCGACGACCGGCAGCATCGGTACCCCGGCGGCCGCGTAGTCCTCGCGGTAGCGCATGGCCAGCGCCCAGAAGTGCGGCGGCGTCCAGAAGAAGATCACACCGAACATGACCAGGGCCGGCCACTCGATCCCGCCGGTCACCGCGGCCCAGCCGATCACCACCGGCATGCAGCCCGCGGCCCCGCCCCAGACGATGTTCTGCGACGTCCGCCGCTTGAGCAGCAGCGTGTAGACGAGCACGTAGAACGCGATCGCGGCCAGCGACAGCGCCGCGGCCAGCCAGTTCGTGGTGAGACCCAGCCACACCGAGCTGAGCGCCGACAGCACCAGTCCGAAGATCAGCGCGTTCCGCGGCGGGACCTGGCCCTTGGCCAGCGGCCGTCGTGCGGTGCGCTTCATCTTCTGGTCGATGTCGGCGTCGGCGACGCAGTTCAGCGCGTGCGCGGCGGCCGCGGCCATGGCGCCGCCGACCAGGGTCGCGACGATCAGCCACAGCGACGGCACGCCGCGCTGGGCGAGGAACATCGCCGGGACGGTGACCACGAGCAGCTGCTCGATGATCCGCGTCTTGGTGAGGCCCAGGTAGGCCTGCACGGTCGCCCGCACCCGGGCCCAGCGGCCCACCGGCGGAGCGGCCGGCGGGGTGGCCGGCCGGGCCTCGGCCGCCGGGGGCCCGTCGGGCCCCTCGGTCGGCGGGACCTCGGCGGGCGCGAACCCGGCCGTCGCGGTGTCGACGGCTCGGTTCCGCCGGGAGGCGGGTGCGCTCACCTGTTCGTACCTCGCTCGGCTCGACGGTGCGGGAACCTGCGCCGGTGCGGTGGTCGACCCTCCGGCCCAGTACCGAGAACCGAGGTCGGCGACCGGGCCGGCGACGCTCTAGTTCTACAGCGCGTCGATGCTAACCGGTCGCATGCACCGGTGGCCTGCGGGGTACGCCCCGGAGAACACCCGGTGCGGTGATCGTGACCGGCGCCAAAGCCGCCGGTCCCGGTACCCGACGCAGTAAGGTGTTGCCAGCCGGGGGCGGCGACGGTGCCGCCGGGCGATGGTCCGGCTCACGTGGTGGGCTGATCCACCCGCGGGGTGTTCCGGTGGCGCGGTGCCGGTGTGGCACCGTCCTCCTGCCGCGGCACCCACCCGTCACCCGCGGCACGACCGTCACATGCCGACGCGAGCAACAGGAGTCATCGTCTTGTCCGAGACCAGCACGTCTCCCCACGCCGGGGACGACGCCGTCGCCGCGCTGACCCGTGCGCACGTGCCCGATGACTGGACCGACCTGGACCGCAGGGCGGTGGACACGGTCCGCGTGCTCGCCGCGGACGCGGTACAGAAGTGCGGCAGCGGCCACCCGGGCACCGCGATGAGCCTCGCCCCGCTGGCCTACACGCTGTTCCAGCGGGTCATGCGGCACGACCCGGCCGACCCGGACTGGATGGGCCGCGACCGGTTCGTCCTCTCGGCCGGGCACTCCAGCCTCACCCTGTA
Organism: Pseudonocardia sp. HH130630-07; assembly: GCF_001698125.1. NCBI lineage: Bacteria > Bacillati > Actinomycetota > Actinomycetes > Pseudonocardiales > Pseudonocardiaceae > Pseudonocardia > Pseudonocardia sp. HH130630-07. Next base: position 5,257,524 of record NZ_CP013854.1, on the reverse strand, counting down.
CATCCAGCTCTACCTCGCCGGCTACGGCCTGGAGCGCGAGGACCTGGAGCAGCTCCGCACCTGGGGCTCGCTCACCCCGGGGCACCCGGAGTACGGCCACACCCGTGGTGTCGAGATGACGACCGGCCCGCTGGGCCAGGGGCTGTCCTCCGCCGTGGGCATGGCCGTCGCCGCCCGCCGGGAGCGGGGCCTGTTCGACCCGGAGGCCCCCGAGGGCGCCTCGCCGTTCGACCACCAGATCTACGTCATCGCCTCCGACGGCGACATCGAGGAGGGCGTCACCTCCGAGGCGTCCTCGTTCGCCGGTCGCCAGGAGCTCGGGAACCTCACGGTCGTCTACGACGCGAACGAGATCTCCATCGAGGACGACACGAACATCGCCCTCAACGAGGACACCGCCAAGCGCTACGAGGCGTACGGCTGGCACGTCCAGGTGGTCGACGGCGGCGAGAACGTCACCGGCATCCTCGCCGCGCTCGAGGCCGCGAAGGCCGAGACCGGCCGGCCGTCGCTGGTCGTGCTGCGCACCGTGATCGGTTACCCCTCGCCCAAGAAGATGAACACCGGTGCCGCGCACGGCTCCGCGCTGGGCGACGAGGAGGTCCGCGGGGTCAAGGAGGCGCTGGGCTTCGACCCGGACCAGGACTTCGAGGTCGCCGACGACGTCATCGCCCACACCCGCTCGGTCGGCGAGCGCTCCCGCGCCGTGCACGACACCTGGCAGGGCACCTTCGACGACTGGTCCGCCCGGGAGCCGGAGCGCAGGAAGCTGCTGGACCGGCTCGTCGCGGGCCGCCTGCCCGAGGGCTGGGCGGACGCGCTGCCGGCCTTCGACGTCGACGAGAAGGGCCTCGCCACCCGCAAGGCCTCCGGCGCGGTGCTCGCCGCCGTCGCCGACGTGCTGCCCGAGCTGTGGGGCGGTTCGGCCGACCTGGCCGAGTCGAACAACACCACGATGAAGGGCGTCGACTCGTTCGGCCCGAAGTCGGCGGCCACCAGCACCTGGACCACCAGCCCGTACGGCCGCACGCTGCACTTCGGTGTCCGCGAGCACGCCATGGGTGCGGTCCTCAACGGCATCGCGCTGCACGGCCCGACCCGGGCCTACGGCGGCACGTTCCTGGTCTTCTCCGACTACATGCGCCCGGCCGTGCGGCTGGCCGCCCTGATGAAGACCAACCCGATCTACGTGTGGACGCACGACTCGATCGGCCTCGGCGAGGACGGCCCGACCCACCAGCCGATCGAGCACCTGGCCTCGCTGCGCGCGATCCCGGGCCTCTCGGTCGTCCGTCCGGGCGACGCGAACGAGACCAGCTACGCGTGGCGCGCCACGATCGAGGCGGTCGACGGCGGGCCGGTCGGGTTCGCGCTGACCCGCCAGAACGTGCCGACGCTGGAGGGCACCTCGGCCGAGGGCGTCGCCCGCGGTGGGTACGTGCTGGCCGACGCCTCCTCCGGCACCCTGCAGGTGGTGCTCATCGCCACCGGCTCCGAGCTGCACCTGGCGGTGCGGGCCCGGGAGGCCCTGGAGGCCGAGGGCATCGGTACCCGGGTGGTCTCGATGCCGTGCGTCGAGTGGTTCGAGGCGCAGGACGCCGACTACCGCGAGTCGGTCATCCCGTCCGGCGTGCGGGCCCGCGTCTCGGTCGAGGCCGGCATCGCCATGCCGTGGCGGTCCTACGTCGGCGACGCCGGCCGGTCGGTCTCGATCGAGCACTTCGGCGCCAGCGCCGATGCGGCCACCCTGTTCGAGAAGTTCGGATTCACCGGCGACACCGTCGCCGCCGCCGCGCGCGAGTCCCTCGCCGCGGCCGAGAAGTCCGCCTGAACCCGGCATCGATCGCAAAGGAGACGTCCATGAGCAACGATCGACTCGCAGCGCTCGCCGCGGCGGGGGTGTCCATCTGGCTCGACGACCTGTCGCGCGAGCGCCTCAGCAGCGGCAACCTGGCCGGGCTGATCGACGACAAGCACGTCGTCGGCGTCACGACCAACCCGACGATCTTCGCCGGGGCGCTGGCCGACGGCGCCGCCTACGACGAGCAGGTACGTGAGCTCGCCGCGCGCGACGCCGACGTCGACGACGCGATCCGCGAGATCACCGTCGCCGACGTGCAGCAGGCGTGCGACGTGTTCTCCGGTACCTGGGAGCGCACCGGCGGCGTCGACGGCCGGGTGTCGCTGGAGGTGGACCCGCGCCTGGCGCACGACACCGAGCGGACCACCGCCCAGGCCCAGGACATCTGGAAGGCCGTCGACCGGCCCAACCTGCTGGTGAAGATCCCGGCCACCGAGGCGGGCCTGCCCGCCATCACCCGCGCGACCGCGGAGGGCATCAGCGTCAACGTCACGCTGATCTTCTCGGTGGAGCGGTACAAGGCCGTGATGGACGCCTACCTGACCGGTCTGGAGCGGGGCCTGGCGAACGGCCAGGAGCTGGCCCGGATCCACTCCGTCGGCTCGTTCTTCGTGTCCCGTGTGGACTCCGAGATCGACAAGCGGCTGGAGGGCATCGGCGGGGACGAGGCGCTCGGCCTGCGCGGGAAGGCCGCGGTCGCGAACTCGCGGCTGGCCTTCGCCGCGTACCGGGACGCGTTCTCCGGTGCCCGGTGGGAGGCGCTCGCGGCCGAGGGTGCGAACGCCCAGCGGCCGCTCTGGGCCTCCACCGGCGTCAAGAACCCGGACTACCCGGACACCCTCTACGTCTCCGAACTCGTGGTGGACAACACCGTCAACACCATGCCGGAGAAGACGCTGGAGGCCTTCGCCGACCACGGCGAGGTCGAGGGTGACCGGGTGACCGACACCGCCGGTGCCTCCCAGCAGGTCTTCACCGACCTGGAGGGCGTCGGCATCGACCTCGACGACGTCTTCCTGGCCCTGGAGAACGAGGGCGTCGAGAAGTTCGAGAAGTCCTGGACCGAGCTCCAGGACACCGTCCGCCAGCAGCTCGACGCCGCGAAGTAGTTGGCCGACATCACTCCCGGCGGCGACGGGGCCGAACTCGGCTCCGCCGCCGCCGGTGGTTCCGCCGCCGTCCCGGCCACTCCGCTGCGGGTGCTCCTGGACGGTGAGCCGTTCGCCGGTGCGGCGCGCCGGATCGCCGGCGAACTCGCCGGCGGCACGGTCGCCTCCCGGCTGGCCGACGGCGACCCCAGCGTCTGGGGACCGGCCGCGACCGGCCGGACCGGCTGGGTGGATCTCGCCCGCACGTCCCGGCCGGTGCTCGGCCAGATCGCCGCCCTGCGCGAGCGGTTCGCCGTCGCGGGCGCGCACCGGGTGCTGCTCGTCGGCACCCCGGACGCCGTCGCGGCGGCCCGGCTGTGCGCGGAGCTCGGGTCGGGCACCCCCCGGCTCACCGCACTCGACTCCGCGGACCCGGTCCAGATCGCCGAGGCCCTGTCCGGCGAGCTGACCGAGACGGTCCTCGTCGTCGCGGACCCCGCGGGTGACGACCCCGTGGTCGACGCCGTCCGGCGCGCCGTCACCGGCGTCCTCGCCGACGAGATCGGGCCGGACGAACTGGCCGCCCGCACCGTCCACCTGACCGAGCCCGGGTCACCGCTGGACCGGCCGACCCCCGGCGGTCCACTCGACGTCACGGTCGTCACCGTCGACGCCGACGTCCCCGGGCGGTTCGGCGCCCTCGGCCCGCTCGGCCTCGTGCCGGCCGGGCTGGCCGGGGCCGACGTCACCGATGTCCTGGCGGGGGCGGTCGCCACCGCCGACACGCTCGCCGCCGACGACCCGGACAACCCGGCCCTGCTCCTGGCCGGCGCGCTCGCCGCGGCCCGCGGCTCGGTGCTGGTGCTGCGCGACGAGGAGCGGGCCCCGGCCCGCACCGCCTGGCTGGCCCCGCTGCTGACGGCGGCCGGGCTGGTCGTGCTGCCCGCCGGTGTGGACACCGCCGACGGGGTGCCGGTCGACGCCGTCGACGTCCACGCCGCGGGGACCGGTGCGGTGCCCGTGGCGGGCGCCGGGGCCGTGCGGGCCGACGCCGGGCCCGGTGCGTCGGTCGTGCTGTGGCAGGCCGCGGCGGCGCTCGCCGCCCGGGTCCTGGGCACCGACCCGTTCGCCGCCGTACCCGCCCGGCCCGACGGGGGCCCGGACCCGGAGCCGCTGTTCGTCGACGACGGTGTCGCGGTGCACGCCGGCGACTGGCTCCCCCGCGACGTCGACACGGTCGCCGGTGCCCTCGACGCGCTCTGCGCCACCGCCGGGGCCGACGGGCATCTCGCGGTCTCCGCCTGGCTCGACCCCGAGTCCGACGCCTCGGTCGCGGTGCTGCGCGGGCCGCTGGCCACCCGCAGCGGGCTGCCGGTCGCGTTCGGCTGGGCGCCCGGGTGCCGCAGCGGTGACACCGGGGCGCCCGACCGGGCCGTGCACTGCCACCTCACCGGGGGCGGTCTCGACGGCGCCGGTGACCCCGGCGACGACACAGGTGATCCGTTCGGTGTGGATACCGCGCCGGAGCCGTCCGGACTGACTAGCCTGCACACGGCGCAGGCCCGTGCGGTCGCCTCCGACCAGCGGCGCCGGGGCCGGCCGGTGTTGCGGCTGCATCTCACCGACCGGCTCACCGGGCTGGTCACGCTGGCCCGCGCCGTCCAGGACTGACACCCAGGCGCACCCCTCACAGGAAGGCACGGAGCAGCGATGCCCACCGCGAACGGAAGCCAGGTCAACCCGCTGCGCGACCCCCGGGACAAGCGGCTCCCCCGGATCGCCGGCCCGTGCGGCCTGGTGATCTTCGGCGTGACCGGGGACCTGTCCCGCAAGAAGCTGATGCCGGCGATCTACGACCTGGCGAACAGAGGTCTGCTCCCACCGGGTTTCGCCCTCACCGGGTTCGCCCGCCGGGACTGGAAGGCCGAGGACTTCGGGCAGGTCGTGCACGATGCCGTCCGCCAGCACGCGCGGACCCCGTTCCGGCAGGAGGTCTGGGACCGCCTCGCCGAGGGGTTCCGCTTCGTGCAGGGCTCCTTCGACGACGACGCCGCGTTCGACGAGCTGGAGCGCACCGTCCGCGAGCTGGACGAGAAGCGCGGCACCGGCGGCAACCACGCGTTCTACCTGTCCGTCCCGCCGTCGGCGTTCCCCGTGGTCTGCAAGCAGCTCGCCCGCTCCGGGCTGTCCGCGCAGGAGGACCCGGACGTCTGGCGCCGGGTGGTGATCGAGAAGCCGTTCGGCCACGACCTGGCCTCGGCCCGTGAGCTCAACGCGATCGTCAACGACGTCTTCCCCGAGGACTCGGTGTTCCGCATCGACCACTACCTCGGCAAGGAGACGGTGCAGAACGTCCTGGCCCTGCGGTTCGCCAACCAGCTGTTCGAGCCGATCTGGAACGCGAACTACGTCGACCACGTGCAGATCACGATGGCCGAGGACATCGGGCTCGGCGGCCGGGCCGGCTACTACGACGGCATCGGCGCCGCCCGCGACGTCATCCAGAACCACCTGCTGCAGCTGCTCGCCTTCACCGCGATGGAGGAGCCGACGTCGTTCTCCTCCGACGAGCTGCGCGCCGAGAAGGTCAAGGTCCTCAAGGCCGTCCGGCTGGCCCAGCCGCTGGACGAGACGACCGCGCGCGGCCAGCACGAGGGCGGCTGGCAGGGCGGCGAGGAGGTCCCCGGGCTCAAGGAGGAGGAGGGCTTCAACCCCGAGTCCACCACCGAGACCTTCGCCGCCATCACCTGCGAGGTCGAGACCCGGCGGTGGGCCGGCGTGCCGTTCTACCTGCGCACCGGCAAGCGGCTCGGCCGGCGGGTCACCGAGATCGCGGTGGTGTTCAAGCGGGCCCCGCACCTGCCCTTCGACGAGACGATGACCGAGGAGCTGGGGCAGAACGCCCTGGTCATCCGGGTCCAGCCGGACGAGGGGGTGACGATGCGGTTCGGCTCCAAGGTGCCCGGCAACCAGATGGAGGTCCGCGACGTCACGATGGACTTCGGCTACGGCAACGCCTTCACCGAGTCCTCGCCCGAGGCCTACGAGCGCCTGATCCTCGACGTGCTGCTCGGCGAGCCCTCGCTGTTCCCCGTGAACGAGGAGGTCGAGCGGTCCTGGGAGATCCTCGACCCGGTGCTGGAGCACTGGTCGTCGCTCCCGCAGGGGCCGGACGGGTACCCCGCCGGTTCCTGGGGCCCGGACTCGTCCGCCGAGATGCTCGCCCGTACCGGCCGCCACTGGCGCCGGCCCTGACTCCGAGGAGCCGATCGAAATGATCATCGATCTTCCGTCGAGCAACACCTCGGCGGTCAACCGCAAGCTGGTCGAGCTGCGCGAGTCCGGCGGGGTGTTCGCGCTCGGCCGGGTGCTGACCCTCGTCGTCGTCACCGAGGACGGGCCCGACCTGGAACGCTCGATAGACGCCGCCAACGCGGCCAGCCGCGAGCACCCCTGCCGGGTGATCGTGCTGGCCAGGGGGCAGCGCAAGGCGTCCCCGCGGCTCGACGCCCAGATCCGGGTCGGCGGTGACGCCGGTGCGGCCGAGGTGATCGTCCTCCGCGGCTACGGCGCGCTCACCGCCGACGAGGCGGGGGCCGGCATGGTGATGCCGCTGTTGCTCCCGGACACCCCGGTCGTGGCCTGGTGGCCCGGCGAGGCGCCGTCGACGCCGTCGCAGGACGCCGTGGGCAAGCTCGCCCAGCGCCGGATCACCGACGCGCTCGCCTCCCGCAACCCGGGCAAGGCCCTGGACGCCCGCCGCCGGGACTACGCACCCGGCGACACCGACCTCACCTGGACCCGGCTCACGCACTGGCGGGCCCAGCTGGCCGCCGCGCTCGACGTGCCGCCGCACGAGGCGGTCACCGCGGCCCAGGTCGCCGGGGAGACGGTCTCGCCGTCCACCGAGCTGATCGCGGGCTGGCTCGCCGCGGCGCTCGGGGTCAAGGTGAAGCGTTCGCCCACGGACAAGGAGGCCGGGTTGTCGCTGGTCCGGCTCACCCGCGCCTCCGGCACGGTGGAACTGTCCCGCCCGGACGGGAAGACGGCCCGGCTGACCCAGCCCGGCCAGCCCGAGCGGCTGATCGCGCTGGCCCGCCGCGAGGTCTCCGACTGCCTGGCCGAGGAGCTCCGCCGGCTCGACCCGGACGAGGTCTACGCCGAGGCGCTGGCGGGCGTCTCCCAGGTCAGCCGCGGCCGTACCCCGGTCCGGGTGCAGGCATGACCGGGGACGTGCAGGTCGCCGTCCATCCCGGCCCGGACGCGCTCGCCGCGGCGGTGGCGGCGCGGTTGATCACGGCGCTGGTCGACGTCCAGGCGCGGGGCCGGGTCCCGCGGGTCGTCCTGACCGGTGGTGGCGTCGGGATCCAGCTGCTCCGCGACGTCGCCGCGTCCCCGGCCCGGGACGCCGTCGACTGGGGCTCGGTGGACGTCTTCTGGGGCGACGAGCGGTTCGTCGGCGCCGACGACGGCGACCGCAACGAGAAGCAGGCCCACGAGGCCCTGCTGGACCACGTGCCGCTCGACCCGGCCCGGGTGCACCCGATGCCGGCCGCCTCGGCCGACGGCGGCACCCGCGAGGAGGCCGAGGAGGCGGCGCGGGACCACGCCGCGGTCCTGGCCGGCCTGGCCGGCCCCGGAGAGGACGGCATCCCCGCCTTCGACGTGACCCTGGTCGGGATGGGCGAGGAGGGCCACACCCTCTCGGTGTTCCCGGACTCCCCCGCCGTGCACGAGCAGGCCGCGACCGTGGTCCCGGTGTTCGACTGCCCGAAGCCGCCGCCGACCCGCATCTCACTGACCCTCGCCGCCGCGCGGCGGTCCCGCGAGGTGTGGGTGGTCGCCGCCGGAACGGCGAAGGCACCGGCGGTGGCCGGCGCGCTGACCGGGACACCGGAGACCGAGCTGCCGGTCGCCGGGGCCCGCGGGACCGAGCGGACCCGGTGGCTCCTCGACGCCGACGCCGCCGCCCGGCTCCCGGAGGGTGTGCGGCCCGCCCGCTCCTGACCGCCGCACCCGCCCCGGCTCGCCGCACCCGCCGAGCCGGGGCCGGTACGCGCCGGCGGGGCGGGGCGGGTCCGGTCTAGGGAACCAGTGCGGCCAGTGCGGTGGCGCTGGGGCTGCCGGGTTCGGCGGTGTAGAGGTGCAGGCGGAGTCCGGTGCCCGGTACCTGGAGTATCTGCAGCTCCAGGTCGAGCGGGCCGAGCTCGGGATGGTCGAGCTGCTTGCGGACCGCCGGCGGGGGCCGGACGTCGTGGTCCCGCCAGGCGGCGGCGAACTCCGGCTCGTGCGCGGCGTAGGCGTTGACCAGCTCGCCCAGCCTGCGGTCGGCGCGGCGCCGGGCGCTCGACGCCCGTAGCTCCGCGGCGAGTGCACGGGCGAACCCGCCCGGTGCCGGCTCGGCGCAGAGCGTGCCGCCGAACCGGATCGACAGCGCGGTCACGTTGCGCTCCTCCGGCGCGAGCAGGGCGAAGTCGGTGATCAGCGCGACCGCGGCCCGGTTCCACGCCACGATGTCCTGGCGCTCGTCGACCAGGTACGCCGGCAGCGGGCCCAGGCGGTCGAGCAGCCGGCGCGCGTCGGCGGGCACCGGCGCCGGACCGCTGTCGGGCGCGAGCCCGGCGAGGCGCGCCAGATGTTCGATCTCCGGCGGGGTGAGCCGGAGCGCCTGGCCGAGTGCGGTCACGACCTGCGCGGACGGCCGGGGCGCACGGGCCTGCTCCAGCCGTTCGTAGTAGCTCACCGACACCCCGGAGCGCTCGGCGACCTCCTCCCGGCGCAGCCCAGGGGTGCGCCGACGGGGCCGCGCCGGCCCGCCGTCGGGGCGCAGAGCCTCCCGCCTCCGGCGCAGGAAGTCCGCCAGTTCCACCCTGCTCACGCTCCCAGGGTGGCACGGCGTCGCGGCCGGAGCCACGGACCGGTGGTCCGGGGCTCGCCGGTCCGTTCCGCCGCCCGGACGTCGCGCACAGGCTGGTACCCATGACACGAACCCCCGAGGAGACGCTCCGCCACCTGCTGGACCGCCTGCTCGCCAAGGACATGGACGCGGTCGCCGACCTGTGGGCACCCGACGGGACCGCGGAGTTCCCCTTCGCCGTCGGTGCCTCGCCGCGACGGCTGGACGGGCGTGAGGCCGTCCGCGGCTACCTGGCCGGCTACCCGGACCACTACGACGTGCGGTCCGTCCCGGCCGTCACCGTGCACACCACCGGCGATCCCGCCACGATCGTGGTGGAGCTCACCGCCGAGGGCAGGACGGTCGCCACCGGCGCGGCCTACCGCATCGACTACGTCACGGTGCTGACCGTCGAGGACGGTCTGATCACCCGCTTCCGCGACCACTGGAGCCCGGTCGCGGCGGCCGCGGCGGCCGGCACGCTGCCCGAGCCGGTCGGCCGGTGGGCGGCCGCCCGATGACCGGCGTCCTCGTCACCGGCGGCACCGGGAAGACCGGGCGGGTGCTCGCCGCGACGCTGCGCGCCGGGGGCGTCCCGGTCCGGGTGGCCAGCCGGCACCCGGACCCCGGCGCCGGTGGCGGTGCAGACGCCGATGCCGTCGTGTTCGACTGGGACGATCCGGCCACCCACCGCGCCGCGCTCGCCGGGACGGACCGGGTGTATCTCGTCGCGCCCCCGCTCGAGGTCGATCCGCTGGTCCGGGTGGCGCCGTTCCTCGACGAGGCCGACCGGCAGGGCGTCCGGAAGGTGGTGTTCCTGGGCTCGGCGATCGAGTTCCCCGGTGCGCCCGGCATGCTGGAGCTCGCCGACCGGGTACGGAACCGGCCGGGTGGGGTGGTGCTGCTGCCGTCCGCGTTCATGCAGAACTTCCTGCGCCCGCACCCGATGGCCGTGCGGATCAGGGCCGACGGCGAGATCCGGACCGCCGCCGGTACCGGTGGCGTCGGGTGGATCGACGCGGCGGACATCGCCGCGTCGGCGGCCGCGCTGCTGTCCGACCCGGCACCCGATCCGCACGACGAGTACCTGCTCACCGGTCCGCGGGCGCTGAGCTACCACGATGCGGCCGCGATCGTCACCGCCGGGACCGGCCGCCCGGTCCGGGTGGTCGACGTCGAGGTCGCCGAGGTGGCCGCGGCCAACCGGGCCGCCGGGCTGCCGCCCGCGTTCGCCGAGAGCCTCGCCGCCGTCGAGATCGGTATCCGGGCCCACGGCGACGAGCGGATCAGCACGTCGGTCCTGGAGCTGACCGGGCGTGCGCCGCGCAGTTTCGAGGACTTCGTCCGCCGGCACGCGGACGAGTGGGCGCCGTGACCGGTACGCCCGGTTCGACGGATCGGCCTCGCGACCATCGGCCGGTGTCGTTCTTGCGTGATCAACCGGTTCGCGAGTGGAACTCCTCCTCATTCGTGTCCCGGTGCCCGTGCACCCGTTGCGCGGCAACGCCAGGCGTTTGATTCGTCGTGCACGACCCAGTCGATCGGTCTGGTGGTCGGACCGATCGGACGACAAGGGGACGTGTGCTCCGCTCCCCCGGATGCCGCGTGCGCTCGTGATCGCACGACGACCGGCGTGGAGCCGAGGGCCGGTGTCGAGCAGACGTCCGCGAGCAGGCCGCCGCGGCTGCATGGGGAGAGCGCGTGAACGGCAACGTCGGAGTCGACCACTCCCGGGGTACGGCGGCCACCCGTGCCCGGCCACCGGAGGTCGACCCGGTCGTTCCCGCTCTCCCGCCGGGTGCGGCACCCGTGCCCGCCGGGCGCCCCGTCCGGCTGCGACGGGTCCGGGCGGCCCTCAAGCACCCCGGGCTGAGCCCCTACGTCCGGCTCGGCGCGGCCGTCGCCACCGTGAACGTGGTGCTCGCCGTCGTGCTCGGCCCGTCGTGGGCCGGTGCCGGGGCGGTCCGGGTGGCGGCCGCGACCTCCGACCTCGCCCTCGTCAACCTGGCGCTCGCCGTCCTGATGCGCCAGCGGCTGGTGGTGAACGCGCTGTTCCGCACCATGCTGCGGATCCCGCGGAGCTGGCCGTACACGGTGCGCTGGTCGGCGGGCAAGGTGTCGCACTTCGGCGGCGTTCACGTCGGGGCCGCGAGCTCGGGCGTCGGCTGGCACGTCGTCTCCACGGTCGCCCTGTTCGTCGCGGTGGCGCACGGTACGGCGCCGGCCCCCGCCGCCGTCCTGCCGGGGATGATCGCCGTGGCCCTGGTCGCGGTGGTCGCCTGCGCCGTGCGTCCGGTCCGGGAGCGGTGGCACGACCTGTTCGAGCGCACCCACCGCTGGCTCGGGTGGGGACTGCTGATCCTGATGGTCGGCAACACCGCGGTCGTCACCTGGGCCGTGGCGGGCGGGTCGCTGCTCGCCGTGCTGGGTGCCTGGCAGGTGTGGGTCGTCGCCGTGGTCGTGCTGAGTGCGGCGTGGCCGTGGACGACGCTGCGGCGCGTCCCGATCACCACGGAGCGGCTGTCGTCGCACGCGATCTCGGTCCGGTTCCCGCAGGACCGCTGGACGCCGCTGGGCTCGTTCGTCTCGTTCAGCCGGTCCCCGCTCACCGAGTGGCACTCCTTCGCCATCATCGGGCCCGGCGACTCCGGTGAGGGCCGGGTCGTGGTCTCCCGCGCCGGGGACTGGACCGGGGCGTTCATCGAGTCCCCGCCGACGCACCTCTGGCTCAAGGGACGCCCGACCGCCGGGATGGGATCGGCGTCGTCGCTGTTCGACCGGGTCCTGTTCGTCGCCACCGGCAGCGGGATCGGGCCGCTGTTCAGCGTCATGGAGCTGCGCGAGCTGCCGTTCCGGCTGCTGTGGGTGACCCGCGACCCGGTCGCGACCTACGGCGCGGAGTTCGTCGAGCACGTGCGCCGGATCGATCCCGGCGCGGTGGTGTGGGACACCACCCGCGACGGCAAGCCCGACACACTGGCCCTGACCCGCCGGCTGCAGCTCGACTTCGACGCCCACGCCGTGGTCTGCGTGTCCAACAAGAAGCTGACCTGGGCGGTCGTCGGCGGGATGGAACGGCAGGGCGTCGCCGCCTACGGGGCGATCTTCGACTCGTGAGTCACGGCTGCACCCCGGACGCCGCGAGCCCCAGCAGCGCCGTCGTCAGTGACAGCCGGACCGCCGGGTCCCGCACGTCGCGGCCCAGCGCCGCGGACAGCCGGTCCACCCGCGCGTAGGCCGCGGCCCGGCTGACCCCGGCCCGCTCGGCGAACGCGGTCACCACGCCGTCCGCGCCGGTGTAGGCGCGGGCATCGGCCAGCAGTCCGGCCCGGCGCCGGGTCGGCAGCCGCAGCAGCGGCCCCAGCTCGCCGTCTACGTAGGACAGCAGCCGGTCGTCGTCCCGCAGGTCCCACAGCAGACCCCGGACACCGAGGTCACCGGCCCGCCACGGCCGGTGCGCCGCCGGGTCGGGCCCGGCGGCCGCGGCACGGGCGACCCGGGTCACCTCGGTGACAACCTCCGGCAGCTCGTGCGCCGTGGCGGCGGACCCGGCGGCGACCGTCGCGGCGTCCGGTGCCACGGCGCCGAGCACGGCGTCGACGGCGGTGGCACCGGCGAGGACGACCAGCACGCCGTCGGCACCCCGCCCGGCGAGCACCGGCGACCGGACCGCATCGACCGCCGTCCGCAGGGCCGCGGTCGCGGCCGGTCCGGCCACGAGGACCAGCACGGCCAGCGGGCCGTCGGGGATCCCGCAGGCGCGCAGCCGGGCGGCGAGATCCGCGCGCCGGGCCGGCGGGCAGTCGAGCAGGTCGGCGAGCACCCGGTCCTGCGAGGCCCGCTCCGGTCCGGCGTGCAGCAGAGCGGCGACCGTGACGGCGTCACCCGCGTGGTCGAGGACCATCCGGACCGCGGCGTCGTCCTGGGCCCGCAGCGGGACGACCAGGCGCCCCCACCGGCGGTCCGGCCGCCCCACCGGCACCGACGCCCAGCCCTCGGCACCCGCCCCCTGCGGCGGGGCGCCGGTCGGGGTCCGCCGGGACCGCGCCGTCCAGTCGCGCAGCACGTCGGCCGCCCCGCCCCCGGCGAGCTCCAGGACCCGGTGCGCGGCGTCCTCCAGCACCACCGGCAGCCCCAGCAGGGTCGCCGCCTCCCCCACGATCCGGCCGGGCCCGGCGCCCTGCACCGACAGCCCGCGGAACACCCCGGCCACCCGGTCGGCGAACTTCAGGCGGCCGTACTGCTCGGTCACGACCCGGGCGTGCACCGCCTCGGTGACCTCCAGGAACCGCACCGTGCGGCGCAGCTCCACCAGCGGGAGGTCCAGCGCGCGGGCGGCCTGCACCCAGTCCGCGGGCAGCGACCGCAGGTGCTGGCCCAGCTCGATGACCAGCGCCACCGCCCCGGCCGCGCGCAACGCGCCGAGGTAGGCCGACGGCGCCACCGACGGGTCACCGGCCGGCACCCCGATCGACAGCACGAGGACCCCGCTCGCGAGCGTGCCCGCCGGATCGCGCTGCTCGCTGACGTGCACCCAGCGCACGGGCTCCCCCAGCCCGGACCGCCCCGCCCGCACGGCCGGACGCCCGGCCCGGACCGCGGGCAGGTCGAGGATCTCGGCGACCGTCGGATACACGGACGCAGGATGGCAGAGAACCCGGACGGATCGTCGGATCCGCAACGGATTCCGGACGGATCGGAGGGTGTCGGGCGGGCCTGTCGGTCGTGACACTGCTCGCATGACCGGTGGCACGCTGCAGCAGACCGACGTCGAGACGCTCACCCACTGGGTCGGCGGGTCCGGGCTCGCCGGGACCTCGGGGCGGTTCGCCGAGGTCACCGACCCCGCGACCGGCGCGGTGACGGCCACGGTGCCGATGGCCTCGGCCGAGGACGCCGACCGGGCCGTCGCCGCCGCCCGGTCGGCGTTCCCCGCCTGGCGGGACACCTCGCTGGCCCGGCGCACCCGGGTGCTCTTCCGGTTCCGGGAGCTGCTCGACGCCCGCGCCGGCGAGCTGGCCGCGATCATCACCGCCGAGCACGGCAAGGTGCTCGCCGACGCCGCCGGCGAGGTCGCCCGCGGCCAGGAGGTCGTCGAGTTCGCCTGCGGCGCGCCGCACCTGCTCAAGGGCTCGGCCACCGAGAACGCCTCGACCGGCGTCGACGTCACGTCGCTGCGACAGCCGCTGGGCGTCGTCGGGGTCATCAGCCCGTTCAACTTCCCGGCCATGGTGCCGATGTGGTTCTTCCCCATCGCCATCGCCGCCGGCAACTGCGTCGTGCTCAAGCCGTCGGAGAAGGTGCCGTCGGCGGCGCTGTGGATCGCCCGGCTGTGGGCCGAGGCCGGGCTGCCGGACGGCGTGTTCACCGTGCTGCACGGCGACCGGACCGCCGTCGACGCCCTGCTGACCCACCCGGACGTCGCCGCGGTCTCCTTCGTCGGGTCGACCGCGGTCGCCCGGCACGTCTACGAGACCGGGACCGCGCACGGCAAGCGGGTGCAGGCGCTCGGTGGCGCGAAGAACCACATGGTCGTGCTGCCGGACGCCGACCTCGACGTGGTCGCCGACCAGGCGGTCAACGCCGGGTTCGGGTCCGCGGGTGAGCGGTGCATGGCCGTCTCGGCACTCGTGGCCGTGGGCGGCGTCGCCGACGCGCTGGTCGAGCGGATCGCCGCGCGGGCCACGGCGCTGCGGACCGGCGACGGCCGCCGCTCCTGCGACATGGGCCCGCTGGTCAGTGCGGCCGCCCGGGACCGGGTCACCGGCTACGTCGAGGCCGGTGTCGCCGACGGCGCGACGCTCGTGGTCGACGGGCGCAGCACCCCCGTCGACGCCGACGGTGCCGGGTTCTTCGTGGGCCCGACCCTGTTCGACCACGTCACCACCGACATGTCGATCTACACCGACGAGATCTTCGGCCCGGTCCTGTCGGTGCTGCGCGTGGACACCTACGACGAGGCCCTCGCGCTGGTGAACGCGAACCCCTACGGCAACGGCACGGCGATCTTCACCAACGACGGCGGCGCCGCGCGCCGGTTCCGCACCGAGGTCGAGGTGGGGATGGTCGGCATCAACGTGCCCGTCCCGGTGCCGGCCGCGTACTACTCCTTCGGCGGGTGGAAGGGCTCGCTGTTCGGCGACACCCACGCCCACGGGGCGGAGGGGTTCCACTTCTTCACCCGCGGCAAGGTCGTGACCAGCCGCTGGGCCGATCCGGCCGCCCGGGGCGGCACCGGGGGCACCGGCGTCGATCTCGGCTTCCCGCGCAACGTCTGACACCCGAGGACAGGAGCGACCATGACCACGCTGGACGACGACCGGACCGCACCGACGGCGCACACGACCTCGGCCTCCGACGCCGCGGCGCGCCACCTCTGGATGCACTTCGCCCGGATGGGCGGCCGGGGCCCGGACAACCCCGTCCCGGTGATCACCCGCGGCGAGGGCGTCCACGTCTGGGACGACCGGGGCCGCCGGATCATCGACGGCCTCTCCGGACTGTTCGTGGTCCAGGCCGGGCACGGCCGGCGCGAGCTGGCCGAGGTCGCGGCCCGCCAGGCGTCGGAACTCGCCTACTTCCCGGTCTGGGGGTACGCGACCCGCCCGGCCGCCGAGCTGGCCGAGCGGCTCGCGCACCTCGCACCGGGCGACCTGAACCGGGTCTTCTTCACCTCCGGCGGCGGCGAGGCCGTGGAGAGCGCCTGGAAGGTCGCCAAGCAGTACTTCCGCCTGCGCGGCAAGCCGGGCAAGCACAAGGTGATCAGCCGGGCCACCGCCTACCACGGCACCACCCACGGTGCGCTGGCCATCACCGGCCTGCCCGCGATGAAGAAGGACTTCGAGCCGCTGGCCCCCGGCGGGTTCCGGGTCCCGAACACCAACCGCTACCGCAACCCCGCCTTCGACGGCGACGACGAGGCCTTCGGCCGCTGGGCGGCGGACCGGATCGAGGAGGCGATCCTGTTCGAGGGGGCGGACACGGTCGCCGCCGTCGTCCTGGAGCCGGTACAGAACTCCGGCGGCTGCCTCACGCCGCCGCCCGGCTACTTCGCCCGGGTCCGGGAGATCTGCGACGCCCACGACGTGCTGCTCGTCTCCGACGAGGTCATCTGCGCCTTCGGCCGGCACGGGCACGTGTTCGCCTGCGAGAAGTTCGGGTACGTGCCGGACCTGATCACCTGTGCGAAGGGCATGACGTCGGGGTACGGCCCGCTGGGCGCGCTGATCGCCTCCGACCGGGTGATGGAGCCGTTCCTGGCCCCCGGCGTCACCTTCCCGCACGGCTACACCTGGGGCGGGCACCCGGTGTCGGCGGCGGTCGCGCTGGCGAACCTGGACCTGCTCGAACGCGACGGCCTCTACTCCCGGGTGCTCGGCCACCAGGAGGCGTTCGGCGCCACCCTGGACCGGCTGCGCGATCTCCCGATCGTCGGCGACGTCCGCGGGGACGGCTACTTCTGGGCGATCGAGCTGGTCCGCGACGCCGCGACGAAGGAGCGGTTCGACCCGCAGGAGCGGGAACGGCTGGTCCGCGGGTTCCTGCCCGGGGCGCTGCTGGACAACGGCCTCTACTGCCGTCCGGACGACCGCGGCGACGTCGTCATCCAGCTCGCCCCGCCGATGGTGGCCGGGCAGGCCGAGTTCGACGAGATGGAGGCGATCCTGCGCGCGACGCTGACCGAGGCGATGGCCTCGGTGGTGTGAGGCCCGGTCAGGAGGAGCGCAGCTGCTCCCGGGTGGGGATCGGCGTGGCGGTGAAGACGTGCCCCGGGTCGTAGCGCTCCTTCACCGCGACCAGCCGGGACGCGTGCGCGCCGTAGGCCCGCCCGATCTGCTCGTGCCGGTCCGGGCCGAGGAAGTTGGGGTAGCCGCCGGGCAGGGCGTGCGGGGCGACGGCCGCGTCCGTGGCCTCGGCCCACGCGCGGTACGGCGCGGGATCGTCGTCCGGCCCGTGCCCGGCGGAGATCTCCAGCGCGACGTGCGCGGTGCGCGTGCCGAAGGCGGTGTCGTCGGCGC
Source organism: Pseudonocardia sp. HH130630-07 (assembly GCF_001698125.1). Classification (NCBI taxonomy): domain Bacteria; kingdom Bacillati; phylum Actinomycetota; class Actinomycetes; order Pseudonocardiales; family Pseudonocardiaceae; genus Pseudonocardia; species Pseudonocardia sp. HH130630-07. The sequence continues at coordinate 5,240,661 of NZ_CP013854.1, read as the reverse complement.
CGACCCGGGTGGCCGCCCCGTGGAACTGCCGCAACCCGATCCCCGCGCCCGGGCCCGGCCGCGCGGCGGCGGACGCGAGCACGGCGTCGATCACCGCGGGGGTGAGCGCCGCGACGGAACGGGTGCGGATCTGCCAGTGCATGCCGTCCGGGACGGCCGCGTCGAACCCGGCCAGCAGCTGCGCCTGGGTGGCGGACGCGACACCGCTGGTCAGCGGGGTGCCGAGCCGCTCGACGCGGGCGAGCGCGGCGTCGGCCCCCGATGCCGGGCCCGACCACACCGGGACGGCGAGCAGGCACGGCCCGACGTCCGGCACCACAGTCATCTCGATGAGCAGGGTCAGCCCGTCGGGCGCGTCCGCGACCAGCTCGGCGTAGCGGGTCAGCACCGAGGCCGCCTCGGACCACGGGAACAGGACCATGCCACCGACGAGCCCGCGGTCCTCGTGCAACCGCACGCGCAGGCCGGTCACGACGCCGAAGTTGCCGCCACCGCCGCGCAGCGCCCACAGCAGCTCGGGATCGTCGTCGGTCGAGACGACCGTGCCGTCGGCGAGGACGACCTCGGCGCCGAGCAGGTTGTCCGCCGCCAGCCCGGCGGTGCCGAGCAGCGGGCCGTATCCCCCGCCCATGGACAGCCCGGCCATGCCGACCACCCCGGCGGTACCGGTCGCCACGACGTACCCACCCGCCGCCGCGGCGGCCACCACGTCGGCCGACCTGCTGCCGCCACCGGCGGTCGCCACGTCCCCCGCGACCTGCACCGCGCGCAGCTCACCGAGGTCGAGCACCAAGCCGCCGTCGTTGAGCGCACGCCCGGCCCAGTCGTGTCCACCGCCGCGTACCGACAGCCCCACCCCGGCCTGCGTGGCCGCGACCACGGCCGCCGACACCTCCGCGGTGCTGCGCGGGCGGACGACCACCGCCGGCCGCGTGCGCACCGCGCCGTTCCAGAGACGGGTCGCGGTGGCGAACCCGTCGTCGCCGGGCCGCAGGACACGGTCGTCGCCCCACTGCGCGGCGAGCCGCTGCGCCACGTCCTGCACCGGTGTCATCGTCCACCCTCCTGCCGATCGGAGGGCAGAGCACACCGCTTGACGTAGCGGCACACTCAAGCCGATGTGACCGCCGCCATGATCGCCACGACGCCCGGTCGCGGGCCGCTCAGCTCGGGGCGGGCTCGCCGTCCGCAGCCGGCGCGTCCCGGAGTGCGGGCGCGGCGACCGGGCGGCCCGGCACGCCGTCGTGCGGACGACGCGGACCGCCGGACCGGGCCGAGCGACGGCCGAGCAGGGTCTGCACGGCGGCCGCCGTCGAGGGGTAGCAGGCCGTCGACGACAGCGCGGTGCGGCCGCGCAGCGGCAGCATGGTGAACCGGGAGCTGCACCCGGCCAGCGCGACCGGGACCGGCAGGAACCGCAGGCCGGCGCAGAGCTGCTCGGTGGCCGCCGGGTCGTAGGCGGACACGTTGGTGACGTCGAGGACGATGTGGTCCAGCTCGCGGCCGGTCTTGCACTGCGAGTCCAGGAACCGCAGCACCAGCGCCGCGGACGCCCCGTCCAGCTCACCGGCCACGTCCACGACGCGGACACGGTCGGCCGGGCGGCGGGCGGACAGTTGGACGCTTCGGGCTGGCATGAGGATCTCCTCGCACACGATCGGCTCTTCCCCCGTTCAGTAGCCGCTGGGGCGGTGATCACCCCCCCGGGGGGAACTTGATCGATACCGGAGGTGCGTGGCGCCGGCCACACCACCGGGTTCAGGACTCGGTGAGATCCCGATCGGGCAGCGGCCCGACCAGCGCGAACGCTTCGAGGTAGGGCTCGACGTCGCCGCGTTCGACCCAGGACCGCAGCTGGTCGGCGGAGCGCCGGGTGACCAGCGCCCTGGCCAGCTCGAAGTCCGTCGTGCGGAGCACGAGGGCGGCGTCGGACTCGGACCCGGCGGACACCCAGCGCCAGCCGTCGCCGACCAGTGCGACCGGGCCCCGGTCACCGAGGCGGCCGGCCAGGCGCCCCGCGAACCGCTCCCGGACCGCGTGCAGCCCCGCGGTGTGCTGCGCACCCGGCTCGCCGAGCGCGCCACGGAGGTCCTGCTCGTGGATGATCACGTCGCCCAGCGGGCGGGTGGTGTGTGCGGCCATCCAGGTCCGCAGCGGGCCGGTCAGCGACTCCCACTCGGCCACCAGCGTCGCGACGTCGTCGTCCGCGCGCCGCTCGATCTGCCGGGCGGTCCACTCCTCGTTGTGGTCGTCCGGCTCGTCACCGCGGACGACGTCCGCCCCCAGGCCGACCATGTGCGAGAGCAGGTCGCGGACCGTCCAGTCCGGGCACGCCGGGACCGCCAGCCCGGAGCGCTCCGGAGGCAGGTCCCGCACCAGGTCGATCACCCGGCGCTGGGCCCGGGTCCACTCCTCGATCTCGTCGATGCCGCTCACGACGGAATCCCACCACGGGTCCGGACCGCGCGCAGGGCGTCACCTCCGGGCGTTTCGCCTGGACCGCGGGCGGACACACCGGGGATCATCGGCGTCGACACCGTCAGCAGCACCGCCCGGCCGCGTCACGGTCCGGGCGGTCGGGGGAAGGACCAGCGTGAGCAGCCCACCGCCGTACCCGGGGCAGTCCGGGAACCCGCAGGACCCGAACCAGCAGAGCCGGCCCGAACAGCCCACCGAGCAGTACGGCCAGCAGTACGGGCAGTACGCCCAGCAGCCGGGCGGCTATCCGGACCGGCCGCAGTACGACCCGCAGGGGTACCCGGGCGGGTACGGCGGGCACCAGCCGCCACCGCCCGCCCCCCGCAACGGGGTCGGCATCGCGGCCCTCGTGCTCGGCATCCTGGCCGTGCTCAGCTTCTGGCTGGTCGTCGGCGGCGTGCTCGGCCTGATCGCGATCGGGCTGGGCATCCTCGGGATCGTCCGGGCGGGCAAGGGCATCGCCTCCAACCGCGGGGTGGCGATCACCGGTCTCATCCTCGGCATCGTCGGCGTGCTCGCCACCGTGGCCTACGTGGTGTTCGTGACCAGTCTGTTCACCAGCCTCGGCGGCGGCGACCTCGTGCAGTGCATCCAGTCCTCGGACGGCAGCCAGTCGGCGATGGAGCAGTGCCAGCGCGACTTCGAGGACCGGCTGATGCAGGAGAGCGACCGCCTCGGCGGCTGAGACCGGGCACGGCGCGGTCCCGGGTCGCCGTGCGGCGGCCCGGGACCGGGGTCAGGCCCGCCCGGCGAACAGGCCGCCGTCGCCGAACGCGAGCCCGGTGAACCGCTCCCCCATCAGGGCGTGCGTGGCGGCGTCGGGGTGCAGGGCGTCGGGCAGCGGCAGCTCCGCGGCGTCCGGCTCGCCGTAGAGCGCCAGACCGTCGAGGTAGCCGAGGTTCGGGTCGTCGGCGGTACGGGCGGCGACCACCGCGGCGAGCTGGTCGCGCACCACCCGCAGGGTGAGCTGCCCCGTGGCGGCCCCGGCCGGGTCACCCGTGGCGCGGAAGCGCAGCGTTCCGTCGGACATGTCGGGCGCCAGCGGGCCCGGGGTGTCCTCGTGGATCGGGCACAGCACCGGGGAGACGACCAGCAGCGGCGTGTCGGGATGGCCGTCGCGGATCGTGTCGAGCATCCCGTGCACGGCGGGGCCGAACGCCCGCACCCGCATGAGATCGGCGCCCACCACGTTGATGCCCAGTTTGAGGCTGATCAGGTCCGCCGGGTTGTCCCGGATCGCCCTGGCGACGAACGGGTCGAGCAGGCACGAGCCGGAGAAGCCCAGGTTCAGCAGCTCCACCCCGGCCGCCCGGGCCGCGAGCGCGGCCCACGTGGTGCTCGCGCCGTCGGCGTTCGAGCCCTGGCTGATCGAGCTGCCGTGGTGCAGCCACACCCGCCGGCCGGTCGCCGGGACCGGGGCCACCGGTGCGTCGGTGCGCAGCGCCACGACCTCGGTCAGCTCGTTGTGCGGCAGCCAGATCTCGACCACCGCGTCCCGGCCCGGCAGCGGGAAGCGGACGCTGCCGGGCGGCCCGTCGGTCGTCTCACCGCGGCCGTTCGCGGGGTCGATCATGTGCAGCCGGCCGCCAGAACTCGCCGCCGACCCCGCGGGACGCCCGTCGATCACCAGGTCGTAGGCGCCGTCGGGGCGCAACGGCGCACCGACCAGCCCGATCCTGGTGCGCACCGTCTCCAGCTCGACGACGGTGGCCGCGGTCCGGAAGACCACCCGGACGCCGGACGGCTGGGCCTCGGCGCCCGCGAGCTGCGGATCGGTGTTGCGGGCCCTGGCGGCGGCGGGCAGCCGGTGCGGGAGCAGGCCGACCGGACCTGGCGTGGTGTCCAGCGCACCGCGCAGCAGTTCGGGCCCGACCGGTGTGGTGATCGACGACGACACACCGCACAGCCTGCCCGGCGGCGCACCGGGCCTCGCGACCACCCCGGTCCGCCCGCACGGCCCGCCGGGCGGTGCCCGATCATGGCCCGGTGACCGACGACGAGCGCACCGCCACCGACGACGGCAGCCACACCCGCATCGAGCGGGCGCTGGTGATCGCCGCACACCCGGACGACATCGACTTCTCCTGCAGCGGCACCGTCGCGGTCTGGACCGACGCGGGCGTCGCCGTCACCTACTGTCTGGTGACCGACGGCGACGCGGGCGGGTTCGACCCCGCGGTGCCGCGCTCGGAGATCGGCGGCATCCGGCAGGCCGAGCAGCGGGCCGCGGCGGCCGTGGCCGGGGTGCACGACCTGGTGTTCCTCGGGTACCCCGACGGCCGGCTGACGGTGACCCTGGAGCTGCGCCGGGACCTGGCCCGGGTGATCCGGCAGGTCCGGCCGGACCGGGTGGTCGTCCCCCCGCCGGTCCGCGACCTCGCCAGCACCTACGGCAGCCACCCCGACCACACGGCGGCCGGCGAGGCAGCGCTGTGCGCCGTGTACCCGGACGCCCGCAACCCGTACGCGTTCCCGGAACTGGCCGCCGACGGGTTCGAGGCCCACACCGTGCCCGAGGTCTGGGTGGTCGGCGGGGCCGGGGCCGACGCGGAGTCCGCCCGGCACGTCGACATCACCGGAGTGCTCGACCGCAAGATCGCCGCGCTGCGGGCGCACGAGAGCCAGACCGCGCACATGACCGGTCTCGACGACATGATCGGCCAGTGGGCCGGTTCCCAGGCGAAGGCCGCCGGGTTCCCGCACGGGCGGCAGGTGGAGTCCTTCCGGGCGCTCGACACCCGCTGACGGGCCGCCGGGGCCGGTTCAGGCCGCGGCCCGGATACGGACGTGGGTGCCCCGGTCGTCGCTCCAGACGTGCAGCAGGTCGCAGAGCTGGCGGGCGATCCAGATCCCGCGCCCGTGCCCGTCCCGCGGATGGGGTGGGACGAGGCCGGGCAACGGATCTGCCAGCCGGCCGCCGTCGTGCACCTCGCAGACGATCTCCTCGCCCGGTGTCCAGATCATCAACCGGGCGGTGCCGCTGCCGTGGTGCACCGCGTTCGTCGCGACCTCGTTGACGGCGACGACGACGTCGTCGATCCGCGCCTCGCCGAAGCCCTGCTCGCGGAGGACGTCGCCCACCGCGTTGCGCACGTCGCGGAGCCGGATCGCGTCGAACGGCAGGTCGGTGACCGGCGGGCCCATCTCCGCCGGTGCGGCCGCACCGCGCCCGTTCAGCATCACCCTCGGTTCCTGGTAGGACGGGCAGGCGACGACGACCCCGCCGCGCAGCTCCTGGGCGTGGGTGACGCCGGCCATCTCGGTGATCCCGGGCGGCGCCGCCTCCGGGAACCAGCAGTACAACCGGAGCGGGAGATCGGCCAGCGCCACCGCGGCGGCGGCCTCCACCTCCGCCCAGTAGCTGCCGTCCGGGTCGTCGTACATGCCGACGTACTCGCACACGACGGTGATCGGGCCCCCGGTCCGCCGGACGTGCTCGCGCAGCACGCGGGCGGCCCGGACGATGTCGGTCTGGCCGGACGGCCCGTCCGGCCCGGGGTCGCGGCGCAGCCGGACCAGCCCGGCCACGGCGTCGGCGCCGAGCTCGGCCGCCACCCGGGCGCGCAGCGCACGCTCGGTGCACGGGCGCAGCTCGATGCCGACCCCGGCGCCCTCGCGCAGCGCCGCCAGCACCGTGTCAGCGAGCCGGTCGCGCAGGTCCGCCTCGTCGGTGTACCAGCAGAGGACGTGCTGCAGGCCGCTCACGCCGCCGGCCCGCCCGGTCCCATCACGTCGGAGATCCGGATCCGGGGCCGGTCCCGGACCTGCACCTCCAGCTGACCGGCGAACGACGCGCCGCACCGGTCGAGCAGCCGTGCCACCCCGGGCCGGACGTTCTCCAGCCGCAGCCACATCGTGGCGGGCAGCTCCTCGGCCGCGTGCACCACGCTCACCGCGGCGGCGACGTCACAGAACCGCAGGGCCGAGAGATCGGCGACGACGGTGTCGGTGTCGATCTCGCCACGGGCCACGCGGTCGAGCACCCGGCCCAGTACCCGGCGGACCTGCGGCCGGTTCCCGTGGTCGACCTCGCCGGCGAGGCGCAGGTGCGCCGGAGCCAGCTCGGTGATCCGCAGCAGCGTGTCGTCGTGCAGCGGGTTCGACGCCAGCTCCACGTCGTGCATCGCCCGCATCTGGGCGATCAGCTCGTCCGGGCAGCGGGCGTGGTCGTAGATGCACAGCGCGTGCACCGGGTGCCCGCGGATCGTGTCGGCGAGCACCCGGTCGTAGTCGGCGGGCTGCGGGGCACCGATCCGGTGCTCCCCGTGCTCCATCTGGCCGGCGACGCGCAGCCCGGCCCAGCCATCCTCGACGGCGGCGGCCATCGCGTGCGTCAGCACCCCGCCGAACTCCTCGGGCGGGGAGAGCATGGCGGCCCGGGTGCCCTCGTTCGGGAGCTGGAACTGGCCGGTGCGCAGCGGGCCGATGATCTCGACCCCGTCGTCCTGCATCCGGGACAGGACGGCGTCGGCGGTGTGGTCGTCGAAGTAGGCGACCCGCTCACCGGCTTCCAGGCCGTCGGCCAGGAAGGAGGAGACGACCTCGCACAGCTGCTCGTCGCTCACCGGGACGGTCAACGAGTGCGACGACGGATCGCCCGTCATCGGTTCCACCGTCACCATCGCCCCCGTCCGGCCGTGTCGTCACACGACCAGGTGTGATGTGGCCGACACAATAGGTGACGCCGATCCTACTGCGCGACCCGGGGGCACGGGGCGCTTTCACACAGGCGCGGCGAGGCGTAGAGTTAGCCGGACCGAACTTCATGGTTCGGCCGCTCTTGGTCCGAGGAGATGGTCCCGTGTTCCGCGCCGCACCCGCCACCCGCCCGGTCACCGCGGTGCGCCCGGTCGTCCTCGCCGCCGTCCTCATGGTCCTGCTCGCCGCCGCGACGATCGCCTCGGTGCCGCTCGCCCCGGCCCCGGTCACGCTCCTGCTGGCCGCCGCCGCACTGGCCGTCCGTCCCCTGGTCGTCCTGCACCACCGCCGCGCCACCGCACGCGTCTGACTCGCCCCTGACCCCACTCCCGGCCGGGCTCCACTCATGGAGCTTCAGCCCGGGCCGGTTTCCACTCATGGAGCTTCGGCCTCGTGTCACCGGGCCGAAGCTCCATGAGTGACGTGTCCGGTGGGGTGCGCGGAGCCGGTGGGGTGTGCGGGGCCGGTGGGGGTCAGAGCGTGGACAGGTCGAGGACGAAGCGGAACCGCACGTCGCCGCGCGCGAGCCGGTCCAGTGCCTCGTCCAGCCGGTCCGCCGGGAGCACCTCGACGTCGGCGGTGATCGCGTGGGCCGCGGAGAAGTCGAGCATCTCCCGGGTGACCGCCACCCCGCCCGAGCCACTCCCGGCGATCCGCTTCTCCCCCACCACGAGGCTCATCGGGTCGATCCGCAGCGGCTCCGTCGGGATGCCGAGGAGCACGTAGGTCCCGTCCACCGCCAGCGTGTTCAGGTAGGGGGCCAGGTCCAGCGCCACGCCGGTGGTGTCGAGCAACAGGTCGACCGAGCGGAACGCGGCGGCCATCGCGGCGGCGTCGCGCGTGAGGACGACGTCGTGCGCCCCGAGTGCGCGCGCCGCGTCGCTCTTGGCCGCGCTCGTCGTGAAGGCGACGACCCGGGCACCCATCGCCCGCGCGTAACGGACGGCGAGGTGACCGAGGCCGCCGATGCCCACGACGCCCACCGTCGTGCCCGGGCCGGCGCCGAAGCGGCGCAGTGGGGCGAACGTGGTCACCCCGGCGCAGAGCAGGGGCGCCGACGCGGCCGGGTCGAGCGCATCGGGAAGGGCGTAGGTGAAGCGCCGGTCGACCACGATCGTCGCCGAGAACCCGCCCCGCGTCGTCCCGCCGAGGTGCGGGTCGGCACCGCCGTAGGTCAGGGTCGGGAACCGCGCGCAGTCGTTCTCCCGGTCCGCGAGACACGCCGGGCACTCGCCGCACGAGCCGACGATGTTGCCGACCGCGACCCGGTCACCGGGACGCAGGTCCCCGACGGCGGAACCGACGTCGGACACCACGCCGGTCATCTCGTGCCCGGCCACCACCGGGAACGCCGCCGGGTCGGTACCGCGGAGCACGTGCAGGTCGGTCGCGCAGACCCCGCAGTGCGTCACCCGCACGACGACGTCGTCCGGCAGCGGGTCCCTCCGGGGGAACGCCCAGCGCTCCGGGCTGCCGCCCGGGCGGGTCACCGCGAGTCCGGTGGTCTCGATCATCCGTGCCTCTTTCGGAAACAAACCAGTTGGTTACTACGACCGTAGCCGCGTTCCTCCCCCGTCGGCAACTGAACGGTTGGTTACAGTGGCGGCGTGCCCAAGGACGGATCAGCGACCAGGCGCCGTCTCCTCGACGCGGCGGCGGCCGAGTTCTCCCGGCACGGCATCGCCGGCGCCCGCGTCGACCGGATCGCCGACGCCGCCGCGGCCAACAAGGCGCAGATCTACGCCTGGTTCTCCTCCAAGGACGGGCTGTTCGACGCGGTGTTCACCGAGCACCTCGCGCTGATCATCGGCACCGTCCCGTTCGACGCGTTCGACCTGCCCGGCTACGTCACCGGCCTCTACGACGCCTACCTGGACCGGCCCGAGATCGTCCGGCTGGCGGTGTGGGCCCGGCTCGAACGGATGCCGACCGGTGACCTGCTGGGCGCGGCGGCCGACCAGGTCGCCGCGAAGACCGCCTCGGTGCGGGCGGCCCAGGAGGCCGGGGTGGTGGATCCCGAACTGGCCACGGAGGACGTCTACCCCCTGGTCATCGGCCTGTCACTGGCCTGGTCACCGGCCTCGCCGACGATCGCCGCGGATCCCGCCGACACCGCGGCGGAGCACGACCGCCGCCGGGCCGCGCTCGCCGCGGCCGCCCGCCGCGCGTTCCGGCCCGGGACCTGACCGCACGCTTCCGCAGAGCGGGAGCGCCGTGGCGGAGCGGGGTGCGCCGTGCCTAGCGTGTGGCGTCCGACGACGCGAGGGGGCGGCAGCGATGGCGACGATCGGCGACGCCGGCTGGGCGGTACTGCGGGCACACGGGATCGACACCGTGTTCGGCAACCCCGGATCGAACGAGCTGCCGTTCCTCGCCGCGATGCCGGCCGGCACGCGCTACGTGCTCGGCCTGCACGAGGGCGTCGTGGTCGGCATGGCCGACGGGTACGCCCAGGCCACCGGCGGTCCGGCGCTGGTGAACCTGCACGCCGCGTCCGGGACGGGGAACGCGATGGGTGCCCTCGCCAACGCCGTCCACGCACACTCGCCGCTCGTGCTCACCGCGGGTCAGCAGGTCCGCTCCACCGTCGGCCAGGACGTCATGCTCGCCAACACCGATGCAGCGCTGCTGCCACGCCCGCTCGTGACGTGGTCGTCGGAACCGGCGGACGCCCAGGACGTGCCCCGCTCGCTCGCCGAGGCCGTGCACACCGCGCTGCTCGAACCACGCGGTCCGGTGTACCTCTCGATCCCCTACGACGACTGGGCCGCGCCCGCCGGTCCGCACACCGACCACCTGCCGGCCCGGCGGACCCGGTCGGCCGCGGCACTGGCGCCGGAGCAGCTCACGGAGCTCGCCACCGCACTCGGCACGGCCGCCGCCCCGGTACTGGTGCTCGGCCCGCAGGTGGACGCCGCCGGGGCGAACGCCGACGCCGTCGTCCTCGCCGAGAAGCTGGCCTGCCCGGTCTGGATCGCGCCGTCGGCGTCGCGGTGCCCGTTCCCGACCCGGCACCCGGCGTTCCGCGGCGTGCTGCCCGCCTCGGTCCGGGACGTGAACCGATCGCTGGCCGGGCACGACGTCGTCCTCGTCGCCGGGGCCCCGGTGTTCCGCTACCACCAGCACCTGCCCGATGACCTGCTGCCCGGAGGCACCCGGCTGCTGCACCTGACCGCCGATCCGGCCGAGGCCGCGCGCGCCCCCGTCGGCGAGGCGTGGGTGGCCCCGGTCGGTCCGGCGCTGGCCGGGCTGGCCGCGGCGGTGACCCCGGCCGCCCGCCCGGCGCCGCCCCCGCCGCCGCCGTTCCCGGCCCCCGGCGGAGCCGATGGCCACGTCCCGCCGGAGCAGCTGTTCGCGCTGGTGCGGGCGGCGGCCCCGGCCGGGACGGTGCACGTGTGCGAGTCGACCTCGACCGTCGACGCGTTCTTCGCCCAGGCCGACCTCACCGAACCGGGCAGCTACCTGTTCCCCGCCGCCGGCGGCCTCGGCTTCGGCCTGCCCGCCGCCGTGGGGGCGCAGCTGGCCCACGGCTCCCGGCGGCGGGTGGTCGCGCTCGTCGGGGACGGGTCGGCGAACTACGGGATCACCGCGCTGTGGAGTGCGGCCCGGTACCGGATCCCGGTCGTCTTCGTGATCCTGCGCAACGGGACCTACGGCGCGCTGCGCGGGTTCGCCGAGCTGCTGGGCACCGGGGAGACCCCGGGCCTGGACCTGCCGGGCCTGGACTTCGTCCGGATCGCCGAGGGGTACGGGGTGCCTGCGGAGTCCGTCCGCGACGCGGACACGCTCGCCGCGGCGCTGGCCACGGCGTTCGGTGCCGACGGCCCTCGGCTGATCGAGGTGTTGACGGCGCCAGACGCGGCCGGATAAAGGTCGCCGAACGCCGAATTCTCCCCGCTCCCGACGACACATCGATCTTGCCCGGTAGCGCGGCATCGACCACCCTGGATGATCGAGGCCGAACACGGCGATCGGTTGTACAAGACGGATCCGCCTATGGACGACCTCGGTGACGGAGCAACGATCGGGAGCCCGGTGATCGATCCCCACAACGAGGCCGTACTCGTCCACAACCCGTCGAAGAACGTGTTCGAGGACAAGACCGCGGACATATCCAGCTATACGATCGACCCTCCACACGCAAGAATCCACATCACCTACCGGAGCGGTCGCACCTATGCCTTCAGGCAGAACCGTGTGCGCATTCTCGGCTGTGCCGGGGTCCGTCCGCTGACCGAGGACACCGTCGTCGAGGTGTCCGGGACCGTCTGGTCGAGCGCCGTGCGCGTCGCCGACTTCGGGCCTCCGGGATTCCCCTGGACACGGGTGTTCTACCGCAAAGGAGGGCGGGAGGGCCACGCTCTGTTCCCGACCGATCGGGTACGTACCGTCCGATGTGCGACGAGTGACCAGGGCGCCCTGGACGTACTGCGCCACTGGCGGTCGGTGGCCTCCGCCCTGCCTGCCGACGACCCGCTGAAAAAACAGTTCGCCAGGATGACGTTCGTCCACCCGGAGAGCGCACTCGGCGCCTACCTCACCGGCGCACCGATCGCGTCGCGTGCCGCCGAGCGCGCTCCGATCTTCCCGTTCCGCTGCAATCTGAGAGCGTGTTTGAGAAGGGTCGGCGTGTCTGCGCTGGATGCGTCCGGGTGTGGTCCATCGTGGAGGAGTGGCTCGGCGTAGGCGGCGGTACCCCTCGGACACCAGCGATGAGCAGTGGGCGTTGATCGAGCCGCTGCTGCCAGCGGCGGGGGCGGGAGGCCGGCCGGAGAAGCACGCGCGCCGTGATGTGGTGGATGCGATCCTCTACGTCGTGCGCGCCGGGTGCGCGTGGCGGGCTCTACCAGTGGATTTCCCGCCGTGGCAGACGGTGTACTGGTACTTCAACCGGTGGGAGCAGCAGAGGGTCACCGAGCAGATCCTCCCGATCGTGCGCCGTCAGCTACGCGCTGATGAGGGCCGCGACCCCGAACCCAGCGCGGGGATCATCGACTCGCAGTCGGTGAGGGGCGCTGACACGGTCGGGCGGGACACCCGCGGCTATGACGCCGGGAAGAAGGTCAACGGTCGGAAGCGGTTCATCGTGACCGACACCCTCGGCCTGCTGCTGACCACGATGGTGTGCTCGGCGTCGGTGCAGGACCGCGATGGCGCCAAGTCGATCCTGCTCGACCTCTACCTGCGCACGAGGGTGCGGTTCGTCTACGCCGACGCCGGGTTCGCCGGGCGCCTGCTGGACTCTTGGGCGACCACGATCCTGCACACCAGCGTCGAGATCGTGCGCAAACCGCCTGAACAGCGCGGATTCGCCGTCCTCCCGCGGCGGTGGGTGGTCGAGCGGACCCTGGCCTGGGTCACCGCACACCGCCGCCTGGCCCGCGACTACGAACGCCACCCCGCAGTGTCCGAGGCCATGATCCGCTGGGCGGCGATCAACACCATCACCCGCCGCATCGCCCGTGGCGAACCCGCCCGACGCCAGCAGAAGTACGTAGTCACACCCTCAACATGATCTTCTCAAACACTCTCTGAGTCAGCGTGCGGCGGTCGACAACGCCCTGCGCCGGTCGCTCTCCGTCATCGAGGGGCCGCCCGGGACCGGGAAGACCGAGACCATCCTCAATCTGATCGCCTCCGTCATCGCCGACGGCGGTAAGACCGTTGCGGTGGTCTCGTTCAGCAACGCGGCGGTCGACAACGTTCGTGACAAGCTCGACGAGCTGGGCTTCGGACACGTCATCGCCAGCCTGGGCCGGAAGGACAAGCGGGAACAGTTCCTCGCCAACCAGGGCGTCCGCAACGGCACGGTGGACACGTTCACGGCCGGGGCACCACCCCGGCCGTCGGACGGCGAGTTGGCCGGTATCGACCGCCGGTTGCGCGGACTCCAGGACGCCGAACGGATCCGAGCGGTGCTGCGTCAGGAGATCGACGCCCATCGCCTGGAGATGCGGCACTTCGACGGCCACCTGGAGCGCGACGAGCTACCCGAACTGACCGAGTTCCCCCTTCTCCACCGATCGGCCGACCGGATCCTCGACTTCCTCGCGGAGACCGCGTGGGACGGCGACAGACCGAGGCCAGGCGTGATCCGCCGCATCCGTCGATACTTCCGGTACGGATCCTTGCGCGGACTCGACCCCGGCGACACGTCGGTGGTCCTCCGTCTCCAGCAGGCGTACTACCAGAGGCACATCGCCGATCTGGACGAGCAGATCAGCCGGCTGGACGAGCAGTTGCGTGCCGGTGACTTCGATCGCCTGGCCCGGGAGCACCAGCGGCTGTCCACCGAGATCCTGCACGCCGAACTCGCCTCCCGGTACCGGGGCGTCTCGCGAGACGTCCCGTTCCACGAGGACACCTACCGGCTCGGGACGAACTTCACGAAATTCGTGGCCGACTACCCGGTCGTCCTGAGCACCTGCCATTCGATCCGGAACTCCATTCCGCCCGGGTATCTGTTCGATTATCTCGTCATCGACGAGGCCTCACAGGTCGATCTCATGACAGCGAGCCTGGCACTCTCCTGCTGCCGCAACCTCGTGGTCGTCGGCGACCGGCGCCAATTGGCACCCGTGACCCAGGAGGTGGCCACCGATCTCGTCGCTCCGGACCCGGCGTACGACCACCGGCAGAGCCTGCTGACCTCGTTGACCGCCGTTCACAGGGACTCCCTGCCACAGGTCCTGCTACGCGAGCACTACCGCTGTGCCCCGGCCATCATCGGGTTCTGCAACAAGAAGTTCTACGACGGAGATCTCGTTCCGTACACCAGCCACGGCGGTGACCGGCCCATGATCGTCGTACGGACCGTCCCCGGGCAGCACATGCGCCGGCACCGGCAGGGCGGGAACTCCAACCAGCGCGAACTGGACGTGATCCTCGAGGACGTCATCCCGCAGTACTGCTCGGGGGTGGCACACGAGGACATCGGCGTCGCGACCCCGTACCGGCTGCAGGCCGACAAGGCCGCCGACCTGCTCGACCAGTCGATCGAGGCCAACACCGTGCACAAGTTCCAGGGCCGCCAGAAGGACACGGTGATCATGACGACCGTCCTGGACCAGACCAGGTGGGGGAGGATGGGACTGAGGTTCGCCGACGACCCGCTCCTGGTCAACGTGGCGGTCTCGCGGGCGGTCCGCCGGTTCGTGCTGGTGATCGAGCACGGCCTGTTGCCCGCCAGCCGCAATCTCCGCGACCTGATCGGCTACATCCGTTACCACGACCCGGATCACGAGGTCGAGGACAGCACCGTGGTCTCGATCTTCGACCTGCTCTACGACGCCTACTCCGCCCGGCTTCGGAGACTGGCTGCACGGGTCGGGACCGCATCGACCTATCCGTCCGAGAACATCGCCTCGACCGTCCTGGACGACATTCTCGCCGAGGACCGTTACGCACACCTGCGGATGCGCGCACAGATCCTGCTGCGGAACCTGCTGCCCGACACGAGCAGGCTCGACGAGCGTCAGCGCGCCTTCGTCCGACGTCGAGCGTCGGTCGACTTCGTGGTCTACAACCGGATCTCCAACGCGCCACTCCTGGCCATCGAGGTGGACGGGTTCGCCTATCACGAGAACGACCCCGTCCAGCTCGCCCGGGATGCGATCAAGGACGCCATCCTGGAAGCCCACCGACTGCCGCTGCTGCGGCTGCCGACGACGGGCAGCGGCGAGATCGACCGCATCCGGCGGGCGCTGGATCGGGCCGAGGCGGTGTGAACGCGGCGGCCGGACTCACGACGTCGCACCCGCCGCCAACCGCCACACCCGGTCCCGGGAGAACGGCTGGTGGTACGGCCGCACCCCCAGCGCCCGGCGGATCGCGTTGCCGACGGCCGGGGCGACCGGGTTGTACGGCGCCTCGCTCATCGACTTCGCGCCGAACGCGCCCAGCTCGTCCGACGTCGTCGCGAACAGCACCTCGACCGGCCCGACGTCGGCCATCTGCGGCACCCGGTAGGTCCGGAACACGGGGTTGAGCAGCTCGCCGGACGGCCCGACGTAGACCTCCTCGTAGAGCGCGCTGCCCAGGCCCATCGCGGCGCCGCCCTCGACCTGCCCGCGCAGCTGCTCCGGGTTCAGGACGGTGCCGGCGTCGACGGCCTGCACCGAGCGCAGCACCCGGACCTCACCGGTCTCGACGTTCACCGCGAGCCGAACACCGTGCACCGTGGCGGTGATCGCCCGCTCGGTGCCCGGTTCGCCCCCCTCGCAGGTCAGACCGTCGGGGTGGGCGGCGAGCAGGGCCGGGAAACCGATCTCGCCGTCCGGGGTACGGACGCCGCCGGCGAACGGCTCGGAGCCGGGACCGGCCAGCGCGACGATGCGTTCGCGCAGCGCGAGCGCGGCCCGGTAGAGCGCCTTGCCGGCCACCGAGGTCCCGGCGGAGGCGAACGCACCGGTGTCGTACCCGCAGGCGTCGGTGTCACCGTGGTGCAGCCCGATCCGGTCCGGGGTCGTGTTCAGGACGGTCGCGACGACCTGGCGGTGCGTCGTCGTCGTGCCGTTGCCGAACTCGACGGTGCCCACGCCGAGCCGGTACCGGCCGTCGGGGAGCAGGGTCACGGTGGCCCGCGCGGCGTGCCCGAACGGGGCCATCGTCGTCATCATGCCCAGTGCGGTGCCGGTACCGGTCCGCCACTGCGGACCGTGCGGCGCCGGCTCACCCGGGTCCCTGGCCAGCGCGTCCTGTACGAGGTCCAGGCACTGGTCCATGCCGTAGCTCGTCCAGTGCAGGTCGTGCTCGGGCTCCGGGTCGTGCGCGACGTGCAGCGGGTCGCCGGCCCGCACCATGTTGACCCGGCGCAGGTCGAACGGGTCCATGCCCAGCTCGAGGGCGAGCTCGTCCATCGCGGACTCGACGCCGAGCATCACCTGCCCCAGGCCGTAGCCGCGGAACGCGCCGCTGGGCACGTTGTTGGTGTAGACGACCTCGGCGTCGAGGTGCTTGACCGGGCAGTTGTAGACGCTGACGGACTCGGCGACCGCGTGGAACAGCACCCCGCGGGAGTGGTTGCCGTAGGCGCCGGCGTCGGACAGGACGTCGAGCTTCATCGCCGTGAGCCGGCCGTCGCGGTCCGCGCCGAGGGTCACCCCGACCCGCATGGGGTGCCGCAGCGAGGTCCGGGAGAACTCGTCGGTACGGCTGAACTCGTGGACGACGGTCCGCCCGGTCCGCAGCACGGCGAGCCCGACCAGGTCCTCGGCGAACATCTCCTGCTTGCCGCCGAAGCCGCCACCGACCCGGGGCGCGCGCACCCGGACCCGGTCGGGATCCAGCCCGAGCACCCTGGCCAGCTCGCCGCGGGTGAGGAACGGGACCTGGGTGCCGGCGCGGATCTCCAGCCGGCCGTCCTCGTCGAGCGAGCCGATCGCGCCGTGGCACTCCAGCTGGGCGTGGCTGACCCGCGAGGTCCGCCAGGTCCCCGAGACGGTGACCGGCGACGCGCCGAGGACCGCGTCGACGTCCCCGCCGTGACCGCCGTGCACCGCCAGGACGACGTTGCGCCCGGCGTCGTCGACCCGGTCGGCCGGGGTCAGGTCCGGGTGGACGAGCGGGGCCCCCGGCTCGCGGGCCCGTTCCGGGTCGAACACCGCGGGCAGTACCTCGTACTCGACGTCGATCAGCCGGCAGGCGGCCGCCGCCCGCCCGGGCGTGTCGGCGACGACGGCGGCGACCCGCTGCCCGACGTGCCGCACGACGTCGTCGAGCATCCGGGTGTCGTCGGGATCGTCGGTGCGGTGCTCGTGCCGGGCCGTCGAGTACCGCAGGTCCGGCACGTCGCGGTGGGTCAGCACCAGCACCACGCCCGGTGCGGCCTCGGCCCGGGTCACGTCGATCCGGGTGATCCGGGCGTGCGCGTGCGGCGAGCCGAGCACCCGCAGGTGCAGCGCCCCGGTCAGGTCGGTGTCGAAGACGAACGGCTCGCTGCCGGTGACGACCCGCTCCGCGGCGGCCGGGCGCACCGAGCAGCCCACGGACGGCGCGTCCGGGCCGGTGGGAGCGGTGCGGCGGGCCGGGCACGGCGCGACGTTCGCCCGTACCCCGGCCTCGATCGACTCCCGGACCGAGCGGTAGCCGGTGCACCGGCAGAGGTTGCCCTTCATCCGGCGCGGGAGGTCGTCGAGATCGTCCTCGGTCAGCGCCGAGGCGGTGACGATCTGCCCGGCGGTGCAGAAGCCGCACTGGAAGCCGAAGTGTTCGACGAACGCCTGCTGCACCGGGTGCAGGACGCCGTCGGGCCCCTTCAGCCCGGCGACGGTGGTGATCTCGGCACCGTCGAGGCGCTGGGCCGGGATGAGGCAGGAGTGCACCGGACGGCCGTCGAGCAGCACGGTGCAGGCGCCGCAGTCACCGGCGTCGCACCCCTTCTTGACCTCCAGGCTGCCGTGCTCGCGCAGGAAGGTGCGGGTGCACTGGCCGGGCCGCGGCTCGGAGTCGTGCTCGACCTCGTTGACCCGGAACTTCATGCCGCCAGCTCCTCGTGGATCTCGGCCAGCAGCACCGCACTGACCTGACGGCGCCAGTCGGCGCTGCCCAGCGGGTCGGTGTAGTAGCCCGGCAGCGCCCCGGCGTCGGCACGCAACCGCCCGGTCCCCGGGAGTGCGGGGTACCGCAGGACCGACGGTGCGGCGGTGGCCGCGGTGATCCCGAAGACGCACCCGCCGCCGGCGTCGACCCGCCCGGTCAGGACCGCCCCGGAGCGACCCAGCTCGGCGAGCGCGATCTTGCGGAACCCGGTGCGGCCGGCGAGCGCGTGCGCGGGCAGCTCCAGCGCGCGCAGCACCTCGCCCGGGGCCAGCGCGTTGGTCCCGTTCCCGGTCACCAGGCCGGCGACCGGGACCCTGCGGTCGGTGCCGTCCGGCGTCCAGACGTGCGCGACGCCGTCGAGGGCCACGCAGAGTGCGACCATCCCGGCCGCGGCGAAGGACCGGCAGACGTTGCCGCCGACCGTCGCGGTGTGCCAGATCTTCCAGGACGCCAGCAGCGCGTGCGCGCACTGCGCGAACAGTGGCCGCCCGGTGCTCTCCCCGAACGCGGCGAGCTCGGCGATCGTGCAGGTCGCGGCGATCTCCAGCCCGCCGTCGGGACGGACGACGATCGGCTCCCAGTCCATCGTGGTGAGATCCACCAGCCCGGTCACCTCCGGCTGCGGCTCGGAGAACAGCCAGGTCCCGCCGCCGAGGATCCGCTCCCCCGGCGCGAGCAGCAGGTCCGCGCGGTCGCGGGCCCGCCGGAACCCGGTGACGGTGTCGATGTCCATCCGCTCACCCCGCCTTCGCCACGAGCGTCCGGTGCACGTCGGCGCACGCCGCGGCGACCGCCGCGCCGTCCACCGTGCGCACCTCGCCCGCCTCCACCACCGGCCGGCCGTTGACCAGCAGCAGTTCCAGCGGCGGCGGCGCACCGAGCACGAGCGCCGCCACCGGGTCGGCGACGTCGGCGTGCAAGGGTCCGTCGAGCCGCCACACCGCGAGGTCGGCGAGCTTGCCCGGCTCGATGGAGCCGATCTCCGCCGCCCGGCCCAGCACCTGCGCCCCGCCCAGGGTGCCCAGCTCCAGCGCGCGGCGCACGCCGAGCGCCGTCGGCCCGCCGACCGCCCTGGCGAACAGGACCGCGTGCTTGACCTCCTCCAGCAGGCTGGTGCCCTCGTTCGAGGCGGCACCGTCGACGCCCAGCCCGACCCGGGCTCCCGCGTCGAGCAGGTCACGGACCCGGGCGATGCCGGCGCCGAGCCGGCCGTTGGAGGTCGGGCAGTGCGCGACCCCGGTGCCGCTGGTGCCGATCGTCTTCACCGCGGCGTCGTCGAGGTGCACGGTGTGGGCGAACCACACGTCCGAACCGGTCCAGCCGAGGTCGGCGACGTACTCGGTGGGGGTGCAGCCGAACCGCTCCCGGCAGAAGTCCTCCTCGTCCGCTGTCTCGGCGAGGTGGGTGTGCAGCCGCACGCCCAGCTCCCTGGCCAGCGCGGCGGACTCGCGCATCAGGTCACCGGTCACCGAGAACGGCGAGCACGGGGCCAGCGCGATCCGCAGCATCGAGTCCGGGGACGGGTCGTGCCAGCGGGCGACGGCGTCGGCCGACGCGGCGAGGATCGTCGCGGTGTCCTCGACGACGTGGTCCGGCGGCAGCCCACCGGCGCTGCGACCGAGGTCCATCGAGCCGCGCGTCGGGTGGAACCGCAGCCCCACCTCGGCGGCCGCCCGGATCTCGGCGCCGAGCACGTCACCGCCCTCGCGGGGGAAGACGTAGTGGTGGTCGGTGGTGGTCGTGCAGCCCGAGCGGGCGAGCGCGGCGAGCGCACCGGTCGCACCGGTGTGCACGGCGTGCTCGTCGATGCCCGCCCACACCGGGTAGAGCGTCGTCAGCCACTCGAACAGCGTGGCGTCGACGGCGAGCCCCCGGGTGACCCACTGGTAGAGGTGATGGTGGGTGTTGACCAGACCCGGGGTGAGAAGGCAGCCGCGGGCGTCCACGACGCGCGCGCCGGCCCGGTCCGGTGCCGGGCCCGGCCCGACGGCCGTGATCCGGTTCCCCTCGACGACGACGTGCCCTCCCGCGAACTCCTGCCCGGTGACGGTGACGACGTGCGCCCCCTCGATCACGATCCGGTCGACGGCCCGGTCCACGCTCCGCTCCATGTCGCAAGACAACCGCGTCGCGGTCACCGGGAGAAGGCGCCGCCGTGACGAATCGCGGTCCCGACGGGTGGGAACAGGTTGTAGGTTCCTCCAATGTTGCTGTCCGACCTGGTGGCCCGGCCCGAGCTGCGACTGCGGGTGCTGCACGGCGGCCCGGCGGACCTCGACCGGCCGGTGCGCTGGGTCTACACGACCGACCTGCCCGACCCGTCGCGCTACCTCGGGGGCGGCGAGCTGGTCGTCTCGGGGCTGCTCTGGCGGGACGGGCCGGCCGACAGCGAGCGGTTCGTCGCCGCGGTCGCGGCGTCCGGTGCGACCGCGCTGGTCGCCGGGGAGGCGGTGTTCGGCGAGGTGCCCCCGGACGTCGTCGACGCCTGCCGGCGGCACGACCTGGTGCTCATCGCGGTGCCGACCGACGTCTCCTTCGGGGCGGTCACCGAGACCGTCGTCGGGACGCTGTCCGCGGCCCGCGGCGACCGGCTCGCGCACACCCTCGGCCGGCACCGGCGGCTGCTCGCGGCGTTCGCCGACGGCGCCGACCTGACCGAGCTGGCCGGGTCGGTCTCCTCGGGCACCGGTCTGACCTGCCGGATCCTGACCGCGAGCGGGGCCCCGCTGGCCGGTCCGCCGCTGTCGCCCCCCGACCGGGACGCCGTGGTCGCCGCCTTCCTCAGCGCCGAGCGACTGCCGGCGACGGCCGGCCGGCACCTCGTCGTCCCGGCGGCGCCCGGCACCATCCGGCCCACGGGATGGCTGGTCGCCGCCGAGGTGCCGGCCGGGCGCGAGCCGGACACCGACGCCGTCGACGCGGTCGGTGAGCTGGCCGCGATCGCCGCGCTCGACCGTTCGCGGCGGCGCGAACGCGCCGCGGTCGCCCGGCCGATCGCCGACGACGCGCTGGCCCGCATCGTCGCCGGCGACGGGGACCGGCCGGAGACCCGGGTCCGGCTCCGCCAGGCGGGTACCCCGACCGACGACGACCTGGTGGTGCTGGTGCTCCGCGCGGACGGCAGCCCCGATCCCGGCGGGACCGCGCACACGGTGCTCACCGACGCGCTGGCCGGATCCGGCCCGGCGGCGATCGGAGTGCACGACGGCGCGGCGGTCGCGGTCCTGTCCGCCCCCGCCGCCGCTCCGGACCCGGCCACCGGCGTGCTGGCGACGCTGCACCGGCTGGGCCCGGGACTGAGCGGGTGGCGGCTGTGCGCCGGCGTGTCCCGTCCCGCTCCGGCGGAGGCGCTGTCCGGGGCGCTCTCCGAGGCCGCGCACGCCGCCGGGCTGGCCGCCGGCCGGCCGGGCCCGGTGGTCTCGGCCCGCGCCGGGGAGATCACCTCGCACGTCGCCCTGCTGGCCGGGGTGCCCGACGACGTCCGGCGCGGGTACGCCGCGCAGGTGCTCGGGCCGGTGCTCGACCACGACGCGCGGTCGGGCACCGGCCTGCTCGCGACCCTGGACGCGTTCCTCGACGAGTCCGGATCGTGGAGCCGCACCGCGGCGCGACTGCACCTGCACGTCAACACGGTCCGCTACCGGATCGGCCGGATCGAGGAGCTGACCGGGCGGGACCTGGCGTCGTTCGCCGACCGGGTCGACCTCTACCTGGCGCTGCGGTCGCGCTGAGCCCGCAGCGGCTTGGCACCCGGCTCGGGCTTGGCACCCGGCTCGGGCTTGGCGCCGGGCCGGGGCTTGGCGCCGGGCCGGGGCGCGGCGGCGGGAGCGGGTGCCGGGGCGACGATCGCCTCGGGCCGCCGCCGGTCCAGCAGCCGGGTCAGCACCAGCTGCTGGACCAGCGTGGCCAGGCTGCCCGTCATCCAGTAGAGCAGCAGCGCGACCGGTGCCGGGAACAGCAGGCCCCCGGCCAGCACGCCGGCCGGGGCGATCCACGGCATCGCCGCCAGCACCCGTCCGATCCCGGCCGGTCCACCGGCCGGGATCGCAGCCGGGTCCATGCGGGCGAAGCGCAGGCTCAGGTGCGTGCACACGGCCGCGAGCACCGCCAGCGGCACGACGACCATCGCGACCGCCGCGCCCGAGACCGGCGTCCCGCCGAACGCCGCCAGCTGGTCCGCGGGCATCGTCAGCCACGCCGACAGCGGCGCACCGAACAGCCGGGCCCGCAGGAACGAGGCGACCTGGTCCGGGGCGAACGCGTAGTTCGCGACGGCGGCGTTCTGCTCGAACGTCCAGCCCGGCCGGTTGAATGACCGCAGGACGTGCAGCAACGCCACGAACACCGGCAGCTGCAGCACCGCCGCCCCGAGCCCAGCGACCGGGGAGGAGCCGTGTTCGCGGTGCAGGGCCGCGGTCGCCTCGGCGAGCGCGCGGGGGTCGTCGGCGTGCCGGGTGCGCAGGGCGCCGAGCCGGGGCGCCAGCGCCCGGGTGATCCGGGCGGCGCGCATCCGGGTCCAGGCCGGGCGGATCAGCAGGGCCCGCACGGTGAGCACGAGGAACACCACCGACAACGCCCAGGCGAGGCCGGAGCCGGGGCCGAGCAGCGCGCCGAACAGCTCGTGCCACAGGCGCATGACGAGGGAGACGGGGTAGTAGAGGAAGTCGAGCACGGTGTCGCTCCAGGGGACGTCCGGTCGGTGGACACGGAGTCCGGAGCAGGAGGCGCGGGCGCGGGTCCGCACGGCGCGACGGCACCGGGCCGGCGCCGTGCGGTGACGACGCGGCGGTGCCGGGCCAAACGCGACGGACCGCCGCGGGCGGCGCGCCGGTCGCGGGCTGGCGGGACCCACTGCCACCCGGGACCCGGTGCGCGTCCGGCGGTCCGGCCGCACGGCACCGCTCGGGTGCCGCTCGGTCCGGTCAGCCTGCCTGCTCCGGCCGGAGCCGTCCCGGCGCCCGGGGACGCGGGCGGCCCGCCGCGTCGGGGTCGCACTGCCGGATCGCCCCGGCCCGCCGGGCGATCCGCCGGGCCTCCCGGGCGGGCGTGGTCGCCGCCGTGGCGACCCGCACGACGTCGGCGAGATCCCCGCGCCCGGCCCAGGCCAGCAGGGCCAGCGCGACGACGGCGCCGACGAGGCCGGTGTCGCCGTCGGGCAGGACCAGCACCGGGACCAGGACCAGGACGGCGGCCAGCGCCGTCGCCGTCGCGGCGCGCACCGGCGCCCAGGTCCCCTCCCGCACGAGGGCAGGGTACCCCGTGCCGTCAGCCGACGAGGTCGTCGAACCGGTGCCCGGCCACCTTCGCGATCTCCACCAGTGCCGCGGCGTGCTCCTGGGCCGGCGGGTTCGTCAGCCGCCGGCGGACCGTCGTCAGCAGGGCGGACCGGCCACCGGCGTCGCGCAGGCAGACGATCAGCGGGAACCCGAGACGCTCCCGGTAGGCCGAGGCCAGCTCGGCCAGCTCCGTGCGGTCGTCGCCGCCCAGCAGCGCGAGCCCGGCCCGGTCCCGGCAGACGGCGCGGTCGCCGAGCGCGCCGTGCCCGTCTCCGTCACCGGGCGTCACCGAGCCGGTGGGTGCCGTGGCCGGCTCCGGCACCGTGACCAGCCCGCCCAGGTCCGGGTAGTGCGCCATCAGCTCGCGCTGCTCCCCCACCGGCGCCGCGAACAGCTCGTCCTGCAGGGCCGCCCGGACCGCGGCGGCGTCGGCGAACGACCCGCGCGCGTGCACCCGGTCCGGGATCGCCGTGGGTCCCTCGAACAGCCGCCCGAACAGGTCGGTGAACTCGGCCCGGTCCAGGCCCGGCACCCGCCCGGCGGGCACCGGGGTGAGGACCGGCTCGTCGGAACGGCGCCGCCCGGTGTGGAAGAACAGCAGGTTCAGCCCGATCGCGACGACGCTGCCCGCGGTGATGCCCGAGCCCAGGATGATCTGGGCCCAGCCGGGCAGGGCCTGGGCGATGTCGGGCTGCACGGTCACGAACAACGCGACGCCGAGCCCGGACCCGACCACCACGACGTTGCGGTGGTCGGTGAAGTCGACCTTGGACAGGGTCTGGATGCCGACGACCGCGACCGTCGCGAACATCGCCAGCGCCGCGCCGCCGAGCACCGGGTGCGGGACCGCCGCGACCAGCGCACCGGCCTTGGGCACCAGCCCGATCAGGATCATGAAGACGCCCGCGGCGGCGACCACCCAGCGGCTCGACACCCGGGTCAGCCGGACCAGGCCGACGTTCTCGGCGAAGCAGGTGTAGGGGAACGAGTTGAGGACGCCACCCAGCGTGGTCGCCGCCCCGTCGGCGCGCAGGGCCCTGGCCACGTCGTCGCGGCCGACCCGCTTGCCGACGATCTCGCCGGTGGCGAACACGTCACCGGTCGTCTCCACGGCGGTGATCATCATGACCACGATCATCGACAGGATCGCGGCAAGCGAGAACTGCGGCCAGCCGAAGTGGAACGGCGTGGTGACCCCGACCCAGGCCGACTCGTCGACGCCGGAGAGGTCGACCATGCCGAACGGCACCGACGCCAGCGTCCCGACCACCAGCCCGGCGAGCACGGCGACCGTGGCCATGAACCCGCGGAAGACCCGCTGGATCAGCACGATCACGGCGAGCGTGCCGAGCGCCAGGCCCAGGTACAGCGGGTTGCCGGGATCGGGCGCGTTGGCGCCGCCGACGGCGTCGGTCGCGGCGACCGGCAGCAGTGCCAGGCCGATCACCGTGATGACGGTGCCGGTGACGACCGGCGGGAAGAACCGGAGCAGCCGGGCGACGTAGGGCGCCGCGAAGAAGGTGACCAGACCGGCCACGATCACCGCGCCGTAGATCGTCGTGAGGCCCTCCGTGCCGCCACCGGCGGCGAGCCCGATCGCGATCATCGGCGACACCGCGGTGAACGTGACGCCCTGCAGCAGCGGCAGTCGCACGCCGATCCGGCGGCCCAGCCCGACCGACTGGATGATCGAGGCGATCCCGCAGGTGAAGAGGTCGGCGTTGATCAGGTGGATGAGCTGGCGCTCATCCAGCCCGATGGCGTTGGCCAGCAGGATCGGGACGATGACGGCGCCCGCGTAGAACGCCAGCACGTGCTGCACCCCGTAGACCGCCAGCCGCCCGGGTGGCGGTACGGCATCGACCGGATGGACGGGTTCGGTGGACGTGCGGGGACGGCGCAGACGCATCGGGGGACCTCGCTCTGGGACGGACCGTGTTGCGATCTGCATCACCATGCGCGCCCCGTCGGCGGGCCGGGCACGGCCACGGACGACGAACGCCCGCCCGTTCACCGGCCCAGATTCGTGCGATCCCACAGTCGACCGGAGCCGGGACCGCCCGTGGCGCCACCGGTGCCGACCGGCGCGCCGGCCAGCCCCGCGGCGGTACTCCGGCCGGTCCGACCAGCGAGGCATCCTGTCCGCGACGTGACCCTTGACACGCCATCGACCAGAACGAACACTGACCGAAGTTCGGAATCACGATTCCGCAATGCGGAATCACTCGCACGGAAGCAGGGCCCATGCCGGACGTACTCACCCTCGACCGCCTCAACACCGCCCCGCCGGACGAGCTCACCGCCGTCCTGCGTGCCTGCAACACCTCCCCGGCGTGGGCCGGGCGGTTGCTGGCCGGGCGGCCGTACCCCGGTGTCGCCGCCGCCGTCGCAGCGGCGGGCACGGCCGTCCTCGACCTCGACGACGCCGAGACCGCGGCCGCGCTGGACGGGCACCCCCGGATCGGTGAGCGCCCGGGCGGCGCGCACGCCGACGGGGCGGCGTTCTCCCGCGACGAGCAGTCCGCGGTCGGGTCGGACCGCGACACGACCGACCGGCTGGCCGCCGGCAACGCCGCCTACGAGGACCGGTTCGGCCACGTCTTCCTGATCCGGGCCGCGGGCCGCGACGCCACCGAGATCCTGGCCGAGCTCGAACGACGGCTCGGCAACGACCCGGCCACCGAGCGGGCCGAGGCGGCCGGGCAGCTCGCCGAGATCACCGAGCTGCGGATGCGGCAGGTGCTGGCCGGATGAGCAGCTTCTCCACCCACGTCCTCGACGCCGCCCGCGGCCTGCCCGCCACCGGGGTCCCGGTGGTGCTCTCCCGGGGCGACGGCACCGTCCTCGCCTCCGGCACGACCGACGACGACGGCCGCTGGCGCGCACCGGACACCGCCGCGCTCACCGCCGGCGTGCTGCACCGCATCACCTTCGAGGCGCCGAGTCCCTTCTTCCCCGAGGTGTCGATCGCGTTCCGCCCGGAGCGCACCGACCGGCACCACCACGTCCCGCTCCTCCTGTCGCCGTACTCCTACTCCACCTACCTCGGGAGCTGATCCACGATGCCCGTCCTCGGCCACACGCAGTACGGCAAGGCGGAGGTCCGCGTGGTGCGGATCTACCGTGACACCGACCCGCACGAGATCGCCGACCACAACGTCTCGGTGGCCCTGTCCGGGCAGTTCGCCGACACCCACCTGACCGGGGACAACACCCGGGTCCTCACCACCGACGCGATCAAGAACACGGTGAACGCGTTCGCCAAGGAGGCCGGGGACGCCGCCCGCACCCCCGAGGTGTTCGGCCGCGAGCTGGCCCGGCACTTCGCGGACGTGCCGCAGGTCGAGCGGGTGCGGGTCGGTATCGAGACCTACCCGTGGCGACGGCTGGAGCACGCCGGTGCGCCGCACCCGCACGCGTTCGCCCGCGACGGCGGCCACGTCCGCACCACCACCGTCACCCGGACCACCGACGGCGACGAGTGGGTCGTCTCCGGGGTGCAGGGCCTGGTCGTGCTCAAGACGACCGACTCGGAGTTCCACACCTTCTACACCGACCGCTACACGACGCTGGCCGAGACCACCGACCGCGTGATGGCCACCGAGGTGACCGCGCAGTGGTGGCACGCCGACCACCCGGCCGACTGGAACGCCGCCCACGCGAGCGCGATCGCCACGATGACCTCGGCGTTCGCCGGGCACCACAGCCTCGCGCTGCAGCAGACGCTCTACGAGATGGGCACCCAGGTGCTCGGCGCGCAGCCGGGGGTCGGCGAGATCCGGTTCTCGCTGCCCAACAAGCACCACTTCCTGCTCGACCTGTCGCCGTTCGGGCTGAAGAACCCGGGCGAGGTCTTCCACGCCGACGACCGGCCGTACGGCCTGATCGAGGGCACCGTCCGCCGCGACGACACCCCCGATCCCGGGCCGGCCTTCGACCCGGGCCAGGGCTGGTGATCCGGCTGCGGCGCCCGTCCCGCGGACGGCCGGCGGCCGGGGTGCACCCGGTCGACGAGGTACCGCCCACTCCCACCCTGCTGCTCTACGGGCTGCAGCACGTCATGACGATGTACGCGGGACTGGTCGCGGTCCCGCTGATCGTCGGGCAGGCGCTGGGGCTGCCGTTCGCCGACATCAGCTACCTGCTGGCCGCGACCCTGCTCGTCGCCGGGATCGCCACCGTCCTGCAGACGGTCGGCGTCTGGCGGATCGGCGCGCGGCTGCCGCTGGTGCAGGGCGTGTCGTTCGCCTCCGTGGCGTCGATGATCGCCGTCGGGACGGGTGCCGGCGGCGGCCGGGACGGGCTGACCCTGATCTTCGGTGCGACGCTGGTCGCCGGCGTGATCGGCTTCCTGCTCGCGCCGCTGTTCCACCGGCTGATCCGGTTGTTCCCGCCGGTCGTGACGGGCACGGTGATCACCGTCATCGGCGTCTCGCTGCTGCCCGTCGCGGTCCGCTGGGCGTCCGGTGCGAGCGAGGGCCAGCCCGGGGACCCGGCCGCGATCGGCCTGGCCGGGTTCACCCTGCTCGTCATCGTGCTGGTGTACCGGTTCCTGCCCGCGTTCTGGTCGCGGATCGCGATCCTGCTGTCCCTGGTCGCGGGGACCGGCCTGGCCGCCGCGCTCGGGATGGCCGACTTCTCCCGCGTCGGGGAGGCCGCCTGGTTCGCGGTGTCGACCCCGCTGCACTTCGGGACCCCGCAGTTCTCGATCGCGGCGATCGTCTCCATGACCGTCGTGATGCTGGTGATCATGACCGAGACGACCGCGGACCTGCTCGCGGTCGGCGAGATCGTCGACCGCAAGGCCGACGGGCCCCGGGTCGTCGCCGGGCTGCGCGCCGACACCCTCTCGACCGCCGTCTCCGGTGGGCTGCTGAACAGCTTCCCGGCCTCGGCGTTCGCCCAGAACGTCGGGCTGGTCGCGATCACCGGGATCCGCAGCCGGTTCGTCGTCGCCGCCGGTGGCGGGATCCTCATGGTGCTCGGCCTGTTCCCGAAGCTGGGTGCGGTGATCGCGTCGGTGCCGCAGCCGGTGCTCGGCGGTGCGGGTCTCGCGCTGTTCGCGACCGTCGCCGCGTCCGGGATCCGGTCGCTGGGCGGCGTGGACTTCGACGGGCACGCCAACCTCGTGATCGTCGCGGTGGCCCTGGGGCTCGGGGTGCTGCCGATCGCGGCGCCGGAGTTCTACGAGCACTTCCCCGAGTGGTTCCGGACGGTGTTCGACTCCGGGATCAGTGCCGCGGCCGTCGCGGCGGTGTTGCTGAACCTGCTGTTCCACGGGGTCCGGGATCGGAGCACGAGCCCGGTCGCCGATGCACCGGCGCCGGTGGTGGACTCCCACTGACGCCCGTTCGATCGGATCCTCGGCTGCGTCCGGTGCCGTGTGTGGCACCGGACGCAGCCGTTCCGTCGATCAACGCCGCTGGTCGATCGCCCGCCGGATCCGGCGCACGGTGTCGTCCGGGCGGTCGGTGAGATCCGGCCAGGTGAACCGCAGGACCGTCCAGCCGCCGGCGACCAGCGCGTTCTGCTTGCGGCGGTCGGCGCGGAACCGCTCGGCATCGGTGTGCCAGGCCCAGCCGTCGACCTCGACGGCGACCCGGGCGGCGGGGAACGCCACGTCCAACAGCCAGGGACCGACCCGGTAGCCGGGGACGAAGCCGTCGAGCCCGGCGTCGCGCAGCAGCCGGAACAGTCGTCGTTCGGCGGCGGAGTCGGCCCGGTCGGCGGCCGCGACGAGGAGGTCACCGGCCCGGCGCATCCCGTGCGCTCCGGCGTTGCGGTGCAGGGCGGCCAGCAGGTCCTCGAACCGGACGTGCCTCTGCAGCGCCCGGTCGAGGAACTCCGCCCCGGACACGCTCACGGCCGTGGTCTCCAGAACCGTGAGGTGGACACCGGTCACCGCGACGCCGGCCCGCTCGGTCCGATCCGCCGGGTACAGGTCCCTGCGCCGGATCCGGACGCCGGCCCGGCTCCGTACCCGGCACGTGCGGGGCACCGTGACCGCGACCGGTGTCGGTACCCAGTCGAGCATGCCGTGCCAGAACGCCGCCGCCGGGCCGTGGACCGTGGCGCGCGGCCCGGCGGACAGCCAGGCCGCACGGACCCGCCCGGCCTCGGTGGGGCGGTGCCCGGCGACGAGATAGACCCCGCGCGCGAGCACCGTCCACCGTCCGTCGGAGGCGTGGCGCGCGACCGTACGCACCGGGATGCCGCAGGCGATGGCCTGGGCGCGGCTGATCACGCCGTCCTGGGCGGCGAGCAGGTCCTCGAAACGCACCGTGACAGGATCCGTGACCGTCGGCGACGGTACCGGGCATCGCGACGGAACGGTTTGCAGTCGCGAGCGATCCGGCGCGGAGGCAGCCGGCACACGGGCGGACCGAAGTGGGACTCACCGGCCTCCGGGGTGATGGGCCGAGCGCGGCCGGCGAGGCGACAAGCCACCGAACGATCGAATCCTGGGCTGCGTCCGGTGCCGCAGGTGGCACCGGACGCAGCCCAGGATTCGATCAGCACACATCTGGCATCCCGCGGCCGGATCGGCCCGCCGTCGGCCACGCTGCCCGGCTACGCGCCGGCCTTCGGCTGTCGGCGGGCCCTCGGAGTAGACGCCGTCCCCTCCCCGGGCGTTGCTGGGCCGCCACGCGGGATCCGTTCCCCCGCAGAAGCATCGCCGACCACCGGCCGGCCGTGCACGACCAACCCAGCCGCGGTGGGCGCACCGACCCGGTCGCTCAGGCTCCGGCGGCGTCCTGCCGGGCCAGCTCCGCGACCAGGGCGTCGGCGGCCGCCCGGAGCCTCGGCACCGCCGAGTCGAGCAGGACGTCGGTCATCCGGGTGGTCGGGCCCGAGATCGACACGGCGGCCGGCAACGGCCCCTCCAGCGCGACCGCGACGCAGCGCACCCCGAGCTCCTGCTCGCCCTCGTCGACGGCGTACCCGGCCGTGCGGACCTTCTCCAGCTCGGCGTCGAACGCCTCCAGGGACGTGATCGTGTTGTCGGTGTGGGCGACGAAGTCGGTGTGCCGCAGGATCTCCCGCGCCCGGCCGGCCGGCATCCTCGCCAGCAGTGCCTTGCCGACCGCGGTGCAGTGCGGGGAGACCCGGCGCCCCACCTCGGTGAACATCCGCATCGAGTGCCGGCCCGGTTCCTGCGCCACGTACACGACCTGGCTGCCCTCCAGCAGGGCCAGGTTCGCGCTCTCCCCCAGCTCGTCCACCAGCCCGCGCAACCGGGGCTGCGCCCAGACCCCGACCAGCCGCCCCGCGGTGTCACCGAGGCGGACCAGCCGGGGGCCGAGGGCGTACTCCCGGGAGGACTGCTGGCGCACGTAGCCGCGCCCGGCCAGGGTGCGGACGAGCCGGTGGATCGTGGGCAGCGGCAGGCCCGACGTCGCCGCCAGGTGCGACAGGCTCACCGTGCCCCCGGCGTCGGCCATCGCCTCCAGGAGGTCGACCGCCCGCTCGACGGCCTGGACGGTCCCCGAGCGGGCGGGAGCACCGGCGGGCCCGGCCGCGTCGAGGTCGCCACCGATGTCGGAGTCGTTCTTCCGCATGACGGAAGCCTAGCCCTCCTCCGGGACCGGTCCGGGGACCTCGGCACGCACCACCGGGCCGGTGACCCGCTCGACCGAGCCCCGTCGCAGCAGCCGGCCCCGCGGCTCGGCGTCGGCGGCGGTGTCGACGTCCACGCCGGCCAGGATCGTCCGGCGCACCACACCGGCGAGCGACCGGCCGGAGTAGGCGCTGACCTTGTTCTTGTGGTGCAGCCGCTGCGGGTCGACGACGAACGCCTCGTCCGGGGCGAAGACGGCGAGATCGGCGTCGTAGCCCAGCGCCACCCGGCCCTTCGAGGTCAGGCCGACCAGCTCGGCCGGCTTCGCCGCCATCCAGCGCACCACCTGCTCCAGGCCGATCCCGCGCCGCCGGGCCTCGCTCCACACCAGCGAGAGTCCGAGCTGCAGCGACGACACCCCGCCCCAGGCCAGGCCGAAGTCACCGGACTCGAGCAGCTTCAGCTCCGCGGTGCTCGGCGAGTGGTCGGAGACGATGCAGTCGATCGTCCCGTCCAGCAGGCCCTCCCACAGCAGCTCGCGGTTGGACGCCTCGCGGATCGGCGGGCAGCACTTGTGCGTCGTCGCGCCGTCGGCGATCTCCTCGGCGAACAGCGTCAGGTAGTGCGGGCAGGTCTCGGCGGTGATCCGGACGCCGTCGCGGCGCGCCGTCGCCAGCATCGGCAGCGCGTCGGAGGAGGACACGTGCAGCACGTGCGCCCGCGCCCCGGTCCAGCGGGCCCGCTCGATCACCTCGGCGATCGCCAGGTTCTCCGCGCCCCGTGGCCGCGACGCCAGGAACGACGAGTACGCCGACCCGTGCGCGGTGGGTGCCTTGTCGATGGCCCTGGAGTCCTCCGCGTGCACGATCATGACGGCGTCGAACGTGGCCAGCTCGGCCATGTCGCGTTCCATCTCGTCGGCGTCCAGCGGCGGGAACTCGTCCACCCCGGAGTGCAGCAGGAAGCACTTGAAGCCGAAGACGCCCTCGTCGTGCAGGCCGCGCAGGTCGCCACGGTTGCCGGGCACGGCACCACCCCAG
Organism: Pseudonocardia sp. HH130630-07; assembly: GCF_001698125.1. Taxonomy (NCBI): domain Bacteria; kingdom Bacillati; phylum Actinomycetota; class Actinomycetes; order Pseudonocardiales; family Pseudonocardiaceae; genus Pseudonocardia; species Pseudonocardia sp. HH130630-07. The sequence goes on along the minus strand of NZ_CP013854.1, from coordinate 5,209,072 downwards.
AACCCGACGTCGACGAACGCCTGCTCGGCGGCGACCTTGCGCTTGACCTCCAGCGCGCCCACGTCGACCGTCGGCGGGATCGAGTTCAGCGGCATGTCGACGATCGTGGTGACCCCGCCCGCGGCGGCCGCCCGGGTCGCCGAGGCGAAGCCCTCCCACTCGGTGCGGCCCGGCTCGTTGACGTGCACGTGCGTGTCGACCAGGCCGGGGAGCAGCACCTCGTCGTCGGTCAGCTCGATCACCCGGGTGCCGTCGAGGTCGTTGCCCAGCGGTTCGATCGCCACGATCCGGCCGTCGGTGATCCCGACCTCGCGGGGCTGCTCCCCCGCCGTCGTCATGATCCGCCGGCCGCGGACCACCAGGTCGTAGCTCATGAAGCCTCCAGGGGGAATCCGGTGACGCGTTTGGTCCGGGGTGCGGCGTAGGTCCGCACCTTCGAGGTTCGCAGACCGAGCCGCACCAGCGACTCGGCGATGGTGACGGCGGCCGGGACGCCGTCCACGACCGGGACGCCGGTGGCCTCCCGCACCCGGTCCTGCAGGCCGGCCATCCCGCCGCAGCCCAGGCAGATCACCTCGGCGTGGTCCTCGGCGACCGCGCGGCGCGCCTGCTCGACGATCGCCGTGACCGCCCGGTCCGGGTCCTGCTCCAGTTCCAGCACCGCGAGCCCGGAGGCCCGGACCGAGGCGCACCGCCGGTCCAGCCCGGCCAGCAGCAGACGGTCGGCGATCAGCGGCACCGTCCGGTCCAGGGTGGTCACCACGGAGTAGGAGTGCCCCAGGTAGAGCGCGGTGGTCGCCGCGGCCTCGGTGATGTCGACGACCGGGACGTCGAGCATCTCCTGCAGCCCTTCCCTCCCGTGCTCGCCGTAGCCGGCCTGGATCACGGCGTCGAACGGGCCCTCGTAGCGGGCCACCGCGTCGGCGACGCCGACCGCGGCGAGGTAGCTCTCCAGGTTCCCCTCCACCGACTCGGCCCCGAACCGCGGTGTGAGCCCGACGATCTCGGTGCCCGGCCCGGCGACGGCACGGGCCGAGGCGGCGATCGCCTCGGTCACCGAGACGGTGGTGTTGACGTTGACGACGAGGATCCGCACGACGAACCTGCTCCCTAGTGTTCGGAGGACCGCACCGCGATGTGCTCGCCGGAGACCGACCGGTACTCGATCCCCCGGGGTGCGACCGCGACGGTGAGGACGGCGGCGACCGCGGCGCCGAGGAACCAGGAGAACGGGGCGACGGGCTCCCACGCGGGCACGAACCCGGCGGCCACCGCGAGCGCCGCCGAGGGGACGAACACCGCCACCGCCCGCGGGTTGACCCCGCTGCGGTAGTGGTAGGCGTCGCCCGGGTCCTCGGAGTAGAGCGCGGGGACGTCGATCCGGCCGCGCCGCACCAGCCAGTAGTCGGCCATGACGATGCCGAACAGCGGGCCGAGCAGCGCGCCCAGCACCCCGAGGAAGTAGACGATCACGACCGGGTTGTCGTAGAGGTTCCACGGCAGGATGACCAGGCCGATCACCGCACTGACGATGCCGGCCCGGCGGAAGTTCAGCACCGTCGGCAGCAGGTTCGACAACGCGTAGCAGGGCGCCACGAAGTTGGCCATGAGGTTGACCGCGACCGTCAGCACCAGCAGTGCGGCCGAGGCGAGCAGCAGCAGCGCCGTGTTCGGGATGGTGTTGACGACGTCGCTCGGGCTGGAGATCACCTGCCCGTCGATCCGGAACTGGCCGCCGGCCAGCACGACCACGACGAACCCGAAGAACAGGGTGTTCGGCAGGATGCCCCAGAAGCTGCCCCGCCGGATCGCCGCCCGGCTGGTGGAGTTGCGGGTGAAGTCGCAGAAGTTCAGGACGAACGTGCCGTAGATCGCCGTCCACAACGAGGCCCCCGCGAGGATCTGCACCCACATCGATCCGCCGGTCAGCGGTTCGGGCACCGACCACGCGATGTCCCCGCCGGTCTGCCACAGCATCCACCCGGCCAGCACGGCCAGGGTCACGAGCACGACCGGCCCGGCGAACGCCTCGTAGCGCCGGATGCCGTCCATCCCGTAGAGCAGGATGCCGACCTGGACCACCCACAGCACGACGAAGCACACCCAGCCGAGCGCGGACAGGCCCAGGAACGAGACGTCCTCCCACGCCTGCGCGCCCGGCGCGACGGCCAGCACCATCACGGTGAGGACCTGGGTCGCGAGGTAGGTCTGGATGCCGAACCAGGCGATCGCGACGACGCCGCGGACCAGGGCCGGGAGCTGCGCCCCGCGGACCCCGAAGGAGATCCGGCTCATCACCGGGAACGGCAGCCCGGTCCGCCAGCCCATGTATCCGGCCACGGTGAGCAGCACGAACAGCAGCAGTGCCCCGATGCCCAGCGACACGAGGATCTGCCAGTCGCCCAGGCCGAGCGCGAACAGGCCGAGCGCGAAGCCGTAGTTGCCGAGGCTGTGCACGTCCACGGCCCACAGCGTGAAGATGTTGTAGGCCCTCCAGGACCGGCCCTCGACCTGGGTCGGGGCGAGATCGTGGTTGTAGAGCCGGGGACTCAGACCGGCCGGGGCGTCCTGCTCGGCCGGGGTCGTGTCGGGGCGCGTCATCGGGCCACCTCTTCGCTGGTTCCGCGATACGAAACCGTTCTCTTGTCTGGCGGAATAAAGCTAGGACGGCGATCGCGACCGCGTCAAGGGGTCGCGCCGGAGCGCCGACGCTTGACAGCCTCGAACGGCCGTGCTGCGATTCTCGTCGCACTACGGAAACGTTATTCCGTATCGTGAAACTTGCTCGGGAGGTCCCGGTGACCGCACTCTTCTGCTCCGGCGATGCGATGCGCGGCGGGCGGCTGCACCACAACGTGTCCGCCCACCCGTTCCTCGGGTCCGTACGGACCGCACCGCACTACCGCATGTACTCCGTGGGCGACCGGTTCCCGGCGCTGGTGGAGGACGCCTCCGGCGGCACCCCGCTGGCCGGGGAGATCTACGACGTGCCGCTGTCGGCGATCCGCACCGACTTCCTGCCCGACGAGCCGCCGGAGCTCGAGCTCACCGTGATCGAGCTGGACGACGGCCGCGACGTCCTCGCCGTCGGCCTGCGTCCCGGCGTCCTGGAGAACCAGGCCGGCGAGCTGACCGACATCACCGGGCACGGCGGCTGGCGGGCCTACCGCGGCCTGCCCGATCCCGCCTGACCCGCCCGCACCCGAAGGAGGCCGTAGTGCCGATCCCCCAGCCCCTGTCCCTCCCCCTGCCGACGACGGTGAACTGCTCGATCGTCTTCGGTGACCTGCCACTGCTCGACCGGCCCGCCGCGGCGGCCGCCGCCGGGTTCGACGCCGTCGAGTTCTGGTGGCCGTTCGACGGCCCGGTGCCGTCGGACCGAGAGGTCGAGGACTTCGTCTCCGCCGTCGCCGACGCCGGGGTCGTGCTCTCCGGCCTGAACTTCGACGCCGGGGACATGCCGGGCGGTGACCGCGGCATCCTGTCCGACCCCGCACGGGCCGCGGCGTTCGCCGAGAACGTCGAGGTCGCCGTCGAGATCGGCGCCCGGCTCGGCACCACCGGCTTCAACGCCCTCTACGGCAACCGGATGCCCGGCCTCGCCCCCGAGGCCCAGGACGAGCTGGCCGCGACCAACCTCGCGCTCGCCGGTCGGGCGGCCGCCGGGATCGGGGCGGTCGCGCTGCTGGAACCGGTCAGCGGCGTCGACGCCTACCCCATCCGCACCGCCGACGACGCCGTCACGGTGCTGGACCGGGTCGGGTCCGGCGACGTCGCGCTGCTGCTCGACGTCTACCACCTCGCGGTCAACGGCGACGATCCGGCGGCCGCGATCACCCGGCACGCCGCGCGGATCGGGCACGTGCAGATCGCCGACGCCCCGGGTCGCGGCGAGCCGGGTACCGGCGAGCTGCCGATCGGCGCCCTCGTCGAGCAGGTGCACGCCGCCGGCTACCGCGGCCGGATCAGCCTGGAGTACAAGCCCGCCACCGCCGAGCCGTTCGCCTGGCTCGCCCACCCTCAGGGAGCACGCGCATGAGCAGTCCCGTCAGCCGATCGATCGCCTTCGTCGGGCTCGGCATCATGGGTGGGCCGATGGCCCGCCACCTCCTCACCGCCGGACACGACGTCACCGGGTTCAACCGCAGCCCCGAGAAGACCCGACCCCTCGTCGACGCCGGCGGGCGCGCCGCCGGGTCCGTCGCCGAAGCCGCCGAGAACGCCGACGTCATCGCCCTCATGCTGCCCGACTCCCCCGACGTCGAGACCGTCCTCACCGACGGCATCCTGGACGTCGCCAAGCCCGGCACCCTGATCATCGACTTCTCCACCATCCGCCCCGACGTCGCCAAAGACCTCGCCACCCGGGCCGCCGAACACGGCCTGCGGATGATCGACGCCCCCGTCTCCGGCGGACAGACCGGCGCCGAGAACGCCACCCTGTCGATCATGGTCGGCGGCCACCACGACGACGTCACCGAAGCCCGGCCCCTCCTCGACATCGTCGGCAAGACCGTCGTCCACGTCGGACCGTCGGGTGCCGGGCAGACCGTGAAAGCCGCCAACCAGCTCATCGTCGCCGGAAACATCGCCCTGCTCGCCGAAGCACTCGTCTTCCTCGAAGCACACGGCGCCGACCTGCCGGCCGCCGTCGAGGTGCTCGGCGGCGGACTCGCCGGCTCGGCGGTGCTGAACCAGAAGGCCCAGAAGATGCTCGACGCCGACTACACACCGGGCTTCCGGATCGACCTGCACCACAAGGACATGGGCATCGTGTCCGAGTCCTCGCGCAACGCCGGGGTGGTCACGCCGGTCGCCGCGCTGGTCGCCCAGCTCGTCGCCGCGACCCGGGCCGCCGGCGACGGCGACCTGGACCACTCCGCCCTGCACCGCACCATCGCGCGCCTGAACGGGGCGGCGCAGTGACCCGCATGCGGGCCGTGGACGCGGCCGTGCGGATCCTGGAGATCGAGGGCGCGACCCAGGCCTTCGGCGTCCCCGGGGCGGCGATCAATCCGTTCTACTCGGCGATGCGAGCCCGCAGCGCCGACGGCCCGGCGGGCGCGGGCATCCGGCACGTGCTGGCCCGGCACGTCGAGGGCGCCGCGCACATGGCCGAGGGCTACACCCGGTCCGGGCCGGGCAACATCGGCGTCTGCATCGGGACGTCCGGGCCGGCCGGTACCGACATGATCACCGGGTTGTACTCCGCGGCCGCGGACTCGATCCCGATCCTCGCCATCACCGGCCAGGCGCCGGTGGCCCGGCTGCACAAGGAGGACTTCCAGGCCGTCGACATCACCGCGATCGCCGCGCCGGTCACGAAGATGGCGATGACCGTGCTGGAGGCCGCGCAGGTGCCCGGCGCGTTCGCGCAGGCGTTCCACCTCATGCGCTCGGGGCGGCCCGGACCGGTGCTCATCGACCTGCCGGTCGACGTGCAGCAGACCGAGATCGAGTTCGACCCGGACACCTACACCCCGCTGCCGGTGCACCGCCCGGCGGCGACCCCGGCGCAGGCGGCCCGGATCCTCGACCTGCTCGCCACCGGTGAGCGGCCGCTGATCGTCGCGGGCGGCGGGATCGTCAACGCCGACGCGAGCGCCGAGCTGGTCGAGCTGGCGGAGATCCTCGGCGTCCCGGTGGTGCCGACCCTGATGGGCTGGGGCACCATCCCCGACGACCACCCGTTGTCGGCCGGCATGGTCGGTCTGCAGACCGCGCACCGCTACGGCAACGCGAGCTTCCTGGCCTCCGACGTCGTGCTCGGCATCGGCAACCGGTGGGCGAACCGGCACACCGGCGGCCTCGACACCTACCGGCGCGGGCGGCGCTTCGCGCACGTCGACATCGAACCGACCCAGATCGGACGGGTGTTCGCGCCGGACTACGGCGTCGTCTCCGACGCCGGGGCGGCGCTGCGGGTGCTGCTCGACGAGGCCCGGCGCCGGCGCGACGCCGGGACCCTGCCGGACCGGTCGGAGTGGGCCGGACAGTGCCGGGATCGGCGCTCGACCATGCTGCGCCGCACCCACTTCACCGAGATCCCGATCAAGCCGCAGCGGGTGTACGAGGAGATGAACCGGGTGTTCGGCCCGGAGACCCGCTACGTGACGACGATCGGGCTGTCCCAGATCGCCGCCGCCCAGTTCCTGCACGTCTACCGGCCCCGGCACTGGGTGAACTGCGGGCAGGCCGGCCCGCTCGGCTGGACCATCCCGGCCGCCCTGGGTGCGGCCGTCGCCGACCCGTCGACGCCGGTGGTCGCACTCTCCGGCGACTACGACTTCCAGTTCATGCTGGAGGAGCTGGCGGTCGGGGCGCAGTTCGGTGTCCCGTACGTGCACGTCGTGGTCAACAACTCCTACCTCGGGCTGATCCGGCAGGCCCAGCGGGCGTTCGAGATGGACTTCGAGGTGCAGCTGGGCTTCGACAACATGCACGCCGACGAGGAGGTCACCGGGCTGCCGAAGGGCTACGGCGTCGACCACGTCCGGGTCGCAGAGGGGCTGGGCTGCGTCGGGCTGCGGGTCACCGACCCGGAGCTGCTGGAGTCGACGCTGCGCCGGGCGACCGGGCTGGCCCGTGAGCACAAGGTGCCGGTCGTCGTCGAGGTCGTTCTGGAGCGGGTCACGAACATCGCGATGGGCGCGGCCGAGATCGACGCGGTCACCGAGTTCGAGGACCTCGCGACCACCCCGGAGGACGCCCCGACGGCCGTCGCGCACCGGCGATGAGCCCGATCCTGCTGGCCCCGGACTCGTTCAAGGGCTCGCTGGACGCGGCCGGGGTCGCCGCCGCCCTCGCCGCGGGCGTCCGGGACACCGCGCCGGGCGCACCCCTGCGGTGCTGCCCGATCGCCGACGGCGGCGAGGGCACGGTCGACGCCGCGCTCGCGGCCGGCTGGTCGCCGGTCGTCGTGGCCGCGTCCGGGCCCACCGGGGCCGGGCTGCGGGCGACCTACGCGCGCCGCGGCCCGGTGGCGCTCGTGGAACTGGCGGCGACGGCCGGGCTGGGCCTGCTGCCCGGCGGCGTCCCGGCGCCCCTCGACGCCGGGACCGAGGGGCTCGGCACCGTGCTCGCCCACGCCGTGGACGCCGGGGCGGAGGAGATCGTGCTCGGGCTCGGCGGCAGTGCCACCACCGACGGCGGGGCGGGCGTCCTGCGCGGCCTCGGCGCCCGGATCCTCGACGCCGAGGGTCGCGACCTGCCGCCCGGCGGCGGCCACCTGGCCGCGGCCCGGCGACTGGATCTGACCGGCCTGCATCCCCGGCTGCGGCCGGGCTCCCGCTCGCCGGTGCGGATCGTCCTAGCCGCCGACGTCGACAACCCGCTGACCGGCCCGGCCGGCGCGGCCGCGGTCTACGGCCCGCAGAAGGGAGCGGATCCGGAGCAGGTCGCCCTGCTCGACGCGGCGCTGGCCCACTGGGCCGAGGTGCTGGCCGTCGCGGCCGGTACCGCTCCCTCGGCGCTGGCGGCGGGTACCGGCGCCGGGGCGGCCGGCGGGGCGGGCATCGGGCTGACGGCCCTGTTCGGGGCCCGGTTGCGCCCCGGGGTCGGCACCGTGCTGGAACTGACCGGGTTCCACGACGCGCTCGCCGGGGCCGGGCTGGTCGTCACCGGTGAGGGCCGCCTCGACGCCCAGACCCGGCACGGCAAGGCTCCGGCCGGTGTGGCCGCCGCGGCCCGGGCCGCGGGGGTGCCGGTCGTCGCCGTCGCCGGGGAGGTGGCGCTGTCCCCGGCGGAGGTCTCCGAGGCCGGGTTCGCCGCCGCGTACGGTCTCACCGACCTGGTGGCGGACCGGGCGGCGGCGATCGGCGGGGCGGCGGACCTGCTGCGCCGGATCGGGGCCCGGATCGCCCGCGACCACCACCGGCCGGCGGCCGGTTGAGGCGGCGCGTCACCCGTCCGACGCGGACACCAGCTCGTTGACCGCCCCGACGCCGAGGATGCGGTCGAGGATCAGCCGGACACCGCCCACCGCCTCGGCCGACCGGCCGACCCGGGAGACGGTCAGCTCCACCGATCCGGCCACGATCGGCAGGCAGGCGCGGAACATCTCGGCCCGGACGGCGCCCACGTAGACCCCGACCTCGGCGAGGCCCCCGCCCAGCACGACCAGCTCCGGGTTGAAGAAGTTCACGAACTCGGCGAGCCGCTCGCCGACGAGTCCGCCGGCGGTCCGGAGGGCGGCGACCGCGTGCGGGTCCTCCGCACCGGCCGCCGCCGCCAGGTCCGCCACCGAGCCGACGTCGTGGCCGTCGCGTTGCAGGCGGGTCACCAGGGCCCGTCCGCTGGCCACCGACTCCAGGCAGCCCGGGACCGCGCAGGCGCACCCGATCACCGACGGTGCGCCGGTCGCCGAGTGGCCGATCTCCCCGGCCGCCCCGCGCGCGCCGGTGAACAACCGGTCGGCGGCGACGATGCCGGCGCCGATCCGCTCGCCGAGCTTGACCGCGATCAGGTGCCGGACCGGCGCCGGGGTGTGTTCGTGCTCGGCGACCGCCAGCAGGTTGGCGTCGTTCTCCAGGATCGTGGGCGTCGGGGTGCTGTGCCCCATCAGCGCGACGAGATCGGCCCGCTCCCAGCCGGGCAGCTGCGCCGACGCCGACACCGTCCGTCGTTCCGCGTCGACCGGGGCCGGCAGGCCGACGGCCCATCCGGCCAGCTCGCCCGCGGAGTCGGCCACCGTGCCCGCGACCCGGCCGGCGTGCGACCGGAGCTCGGGGAGCACGGCGTCCGGGCCCCGGCCGACGTCGATGTCGATCCGGTCGGTGGCCCGGGTCCGTCCCCGGAGGTCGGCCAGCACCAGCTCCGCCCCGGACGGACCGAGCACCACCGACGCGACCAGCGGGCCGTCCGCCCGGACCTGCAGCGTGCGGGGGGTGCGGCCGGTGCGGCGCCCCGGGGCCCCGGACTCCTGGAGCAGACCGGCCCGGACCAGGCTCTCCACCCGCAACGAGACCGTCGACGGTGCGAGACCGGACCAGCGGGCGATGTCCCGTCTGCTCGCCGCGAGCCCGCTCCGGACGAGGTGGAAGATCGCACCGGGCGAGGTGTCGACGGCACCCCGCAGCGGCGATGCCGTCGTGGTCATGGCACCGAGCGTAACCACTCGACGGTCGTGGAGGTCGAGCGACGCACAGGTGGATTCGAGAATCGCCTGTTAGAGTTTGACATTCAAACACAAGTCGTTCGAGACACCCGGGCAAGGAGTTCCATGGAGATCATCATCGTCCCGTCGGCCGAGGACGTCGGCCCGGCCGCGGCGGCACGGATCGCCGCCGTCGTGCGGGAGGACCCGGGTGCGACGATCGGTCTCGCCACCGGCAGCAGCCCGCAGGGCGTCTACGCGGACCTGGCAGCGCGGGCCGCCGCCGGGGAGATCTCGTTCGCCGCCGCGTCCGGATTCGCGCTCGACGAGTACGTCGGCATCCCCGCCGAGCACCCCGAGTCCTACGTGCAGGTGCTCGCCACCTCGGTGGTCGGGCCGCTCGGCTTCGCCCCCGACCGGGTGCACGTCCCGGACGGGCGGGCCACCGACCTGGCCGCCGCCGCCCGCGCCTACGAGGACGCGATCGTCGCGGCCGGCGGGATCGACCTGCAGATCCTCGGCGTCGGCACGAACGGGCACATCGGCTTCAACGAGCCGACGTCGTCGCTGTCCTCGCGCACCCGGATCAAGACCCTCGCCGAACGCACCCGCGCCGACAACGCCCGGTTCTTCGCCACCCCGGAGGAGGTGCCGACGCACTGCATCACCCAGGGCCTCGGCACCATCCTCGACGCGGGCGAGCTGCTGCTCGTGGCGAACGGAGAGGCCAAGGCCGCCGCCGTCGCCGCGGCGGTGGAGGGTCCGCTCACCTCGTTCGTCCCGGCCTCGGTGCTGCAGCTGCACCGCCGCGCCACCGTCGTCGTCGACGAGGCGGCGGCCTCCCGGCTCGCGCTCGCCGACTACTACCGCTTCACCTACGACAACAAGCCGCAGTGGCAGCGGTGGTGACCGAACCGCCCGACGGAAGCCGGGTGGTGGCCGCCGGGACCCTGGTGACCGGCGACGCACCTCCCGGGCCCGGCTGGGTCGCGGTCGACGGCGACCGGGTCGTGGCGACCGGCTCCGGGGCCCCGCCGCGGGAGCCGGAGCGGACGGCCGCGGTGGTCGTCCCCGGCTTCGTCGACCTGCACTGCCACGGCGGCGGCGGGGCCTCCTTCGGCGCCGACCCCGACGGGTCCGCCCACGTCGCCGCGGTGCACGCCGCGCACGGCACCACGACCATGCTCGCCTCCCTGGTCACCCTGGCCCCGGAGGAGCTGCGCAGGGCGGTGGACGGGCTGGCCGGCCTCGTCGCCGACGGTGTCGTCGCAGGGGTGCACCTCGAGGGTCCGTGGCTGTCGGCGAGCCGGTGCGGGGCGCACGACCCGGCGCTGCTGCGCGACCCCGACCCGGCCGAGCTCGGACCGCTGCTGGACACCGGGCTGATCAGCATGGTCACGCTCGCCCCCGAACGACCGGGCGGAACGGCGGCGATCGGCGCCGTCGCCGGGTCCGGGGCACTGGCCGCGATCGGGCACACCACGGCGACCTACGACCAGACCCGGCGTGCGCTGGACGCCGGGGCGCGGGTCGGCACCCACCTGTTCAACGCGATGGACCCGCTGCACCACCGCGACCCCGGACCGGTCGCCGCGCTCCTGACCGACCCGCGCGCGGTGGTCGAGCTGATCTGCGACGGCGTGCACGTCCATCCCGCCCTGTGGCAGATCGTCGCCGGGGCCGCACCGGGCCGGATGGTCGCGGTCACCGACGCGATGGCCGCCGCGGGCAACGGCGACGGCTCCTACCGTCTCGGCCCGCTGCCGGTCGAGGTGACCGACGGGGTCGCCCGGGTACCCGGCGGCTCGATCGCCGGGTCGACGGCGACGGCGGACGTCCTGTTCCGCAACCTGGTCCGGAACCATCCCGGCTCCCGCGAGGAGGGCCTCACGCACGCCGTCGCCTGCACCTCGGCGACCCCGGCCCGCACCCTGGGCCGCGACGACATCGGCTGCCTACGGCCGGGTGCCCGGGCCGATCTCGTCCTGCTCGACGACGATCTCGCGGTGGTCTCGGTGCTGCGCGGCGGCAGTCCGGTCGGCACCGGCGGCTGAGGCCACGCACCGTCGCGCAGGGTGAGCGTCTGGTGCACTGGGTAATACGATCGCCGGTGCCGACGTGCGCGTCGCGGGCGGGCGAGGAGCAGGAGGCGGGTACGCATGGGTGTGGATTCGGCGACGGGGCCGGATGAGGCGGCGGCGCAGGAACGCCGGGACCCGCCGTCCACCGTGCTGCACCGCGGACTGCTCGTGCTCGAGGCGGTCGCCCGCGCGGGCAACCGGCACGGGGTCGGCGTCACCGCGATCTCGGCCGAGACCGGCCTGGACAAGTCCACCGCGTCCCGGCTGCTGGCCCAGCTGCGCGACACCGGGTACGTGCGCCAGGACGGGTACCGGCGGTACCGGCTCACCGCGAAACTCGGCGAGCTCGGCGCCGGCTACTCCGAGGTCGAGGACCTCCGCGTCGTCGCCCGCCCCCATCTGGAGATGATGCACGAGCGCTTCGACGAGGAGATCCACCTCGCGATGCTCGACGGCGGCATGATGACCTTCATCGACTACATCGGCTCGTCCCAGCTGGTCCGGTCCCACCTCACCAGCCGCCAGCGCCCGGTGCACGAGACGGCCGCGGGACGGGCGATCCTCGCGCACCTCCCGCACGGAACCAGGGTCGAGGTGCTGCGCCTGTCCGCGGAGTGCGCGGGCCACGCCCTGTCCGACGAGGAGGTGCGGGCCACCGTGGCGACGCTCGACGAGGCACGTGACCGGGGCTGGGCCGGATACGACCGGGCCGACGACGTCATCCGCTACGCCAGCGCGGTCTTCGCCCCGAACGGCGACCCGATCGCGGCCGCCTGCATCTCGGGGCCCAGCTTCCGCCTGCTGCCCCGCGGCGAGGAGGTGGCGGCCGCGGTCATCGAGGCGGCGGCCGCGACGTCGAGGGATCTGGCCGGCGAAAATCACTGAATAAAACGCTGTTGCGTTCAATGAGATAGGTTTGTACGGTCGTGGTGGCCGCCGACGAGGGCGGCCGTCCGACGGGTGCAGCACGCTCGCCCGGGTGAGGAGGGCGTGCTGATGCCCCGTGCGGAGGCGATGTCCCCGGCTGCGCTCGACGTCGATCCGGCTCCTCCCGATCCCGTTCCGCGGCGATCGTCGCCGGCGGGGCGCGCACCGGCCCCGCCGTGAGTGGTCCCCCGCCGCCGGCGCGGTGCGCAGTGCGCTGCTGACCGGCGCACGACGACCGGATCCCTGCCCACGCCCCTCCCCGCAACGAAGCGGAGACACCTCGTGAACACACCTGCACGGCGCCGTACCGGCGCCCGCCGGATCGCGGTCGCCCTGGCCGCGATCCTGACCCTCACCGCATGCGGCGGCGGTGGCGGCGGACCGACCGACACCCTGTCCATCGGCTACTCGTTCGCCACCGAGACGTTCGACCCGGTGTACGCCATCGCCGGCGCCCAGGGCAGCGCCCACATCGACGCGCTGTACGGCTCGCTGCTGGAGCGCGACGCCGAGCAGGAACTCACCGGCGGCATGGCGGAGTCCTGGGAGTGGACCGACCCCACCACCCTCGTCCTGCGCATCCGCGAGGGCGTCAGCTTCACCGACGGCGAGGTCTTCGACGCGGCGGCGGTCAAGACGTACTTCGACTACTTCCGCGAGGCGCCGAACGCGCCCTACGGCCGGCTGGACGCGGTCGAGGAGGTCGTCGTCGAGGACCCGTACACCGTCCGGCTCGACCTGAGCAGCCCCGATCCGACGCTGCTGAACTCGCTCGTCGGGCACGCGGGCTCGGTGCCCAGCCCCCGGGCGATCGCCGCCGGGGACCTGGAGATCAACCCGGTCGGCGCCGGCCCGTACACCCTGGACCAGAGCCGGACCACGCCGGACAGCGTCTACACCTACACGAAGAACCCGGGCTACTGGAACGCCGAGGCGTTCGAGTTCGAGACCCTCGAGCTGCGCATCTACACCGACGCCAATGCGATGTACAACGCGCTGGTCTCCGGCCAGGCCGACGTCGGCTACGGCGACGCGTCCAACGTGGCCGCCGCCGAGGGCACCGACCTGGGCATCCACTCCCAGCCGCACAACGCGAACGGGATCCAGATCTTCGACCTCGCCGGCGAGGAGTTCCCGCAGCTGGCCGACGTGCGGGTGCGCCGGGCGATGCAGATGGCCGTCGACCGGCAGGCGATCATCGACACGACCTTCCAGGGCCGCGGGACACCGAGCGTCCTGACCTTCACCCCCGGCACCGGCCCGGGCTACGACGAGTCCCTGCTGGACCGCTGGCCCTACGACCCCGACGAGGCGCGCCGCCTGCTCGCCGAGGCGGGCCAGGCCGGTGGCTTCGCGTTCGAGGCGGTCACGCTGGCCAAGGACCAGCCGATGGCCGAGGCCGTCGCCGGCTACCTGTCCCAGGTCGGGATCACGATGAACCTCGTCGTGCGCCCGCCCGGCGAGACGGCGAACACCGACATCGGTGCCTACGCCGCGGCCGCCGCGGCACGCGGTCTCTCCGACGGCTACTCGACCCCCGAGCTGCTCTACCTCGGCCCGGTCAAGGCCTCCAACCAGCGGGGCTACGAGGTCCCCGAGATCCGTGAGCTCTACGACGCGATGCTCACGGCCCAGGGCGAGCAGCAGGACCAGCTGATGCGCGACATCGCCAGGGCCTCGGTCGAGGGCGCCTACAGCATCCAGGTCGGCTACGTGGACTCGATGACCTACTACGACCCCGAGGTGGTCCGGGGCGTGCACGTGCTGCCCGGCCACGGCGGCCCGTACCTCCTGGACGGTCTGCGCCGCGCGGACGTCACGTGATCCGGTACGCCGGGCGGCGGCTGCTCTACTCCGTCCCGATGCTGTTCGGGATCGCGTCGCTGGTCTTCGTCCTGCTCAACGCCCTCCCGAACGACATCGCCGAACGACGCGCGGGCGAGGAGGCGTCCCCGGAGGCCATCGCGGCGATCCGGGTGGAGCTCGGGCTGGACCGTCCACTGGTGGAGCGCTACGGGGAGTGGGTCGGCGCGGTCCTCAGCGGCGATCTCGGTGTCTCCTGGCACAACGGCCAGTCGGTGCTCACCGGGATCGTCCAGACGGCGCCGATCACCCTGTCCATGATCGTGCTGTCGCTGATCGTCGCGCTGGCGCTCGGCGTGCCGATCGGGGTGCTGGCCGCGACCCGTGGCGGGCTGGTCGACCGGGGACTGGTCGGGGCCACCGTCGTGGCCATGGCGGTGCCGAACTTCTGGCTGGCGCTGCTGCTGGTCCTGCTGTTCGGTCTGTCGCTGGGCTGGTTCCCCGCGACCGGCTACGTCGACCTGGCCGAGTCGCCGGGTCAGTGGCTGAGCCACCTCGTGCTGCCCGTGACGGCGGTCGCCACCGTGTCGATCTCGGTGATCGCCCGCCAGACGCGCTCGGCCATGGCCGAGAACCTGGACCGCGACTACGTCCGGACGCTGCGGGCGGCCGGTGTCGGCGAACGGTCCGTGGTCTACCGGCACGCGCTGAAGAACGCGGCCACCCCGGTGCTGACGACGTTCGGCATCCAGTTCGTGGCCCTGTCCGGCGGCTCGATCATCGTCGAGCAGGTCTTCGCGGTGCCCGGCCTCGGGCAGCACACCCTGACCGCGCTGGCGCGCGGCGACGTGCCGGTCGTGCTCGGGATCCTCGTCCTGACCGCCGCGGCCGTCGTCCTGATCAACCTGGCGGTGGATCTCCTGAACGCCGCGGTGAACCCGAAGGTGAGGCTATGAGCACCGACGCCACCGCGTCCTCCGGCGGGGAGCCGGCCGCGCGCCGCGCCGCGCGTGTCGCCTGGCTGCTGCGCCGCCCGGGGATCCTGGCCTGCCTGGCGTGGATCGGGCTCGTCTTCCTGACGAGCAGCGTGGCCCGGCTCCTGTCCCTCGGGGCACCGCTGGAGCAGGATCTCGCGGACTCCCTGGCCGGCCCGAGCGCGGAGCATCCGCTGGGCACCGACCAGCTCGGCCGTGACGTGCTGGACCGGCTGCTGTTCGGCGGCTGGGAGACCCTGCTCAGCGCCGCCCTCGCCGTCGTCATCGCGGTCGCGCTCGGCACCGCGCTCGGCCTGCTCGCCGGCTACGTCGGCGGGATCGTCGACACCGTCGTGAACTGGCTGCAGGACATCCTGATCACCCTGCCCACGATCCTGGTGCTGCTCGCGGTGGCCACGGTGCTGGGCAACGACATCTGGGCCGCGATGACGGTGCTCGGCGTGCTCATGTCGGCCACCTTCATCCGGTTGGTCCGCTCGCTGACCCGGTCGGTACGGGAGGAGCTCTACGTCGACGCAGCCCGGGTGTCCGGACTGTCGAACGTGCGGATCCTGGGCCGGCACATCCTGCCCAACGCCGTCGGCCCCGTGTTCATCCAGGGCTCGGCGGCACTCGGGACGGCGGTCGTGGTCCAGGCCGGGCTCGGCTTCCTCGGGCTGGGTGCCCCGCCCCCGTACCCGAGCTGGGGCGGGATGATCTCCGAGGCGGCGAGCTCGATCAGCCTGCAGCCGTGGCTGCTCGTCCCCTCCGGCCTGATGATCGTGCTGACGGTGCTCGCGCTCAACCTGCTCGGGGACTACCTGCGCGACGAGATGTACGCGTCCCGGCGCGGCCGCGGTGACGCCGCGCAGCGCACCCGGGCGCACCGTCGGGCGGCCGAGGAGCTGGCCCGGCGCGAGGTCGTGCCGGACCCGACCGACGACACCCGCCACGGCGGCGTGCTGCGGGTTCGTGACCTGCGGGTCTCCTTCCCCCGCGACGGTGGCTTCGTCGACGTCGTCTCGGGACTCGATCTCGACATCGCCCCCGGCGAGGCGGTCGGTCTCGTCGGCGAGTCCGGCTGCGGCAAGACGATGACCGGGCTGAGCCTGCTCGGCCGGGTGCCCTCCCCGGGGGTGATCAGCGGTCACATCGAGATCGACGGGCGCCGGGTCGCCACCCACGACGGCTCGTTCGCCGCCCGGCGCGGGCGCGACGTCGCGCTGATCTCGCAGGAACCGATGGTGGCGCTGGACCCGGTCTTCACCGTGGGCAGCCTCCTGGAGGAGGTCCTGCGCGGGCACGGGCACGATCGCGCGGGTGCCCGCGCCCGGTCCGCCGAGCTGCTGGAGCTGGTCGGCATCCCGCGGGTCGGCGCCGTCCTGCGGTCCTACCCGCACCAGCTCTCCGGTGGCATGGCCCAGCGGGTGTCCATCGCCGTGGCGCTGGCCGGGGAACCCCGGCTGCTGGTCGCGGACGAGCCGACCACCGCCCTGGACGTGACCGTCCAGGCCGAGATCCTCGAGCTGCTGCGCCGGCTGCAGACCGAGCTCGGGATGGCGCTGCTGTTCATCACCCACGACCTCGGCGTCATCGCCGACATCTGCACCCGCACCGTCGTCATGTACGCCGGCGAGATCGTCGAGCAGGGGCCCGTCGAGGACCTGTTCGACGCGCCGCGCCACCCGTACACGGGCGCCCTGCTCGCCGCGACCCCGCAGGTGGACGACGAGCACGACCCGGTCGGCATCCCCGGTGTCGTCCCGCCGCCCGGCCGGTGGCCCGAGCACTGCCGCTTCGCCGGTCGCTGCTCCTTCGCGACCGAGCGGTGCCGGTCCGGGCCCGCGGTCCTGCAGCCGGCCGGTCCGCAGCGCCTGCACCGCTGCCTGCGCTCGGCGGAGCTGGTCGCCGAACGGGGCGATGTGGCGCCGCACCGGTCACCGATCCCGACCGAGCCGGGTCCCGCCCCGGTGGAGGTGAGCTCGTCATGACGCCCGATCCGCTGCTGGACATCCGCGGCCTCGACGTCGACTACCGCATCTCGCGGCGGGAGACGCTGCGCGCCGTACGCGGGGTCGACCTGGACGTGCACGCGGCCGAGACCGTCGGCCTGGTCGGCGAGTCCGGCTCCGGCAAGTCGACGATCGGCCGCGCGGTCCTCGGCCTCACCCCGGTGAGCTCCGGCTCGATCCGGTTCGACGGTCAGGAGATCGCCGGGCTCGGGGGCCGGCGCCGGGCCCGGCTCGCCCGGGACCTGCAGGTGGTGTTCCAGGACCCGCTGAGCTCGCTCAACCCGTCGCTGAAGGTGGGAGATCTCCTCCAGGAGCCGCTCCGGGTGGTGCGGCGCGTCTCGCGCAGCGAGGCGGCGGCCACCGTCGGCGACCTGCTCGAACGGGTGTCGCTGCCCCGCGACGCGGCCGACCGCTACCCGGGGGCGTTCTCCGGCGGGCAGCGTCAGCGGATCGCCATCGCCCGGGCGCTGTCCATCGACGCCCGGCTCATCGTGTGCGACGAGTCCGTCAGCGCCCTCGACGTCTCCACCCAGGCCTCGATCCTGGCGCTGCTGAAGCGCCTGCAGCGCGAGCTGGGCGTGGCCTACCTCTTCGTCTCCCACGACATCGCCGTGGTGCGCCACATCTCCCGGCGGATCGTGGTGCTCTACAAGGGCGCGGTCATGGAGCGCGGCCGCACGGCCGACGTCGTCGACCGGCCCTACCACCCCTACACACGGACCCTGCTCGACGCGATCCCGGTCCCCGATCCACGGGCCCAGCGGGAACGACGGGCCCGGCGGCTGGCGGCACGCGGGGCGGCCCCGGTCGCAGCCACGACGGCTACGGGATGCCCGTTCGCGTCCCGCTGCGCGTTCGTCGACGACGCCTGCCGGACCAGGACACCCCTCCCGATCGCGATCGCCGACCGGACGGTCGCCTGCCACCTCTACGACCCGGCGTCGGGCCACCCCCGAGCCACCGGCAGCACCGGGGATGCGGCCGACCCCCTCGCCCGGCTCGCCGCCCCCCGATGACCCCCGCCCACCCGACCACGGCATCACGCACCACGACGATGAGGACAAGCATGCAGATCCAGCTCGACCGTGACGGCCTGATCGCGCTGACGCCCCAGTGGACCGGTGACCGCGACGACACCGGACGCCCCTACGTCGGCGACGACGTGATCGACCGGCTGCGCGGCATCTCGACCGAGCAGGCGTGGAAGCCGATGAAGCACGCCGGCTACGAGCGGCAGTTCGTCGGGCACTGGTGCCAGACCCGGCCCGGCCAGCCGCTGATCGGACGCGCGGTCACGGCCCAGTACGTGCCGCACCGGCCGGACTTCGACGCCGTCGTCCTGGAGTTCGCCCGGGCCCGCGGCTGGGCGGCCGACGGGATCGTCAAGCAGAACTGGTGGGCCGTCGAGGCCGTCGTCGCCGGTGACGTGATGGTCGTGGACATGTTCGGCAAGATCGAACACGGCACGTTCATCGGCGACAACCTGGCGACCGCGCTGGCCAGCCGCACCGCGGGCGGCGGCGCCGTGATCGACGGCGGCATCCGCGACGAGACCGGCATCGCCGAGCTGGAGTCGACGAACGTGTTCCACCGGGGCGCGCACCCGACCGGGATCGCCGACGTGACGATGGCCGGCCTCAACGTGCCGGTGCGCGTCGGCGGGGTGACGGTGCTGCCCGGCGACATCGTCATCGGCACGCCGACCGGGGTCATCTTCGTGCCGCCGCACCTGGCCGAGCCGGTCGCCCGGCACAGCGAGGACACCCGCCTGCGGGACGCCTTCGGCAAGTCCCGCCTGGCCGAGCGCGTGTACACGAGCGCGCAGATCGACATCGGGACCTGGGACGAGGAGATCCAGGCCGACTTCGACTCGTGGCGGCTGACCCGGCAGTGACCGCTCCCCCGCACCACCCCAGGACCGGCGACACCGCGACCCCACGGAGGACCCCATGACCGAGGTCGGACTCGAGGACCGGATCAACACCCGGACCCGCTCCAGCGACCTGCGCATCACCGACCTGCGCATCGCGAAGCTGGACGGCGTGCCGATGAGGCACACCGTCATCCGGCTCGACACCAACCAGGGCATCACCGGCTGGGGCGAGGTGCGGGACCAGGCGAGTGCGACCTTCGCGCTGATGCTCAAGTCGCGGCTGGTCGGGGAGAACCCCTGCAACGTCGAGAAGGTGTTCCGCACGATCCGGCAGTTCGGCGGGCACGGCCGGCAGGGCGGCGGCGTCTCCGGCGTCGAGATGGCGCTGATGGACCTCGCCGGCAAGGCCTACGACATCCCCGCGTACATGCTGGCCGGCGGGAAGTACCGCGACCGGGTCCTGGTCTACGCCGACACCAAGTCCCAGCCGGACCCGGAGGAGATGGGCCGGGTCCTGCTGGAGCGCATGGAGCGCGGCTTCCGGATGCTCAAGATGGACGTGGGCCTGTCGCTGCTCATGGACGTCCCCGGCGCGGTGATCGCCAGCGACGCCCAGCGCGCCCGCCGGCCGAAGGACCGGCCCTTCACGATGCACCCCTTCACCGGGGTGCACATCACCAGGAAGGGCGTCGAGCACCTGGTGGACTACGTCGCCCGGGTGCGCGAGATCATCGGCGACGAGGTTCCGGTCGCGGTCGACCACTTCGGGTACATGGACGTGGAGTCGGCCATCCGGCTCGGGCGCGGTCTGGAGCCGTTCGGGCTGGAGTGGCTCGAGGACCTGATCCCGTGGCAGTACACCGAGCAGTGGCGCCAGATCACCGACGCGGTCGCGATCCCGACCTGCACCGGGGAGGACATCTACCTCGCCGAGAACTTCAAGCCCCTGCTGGACCGGCAGGCGATCCGGGTCGCCCACCCGGATCCCGCGAGCGCCGGGGGCATCCTGGAGACCAAGCGGATCGCCGACCTCGCCCAGACCTACGGCGTACCGACCGCGCTGCACCTCGCGGCGACCCCGATCGCCACCATGGCCTGCGTCGCGATCGGCGCCGCCTCGGAGACCTTCTACGCCCTGGAGCACCACGCGGCGGACGTCCCCGAGTGGAACGGGCTGGTGACCGGCCTGCCCGACCCGATCATCCAGGACGGGCACATCGCCGTCCCGGAGGCGCCCGGGCTCGGCTTCGGTGACATCGACGAGGACGCCTTCAAGGCCGCGCTCGATCCCCGTGACCCGGTGTTCTTCGCGGAGACGAGCGCCTGGGACGACGAGGCGAGCTACGACCGTCAGTGGGGCTGAGCCGATGCGCGGAACACCCGTGACCGGCGGCCTCCCGCTCCCGGTCACCGTCAACTGCTCGATCGTCCTCGCCGGCCTCCCGCTGCTGCAACGCCCGGCCGCGGCCGCGGCCGCCGGGTTCGACGCGGTCGAGTTCTGGTGGCCGTTCGACCGGCCGGTCCCGTCCGACCGTGAGGTCGACGCGTTCGTGACCGCGGTCGCCGACGCCGGTGTCGTGCTGTCCGGCCTGAACTTCGACGCGGGCGACATGCCCGCCGGTGAGCGCGGCATCGCGTCCGACCCGCGGCGGGCGGGCGCCTTCGCCGACAACGTCGACGTCGCGGTCGGGATCGGTGAGCGACTCGGCACCACGGGGTTCAACGCCCTGTACGGCAACCGGATCGACGGTGTCACCGCACAGGAACAGGACGAGCTGGCCGCCGCGAACCTGGCGCTCGCCGGGCGTGCGGCCGCCCGGATCGGCGCGGTCGCACTGCTCGAGCCGGTCAGCGGGATCGACACCTACCCGCTGCGGACCGCCGCGGACGTCGTCGCCGTACTGGACCGGGTCGGCTCGGACGACGTGCGCTTGCTGCTCGACGTGTTCCACCTGTCCGTGAACGGTGATGATCCCGCCGCCGCGATCGCCGCGTACGGCGACCGGATCGGGCACGTCCAGATCGCCGACGCACCCGGTCGCGGCGAGCCCGGCTCCGGGGACCTGCCGGTCGTCGCACTGCTCGACCAGGTCGCGGCCACCGGCTACCGCGGACGGGTCGGCCTGGAGTACAGGCCCACGACCGAGGACCCGTTCGCCTGGCTCGCCGGCACGACCACCACAGCAGGAGGCACCGCGTGACCACGATCGGCTTCGTCGGGCTCGGCATCATGGGTGGGCCGATGGCCCGCCACCTCCTCACCGCCGGACACGACGTCACCGGGTTCAACCGCAGCCCCGAGAAGACCCGACCCCTCGTCGACGCCGGCGGGCGCGCCGCCGGGTCCGTCGCCGAAGCCGCCGAGAACGCCGACGTCATCGCCCTCATGCTGCCCGACTCCCCCGACGTCGAGACCGTCCTCACCGACGGCATCCTGGACGTCGCCAAGCCCGGCACCCTGATCATCGACTTCTCCACCATCCGCCCCGACGTCGCCAAAGACCTCGCCACCCGGGCCGCCGAACACGGCCTGCGGATGATCGACGCCCCCGTCTCCGGCGGACAGACCGGCGCCGAGAACGCCACCCTGTCGATCATGGTCGGCGGCCACCACGACGACGTCACCGAAGCCCGGCCCCTCCTCGACATCGTCGGCAAGACCGTCGTCCACGTCGGACCGTCGGGTGCCGGGCAGACCGTGAAAGCCGCCAACCAGCTCATCGTCGCCGGAAACATCGCCCTGCTCGCCGAAGCACTCGTCTTCCTCGAAGCACACGGCGCCGACCTGCCGGCCGCCGTCGAGGTGCTCGGCGGCGGACTCGCCGGCTCGGCGGTGCTGAACCAGAAGGCCCAGAAGATGCTCGACGCCGACTACACACCGGGCTTCCGGATCGACCTGCACCACAAGGACATGGGCATCGTCGCCGACGCGGCCCGGGCCGCGGGGGTCGTGACGCCGGTGGGCGCGTTGGTCGCCCAGCTCGTCGCCGCGACCCGGGCGGCGGGCCACGGCGGGCTGGACCACTCGGCCCTTCACCGCACGATCGGCGAGCTGAGCGGGGGGACGCGGAGCACGGACGGCGCGGGGTGACGGACGGCGCCGCCGCCCCTCGCGGCGGCGCCGTACCCGCCCGCGCGGCGCCACCTCTTGTGCGCACCCCTGCGGCAGTGCCAGCATGCCTCCTGCTAATCCGAATTAGCAGAACGAGGGAACCCCATGCCGCACCGCACTGCCCCGTACGAGACCGACGTCGCGATCATCGGCGGCGGACTGGGCGGGATCGCCGCCGCGCTCGCCGTCTGCCGCTCCGGGCGCCGCGCCGTCCTGACCGAGGTGACCGACTGGCTCGGCGGGCAGCTCACCTCGCAGGCCGTCCCCCCGGACGAGCACCCCTGGATCGAGCAGTTCGGTGCGACCGCGAGCTACCGAGAGCTGCGCGAGGGCATCCGCGCCTACTACCGGCGGGCCTACCCGCTGCGCCCGGAGGCCGCCGCCTCCCCCACGCTGAACCCGGGGGCCGGGCGGGTCTCGAAGCTCTGCCACGAGCCGCGGGTGGCGGTCGCGGTGATCGAGGAGATGCTGGCCCCGCTGCGCAGCGCCGGACTGCTGGAGGTGCTGACCGAGCACCGGCCGGTCGCCGTCGCGATGGCCGGGGACCGCTGCGAGTCGGTGACCGTGCGCGGGCCGGACGGGACCGACGTCGTGGTGCGGGCGCCCTACGTGCTCGACGCCACCGAGACCGGTGACCTGCTCGAGCTCGGCGGGATCGAGCACGTCACCGGCGCCGAGGCCCGCTCCGAGCACGACGAGCCGCACGCCCCGCCGGTCGCGGCGCCGGGCAACCAGCAGGGCGTCACGGTGTGCTTCGCCGTCTCCCACCACGAGGGCGAGGACCACCGCATCGAACGGCCGGCGGACTACGACTTCTGGCGCTCCTACCGTCCGGAGTTCTGGCCCGGCCCGCTGCTGGGCTTCCTCGCGCCGGACCCGCGCACGCTGGAGACGACGGACCGCCGGTTCGTCCCGAACCCCGACACCGACCCGCTCGACGTGGCCGCCGACCAGAGCGCCGACGCCGGGGACAAGGAGCTGTGGGGCTTCCGCCGGATCCTGGCCCGGCGGCTGTTCACCGACGGCGCGTTCGACTCCGACATCTGCCTGGTGAACTGGCCGATGAACGACTACTGGCTCACCCCGTACGTCGACGACGACCCCGCGGTGGTGGCCACGGCCGAGGAACAGGCCCGGCAGCTGTCGCTGTCGCTGCTGTACTGGCTGCAGACCGAGGCACCGCGCCCGAACGGCGGCACCGGCTTCCCCGGCCTCCGCCCGCGCGGCGACGTCACCGGCACCGTCGACGGCCTCGCGAAGGCCGCCTACGTCCGGGAGGCCCGCCGGATCCGGGCGGTCACCACGGTGACCGAGCACGACGTGTCCGCCGACCTGCTCGGGTCCGGTCCGCTGGTCCGCAAGGACTCGGTCGGGGTCGGCAGCTACCGGCTCGACCTGCACCCGTCGACCGGCGGGGACAACTACATCGACGTGCCGAGCATGCCGTTCGAGATCCCGCTCGGGGCGTTGCTCCCGGTGCGGGTCACCAACCTGCTCCCGGCCGGGAAGAACCTCGGGACCACGCACGTCTCCAACGGCTGCTTCCGGCTGCACCCGGTGGAGTGGAACGTCGGCGAGGTCGCCGGGGCGCTCGCGGTGCACGCGCTGGCGACCGGCTCCACCCCGCACGAGGTCCACGCCGACCCGGACCGTTTCGAGCAGTTCAACCACCGGCTGGACCGGCTCGGCGTCGAGCGGCACTGGCCGGTCGTCGGCTCGTACTGAGCGGACCGGCACCGACACATCCACCTCTCACGAAGGATCACGACGACGTGACCGACGATCCCGTACCCCACCCCATCCGGATCGGCATCGACGTCGGTGGGACGTTCACCGACGCCGTCGCCGTCGACGCCCGGACGCTCCGGCTCATCGGGCAGAACAAGACGCCGACCAGCCACGACCATCCCGACGGGGTCGCGCACGGGATCATCGAGGGGCTGCACCGGCTGCTCGACGACATCGGCCGCGCCCCGGAGGACGTCGTCTTCCTCGCCCACGGCACCACCCAGGCGACCAACGCGCTGCTGGAGGGCGACGTCGCGCCGGTCGGGCTGATCGGGATCGGTTCCGGCGTCCCGGCGCTGTTCCTGCGCCGGCTGGCGGCGATGCGCCGGATCGAGCTGACCCCGGGCAGCACGCTGCCGCTGGAGTACGGGCACCTGCGCCGGGCGTCGGACACCGCCGGGCTGCACGCGGTGCTCGACCGGTTCGCCGGGGCCGGGATCAGCTCGGTGGTCGTGACCGAGCCGTTCAGCGTGGACGATCCCGCCGGCGAGGAGACGGTCGCCGCCGTGGCCCGCGAGCGCGGCTTCCTGGTCACCGCGACCCACGACATCACCTCGCTGTACGGGCTGAGCAAGCGGACCAGGACGGCGGTGCTCAACGCCGTCATCCTGCCCCGGATGTTCGCCACCGCGGACCTGGTGCAGCGGGCCATCGAGAAGGCCGGGATCACCGCGCCGCTGATGGTGATGCGCTGCGACGGCGGTGTCATGTCCCTCGACGAGATGCGCCGCCGGCCACTGCTCACCGTGCTGTCCGGCCCGGCGGCCGGCGTCGCGGGCGCGCTGATGCAGGAACACCTCGGCGAGGGGATCTTCCTGGAGACCGGCGGCACGTCGACCGACGTGTCGGTGGTACGCCGCGGGAAGGTCGCGGTGCGCTACACCAGCTTCGGCGGCAGCACCACCTACCTGAACGCGCTGGACGTGCGGACGGTCGGCATCGGCGGCGGCTCGATGGTGCGGGCCCGGCTCGACGGGTCCCCCGGCGTCGTCGCGGTCGGGCCGCGGTCGGCGCACATCGCGGGCCTGCCCTACGCCTGCTTCGCCGGGCCGGGGGATCTCGCGGGCGCCGAGCTGGTCACGGTCGCGCCGCGGCCCGGCGACCGACTCGACCACGTCGCGCTGGACGCGGCGGGCGGCCGGTACGCGATCACCCTGACCTGTGCGGCGAACGCGCTGGGCGTGGTCCCGGCCGACGCCTACGCCCGTGCCGACCCGATCTCCGCCCGGCTGGCGCTGGAGCCGCTCGCCCGCGCGCTCGGTGTCGACGTGCCGGCCGCGGCCCGCCGCGTGCTGGAGACGGCGGCGGCGCCGGTCACCGAGGTGGTGGCGGCCCTCGTGCGGGACTACGGCCTCGAACCGGACGCCGTCCGCCTGGTCGGCGGGGGCGGTGGCGCGGCCGCGGTGATGCCGTTCGTCGGCGAGCGCGACGGCCGGGAGTGGTCGATCGCCGGGCACAGCGAGGTGATCAGCCCGATCGGCGTGGCGCTCGCGCTGCTGCGCGAGCAGGTCGAACGGATCATCCCGGGCGCCACCGACGAGCAGATCCTCGGCGTGCGCCGCGAGGCGGAGCAGGCGCTGCTGGCCCAGGGCGCGGCAGCGGGCGCGATCTCGGTGGACGTGACCGTGGACCCGCAGTCGAACACGGTGCGCGCCATCGCCACCGGGGCGACCGAGCTGCGCACCCAGGACCTGACCGACCGGCCCGGGCTGGACCGGCTCGGGCCGATCGCCGCCCGCAGCCTGCGGATCGACCCGGAGCATCTCGAGGTGCTGGCCCAGACCCCGTACCACGTGGTCTACGGCGCGCCGGTGCGCAAGCGCCGCTTCCGGCGGCCGCGGCGCGCGGTCCGCATCGTCGACCGGGACGGCGTGGTCCGGTTCGCCTCGCCCGACGCACACGTCGTGCGGGGCACGGTCGGGTCCGGCGCCGACCTGCTCGCGTCCGCGGTCACCCGGCTCACCAGCTACGGCGACGGGGGCGCCCGCGCACCCGCCGTCCAGCTGATCGCCGGGCCCACCGTCGCGGACCTGTCCGGGGTGCTCGACGAGAGCGCGCTGATCGGCCTCGCCCGCTCCGAGCTGGACGGCAAGGACCGCGACGACGATCTCGTCGCCGTGCTGGAGGTGCGGCGGTGACCCCCGGCGACGTCGACCGGGTCGACGACGTGACGCTCGGCGCCCGGCTGCTGCACGGGATCCCGACCAACGAGTCCCGCGACGCCTGCGCGCTGCAGCTGATCAGCCGGCGGGCGCAGGAGTTCGGCCACCGGCTCGCCGACCGGGACGTCCCCGGGCCCGGCACCGGACCGTCGCACCGGGTGGTCGAACGCACCGGGGGCCTGACCCGCGAGGTCCCGGTGCTGGCCCGGTTCCTGCACCGCAGCGGCACGGTGGAGCTGTTCACCGACAGCGTCGCGTTCTGCGAGGACCTCGTGGACCGGCACGGGTGGCGGGCCTGGTTCCCGGGCGGCAGCGTCCGGGCGGCGGCGCTGCTGCACGAGCACGCGCACCATCTGCTGGCCGGGCCGCACGCCCGGGAGCTGCGCGTCGCGGTGGGGGTCCCGGCGCTGCGGATCGGGCGCCTGGTCCGCTGGGCGCACGTCGCCGGTGCGGCCGAGCTGGCCGCGCACGCCTACGCCGAGCGACGGCTGGGCCTGGGCCGGTCCCCGCTGCTGCTCACCGCGGCGGCCGCCGACGCACTCGATACAGCACTCGACACCACCGTTGCAGGCAAGGGGGCCCGGACATGGGCATCGTGATCCTTCTGATCATGGCGGCGGGCGTCGCCGTGATCCTCAGCGGGAAGGTGCCGACCGCGTTCGTGCTCGTCGGGCTCGCGGTCGGGATCGGGTTCGCCGCGGGCGCCCCGCTCACCGGTGACGACGGCGTCCTGGACGCGGTCATGCAGGAGGGGGCCACGAAGCTGGCCGCGACGATGATCGCCATCCTCCTCGGCTCGTGGCTGGGGTCGCTGATGCGCGACACGGCGATCGCGAAGACCCTGGTCCGCAAGACCGTCGAGTTCGCCGGGGACCGGCCGGTGGTCGTCGCGCTCGGGATGCTCGGTGTGGCCGCGATGGTCGGCACCGTGACCGGCTCGGCACCGGCGGCGCTGCTCGCCGGGGTCGTCGGGATCCCGGCGATGGTCGCGGTCGGGGTGCCGAAGGTGACGGCGGCCGGGACCGTGCTGATGGGGATCGCCGTCGGGGTGCCGTTCGAGCTGCCGATCTGGCAGTTCTTCTCCAGCGCCCTGGACCTCACGATCCCCGAGGTCCGCAGCTTCATGATCATGCTGTTCCCGTTCGCGCTGGTGGCCGCACTGGCCTACGTGCTCGTCGAGACCAGGCGCCGGGGCACCGTGCACTCCTGGTCGCTGACCATGCCCGGCCGGCGGGAGGACCGTCCGCCGTCGCGCCGCGAACGCCTCGGGGACGCGCCCTGGTACGCGCTGCTCACCCCGCTCGTCCCGATCGTGCTGGCGCTGGGGTTCGAGGTGCCGATCATCCCGTCGCTGCTCGGCGGCGTGCTCTACGCCGTCGTCACCACCACCCGTCCGCGGGACATGGGGACGACGATGCTGCGCTCGCTCTACGACGGGTTCACGGTGGCCGCGCCCCCGATCACCCTGTTCGTCGCGATCGGGATGCTGCTGGCCGCCGTCGGGCTCCCGGGCGCGGTCAGTGCGCTCACCCCGATCGTGCAGGTGCTCGCACCGAGCGAGCCGTGGCTCTACGTGCTGGTGTTCTCGGTGCTCGTACCGCTGTGCCTGTTCCGCGGGCCGATGAACATCTACGGGCTCGGCGCCGGGATCGCCGGTGCGCTCACCGCAGTCGGCGCCTACCCGACGATGTGCGGTGCTCGGCCTGATGGCCTCCTACAACCAGGTGCTCGGGGTGTCCGACCCGACGAGCACGCAGACGGTGTGGGCCGCGCAGTACTCGGGTGTGAGCCCGCAGCAGGTGATGCTCCGGACGTTGCCCTACGTGTGGGTGGTCGCGATCGGCGGTGTCGTGACCTCCGCGGTGCTCTACCTCTGAGCCGGTCGCCGGGACGGTGCCGCCAGCGTCGTCCCGGCGACGGTCTCGCAGGTCAGCAGGGTGCGGCGGGCGGCGGCGGGCAGATCGTCGGCGGGGTCGAGGATCCGGCCGAGCAGGCGCAGCGACTCGGCACCGAGCCGGGTCCGCGGCGGCCGCAGCCGGGTGAAGTCCGGCAGCTCCGGTCCCGGGCGGGCCGGCTCGGCCAGCACGACGACCGAGAGGTCGGCGGGGACGGAGATCCCGGCCGCGGCGGCCGCCGTCCACGCCCGGACGGCCTGGTCCGCCGTCTCGGCCACGACGGCGGTCGTCCCGGCGGCCACCAGGTCCGCCACCAGGCCGGGGGTGATCGCGTCCCCGTCGGCCCGCACGGTCTCGAGCCGGGTCCCCGGCACGCCGGCGCACCCGCGCTCGACGCCCCGCATCCGGTCCACGATGGACTCACCGGCCTGCTCGGAGTGCAGGTAGGCGACCGACCGGTGCCCGGCGTCGAGGACCTGCCCCAGCAGGGTGGCGCTCCCGGCCACGTAGTCCAGCCCGACGTAGGGCACGTCGGGGACGTCGCGACGCCCGACGGCGACGAACGGGAAGCCCTCCGCCAGCAGCCGGGTCAGCTCGTCACCGTCCATCCGGACGCCGAGCAGCAGGCACCCGTCGGCGAGCCGCAACCGGCTGTTGCCGTGCAGCAGCCGGCGCCGGCCGCCCTGCATCCGGGCGCTGGTGAACATCAGCAGGTCGCAGCCGAGCTGTTCGGCCTCGGCCTCGATCCCGGCGAGCAGCGGCGTGTAGAAGTCCTGCGCGCCGGTCGGGAACGCCGGCTCATAGGTGAACACGCCGACGATCTTGTTCCCGACGCCGGCGAGCCGCCGGGCCGCGGCGTTCACGGTGTACCCGGTCTCGGCGATGACCCGCTCGACCCGCTCGCGGGTGCGCTCCGGGATCCGGGTGACGTCGTTGGCCTTGCCGTTGAGCACGAGCGAGACGACCGCCTGGCTGACCCCGGCGAGCTCCGCGATCTGCCGCTGGGTCACCTTGCCACCGGAGCCACCGGAGCCACCGGGGCCGCTGCTCCCGTCGTGCTCACGCACGCTGCGCCCGTTCACGACGTCCAGCCTAGGTCCATCCGCGCCCGGCGGGCGGACGCGTTCCGACGCCCGGTGACGACCGTCGCCCTGCTCACCGCGACCCGCCGCCCGTCACGCCCGGCACCGAGGAACCGGGTCCACCGAACCCGGGAGCGTGCATCTCGCCGCGGTGGTGGGGCCCGTGGATCAGGTGGCGGGCAGGTCGTAGTAGAGCTCGTAGCGGTCGCCGAGCATGGTGATCTCGTTGACCTCGACGATGTGCTCCGCGGTGGAGGCGAGGCGGATCAGGCGCAGCAACGGCGCCCCGGTGGTGGTGTCGAGAGCAGCGGCCTCGTCGGGGTCGGCGCGCCCGATGCGGACGGTCTCATGGAACCGGACGAGGTGAACCGTCCCGGCTTCTCTGCCGCTCCGTTGTGAGCAGGCTGAGAGGATGGGTGTCGTGCCCAAGAAGATCGACCCAGCGGTTCGGAGCCAGGCTGTGCGTCTGGTGACCGAGCATCGTTCGGCGTACTCGACCGAGCGTGCCGTGCATGTCCAGGTCGCTGAGTCACTCGGGGTGTCGCGTGAGTCCGTGCGTCGCTGGGTGTCCCAGCACGACGTCGACACCGGCGTCGTAGCGGGCGTGACCAGCGATGACCGCGAGGAGCTGCGGCGGTTGCGGGCGGAGAACAAGCGCCTGCGCGAGGTCAACGAGGTCCTCAAGTCGGCGACGATTTTCTTCGTGGGGGAGCTCGACCCCCGAAACCGCTGATCGTCGCGTTCGTCGATCAGATGCGGGCTGCTGGTCATGCCGTCGAGTCGATCCTTGCTGCCCTCAACACCCTGGGGCTCACGATCGCGGCACGAACCTTGCGGGCCTGGTGCGCTCGGACCGGCACCAGGAACGGCGCCGCCGGCCGGGTCGCGGCCCGGACCGTCACCGACGCCCTGGTCGAAGACGCCGTCCGTGCGGCGGCGTTCACCACCAACCGCGCCGGCGAACCGGTGCTGGCCCCAGAGGGACTTTATGGGCGTCGCAAGATGCTGGCCCTGATCCGTCGAACGGTGCTGCCCGAGGCTGGGTTCGGAGCGGTCGACCGGGCGATGCGCTCGGTGGGGCTGGCCGGAGTGGTCCGCGGGAAACGGCCGCGCACGACCATCCCGGACTCGACCGCCCAGCGGGCCGCTGATGCGGTTCCCCCGAGATCGTGGAGGGTTCTTATGCCGCGTCTCGGGTGAGGGCGGCGTTCTCGTAGTTGATCGGTGAGAGCCCGGCGGCGGCACTGTGTCGCCGCCGGTGGTTGTAGAAGCCGTAACACCAGTCGATGACCGCCGCCCGCGCCCTACTGATGGTGTCGAAGTCGTTGCGGGACAGCACTTCCCACTCCAGGCTGGAGAAGAACGCCTCCGCCGCGGCATTGTCGAAACACGACCCGACCCGGCCCATCGACTGACGGATGTCGAGCCGCCGACACAGAGCGGTGAACGCGCCCGCGGTGTAGGTCGACCCGCGGTCGGTGTGGAAGATCACCCCGGCGATTCGGTCCGCCCCGCCGCGGGCCGCCACCGCCATCCGGATCGCCGCACACGCCAGCTCGGCGTTCGGGTGCAGCCCCGTGGCCGCGCCGAGCAGCCGCCGCGAGTACAGGTCGATCACCGTGGCCAGATACAACTTCCCGGCCGCGGTGGGGATCTCGGTCATGTCCCCGACCCATCTGCGGTTCGGCTCGGCCGCAGTGAAACCCCGACGAAGCAGGTCCGGGAACTTCGGCGCCGTGCGGTCCTGGCGGGTCAGCCCGTTGTGCCGCTTGATCCGGCGGGCGACCAGGCCCTGGCGGCGCATCGAGTCCGCCACGGTCTTCTCCGACACCCGCCATCCGGCCTCACACAGGTCGGCGTGCAGACGGGGTGAGCCGTGTAGCCGCTGGGCGTCGTCGAACGCCACGGCCACGGCGGCGTCCAACGCGCAGCGGCGCTTCTCGGTCGCGGTGGCACCACCGTCGGAACGCGCGGCGCGGTCGAGCCACTTGTACAACCAGGAGATCGACACCCCCAACAGGGCGCAGGCCAGCGTGTGCGGCACCCGGTGGAAGGTCCTCTGGTCGGCGATGAAACGGGCCACGCTCACTTCGTCGCCTCCTTGACCCACAGGACCACGGATCGCTTGAGGACATCACGCTCCATCCGCAGCTCGGCGTTCTCCGCGCGCAGCCGCTTGAGCTCCTCGACGCCGCCGCGAGACAGGCCCTCGGTGTCCTCGCGGGCCTCTCGTGCACGGGCCACCCAGTTGCCCAGCGTGCCCTCGTTGACCCCCAGGTCACGGGCGACCTGGGCGATCGGCTTGCCCGTCTCCTCCACGACCCGGACCGCTCCGTCACGGAACTCCCGGTCGTAGCGCTTCCGTACCTCTGGCATCGCTACCCCTTATAGCTGATGCCTCCCCGATCATGGGGGAACCGCAGCATCACCGGAACCCGCTACATCGTCCCCACCCACCCGTTCGACGTCGTCGGCTGGGACGGCTGCCTCTACCCCTACACCTTCAACATCAACGACTTCGAACCCATCACCGGCCGAGTCCACCAGCCGCCACCGGTGCACCAGGTATTCGAGGGGCAGAACTTCGTCATCTGCAACTTCGTGCCCCGCAAAGTCGACTACCATCCGCTCGCCGTGCCGCTGCCGTACTACCACGCCAACGTCGACTCCGACGAGGTCATGTTCTACTGCGGCGGCGACTACGAGGCCCGCAAGGGCTCCGGGATCGGGCAGGGCTCGATCTCGCTGCACCCCGGCGGACACAGCCACGGGCCGCAGCCGGGCGCCGTCGAACGCGCACTCGGCGCCCAAACCTTCGACGAACTCGCCGTCATGGTCGACACCTTCCGCCCCCTCGAACTCGGCGAAGGCGCCACCGCGTCGGAGGACCCCGGATACGCCTGGACCTGGTCCGGCCGCGGCCCCGCGGGCTGAGCGGGGCTCACCGGTTCCGGTCCGGCAGCGCCGCGAGCATCCGCCACAGTGACGCTGCAGGAACTCCGGCACGCCCTGCACTGCGAAGTCGTAGTCGTGCGCGACGTTGATCCGGGCCAGCCTGCGCAGTGGCGGCATCCGGCCGGCCTCGGCCAGGGCCCGGAACTGCTCCTCCAACGGGCCGGCCGGGGTCTCCGCCATCCGGATCCGCACCGGCCGGTCGGTCGGGTTCGCGAACGCGTGCGTGACCCCGGGCGGCACCGTGACGATCTCGCCGACGGTGAGGAGGCGGTGCTCGCGGCCGACCCGGACCCGGAGCTCGCCGTCCAGCACGGTGAACGTCTCGGACCGGCCACGGTGCCGGTGCGCCGGCGGGCCGGACAGGCCGGGCGGCAGGACCGCCTCGACCTCGAAGGCTGCCCCGCCCGAACCGGCGCCGTCACGCAGCACGGTCACCGACTCGCCGGTGGGCAGCTGGATGCGGTCGAGACTCATGGGTCACCCTCCGGTACGGGTCTCAGTGCCAGGTCGTCGCAGTGCCAGGTCGATGAAGACGCCCACCGCCGCGTCGGCCCCGGCCATGTCGCCGGTGACCAGAGCGTCGTGCAGCAGGCCGCGCGCGACACCGAGCCCGAGCCGGGCCCGCAGCAGCGCCTCCTCCGGCGGGACACCGACGCGCCGGAACAGCGCGGCGAGCGGCTCGAGCCAGGGCTCGACCACTGTCCGGGCCAGCGGCTCGGCGTGCGCACGCCCGTGCATCGCGTGCGCCGACAGCTCGAAGAACAGCGGGCCGTAGCGGGCGGCGTCCGCGGTGATCGTCGTCCAGAACCGGCGCACCACCTCCGCCGGCTCGGCGTCCGGGTCGGCGGTCAGCGCGGCGAGGGTCTCCCGCTGACCGCTCTCGACGGCGGCCACCACCGCGGCGAGCAACCCCTCCCGGGACCCGAAGTGGTAGATCAGCATCCGGTGACTGGTACCGAGCGCGGCCGCGATCGCCCGCAGGCTGCGGTCGGCCACTCCCGCCTCGGCGAAGTGCTCGACGGCCGCGTGCACCAGCCGGTCCCGGGGCGCGTCCACCGGCATCGTCATGTACCGAATGGTACGCGACGGGCCGCGCTCACGCCGGTGGCGACGCCCCGTTGACCGACAGGCGGATCGCGTAGACCGACGAGGTCGCCGTGACGAACAGGTGGTTGCGCCGCGGTCCGCCGAACACGAGGTTCGAGCAGACCTCCGGGACCTTCAGCTTCCCGAGCAACGTCCCGTCGGGATCGACGCAGTGCACCCCGTCGTGGGCGGCGAGCCAGAGCCGGCCCGCGTCGTCCACGCGGACGCCGTCGAAACCGCCGGCACCGCCGGTGTCGGTGCTGACGACGACCTCGCCGCCGCGCAGGGCCCCGTCGCCGGTCACGGTGAAGCGGCGCACGTGGTTCGGCGCGGTCCCGCTGTCGACGACGTACAGCTCGGAGTGATCGACGGAGAACGCCAGCCCGTTCGGACGGTCGAGATCGGTGGCGACGGCGTCGACCGCGCCGGTCACGGGGTCGACCCGGTACACGTGGCAGCCACCGATCTCGCTCGCGGCCCGGTACCCCTCGTAGTCGGAGTCGATGCCGTATCCGGGGTCGGTGAACCAGATCGAGCCGTCCCGCCGCTCGACGACGTCGTTCGGGCTGTTCAACCGCCGGCCGCCGAACCGGTCGGCCAGCACCGTGACCGTGCCGTCGTGCTCGGTGCGGGTCACCCGCCGGTTGCCGTGCTCGCAGGTGACGAGCCGCCCCGCGCGGTCGAGCGTGTTGCCGTTGGCGTACCCGGACGGGGAGCGGAAGACGCCGACGGCGCCGGTGGTCTCGTCCCAGCGCAGCATGCGGTCGTTCGGGATGTCGTCGAAGAGCAGGTAGCGGCCGGCCGGGACGTAGACCGGGCCCTCGGTCCACCGGCACCCGGTGTGCAACCGTTCCAGCCGGGCGTCCCCGCGACAGCGGAACCGCTCGTCGTGGACCTCGAACCGGGCCGGTACGCCAGCGAGCCCGTCCCCTGCCGTCACGTCTCCTGCCGCAGCCGGCGCAGGGCGATGTCGATACCGCGGTGCATCGCGGCCCGCACCGTCTCGGGCGGGTCGCCGCGCCGCAGCGAGACCAGACCGGCCGCATAGAGCGCGTCCATCACGGCCGCGGCGACGACCGCGGCGCCCAGCTCGTCCAGCTCCGCCGGGAACCGCTCGTGCAGGAACGCCGCGTACTGCGCCTCCGCGGCGCTGCGCCGGCGCGACATGCCGGCCTGGAAGACCGGGTCGGCCGCGGCCAGCCGCAACCGCAGCCACGCCAGTCGCGCCTCCCGCTGCGGGTAGTCGTCGACCATCGTGTGTGCCGCCCGGGCCAGCAGCTCGGTCCCCGTCTCACCGGGCCGGGGTGACCCGAGCACGTCGAACACCAGCGCGACACGGGCCGCACCGCCCTCGGTGAGCACGTCGGCCTTCCCGGCGAAGTGCAGGAAGAACGTCCGGGTGCTGACGTCAGCCCGCTCCGCGATGCCGGCCACCGTCGTCGCCTCGAAGCCCTGCTCGGCGAACAGCTCGACCGCCGCGTCGACCAGCGCCTGGCGGGTCGCGAGCTTCCTGCGCTCCCGGCGACCCGGCTCCGCGCCGGCACCGGGCTGCTCATCCACTGCGGCGGGTCCCCAGTATCGCGATGTCGACCGCACGGTGCATCGCCGCGCGCACGGCGTCGAGGCCGGCCCCGGAGCGCAGGGCGGTCGTGGCCGCCGCGTGGGTGGCCGCCATGACGGCGGCGACGGCCGCGCTCGCGTCGACGTCGTCGAGATCGTCCGGGAACGACCGGAGCAGGCCCGCGGTGAGCATCCGCTCGGCCTCGAACCGGCGGCGCATGATGTTGGCCTGGACCGAGGGGGCCGTCCTGGCGATCTGCTGGCGCACCCGTCCGAGACCGAACTCCCCCGGCCGGCGGTCGTCGATCATCAGTCGCATCGCCCTGGCGAGCGCGTCGTCCGGCCGTTCGCCCGGGACCCGCTCGGCCAGTGCCCGCAACCCGATCTCCAGGCGCTCCTCGCTGCTGCCGACGAGGACGTCCTCCTTCGTGGGGAAGTGCAGGAAGAAGGTGCGGGTGCTGACGTCGGCCCGCTCCGCGATCTGGGCCACGGTGGTCTCGTCGAAGCCGTGCTCGGCGAACAGCTCCACCGCCGCGTCCACCAGCGCCTGCCGGGTCGCCAGCTTCTTGCGCTCCCGGCGCCCCATGTCCTCGCTCACGGTAGTGAGTATCGCAACCACTATCCGAGCAGACGCGCCCGCCAGGGTGAGCTCGCGCCGAGCCCGTCGGCGAGCATGCGGTGCCGGATCTGCCGCCACGGTTCGCGGGGCGCGGCGGCCCAGTCCAGCGGACCCTGCGGCGGCTGCGGGTCGTACTCGATGCCGAACTGCACGGCCCGCGCCGTCGCCTCGTCGGCCAGCTCCGCGACGAGATGGAGCGCCATGTCGATCCCGGCCGACACCCCGGCCGCGGTGATGATCCGGGGGTCGTGGCCGCCGTCCACCCAGCGCTCCCCGACCGGGGTGGCGCCGAAGACCGGCAGCGCGTCCAGGAAGGCCCAGTGCGTGGTCGCCGGGCGCCCCTCGAGCAGGCCCGCGGCGCCCAGCAGCAGGGACCCGGTGCACACCGAGGTGAGCGTCGCCCCGTTCCGCCCGGAACCCGCGAGGTAGGCGAGCAGGGTCCGGTCGTCCATCGCGCGGAACGTCGGTGCCCCTCCCCCGGGCACCACCACGACGTCCGGCTCCGGGACGTCGTCGAAGGTCGCGGTGGCCGCGACGTCGAGCCCGGCGTCGGTCTCGACCGGGGAGGTGCCGGCACCGACGGTGTGCACGGTCCACCCGCGCGCCGCACCCGCCGTCCGCAGCACCTGCAGCGGGCCCACCAGATCCAGCAGGGTCATCCCCGGGTACACGATGCACGCGACGATCATCAGGTCTCCTCCCCACGGGCCCGATCGCCCGCACTTCGATGCACTCTTTGCATGTGTACATCTACTGCACGATCGTGGCACTCCGCCGGGGAGCCCCACCGGCGAGCGGGCCGGTGGGGTCGCCACGCTGCGGACGGATCAGCGCTGCAGCTCGTGGGAGAGCTCGGCGAGCTCCTGACCACCGGCCATCTCGGTGGTGAGCTCCTCCAGGGTGACCTCGTCACGGGTACGGTCGAGCACCCGGCGGCCCAGCTTCAGGATGATGAAGTGGTCGCCGACCATGTAGGCGTGGTGCGGGTTGTGGGTGATGAACACGACGCCCAGGCCCGCGTCGCGCGCGGCGGCGGTGTACTTGAGCACCACGCCGGACTGCTTGACGCCCAGTGCGGCGGTCGGCTCGTCGAGGATCAGCACCCGGGCACCGAAGTACACCGCGCGCGCGATCGCGACGCACTGGCGCTGCCCGCCCGAGAGCGTGCCGATTGGCTGGTTGATGTCCTTGACGTGGATGCCCATCTTCTTCAGCTCGGCGTCGGTGATCTCGCGCATGGCGGCGATGTCGAGCGGGGCGAGCGGGTAGTTGCCCTTGCGCAGCTCCGAGCCCAGGAAGAAGTTGCGCCAGACCTCCATCAGCCCGACCACGGCCAGGTCCTGGTAGACGGTGGCGATCCCGCGGTCCAGGGACTGGCGGGGCGAGCCGAACGTCGTCGGCTCGCCGTGCACGGTCAGCGTGCCCTCCGAGTGCGGGTGCAGCCCGGACATGATCTTGATCAGGGTCGACTTGCCGGCGCCGTTGTCGCCCAGCACGCAGGTGACCTCGCCGGCGTTGACGGTCAGGTCGATGCCCTCGAGTGCGCGGATGGCGCCGTAGGTCTTGCCGACCCCGGCCATCTGCACGAGCGGTGCACCCGCGCGTGGATCGGCCATGGTGTCGTCGGCGATGGAGTCGGTCATCGTGGGTCGTCCTTCCTCACTTGCGCCGGGTGGCCGAGTTCTTGATGTAGAGGTTGACCAGGACGGCGATCAGCAGCATCACGCCCAGGAAGGTCTTGAACCAGTTCGGGTCCCAACCGGCGTAGACGATGCCCTGGGTGGTCATGCCGAAGATGAACGCGCCGATGGCCGAACCGAGCGCGGAGCCGAAGCCGCCGGTGAGCAGGGCGCCGCCGACGACGGCGGCCACGATGTAGATGAGCTCGTTACCCACGCCGAGACCGGCCTGCACGGTGGAGAAGTTCAGCAACAGGTGCTGGCCGAGGAACCAGGCGCAGAACGCGACGCCCATGAACAGGCCGATCTTGACGCGGGTGACCGGGACACCGACGGCCCGCGCGGAGTCCTGGTTACCGCCGACGGCGAAGATCCAGTTCCCGGTGCGGGTGCGCAGCAGCAACCACGACGCGATGGCCACGAACACCCCCCACCACAGCACCGAGGCCTTGAGGGTCATGAAGCCCAGCGGGATGTCGCCGGCGAACAGCGCACGGGCGGAGTCGAAACCGTCCAGCTCGTCGATGTTGGTGGTGGCGACGGTCCCGGTGATCAGCTTGGTGACACCGAGGTTGACGCCCTGGAGCACGAAGAAGGTCGACAGCGTGATGAGGAAGCTCGGCAGCCTGGTGCGGACGAGCAGCCACCCGTTGGCGAAGCCGATGGCGAGCGCGAACAGCAGGCTGATCAGGACGCCGGCCCACACGTTGAGCGAGAGCTGGTAGCTGATCATCGCCGAGGTGAGCGCGGCCGAGGTGACCGCGACACCGGAGGACAGGTCGAACTCGCCGCCGATCATGAGCAGCGCGACGCCCAGGGCGACGATGCCGATGGTGGAGGCGGAGTAGAGGACCGTGGACAGAGCCTCCACGGTCCGGAACGGCGGGGCGACGACGCAGAAGAAGACGAAGATGACCAGCGCGGCCAGGGCGGCGCCGATCTCGGGTCGGGACAGGATCCGGGCACCCAGCGAGCGCTGCACGCGAACCGGCTCGTCCGGCTTCTGGGTGGCGGTGGTCGAGGTCGCGACGGTCGGGCTCATCGCATGCACTCCTGAGCAGGGGACGGGCCTCCCCGTCGCCGCGACCCGGGGCCGCGGCGACGGGAGAGGGGTCAGCGGGTGTTCTTCTCCGCGAACGGGGCGATCTGGGCGATGTTGGAGCTGTCGACGAACGACGGCCCGGTCAGGACCGGCTTGCCGCCGCCGAGGTCGTTGCCGTTGGTGATGTTCAGCCAGAGGGTCTGGACGGCCATGTAGCCCTGCACGTAGGGCTGCTGGTCGATCGAGAACTCGATCTGGCCGTCCTGGACGGCCTTGGCGATCTCGGCGTTCAGGTCGAAGGTGATCACCTTGGCCTGGCTGCCCGAGGAGGTCTTGGCCTGCAGCGTCGCC
The DNA here is from genome assembly GCF_001698125.1 of Pseudonocardia sp. HH130630-07. Taxonomy (NCBI): domain Bacteria; kingdom Bacillati; phylum Actinomycetota; class Actinomycetes; order Pseudonocardiales; family Pseudonocardiaceae; genus Pseudonocardia; species Pseudonocardia sp. HH130630-07. The sequence continues at coordinate 5,170,977 of NZ_CP013854.1, read as the reverse complement.
TGGGCGACCGGGGCGCTGAGGGTCACCACGTGGGTGATCGAGGGGTCCTGCTGCAGCTTGGCGCCGATGGTCTGCTGGACCGACGGCAGGTCGGTGCCGTTGACCTGCAGGTTCTCCGTGTCGGGGTCGGCCGACTTCACACCGGCGCAGCGTGCCTCGAGCGCGACCGAGCCCTGCTCGTGCACGACGCAGAGGGTCTTGCCCCCGCCGTCGGCGGCGATGCGCTGCCCGGCGGTCTGACCGGCCAGGTTCTCGTCGGAGCCGAAGTACATCTTGACGTCGTAGTCGGTGTAGACGTCGATGCCCGAGTTGAACGCGACGGTGGGGATGCCCGCCTGCGCGGCCTTCTGCACGGCCGGGCCGACCTGGTCGGCCTGGGACAGGGTCACGGCCACGCCGTCGACCTGGGAGTCGATCGCGCTCTGGACCAGGGTGGCCTGCCGGCCGCCGTCGGGGTCGTTGGAGTAGCGCAGCTCCACGTTCAGGTCCTGGGCCGCCTGCTCGGCACCGGCGCGGACCTTGTCCCAGAAGGAGTCACCCGGGGACTCGTGGGTGACCATCGCGACCACGTAGCGCTGACTGGTGGCATCGGAGTTCTCTGCCTGTGCCCCGCCCTGGCTGCTGCACGCAGCGAGGGCCAGGACGCTCACCGCGGCGATCGCGGTGGCGAAGATCGTACGACTACTCCTCATCGAGCATCAGTTCTCTCTGTGTCTCACGGCGACCGTGCCGCGAACCGGTGGCGGTCGGGCCCTCCCCACCTCCACTGAACGAAAGTGATGTGAGCCACGCACAGGTGTACGCTGCCGACATCGCTGGGTCAATGCTTTGTTAGTACAAATCTTCGCCGCACGGGGTCTCGAGGAGCCCTGCGGCCGCCGGCGGCGCCCGGCCGATGCCTCCCCCGCTGTCGCCACCCCGGGCGGACGTCCGGGTCGGATTCCCGCCAGTACCGCCGCTCGTGCCTCCTTACGGTCGCTCGGGTGCAGACAGACACCGACGCTCAGCCGCCCCCGCTCCTCAGCGGGCCCGTCATCCTGTTCATGTCGATCGCCGCCGCCCTCGGGACCTCGACGATGTATCCGCTGCAGCCCGCGATCGCGGACGTGGCGGGATCGCTCGGCGTGCACATCACCGGCGTCGGGATCGCACTCGCGTGCGGCCCCGTCGGATACCTGGTCGGTCTCGTCGTCCTCGTGCCGCTGGTCGACAGGTTCGCTCCGTCGCGGATCCTCGCCGCACAGTTCGGGGTCCTCGGGGGTGCGCTCGCTCTCGGCGCGACGGTGGGTGGCGCCGCCGCGCTGGGCCCGGTCGTCGCGGTGGTCGGGATGTGCTCGGCCGTCGGAGCGGGCCTCAGCTCGGTCGCCGGCAGGCTGGCCGCTCCACGGCGGCGGGCGACGGTCCTGGGGATGGTGACCGCGGGGATCCCGGCCGGGATCCTCGTCGGCCGGATCGTGGGTGGGTGGCTCGCCGACCAGCTCGGCTGGCGCGGGATGCTGCTCGTCTTCGCCGCCGCCTGCGGTCTCGCCGCCGCCTGCTGCCTGACGGCCCTTCCGTCGGCCACCGCCGGGAGCAGCGGGCGCGGTTATCTGCCCACGTTGCGGTCGGTGCCCGGCCTGGTCGTCCGCCACCCGGCCCTGCGGAGCGCGGCACTGCGCGGAGCACTGTGGTTCTTCGCGTTCTGCGCGGTGTGGGCCGGCATCGCGGTGGCGCTCTCCGAGGCCCCGTACTCCTACTCGGCCGAGCAGATCGGCCTCTACGCACTGGCCGGTCTCGCCGGGATCCCGGCGACCCGGATCGCGGGCACGTGGACCGACCGTGTCGGCGCCCGCCGGGTGATCCTCGTCGGGCTCGCTGCGGCCGCGGCCGCAGCCGTCGCGGTGGGGTTCGGGCTCGCGAGCACGGTGGTGACGCTCGTGTGCCTGGCGCTGTTCGACGCGGGCCTGTTCGCTGCCCAGGTGGCCAACCAGAGCACCGTGCTGGCGATCGACGCGGCCGCACCGGCCCGGTTCAACAGCGCCTACATGGTCGTCTACTTCGTCGGCGGGAGCCTCGGGACCGCCTTCGGTGCCGCGGCCATCTCCTGGATCGGCTGGACGGGCCTCGCGCTGGTGGCTGCGGCGGCCGTCGCGTCGGCGGCGGCCGCCACCGGTCTCTCGCAGCCGACGGATCCGCCTGCTCCACAGCCGGCCCCGCCCGGATCCGGCGCGCGCGGACCCGGCCGAGCACGACCGTGACCCCCGATCATCCGCCCAGCGGCAGGACGGCGCGCAGGTGCCCGCGCCCGGCCCCGGGCACCACGACGAGGCTGCCACCGTGCCGCTCGGCGATCTCCCTGGCGATCGCCAGCCCCAGCCCGGACCCGCCGGCGTCGCGGCTGCGGGCCTCGTCGAGCCGGGTGAAGCGGTCGAACACGGTCTCCCGGTCCGCGTCGGGCACCCCGGCGCCGTCGTCGAGGACGTCGAGCGTCGCGGCCTCGCCGTTCCCGCTGAGCCGCACCTCGACCTCCCGGGTGGCGTGCCGGACGGCGTTGTCGACCAGGTTGGCCGTCAGGCGGCGCAGCTGCGGCGCCGAGCCGGGCACCACCGGACCGGGCTCCACCCGCAACCGGACCTCGACCCCCGCCCGGCCGCGGGGCCGGGCCGCCTCCTCCGCGACGACCTGACCGAGCTCGACCGGGCCGCGCTCCGGCGGCTCCCCCGCGTCGAGCCGGGCGAGCAGCAGCAGGTCGTCGGCCAGTCGCGAGACGTGCTCGACGTCGGCCAGTGCCGCCCGGGTCGGTGCGATCTCCAGCCGGGCCCGCAGCACGGCCAGCGGGCTGCGGAGCTCGTGCGCCGCGTCGGCGACGAAGCGGCGGTGCCGGTCGACGGCGTGCTCCAGGCGGTCCAGCGTGGCGTTCGTCGTCGACGCCAGTGCCGCGATCTCGTCGCCGCCCGCCGGGACCGGGACCCGGCGGTGCAGGTCGGTCGTGGTGATGGCGGCCAGCTCCCGGCGGATCGCGGCGACCGGGGCGAGCGTGCGCCCGACCGTCAGCCAGGTCAGGCCGCCGACCAGCACCAGCAGCGCCGGGATGCCCGGCAGCAGGATCGACCACAGGGTGTCCAGGGCGACCTGCACCGGTTGCAGCGAGGCCCGCGCCTCGACCACGACCGGGCCGGAGGGCAACGTGACCGGCTCGGACCGCGACACGTACCCGGCAGCGGGCTCCCCCGGTGACTGCGCGGGATCGGTGACGACCCGCACCCCCGGCACGGCGGCACCGGCCGGGGACCGCTGGATCTCCACGGCCGTGGCCCGGGCCCAGCGGGCGGCCTCGTCCTGGACGGTCGCGGTCAGGCTCGCCGACAGGACGCCGACCAGGACGGCGGCCGCGGCACCCAGCGCGACGGCGACGACCGTCGTCGCCAGCAGGGTGGTGCGCACCCGCACCGACCAGCCGCGCACCTCAGGCGTCCAGCCGGTAGCCGGCACCGCGCACCGTGACCAGCGACGATCGCCCGAACGGGGCGTCGATCTTGCGGCGGAGCGCGCTGACGTAGACCTCGACGATGTTCGGGTCGCCGGTGTAGGCGAAGTCCCACGCCCGCTCGATCAACTCCTGCTTCGACACGATCTCCCCCGGCCGCCGGGCCAGGCCGTGCAGGACGGCGAACTCCTTCGGCGTGAGCGGGATCGCCACGTCCCCGCGCCGGCACCGGCGCCCGGCGGGCTCCAGCGTCAGATCACCGACGACGAGCGCCACCGGGCGGGCCGGGGCACCCCTGCGGACCAGGGCGCGCAGCCGGGCCAGCAGGACCACGTAGGAGAAGGGCTTGGCCAGGTAGTCGTCCGCGCCGGTGTCGAGCGCCTCGGCCTCGTCGTGCACGCCGTCCTTGGCCGTGAGCATGAGCACCGGCGTCCAGTTCTCCGCCGCGCGCAGCCGGGCGCACACCGTGTAGCCGTTGAGCCGGGGCAGCATCACGTCCAGCACGATGACGTCGTAGGCGTGCTCCCCGGCCAGCCAGAGGCCGTCCCGGCCGTCGTGGGCGACATCGACGGCGAAGCCCTCACCGGCGAGGCCGCGGTGCAGCAGTTCGGTCAGTCGTCTGTCGTCGTCGACCAGCAGCGCCCGCATCGGCACAGCCTGGCAGGCGCGGCTGTGGTGAACCTGAAGACGCGTTCGGCGATCTTCAGGGTGGGCTCAGGCCGGCCGGACAGGCTCGGTGCACACCACCGGTCCGGTGGTCGTCCACGACACGAGAGCGAGACATCATGCGCAGCAGGATCCGGTCCACACTCGGCGCCGTCGCCGTGACCACGGCGATCACCGGGCTCGCCGTGCTCGGCACGGCCGCCGCGGCGCACGCCGACCCCGCCGGGCCGCAGCCGGTCGACGCCACCGTGTGCGCCGACGGGGTGGCGCTGACCCGCGGCGACCTCGAGGCCGTTCCGGCCGGGCCGGCCCGCCCGGCGGAGCCCGTCCGCCCCGGCGAGCCGTTCCGCCCGGCCGGTCCCGCCGTTCCCGGGGAGCCGGTGCACGCGGCACCCGGCGGGCCCGTGACGAGCGAACCGATCCGGGTCTGCGCACCGGCCGGCGAGCTGCGGCCGACGTCCCCCTGACCCACCGGCCTCCCGCCCGGGTGGCCCCCGCGGGGGTGGGGCCACCCGGGCGGGCACCCTCCGGCGTCAGAGATCGATCCGCAGCAGCGGGCAGCCCGCCTCGGCCCGGGACACGCAGATCATCAGGCAGTCCTGGGCCCCCTGTTCGGAGCCGGTGAGCACGGAGTCCCGGTGCTCGGCCCGGCCGCCCAGCATCGGGACCTCACAGGATCCGCAGGTGCCCTCCCGGCAGGACCAGTCGGCCAGGATCCCGGACTCCTCCGCCACCGTGAGGATGCTGCGGTCCGGCGGCACCGTGACCGTGACACCGCTGGCCACGAACTCGACCTCGAACGCCCCGTCCGGGCCGGTGGCGGCGGGAACGACCGGGCTGAACCGTTCGACCCGCAGGCTCCCGGGCGGCCAGCCGGGCATCCGGGCGTCGACGGCGTCGAGCAGCGCCGCCGGTCCGCAGGCGTACACCAGCGTCCCCGGCACCGGCACGTCGAGCAGCGGGCCCAGGTCCAGCAGTCCGGACTCGTCCTGCGGGGCGATCCGCACCCGGTCGCCGTGCCCGGCCAGCTCGTCGACGAAGGCCATCGACGACCGGCTGCGGCCGCCGTAGAGCAGCGTCCAGTCCGCACCGGTGCGCACGGCGTGGGCGATCATCGGCAGGATCGGGGTGATCCCGATGCCGCCGGCGACGAACACGTAGCGCGGGGCCGGCTCCAGCGCGAAGTGGTTGCGCGGCTCGCCGACCTCGACGATGTCGCCCCCGTGCAGCTTGTCGAAGACGTGCTCGGACCCGCCGCGCCCGCCCGGCTCGCGCAGGATCCCGAGCCGCCACCGGCCGGGATCATCGGGGTCCGAGCACAGCGAGTACTGGCGGACGAGGCCCTGGTCCGGGTCGAGCGTGACGTCGACGTGGGCACCCGGCCGCCACGGCGGCAGCTCGCCGCCGTCGGCCCGTTCCAGCCGCAGTGACACGACGCCGTCGGCCTCGTCCCGGCGCTCGGTGATCATCAGTTCCACGGGGTGCCTCCGTTCGGTGGGTCCGGTCGGGTCGCCGCACGGGCGGTGCTCACGACGTCGGCGCGATCCGGGCGACGACGGTCTTGAGGGTCAGGTAGCTGTCCAGGGCGACCAGGCCCCGTTCGCGCCCGGTCCCGCTCAGGCCGGTGCCGCCGAACGGGACGGCCGTGCCGCCGCCGAAGTACTCGTTGATCATCACGTAGCCGGCGTCGACCCGGTGGGCGATCCGCAGCGCCCGGTCGACGTCGCGGGTGTGGATGCCGGTGCCGAGCCCGTAGTCGGTCGCGTCGGCGAGCGCGACGGCGCCGTCCTCGTCGTCGAACGGGAGCACCGCGAGCACCGGGCCGAAGATCTCCTCCCTGGCGATCCGCATGTCCGGGGTGACGTCGGTGAACGTCGTCGGGGCACAGAAGTACCCGTCCGGCGGCAGCGGGCCGGGTGTCCCCACCACGACGGCGCCCTCCGCGACGCCGGTGTCGACGTAGTCCTGGACGCGCCCGCGGTGCGCGGCCGACACCAGCGGGCCCAGGTCCGGGTCGTCGATCCCCGGGCCGATGCTCAGCGCCGCGGCCCGCGCGACGATCCGTTCCACCAGCTCCGCCTGGACCGGCCGGGCCACCAGCAGCCGGGAGCCGGCGTCGCAGTACTGGCCGGTGTTGGCGGTGAACCCGGTGACCACCTGGGCCGCCACGTCGTCGAGGTCCGCGTCGGCGAACACGATCTGCGGGGACTTGCCCCCGAGCTCGGTGACCACCGGGGTGATGTGCTCGGCCGCGGCCCGCAGCACCGCCCGCCCGGTCGCGACGGATCCGGTGAAGGTCAGCGAGCCGATGCCGGGGTGCGCGGCCAGCGCGTGCCCGGCCTCGGCGCCCAGCCCGGTCACGACGTTCACCGTCCCCGGCGGGTACCCGGCGGCCGTCACCAGCTCGGCGAACCGCAGCGCGGTGAGCGGGGTCTGCTCCGCAGGCTTGACGACGGCGGCGTTCCCGGTCGCCAGCGCCGGGGCGACGCTGCGGCACAGCATCGACAGCGGCGCGTTCCACGGGACGATGTGCCCGGTCACCCCGACCGGCTCGCGGACGGTGTAGGCCAGCGATCCGGGCCCGAGCGGGATCGTCTCGCCCTGCACCTTGTCCGCGGCGCCGGCGTAGTAGTCGAGGTAGGCGACGCACCCGGCGATCTCGGAGCGGCTCAGCGAGAGCGGCTTGCCGGTGTCCCGCGTCTCCAGCAGCGCCAGCTCCTCGCGGGCGCCGTCCACCTCCGCGGCGAGGGCCCGCAGTGCCCGGCCACGGTCGGCCGGAGCCGTGGACCGCAGCCGACGGGCCGCGACCGTCGCGGCGGCGACCGCCCGGCCGACGTCGGTCGCGTCCCCCCGGGCGACGTGCGCGACGGTCGAGCCGGTCGACGGGTCCTCGACGGCGAGGGTGCGGTCGTCGTGCCCGTCCGCCCACTCCCCCGCGATGTGGTGCCCGGCCCCCGCGGGCGCCAGGGCCGGTGCGTTCCCGGTGCTCGGCACGGCGCTCACGGCTCCGGGAACATCGGGGTCATGGTCTCGGCGTCACCGTCCGGGACCCGGTCGACGCCCACCATCCGGTCGATGACCATGTTCTGGAAGCGGTGCAGCGGCTCCTCGAACCGGAAGCACATCCGGCCGCCCCGGTAGGCGGGGTTGGCGACCCCGGCCTGCACCCGTTCGATGATCTCCAGGTCCTGCTGGTTGACCAGGTCCCAGAACCGTTCGAGCTGGTCGAGACCGGCCTCGGCGTCCGGGTCGTCGAGCGACTCCGGGTGGGCCAGCAGTACCGCCGTCTCGACCGTCCGGTCGGCCGCGACCGGCCTGTTGAGCAGGACGAACGCGTGGTTGGGCAGCACCACCAGCGCGGTGCTGGGGAACAGCCACACGAAGCGGCCGCTGTCGGCGTCCTGCGGGCCGAGCGAGCTCAGCGGGCGCAGCCCGTCCCAGCCGCCGGCGTCGGTGTTGCGCGACACCGGCGTGGTGCACATGCCGGTGTACATCCCGGGGCCCTGCCAGCGGTAGTGGTCGGAGATCTTGGAGACCAGGCTGAGCTCCGGGTGCACCCAGGGCAGGTGGTAGTACTCCATGAAGTTCTCGCCGACGAGCTTGTAGTTCGCCGCGACGTCGTAGGACCGGCGGCGCTGGGGCACCCAGTGCTCCAGGCCGTAGTCGGCGAACCGCTGCGGGAGGTCACCGAGCTGGGTGGCCAGCGGCGCCGGATCGGCGGCGAGGTTGACGAACAGCAGGAAGCCCCAGGTCTCGACGGCCACCGGCAGCAGGCCGTAGTCGGCCCGGTCGAAGCCGCGCGCCTCGGAGGTGTCGAAGATGGCCTCCTGTCCCTCCGGCACGTCCGAGCCCTCGAACAGCGGCGTACCCAGGCACGCTCCGTCGGTGTCGTAGGTCCAGTTGTGGTACGGGCACCGGATCCGGCCCCGCCGGCCGACCTCGCGGGTGTCCGGATCCAGCAGCGCGGTGGCCCGGTGCCGGCAGACGTTGTGGAAGCCGCGCAGCGCGCCGTGCCGGTTCCGGGTGACGATCACCGAACGCCCGGCGACGTCGACGACGACGCAGGCCCCCGGCCGGTCCACGTCACCGGCGAACCCGGCCGCCACCCAGCCGTTCGCGAAGATCCGCTCCTGTTCCAGCGCGAAGAACTCCGGGGAGGTGTAGGCGTCGGGGATCAGGGTGGAGGACAGCTCCACCGGGCGCCGGGTGGCGGCGTAGGTGGACTCCTCGGTGAACAGCGCCGGATCGACGGGACGGGCCGGCAGGGCGGTGTACGGGTCGGTCGCGGGAGCGACGGTGCTCTCGGCGGTCATCGCGGGTCTCCTCTCCGGGACGGTGCGGTGCGGTGCGGGGTGGCGCGGCTCAGGTGTGGAAGGTGCGGCCGAACGACGGGTCGGTCAGCGCGGGCCGGTCGAGGGCGAACCCGTCGACGGGATGGGCCGGTGCGCGGTCCAGGGCGAGGTCGGTGAGCAGCCCGCCGATCAGCGCGGCGAACTTGTAGGCGTGCCCCGCCCCGATCGCGACGACGATCTGCGGGTGCCCCGGCACCCGGTCCAGGACGAAGTTCTGGTCCGGCGGCACGGTGTAGAGGCAGGTCTTCGAGTACAGCTCGGGTCCGCCGAACCGGGGCAGGTGCCGGTCGACGAACGCGGCGTAGCGCTCCTGGCGCACCGGGTCGGGTTCGAAGGACCGGTCGTCCGCGGTGGTCTCGTCGCCACCCATGTGCTGCCCGATCTTGGTGGCGACCTCGCCGTAGACCGGGAACCCGTAGAAGTTGTGGCTGCCGTGCCACATGAACACCGGGAACCGCGACGGCGAGAACTCGGCGAGGTGCGGGGTCGCGTAGTAGGTGACCTGCTCGCGCAGCACGGTCAGCGGCAGCCGCAGCCCGGCCCCGGCCAGCACCTGGTTGGTCCAGGCGTCGGTGGCGACGACCGCGCGGTCGGCCAGCACGGTGCCCTCGTCGGTCACGACGGCGACGCCGTCGCCGTCGGGGCGCAGCTCCCGGACCGGCGTGCGGGCGCGGACCTCCGCGCCGTGCGCCCTGGCCAGCGCGACGTGCACGGCGTTCGCCCGCGCGGCGTCGACGATGCCCGACTCGGACTGGTACAGCGCCTGCTCGCTGCCCCCGGCCCGGAACTGCGGCCAGCGGGCGACCAGCTCGTCGGCGTCGAGCAGCTCGTACGCCACGCCGTACCGGTCGAACATCGCGGTGTAGCCCTCGATGTTGCGGCTGCCGGTGGCCGCACCCCGGCGCGCGGCACGGTCCTCGATCACGAGGCCGCCGGTGCGGGTGACGAGCGTCTGACCGGACTCGGACTCGACCTCGTCCCACGCCTTGTAGGCGGGTGCCGCCAGTGCGGCGTAGTCGTCCTGGTGCTGGGCGAGACGGATGATCCGGGAGTGGTCCTGGGAGGCCCCCCGGACGTGGCCGAGGTCGAACTGCTCGATGCCGAGCACCCCGGGGCCCAGCTCGACGGCGAGCCGGTGCAGCGCCGCCGAGCCGAGTCCGCCGAGTCCGACGACGACTGCGCGGTATCGGGACATGGCTTCCTCCTGCGGGATCGGTGGGGTCGGTGGTTCGGTGGGTGACCCGCTCCGTCGGCGCCTGACGGTCGTGGTATATGAAGTGTCGAGCACGGGGAAGCTACGCGTCCATCGCAGATTCGAACTCGCGATCTTGCAAAGCGCGTACACGGTCGGGCGGAGCGGGCGCCGGTCACCCACTGCCCCGACGCCCCCGGGCGACACGCTCACGCATCCGATCTCTCGCTCCGGGTGCACGCTTCGGTCGCACCGTGGTCGAGCCGTACGCCGTGGGATATGGTTCGCACGTGAAGTACTTTCCGCGTCGGGACACCGGTCGTGCCCCGTGCTGCACCGCCCCCTCGCGGGCCGTGTCCGGCACGGGCGGCGACCACCGGCCGGGCACCGTGCGCAGCGTCGGCGCGCCGCGCCCGCCCTGGTCCGGGCCGGGGACCGATCGGCTGCGCTCCTAGCCCGCCAGCAGCACGTCCGGCGCCGATGCACGGCGTCCGGGCGTCCACCCGAGTCGTCGTCCGGCAGGAATGGGAACGCAGCACATGCCGAAGAAGCAGATCGGCCCCGCTCCGTGTGAGCGGTTCTGGCTGCACGGCCCCGACGGCCGGTGCCCGCACTGCGACGCCGCACCGCCGGTGGACGCCACTCAGCCGGAGGACGCCCCGCGGCGGGAGATCGCCGGACCGCCACCGGTGACCGCGGTCGATCTCCCGGCGATCTCCGCGGACGAAGATCCGACCACTGTCGTCGCCGCGCCACTGCTCCCGCCCACGGTCGTCGCGCCGTTGTGGGGCACCGACGCCGAGCTGCCGACGTCGATGGTCCGGACCGTGCCCGCTGGGACCGACGTCGACCTCCCCGCGCTGCTGCGCACCGGCGACGGCCCCGGCCCGCGGCGCCGGCCGGACCGGTCCCGCTCGATCGGCGTCGCCGCCGGTGCCGTCTGTGCCGGGCTCGTCCTGTGGTCGGCGGTGGCGATCGCACCACCCGTGCCCTCGGCCGATCAGCAGGCGCCGGCCGGTTCGCCACCACCGGGCACGTCCACCACCACGGACGCCGCACCGCCGTCCGGATCCGGCGCGGAGGCCGCTCCACCCGCCGGCGACGGGCCCGCCCCGCCGTCCGGGGGCCGCGGCGGGCGGTCGTCGATCGAGCCGGTCGCCGCGACGTCGGCGCTGCCCGACCAACGGGCGAAGATCGCCGTCGACGTCGCGATGAAGCAGATCGGCCTGCCCTACGTGTGGGGCGGCGACGGCCCGGAGAACGGGCACCGGGGCTTCGACTGCTCCGGCCTGACCACGTTCGCCTACGAGAAGGCCGGGGTCACGCTCCCGCGCACGGCGCACACCCAGTACCGGCACGGGCCACGGGTGCCGGCCGGTTCCCCGCTGCAGCCGGGTGACCTGGTGTTCTACGGCACCGTGAAGAAGGTGCACCACGTCGGCATGTACATCGGGTCGGGCCGGATGGTGAACGCGCCGACGTTCGGCAAGCCGGTGCAGACCGCCTGGTACCGCTACCCCGGCGACGACTACCTCGGCGCCAGCAGGCCCGCCGCGACGGGCACCGGGTCGCTGCCGGCGCCCGACCCGGCCGTCCCCGAGCGCCCCGACCCCACGATCCCCGACCAGCCCGAGTTCCGGGCGCCAGCGGCGCCGCGCCCGGCCACGGTGCCGGACCCGCGGGCGCCGCAGCCACCCGAGTCGCGCTCCGCGGCCGACAGCGTCGCGGCCGCCCGGCCGGGCACGCCCCGGTCCTCCACCGCACCGGGGACCTCGGACCGCTCCGTGTCCCGGCCGTCCACCGCCCGGCCGTCCGCGGCCGGTCCGTCCGCGACCCGGCCGTCCGCGAGCAGGCCTTCTGCGGGGGCGCCGTCCGCCGGGGCGCCGTCCGCGACCCGGCCGTCCGAACCCCGGCCGTCCGAGCCCCGGGCGGTCCGGCCGCCCGCACCCCGGCCGGAGGGCGGGCCGGACGCGCCGCCCGCCACCGGCGACCGGACCGCACCGGCTCCGCGGAACCCCGGAGGATCCAGCCGCCCGGTTCCGCCGGGGACCGGCGCCGCCGGTCCGCCCGAGGCCCGGCCGGCGCCGCAGCCGTCCGCCGGTCCGCCCGCCACCCGTCCGGCACCCGCACCGTCCGGCCCGCGTACCGGCGGTGGCCGACCGGCCCCCGACGGACCACCCCGCGCGCATCCCCGGGCCGATCCGTCCACGTCCGCCCCGCCGGGGTCGACGCCGCCGAGTGCACCGGCGGAGGGCACGTCGCGGCCGGGACCTCCGCCGCCCCCCGGATCGGCTCCGCCCGCCCCGGCACCACCGGCGACCGGGGGCCCGCCACCGCCGCCCGGCCCGCAGCCGGCCGATCCGCAGTCGGCCGATCCGCAGTCGGCCGATCCGCAGTCGGCACCGAGCGACCGCGCCACGGAGACGACCGCTGCGCCGGCACCGCCGCCGACCGCCGGCACCGGACCGCCATCCGAACCCACCACGCCCCCGCCCACCACGCCCCCGCCCACGACGTCGGCGGCGCAGCCGCCGACCCCGGCCGCGCAGCACCAGTCCGCGCGGGTCCGGGTGATCGCCCTGGTCGTCGACGGCACGACCCGGCCGGCTCCGCAGGTCCCGGTCGCCGGCGACGGCCTGCCCACCGCGCCGGGCTCGACCCCGAGCGCCGCGGGCTGGACGGTCCGGCTCGACGCCCCGGTCCCCGCGGACCCGGCCACCGACCTGGTCCTGCGGCTCGACGACGGGAGCACCCGGACGTTCACCGTCGAGGCGACCCGGACCGTCCCGGCACCGGAGGCGGCGGGGACGTCCGCGGCGCTGGTCGTCGTGGTGCCGGTCGGCGACGGCCGGTGGCAGGTGACCACGGCACGTCCCTGACCGGGTCTCAGGCGTCGGCGAGCTCCACCGGGCCGAGCCGCTCGACGAGCTCCGGCCGGGAGATCCCGTGCAGCTCCCGGGCCCGCACCCCGCCCGGGCCGACCTCGAAGGTGCCGAGGTCGGTGTAGACCCGGTCGATGCAGGCGAGCGCGGTGAGCGGGTAGTCGCACCGCGGCACGATCTTCGGTGTCCCCCGCTTGTCGAACAGGGTCATCATGACCCACACCCGCTTGGCCCCGATCGCCAGATCCATGGCCCCGCCGACGGCGGGGATCGCCCCGGGTGCACCGGTGTGCCAGTTGGCGAGATCGCCCGCGGCCGAGACCTGGAAGGCGCCCAGCACGCAGACGTCCAGGTGGCCGCCGCGCATCATCGCGAACGAGTCCGCCTGGTGGAAGTACGCCGCCCCCGGCAGCTCGGTGACCGGGACCTTGCCCGCGTTGATCAGGTCGGGGTCGACGTCGTCACCGTGGGCGGCGGGGCCCATGTTGAGCATCCCGTTCTCGGTGTGCAGCACGATGCCCGAACCACCCGGCAGGTGGTCCGCGACGAGCGTGGGCTGGCCGATCCCCAGGTTGACGTAGGCGCCACCGGGGTGCTCGGCCGCGATGTCGCGGGCGATCGCCGCGGCGATCCCGTCCTTGGAACGGGGCTGGGACCGGGGCTGGGGATCCGGGCTCACGAGGCGGCCTCCACGGTGGCGGGGACGATGCGGTCGACATGGATGCCCGGGGTCACCACGGCCTCCGGATCGAGCACCCCGGCCTCGACGACCCGTTCCACCTGCACCGCGACGGTGCGGGCGGCGGTCGCCATGACCGGCCCGAAGTTGCGGGCGGTCCGGCGGTAGACGAGGTTGCCCATCCGGTCCGCGACGTGCGCCCTGATCAGCGCGAGATCCCCGGTGATCGGGTACTCCAGTACCTGCGTGCGACCGCCGAGCTCGCGGGTCTCCTTGCCCTCGGCCAGCAGCGTCCCGGCACCGGTGGGGGTGAAGAAGGCCCCGATCCCGGCACCGCCGGCGCGCAACCGCTCGGCCAGGGTGCCCTGCGGCACCACCTCCAGCTCGATCCGGCCGGACCGGTAGAGCTCGTCGAACACCCAGGAGTCGGCCTGCCGGGGGAACGAGCAGACCACCTTGCGCACCCGGCCGGTGGCGAGCAGCGCCGCCAGACCGGTGTCGCCGTTGCCCGCGTTGTTCGACACGACGGTCAGGTCCCCCGCGCCCTGGCGGATCAGCGCGTCGACCAGGTCGACCGGCATGCCCGCCATCCCGAACCCGCCCACCAGCACGGTCGCGCCGTCGGCGGTCCCCTCGACGGCCTCGTCGCAGCCGTCGCACACCCGCGGCGTCATGACCGGTCCCCGGCGACGTTCTCCAGCACGACGGCCAGCGCCTGGCCCACGCCGATGCAGATCGCGGCGACGCCCCAGCGCTGCCCCGACCGGGCCAGCCGGGCCGCCAGGGTGCCGAGCACGCGGGCTCCCGAGGCGCCGAGCGGGTGCCCGAGCGCGAGCGCCCCGCCGGTGGCGTTGACGATGCCGGGGTCGATCCCCCAGGCGTCGACGCAGGCGAGGGACTGCACCGCGAACGCCTCGTTCAGTTCCACGGCGGAGACGTCGTCCCAGCCGATCCCGGCCCGGGCCAGCGCCCGCGCGGCCGCCTCGACCGGGGCGAACCCGAACTCCTGCGGGTCGAGGGCGGAGACCCCGCGACCGGCGATCCGGGCCAGCGGATCGGCGCCGATCGCCGCGGCGGCGGCCTCCGAGCCCAGCAGCACCGCCGCGGCGCCGTCGCTCAGCGGGCTGGCGTTGCCCGCGGTGATCGTGCCGTCCGGGCGGAAGCTCGGCTTGAGCCCGGCGAGCGTCTCCGGGGTGGAGCCGTCCCGGATGCCCTCGTCCCGGCCCGGGGTGACACCGTCGACCGGGACGACGAGGTCGTCGTAGAAGCCGTCCGCCCAGGCCAGGGCGGCGAGCCGGTGCGAGCGGGCGGCGAACTCGTCCTGGCGCTCGCGCTCGATGCCGAAGCGGTCCGCGAGCTGCTCGTTGCACTCCCCCAGCGACACCGTCCACTCGGCGGGCATGCGCGCGTTCACCAGCCGCCAGCCCAGGGTCGTCGACACCGCGGTGACGTTGCCCGCCGGGTAGGCGCGCGACGGCTTGGGCAGCACCCACGGCGCCCGGGTCATCGACTCCACGCCACCGGCCACGACGACGTCGGCGTCACCGACCTCGACCGCGCGCGAGCCCTGCATCGCGGCGTCGAGCGAGGAGCCGCAGAGCCGGTTGACCGTGGTGGCGGGCACCGTCGTCGGCAGCCCGGCGAGCAGCACCGCCATCCGGCCGACGTTGCGGTTGTCCTCACCGGCCTGGTTCGCACAGCCCCAGGCCACGTCACCGATCCCGCCCGGGTCCAGCCCGGGGACCCGGGCCAGCAGCCCGGACACGGCGGCCGCGGACAGGTCGTCGGGCCGCACGCCGGCCAGGGCACCACCGAACCGCCCGAACATCGTCCGGCTGCTGGTGTAGAGGAAGGAGGAGGGCACGGCGCCACGGTAGGCAGACGCACCGATCACGTCCAATACTCATACGCGACCGATTCATAAGCAGCATGCATATACTCACCGTCGTGGAGCTGCGCCATCTCCGGTCGTTCGTCGTCCTCGCCGAGGAGCGCCACTTCGGCCGGGCGGCGGCCCGCCTGCACATCGCCCAGCCTGCCCTGTCCCAGCAGCTGCGCCAGCTGGAACAGGAGACCGGGGTCCGGCTGCTGGACCGGTCCACCCGGCGGGCCGAGCTGACCGGGGCCGGTCGCCTGCTGCAGGAGCGGGCCACCGAGATCCTGCGCGCCGTGGACCGGACGGCGGCCGATCTCGCCCTGCTCGCCACCGGCCGGGCGGGCCGGGTCCGGGCCGGGTTCGTCGGCACCGCCACCTACGACGTGTTGCCGCGGGTGTCCCAGCGGGTCCGGGCCGAGCTCCCCGATCTCGACCTCGACCTGCGCGGCGAGCTGCTCGGCCCGTTCCTGCTCGACGCCGTCCGCTCCGGGGACCTCGACATCGCCGTCGTCCGGCCGGGTCCGGTGCTCCCGGACGATCTCCACGTGCGGGTGCTGCGGGAGGAACCGCTGATGGCCGTCCTGCCCGCCGGGCACCCGCGGGCCGGGGCCGAGGTGGTCGAGCTGGCCGGCCTCGCCGGGACGCCCCTGGTCACCCACCCGTCCGGGCGCCGCTCGACCATGCAGCCGCTGACCGTCGACGTCTGCCGGCGGGCCGGCCTCGACCCCGAGATCGTGGAGGTGGGCGAGACCGGGACGCTCGTCGTGTCGGTGGCCGCCGGGCTCGGCTTCGGCCTGGTCCCCGCCTCGGTCACGGCGTTGCGCCTGGACGGGGTCGCCTTCGTCCCGCTGGCCGACCCGGTGCACGTGCCCCTGGTGCTCGTGCACCCACCGGACCCGGGCCCGGCCGTCGTCCGGGTCGCGGACCTCATCGGGGCCGTCGTGGGATGACCGGGGTTCAGAAGCCGATCGGCAGGCCGGCGTAGTTCTCGGCGAGCCCGGTCGCGGCCGCGGTGCTCGCCGCGATCCACTCCAGCTGGGAGCGCTGCAGCCGGTCGTCGAACGGGTCGGAGGAGGTGTGCAGCATCGTCGTCATCGACCAGGAGAAGTGGGTGCAGCGCCAGACCCGCCGCAGCGCGGTCTCGGAGTACCCGTCGGCCGGCGTGGTGTCCCCGCGCCGGAGCAGTGCGGCCAGCGCCGGCGCGAGCAGCGCGACGTCGGCCACCGCGAGGTTGAGCCCCTTCGCCCCGGTGGGCGGCACGATGTGTGCCGCGTCCCCGGCCAGGAACAGCCGCCCGTGCCGCATCGGCTGCTGGACGAAGGAGCGCATCGGCAGCACCGACTTCTCGGTGATCGGGCCGGGGGTCAGGCTCCAGCCGTCGTGTCCGTGCCCCAGCCGGGCGGCCAGGGCGTCCCAGATCCGGTCGTCGGACCAGGTCCCCGGATCGGTGCCGTTCGGGACCTGCAGGTAGAGCCGGGACACCGCGGCCGACCGCATGGAGTGCAGCGCGAAGCCGTCCGGGTGCCAGGCGTAGATCAGCTCGTCGGTCGACGGCGCCACGTCGGCGAGGATGCCGAGCCAGGAGTACGGGTAGGTCCGCTCCCACGTCCGCGGCTCCGGGACGGCCGCCCGGCTCGGCCCGAACGACCCGTCGCACCCGACGACGACGGCGGCCTCCAGCCGCTCGGTGCGGCCGTCCTTCGTGTACGTGACCGACGGCCGGTCGGTCCCGATGTCGTGCACCGCGGTGCCGGAGACCTCGTAGACGATGTGCTGACCGGCCGCCTCCCGAGCCCGGCCGAGGTCCTTGGTCACCTCGGTCTGCCCGTACACGGTCACGCTGCGGCCGACCAGGTCCTGGAAGTCGAGGTGGTGGCGCCGGCCCGGCCACTGCAGGTGGATGCCGCGGTGCACGTCACCCTCGGAGTCCAGTCGTTCCCCCAGCCCCACCGACCGCAGCAGGTCCACCGTGGACTGCTCCAGGATCCCGGCCCGGATCCGGGACTCCACGTACTGCCGGGAGCGGGTCTCGACGACGACGGACTCGACACCGGCACGGTCGAGCAGGTGGGAGAGCAGGAGACCGGCCGGGCCGGCGCCGACGATGGCGACCTCGGTACGCATGCCACGAGCGTGGCCGCCGGACGCACCGCGATCCAGCGCGCGCTCTCACTGAGCGGAAAGGGAGCGCCCGATCCCGGCGGCCGCCACCGTCAGGGCCGCCACCGGGCTCGCGTGTCCCCGCCGCAGGTCGGGCAGGACCAGCCCGAGCGCGGCGACGACCTCGCCCCGGCGCCGCACCGGGACGGCGACCGAGCAGGCGCCGACGCTCATCTCGTCGACGGTGCGGGCGAACCCGTCCCGGCGCACCCGCTCCAGCTGTTCGGCCAGCAGCGCCGGCCGGGTCAGGGTGTAGGGGGTGAGCCGGGGCAGGTCGGCGAGCACCGCGCGGCGCACGTCGGCCGGGGCGTGTGCGAGCAGCACCTTCCCGACCCCGGTGGCGTGCAGCGGGAGCCGGCCCCCGACCCGGCTGAGGACCGGGACGTCGGCCCGCCCGGACAGCCGGTCCAGGTAGAGCACCTCGTGCCCGGCCCGCTCGGCGAGGTGCACGGTCGCGTGCGCGGCGGCGAAGAGGTCCTGCAGGAACGGGGCCGCGACGTGGCGTAGCTCGGCCTGCACCGGCGCCAGCAGGCCGAGGTCCCACAGCCGCCGCCCGATGACGTACTCGTCGCCGCGGCGTTCCAGCCCACCGAGCGCGACCAGCTCCGTGACGAGCCGGTGCGCGGTCGCCAGCGGCACCCCCGCCCGCCGGGCCAGCACGCTGACCGGCATCGACCGGTGCTCGGCGTCGAACGCCCCGAGCAGGGCGAACACCCGGGAGGTGACGCTCGCTCCCGGGGTGGACAGGTTGCCGGGCACCGCTCACACCAGCCCGAGCACCCGGACGGCGTTGTCCTTCAGGATCAGCGGGCGCACCTCGTCGCGCAGGTCCAGCTCGGCGAAGTCGGCCAGCCAGCGGTCCGGGGTGATCACCGGGAAGTCCGAGCCGAAGAGCACCTTGTGCCGCAGCACGGTGTCCGCCGCGCGCACGAGCTGCGGCGGGAAGTACTTCGGCCGCCAGCCCGACAGGTCGACGAACACGTTGGCCTTGTGGGTGGCGATCGAGATCGCCTCGTCCTGCCACGGCACGCTCGGGTGGGCCATGACGATCGTGAGGTCGGGGAAGTCCGCGGCGACGTCGTCGAGCAGCATCGGGTTCGAGTACCGCAGCTTGATCCCGTGCCCGCCCGGCAGCCCGGCCCCGATCCCGGTCTGGCCCGTGTGGAACAGCGCGGGCACCCCCGCGTCGGAGATCGCCTGGTAGATCGGGTAGTAGGCCGGGTCGTTCGGCTCGAACGCCTGCAGCGACGGGTGGAACTTGAAGCCCCGGGCGCCGCGGGCGGCGAGCCGGCGCACCGCCGGGACCGGGTCGCCGTGCGGGTCCACCGAGCCGAACGGGACCAGCACGTCCGGGTACCCGGCGGCGGCGTCGAGGATCTCCTCCGACGACAGCGCCGGGTGCCCGGTGCCGGAGGTGGCGTCGACGGTGAACACCACGGCCATCATCTTCCGGGCGCGGTAGTGCTCGGCGATGTCGGCCACCGTCGGCGTCCGGTCCTGACCGGCCCGGAAGTAGGCGGCCGAGGCGTCGAGCAGCTCCTCGTCCAGCGCGAAGCAGCCGTGGCCGTCCTGCTCGACGTGGGTGTGCACGTCGACGGCCACGACGGAGTCCAGGTCCATGGTCACTCCTCGGCGAGCGCGCCGTACCCGAGCTCCAGGCTCTGCCGGAACAGCGCGTGCTGCACCGTGGGCACGGCGTCGAGCATCTCCGCCTCGATCCGTTCGACGAGCGGGTCGCAACGCTCCAGGAGCGTGCGGCCGGCGTCGGTCAGGCTCAGCAGCAGGACGCGGCGGTTGTCGGGATCGCGGTGCCGGGCGATGTGCCCGTGGCGTTCGAGCCAGCGCACCATCTCGTTCATGGTCTGCGGGGTGACGAAGGACCGCCGGGCGAGCTGCGCGGACGACAGCCCGCCCCGGGCGCGCAGCGCGGTGAGCGCGGTGAACTGCAGCGTCGAGAGGCCGTGCGGGCGCAGCGCGTCGTCCATCCGGGCCCGGATCGCCAGCTCCAGGCGTTTGACCAGGTACAGCGTCAGGGGTTCTTCCGCCACACCGGGATCCTGCCGCACCGCCGGAGCACTCACGCGTACCGCTCCCGCACCGCGGCCTTGCGCACCTTCCCCGACCCGGTCCGCGGCAGCGCGTCGGTGAACTCGACGTGCTTGGGCACCTTGTACCCGGCGAGGCGTTCCCGCAGGAAGGAGATCAGCTCCGCGGCGGTGACCGGGGACCGCACGACGACGACCGCCCGCCCGACCTCGCCCCAGCGCTCGTCCGGAGTGCCGACCACGGTGCACTCCGCGACGGCCGGATGCGCCGCCAGCACGGACTCCACCTCGGCCGGGTAGATGTTCTCCCCGCCGGAGATGATCATGTCCTTGATCCGGTCCACCACGGTGACGAACCCGTCCGGGTCCATGACCGCGACGTCACCGGAGTGCAGCCAGCCGCCCGCCAGCGCCTCGTCGGTGGCCTCGGGCCGGTTCCAGTAGCCCGGCGTGACGTTCGGGCCCCGGACCAGGATCTCGCCGCGCTCCCCCGGCGGGACCGGGTCCCCGTCCGGCCCCGCGATCCGCACGTCGGTGAAGAACGACGGCACCCCGGCGCTGCCGGCCTTGGCGTGCGCGGACTCCGGGGCCAGGATCAGCACCCCGGGCGACGCCTCGGTCATCCCGTAGCCCTGCACGAACACGCAGCCCCGGTCCAGGTACCGGCGGATCGTCGGTTCCGGCACCGGCGAGCCGCCGCACAGCAGGGTGCGCAGCGACGACAGGTCCGCCGTCGCGAAACCCGGCTGGGCGGCGATCGCGTCGTACATCGCGGGGACCCCGAACAGCGTGGTGATCCCGTGCCGGGGGATCAGCTCCAGGGTGCGGGCGGGATCGAACGACTCCTCCAGGACGCAGGTCCCGCCCTTGAGCAGGGTGGGCAGGCAGGTCATGCCCAGCGCGGCCGCGTGGAACAGCGGGGCCGCGACCAGCGCGACCTGGTCGCCGGTCACGTCGCTCTCCACCAGCACGTTGACACAGTTCCAGGTGAGGTTGCCGTGGGTCAGCACGGCGCCCTTGGGCCGCCCGGTCGAGCCGGAGGTGTACATGATCAGGCAGGGGTCCTCGAGCGTGACGGGCTCGTCGGCGGCCTCGGCGGGGCCCGCCGGCAGCTCACCGGCCACCAGCTGCTCCCGCAGTCCCCCGACCGCGGTGAGCACGCCGTCCGGGATCTGGGTGCCCGGGGCGTGCACGAGCACCGAGACCCCGGCGTCGCCGAGGACGAACGCCAGCTCGGGCGGCGCGAGGCGGGCGTTGAGCGGCACGAACACCGCCCCCAGCGACGCCGTGGCGAACAGCGTCTCCAGGTACGCCGGGTGGTTCGGGCCCAGGTAGCCGACCCGGTCCCCCCGGCGCACGCCGCGTTCGCGCAGCACCGACGCCAGCCCGGCCGTGCGGGCCGCGAGCCCGGCGTAGGTGATCGAGGTCGAGCCGTGCACCAGCGCGGTCCGGCCCGGCGTCATCCGGGCACGGCGCGCGGGCCACGAGCCCAGTCCGGCGTCGCGCACGTCAGTCGTGGGTGTAGGCGGAGAGGCCGGGGCGGTAGGTCTTGTCGTCGAGGAACTGCGACAGCCCCTTCTGCCGGCCCCGCTCCGCGTCGAGGAACTGGGACTGCTCCAGCTTGGCGTAGAGGTAGTCCTCGGCCTGCTCCCAGGGCATCTCCTGGGCGAGCTTGTAGCCCACCTTCGCCGCGCGCAGCACGACCGGGTTCATCGACGCCAGCTTGAGCGCGAGCTCCCGGGTGCGCTCGCGCAGCCGCTGGGCCGGTACCGCCTCGTTGACCAGGCGCATCTCGGCCGCGCGGCGGCCGTCGAAGGACTCGCCGGTCATGATGAAGTAGAGCGCGTCGCGCTGGCTGACCGTGGCGGCGAGCGCCCGGGACACCACGCCGCCGGGCGGGATCCCCCAGTTGATCTCCGACAGGCCGTACTGCGCCTGCTCGTCGGTGATGGCCAGGTCGCAGGCGACGAGCGGGGTGAAGGCACCGCCGAAGCACCAGCCGTTGACCATCGCGATCGTCGGCTTCGACCAGTTCGCCAGGCGCTTCCACTGCCACTCGGCGCTGGCCCGCCGCACCCGGACCTGCAGGGCCGGGTCGCCGGACTCGTCGACCTCGCGGAAGTACTCCTTGAGGTCCATCCCGGCGGAGAACGCGTCACCCGCGCCGGTCAGCACGAGCACCGAGCAGCGGGGGTCGGCCTCCAGCTCGTCGAGGGTGCGGACCATCTCGTCGTTCAGGGTGGGGTTCATCGCGTTCCGCTTGTCGGGGCGGTTGAGCGTGACCCAGGCGATGCCCTCGTCGAACTCGACGAGAACGGTGTTCTCCGGCATGGCGTGTCCTTTCGGGGAAGTGGTCAGAACGGGTAGCGCGCGGACTCGGCGCGCACGGTGACCCACTGGGTCTCGGTGAAGGCCTCGAGGTTGGCGCGGGCGCCGCCGACCCGGCCGACACCCGACGCCCCGACCCCGCCGAACGGGGCCGACGGGTCGTCGTTGACGGTCTGGTCGTTGATGTGCACGAGACCGGACGGGATGCGGTCAGCCAGTGCGAGCCCGGCCGCGGGGTCGGCGGTGAGCACCCCGAGGGACAGGCCGTACTCGCCCTCGGAGGCCAGGGCCGCGGCCTCGTCGAGGGTGTCGAACGGGCGCACGCAGGCGACCGGGCCGAACACCTCCTCGGCGTACGCCGGGACGGACGGGTCGCAGTCGGCCAGCACGGTCGGCGCGAAGAACGGGCCCCGCGCCGTACCGCCGGCGACCAGCCGGGCGCCGGCGGCGACGCTGCGGTCCACCAGGTCCTGCACCTTCGCGAGCTGGCCGCCGTCGATGATCGGGCCGAGCGCGACCTCGGCGGTGTACGGGTCGCCGACCGGCAGCTGCTCCGCCTTGCCGGCCAGCAGCTCGACGTAGCGGTCGTAGCGCGAGCGGTGCACGAGGTGGCGCCCGGTCGCCATGCAGATCTGGCCCTGGTGCAGGAACGAGCCGAACGCCCCGCAGGAGGCCGCGGCGTCGAGGTCGGCGTCGGCGCACACGATCAGCGCGCTGTTGCCGCCCAGCTCCAGGTGCGCCCGCTTGAGCAGCTCCCCGGCCCTGGCCCCGATCGCGCGCCCGGCCCGGGTCGACCCGGTGAAGGACACGACCGGCACCCCGGGGTCGTCGACCAGCGCGGCACCGGCCTCCGCCCCGCCCGGGAGCACCTGGAGCACCCCGGCCGGGAGCCCGGCCTCCTCGAACACCCGCCCGATGACGACACCGCCGCAGACGGCGGTGCGCGGGTCCGGCTTCACGATCACCGCGTTGCCGAGCGCGAGTGCCGGGGCGACGGAGCGCATCGACAGCAGCAGCGGGAAGTTGAACGGCGAGATCACCCCGACCGTGCCGACCGGCACCCGCCGCTCCAGGCTGATCCGCCCGGCGTCCGGCAGCAGCTCGCCGTAGGGCGCCGACGCCAGCGCCGCGGCCTGCGTGCACTCCCCCGCCGAGCCCTCGATCTCGATCCCGGCCTTGAGCCGTACCGAGCCCGACTCACGGACCAGCCAGTCGCCGATCTCGCCGGCGTGTGCGGTCAGCAGGTCGGCGGCCCGGCGCAGCACCGCGGCGCGCTCGGCGTGCGGACGGGCGGCCCACTCGCGACCGGCCGCGGCGGCCCGGCCGGCCGCCGCGGCGACGTCGGCGGCGTCGGCCAGCCCGACCGAGCCCAGCACCGCACCGGTGGCGGGCTCGTGGACCTCGCGGGTGCCCGCACCGCCCGGTGTCCAGCCACCGGCCAGCACCCGGTCCTGCCAGGTCGTGGGATCGAGGAAAGCCACGTGCACTCCTTCATCAGGTTTCTTGATGAATGTGGCGGCACCGCGCCGTTGCAGCAAGCCGGTTCACTCGATCAGCGTAAGGAATCCTGACGATCAGGAGCGACGGATCTCCGCGGCCCTGCGCGCGGCGAGCGCCCGCTCGAAGGGACTGCCACCACCGGGTCTGCGTTCGCCCAGCCCGGCGTGGAGCTGCTCGATCCGCACGCTGTCGTGGTGCGCGGCCAGCTCCGCGAGATCCGGGTGGGACTCGGCCAGCACCTCCCGGAAGCGCTGCTCGGCGAGCGGGCCGAGGCGGTCGTAGATGTCCTGGAACAACCGCTGCGCCTCGGTGCGGCACCAGTCCACGGGCAGCAGCGCGGCCGGCAGATCGGGGTCGCGCTCCGGGAACCGGCGCCAGTCGATCCGCAGCTCGGTCCGGGTGCGCAGGGCCTCGGCCGGCCCGATCCGCCCGGCCGTCAGCCCGTCCCGCAGCGGTGTGTACCGCGCGACGAAGCCGGCGTACTCCGCGGCCAGCGGTGCGAGGTCGAACGCCGCCGACAGCGGAGCACCACCGGGCAGCTCGTCGGCCCGCAGCACGGTGACCCGGTCGACCCCCAGCTCCCCGGCCAGGACGAGCACCTCGTCGCCCAGCACCCGGGGCGAGACCCACAGGCCGTCGTAGAGCGGGGCGAGGCCGAGCAGCCGCAGCCGGGAGCGGAACGCGGTACGAACCTCCCGGGCGTCCTCCGGCACCGAGAACGCGACGAGCGTCCAGCGGCCGTCCCACTCCGGGGGCTCGGCGGCGAAGGCGAGCATGTGATGGGCCCGCTCGATGATCACGTCACTGCTCCGCGGCGGGATCCCGTAGGCGGTGGTGCGGCCGGACCGCGACGAGGTAAGCAGTCCCTTCGCGGCGAGCCGGCGCATCGCGGCCCGGGCGTTCTCCTGGCCGATCCCGAACTCGGCCAGCAGCCGGACGAGTGCGGCGGAGGGGATGTGCTCGTCGCGCCAGTACCAGAAGTCGCCCAGCAGCGAGGTCAGCAGCAGCTGCGGTTCGGCGCGTGCTCGCCCGTCGTCGGACACGGTCCCACCTCCGGGGCGCAGCCTACGGGCGACGCCGGTGTTGCTTTAGGCGACATCTTCTGCGACGCTCGTCGCCATCGTCGTCGGCAATGATCGTTCTGATCCCGACGCCTCACGCCTGGCACGACCCAACGCAGGGAGCCACCCGCCATGCGCCACCATCCCGTCACCGGCGCGCGCCGCCTCGCGGTCGCCGTCATCGGCCTCACGGCCCTCCTGCTGAGCGGCTGCGGCGCCAACGTGGGCGACCCCGACTCGGCCACCTCCGCGGACACCCCCGCCCCGGCCGGGGCGTCCGCCCTCCACGACACCCTCCCGGACGCGATCGGGCAGGCCGGGGTGATCCGGTTCGCGGGCGACTCGCACCCGCCCTACCGGACCGTCGCCCCCGACGGCTCCATCACCGGCATCGACGCCGACTTCCAGGCCGCGCTGGGCGAGGTGCTGGGGGTCCGGACCGAGACGGTGGTCGTCGACAGCCTGCCCGCCGCGCTGCAGGGCATGCTCGCGAACCGCTACGACGCCTTCAACGGCCCGGTCAAGGTCACCGCCGAACGCGAGAAGCAGTTCGACACGATCACCTGGATGACCACCCGCACGTCCTACGTGATCCCGGCGGGTGCGCCGGTCACCGCGACCGACCAGCTCTGCGGCGAGCGGGTCGCGATCGTCACGGCCAGCGTCGTCGAGCAGCAGCTGGCGAACCTGTCGGCCTACTGCGAGCGGACCGGCAAGGGAACCATCGAGTCGATCGGGCTCGCCGACACCAACGCGACGCTGCTGGCCGTGCAGTCCGGGCGCGCCGAGGCCGCCGGGATGACCCAGGCCGCCGCGATCGACGTCACCAGCCAGCAGGCCGACACCTACACCTCGGTGACGCAGACCGAGGAACAGGGCGCGACCGCCGACAAGCTCGCGCTCTACGTGCCGAAGTCCAGCGGCCTCGGCCCGGCACTGCAGGCCGCGTTCGAGGAGCTGTTCGCCAGCGGGAGGTACGCCGAGATCATGCAGAAGTGGGGCCTGAGCGACGTCACGGTGCCCGCGCCCGAGTACAACGCGGGGACGCCGGCATGACCGTGACCGCACCCGGCACCGACACCGGCACGACGCACGACGTCGCGACCGCCCACGCCCGGTTCCGGCCGGGGCGCTGGGTCGTGGGCGTGCTGCTCCTGCTCGTCGGCGCGCAGCTCGTGGCGTTCCTGATCACCAACGAGCGCTTCCAGTGGGACGTCGTCGCCGCCAACCTCGTCCATCCCTCGGTCCTGCAGGGACTGGGCACGACGGTGCTGCTGGCGGTGTGCGCCATGGCGATCGGCTCCGTCGTCGGCGGGCTGCTCGCCGCCGCGCAGCTGTCCGACCTCGGGCCGCTGCGCTGGGCCGCCACCGCCTACGTCGGCGTGTTCCGCGGGATCCCGCCGCTGGTCCAGCTGATCTTCTGGTTCAACCTGGCCTACCTGCTGCCGCGGCTGTCGATCGGCATCCCGTTCGGTCCGACGCTGCTGTGGTGGGACACGAACTCCGTGATCACACCATTGTCCGCGGCGGTCATCGGGTTGTCGCTGGTCGAGTCCGCGTACCTGGCGGAGATCATCCGGGCCGGTGTCCTCGGCGTCAACCAGGGCCAGCGCGAGGCCGCATCGGCGATGGGCTTCACGCCCGTCCAGACGTTCTTCCGGATCGTGCTCCCGCAGGCGATGCGGACGATCATCCCGCCGGCCGGGAGCCAGTTCATCAGCGTCCTGAAGGGCACCGCGCTCGTCTCGGTGATCGCGATGAACGACCTGCTGCACTCCGTGCAGGTCATCTACAACCAGACCTACGAGATCGTCCCGATGCTGATCGTGGCCTGCTTCTGGTACCTGACCGTCGTCACCCTGCTGACGCTCGGGCAGCGCCGCCTGGAACGCCACTTCGCGCGCGGGCACCTGCGGAGCGACTCATGAGCGTTCTCGAACTCCGGGCGCTGACCAAGCGCTTCGGCCCGCACACCGCGCTCGACGCGGTCGACCTCGACGTCGCCGAGGGCGAGGTCGTCGTGGTGATCGGGCCGTCCGGGTCCGGCAAGTCCACCCTCGCCCGCTGCGTGCACCAGCTGGAGGCGATCGACGGCGGGGCGATGTACCTCGACGGCGAGCTGCTCGGCCACGAGGAGCACCGGGGCGGCCTGCGCCCGCTGTCCCCGCGCGGGACGGCCGCCCAGCGCAGGCGGATCGGCATGGTGTTCCAGCAGTTCAACCTCTTCCCGCACTTCACCGCCCTGCGCAACGTCACCGAGGCGCCGCGCCGGGTGCACGGCCGCTCGCGGGGGCAGGCGGAGGAGACGGCACGGTCGCTGCTGGAGCGCGTCGGGCTCGGGGACCGGGTGGACCACTACCCGCGACAGCTCTCCGGCGGCCAGCAGCAACGGGTCGCGATCGCCCGCGCGCTGGCGACCCGGCCGCGGATCATGCTGTTCGACAAGCCCACCTCGGCACTCGATCCCGAGCTCGTCGAGGAGGTGCTCAGCGTCCTGCGCGGGCTGGCGGCCGAGGGTCTGACCATGATCGTCGTGACCCACGAGATGGCCTTCGCCCGCGAGGTCGCCGACCGCGTCGTGTTCATGGAGTCCGGGCGGATCGTGGAGACCGGCACCCCCGCGGAGATCTTCGGGAACCCAGCGAGCCCACGGCTGCACGCGTTCCTGTCCCGCCACGCCCGTGAGGTGACCGCATGATCACGATCGCGTCCGTCGGGGACCTGATCCTCGACGAGCCGGACCCGGCGTCCTTCCTCGTCCCGTCGGCGCCGGTGCTGCGGGCGGCCGACGTGACGATCGGCCACGTCGAGGTCCCGCACTCGACGACCACCGTGCAGGTCAGCACGGACGTCCCCGCCCCGCCGGCGGACCCGGCCGCCCTGACCGCGCTCACCGGAGCCGGCTTCGACGTGGTGACCCTGGCCGGCAACCACATCGCCGACGCCGGCGAGACCGGCGTGACCGACACGGTCACCCACGCCCGGGCGGCCGGGCTGGTCCCGGCCGGAGCCGGCGCCGACCTCACCGAGGCCCGCACACCGGCGGTCGTCGAGCGCGACGGGCTGCGGATCGGGGTGCTGTCCTACAACTGCGTCGGTCCCCGGGAGTCCTGGGCGACCTCGCGCAAGGCCGGCTGCGCCTACGTGCACGTGCTCACCCACTACGAGCTGGACCACGCGAGCCCGGGCGGCCCGCCAACGATCTACACGTTCGCCGATCCGGACTCGCTCGCCGCCATGGCCGCCGACGTCGCCGCGCTGCGCGCCGAGGCCGACGTCGTGCTCGTCGGGCTGCACAAGGGCGTCGGGCACACCCCCGCCGCGGTGGCGATGTACGAGTCGCCGGTCGCCCGCGCCGCGATCGACGCCGGGGCGGACGCCGTCTTCGGTCACCACGCGCACATCATGCGCGGGATCGAGGTGTGGCGCGGCCGGCCGATCTTCCACGGCCTCGGGAACTTCGTGACCGTGACCCGGGCGCTCACCGTGGCCACGGACAGTCCCGAGCGGGCGGCCTGGGCCGCGCGGCGCCAGGAGCTCTACGGCTTCGCCCCCGACCCGGACATGCCCTACTACCCGTTCCACCCCGAGAGCCGGGACACCGTCGTCGCCACCTGCACGTTCGACCGGGACGGGCTGGTCGACGCGGGGATCGTGCCGTGCCGGATCGACGACGCCGGACGCCCGGTACCGCAGGGACCGGACTCACCCGTCGTCGGCTACGTCCAGGACATCACCGCCCGCGCCGGGCTGAACGCCACCCTCGTCCGCCGCGGCGACCGGGTGCTCATCGAGGAGATCTCGTGACCGACCAGCCGCTCGCCGGCCGCACCGTCATCGACCTGACCACCGCGCTGGCCGGTCCGTACGCCACCCTGCTGCTGGCCGGGCTGGGCGCGACCGTGATCAAGGTGGAGAACCCCGGCACCGGCGGGGACACCTCCCGCAACAACGCGCCCTACCTCGGGCGGGACGGTCTCGCGCTGGCCCGCCGGCACGACGACGACATGTCGGTCTCCATGCTGGTCCGCGGCCGGGGCAAGCAGTCGGTCACGCTGAACCTGAAGGACCCGCGGGCGCGCGAGGTCTTCGCCGATCTCGTCCGGGACGCGGACGTGGTGGTGGAGAACTACTCCCCCGGCGTCACGCAGCGGCTCGGGATCGACTACGCGTCGGTCCGCGAGATCAACCCGCGGCTGGTCTACACCTCGATCAGCGGGTTCGGCGCGCAGGGCGGGCCCGGCTCGGGCAAGGCCATGGACTCGATCATCCAGGCGCTGTCCGGCGTGATGATGACGGCCGGCGAGCCGGACGGCGACCCGGTCCGGTTCGGGCTGCCGGTCGGTGACCTGCTCGCGCCGCTGTTCGCGGTCGTCGGGACGGTGTCGGCACTGCTGCAGGCCGAGACCACCGGCGAGGGCCAGCACGTCGACGTCTCGATGCTGGGGGCGCTCACATCGCTGGTCGCCTGCGAGCCGTTCGACGCGTTCGACGCCGTCGGGCTGCCGCAGCGGACCGGCTCGATGGTGCCGCGCCTGGCGCCGTTCGGGATCCTGGCCGCCGCCGACGGGCACATCGCGCTGTGCGCGCCCACCGACGCGTTCGCCGCCGGGGTGCTGCGGGCGATGGACCGCGACGACCTCGTCGACGACGCCCGCTTCGCCACCCGCGACGAGCGCGTACGACGCGCGGACGAGCTGCACGCGCTGATCGGCGACTGGTGCGCGACCCGATCGGCCACCGAGATCGTCGACCGGCTGGCCGAGTTCGGGGTGCCCGCGGCGCAGGTTCGCGACCCGCGCCAGGCGGTGCGGGACCCGCTGGTGCGCGACCGCCGCGAGGTCGTCCCGATCGCGCACCCGGTGCACGGCGCCGTCGCGGACCTGTCCGCGACCGGGGTGCCGATCGTCTTCTCCGGCTCGTCGGTCGGGCTCGACGCGCCGCCGCCCGCGCTGGGCGAGCACAACGACCACGTGTACCGCGAGCTGCTCGGCTAAAGCCCGGAACGGCTGGCCGAACTGGCCGACGGGTCGGTGATCTGATGCTGCCCGGACCCGTGCACCCGGTGCCGGGGCCGGTGGCCGGCTACGTGGGCGCCGACGTGCCCGTCGAACTGCTGACGGCGGCCGGGTACACCCCGGTCCGCCTGGCCGGATCCCCGTCCGAGGACGCCTCCCCCGGGCGTGCGTACCTCGGTGGCGGGCTCGACCCGGTCGCCTGCTCGATCCTGACCCGGCTGCTCGCCGGGACCTACGGCCCGCTGGACGTGCTGGTCGTGTCGCGCGACTGCGAGGCGTCGCTACGGCTGTTCTACGTGCTCCGGGAGCTGCACCGGGTCACCGACGTCGCGCTGCCCCCGGTGCACCTGGTCGACGTCCTGCACCTGCCGCACCGCACGACGACGCGGTACGTCCTGGCGAAGGTGCGGGAGTTCCGGTCCTGGCTCGGCGGGGTGGACGACGCCGCGCTCGCCGACGCCGTCGTCGCGCACGACCGGCTGCGGGCGCGGGTCCGCGAGATCGGTGCGTTGCGCGCGCAGCGGCGGCTGACCGGGACCGAGATGCTCGACGTGGTCCGCACCGCGTGCACCCGCCCCGTGGCCGAGGTGCTCCCGCTGCTCGACACGCTGCTGACCGAGCTGGCGGAGCGCCCGGCCCGGCCCGGCCACCCGATCCACCTGACCGGCAGCAGCCACGACGATCCCGCGGTCTACGCGGCGCTGGAGGACGCCGGACTGCTGGTCGTCGGGGAGGACCACGACCGCGGGGACCTGTGGGCGCTCGGTGACGTCGGGCTCCCGGACCCGGGGCGGCTGGAGCTCGCACTGGCCGAGCGCTACCAGTCGGCCGGCCCGGCGGCGCCCCGCGCGTCCATCCGGGACCGCGCCGCGCACACCGCGGCGGCCGTGCGGGACCGCGGAGCCGAGGGCCTGCTGTCCTACGTGCGCCGGTTCGACGACGGCCCGCCGTGGGACTTCCCCGCCCAGCGCGCCGCGGCGGGCGTCCCGGCCGTGCTGGTGGACCGGCAGGACTACGGCGGCGTCGACGCCGCCCGGGTGGTCCGGGAGCTGCACCTGGCGGTGGCGGCGTGACGCGGCTGCCCAGCGCGACGGCCGCCACCGCCCACCAGCGCCGGTGGTTCGCCGAGCTGCAGGCGCAGGTCGCGGCGGGGGCCCCGCTGGCCCTGGTCAACGCGGACGCGCCACAGGAGATCTTCCGGGCGATGGGGATCCCCTACGTCGTCAACCAGTGGTGGGCCTCGATCGTCGCGGCCAAGCGCCGGACCCAGGACCACCTGGCCCGGCTGCGGGAGCGCGGCTACCCCGACTACACCGAGCAGTACAGCTCGACCGCGCTCGGCAGCGCGTTCGACACCGACCCCGGCACCGCCCCGTGGGGCGGGCTGCCACAGCCCTCGATCGTCCTCGCCGAGACCACCGGCGACGCCTCGCGGAAGATCTTCGACGTCTGGGGCGAGCAGCCCGGGGTGGAGTTCTACCCGCTGGAGAGCGCCGCCGCCGCCACCGTGCCCGAGCGCTGGTGGGAGCTGATGCCGCACCGCTGGGAGGAGGCCGTCGGCACCGACCGGCTCGACCTCATGACCGGCGAGCTGGAGGGGCTGATCCGGTTCCTCGAACAGCGCACCGGGCGGCGGTTCTCCGAGCAGCGTTTCGCCGAGGTGATGGCGCTGGTCAACGAGCAGGAGGAGCGGAACCGCCGCACCCGGGACCTGATCGCCGCGGCCCGGCCGTGCCCGGTCGCCGTCACCGACTCGATCCCGGCGGTCATGGTCCCGCAGTGGCACCGCGGCACCGGCTGGGGCCGCGACGCCGCCCGGAACCTGCACGACGAGGTGGCCGAGCGGATCGCCGCGGGCTCCGCGGTCTGCCCCGGCGAGCGCGCCCGGCTCATGTGGGTGGGCCGCGGACTGTGGTTCGACCTGGACTTCTACCAGCGGTTCCAGGACCGCTACGGCGCGGTGTTCGTGTGGTCGATGTACCTCGCGATCGCCGCCGACGGCTACGTCCGTCACGGCGACGACCCGCTCCGGGCACTCGCCGCGCGGTTCGCCGCGTTCTCCGACCAGCTCTACACCCCGCCGTGGTCGGCCGAGTGGTACGTGAAGGAGGCCCGCTCGCACGGCGTCGACGGCGTCGTCCATCTCGTCTCCGACGACGCCCGGGGCAGCTGGGCCACCACCCGCGCGTTGCGCGCCGCCGGGATCCCGGTGCTCGAGCTGCACGCCGACAACGTCGACGCCCGCCGCTCCGATCCCGCCTACCTGGACGGCACCGTCGGCGGCTGGCTCGAGGCCGAGGTGCTGCCGGCCCGCGCCGATGCGTGAGTACTCGACGCCCGCCGTGCTCGGCGGCGCGCTGGTCGCCCTGTTCACCGGCTCGCTGACGAACACGATCATCGGCATCGCCCTGCCGACGATCGCCGGCGAGCTCGGCGGGCAGGACCAGGTGGCCTGGGTGGCGGCCGCGGCGCTGCTCACGATGACCGCCGCCACTCCGGTGTTCGGCAAGCTCGCCGACCGTCGCGGGGCCCGGCCGATGCTGATGGTGTCGATCGGGCTGTTCGTCGTGGCGTCGCTCGTCGCGGGCCTCGCGCCGTCGACGGGCTGGCTGATCGCCGGGCGGGCGCTGCAGGGTGCGGCCTCCGGCGGCATCCTGGCCTGCACGAACGCGCTCGTCGCGGGGCTCGTCCCGGCCCGCGAGCGCGGCCGCTACACGGGCTGGTTCGGGTTGTCGTTCGGCACCGCGTCGGTCGCGGGACCCCTGGTGGGCGGGCTGCTGGTGAGCCCGGGCGGGCCGGGCTGGCGGTGGTGTTTCCTCGGCGTCGTCCCGGTCACGCTGGTCGCCGCCGCGCTGGTCCGGCTGGCCCCGGACGTCCGGCCCGGCCGCCGGGCGGCACCGCTCGACGTCGCCGGGGCCGCCCTGATCGCCGGTGCGGCGGGCGGGCTGGTGCTGGCACTGTCCGCCGGCGGCACGGCCTGGCCGTGGGCCGGCCTCGAGACCGCGGTGCTCGCCGCGCTCGTGGTCGCCCTGACCGGCGCGGCGGTGCTGCGCGAGCGCCGCGCGGCGGACCCGATCCTGCCACCGCACCTGTTCCGCAGCCGCACGGTCACCATCGCCTGCGCCACCAGCCTGCTGGTCGGCACCGTCATGTTCGGCGGGATCATCTATCTCCCGCAGTTCCTGCAGGTCGTGCACGGCCACGACGCGATGACCGCCGGTCTGCTCATGCTCCCCCAGATCGGGACCATGATCCTCACCTCGGCCGTGGTGGGCCGCCGGATCGTGCGGACCGGGCGCTGGAAACGGTTCCCGGCGACCGGGTGCGCCCTGCTGGTCGCCGGCCTCGCGGTCCTCGCCCCGCTCACCCCGCAGACCCCGGCCTGGCAGGTCGCGCTCGGCATGGCGGTGCTCGGGGCCGGCACCGGCATGACCCAGCAGGTGCTCGTGCTGGCCGCGCAGAACGCCGCCGGACCCCGCGACGTCGGCGTCGCCGGTTCGTCGGTCACGTTCACCAGGACGCTGGGCGGCGCGGTCGGGGTCGCCGTGTTCGGCGCGCTGATCACCGCCCGGCTGCGGGCCGAGCTGCCCGCTGCGCTGACCGCGGCCGGGCTGCCCGCCTCCGACGACGGCGTCCGCCGGCTGCTCGGCACGCCGGCCCAGGTCGCCGCCCTGCCCGGGCCGCTCGCCGACGCCGTCCGGAACGCCTACACCGGCGGCCTGCAGCTGGTCTTCCTCCTCACACTGCCGATCGCCGCGCTCGCGCTGGTCGCGGTGCTCGCGATCCGCGAGAACACGCTCGCCGGGGCGCCCGCCGCGCGCTGACCCCGCTCTCGACCCGACTCCCGCCCGACCGCTGCACCACCGACCGACTGCTGCACGGAGGTTCCCGCATGCCCGGAAGATCCCCCCGACGACGGTTCACCGGCCTCGTCGCGCTCGCGACCCTGCTCGTCCTGACCGCGTGTACCGGCCCCGCCGCGGCGCCGGCGGCGCCCGACGGCGCCGGGTTCGGCACCTACCGGCCGGAGAAGCAGTTCACCGAGCGCGTCACCGAGTCCTTCTACCTGCCGATGCGCGACGGCACCCGGCTCGCTGTGAAGCTCGACCGCCCGGCGGTGGACGGCCGGGCCGCCGAGGGCAGCTTCCCGGTGCTCTGGCAGCACAGCCTCTCGATCGACCGCAAGCCGGAGGACGGCGCCGGACCGAAGACCGGCGGCATCCAGACCATCCCGACCCTGACCGACGACGGCTACGTCGTCGCCCAGGTGGCACGCCGCGGCAACGGCCAGTCCTTCGGCGTCCGCCGCGGGTACAACGACCGGCTCGAGGCCGGCGACGCCTACGAGGTGACCGAGTGGCTCGGCACGCAGCCCTGGTCGGACGGCAACGTCGGCATGTACGGCTGCTCCAACACCGGTGACGCCGCGATGCACTCGCTGACCGTGCGGCCGCCGCGCCTGAAGGCGGTCCTCGCCGGCTGCTTCTCCTGGGACAAGTACGACGCCTGGCGGGTCGGCGGGATCTCCGCGCAGTGGGGGTTCGGCCCGTCGCGCACCGTCGAGCAGGACCTCGCGAACAACCCGGTCGACGGCGACGCCGACAAGACCCTGCTGCGCGAGGCCGCCGTCGAGCACCAGAAGGCGGCGCCGCTGGCCGACATGTGGCGCGGCATGCCGTTCCGGGACAGCTTCTCCCCGCTGGTGGCGTCGAAGTTCTGGTCCGAGGGCAGCGTCGGCAGCTACGCCGACCAGATCCGGGCCGCCGACGTCCCGGTGTACGTGATCGGCGGCTGGCGCGACGAGCTGCGTGGCCAGGGCATCGCCACCCTGCTGAACGTCCCGGGCTCCCGGCTGCTCGTCGGGCCGTGGAAGCACTGCGAGAACGCCGGGTTCGGGCTGGTCGAGGAGGCGCACCGGTTCTTCGACACCCACCTCAAGGGGATCGACACCGGGATCGACGACGAGCCGCCGATCCGCTACGCCACCCCGGCCTCCGACCTGCCCGACGCCACCGGGCTCCAGTGGAAGTCCGCGGACACCTGGCCGCCCGCCGGCACCACCGCGACGCCGAGGGCGCTCGGCGGGGACGGCGTGCTCGGCTCCACGGCGCCGGGCGCCCGCCCGTTCACCGTCGACACCGCGGCCGGCTGCCCGCAGGACCCGGGCTCCGGCTCCACGATCCAGCCCTGCCACATCCCGGGCGCCGGGACCAGCTTCACCGGGGCGGCCGCGGAGCGCGACACCGAGATCACCGGTACGCCCGTCCTCGACCTGACCGTGTCGGTCGACCGCACCGACGCGCACGTGTTCGCCTACCTGGAGGACGTCGCGCCGGACGGCAGCACCACGGTGATCACCGAGGGCCGCCAGCAGGTGTCGCTGCGGGCCACCGCCCCGGCCCCGTACGCGCTGCCCGACGGGGTGCCGTGGCACCGCGCTTTCGCCGCCGACGCCGCGCCCGTCGCACCGGGGGAACCGGCCCGGCTGCAGTTCGCGATGCTCCCGACGTCCTACCTGGTCCCGGCCGGGCACCGGATCCAGGTCACCGTCACCGGCCACGACCCGCGCGAGACCGGCGAGCTGCCGGACGCCGACGGTTCCCGGATCGAGGTCGCCGGCGGCACCTCGACGATCACCCTGCCCGAGCGTTCCTGACCCGTGGGCCGGGCGCACCGCGCCGGGCGCCCGGCCCCGTCCCTCGTGAAAGGTCTCCCGATGCCCGTCCGGACACTGCTGTCCGTCATCGCGCTCGCCGCGCTCCTGCTCACCGGGTGCGCCGCTCCGGCCGCCCCGGCCGCCGCTCCCGCCGACGGCCCGGTCCTCGCCACCGTGCGCGAGGCCGCGGCCGGGCTGCCCGGCCACACCGTCTACCGCCCGGCCGACCTCGACGCGCTGCCCGAGCGTGGTGTCCCCGTGATCGCGTGGGCCAACGGCGCGTGCAGCGACAGCAACCTGTCAATCAGCGGGTTCCTCACCGGGCTCGCCGCGCACGGCTACATCGTCGTCGCCAACGGGGCACCGGAGGCCCTGCCCGTCGAGACCCGGCCGGAGACCACCGTCGCCCGGCCGGAGCTGCTGACCGGTGCGCTCGACTGGGTGCTCGGCGGCGACGCGCTGCAGGGCCGGGCCGATCCCGAGCGGCTCGCCGTCGCCGGCACCTCGTGCGGGGGGATCGAGGCGCTGCTCGCCGCACCGGACCCGCGGGTCGGCTCGGTGGTGGCCCTAAACACGGGCTTCTCCGAGCGGCCCCGCTTCGGCGGGCACACCCGCGACGCGA
Source organism: Pseudonocardia sp. HH130630-07 (assembly GCF_001698125.1). NCBI lineage: Bacteria > Bacillati > Actinomycetota > Actinomycetes > Pseudonocardiales > Pseudonocardiaceae > Pseudonocardia > Pseudonocardia sp. HH130630-07. The sequence continues at coordinate 5,135,474 of NZ_CP013854.1, read as the reverse complement.
TCGCCGCGCTGCACTCGCCCACGCTGATCGTCAACGGCGGGCCGTCCGACCAGGCCCACGCCAACAGCCGCGGCGACTTCGCGGCGATGACGGTCCCGTCCGCGCTGGTCGAGGTGGCCACGGCGGGCCACAGCGGCCTGTCCCGCGGGATCAGCGACGGCGACGGCGACCAGCAGATGATCGTGGCCGGGATCCGGCTGACCGTCGGCTGGCTCCGGTTCACCCTCGACGGCGACGACCGCGCCGGGGCCCGCTTCGTCGGCCCCGGCTGCGGCCTGTGCACCGAGCCGGGGCGCACGGTCACGACGAAGGGACTGTGACCTCACGGTCGTGGCGGCCGGCGTGGGTACGGACCAGCTCCGCGACCCGCGCCGGCGCCTCGGCCGGCGCGAGGTGGGCGACGCCGGGCAGCACCTCCAGGTCGCCGTGCCGCACCCCGGAGGCGATGCCGGCCAGCGAGTCCGGCGGGGTCGCGACGTCGTGCGCACCGGCCACGGCGAGCACCGGCGTGGTGATCTCGCCGAGCCGGTGCCGCACGTCGAACGTCGCGAGTGCGCCGCACACCGCGGCGTAGCCGATGTCGTCCGCGGCGGCCAGCGCGTCGAGCAGGGCCGCACCCACCGCGGGCTCCCGGTCCAGGAACCCGGGCCCGAACCACCGTTGCGCCGAGGCCTCGACCAGGGCGGAGGTGCCGCCGTGGCGGACGGTGTCGATGCGCTCGTGCCAGGAGCCGGGCGTCCCGATCGAGGCACCGGTGCAGAGCAGCGTCGCGGTGCGCACCCGCTCGGGTGCGTCGAGCAGCAGCTGCAGCCCGACGGCGCCGCCGACCGAGTCACCCGCGTAGTGGAACGTCCGCGCGCCGCCGTCCGTCCGGTCGAGGGCGGTGCGGACGCCGGCGGCGAGCGTCGGCATCGTGACGGCGGCGCCCGGCTCCGGGGCCGGGCTGCGGCCGTGCCCGGGCAGGTCCCAGGCCAGCACCTCGAAGTGCGCGGCGAGCCGTTCGGCCGCCGGGCCCCAGAGCGTCTCGGCCGAGGTGCCCAGGGACGGCCCGAGCACCAGCAGCGGGCGGCCGGGCGCGCCGCCGAGGTGGACGAGTTCGATCATGGGCTCTCCTTCGGTGGGCGTCGCGTGCACGCTAGGCCGGTGTCCGCGGGCCGTCAGGGGTGCGCTGCCACTGAGTGGAACACGACGGGGCACACCTGACCCGCACCCGGCCGGTCGGAGGCGCCGTCACGGCAGCCGCAGCACGTCGTGCTCCGGGTCGAAGACGACCGCGCCGGACGCGGCGAGCTCGCGCAGCCACGGCTCCATCGGCCACCGTCCCCACCGGCCGTGGAACCGCCGGGCGTTCGCGACGATCCCGCCGGCCTGGCCCGGATCGGTCCGGCTGGGCGGGTGGTACTGGTGCAGCGCGTGCGCGCCGCCGACCCAGTACAGGGGCAGCTCGCAGGCCAGCGCGAAGTCGGTGTCCTCGGCGCCGTAGCCGCGGTAGCCCTCGTCGAAACCGCCGGTGCCGGTCCACGACCCGGCGGCCAGGGCGAACGACAGCGACCAGAACAGCTCCCGCCGCGGCTCGGGCCGCAGCGCGCCGTCCGGTGGGTCGGGGCGGCCCGGGTGCGGGTCGACCCACCGGGCCAGGTCGCGCTCGGGTACGCCGGCCGGGCCGGGTGGCGGGAGGAAGGTGACCGGCCCGGCGAGCAGCGCGGGACCGGTGCGGGCGGCGGCCGCCCGGTACCGGTCGACCAGCACCGGGCCCGGCAGGCAGTCGACGTCGAGGAACACCAGCAGCCCGGCACCGGCGGTGAGCGCGGCGCGCGCACCGGCGTTGCGGGCGGCCGCCAGCGGGAGCGGTCCCGGGGCCGGGACGGTGACCGACCGGGTCGACGGGGCGGGACCGCTCAGGTCCGGCTCCTCCCCCATCCCGACCACGACGTGCAGGACCGGCGGCCCGGCCGCCAGGAGCCGCCGCTGCCGGGCGAGATGGTCCGCCCGGCCGCGGACGATCGTGACGACGGCGACCGCCGTCATCGCCCGGCCCCGCCGGCCACCGGCATGGCGGCGAGTGCGTCGAGCACCCCGGCCGCGCGGTCCGCGGCCCCGCCGTCGGACCACTCCCGCCACCGCTCGCCGCCGCGGGCGACGGCGCCCGCCAGCACCGCCGGCCACTCCCGCGGTGCGGGCCACCGCGCCGGGACCGTCGCGAGCCCGGCCCGGTCGAGGGCCGCGGCCGTCGCCAGCTGCTCGTCGTGCGGGCGCGGCTGCGGGATGATCACCGCGGGCCGGCGGGCCGCGGCGATCTCGGCGACGACGTTCTGCCCCGCGTGCCCGACGACCACGTCGGCGTCGCGCAGCAGGCTCCACACGTCCGCGCTCCAGCCGGCCCGGCGCAGGCCCGGCGGGTCGGCGAGCCCCGGGCCGGTGGACGGGCCGGCCACCGTCCAGGTCCAGTCCGGGGTGCCCGCCGCGGCCGCCCGGACCGCGGCGGCGTCGATCCCGTCCCCGCCGCTGCCGGACAGCACCAGCACCCGGCGCGCACCCGGCACGGCCGGGCCGGCGGGCCGGTCGTCGTAGCGGGACAGGCCGCCCAGGTACCGGGTCTTGGCCGGCCACTCCGCCGGCCAGCCGTGTTCCGGCCGCCGGGGCCACGGCGCCAGCAGCACGTCGGCGAGGTCGTAGGCGGTGCGGTGCGGCCGGTCGAGCCGGTCCCCCGGCTGCGCCATCACCGCGACCGGGACGCCGTGCAGCCGGGCGAGCAGGGTCATCTCCACCGAGACGTCGGCGACCAGCAGCCGGGCCGGGCCGGACCGGAGCAGCTCGGAGACGATCCCGGTCCGCTCCCGCAGCCCCTCGTGGTGGCGGGGCACCCAGTGCAGCGTGCCCCCCGCGGTGACGTCCGCGGTGCCCGGGCCGGTGTCCCCGCCGGTGTCGGGCGGCAGCCGGTGCCAGGCGCCCGGCCAGCCGGACGGTGCGGGCCCGCTGCCGACCCCGACGACCGGCGTGCGGCACCGCGCGGCGACGGCGACGGCCCGGTGCGCGTGCCCGCTGCCGTGGTGGTGCACGTAGTAGACGATCACGCGGCCACCGTCCGGTACAGGTCCTCGTAGCCGGTGACCATCGACGCGACCGAGCAGCAGGTCTCGGCCCGCCACCGGGCGTCGTCGCGGGACAGCTCGGCGGCGGAGCGGATCGCGGCGGCGAGCCCGTCGACGTCACCGGCCGCGGCCAGCACCCCGCAGCCCGCGTCGACGATCTCGGGCAGGGCCCCGCGGGCGAACCCGGCGACCGGTGTGCCGCAGGCCAGTGCCTCGGCGACGACCAGCCCGTAGGGCTCGTCCCAGCACGGGGACACCACCGCGACGGCCGCGCCGCCGACCAGCTCCGCGAGCGCGCGGTGGTCGAGGTGCCCGACGTAGTCGACCCCGTCGCCGAGCGGCGGGGCCACCTCGGTCTCGAAGAACGTCCGGTCCGGGCACGGCCCGGCCAGCCGGAGCCCGGTGCCCGCGATCCGCGCCGCGCGGATCGCCTCGACCGGGCCCTTCTCCGCCACGATCCGGCCGGACCAGACCGGCGTCCCGCCGCCCGGGCCGGGCCGCCAGACGGCGGTGTCCACCCCGTTGCGGACGACCGTGGCCCGGGCACCGGTCTCCGACCAGCGCCGGGCGGTGTGCTCGCTGACCGCGGCGAAGCGCAGCCGGTCCGGGTCGCCGAGCCGCACCGCGGACTCCATCCACGGGGTCGGCGGGGTGTGCAGGGTGGTCAGCACCGGGGCGTCGAGGATGTCCGCGAGCGCGAGCGGCAGGTAGTGCAGCGAGTTGTTGTGCACCACGTCGTAGCGCCCGCGGTCGTGGGAGAGCCCGACGAGCAGGGCGAGGTAGGCGTGGTGCTCGGCCAGGAACCAGCCCGGCGGCATGCCGACGTCGCTGCGGGCGGCGGCCGAGATGACCGGGAGCGGGGCCATCTCCCGGACCCGCAGCTCGGGGTCCGAGCCCGGTGCGCCGAAGACCGTCACGTCGTGACCACGGTGGCGCAGCTGCTGCGCCAGGCTCGCGGTGTGTGCCTCCAGCCCGCCGGGAAACGGTTCGCGGATCGGGTAGCGGGACGAGGCGATGAGGGCGATCCTGCTGCTCACCGGCTTGCGGTGGGGTGGTTCACGGGCACACTCCGGCGCTCGGGGACAGGACACCGCGCGAGCTGTGGCTGAACCCGGACGTCCCACGATCATGCGGCTGGTCCGGCGATGCCACAACCGGACGGCCGCGGACCGTCACAGGCCGAGGATCTCCAGGGTCGTGGCGTGTCGGCGGAGACCGGCCTCGACCCAGCCCGGACGGTCCCGGTACCAGTGACGTTGCTCGTCGTGTACCCGCGCCTCGGGGATCTGCACCTCCCCGGCGAGCCAGTGCGGCCGGGGCACCGCGGACAGCCCCAGCGCGCCGACGACGTCGGGACGCAGCGGTGCCCGCAGGCCGCCCAGCAGCTCCCGGCCCGGGTCGCCCGACGCTGCGGGCACCCCGGCGGCACCGAGGACCCGGTCGGCGAGCAGCCGCAGCACACCGTTGCCGGGGTGGTTGAGCGTGTGCGCGGCGTCGGCCCCGAAGGAGGCGATGGCGTCGGCGACACCGACGTCGCACGAGCGTGCCTCCCGCCGGGCCAGCTCCGCGACGCCGCGCTCCCCCACCTCCCGCAGCGCGCGGGCCGGTGGCGCTCCCCCGGGGCGGCGTCCCGCGGCCGCCGCCAGCGCCCGCAGGTCGTGGTAGGGCACCGGCGGCGGGACGAGCGACGGGTCGTCGGGATGGCGCACGATCGCCGACCAGGGGTGCAGCGCCGGATGGCGGACGACCGGCCACCGGACGACGCGGGCGCCGCCGGGCAGCGCCGCGCCGACCTCGGCGGTGCCCAGCGGCAGCCCGCGGTAGCCGTCGCGGACCGGCTGGGACGCCAGCAGGGCGGTCCGGGCGAGCACCCGGCGCAGGTGGGGCAGGTCGGCGTCGACGATCTCGTGCACCGGCGGGATCCGGACCGGGGCGAACGGCAGGTCCGGCACCGTCGCGAGCAGCACCCGCAGCGACTCGGCCTGGCAGTTGCCCCAGACCAGGGCGAGCGGGCCGGGCGGCGGCGCGGAGAGGCCGTAGAAGACGCCGTAGTGCCGGCGGCGGGGGTCGTTCACGTCGCCATCCTCACCACGACGGCACCGGCGCGCGCGGTTGGACGGCGCGGTGGCGGGCATCCCGGGGCGACGAGAGGAGTCCCGCGTGCGCGTCGCGTCCGTCCCGGCCGGCCATCCCTACGTGCTGTCGCTGGCCGATCCGGGCACCCACCGGCTGCCGGACCCGCCGGTGCCCGGCGCCCCGGCCGGGCAGTGGTGGCCCGCACGGTGGCTGGACCCGCGCCACGTCCGTGCACACGCCGCGGAGTTCGACGTGCTGCACGTGCACTTCGGGTTCGACGACCGCACACCGGCCGGGCTCGCCGCCCTGGTCGCGACGCTGCGCGAGCTGCGCCGCCCGCTCGTGCTGACCGTGCACGACCTGCGCAACCCGCACCACCCGGACCCGGCCCGGCACGACGCGATGCTGGACGTGCTGGTGCCCGCCGCCGACGCCCTGGTCACGCTGACCCCGGGCGCGGCCGCCGAGATCCACCGCCGGTGGGGACGGCGGGCGCGGGTGCTGCCGCACCCGGGGGTCGTGGGGCCGCGGTGGGCGCGACGGCCCCGTCCGGAGCGGTCGGGGTTCACCGTCGGCGTGCACGCCAAGAGCCACCGCACCAACGCCGACCCGGCCGGCGTCGCCCGTGCACTGGCCGAGACCGTGCGCGGGCTCGCGGCGACGACCGTGCGGGTCGACGCGCACGACGACGAGCGGGGCCGTGCCGTCGCCCGTTCCCTGGACGGGGTCGACGGGCTGGACGTGCGCGTGCACCCGCCGTTCGACGACGACGCGTTCCACCAGTACCTGCAGGAACTCGACGTGTCGGTGCTGCCCTACCGGTGGGGCACCCATTCCGGCTGGCTGGAGGCCTGTCACGACCTGGGGACGACCGCGCTGGTCCCGGACGTGGGTCACGTCGCGGAACAGGGGCCGTGCCTGGTGTACCGGCTCGGCCCGGACGGCCCGGACCGGGACTCGCTGGCCGCGGCGGTCCGGCTGGCCCACCGCGACCGTCCGGTGTGGCGGGCCGACCCGGACGCGCGGGACGCGCAGCGCCGCCGGGTCGCGGCCGCCCACACCGCGCTGTACCGGGAGCTGGTGGCCCGGTGCTGACCGCACCGACGGCACCGACGGCGCTGACGGTGCGGACGCTCGCTCCCGGACCGGCCGGGCACGGCGTCTTGCGGCACGCGGACGCGGTCGCCTCCGCGGTCGCCGGGCACGGGGTGCGGACCGTCCCCGGCGGGCCGGCCGACCTGACCCACGCCCAGTTCACCGACTCGCTGTGGGGCCCGGACATCGCCTCGGCCGCGGCCGCGTTCGTCGCCGCGGCCGGGGCGGTGCCGCGGCCGCTGGTCGTCACGCTGCACGACCTGCCGGGCGCGGATCCCGATCCGGCGCGCGACGCCCGCCGGGCCGCGGGCTACCGCCGGGTGATCGCCGCCGCCGACGCGGTGCTGGTCTCCGCCGGGCACGAACGGGTCAAGGCGCGGGCGCTGGGCGCGGCCGCGCCGCATCTCGTCCCGCTCCCGCTGCCGCCGGTCGCGGTGGCCGGGACCGCACCGGACTGGGCCGCCCACCCCACGCTCGGGGTCCTCGGTTTCGTCTACCCGGGCAAGGGCCACGACGACGTGATCGCCGCGGCGGCGGCGCACCCGGTGCGACCGGCGGTCGTCGCCGCGGGCGCCGTCGCCGACGGGCACGCCGGGCTCGCCGCGGCGCTCGCCCGGTCAGCGCGGGGCGCCGGCGTGCGGTGGATCGTCACCGGTGCCCTGGACCCGGCCGGGCTCGCCGCCGCCGCAGCCGCGGTGACCGTCCCGGTCGCGCCGGGGCGGACGGTCAGCGCGAGCGGGTCGCTGCTCGCCTGGCTCGGGCACGGCCGGGTCCCGCTGGCCGCCGCCGGCGCCTACGCGTGCGAGGTCGCCGCGGCGGTCCCGGACGCGCTGCGCTGCTACGACGGCCACGCCGGGCGCGACACCCTCGTCGCCGCGGCCCTGGCCGACCCGTCGCTCACCCGGGGACCGGTCCCGGCGTGGCCGCAGGCCGGTCCGGCGCACGCCGCGCTGTACCGGGCGCTGGCCTGCGGGGTGCCCGCGTGACGGCGGTACCGGGCAACCGCTGGGACCTGCTGCCGGAGCCGTCCGGACCGGTGCCCACGGTCGGGGTGGTCGTCTGCCACTACGAGCAGCCGGAGCAGCTGGCCCGCACCGTCGCGGCGGTGCACCGGCAGACCCGCCCACCGGTGGCCGTCGTCGTCGCCGACGACGGGTCCGCCCGGCCGCCCGACCCGGCGACGCTCGCCGGGCCGGTCCCGCTGCAGGTCCTCGGTCAGGACGACCGCGGGTTCCGCGCCGCCGCGGCCCGCAACCTGGGCGCCGCCCGGTGCGACGGCGACGTCCTGGTCTTCCTCGACGCCGACACGGTCCCCGAGCCCGGCTTCATCGACGCGCTGACCCGGCGCATCCGGGCCTGCCCCGACGTCCTCGCGGTCGGCAGGCGCCGACACGCCGACCTCTCGGGCACGGAGCCGGGCACCGACCCGGCCCGGGCCCCGCGGCTGCCGGAACCACGCTGGCTGGCCGACGGCTACCGCGGCTCCCGGGACCTGCTCGACGCCGACGGCCGCAGCTTCCGGTTCGTCATCAGTGCCGTGCTCGCACTGCACCGGACGCTGTTCGACGACATCGGCGGGTTCGACGAGCGGTTCGTCGGCTACGGCGGGGAGGACTGGGACCTCGCGTACCGGGCCTGGAACAACGGCGCCCTGCTCGTGCACGAACCCGGTGCGGTGGCCTGGCACGACGGGCCGGACTGGGCCGGGCGTCCCGGTCCGGGCAAGGACGGCGAGGCGATGCGGCTCGCGGCGCTGGTCCCGGAGCCGGGCACCCGCGGCGCTCCGTTGCCGGGGGCGGTGCCCGACGTGCTCGCCGACCCCGGCCCGGGACTCACCGGTACCGCCCTGGTCCGGACCGTCGACTCGGTGCTGCGCCAGACCCACCGCGACGTGCGGGTCCGGCTGCCCGGTGGCGACGACCGGATCACCGAGCTGTACCGGGGCGTCGCGGACACCGCGCCGTGGAGCGCCGACCGGGTCCGCCGGGCCCGGGCCCGGCTGGAGGTGCACGCGCCGCTGCCGCCGGACGCGCTGGCCACGGCGATGGACCTGATGGTCCGGCACGACCTCGGCCGCGTCGAGATCGTCGGCGCCGGCCACGACCGGCTCGCGGTGCTCGGTGCCGCGCGGGCCGCCGGGCGGGCACGCCGCCACGGAGTCGGTGGGGCCGAGGCCCAGTGGCGGGAGGGGACGGCGACCCTGCGGGTCGACGACCGCACCGGCGGTTGAGCCGGCGGCTCAGCCGAGCGCCACCGCCAGCCTCTGCGCGGCCCCGATCACCAGCCGCCCGAGCGCCTCCTCGTCCTCGACCTCGAACACCGACAGGCCCAGGCTCAGCCCGGACCGGCCGCCGGCACGCACCAGGGCCGAGATACCGCTGATCCCCGCCGCGATCTCGCCGTGCGACACCGCGAACCCCCGCTGCCGGGCCCGGCCGACCGCCGCGCGCTCGCCCTCGGCCGGCGGCTCCCCGGCCAGGATGGCCAGACCGGCCGAGCCCCGGTCGATCGGATCGACCTGGCCGCTGCGGAACGCCACGTGCATCCGGGCCCGCCGGGGCTCGACGATCATCAGCATCCGCACCCGCTCCTCGTCCTCGCGGACGACGAGGTGCGCCGTCGCCTCGGTCGCGGCGGCCAGGTCCTCGAGCACGGGCCGGGCGAGGATGCGCAGGTCCTGCTCGACCGGTTCGGCGAGCCGCACGAGACCGGCCCCCAGCACGACCCGCCGGTCGTCGAGCCGGCGGCACAGATGGTGCTCCTCCAGCGTCCGTACGAGCCGGTGGGCCACCGTGCGGTGCACGCCGACGCTCTCGGCGATCTGCGTGACCGACAGCCCCCGCGGCGCACCGACCAGGGCTTCGAGCACCTGCAGACCGTGGTGCAGCGTCTTGGAGGTACCGGGCCGATCGGCCGCGCCCCCGCTCCCGGACGCACCGGCCGCTTGACGCGGACCCATTCGCTACCTACCTTCGCACTCATTAATCGCACACTGCGTGCGATAATCGCACACTCAATGGCGGGAGGCAAGAAGCGATGGACGTCCCAGCAGCCGACGTACTGGCGGTGCACCAACTGCTCGGTGCCCAGAGTCATGCGATCGACTCCGGCCGGGCCGCCGACTGGGCGGCCACCTTCACCCCCGACGGTGAGTTCCACTCGCCCAGCTATCCGGAACCGGCTCGGGACACCGCCGGGCTGATCGCGTTCGCCGAGCGTTTCCACGCGTCCTGCCGCGAGTCCGGCGAGGTGCTCCGGCACGTCGTCGGCACCGTCTCGGTCACGGCGGACGGCCCGGACCGGCTGCGAGCGCGTTCCTACCTGCAGATCGTCGGTACCCCGAGCGGTGCCTCACCCCGGCTGCACCGCCTGACCACCCTCGTCGACGAGCTGACCCGCACCGCCGACGGCTGGCGCGTGCGTCGCCGGACCGTCCTGCGTGACGCCTGACCGAACGGAGCCTGCTGTGCCCAGTCCTCACCCCACCGGCCCGGGCCGGGTCCTGCACGACCCGGTCCGTACCGAGTACCCGGAGCTGCGCGACACGGTCGCGGTCGTGACCGGGGCCGCCCGCGGCATGGGGGCCCGCTTCACTGCGGCGCTCGCGGCCCGGGGGGTGCACGTGATCGCCGGTGACCTCGCGGCCGAGCAGATGGTCGCCACCGCCGGGACGCTGTCCGCCGAGGCCGAGGGCCGCGCGGGTGCCGGGGGGCCGGGCCGGATCGTCCCGGTCGCGGTCGACGTCACCCGCGTCCCGGACCACCAGCGGCTGGCGTCGCTCGCGATCGAGGAGTTCGGGCGCCTCGACCACTGGGTGAACAACGCGGGGGTGTTCCCGTTCGCCGAGGTGGCCGACATCGGGGCCGAGCAGATCCGGTCCACGCTCGCCGTCAACGTCGAGGGGGTGCTCTTCGGCGCCCAGGCCGCCGCGGAACGGATGGGCCCCGGCGGCGCGATCGTCAACATGTCCTCGGTGTCGGCCGTCCGGGTGCGGCGCGGGCGCGGCGCCTACTGCAGCTCCAAGGCGGCGGTCGCGCACCTCACCGAGTCGCTGGCCGTGGAGCTGGGCGACCGCGGCATCCGGGTCAACGCGATCGCCCCCGGCTTCGTCGACACCGAGATGACCCGCTGGATCCAGGACGACCCGCCGGCGCTGGCCCGCGCGCTGGACGCGGTCCCGCTGCACCGCATCGGTTCGCCGGAGGAGGTCGCCGGTGTCCTGCTGTTCCTGCTGTCCGACGGCGCCCGCTACGTGACCGGGCACAGCATCGCGGTCGACGGTGGCTCCCGCCATGTCTGAGCACGTGGCCGAGCACGCCGAGCAGGTGCGCTACCCGCGGACGGTCCTGGTCACCGGCGCGGCGGGCGGCATGGGTGCGGTGCACGCGCGGGCACTCGGTGCCCGCGGGGTGCACGTCTGCGTCGCGGACGTGGCCGATCCCGGTCCGGTCGTCGACGCCGTCCGCGCGGCGGGCGGTTCGGCATCGGGGCACGAGCTGGACGTGACCGACCCGGCGGCCTGGGCCCGGGTGACCGGCGAGATCGGCTCCGCGCGGGGGGACCTCGGGGGGCTGGTCAACAACGCGGGGATCTCGCGCCGGCGGCTGTTCCTGGACACCGACCGGGAGACCTGGGACCGGGTGCTGCGGGTCAACCTGGACGGGCCGTTCCACGGTATGCAGGCGGTGGCGCCGCTGCTGCGCGACTCGGGCGGCGGCTCGATCGTCAACATCTCCTCGATCTCGGGGCAGGTCGGCTACTTCTCCCCGTCGTACTCGGCGAGCAAGTGGGGGCTGACCGGGCTGTCGAAGTCGGCGGCCGGAGCGCTCGCCGAGTGGGGGATCCGGGTGAACTCGCTGCACCCCGGTCTGGTCGGCACCGGGTTGCTGGACGGTGCCGACGAGTTCGTCCGGGCGTCGCTGCGCAGCGTCCCGCAGGGCCGTACGGCACGCCCGGAGGAGATCACCGACGCGCTGCTCTTCCTCCTGTCGGACCGGTCCGCGTACCTGACCGGCAGCGAGATCACGGTGGACGGCGGCCTGGTGTCCAACGGCCTCTACCACCGCATCGTCGCCGACGCCGGGGACGTCCGGTGAGCGCCCACGACGCCGACGGTGCCGACGGTGCCGAGGCCGACGTCGTGGTCGTCGGTGGTGGCGGGGCCGGTCTCGCCGCCGCGGTCGCCGCGGCCGAGGCCGGGTCCTCGGTGCTGCTGTTCGAGGCCGAGCGCGAGCTGGGCGGGTCCACCGCCCTGTCCGCCGGGATGCTGACGGCGGCGGGGACGGCCGTCCAGCGGGAGCTGGGGATCGACGACAGCGCGGAGAGGTTCTTCCAGCACTACATGGACCTCAACCAGTGGCTGCTCAAGCCCGGGCTCGTGCGCACCTTCTGCGAGCAGGCGGGTCCGGCCGTCGAGTGGCTGATCGGGCTGGGGGTGCGGATCCCCGCCCGGATCTCGCACGACGCGCACACCCCCGGCCTGACCCGGGCCGGGGTGGAGGACGTCTGGCGCGGCCACGTCCCGGCCGACCAGGGCTACGGCGTCGTCCAGGTGCTCGACCGGGCGCGGCGCCGGCTGGGCGTCGAGGTCGTGCTGAACACACGGGTCGAACGCCTGCTGGTCGAGCAGGGCCGGGTGTGCGGGGTCGTGGCCGACGGCGTCGAGGTCCGGGCCGGTGCGGTGGTCGTCACCACCGGTGGCCTGGCCCACGACGCCGACCTGCGCCGACGCCACTATCCGGCCGCCGACCGGTCCGGCGAGGACCTGTTCGTGGTGGCCGCCCCGGGCGCCCGTGGTGACCACCTGCGTCTCGGCGCGCAGGTCCGGGCCGCGGTCGCCGGGGACGGCTGGGGCCTGCTGCTCCCGACCGCGTACTTCCAGCGCATGCACCACTGGCAGTCCGGTTTCCCGCCGGTGTCGCGGGTGGTCGTCAACGGCACCGGCCGGCGGTTCATGGACGAGGACGCGTCCTACGCCGTGTCCTCCGGCCTCATCGACGCCCAGCCGGGTCCGGTGTGGATGGTGTTCGACGAGACGGCCCGCGTGGGGCTCCCGCCCGGTTACGCGCACTGGTCGGCCGAGCATGTCGAGGCGGAGGCCGCGGCCGGCCGGACCGTGCGGGCCGGCTCGGTCGGCGAGCTGGCGACGGCGATCGGCGTCCCGCCGGCCGCGCTGGCGGCCACGCTCGACCGCTGGAACGCCGGCCTGCCGGCCACCGGGTCCGACCCCGACTTCCTGCGGCACCGGTCGCTGGCCGCCAAGAGCGCTGCGCCCCGGCCGGACCCGGTCGCGCGGCCGCCGTTCTACGCCGCCCGGTTCCTCCCGGCGGAGCTCGTCTGCACCCATGCGGGCCTGGAGATCGACGAGCACGCCGCCGTGCTCGACGACAGCGGCGTGGTCGTCCCCGGCCTGTTCGCCGCCGGGGAGGCCGGGGCCGGTGTCCTCGGTGCCCGCTACGTCGGTGGCGGTAACGCCGTCGCCAACGCCGTCACCATGGGCCGCGTCGCCGGCCGGTCCGCAGCTCGTCCCCCCTGCTGATTCTCACCGTCGAGGAGCACCCCATGTCCGTTCCCGGATCCGGCACGGCGTCCGCCGACATCGGCCGGCGCACGATCCGCAAGGTCGCCGTCCGCATCATGCCGCTGGTCGGCCTGCTCTACGTGTTCAACTACATGGACCGGGCCAACATCGGCTACGCCCAGCTCAGCATGGGTGCCGAGCTCGGCATCACGGCAGCGACCTTCGGGTTCGCCTCGGCGGTGTTCTTCCTCGCGTACGTGGTGTTCGAGGTCCCGTCCAACATGATCATGAAGCGGGTGGGCGCCCGGCTGTGGCTCGCCCGCATCGCGATCACGTGGGGCATCGTCACGGTGGCCACCGGGTTCGTGGCGAGCGTGACCCAGCTCGTGATCGCCAGGGTGGTGCTGGGGATCGCCGAGGCCGGGTTGTTCCCGGGTCTGCTGCTCTACATGACCTACTGGTTCCGGGGGCGGGAGCGGGCACGGGCGATCGCCGCACTCGCCCTGGCCCAGCCGATCGCGCTGATCCTCGGGAGCCTCACCGGCGGCTGGATCCTCGACCACGTGCACTGGGCCGGGATGAGCAGCTGGCAGTGGGTCTTCATCCTGCAGGGTGCGCCGGCCGTGCTGCTGGGCGTGCTCACCCTGTTCGTGCTGCCCGACCGCCCGGCCGACGCCCGCTTCCTCACCCGCGAGGAGAGCGGCTGGCTGCAGTCCGAGATCGACGCCGAGTACGCACCGGAGGCGGCGACCTCGCTGCGCCACGAGCTGGCCGTGGTGAAGGACCGCAGGGTCGTCCATCTCGCGGTGGCGAACCTGTTCATCGCGTGCGGGCTCTACGGACTGGCCTTCTTCCTCCCGCTGATCGTGCGCCAGCTCGATCCCACCTACTCGGCGACGAACATCGGGCTGCTGGGGGCGATCCCGTACGTGGTCGGTGCCGTCGGCATGCTGCTGATCGGCCGCAACTCCGACCGCACCGGCGAGCGCAAGTGGCACGTCATCACGCTGGTGCTGGTCGCGGCGCTCGGGTTCCTCGGCGCGATCGTGTTCAAGGACGTCCCGGTGCTGTCCCTGGTGAGCCTGTCGCTGGCGGCCGTCGGCGTGCTCGGGTACCTGGCGCCGTACTGGGCCCTGGCGGCGCGGGTGCTGTCGAAGGAGCAGGCGGCCGTGGGACTCGCCGCGATCAACTCGATCGCCGCGCTCGGCGGCTTCTTCGGGCCGTACGCGATCGGGCTCGCGGCCACCGACACCGACGTGACGGTGGGGCTGTACTTCCCGATCGGCTGCCTGGTCGTCTCCGCGGTGATGCTGGCGTTCCTGCGTGTGCCGCGCGAGACGGTCCCGACCACCACCCACTCCTGAGAGGAGCCGACCGTGGCGTTCTGCGGTTCCCCCATGATCGGGGAGGCATCAGCTATAAGGGGTAGCGATGCCAGAGGTACGGAAGCGCTACGACCGGGAGTTCCGTGACGGAGCGGTCCGGGTCGTGGAGGAGACGGGCAAGCCGATCGCCCAGGTCGCCCGTGACCTGGGGGTCAACGAGGGCACGCTGGGCAACTGGGTGGCCCGTGCACGAGAGGCCCGCGAGGACACCGAGGGCCTGTCTCGCGGCGGCGTCGAGGAGCTCAAGCGGCTGCGCGCGGAGAACGCCGAGCTGCGGATGGAGCGTGATGTCCTCAAGCGATCCGTGGTCCTGTGGGTCAAGGAGGCGACGAAGTGAGCGTGGCCCGTTTCATCGCCGACCAGAGGACCTTCCACCGGGTGCCGCACACGCTGGCCTGCGCCCTGTTGGGGGTGTCGATCTCCTGGTTGTACAAGTGGCTCGACCGCGCCGCGCGTTCCGACGGTGGTGCCACCGCGACCGAGAAGCGCCGCTGCGCGTTGGACGCCGCCGTGGCCGTGGCGTTCGACGACGCCCAGCGGCTACACGGCTCACCCCGTCTGCACGCCGACCTGTGTGAGGCCGGATGGCGGGTGTCGGAGAAGACCGTGGCGGACTCGATGCGCCGCCAGGGCCTGGTCGCCCGCCGGATCAAGCGGCACAACGGGCTGACCCGCCAGGACCGCACGGCGCCGAAGTTCCCGGACCTGCTTCGTCGGGGTTTCACTGCGGCCGAGCCGAACCGCAGATGGGTCGGGGACATGACCGAGATCCCCACCGCGGCCGGGAAGTTGTATCTGGCCACGGTGATCGACCTGTACTCGCGGCGGCTGCTCGGCGCGGCCACGGGGCTGCACCCGAACGCCGAGCTGGCGTGTGCGGCGATCCGGATGGCGGTGGCGGCCCGCGGCGGGGCGGACCGAATCGCCGGGGTGATCTTCCACACCGACCGCGGGTCGACCTACACCGCGGGCGCGTTCACCGCTCTGTGTCGGCGGCTCGACATCCGTCAGTCGATGGGCCGGGTCGGGTCGTGTTTCGACAATGCCGCGGCGGAGGCGTTCTTCTCCAGCCTGGAGTGGGAAGTGCTGTCCCGCAACGACTTCGACACCATCAGTAGGGCGCGGGCGGCGGTCATCGACTGGTGTTACGGCTTCTACAACCACCGGCGGCGACACAGTGCCGCCGCCGGGCTCTCACCGATCAACTACGAGAACGCCGCCCTCACCCGAGACGCGGCATAAGAACCCTCCACGATCTCGGGGGAACCGCATTCTACCGCAGCGTCGGATCGGTGCCGCCGAAGCGGCACACCCAGCACCGTCGTCCCGACGGCACGCTCTACCACGAAGAACTCATGGGCGAGGAAGGCTTCTCCTCCGACTCCTCCCTCCTCTACCACCGCCACATCCCGTCCGCCATCGTCGACGCCACCCCCTGGGAGCTGCCCGACCAGGCCCTGACCCCGAACCACCCACTGCTCCCCCGACACCTGCAACTGCACCACCTCGGCGCACCTGACCCGGCAACGGTCGACCCCGTCACCGGGCGGCGCCTCGTGCTCGGCAACGCCGACGTCCGCATCTCCTACACCGTCGCGGGCGCGCCCTCCCCGCTCTACCGCAACGCCGTCGGCGACGAATGCATCTACATCGAATCCGGCACCGCCACCGTCGAAACCGTGTTCGGGACGCTCGACGCCCGGGAGGGCGACTACGTCCTGCTCCCCCGCGCCACCACCCACCGCTGGATCCCCACCGGCCCCGACCCGCTGCGGCTCTACGCCATCGAGGCGACCTCACACATCGCCCCACCCAAGCGCTACCTGTCCCGCTACGGACAACTCCTCGAACACGCCCCCTACTGCGAGCGCGACCTCCACGGGCCGCACGAGCCGCTGCTCACCGACGGCACCGACCTGGAAGTACTCGTCAAACACCGCGGCGGACCACACGGCATCACCGGAACCCGCTACATCGTCCCCACCCACCCGTTCGACGTCGTCGGCTGGGACGGCGCCTCTACCCCTACACCTTCAACATCAACGACTTCGAACCCATCACCGGCCGAGTCCACCAACCACCACCGGTGCACCAGGTATTCGAGGGGCAGAACTTCGTCATCTGCAACTTCGTGCCCCGCAAAGTCGACTACCACCCACTCGCCGTCCCCCTGCCCTACTACCACGCCAACGTCGACTCCGACGAAGTCATGTTCTACTGCGGCGGCAACTACGAAGCCCGCAAAGGCGGGTCTGTAACAGGAACGGTGGTTCCGGCGTTGTTGGTCAGTAGTGCTCGGCGGACGGCCAGCGGTCACCGAACGTGATCGCGAAGGCGTTGATCACCGGCTTCCATCGGATCGTCCACCGTGCGCGGCCTCGCCCGGTCGGGTCGAGGCTGCGGGTCACAAGGTACAGGCATTTCAACGCGGCCGCCTCGCTGGGGAAATGCCCTCGCGCCCGTACCGCTCGGCGGTAGCGGGCGTTGAGTGATTCGATCGCGTTCGTCGAACACAACACGGCACGGATCTCGGCATCGTAGTCGAGGAACGGAACGAACTCGGTCCAGGCGTTGCGCCACAACCGGATCATCGCCGGATAAGTGCGACCCCATTTTTCGTCGAGGTCATCGAGAGCAGCGAGAGCGGCGTCGGCGGTGGGGGCCGTGTAGATCGCCCGAATCCCTCGCTTGATCGCATCGGTGTCACGCCGCGACGTCAACCGGAACGAGATCCTGATCAAGTGCACGATGCATGTCTGCACGATGGTCTGTGGCCACACGTTCTCCACCACCTCGGGCAGGCCTTTCAACCCGTCGCAGACCAGGAAGAACACGTCCCGCATGCCGCGGTTACGCAGGTCGGTCAGCACCCCCAGCCAGAACTTCGCGCCCTCACCACCGGAGCCGGCCCACAGGCCCAGCACGTCCTTGCGGCCGTCGACGGTGACCCCGATCGCCGCGTAGACGGGCCGGTTGGCGACCTGCCCGTCGCGGACCTTCACCATGATCGCGTCCACGAAGACCGCGACGTACACCGCATCGAGTGGCCGCGACACCCATTCCTGCATCTCGGCGATCACCGAGTCGGTGATCCGTGAGACGGTCTCCTTCGACACCGACGCCCCGTAGATCTCCGAGAAATGCGCCGAGATCTCCCCGGTCGTCAAACCCTTCGCGTACAGCGACAACACGATCTCATCGACATCCCCCAACCGCCGCTGTCGTTTCCGAACGATCTGGGGTTCGAACGTCGAGTCGCGGTCTCTCGGTACCTCGATCTCGACCTCCCCGACAGCATCGGAGATCACCGTCTTCGACCGGTGACCGTTCCGGTTGTTCGTCGATTCCCGGTCCGGGTCGGCCCGGTTCTTTGCATGCCCGAGGTGCTCGGTCATCTCCTCCCCGAGCGCAGTCTCCAGAACGTTCTTGGTGAACAGCTTCAACAGCCCATCCGGGCCGGTCAGCTCCAGGCCGCGTGCTCGCGCGTCGGCCACCATCGCCGCCGCGGCGGCCTGCTCGGGCGAGAGCTGACGCCCTGAACCCGTCTCATCCTTGGCTGAACCCACAAGGTCCGATGTCATCACTCACAGTGCCCATCCCACCGGACCCGAGCCCGGCGTGTCGGACCGGAACCACCGTTCCTTGCACAGGCCCGCAAAGGCTCCGGCATCGGGCAAGGTGAACCGTCCCGGCTTTACTGCCGGTGGTTTGGTGGCCAGTGATCATCTGGCCGATGGTTCTGTGTCAGCGTAGTGGGCTGCCTCGAACTCGGTGGGGCTGATCATGCCCAGACTTGAGTGCAGTCGGCGGTTGTTGTACCACTCGACCCAGCTGGCGGTGGCGTACTCGACGTCGGCGATCGTGCGGTAGGGGCCGTCGTGGAAGACTCGGGTGCGGATGCATTCGGCCTTGTAGAGGCCGTTGATGGTCTCCATCAGGGCGTTGTCGTAGGCGTCGCCGACGCTGCCGACCGAGGGCTGTATGCCCTCGAGGTGCAGGTGCTCGGTGAACCGCAGACTCGTATATTGCGACCCGGCATCGGAATGGCAGATCAGCTGGTCCCGGGCCACGGCTTTGCCCTCGTGGGCACGTCGCCACAGCGCCATCCGTAACGGCACGTCCACCAGCTCGACGTCACGAGTGAGCGCGGCGTGCCAGCCCACGATCTTCTGCGAGAAGCAGTCCACGATGAACGCCACGTAGGTGAACGACTGATACGTGCGCACGTAGGTGAAGTCGGTGACCCACTTGCTGCCGGGTGCTGAGGCGGTGAAGTTGCGGTCGAGCAGATCAGCGGCCCGCTGGGCGGTCGAGTCCGGGATGGTCGTGCGCGGCCGTTTCCCGCGGACCACTCCGGCCAGCCCCACCGAGCGCATCGCCCGGTCGACCGCTCCGAACCCAGCCTCGGGCAGCACCGTTCGACGGATCAGGGCCAGCATCTTGCGACGCCCATAAAGTCCCTCTGGGGCCAGCACCGGTTCGCCGGCGCGGTTGGTGGTGAACGCCGCCGCACGGACGGCGTCTTCGACCAGGGCGTCGGTGACGGTCCGGGCCGCGACCCGGCCGGCGGCGCCGTTCCTGGTGCCGGTCCGAGCGCACCAGGCCCGCAAGGTTCGTGCCGCGATCGTGAGCCCCAGGGTGTTGAGGGCAGCAAGGATCGACTCGACGGCATGACCAGCAGCCCGCATCTGATCGACGAACGCGACGATCAGCGGTTTCGGGGGTCGAGCTCCCCCACGAAGAAAATCGTCGCCGACTTGAGGACCTCGTTGACCTCGCGCAGGCGCTTGTTCTCCGCCCGCAACCGCCGCAGCTCCTCGCGGTCATCGCTGGTCACGCCCGCTACGACGCCGGTGTCGACGTCGTGCTGGGACACCCAGCGACGCACGGACTCACGCGACACCCCGAGTGACTCAGCGACCTGGACATGCACGGCACGCTCGGTCGAGTACGCCGAACGATGCTCGGTCACCAGACGCACAGCCTGGCTCCGAACCGCTGGGTCGATCTTCTTGGGCACGACACCCATCCTCTCAGCCTGCTCACAACGGAGCGGCAGAGAAGCCGGGACGGTTCAAGAGAAGCCGGGACGGTTCAAGGCTCCATCTCGCTGCACCCCGGCGGACACAGCCACGGACCCCAACCCGGCGCCGTCGAACGCGCACTCGGCGCCCAAACCTTCGACGAACTCGCCGTCATGGTCGACACCTTCCGCCCCCTGGAGCTGGGCGAGGGCGCCGTCGCGTCGGAGGACCCCGGCTACGCCTGGACCTGGTCCGGCCGCGGCCCCGGCTCGTGATCCCGGAGCTGGTACGGCGGCTGCTCGACGACGCGGCGGTGTTCCCGCCGGGTTCCGCCCTGCTGTCCGACGCCGTCGCCGCCCACCGCCGCCACCGCGCTGCCGGGTACGCCGACCTCGTGGGCCCGCTGGTCCTGCCGGTCGGCGCGCTCCGTGAGCTCCACCCGCTCCTGGCGGGCGGGGAGCCCCTCCCGATCTCGGTCACCCTGCCCGGTGGCCCCGGTGATCTGGACGAGGCGCTGACCCGCACGGCCGGGCTCCCGGTCGAGCTGCACGCCCTCGAGGTGGCACCGGTGCCCGGGGAGGACGCACCGCCCCGCCTGGCAGCCGTCGCCGCACCGACCCTGGTGTACGTCGAGATCCCCCGCGACGAAGGCGGGCGGCGGGTGGTCGACCTGGTCGCCGGATGCGGCCTGCGGGCCAAGCTGCGGACCGGCGGCGTGCGCGCCGACCTCCACCCCGGCGAGGACGAGCTGGCCGGATCGCTGTCCGCGCTCGTCACCGCGGGGGTCGCGTTCAAGGCCACTGCGGGGCTGCACCACGCGATCCGCAACACCGACCCCGGCACCGGGTTCGAGCAGCACGGCTTCCTCAACCTCCTGCTCGCCACCGCGGTGCTGCTCGACGGGGGCGACCGGACCGACGCGCGGGCCGTCCTCGCCCTGCGCGACGGACCCGCCGTCGCCCGACGGCTGCAGGCGCTGACCGCGCCGCAGGTGGCCGCCGCGCGGGCCGCGTTCGTCTCCTTCGGGACCTGCAGCATCGACGACCCCCGCACCGAACTCGCCGGGCTCGGCATCCTCGCCGAGCGGAACGGAGCCCGACCGTGACCATCCCGACCGTCCCCGACGGGTCCCCGTTCGGGCCCGACACCCTCCCCCTACGGCGTCTACTCGGTCCGCGGCGGCGAGCGCCGGGTCGCGACCCGGCTCGGCGACCACGTCATCGATCTCGCGGTCCTGCTGGACGACGCCGCCTTCGCCACCGCCACCCTGGACACCTTCCTGGCCCAGGGCCACGAACGGTGGGCCGCGGTACGGGCCCGGATCGGCGAGCGCATCCGGGGCGACGTCCCGGACGGGGCCGTCGTCCCGCTCGCGGACGCGACGCTGCACCTGCCGTTCACCGTCGGGGACTACGTCGACTTCTACGCCTCCGAGCACCACGCCACCAACCTGGGGAGGCTCTTCCGGCCCGACGCCGAACCGCTCATGCCGAACTGGAAGCACCTCCCGGTCGGCTACCACGGACGCGCGGGGACCGTGGTCGTGTCCGGCACCGACATCGTGCGGCCCTGCGGCCAGCGCAAGGCACCGGACCAGCCGGCCCCGAGCTACGGGCCGTCGCAACGACTGGACATCGAGGCGGAGCTCGGCTTCGTGATCGGGACCGGATCGGCGCTCGGGGACCGGATCGGCGTGGACGACGTGGACCGGCACGTGTTCGGTGTCGTCATCGTCAACGACTGGTCGGCCCGCGACCTGCAGGCGTGGGAGTACGTGCCGCTCGGCCCGCACCTGGGCAAGAGCTTCGCGACCTCGGTCTCGCCGTGGGTGGTCCCGCTCGCCGCGCTCGATCACGCCCGGATCCCGTTGCCCGGCCAGGATCCCCTCCCGCTGCCCTACCTGCGGGGCGCCGACGACTGGACGCTCGACATCGACCTGACGGTCACCTGGAACGGCGCGGAGGTCGCCCGGCCCTCCTACCGCGACATGTACTGGTCCCCGGCGCAGATGCTCGCGCACCTCACCGTCAACGGTGCCGCCACCCGCACCGGGGACCTGTTCGCCTCCGGGACCGTCTCCGGTCCACTGCCGCACCAGCGGGGCGCCTTCATCGAGCTGACCTGGAACGGCCGGGACCCGGTCACCCCGAACGGCGCCGAGCGCAGCTTCCTGCTCGACGGCGACGAGGTCACCATCGCCGCGACCGCGCCGGGGCCGGGCGGCACCCGGATCGGGCTCGGTGAGGTGACCGGGTCCGTGGTCGCCGCGCGGGAACCGTGAGCACCCGTCAACCCAGCCGGTCCGCGGCGAACCGTGCGTACCAGCGCAGGACCTCGGGATCGTCCACGGACGCGGTGTTCGCGGCCGTCTCGAGGGGACGGCCGGCGAGGAGCCTCTTCACCGGCACCTCCAGGCGCTTGCCGTTCAGCGTGTGCGGCACGGCCGGTGCCTCGACGATCTCGTCCGGCACGTGCCGCGGCGTCAGGCGCGTCCGCAGCGTCGCGGTGATCCGCTGCCGCAGGTCGTCGTCGAGCGCGTGCCCGGGCGCCGGGACGACGAACAGGCCGAGCCAGTAGCCGTCGTCGGGCAGGTCGACACCCACCACCAGGGCCTCGGTGACCTCCTCCATCGTCTCCAGCACGTCGTAGAAGTCGCCGGTGCCGAGCCGCACGCCGTGCCGGTTGAGGGTGGAGTCCGAGCGGCCGTGCACGGAGACGCTGCCGTCGCCGTGCAGGGTGATCCAGTCACCGTGCCGCCACACGCCGGGCCAGGTGTCGAAGTAGGACCCGGTGTAGCGCTCGGCGCCGGGGTCGTCCCACAGGTACACCGGCATCGAGGGCATCGGCTGGGTGACGACGAGATCGCCGACGTCGTCGACGACCGGGTTCCCGTCGTCGTCCCAGGCGGCGCAGTCGACGCCGGCCAGCCGGCCGCCGATCCGGCCGGGCCGGGCCGGGGCGTACTCGTTCGCCCCGACGAACGACCCCGAGATGTCGGTGCCGCCGCTGGTCGAGTCGATCCGCAGGTCGGGGTCGACGTGGTCGTGCAGCCAGCGGTAGCCGTCGGGCGGCAGCGCCGAACCGCTGACCATCACGTGCCGCAACCGGCCCAGGTCGTGTTCGGCACGCGGCGAGACCCCGCTGTTCGCCGTCGCCGTCACGACGGCGGCGCCCAGCAGCACGAGATCGGCCCCGGTCCGCGCCGCGACCTCCCAGACCGCGCCCGGCGGGTGCCCGGGGCTGCCCTCGTAGAGCACGATGCCCGCGCCCTGGGTGAGCGCGCCGAGCTGCATGTTCCACAGCGCCCAGCCGGTGGAGGTGTAGGTGAACATCCGCTCGCCGGCGCGCAGCCCGCAGTACAGGCCGGACCACTTGAGCCCTTCGAGGGTGATCCCGCCGTGGCCGTGCACGAGCCCCTTCGGCAGGCTGGTGGTACCGGAGGTGAACAGCACCCACAGCGGGTGCGAGAACTCGACCGGGTCGAACGACGGCTCCTCGTCGCGGGCGAGCAGCTCGTCCCACGGTGTCGTGCCCTCGGGCGCCGCGCGGTCGAACGCGTAGGGCACGTGCACGACGTGACGCAGGGTCGGCAGGTCCGCCCGCAACCGGTCGACGACGTCGGCGCGATCGACGGTCCGGCCGTTCCAGTGGTACCCGTCGGCCGCGATCAGCACGGTGGGTCCGAGCTGCGCGAGGCGCCCGATGGTGCCCTCCGCGCCGAAGTCCGGCGAGCAGCACGACCAGACGGCGCCGATCGCGGCGCTCGCGAGCAGCCCGATGACGGCGTGCTCGGTGTTCGGCAGGTAGGCGCAGACCCGGTCCCCCGGGGCGACCCCGGCGCGGCGCAGCCAGCCGGCGGCCGCCGCGACCGACCGGCGCAGCTCGCCCCGGGTGATCTCCCGGGCGGGGTCGCCACCCTCGCGGACGCACACCAGCGCGACGTCGTCGTCGGCACCGCGGCGCAGCGCGTGCTCCGTCCAGTTCAGCCGGGCACCGGGGAACCACCGGGTGTACGGCATCGGGTCGGGAGTGCGCACCTGCTCCGCCGGCTCGGCGAAGGCGACCTCGTAGTAGTCGACGACCGAGCACCAGAAACGGTCGAGATCGGCCACCGACCACGCCCACAGGGCGTCGTGGTCGTCGAACGACCGGCCCTCGCGCTCGGACAGCCAGTCCAGGTACGCCCGCAGTGTGGAGCCGGCGATGCGGTCCGGCGTCGGGGTCCAGACGATCTCGGACATCGGGCGCAGCCTCTCCTGACGGGCGTCGGCGGGCCCGCACGGAGCGGACCCGCCGACGGGGGTGGAGCTCAGACCAGCGACGCGGACAGCCCGCCGTCGAGGACGTAGGCACTGCCGGTCACCCACGACGCCCGGTCGGAGGCCAGGAACGCCGCCACCTCCGCGATGTCGCCCGGGGTGCCGAGCCGGCCCTGCTTCTGCGCGACGAGGTCGGTGAACGGGACCTGGGTCGCCGCCTCGAAGTCCGGGACCAGCCGCTCGACCATCGCCGTGTCGGCGAAGCCCGGGCACACGGCGTTGAACCGCACGCCCGTCGGCCGCATCTCGACCGCGGCGACCCGGGTCATCTGGACCAGCGCCGCCTTCGTCGCGCAGTAGGAGCCCAGCAGCGGGCTGCCACCGAGCCCGGCGATCGAGGAGATGTTCACGACGTTGCCGGTCGACTCGATCAGGTGCGGGATCGCCGCCTTCATCGCGACGAACGGCCCGCGCACGTTGACCGCGTAGATCCGGTCGAAGCTGTCGGTCGACTGCTGCAGCAGCGGTGACGACACCTCGATCCCGGCGTTGTTGACCAGCACGTCGAGCCCGCCCAGGATCTCGACCGCCCGGGCCACCGCCGCCTGCACCTGGGCCTCGTCGGTGACGTCGCAGTTCGCGACGCCGACCGCCCCGATCTCCGCCGCGGCCCCCTCGGCCGCGTCGGTGTCGATGTCGCTGACCACGACCCGGGCGCCGCGCTCGGTGAACAGCGCCGCGATCGCCTTCCCGATCCCGGCGCCGGAACCGGTGACCAGGACCCGCTTACCGTCCAGTTCTGCCATCGGTCAGGACGCCTCGACCTTCGGCATGATGTCGTTCTTGATCCGCTTGAGGTCGTCGAGCGTCTTGGCGACCGGGACGTCGGCGAACGGCGGCCAGATCAGCGCCATCGTCATGCCCGCCTCCTTGTAGGCCTTGAGCCGGTCGGTGACCTGCCGCTCCGAGCCCACCAGCAGGTTGGACGCGACCCCGTTGACGGTCTGGTCCGTGTCCTCGTCGGTGATGACCGTCCAGATCATGCTGCAGATCTCGAGGTCCTTCGACCGCTTCTCGCTGCCGATCTCCTCGAACTGCTCGTCGATCGCCGTCCGCCACTTCTCCAGGCCCTCCGGGGAGTCCTGGATGCCGATCCACCCGTCGAGGTCGTACTTGGTGATCCGCCGGGCCGAGCGCAGCGGGTCCTTGAGGCCGCTCATGAAGATCGGCGGCCGCGGCTGCTGCAGCGGCTTCGCCCCGAACCCGCAGCGCTCGAAGTCGGCGAACTCGCCGTGGTACTCGAAGTGCTCGTTCTCCGCGGCCCAGACGCCCTGCATGATCTCGATCGACTCACGCACGTGCTTGTGCCGCTTCGGGAAGATGTGCGCCGCGCTGGCGGCGGCGAACTCCTCCGACATCCAGCCCGAGCCGACGCCGACGTTGAGCCGCCCGTTCGACAGGTGGTCGATGGTGGCCAGCTCCGTCGCGAGGACGCCGGGCGAGCGGAACGGGGTGTCGATGATGCTCATCCCGATCCGGACCTTCGACGTCTTCGCCGCGAGCCACGGGATCAGCGGATAGCCCTGGAACCACTGACCGCGCGAGGACACCGGCAGCGCGTTCGGCAGGCCCTCCATCATCCCGAACGACGACGACAGCTCCTGGCGGTCCGACGACTCCGGGACGACGATCCGGTCCAGCGTCCACACCGAGTCGAAGTCGAGTTCCTCGGCCAGCTCGGTGAGGTCCTCCAGCTCCTTGATGGTCACCTTGTCGCGGAAGTTCGGCAGGTACAGGGCGAGTTTCATGTGCTGCGCCTCCTTGCGGCAGTACGGGCTCTCGGACGGTCAGCGGGTCTCGGACAGTGTGATGCGGATCTCGTTCTTCAGGACCTTACCCACGGTCGAGCGCGGAAGATCGGTCCAGAGTTCGATCTGTTTCGGGGCCTTCACCGAGCCGATGCGCTCCTTGACGAACGCGGTCAGCTCGTCGACGTCGATCTCGGCCCCGGGGTGCGGCTGGACGACCGCGGTGACCCGCTCGCCCCACTTCTCGTCGGCCAGGCCGACCACCGCACAGTCGCGGACCGCCCCGTGCGCCATGAGCGCCTGCTCGACCTCGGCGGAGTAGACGTTGAACCCACCGGTGATCACCATGTCCTTGGCCCGGTCGACGATGAACAGGTAACCGTCGACGTCGAGGTAGCCGATGTCGCCGGTGTGGTGCCAGCCGTGCGCCGACACCTCCGCCGTGGCCGCGGGATCGCGGTGGTAGCCGGCCATCACCAGCGAGCCGCGCACGCAGATCTCACCGCGCCCGCCCGGCGGGACCGGCCTGCCGTCGGAGTCCAGGATCGCCACCGTGACCAGGGGTGAGGGACGCCCGGCCGAGGTCAGCCGCTCGGTGGCGATGGTCCCGTCGGCCCTGCGGTGCTCGGCGGGCGACATCGTCGAGACCATCATCGGCGCCTCGGACTGGCCGAACAGCTGGGCCATCGGCCCGATCCGGTCGAGGGCCTCGGCCAGCCGCACGGCCGACATCGGCGCCGCGCCGTACCAGAAGCACTGCAGCGCGGACAGGTCCGTGGTGTCCAGCGCCTCGTGGCCCAGGACCATGTAGATCAGCGTGGGCGGCAGGAACGTGTGCGTGACCCGGTGCCGCTGCGCCAGCTCCAGGAACCGGCCGACGTCGGGCTTCGCCATGACCACGACCTCGCCGCCGCGGGCCATGACCGGGAAGCAGAGGACGCCCGCGGCGTGGGTCAGCGGAGCCAGTGCCAGGTACACCGGACGCCCGTCGAACGGATAGCTCATGAGCGTGATCGCCGACATCGTCTCGAGGTTGCGGTCGGTCAGCATCACGCCCTTCGGCCGGCCCGTGGTGCCACCGGTACCGACGAGGGCCACCACGTCGTCCGGCGGTGCCGCCTCGGCGGACGGATCGTCGCGGGCGGCGTCGAGCCAGCCGCGGAACTCGTCCCCGCCCAGCCGGACGACCGTCCTGAGCCGCGGGAGGTCCGGGGCGATCGCGGCGACCAGGTCGTCGAAGGACGGCTGGACGATCAGCGCGGCGCAGTCGAACAGGTCGAGCAGCTCCGCCGTCTCGGCCGCGGCGTTGCGCGGGTTGACGGGACACCAGACGGCCCCGGCGCGGGCGATCCCGAACACGCAGGAGAACGCGGTCGGGTCGTTCGCCGAGAGGATGCCGACCTTGTCGCCCGGCCGCACGCCCGAGCGGCGCAACGCCCGCGCGACCGCGTGCGACAGATCGACGACCTCGCCGTAGGTCAGCGACTCCCCGTCGAGCGTCAAACAGGGTGCCTCCGGGTCCAGCGAGGCACCCTTGTCCAGGTAGAAGGTCAGCGACATCGTCGTCCCCCGATCCGGTGTGGTCTCCCGGCCCCGACGACCGTGGCCGGATCCTGGACGGTTGTCAAGATTTTCCTGGACGTGTGGTCAGACGACGCGCCCGCCGCGGACGACCGGTACGGATCGGCCCATGCTGCGCTACGGTCGGGCGGTGCGCTCGCCGTGGCCCGGATCACACATCGGCCTGCGGATCACCGGTCTCGTACTGACCGGGTCGCTGGTGGGGGCGTGCGGGGCGGCGGGACCCGCGACCCCCGCGGACGGCGCGGGGTTCCCGGTCACCGTCGCCCACCGCTACGGCGAGACGACGGTGCCGCGGGCCCCCGAGCGGATCGTGGCGCTGAACCGGGGCGACCGGGACGTGCTGCTCGCGCTCGACATCGTCCCGTACGGGATGCCGGACGCCGGACCGGACCTCCCGGCCCGGATCGCGGACCGGCTCGCCGAGGTGCGCCGCCGGACGGGCTCCCCGACGGTGCCGGTCGAGGCGTACACCCAGCCGAGCGTCGTGGACGTCCTGCCCGTCGCACCGCCGCCGGACCTGCTGCTCGCCACGGCCGGAGCGCTGGGTCGGGAGGACTTCGACGCCGACCGGGCCGTCGCGCCCGTCGTCGGCCCGCCGCCGGGGTACGGCGACTCCCCGCCGCCCCCGGCACGGTTCGGTGACGGCGACGCCCCGTGGCAGGACAGCACCCGGCTCGTCGGCCGGGCGGTGGGCCGCCCGGCCCAGGCCGAACGGCTGGTACTCGACACCGAGGCCCGGTTCGCCGACACCCGGGCCCGGTTCCCCGCGCTCTCCGGCGTCACCGCCGCGTGCGTGCACTTCGGCAGCGGCCGGGCGACGGAGTCCCACGCCGTGCCGGCGGGGCCGCGGACCGCCTGCTCCCGGTTCCTGGCCGGGCTCGGCATGCGCGGGCTCCCGGCCCTGGAGACCGGTCCCGGGGAGCCGGGCCGCACCGTCGCCGACCGTCCCGACGACGTCGGGGAGCTCGACCTCGTCGTCATCGACGACACCCCGGAGGGGCGGGTGGCCGTCATCCGGGACGCGCTGCCGCCCGGCCCCGTCGTCGTCGGCCTCGACGAACGGGAGAACGCCGTCCTGGCCGCACCGACCGTGCTCACCCTGCCGGGCGCGCTCGACATCCTCCCGGAGAGGCTGGCCGGGGCCCTGCGGTGAGCCCCGGCCCCGGGGCGCCACGCCGCCGGACCACGATCTCGAGTTGCCGATACCGGGCCGTCACCCATACTGGAATAGGCGGTTCGAGAACGGGGTGCCTGCAATTGTTCGGGCACCCGAGGATCGGTGCTGCCCCCATTCAGTGCGGGTCGGACCGCGCACTTCTGTGACCTCCTACGAGAGCGAAGGCCCTCCTATGCCCGCCATTCTCTTCGGTTCCATCGGAACGCTCGCCGACACCTCGGAAATCCAGCGCGCCGCGTTCAACAGCGCATTCGAGCGGCACGGCCTCGACTGGCACTGGGACCGGGAGGACTACGTGTCCATGCTCGGGTCCAGCGGCGGTGCCCAGCGCATCGCCGACCACGCCGAGCGGTCCGGCGAGCAGGTCGACGCCGACGCCGTCCACGCCACCAAGTCCGAGATCTTCCGCGAGAACCTGGTCGCCGGCGGGGCGTCGCCGCGGCCGGGGGTCGTGACGGCGGTCCGCAACGCCCGGCGCGACGGGATCCACGTCGCGCTGGTCACGACGACCTCGCCGGACAACGTGCGCGCCGTGCTGGACGCCCTCGCCCCGGACCTGCGCGCCGAGGACTTCGACCTGGTCGTGGACGCCACGACGGTGCAGGCGCCCAAGCCGGACCCGGCCGCCTACCGCCATGCCCTCACCTCGCTGCAGGAGACCCCCGGCGGCTGCGTGGCGGTCGAGGACAACCTCGGCGGGGTCGACGCCGCCGTCGCGGCCGGCCTGCGCGTCATCGCCTTCCCGAACGCCAACACCACCGGCCACGACTTCGCCGCCGCCACCGAACGGGTCGAGTCCCTCGACGACGCCGCGCTCGTCGGCGACGTCGCGCGGCGCTGACGCCCCGTCGCCGTCCGGCCCCGCAGCACCGCCCGATCGGAGACCCAGCACATGACCGACGCCGATCCGGTACGGCCACCGGCCGTCGCGCCGTCGGGACCGGCGCCGCACCGGCCGGGCCCCGCGGGGCGGTGGCGGGCCAGGGCCCGGTCCGCTGCCGCACTGGCCGTGCTCGCCGCGGCGCTGCCGGCGAGCGCGGCGCTGACCGCCGGGGCCGCCGTGCTCGGTGCGCTGCGGCCGCCCTCGGCTCCGGCGGCCGGCCGGGCACTGACCGTGCTGGTCAGCGGCGGGAAGATGACCAAGGCACTGGCGCTGGCCAGGTCGTTCCACCGGGCCGGACACCGCGTGGTGCTGGTCGAGCAGCACCGCTACCGGTTCTCCGGCCATCGCTTCTCCCGCGCCGTCGACGCCTTCCACGTGGTCCCCGCGCCGGACGACCCGCGGTACGCACAGCGGCTCGCCGAGATCGCCGTCGCCGAGGGCGTCGACGTCTACGTCCCGGTCTCCAGCCCGCTGGCCAGCCGGTACGACGCGCTGGCCGGGTCGACGCTGGAGCCGTTCTGCGAGGTCGTGCACCCGGACGCCGACACCGTGGCGATGCTCGACGACAAGCACCGGTTCACCGGCCGGGCCGCGGAACTGGGCCTGCCGGTGCCCGACGCGCACCGGATCAGCGACCCGCAGCAGGTGCTCGACTTCGACTTCGCGGCGGCACCGGGCCGGTCCTACATCCTCAAGAGCATCGCCTACGACCCGGTCCGCCGGATGGACCTGACCCGGCTCCCCCGCCCCACCCGGGCCGAGACCGCCGCCTTCGTGGCCGGCCTGCCGATCTCCCCGGACAATCCGTGGATCCTGCAGGAGTTCGTCGAGGGCACCGAGTACTGCACCCACTCCACGGTGCGCGACGGCCGGGTGCAGCTGCACTGCTGCTGCCCGTCCTCGGGTTTCCAGCTGAACTACGAGATGGTCGAGCATCCGGCGATCGAGGACTGGGTCCGCCGCTTCGCCGGTGCGCTGGGGGTGACCGGCCAACTGTCGTTCGACTTCATCGAGGACGACCGCGGCCGGGTGTTCGCCATCGAGTGCAACCCGCGGACCCACTCCGCCGTCACGATGTTCTACGACCACCCCGGGGTGGCCCGGGCCTACCTGGAGTCCGACGTCGCGACGGTGCTGCCCACGCCGCGCAGCCGCCCCACCTACTGGCTGCACCACGAGCTGTCCGAGCTGCTGCGCGACCCGGCGTCGCTACCGGAGCGGGTGCGGATCGTGCTGCGCGGCAAGGAGGCGTTGCTCGAACCGGCCGATCCGCTGCCGTTCCTGCTCGTCCCGTACCTGCAGATCGCCGGACTGCTGCTGGGGGCGCTGGTGCACGGCCGCGACTGGGTCCGGATCGACGTGAACATCGGCAAGCTCGTCGAGCCGGACGGTGACTGATGCTGCGCGTGCTGCACCTCGCCGGGTCACCGGTCGACGAGTTCTTCTGCGACCTGTCCCGGCTCTACGCCGCCGACTGCCTGGAGGCGACCGCCGATCCCGCCCGGTTCACGTTCCACGTCGCGTACGTGACCCCGGACGGGCGCTGGCGGTTCCCGTCCCGGCTGACACCCGAGGCGATCGGGGCCGCTCCGGCGCTCACGGCCGGGCAGGCGATCCGGACCGTCACCGGTCTCGGTATCGACCTGATGGTGCCGCAGATGTTCTGCCGGCCGGGCATGACGCACTACCGGGCGCTGTTCGACCTGCTGCAGATCCCCTACGTGGGCAACCCGCCCGACGTCATGGCGCTCGGCGCGGACAAGGCACGTACCAGGGCGGTCGTCGCCGACGCCGGGGTCGCCGTGCCGGACGGCGAGGTGCTGCGCGCCGGTGAGCGGCCCGCACTGGCCCCGCCCGCCGTGGTGAAACCCGTCGACGCCGACAACTCCGTCGGGGTGTCCCTGGTGCACGACCGGGCCGGCTACGCCGAGGCGCTGGCGCAGGCACACCGGCACGGCGAGCGCGCGCTGGTCGAGACGTTCGTACCGCTGGGCCGCGAGGTGCGGTGCGCCTTCGTCGACACCGGGGACGGCCCGGTCTGCCTCCCGCTGGAGGAGTACCGGATGGACGCCGCGGACAAGCCGATCCGGCTGGCCGCGGACAAGCTCGCCCGCGACGACCGCGGCGATCTGGGACTGGTCGCGAAGGACTCCCGGTCCTGGATCGTCGACCTCGGCGACCCGGTCACCGCGCCGGTGCACGAGGCGGCGCTGCGGGCGTACCGGGCGCTGGGGTGCCGGCACTACGGGCTGTTCGACTTCCGGGTGGACCCGGGGAACCGGCCGTGGTTCGTCGAGGCCGGCCTGTACTGCTCGTTCGCGCGCACCTCGGTGGTCGTCACCATGGCGGAGGCCGCCGGTATCCCCGTGGACGAGCTCTTCACCTCGCTCGCCACGCGCGCCCTCGACGGGTGATGCTCACGCCGCCAGCGGGACTCCCCCGGCGACCATGCCCCGGTGCAGCACCCGGTCCCCGACGACGTCGGAGTGGTCGGCACGGTGCAGCACGCACGCGTTGTCCCACATCACGACGTCCCCCGGGGACCAGGCGTGGCGCAGCACGTTGCCGGGCCGTGTCGAGTGCGCGAACAGCTCCGCGACGATCCGCCGCGACTCCCCGTCGGTCAGCCCGCTGATCGCCACGCACCGGGCCGGGGCCGACAGGTACAGCGCGACCCGCCCGGACTCGGGGTGGCGGCGGAACACCGGGTGCTCGGCCTCGGTCTCCGGGCCGGCGTCCTGCGGTCCGAGCCCGGTGACGACGTGCCGGATCGTCCGCCCGGCGAGCCGGTCCCGCAGCTCGTCCGGGAGCGTGTCGTAGGCCCGGTACTGGTTGCTGAACTGGGTGGCACCACCGCGGGCCGGCACCTGCACGGCGCGCAACGCGGTGTAGGCGGGCGGCCGGGCGAGGTAGCTGGTGTCGACGTGGAAGGTGCTGCGCGGCGGGGTGGTACGC
This sequence comes from Pseudonocardia sp. HH130630-07, assembly GCF_001698125.1. Classification (NCBI taxonomy): domain Bacteria; kingdom Bacillati; phylum Actinomycetota; class Actinomycetes; order Pseudonocardiales; family Pseudonocardiaceae; genus Pseudonocardia; species Pseudonocardia sp. HH130630-07. The sequence continues at coordinate 5,103,616 of NZ_CP013854.1, read as the reverse complement.
CCGACGTTGCTCACCACGTTCAGGTCCGGGAAGCCGGGGACCGGCGTCTCCCCCGCGGTGAACGCGAGACCACCGAACCGCCGCAGGTAGGCCACGAAGTCGTCGTCGCCGAGTCCGTGCTGACCGGGCAGGACGACCACCCCGTGCTCGGCCAGTAGCCGTCGCACCGACGCGACGGCGGCCGCGTCGGCATCGGGCACCGCGAACCCCCCGACGACCGCGCCGACCGGCTCCAGAACAGTGTGCTCCATGGACCGAGTCTGCGGGCGCACGGCACCGGGCGCCCGTCGGGCGGCTAGGACCGGGCGACGGTGTGGTGCCGTCCCAGGGGCAGCATCAGCGGCTTGTCCGAGACCGGATCGGTGATGATGCGGCTCTCCATGCCGAACACCGCCCGGACGACGTCCTCGGTGAGGACCGCGGCCGGCGTGCCGGCCGCGTGCACGCCGCCGTCGGCGATCGCCACCAGGTGGTCGGCGTAGCGCGCGGCCAGGTTCAGGTCGTGCAGCACCATCACGACGGTGGTGCCGCGCCGCCGGTTGAGATCGGTCAGCAGGTCCAGGACCTCGATCTGGTGGTTGACGTCGAGGAAGGTCGTCGGCTCGTCCAGCAGCAGCAGGTCGGTCCGCTGGGCCAGCGCCATCGCGATCCACACGCGCTGGCGCTGGCCGCCGGACAGCTCGTCCACCGGCCGTTCGGCGAGCTCGACGGTGCCGGTCACCTCCAGCGCCTCGGCCACCGCGAGGTCGTCGGTCCCGCTCCAGCGCGACAGGATCCCCTGGTGCGGGTGCCGTCCCCGGCCGACGAGATCGCTCACCGTGATCCCCTCGGGCGCGGACGGGGACTGCGGCAGCAGGCCGAGCGTGCGGGCCAGCTGCTTCGCGGGCATCCGGTGCACGGCCCGGCCGTCGAGCAGCACGTGCCCCGAGCGCGGTGCGAGCAGCCGCGACATCGAACGCAGCAGCGTCGACTTCCCGCACGCGTTGGCGCCGACGATCGCGGTCACCGCACCGGGCGGGACGGTGAGGTCGAGCCCGGAGACGACGGTCCGGTCCCCGTAGCCGAGGGTGACGTCCCGGACGGCGAGGGTGTGGTCGGTGGTCACAGAGCGGCTCCGGCGCGGTGGGAACGGACGATCAGGTAGAGCAGGTAGGGCGCACCGAGCACGCCGGTGACCACCCCGACCGGATAGCGCAGCGCGAGCGCGTGCTGGCCGAGCAGATCGGCACCGAGCACCAGCAACGCGCCGACCAGGGCCGCCGGGACCATCAGCGAGCCCCGGTTCCCGACGATCCGGGCCGCGATCGGCCCGGACAGGAACGCCACGAACGCGATCGGCCCGGTCGCGGCGGCGCCGAACGCCACCAGCCCGACGGCTGCGACCACGACCACCAGCCGGGCCCGGCCCACCCGGACGCCCAGGGCCGCGCCGGTGTCGTCACCGAGCTGGGTCGCGGACAGGTCGCGGGTGCGGGACAGCAGCACCGGCCCGAGGCACCCGAGCGCGATCAGCACGGGCAGGACCCGGCCCCAGCTCGCCCCGTTCAGGCTGCCGGTCAGCCAGCGCAGTGCCTCCTGCAGGTCCCACTGGGCCGCTCCGGCCAGGATGTAGTCGGTGAGGCTGGTCAGCATGGCCGCGATGCCGATACCGACCAGGATCAGCCGGGTCCCGGCGACACCGCCGCGGAAGGCCAGCAGGTAGATCAGCAGCGCGACCGCGAGGCCCGCTACGATCGCGAACACCGAGACGGCGGTCGCCCCGAGACCGAGGACGACGATCGCGAACGCGGCCGCGGTGCTCGCCCCGGCCGAGATCCCGATGATGTCCGGGCTGGCCAGCGGGTTGCGCAGCATGGTCTGGAACGCGACGCCGCCGAGGCCGAAGCAGGCCCCGACCAGGATCGCGAGCACGCCGCGCGGCAGACGCAGCCGGCCGACGGTGAAGCTCGTCCCGGGGAGATCGGCTCCGGCGACGACCGCGAGGACGTCGCCGAGGGGGACGAACCGGTCGCCGACCATCAGGCCCACGGTGAAGACGACGATGACCGTCGCGGTCAGCACACCGACGACGACCCGCCGGTGCCGGGACCGGCGACGGCGCGCCCCGGCGACGGCCGCGACCGTCGCCGGGGCCGGTCCGGAACGGGTGACGGTCACAGCTCTCGCACCTTCTGCCGACGGACGATCCAGATGAACACCGGTGCACCGAGGAACGCGGTGACGATGCCGACGGCGACCTCCGACGGCGGGGCGACGACCCGTCCGGCGACGTCGGCGAGGGTCAGCAGGGCCGCCCCGGCCACCGCGGAGAACGGCAGCAGCCAGCGGTGGTCGACACCCACGAGCAGCCGGCAGGCGTGCGGCACGACCAGACCGACGAAGCCGATCGGCCCCGTGACGGCGGTGACCGCTCCGCAGAGCACGACCGCCCCGGCCGCGGCGACGGCCCGGGCCGCCACCACACGCTCCCCCAGGCCGGCGGCCAGCTCGTCGCCCAGGGCCAGCGTGTTCAGCGCCCGCGCGGCGAGCAGGCACACGAGCAGGCCCACCGCGAGGAACGGCCAGATCCGCAGGAGCGCCTCCCAGGTCCCGCCGCCGACCCCGCCGACCTGCCAGGACCGGACGTTCGCCGAGATGTCTCCGCGGGGCAGCGCCACCGCGGTGACCAGCGACGCCAGCGCCGCCGTCGTCGCCGCTCCGGCGAGTGCGAGCGTGAGCGGGGTGGCGCCGCCGCGGCCCATCGACCCGACGACGTAGACGAACACGGCGGTCACCGCCGCGCCGCAGATGGCCACCCAGACGACGCTGCCCGCGGAGGCCAGCCCGAAGAACGCGAGCCCGGTCACCACCGCCAGCGAGGCGCCCATGGTGACCCCGAGGATGCCCGGGTCCGCCAGCGGGTTGCGGGTGACGCCCTGCATCACCGCACCCGCGACGCCGAGCGCCGCCCCCGCGGCCATCGCCAGCACCGTGCGCGGGATGCGTTTCGCCACGGCCGCCTGGTCGAAGCCCTCGGCCGACCCTCCCAGCGCGGCGAGCACCGCGTCGGTGCCGACGACCCGGGCACCGACGGCGACCGAGAGCCAGCCCGCGGCGAGCAGCACGACGAGGACACCGACCAGGCCCGCGACGCGGATCCGCCGCGGTCGCCCGGCCCGTGCGGCGGCCCGGGCCGCGGCCTCCGGGGCCGCGGTCACCGCCCGGCCGACCCGGCCCCGGCGAGAAGCCCGACGTACTCGTCGAGGATGTAGGGGATCGCCAGCGGCGTCGGGTTCGCGGCGGTACCCACCGGCGCCGCGCCGGGCAGGGTGACGATCGCGTCCTGCGCGACGGCCGGCATCTGCGACAGGACCGGGTCGGCGCGCAGCGCCTGGCGCAGCTCGTCCCCGCCGTAGGTGACGATCACGCCGACGTCGGAGAACGCGTCGGCCTGCTCGGTGCTGACGGTCGAGGAGAACGCCTCGGTCTCCGCCGACGCCGCGACCAGGCTCTCCGGCAGCGGGATGCCGAGGTCGGTGAAGAACTGCGTCCGGGTGTCGTGCGTGGTGTAGAAGCTGACCTGGCTCAGGTCGGTGGTGTCGACGTGGGTCAGGAACATCGCCGGCCGGCTCGCCAGCTCCGGCGCCGAGGCGGCCGCCTCGGTGATCCGGCGCTCCAGGTCCGCGACGAGCTGGGCGCCCTCGGCCTCCCGGCCCATCCCGGCCGCGTTGATCCGGATCGTCTCCCGCCACGGGGTGCCCCACGCGGTCTCCGGGTAGGCGACCGTCGGTGCGATCTCGCTGAGCCGGTCGTACTCCTCCTGGGTCAGTCCGGAGTACCCGGCCAGGATGACCTCGGGCCGGGTCTCGGCCACCGCCTCGAAGTCGATGCCGTCGGTCTCGTCGAAGAGCACCGGGGCCGGCGCGTCCAGCTCCCGGAGACGGTCGGCCACCCACGGGAGCAGGCCGTCGCCGTCGTCATCGCCGAAGTTCGCGGCGGCCATCCCGACCGGGACGACGCCGAGCGCCAGCGGGACCTCGTGGTTGGACCAGGCGACCGTGGCGACCCGGGTCGGGTCGGCCGGCACCTCGGTGCTGCCGAGCGCGTGCTCGACGACCCGGGTGCCGCCGTCACCACCCGCGGCCGGGTCCGGGCCGGGCGTGGAACAGGCGGCGAGTAGTCCGACGGACACCACCGAGACGGCGGCGACGGCCAGTCGACGTGCGCAGATCATGAGGTCCTTCCGCCGGGGGGACGGTCGGCACTCGTCGACCATCAGGTGTGCCTAACCTAAATGGCACGCCCGTACAGAAGGAAGATCGATCAGTGTCGTTCCGGACACACCGGACATCGACGCCGCCCGGTCAGCCCGTCCGTTCGGCCAGGCTCCGCGGTCGGAGGTCGGTCCAGTGCTCCTCGACGTGGGCCAGGCAGGCGGCCCGGCCGGCCGGGCCGTGCGCGACGTCCCACCCGTCGGGGACGGGGGCGAACTGCGGCCACAGCGAGTACTGCCCCTCCGCGTTCACCAGGGCGTAGAACGTTCCGTCCTCGTCGTCGAACGGGTTCACGGACACGGGCGACTCCTCAGCTGTACCGGCACCGGCCTCACTGAGGAGAGGCTAACCAACCCCGGACGACCGGGGGTGGTGGCGTGCTCCGGGTCACGGGCAGGGATCCGCAGCGCCCGGCGCCAGCGGGCGGATCGCCGCGGACGGTTCGGGCGGCACGACCCGGCACACACCCGCCACCCAGCGCTCCGGATCGACCGAGAACGTGACCGGCAGGTTCCCGAGCCGCGCGTCGTAGCTCAGCTCCCGGCCGTGCGCGACGACGCCGGCCGGGGGCGCCGGGAGCGCCGCGACCACCGCACGCCGGTCGAGGTCGTGGACCAGCGTGCGGCCCGGCGCCGCTCCCCCCGGCTTCGTCACGAGCCGTCCGTCGGCCAGGAACCCGTCCGGCTGCTGACCGTCGGCCAGCGGCAGGACCGACGGCTCCCCGGGACCGCTCCCGGCGTCGACGGCGGCGAGGTCCCAGACCCGCATCGTGCCCGGCCCGCCGGCGGCGACCACCCGGTCGTCGCCAACGACGACCGGGTCGGTGGGCCGGATCGGGAACCGGGCCAGCTCCCGGCGGCCGGGGACGTCCCAGAGGGTCATCTGGTCACCGGCGGTACCGACCAGCGCCTGGCCCGGATGACCGGGCCGCCCCACCACCCGCGCCGACGTGCGGTAGCGGTCGGCGTCCTCCGGTGTGGCGGCGATCGGAAACGGGGCACCCAGTGCGGTGCCCGCCGCGTCCCACGCGGCGAGGGTGCCGCCGGCGACACCGACGACACCGGTGGTCCGGCCGTCGCCGTCGGCCACCACCGAGGTGAACACCCCCAACCGTTCGGTCGGGACCGGCGGCAGCCGCAGCACCCGCTCCTCCCGGAGCGTCCCCGGGTCGTAGGAGGTGGCCGTCCAGCCCCGGGGATCGCGGTCGAGCAGCCAGAGGTCCTCGCCGACCTGCCACCGGGCCGCGCCGCCGACCAGCCCGGGCCGCCGGGCGAGCTCGCGACCGGACGCATCGCGCGAGACGACGTCCCGGCGCCCGGTCGCGTCCTCCGCGACGACGGTGACGACCGTGTCCGATCCGGTGACCGGGTACCGGGTCCCCCGCTCGACGGGCGCCGGCACGGTGGGGGCCCGCAGCACCGCCGAGCCCGCGGCGACGAACGCGACCGGACTGCCGTCGGCGCCGGGGGCCAGGGTGATGCCGAGTGCCGTGTCCGGGTTGTTCCAGCTCGTCGCCTCGAGCTGCGGGACCGCGAACTGCACGGCACGGCCGGTGCCGAGCTCCACCGCCCGCCACCGCTGCAGGCCCGCGGCCACCGGTTCGGCGGTGAGCAGCCAGCGGCCCTCGGCGCTGACCCGCAGGAAGTCGCAGTCCCGCCGGCTCTCGTCCAGCGCGATCGTCCGGACCGGCGGATCGACACCCACCTCCCGGACCGTCACCCGCGTGACCGAGCCGGGATCCGCCGACGCCGGGGTGCAGTCGAGCCGGTAGGGCCGGCCGTCCGCCGGATGGACCCGGGTGTCCGCGGGCACCGACGCCAGTTCGGCGCCGCTGCCGAGGTCGAGGAGCCGGGCGGGGCCGCCCGCGGCACGGACGATCACCTGCTCGGGGCGGGCGAGCGGGTAGACCGTGACCGGTTCCGGGCCGAGCGGTGCGGGCACGGTCCGGACCGTCCGCGTGCCGACGTCGTAGCGGTGTACCCGCGGGCCGTCGGGGGCACGGTCGGCCCAGGCGAGGGTCCGGCCGTCCGGGCCGAAGCGGGCCACACCGGCGTTCCCCGGCCCGGCCAGCACGACCGGGGCGGCGTCCGGTGGCGCGGTCAGGTCGAGCAGCTCGATACCGCCGTCGGTGCGGTGCAGTGCGAGGTGACGGCCGTCGGCCGAGAGGTGCCAGCCGTCGTACCGGTCGGCGGGCAGGGGCCTGCGCTGCGGGTGCGGGCCCAGCACGCCGCTCACCACCGCGTCCACACCGGACGCCGCCGGATCGGCCCCGACGACCAGCAACGCGGCTCCCGCGCCGGACCCCGCGGCGGAGACCGACGCGGCGCCACGCCCGGAGCCGGCGGGGGCGACGTACCCGTCGACGCCGGTGGTCTCGACGTAACGGTCGACCAGTGCCGCCCGGGCGCCGGGCTCGTCCGGATCGGTGGCCCACGCCGTCGCGGCCAGCTCCGCGGCCAGTGCCGGGTCCGCCGCGGCACGTGCGCCGGACTCGGCGGCGAGCGCCGCCGCCGTCGCCCTGGCCCGTTCGGCGACCGAACCCTGCACGGCGACGACCGTCAGCGTCACGGCCACGGCGACCGCGACGGCGAGCGCACCGGCCCCGATCCGGCGGCGCCGGACCTCCCGGCGGCGCCGGTCCCGGCTGCGGTCCAGGTAGTCCGACTCCTCGCCGGTGAGGTCGGCGCGCCGGTCGTGCCACCGCTGTGCGGCGCCCAGCGCCGAGCCACGGAGCAGCGCGTCGTCGTCGCGCTCCGCGGCCAGCCAGCGCTGGCGGGCCGCGTCCAGCTCGGTGCGCCAGGTCAGGAAGTCGCGGTCGTGCTCGACCAGCCGGCGCAGCCGCGGCCAGTGGGTGGCCAGCGACTGGTGCGCGGTCTCCACGACGGCGGCATCGCCCTGCCCGGACAGTGTCACCAGCCGGTGCGCCGCCAGCGGGGCCACCAGCGCACGCTGCCCGCCGGGCAGGTCGCGGTAACGGACCGCACGCCGGATCGGCACCCCGTCCCGGCCGACCGCCACCAGACGCACCAGCAGCGCGTCGAGCTCCCGGTCCGCCGCCGGCCCGACGGCGACGGCGCCCGCGGCCCGGTCCGCGTGCCGGGCGAGCGCCCCGGCGACGCCGCCGGCGGTCTCGTAGGCCGCCCAGGTGAGCGTCCCTCCGTCGCGCCGGTGCCACAGCTGCACGAGCAGCGACTGCACCAGCGGCAGCTGACCGGGCCCCGGATCGGCGTCGGCCAGGATCCGGTCGACCAGGCCGTCGGCGAACCGCAGCCCGGGGGCGACGGCCGCCGGGCGTTCCACCGTCTCGCGCAGCCGGGGCGGGTCGAGCGGCCCGACCAGCACCGTGCCCGAACCGAGCAACGCCGCGGTGTCCGGCGTCAGCACCTCCTCCAACGCGCTGGCGCGGACGGTGAGCAGCACCCGCAGCCGGTCCGCGCCGGGCGCGCCGACCAGCGCGGCGAGCACGTCGAGCACGTCCCGGGCGCGCTCCGGGGCGATCTCGATCAGCTCCTCGAACTGGTCGAGCAGCAGCACGACCCGGTCGCTGCCGGACAGCGCCGCGGCGAGCTCGGTGACGCCGCCGGCCCGGGTGGCGGCACCGGCCAGTGCCCCGCCGATCCGGGTCGCGTCCAGCTCCAGCCGGGCCGGGGCGGTGCCCGGCGTGGCCAGGAGCTGCACCGCGGCGGCGAGCGCCACCAGCACGTCCTCCGGCGGGTCCGGGGCGACCGCCGCCACCGGCACCCCGGCGCGCCGCAGCCCTGGCACCAGCCCGGCCCGGACCAGCGACGACTTGCCCGCCCCCGACGGGCCCGCGACGGCCACGACCGGGCCGTCGTCGAGGGCCCGGCGCAGCCGCTCCAGCTCGCGGTCACGGCCGAAGAACACCTCGGCGTGCTCCTCGTCGAACGGCTCGGCCCCCCGGTACGGGCAGGGCAACAGCTCCGGGTCGAGCCCGAGCACGTCGGCGGCGGGGACGACGTAGGCAGTGGTGACCCCGGTGACCCGGTCGACCGCGACCGTCATGCCGATCACGGCACCGGTCTCGTCGTCCCACACCGGGGAACCGGAGAACCCGCCCTCGACCGGGTGGTCGCCCGGCGTGCCCTGCAGCTGCAGCCAGCCGGTCCCCTGCACGGCGCGGATCCGGCCGGTGGTCCAGACCCCGTCGTCCTGCCCCTCGGGGAACCCGAAGATGCGGAACCGGTGGTCCCAGCGCGACCCGTCGCCACCGCGCAGCGGCGGCATCAGCGCACCGGGCGGCGCCGGCTCGTCGAGGCGCAGCAGGGCGACGTCGCCCCGGCCGTCGGGAGCGATCGGCGACCAGCGGGTGATGCGCGCGGTGCGCGAGCCGGGCTCCTCCCCCAGGATCGCGAAGTCCAGTGCGACCATCCCGGGCGGTGGCTCCGCGGCGTCGGCGCGGCCACCGAGGGCCTCGGCGACGACGTGCGCGCAGGTCGCGACGAGATCCGGCCCGACGAGGAATCCGGTCCCGACCACGGGGCCGCCCGGGCCGCCGTCGCAGATCCGCACGCACGCGCTCGCGAAGAGCCCGGCCCGCCCCCCGGCGGCGACGGCGCCGTCGACCGTGCTCACCGCTGGGTCACCGGTCCTCCTCCTGGCGTGCGCTGCACGTATCCAACCAACAGCGCCCCGTCCGCGGTAGCGGGATCGCACCCCGGCGGTGACGACGATCACCCGGCGCAGGCTTGAGGCCGACCCGACGTCGGAGTCTTCACTCGGGATCGTCCACGACGCCCAGCAGGAAGGCCCGATCACGATGGCACCGGCACCGCTCGTCACCGCCGAGGAGTTCTTCGACCTGCCCACCCGCTCCCGCGCCCGGCTCTCCCCGGACGGCACCCGGGTCGCCTACCTGGCGCCCTGGCGGGACCGGCTCAACGTCTACGTCCGCGACGTGGACTCGGACTGGGACGCCGGCACCCCGGACGCCGACGCCCCGGACGCCCGGCGGGTCACCTCCGACGCCCACCGCAACATCGACACCTTCTTCTGGACCGCGGACTCGCGCTACGTGCTGTTCACCCAGGACACCGACGGCGACGAGAACCACCACCTGCACCGGGCCGACATCGACCGGCCCGACGAGCCGACGGTCGACCTGACGCCGTTCCCCGGGGTCCGCCTGCTCGCCATGCAGCTGCCGTCCGACCGCCCGGGCACGGTGCTCGCCGGGCTGAACGCGCGCCGCCCGGACCTCATCGACCTGCACGAGATCGACCTGGCGACCGGCCGCGTCACGCTGCTCGCGGAGAACCCCGGCGACGTGCTGAACTGGATCGTCGCGTCGCAGGGCCGGATGTTCGTCTTCACCATGGAGGACGACGGCGACCACGTGCTCTCCGCCTGGGACGGTGGCATCGGCGCCCCGATCGCCCGCTTCTCCGGCCGGGACCACCTGTTCGGGATCGCCCCCGGCGTCCTCACCACGGACGGGAACGGGCTGCTGATCGGCTCGGCCCGGGGCTCGGACCGGACCCGGCTGGTCCGGGTGGACCTGACCACCGGCGAGCAGACCGGGGTCGACAGCCACCCGGTGTACGACCTGGACACCCCGCGCCCGGAGGCGGACACGCGGTTCCCGACCTCGCTGATCCTGCACCCGGTCTCCGGGGCGCTGCTCGGTGCGCGCTATCTGGGCGCGCGACAGGTGATCCACGCCCTGGACCCGCAGTTCGCCGAGATCCTGCCGCGGCTCGAGGAGCTGTCCGACGGCGACCTGGCCCACGTCTCCTGCGACTCGACCGGGACGCGCTGGGTCGCGGACTTCAACCACGACCGCGACCCCGGCGTGACCTGGTTCTACGACCACGACAGCGGCCGGGCGCGGCGGTTGTTCCGGCCGTACCCGCACCTGGACCCGGCGCACCTCGCCCCGGTCACCCCGGTCACCGTGCCCGCCCGCGACGGGCTGGGTCTGCCCTGTCACCTGACGCTCCCGGTCGGTGTCGAGCCCCGCGGGCTGCCGACGGTGCTGCTCGTGCACGGCGGCCCCTGGTACCGCGACAGCTGGTGCTACGACCCGGAGGTGCAGCTGCTGGCGAACCGCGGGTACGCCGTGCTGCAGGTGAACTTCCGGGGCTCCACCGGGTACGGCAAGGCGTTCACCCAGGCCGCGATCGGGGAGTTCGCCGGGCGCATGCACGACGACCTGATCGACGCCGTCGACTGGGCCGTCGAGCAGGGCTACAGCGACCCGGCGCGGGTCGCGATCTACGGCTGCTCCTACGGCGGGTACGCAGCCATGGTCGGGGCCGCGTTCACCCCGGACCGGTTCGCCGCCGCGGTCAGCTACACCGGGATGTCCGACCTGACCGACCTGGTGCGCTCGGTGATCCCGGCGGCCCGGCGCAGCGTGCAGAACTCCTACATCCGCTACATGGGCGACCCGGACGACCCGGCGCAGAAGGCCGACATGCTGGCGCGGTCCCCGATCAGCCGGGTCGACGACATCACCGCACCGATGCTGTTCATCCACGGGGCCAACGACGTCCGCGTCACGCCCCGCAACTCCGAACGGGTCGTCGAGTCGCTGCGGGCCCGCGGCTCCGAGGTGGAGTACCTGCTCAACGAGCGGGAGGGACACTGGTTCATCAACGCGGACAGCAACATCGAGCTGTACCAGACCCTGGAGCGCTTCCTCGCCAAGCACCTGGGCGGACGCAGCGGCAGCGTGGCCGGCAGCGCGGGCTGACCCGGCTCAGCCCTCGCCGGGCTCGCTCAGGCGCTCCTCGATCCGGCGGACCACCCGGTGCTGCACCGGCTTCAGCGAGCGGGCGTCGAGCTCGTTCAACAGGCTCGACGCCCGCCGGTCCAGCTCGGGGAGGTCCGACAGGCGGGCGAGGATCGGGCGCAGGTGCGCGACCCACTCCTCGATCAGCCGGTCCACCTCGGCGTCCGGGGCGTCGTGGTCGAGTGCGTAGAACCGGGCGGTCAGCGGGCCGGCCACCGCCGACTCCTCCGCGGCCGCCCCGAGCAGGGCCCGGAGCCGCGCCCGGCCGGCGTCGTCACCGAGCAGGTGCTCCACCAGGACCAGCTGCTCGCGCTCGTAGCGGGCCATCTCGGCCGGCAGCCCCGGGCCCGACGCCGAGCGGAACGCCGCGAGATCCGGGTCCATGTCCGGCGGGGACCCGGTGCGCCGCAGCGCCGCGATGCTGTCCCGGCGGGCCGTCAGCAGCTCGATCCCGGCGGCCGCCTGCCGGTCGAGGTCGTCGAGCAGCTCCTCCGCCGCGGCCGGGTCGTCGAGCACCGACGACAGCGCCGACAGCGGCACACCGAGCGCGGTCAACCGGGTGATGCGCAGCAGACGGACGAGATGGCCCACGTCGTAGCGCCGGTATCCGCCGGCCGAGCGCGGCGGCTCGGCCAGCAGCCCGATCTGGTGGTAGTGCCGGAGCGTGCGGACGGTGACCCCGGCCAGCTCGGCGAGTTCGCTGCTCAGCACCCGAGGGTTCCTTCCGGTCCGGCGGTGGAGGGCCACCGTACGGGGCCCGGGATGCGGCGGGATCTGCTCCCCTCGTGACCGTTCACGGCGTGGCCGGGTCCGCGACGGTCCCGCCAGGCTGGGTGCATGACCACCACGCTGCTCGTCGTCGACGCCCAGGAGTCCTTCCGCGCCCGCCCGGACGACTGGGCGACCGTGTCCGACCCGGACGTCGCCGACCGCATCGGCGAGCTGGCCGGGCGGGCCCGGGCCGGCGGTCACGACGTGGTGTGGGTGTTCCACACCGAGCCGGGCACCGGCACCGTCTTCGATCCCGCGCACGGGTACGTCCGCCCGCTGGCCGGGCTGGTGCCGGAGCCCGGGGAGCCGTCGCTGACGAAGACCGTGCACAACGCGTTCACCGGGACCGATCTCGACGACCGGCTGCGCGCCCGGGGCACCGACGAGGTCGTGGTCTGCGGGCTGCGCACCGAGCAGTGCTGCGAGACGACCGCACGGGTGGCCTCCGACCTCGGCTACCGCGTGACCTTCGTCCTGGACGCGACGGCGACCATGGCGCTGCCCCGATGGCACGGCTCGGGATCGCTGGACCCGGGCGAGGTCCAGGAACGCACCGCCGCGGCGCTGCACGGCCGGTTCGGCCGGGTCACCACGACCGCCGGGCTCTCCGGGTTCTGACGCGGCACCCTCACCGCTCGCCGATCGCGCCGGACGGCAGCCCCAGACGCCCCCTCGTCAGCACCACGACCAGCAGCGCCAGGACCACGTAGAACGCGTTCCACGTGTGGACGAAGAACAGGAAGTCCGGCGAGCCCGGATCGAAGAGCAGCGCGAACGGGCTGCCCATCCAGGTGTTCTCCCCCGCGTGCAGCAGCGCGACCAGCAGGACGCTGCCCCCGGTCCGGTTGAACAGCCAGGCGTAGACGACGGCCGCGGAGGTGATCCCGGCGACCGTCCACCCGAGGTTCGCGGCGGACCAGCCGTTCTCGGCGATCCGCAGCGGGACGTGCCAGACCGCCCACATCAGGCCGGTGAGCACGGCCGCCGCGAGCGGGCCGTGCCGGTGCTGCAACCGGTCCTGCACGAACCCGCGCCAGCCGAACTCCTCCCCGAGTCCCACGAGCACGAACAGGACCGGGAGGTTGAGCAGCGCCGTGAGGACCAGTTCCGTGACCGGCCGGGGCACGAGCTGCTGCGGGAACAGCAGCGCGGTGAACGCGCAGACCGTCCCGAGCAGGTAGGCGCCCAGCCCGGCCACCGCGAACGCGTAGTAGCGGCCGGGAACCCGCCACCGCAGCACCCGGCCCCACAGCTCCCGCACGCCCGCACGGCCTCCGGCGACGGCGACCACGACGAACGCACAGACGCTGGGTCCGACGAGGGCGACCGCGAGCGGCAGGACGAGCTGCGCGGGCCAGCTCAGCGCGACGAGCAGGACGGAGTAGGCCGTCAGCGGGTAGCGCCGGACGACGGCCGCCGGTCCCCGGCGCGTCCGGTGCTCGTGCCCGGCCGGCTCCGCCATCCGGCGCCCCCTCGGTCCGTCCCCCGCGCCCACCCTGGCAGCGGACGTCGCGGCGGGCAACGGACCCGGGGCCCGGCCGTCACACCCGGGCCGCTCCCCCCGACCCGGCCGCGTAGCGGGACACGTTCTCCCCCACCGCGTGCAGCGGCAGTGCGCCGGGACCGAGGACGACCTCGTGGAACTCCCGGACGTCGAACGACGCGCCCCGCTCCCGCTCCGCCCCGGCCCGCAGCTCCTGCAGCCGGAGACACCCGAGCCGGTAGCCCAGCGCCTGGCCGGGGATGTCGGTCGCGTACCGCAGCGTCTCGGTGCGGATCTGCTCCTCGGACTCCATGGTCGTCGCACGCATGTAGTCCGCGGCCCGCTCCAGCGACCAGCCCAGCGCGTTCACCCCGGTGTCGACGACCAGCCGCTGGGCGGTGAACCGCTGGTGCACGTAGTGGCCGTAGCGGTCCCACGGGTCGTCGTAGAGACCCATCTCGGCGCCGAGCGCGGCGGCGTACTCCGCCCAGCCCTCGGTGAACGCGCCCAGCAGCAACGGCGCGTACCGGCCGCGCAGCGGGTGCGCGGCACGGTCCTCGGCCTGGCGGGCCAGGTGGAAGTGGTGCCCCGGGACGAGCTCGTGGAAGATCAGCGTGGCCGCGTTGACCTGGGACCGGCTCGACAGGCCGGAGCCGTTGAACCGGTAGCGTCCGACCGGGTCCTGCGCACGGGGCGGCTCGTAGTAGCCGTAGGACATGCCGGCCTCGAGGGCCGGATCGAGCCGCCGGGTCTCGTACGGCGCCTGCGGGAGCACGGAGAACCAGCGCCCCAGCAGCGGTTCGATCCGGCGCAGGTGCCGCGCGTAGGTGTCCGCCACCTCGGCGGGCGAGCGCGCGTGGAAGCGCGGGTCGGCCTCGACGGCCCGGCGGTGGGCCGGCTCGTCGGCGGCGGCGCCGGCATCGGCCCGCAGCTGCGCCATCCGCTCGGTCAGCTCGGCGACCTCGTCGAGGCCGATCCGGTGCACCTGTTCCGGGGTGACGTCGTAGGACGCGTAGGAGCGGACCAGCCGGGCGTAGATCTCGGCACCACCCGGGTGGTGCGCCATCCCGGCCCCGTCGACCGCCGAGTCCGCGCCGGGCCCGTCCAGGTACCGCAACAGCCGGTCGAACGCGGGGAGCACCTCGTCGCGGTGCAGGCGTCCGGCGCCGTCGACCAGTGCACCGCGGTGCGCCGCGGCCAGCGATGCGGACCGCTCCTCGTGCGCCCGGGCCCAGGTGGACGTCAGGTCGCGGATCCGCGTGACGGTGCCGGTGAACCCGGGCAGCGCGGCCCGCGGGACGCCCAGGCCGCGCTCGACCTGGCCGGCGAGCGTGCCCCGCGCCTCGTCCGCCCACCGCGCGACGTCCCGCAGCAGCGACAGGTAGCGGTCCACATCGGACGCGGGATCGTCGAAACCGACCGAGCCCAGCGCCTGCGGGGCGGACGTCAGCATCCCGTAGGACCGGTACGGGGCGATCGGGAAGCACGACCAGCGCAGGTCCTCGGCCGCGCACCAGTCCTGCGCGACGTGCTCCAGCAGGGCGGCCGTGTCCCGCCGGTCCGGGGTGAGCGCGGCCCGGTCGATCCGGGCGAGGCCGTCGCGGACCGCCCGCCCGACCGCCGCGTCGGCGACCGCCTCGGCCGCGGAACCGTGCGGCAGCCGTTCGACCGGCACACCGCTGCCCAGCGCGAGCTGGGGTTCGGTCGCCACGACGTGCTCCCACACCCGGTCCGCGAGACCGTCGACGGTCCCGTCGGGTCCTGTCGTCCGCACCGTCATGATCGACTCCCGTCCCCCGCTGCCCGGACGCAGCGTAGGCAGGCGCCGCACCGGACCGGACCCGCCGGACGTCGCGTCCCCGGCGGCCGGGCCCCGACATCGGTCGCGCACCGGCCGGGGCGCTCAGCCGGGGCACTCCCCGGGCCCGCGGGGCCGCTCCGCCCCGGTGTCCGCCACCAGGTCGGCGAGCACGCCCCCCACCGTCCGCCGTTCCAGCTCGGCGACGACGACCGCGGCCAGCGAGTCGTCGAGGTCCCGCAGCGTGTCCCGGACCGTCCGGCCCACCGGACATGCCGGGTCCGGCCCGTGCAGGCCCAGCACCGGCTGGTCGTCGGCCACCAACCGCCAGACCGTGGCGAGGGTCAGGTCGCAGGGCCCGGCCGCCAGCTCCCATCCCCCGCCCGGACCGGAGCGGGACCGCACGATCCCCGCGTCCCGCAGCGGGCCCAGCACCCGGCGCACGTGCACGGCGTTCACGTTCGTGCTGGCCGACAGCTCGTCGGAGCTGACCGGCCGGTCGCGCACCCCGGCCAGATAGGTCAGGACGTGCACGGCCACCGCGAACCGTGTGCTCGTCGACCCCGCCATGCCGGACATCTTGCCATATCGCCACTGTGATGGTTACGGTTTATTCGTAACCATCACAGCAACAGATTGGATCGCCGTGAGCATCGCCGTCTCCGGAGCCTCCGGCGCACTCGGCCGGGCGACCGCCGAACTGCTCCTCGACCGGGTCGACCCGGGCGAACTCGTCCTCACCACCCGCCGGCCCGAGGCACTCGCCGACCTCGCCGGGCGCGGCGCGCGGGTCCGTGCGGCCGACTTCGACGACCCCGCCTCGCTCGTCGAGGCACTGCACGGGGTGGAGAAGCTGCTCCTGGTCTCCACCGACGCGGTCGGCCGCCGGGTGCCCCAGCACCGGGCCGCGATCGAGGCGGCGGAGCGGGCCGGGGTCGGGCACGTGGTCTACACCTCGGTGCCCTCCCCCGGGCCGGACAACCCCGCGCTCGTCGTCCCCGACCACCTGGGCACCGAGGCCGCGCTCCGCGAGTCGTCGGTGGCCTGGACCTTCCTGCGCAACAACCTCTACAGCCACCTGCAGGAACCGACGGTCGCCGCCGCGGCCCGCACCGGGCGGCTCACGACCAACGGCGGGACCGGCGGGGCGGCCTACGTCGACCGCCGGGACTGCGCCGCCGTCGCCGCCGCCGTGCTGACCCAGGACGGCCACGAGGGCCGGGCGTACGACGTGACCGGGCCGGACGCCGTCACCGCCGCGGACCTGGCCCGGATCGCCGGGGAGATCGCCGGCTCCGAGGTGTCCGTGGCCGACCTCGACGACGCCGCGTTCGAACGGCACCTGCTGGCCGCCGGCCTGCCCGAGGTGCTCGCACAGCTGACGGTGTCCTTCGGTGCGGCCACCCGGCTCGGGTACCTGGGCACCGTCACCGACACGGTGCAGCGGCTGACCGGGGTCGCGCCCCGGGCCGCCGGGGACCTGCTGCGGGCGGCCACCGTGAGCTGACCCGCGGGCCGGCTGCCGGTGCCGTCCGGCGGTCTGCGACGGATCTGCGACAGCACCGGGACCCGGCGACCGCACCGGAGCGCCACCGTGGTCGCCGTGCCCGCAACCACGCATTCCGCCGCCGCGCCGCCGGTGACCTCCACGAACCGGTCCGCGGCGCTGGACGGGCTCCGCGGTGTCGCGGTGCTGGGTGTGCTGGCGTTCCACACCGGCCTGCTGCCCGGTGGGTTCCTGGGCGTCGACCTGTTCTTCGCGCTCTCCGGCTACCTCATCACCGACCTGCTGCTGCGGGAGGTCGCCGCGACCGGGACCGTGTCGTTGCGGGCGTTCTGGGGCCGCCGGACCCGCAGGCTGCTGCCGGCCACGGCGGTGCTGCTGCTCGTCACCGGGGCGGGCACCGTCCTGTTCGGCCCGCCGGACCTGGCGCGCTCGACCCTGTCCGACGGCCCGTGGGTCCAGCTGAACCTGCAGAACTGGCACCTGCTCGCCGAGTCGGCGAGCTACTGGGACCGGTTCGGGCAGCAGCGGGTGTTCGAGCACCTGTGGAGCGTCGCCGTCGAGGAGCAGTTCTACCTCGCGTGGCCGCTGCTGGTGGTGTTGCTCGCACGCGGGGCGGACCGGGCAGGGAGCCGCGTGCTCCTGGCCGCAGCGCTGCTGTCGCTCGGCTCGGTGGTGCTGATGGCGGTGCTGGCCGACCCGGTCGATCCGACCCGGGTCCACACCGGCACCGACACCCGGGCGTTCTCGCTGCTCGTCGGCGCGGCCGCGGCCACCGGCCCGGTGCGGGCGTTCCTCGCCCGTCTCCCCGGACGGTGGCCCGGCGGGTCGGCGGCGGCCGCGGCCGCCGGGATCGCGGCGGCGCTGCTGCTCGTCGACGGGGAACGGGCACCGCTGCTGTTCACCGGCGGTCTCGCCCTGTTCTCGGTCGCGGCGGCCCTGCTGATCGCGCTCTGCGTGCAGGCACCGCGGTCGTGGGTGGCCCGCCTGCTCGCCGTGCGGCCGCTGACCGGGGCGGGCCGGATCTCCTACGCCCTCTACCTGTGGCACTGGCCGGTGATCGTGCTGCTCCCGGGCGGCCCGGGGGACCCACTGTGGACGGTCACGGTGTGCGCGGTCTCGGTCGGGGCGGCCATCCTGTCGACCGTGCTGGTCGAGGACCCGGTCCGGTTCCGCGCGGGCTGGGCCCGCGGGCGGAGCGGTCTCGCCGCCGTGGTCACGGTGACGATCGGGCTGGCCGTGCTGTGGGCGGTGTTGTGGGTGGTGCTGCCCGCCCCGCCGCCGGTGGTGGTGGACGTCTCCCGGCTGGGCTGAGCGGCCGGGCCGAGCGGACGGGCTCAGCGGATCACCGGGCAGCGACGCCGCACGTCCGACTCGGGCGTCGGCTGGACGAAGTCCACCCGGACGGTCGTGTCCCGGGCCCCGCCCCCGACCACGTGGACGGCGAGCGCGGTGCAGACGATCTGGTCGACGCCGGCCGGCGTCACGTCCCCGATCGTCAGCGGCACGCGGACGTCGATGCCGGCCGGGGTCAGCACGACACCGGCCCGTTGCACACCGGCCGGAGCGATCCCGGTGCCCAGACCCGAGCCGCCCGGACCGGCGAGCAGCAGCGCGAGCGCGTCGGAGATCGTGCCCAGGTGCCCGATCGGGCGCACCTGTCCGCGCAGCTCCCCCGCCGGCCCCAGGAAGAACACCGTCGGCCCCGGTGCCACCCCGGTCGGGGCCGGGCCCGCATCGGTGACGCCGGCGGGCGTCACGCCGCACCCGGCGAGCACCAGGAGCAGCAGCCCGCAGGCCGCCCGCCGGGCGCCGCTCACCGGTCCCCCGCCTCGCGCGGCAGCCACAGCACGAAGCGCGTCCCGCGGGCCCCGGCCGTCCCCACCGTCAGGTCGCCACCGTGCAGGCGGGCGTTCTCCCGGGCGATCCCGAGGCCGAGGCCGCTGCCCGGGGTGCGGCCACGGGCCGGGTCGGCCTTGAAGAACCGGTCGAACACCTGCGGGAGCACGTCGTCGGCAAGACCGGGCCCGTGATCGACGACCTCGACCAGCAGCCGGTCCGCATCCCCGCCCACCCGTACGACGACCGGCGGGGCCCCGTGCCGCAGCGCGTTGCCGACGAGGTTGGCCACGATCACGTCCAGCCGGCGACGGTCGAGCAGCAGCGGCGGCCCCGGCGGGGCGACGAGCTCGACCTCCGCGGCCCAGCCCCGGGCGCGCAGGCTCTCGCCCACCGCCTCGGCCACGTCCACCGGTTCCCGGCGCAGGGTGGCGGTCCCGGCGTCGAGGCGCGAGATCTCCATGAGGTCCTCCACCAGCCGGACCAGCCGCTGGATCTCGGTCACGGCGAGCTGCACGGACTCGCGGCCGTCGGGCGGCAGGTCGGCGGCCGCGGCGTCCAGCACGTCGGCGACCGCCGTCAGCGTCGAGAGCGGGGTGCGCAGCTCGTGCGAGACGTCGGCGGCGAAGCGGCGCGCGTCGTCCTGCATCCGTTCCATCGTGGCCATCGACGCCTGCAGCGAGCTTGCCATCTCGTCCACGGTCCGGGCGAGGTCGGCCAGCTCGTCGGCACCGGTCGGGGCGGCCCGCGCGGTGAGGTCACCGGCCGTGAGCCGCCGGGCGGTGTCCCGCAGGTCGCGGACCGGCCGCAGCACGCTCCCGGCGGCGAGCACCGCGAGGACCACGGCGAACGGCACGGTCAGCGCCGCGGCACCGGCCGCGGCACCGGCGACGCCGCCGACCTCGGTGTCGACGGCGGTGAGATCGCGCGCGGCGTAGACCTCGACGCCGGAGGCCGTCCGGGCACCGTCCAGGCCGGTCCGCACGACCGGGACGCCGATCACCAGCCACGGCCGTCCGCCGTCGACGACCCGCTCGGTGAGCGTGCGGTCGCCGCCCCGGACCCCGGCGCGCAGGGCGTCGGTGACGACCCGGCCGGCGGCCCCACCCGCGGACTCCCGGTCCCCGGCGACGACGAGCGCGTCCGGGCCCACCGCCGTCCGGAGCCGGTCCAGCGCGTCCCGGTCGGGCGGGAAGGTCAGGGTCGGGGCGAGGGCGGCGACCGAGGAGCCGACGTCGGTGACCAGCCCGCTCTGCAACGACCCGGTCAGCGCCGCACCGGCCGCACCGGCCGCCGCCCACGCCGCCGCACCGGCACCGGCCACCGTCACCAGCACGAACGCGACGACGAACCGGACGCGCAGCCCACGCGTCCGCGGCCGGGTCCGCGTCCCGGCGTCACACCGGCCCGAAGCGATAGCCGAACCCCCGCACGGTCTGGACGTACTCCGGCTCCGCCGGGACGGTCTCGATCTTGGCCCGCAGCCGTTGCACGCTGTTGTCGACCAGGCGCGAGTCGCCGAGGTAGTCGTGCTCCCACACCTCCTGCAGCAACTGGCGCCGGCTGAACACCCGGCCCGGTGCCCGCAGCAGGGTCAGCAGCAGCCGCAGCTCGGTGGGGGTCAGCGCCACCGGCTCGTCGCGCACCGACACCGCCAGCGAGGCGGTGTCGACCCGCAGGTCCCGGTGGACGTGCACGGCGCCGTCGGCGGGGGTGGTACCGGCCCGCCGCAGCACGGCGCGGATGCGCGCGTCGAGCACGGCGGGCCGGGCCGGCTTGACCACGAAGTCGTCCGCCCCGGCGGCCAGGCCCCCGACGACGTCGGTGTCCTCGCCGCGGGCCGTCAGCATGATCACCGGGGTCTCCCCGGCCGCCCTGATCCGCCGGCAGACCTCGAACCCGTCCATCCCGGGCAGCATCAGGTCGAGCACCACCAGGTCGGGGCGGCGCGCGCCGAACTCCCGCAGCCCGTCCTCGCCGGTCCCCGCCAGCTGGACGCCGTGGCCCAGGCGGCTCAGCGCGAGTTCGAGACCACGCCGCACCAGCGGGTCGTCCTCGATCAGCAGTACCGCGGCCACGACGCCAGTATCGGGTCCCGGACGCGGCCCCGTCGCGGTGACGCGCAGGCTGCGACACGACCGCGACACGACGGTGGAGCCGCCGCGACGCACGGGCGGGACGGTCGGCACCGTGACCACGACCGCGAGACTCATCGCCCTGCTGACCTGTGCACTCCTGACGACCGCGGCCTGCGCCGACCGGACCGCCGGACCGGCGGAGGGGGCGGCCGGCGCCGGCGGACCGGAGACGGTGCTGCTGCTCGGCGACTCGGTGGCCGAGGGACTGGCCCTCCCGCTGGGCGCCGCGCTGGACGCCGCCGGGGCGGGGTTCGAGTCCCTCGCCGCCGACGGGGGCGGCAACGTCGTCGGACCGTTCGCCGACCGGCACTGGCCGGAGCTGCCCGGCCGGATCGCCGCCGCCGCACCGACGGTCGTCGTCTACCAGGTCACGACCTACGACTGGGGCACCCCGCAGGAACAGCGGGACGCCTACCAGCGGCTGGCCGACACGGTGTCGGGGACCGGGGCCGTGCTCGCGCTGGTCACGGCGCCGCCGATCCGGCCCGACGACTTCTACGCCCCGCACATGGGCGAGCTGGCCGCGACCCGCGACGCCGTCCTGTCCGTCGCCGACGGATCCGGTGGCCGGGTCGTCGCCCTCGACGCCGAGACGGTCTGGGGCCCGGCCTACCAGCAGACCCGGGACGGGCTGCCCGATCGCAGCGCCGACGGCATCCACGCCTGCCAGCAGGGCGCGGCCCGGTTCGCCACCTGGCTCGTCGAGAAGCTCGCCGTGGTCCGGCCGGGGATCGTCCCGGCCGCCCCCGAGCAGTGGGCGAACGCGGGCTGGTCCGCCGACCCGCGGTTCACCGGCTGCTGAACCGGGCGCCCGCGCCCGCCGCGGGCCCGAGCGGCACCCACCCGTGCGCCACCCGCCACGTCCGCCCCGCCCGGCGGTGCCCGACGATCGCACGCTGCAGCGCGGTGTCCTGCGGCGGGTGCGCCGGGAACGCCCGGCCGGGTGGGATGTCGAGGACGAACTCCAGGATGTCGGCGTCCCCCGCGGCGGACCGGCCGACCGGGGTGAACCGGCGCTGGAAGTCGACGATGTTGCTGTCCGGGCGCAGGTACTCCGCGAGCTGGTCGTCGAGCAGCCACGAGCTGCAGGTGGCGAACCGGGGGCGGGCGGCGGGCGGCTCGGCGGCCACGGCGGCGTGCGCGGCCCGGAACGAGTCGTCGCAGTCCCCGGGACGCATCGGCCCGTCGCCGGGTATGTGCACCGCCAGTACCGGGTCGCCGTCGGCGGGCCCGGCGGGCCCGGCCGGGCCGCCGACCGCCGCCGCGGCGAAGCGGGCGCGCTCGAACTGCAGGCGCCCGAAGCGGTGCAGCGTGCCCCGCAGGTGCCGGACGACCCAGCGCTGCCGGTCGAACCCGCCGGTCCCGTGCGCCCGCCGGTACATGGTCATCTTCGCGCCGACGTCGGCGAACGTGGCGTCCGCGACGTCGTCGGTGACGCCGGCCCCGTGCTGCCGGTCCCGCGCGGCCGGAAGGGCCAGCAGGCAGAGGTGGACGTAGAAGTAGCGGCCGGCGGCGCCGAGCCCGGCCGGGGCGTCGGGCCAGTCCGGCTCGCGTCCCGGCGGCCCGGAGAACAGCGTCCGCAGGCACCCGCACAGGGCCCGCCACCGGTCGGGGTCGTGCCGCGGGTCCGGCAGGGTCGCCAGTACCGCGGCCCGGTCCTCCTCCGGTACCCCGAGCGGTCCGAGCCGGTCGCGGGCCTGCGCCGCCGGGAGCGGGCCGGGGTCCCAGGCGAGTGCGGACCGCGGGTCGTCCCCGGTCAGCGTCGCGAGCCAGTCCCGCACCGGCGCGGTCGCGGCGGCGGTCATCGGGCGGCCGCCCGCAGCAGCTCGTGGCGGAGCCCGTCGATCCGCCGGATGCTGTCGTCGAGCCCGCCGGGGCGGGCGCGCAGCAGCCAGCAGGCGCGCTGCTCGGCGAGCAGCGGATCGAGCCGGTTCAGCAACCGGCGGGCCGTGTCCGCGCCGGGACCGTCCGGGCCCGCCGCGGCGCGGGCGGCGAGGACGTCGACGGCGAACTCGGCCAGCGCGACCGCGTGCTCCAGCTCGCGGCGCACCACCGGCCCGTCCGCGGACGCCGGGTCGGCGGCGGCCAGGTCGCGGCGGCACCCCGCCAGGACCGCGGACACCCGGTCCAGCGCGTCCGCCGCCGGCAGCTCGGGCAACGGCAGGCCCGGCTCGCCGAACAGCACCCGGGCCACCGGCGAGCCGTTGAGCAGCGGCACGCCGAAGTGGCGGTACACCCCGCCGAGCCGGACCAGCACGCCGCCGAGCAGACCGGCCGGATCGCCCAGCACCCGCTCGTCGAGGACGGCGGCGACGTCGAGGTCCCGGTTCGCCTCCAGGCACCAGCTCACCGCCCCGCCGAGCACCGCGGGCCCGAACGCCACCGGCGGCGGGTCCCACATGCCGTGGTCGCCCCAGGAGGTGAGCAGGAATCCGGCGGCGCCGTGCTCGATCCCGGCTGCGGCGGCGTCCAGGATGTTCTCCACCGCGTTGTCGAACCGGCCGAGCACGCTGTTCCAGTTCGCCGCGCCCGGCGCCACCCAGTACGGGACGCCCGCGGCCCGCAGCCGGCGGGCGGCGGCGCCGAAGCCGTCGCGCAGGCGGTGCAGGTCCGCCCCGCGCCCGGACCAGGCACCGGCCTCCGCGCCGTCCGCGGCGAGCACCTCCGCGGTGTGCCGGGGGCCGTCGTACTGCCACACCACCGGCACCGCGCCGGGCGGGACCCGGTCCAGCAGCTCGGGATGGTCGAGGAACACGTCGGCCCAGAACTCGACCGTGTAGCCCTCGGCCAGCCAGGGCGCCATCACCGCGGTGATGTGGTCCATGTAGACCGGGCCGCGGCCGTCGCGGCGTACCCGCTCGGCGGAGTGGCCGGTGCCCAGCTCGAACGGCTCGTCGGCGCCGATGTTCACCCGCCGGCTGCGCACCTGCGCGGTGACCTCGGCGAGCAGGCCGTGCGCGAACGCGGCGTTGTCCGGGGTCGGGGCCAGCGTGCTCGGGGGATGGTGGCCGCCGCCGCGCTCGAACCCGTCGGGGTTCTCCGCGCGCGGCGCGTACTCCGGGTGGGCCAGGAAGCGCTCCATGTGGCCGAACGTGTTCTGGTTGGCCACCAGCTCGATCCCGGCGGCGGCGCAGACCCCGTCGAGCCAGTGCAGGTCGGCCGCGGTGAGCGGGGACGCGTCCTGCCACACCGCACGGTGCTCGGCGAAGGCGTAGGTGTGCTCGGTGTAGAGCTCCAGCTGGGTGAAGCGGGCGAGCGCGAGGATCTCGACCCACCGGGCCAGGGTGGCCCGGGTGGGGACGCGGTCCCGGCTGACGTCGAGCAGGAACCCCCGGCACCCGATGTTGGGATGGTCGGCGATGTCGTAGCCGACGTCGGTGTAGTCCGGCGACGCCCGTAGCTGGTCCAGGGTCTGCAGCGCGTAGCGCAGCCCGGCGGCGTCGGAGTACCGGACCGCCACCCCGTCCGGCCCGGTGCGCAGCCGGTACCCCTGGGCGGGGATCGCGGTGTCGGTCTCCGCGGTCACGGCCGCGTCGAGCGCGGCACCGCCGGGTGAGGTGACCAGCGAGCGCGGTACGGGGAACGGGGTGGCGGGCACGGGGCCCTCCTTCCGAGGTTCGTCGGATCGGGCGGACGACTCAGAGGTCGGCGGGCCGGGTGGTCGACACCCGCAGGTCGTCGTACCAGATGTAGCTGTCGTGGGCGGGTGCGAAGGTCTCCTCGGCACCGCCGGCGAAGCTGGAGAGGTAGGCGCGGTCCACCTGGTCGGCGTTGGTCACGAAGCGCAGGTCGGTGACCAGCGCGGCGGAGACGCCGTTGAAGAAGATCTCGATCTCGCCGTCGGGGTTGGCGGCGCCGTTCGTGACGGTGTTGACCTTCAGCCGCTGGGTGATGGTGACCCACTCCCCCCGCGGCCAGTGGATGTCGGCGCCGTCGCGCTTGAGCACCGTGTAGTCGCCGTACTCGCCCTCGTGGCCCATCGAGTAGTAGTAGATCGCGGCCTGGCCGTTGTTCTGCCGCCAGATCGGCCGCGAGCTGAAGCCGTTGGTCCCGTCGCAGACCTGGCCGCCGGAGCACGACTTGCCCCCGGCGAGGCCGAGCCCGACCTTGCCCGCGTACTCACTGGTGCCCCAGCTGAAGTTCTCGTCGAACCGCACCGCGTAGGAGAGGTAGTACTCGGGCGCCTTCGGCAGCGTGAAGGGCGCGGAGGCACCGGAGTTCTCCGGGCCGATCTTCCCCTCCGGGTACAGCACCCGCAGTGACTTGTCGCCCTCGTACGCGGGCGCCTCGGCGTCGACGACGACCCGGTCCTCCATGCCGAGCGCCCACGGCGCGTTCCAGCCGTCCGCGATCCACTCCGACAGCGGGTAGGCACCACCGGCGGCGGGCCGCTCGAAACCGTTGTCCGGCAGCGTCGCGGCCTGGGCACCGACCGCCTGCGGGGCCAGGACGACGGCGGCGAGCAGCGCCGCCGTCGTCGCGCCGGTCACCAGGGACAGGGTCCTTCTGCGATGTCTCACTGTGTTTCCTCCGTGGTTCGCTCGGATGGGTCGGCAGAGCACGTGCGGGCCGTACGACCGGAGCCGGGCTCCGGCAGCCACCGCGCCAGACCGTCGGCGACGAACCGGGCCTCGGCGGACAACCAGGGGTAGGACGCGTGCACCCGCGCGATCTCGGCGGCCTGGCCGGGCGAGAGGTCCTCGGCGGGGTCGAGGCACCAGGTGCCACGCAGCAGACCGTGGGTGCGCAGCACCTCGTGCACCCCGGCGATGCACCCGGCGAAACCGCCCCGCACGTCGTAGACGGCGGCGTTGGCGTCGGTGTCACCGGCGAGCCGGGCCAGTGCGCGCGCCCGCGCGCCGGCGTCGCCGTCGCGGGCGGCGTGCGCGTCACGGAGCAGGTCGACGGCCGAGCGGGTCCACACCGCCCAGTGCCCCAGCAGGCCCCCGACGAAGTGCCGCACGACCGGCCCGTCCGGGCCCGTCACGTGGTAGGGCGTGAGCAGGTCGGCGACGATCGCGTCGTCGTTGCCGGTGTAGAGGGCGACGTCGGCGCCCCGGCCGGACGCGGCGACGCCCGCCACCAGCTCCAGCGTGCGGTAGCGGTCGAACGGGGCCGCCTTGACCGCGACCGTCGACGGCTGGTCGGCGAGCCGCCGCCAGAATCCCGCGGGCAGGTACCGCCCGCCGACGGCCTCCTGCAGGTAGAACCCGACGACCGGGAGCACCTCACCGACCGCCGCGCTGCGGTCGAGCAGGCCGTCGAGGTCCACGTCGTCCAGCCCGGCGGGTGAGACGAGCACGGCGTCGTACCCGAGTTCGCGGGCCGTGGCCGCCTCCGCGACCGCCTGGACGGTGGGTCCGCAGACGCCGGCGACCAGCACGAACGGCCGCTCCCGTGCGGCGGCGCGGGCCTCCTGCGCGGCGAGCCCGAGCACCGTGGGCAGCAGCCCGTGCTCGCGCAGCGCGAACTGGGTGGTGTGCACGCCGACGGCGAGCCCGCCCGCCCCGGCCGCCAGGTAGTACCGGGTCAGCGCGCGCTGGCGATCCTCGTCGAGCACCCGGTCCGCGGTCAGCGCCAGCGGGTGCGCCGGGATCACCGTCCCGTGGTGCAGCAGCCGCGCGACGGCGGGATCCAGGACGGCCGGCATCAGAACCGGCCGTCGCGGCGCTCGAACTTGGTCGGGAGATCCCAGACCTCGCCGCCGGCCAGCAGCCAGCGGGCCTGCAGGTCCACGAGCTGGCCGAGCGTGCGGTCCGGGTAGCCGAACAGCTCGTGGCAGCGCGTCGCGTCGCTGAGCAGGCTGGTCTGCGGCGGCGTCCCGGTGAGGTGCGCGGCGACGCCGAGCCGGTCGGCCAGGCGCCGGGCGAGCGTCCCCACCCCGGCCGTCTCCGGGCCGGTCAGGTTGAGCACGAACGGTTCGCCGCCACGGGCGTGCCCGATGCTGCGCAGCACCACCTCGTTCGCATAGCGCTGCCAGACCACGTTGACCGCCCCGGTACCGACCTCGATCGGGGCCCCGGCGACCAGGGCGCGGGCCAGGTCGGCGAGCACCCCGTAGCGGGGCTCGACCGCGTAGTTGAGCCGGATCAGCGCGACCGGCGTGTCCCGGGTGCGGGCGGCGTGGGTGAAGACCTGCTCCCGCCCGAGGCAGGTGACGGCGTAGTCGCCCTGCGGGGCGGGCGCGTCGTCCTCGGTCGCCCCGCCGGTGACCGGCGCCGTCATCGGGTAGACGTTGCCCGTCGACAGGGCCACGGTGGCCGCGCCGGGCCACCGCCGGGCCACGTACGCGGGCAGCACGGTGTTGGTCATCCACGCCCGTTCCGGGGCGCTGCCGGTGCCGAACTTGGCCCCGACGAGGTGCACGACCACGCCGGCGTCGGGCAGGGCGGCCACCGCCTCCGGGTCGGCCAGGTCGGCGGTCACGGTCTCGACGCCGTGCGCGGCGAGCCGGTCGCGGGCCGCGGTGTCGGTCCAGCGCGACACCGCCAGCACCCGGGTACCGGTACGCCCGGCCGCCGTCAGCGCGCGGGCGGCCGAGTTCACGCTCGAGCTCGGCCGAGTTCGCCGACGCTCCGTTCATGGCACCTCCTCGTGCGCATTCATTCCTACAGAACGGAATGAATTGCCATATCCGTTCGCTGGAATCAGCAGAACATCACCCATCGGGTTGACACAAGAGGATGTTTTCCCCGATTCTCTGCCCATGAATTCGGCAGCGACGCGCGATTCATTCCCTCTGCGACGCAAATACCTGCATGTCGCCGAGCAGCTGCGGTCCCACATCGAGGACGGCACCTGGCCGGCCGGCAGCCGGCTGCCGGTCGAGCGCGAGCTCGCCGACTCGCACGCGGTCAGCATCAACACCCTGCGCCGGGCCGTCCGTGACCTCGTCGCCGAGGGGCTCGTCCAGCGCCGGCAGGGGTCCGGCACCTAGGGCGTGTCTCCCAGATAGGCGGAGCGGGGTGCGCGATGCTTGATCGGTGCCGCGTACCGCTGTCCTGACTGATGCCCAGTGGGCCCGTCTGGCGCCGCTGTTGCCCTCCTCCGAGGGTCGTCGCGGGCGCCCGTTCCGCGATGACCGCCGGGTGCTCGAGGGGATCATCTACCGGTATCGGTGCGGGCTTCCCTGGCGCGACGTCCCAGCCGAGTTCGGGCCGTGGCAGACGTTGTGGAAGCGGCACCGCCGCTACAGCGGCGACGGCACCTGGGACCACATCCTGGCTGCTCTTCTGGTCGAGGCCGACGCCGCCGAGGTGCTCGGGTGGGCGGTCAGCGTGGACTCCACGATCATCCGTGCCCACCAGCACGCCGCGACCCTCAAGCGCGACACAGGGGGCCGGATCGAACTACACGAATCTGCTCGCCGAACCAGCAGATCACGCGCTGGGACGGTCCCGCGGAGGGCTGTCGACGAAGATCCACCAGCTCGTTGACGGGCACGGCCGCCCGCTGGTGGTCCTCCTCGGCCCCGGCCAGGGCGGCGACTCGCCAATGTTTCCGCACCTGATGGCGCGCCTGAGCATCGCCCGACCGGGCCCGGGACGACCCCGGACCCGGCCTGAACGCGTGCGCGCGGACAAGGCCTACTCCTCACGCGCGATCCGCCGGCACCTGCGCGAGCGCCGGATCATCGCTGTCATTCCGGAGCCCTCTGACCAGCAGGGACACCGCAAACGACGGGGCTCACGCGGTGGCCGACCGCCCGCATTCGATCCGGTCGACTACCGAAACCGCAACGTCGTCGAGTGCGGGTTCTGCCACGTCAAGCAGTGGCGCGGGCTGGCCACCCGTTACGACAAGCTCGCCCTGACCTTCCGCGGCGGCGCCGTCCTGAAGGCGATCGTCACCTGGCTCCGCGCATTGGGAGACACACCCTACGTGACGCCCGGGACCCCCGAGCCGCCGGCCGCGGGCACCGGCGCGGTCCGGCGCCTGGTCGGCGTGCTCGTCCCGTCGACGACGTACTACTACCCGCGGGTGGTCGACGGGATCGAGCGCGTGCTGCGCGACGCGGGCCACGGCGTCGTCCTCGCCTGCTCCCAGTACGACCTGGGCGTCGAACGCGACGAGCTGCGGGCGATGCTGGCCAGCGGGGTGTCCGGGCTGCTGCTGGTGCCCAACCTGCACCTGCTCGAGGACCCGCAGGCCCACCTGGACCGGCTCCGCGAGCTGCCGGTGCCCTACGTGCTGGCCGAACGGGTGCCCCCGGCGCCGGACCCCGACGACCCGACGTCCTACGTCGCCACCGACCACGTCGGGGGCGTGCACCTGGCCCTGCGTCACCTGCACCGGCTCGGGCACCGCCGGATCGGGCTGCTCGGCCGGGAACGCACCGGGACCTCCGAGATCATCGCCGCGGGGTTCGACCGCGCGGCGGCCCGGCTCGGCATCGACGTCGTCGAGGGCGCCGTGGCCCGCCGCGAGGTGTGGGACACCGCCGGTATCGCCGCCTACGCCGCACACTGCGCCGACGCCGGGGTGTCGGCCGTGTTCTGCCACGGCGACCGGGACGCCGCCGCCCTCGTCGTCGAGGCCCGGCGCCAGGGGGTGTCGGTGCCCGGCGACCTCGCGGTCGTCGCCTACGACGACGAGGTCGCCGAGGTCGGGGACCTGCCCCTGACGGCCGTCTCACCGCCGAAGACCGAGGTGGGCGCCCTCGCCGCACAGCTGCTGCTGAGCCAGCTCGGCGGCACCGGGGCGGCCCCGCTCACCCACCGGACGCAGATCCTGCCGCGGCTGGTGGTCCGCGCCTCGTGCGGCGCGGCCGGACGGCCCGCGGCCCCTCGTGCCTCCGAACACGTGACCATCGACCGACAGGGAGTGCTGTGAACGACCGAGCCCCGGACGACCGGGCCCGTATCGGCGTCGTCGGAGCGGGTGGTTTCGGCGCCGCGCACGTCCGGGCCGCCGCCGGCGCCCCGGGCCACCGGATCGCCGCCGTCTGCGACGTGCGCCGGGCGGCGGCCGCGGAGCTGGCGGGGGACGGCGCAGCGGTGTTCACCGACCACCGCGCCATGTTCGCCACCGCGGCGCTGGACGCCGTGGTCGTCGCCGCACCGCACGCCCTGCACACACCGATCGTCCTCGACGCCGCCGACGCCGGGCTGCCGGTGCTGGTCGAGAAGCCGATGGCCACCACCGTCGAGGACTGCACCGCGATGATCGCGGCCTGCGCCCGCGCCGGCACGCTGCTCGCCGTCGCGCACATCCTGCACTTCGATCCGGTGGCCCGGCACGCCCGCGACATCGTCGCGTCCGGGCGCTACGGCGAGCCGGTGCTCGTGACCCACCGCCGGTCCGCGCACTACGACCCGGGTTCCCGGCCGGGCTGGTTCTTCGACCCGCAGCAGGCCGGTGGCGGGATCGTGCTGAACGTCGGCACGCACGGGCTGGACCGCATCCAGTGGCTCACCGGTTCCCGGATCGGCCGGGTGACCGGGGTCGTCCGCGGCCGGCCCGGGGTCGCCGTCGAGACCGACGCCATCGCCCTGCTGGAGCTGGCCGACGGCACCGCCGCCGGTCTCACGCTCACCAGCCGGGGCGCGCCGTACTTCGACGAGACCGAGATCGCGCTGGAGGGCGCCACCCTGCGGGTGTCCGGGACCGAGGGCCTGTTCCTGTTGCAGGGCGGGCGGTCCGAGCTGCTGCGCCCGGCCGCGCCGGACCGGATGCACCAGGCGCTGCGCGCCCAGCTCGACGGCTTCGTCGCCGCCGTCCGCGGTGAGCCGGGGGCCCGCCACGTCGACGGCGACTACGGCAGGTCGGTGGTCGCGGCGGCGCTCGCGCTGTACCGCTCGGCCGCCGACGGCGTCGCCGTCGACCTGCGCACCGACCCGGTCGTCGCGTGACGCCGCACCACCCCGTCCGCGCCGCCCGGCCCCGCCCGATCCGCAGGAGGTCGTCGTGCCACCGACAGCCACGACTAGGGCGTGTCTCCCAGATAGGCGGAGCGGGGTGCGCGATGCTTGATCGGTGCCGCGTACCGCTGTCCTGACTGATGCCCAGTGGGCCCGTCTGGCGCCGCTGTTGCCCTCCTCCGAGGGTCGTCGCGGGCGCCCGTTCCGCGATGACCGCCGGGTGCTCGAGGGGATCATCTACCGGTATCGGTGCGGGCTTCCCTGGCGCGACGTCCCAGCCGAGTTCGGGCCGTGGCAGACGTTGTGGAAGCGGCACCGCCGCTACAGCGGCGACGGCACCTGGGACCACATCCTGGCTGCTCTTCTGGTCGAGGCCGACGCCGCCGAGGTGCTCGGGTGGGCGGTCAGCGTGGACTCCACGATCATCCGTGCCCACCAGCACGCCGCGACCCTCAAGCGCGACACAGGGGGCCGGATCGAACTACACGAATCTGCTCGCCGAACCAGCAGATCACGCGCTGGGACGGTCCCGCGGAGGGCTGTCGACGAAGATCCACCAGCTCGTTGACGGGCACGGCCGCCCGCTGGTGGTCCTCCTCGGCCCCGGCCAGGGCGGCGACTCGCCAATGTTTCCGCACCTGATGGCGCGCCTGAGCATCGCCCGACCGGGCCCGGGACGACCCCGGACCCGGCCTGAACGCGTGCGCGCGGACAAGGCCTACTCCTCACGCGCGATCCGCCGGCACCTGCGCGAGCGCCGGATCATCGCTGTCATTCCGGAGCCCTCTGACCAGCAGGGACACCGCAAACGACGGGGCTCACGCGGCGGCCGACCGCCCGCATTCGATCCGGTCGACTACCGAAACCGCAACGTCGTCGAGCGCGGGTTCTGCCACGTCAAGCAGTGGCGCGGGCTGGCCACCCGTTACGACAAGCTCGCCCTGACCTTCCGCGGCGGCGCCGTCCTGAAGGCAATCGTCACCTGGCTCCGCGCATTGGGAGACACACCCTAGTTCGTTCGCGTTCCTGGATTTCCCGCAAGCACCGCATGGCGGTGAGGTCCTCGAACCGCCGCTCGTCTACGCCGAGACCCTGACCGGGGCGATGTACCTCAACAAGCCCGAGGAGGTCGCCGCCTACCACCTCGTGTGGAACGACCTGCAGAGCCGCGCGCTCGACGAGGACCGGACCCGCGACAGACTGACCGTAGCCCGGGAGGAACTGGGAAATGAATGAGATCGACGGCGCCATCTGGCGCAAGAGCACTCGTAGCAACAACGGCGGCAATTGCGTCGAGATCGCCGACAACCTGATCGACGCGAACGGGCTCGTCTACGTCCGCGACAGCAAGGACCGCACCGGCCCGGTCCTGAGCTTCGCCCCGGCCGAGTGGCGGGCCTTCGTCGGCGGCGTCTCGAACGGCGAGCTCACCGGATAGTGCCCGTCACCCGTCCTCCGGCTGCACCTCGAAGGTGAACGACAGCTCCCGCCACTCGCCCCCGGGATCCGTCCCGTCGGGCATCGGGCCGGTGCGCGGCACGAAGTCGACGATCAGGTCGTCCTTCACCCCGAAGACGGCGTCGGAGTCCAGGTGCCGCCCGCCGCGCACGAACAGCTGCGTCACCAGCCTGCGGTGGCCCGGGGCGTCGATCAGGACGTGCAGGTGCGGCGCCCGGTACGGGTGCCGCCCGGTCGCCGCCAGCAGTCCGCCGACCGGGCCGTCGGTCGGGATCGGGTACTCCGAGGGCAGGATCGACCGGAAGCGGAGCCGGCCGTCGCCGTCGGTGCGCAGCCGTCCGCGCAGGACGGGTCCCTCCAGGTCGGGCTGCTGCACGTCGTAGAAGCCGTCGTCGTCGGACTGCCAGACGTCGACGACCGCGCCCGCCAGCGGTGTCCCCCGGGTGTCGGTCACGGTGAGGTCGGCGTGCAGCGGCACCCCGGGCAGCCCCGCCGAGATGTCGGTGCCCTGCGCGAGCTCCGGCGGGTCCGCCACGTAGAACGGGCCGAGCACCGCCGACGACGTGCTGTCCGGCGTCCGGGAGTTCGTGAGCAGGTCGATGACGCTGGACAGGCCCAGCGTGTCCGACAGCAGGATGAACTCCTGGCGGGTGTCGGTGGTGATGTGACCGGCCCGGGTGAGGAAGTCGATGCCGGTCTGCCACTCCTGCTGGGTCAGGTCGTTGTCGACGGCGAAGCCGTGCAACCGGCGGACGAGGTCCCGCAGCAGGACCGTCGCGCGGGGGGCGCGGTCCGCGTCGAACGATCGCGTGACCTGCTCGGTGAGGCCGGCGACCGCGCCGCGGAGACCGGGGACCGCCGCCGGGCGGTCACCGCGCTGGGCCCGGTCGAGCAGCGCGCGGATCCCGTCCCGGGTGACCGGGGCCGGGTTCGGGTACGGCGCGGCCGTGGCCAGCTCGGCCGCCCGGTCCAGCCCGTCGGCGGGCATCCCGATCGCGGCCAGCGACGTCGGGCCGCCCGCCGCCCGGACGAGGTCGTGGACCGCGCCGGGGGCGTCGGCGACGCCCATGCGCGCCGCGATCCGGTCCATGACCTCCGGCACCGCGGCGGCGTTGTAGGCCATCGCGTGCGGCAGCACGACGGTGTGCACCGGCGCGTGCGGCAGGTCGAAGGAGCCGCCCAGGGTGTGGCAGAGCTTGTGGTGCAGCCCCATGCCGACCGTCCCGAGACAGGTCCCGGCGAGCCACGCGCCGCGCAGCAGCCCGGACCGGACGCCGAGATCGTCGGTGCCGTCGGCGAGCGCCCGCAGACCGCCGGTGAGCAGCTCGACCGCGTCGAGCGCCATCCCGTCGGTGACCGGGTTGGCCTGCGCGGAGTACAGCGCCTCGACGGCGTGCGCCAGCGCGTTGACCGCGCTGGTCACCGCGATCGCCCGCGGGAGACCGGCCGACAGCTCCACGTCGTAGACGACCGTCTCCGGCAGGACGGCGGGATCCGACCGGGTCGTCTTCACCCCGTCCTCGGTCTCCCCGAGGACCGGGGTCACCTCCGAACCGGCGTAGGTGGTGGGCAGCACGACCTGGTCGACGCCGGTGCGGACGGCCAGCGCCTTCGCCAGCCCGGTCGTCGAGCCGCCGCCGACCGCGACGACGCAGTCCGCGCCGGTCCGCTGCAGCTCCAGCAGTGCCTGCTCGGTGACCGCGACCGGGGTGTGCACGACGGCGCCGTCGAAACGCCCGGCGAGCAGCCCGCCCAGGACCGCAGCCACCCGGTCGCCGGTCGCGGCCAGCTCCGGGGTGGCGAGCAGCAGCACCCGGGACCGCCCCAGCCTGCGCACCTCCTCCGCGGTCCGGTCGAGCGTCCCGCGGCCGAACACGATGCGCGACGGGAGGGTCGTGAGGTCGAACTGGTCCATCGGAGATCCTTTCCGTACGCGGCCGGGCGGGTCCGGGCCGGTCAGGGCCGGGCGAGGACGGCGGCGAGTGCCGCGCCCAGCTCGGCCGCCGGGTCGTCGGGGAGCCGGTGCGAGCGCCAGGCGACGTGGGCGTCCGGGCGCACGAGCACGCAGCCCGACTCGGTGACCTCGCGCAGCCGGGACCAGTCGTCGTAGAGGTCGGTCAGGTCCCGGCCGGGGCCGATCACGTGGGCGTCGATTTCGATGCCGAACCGGGCCGACACCTGCGCCGCCGCCGGGATCCAGTCCTCCCCCGAGATGCCGGTGAGCAGCGCGAAACGGCCCTTGCCGGTGACGTCGTGGGTGCTCACCCGGTCCTGGCCGCGGCCCAGCCAGCAGTGCGGCAGCCGGGCCCCCGGCCAGGTGGTGGCGTGGTAGAAGAGTTCCGGGTCCCGGTCGTGGGCCGGCTCCTCCGTGCCGTCCGGGACCACCGCGCCCGACCGGTAGCGCTGGCCGAGTTCCACGCCGTGCGCGTTGAACTCGTAGTCCTTCGTCTCCAGCGCCGTGCGCAGGGCGACCCGCTGCGCGGCCGCCTCCGGGGTGTTCTCGCCGCGCGCCGCCATGGCGGCCAGCTGCTCCCCGGGGTCCGAGGTACCGGTGACGCCGAGCGCGTCGAAGATCGGCCCGAACTCCTCGATGGACCGGTTGGCCCGCAGCACGATCTGCCTGCCGACCGGGGCCCGCTCGGCGTCGTAGCTGTCGAGCAGCGCCTCCCCCGCCTGGCCCTTCAGGACCAGCGCGAGCTTCCAGGCCAGGTTGTAGGAGTCCTGGATCGAGGTGTTCGAGCCGAGCCCGTTCGACGGCGGGTGCCGGTGCACCGCGTCCCCGGCGCAGAACACCCGGCCCGCGCGGTAGCGGGTCGCGTACATCTTGTTGTTCCCCCACAGCGAGGTCGACCGGATGGTGACCGGCACGGTGTCGTCGCCGATGAGGTCGTGCACCACCTTGGTCGCCATGGCGTCGTCGACCTGCGGGGGCGGCCCGTCGATGTCGTAGCCCCACACGATCAGCCACTCGTCCCAGGGCCGGACCATGCGGACCAGGCCCATCCCGATCCCGCCGATGTCCGAGCCCGGCTGCACGACCCAGTAGAGGACGCTCGGGCGCTTCTCCACGAACCGGCTCAGGTCGGCGTGGAACACGATGTTCATCGACCCGGCCACGTCCATCCGGCCCTCGAACGGCAGCCCGACGTCCCGGGCGATCACGCTGCGCCCGCCGTCGGCGCCGATCACGTACCTCGCCCGGATCGCGTAGGTGTGCCCGGACAGCCGGTCCCGGACGGTGACCACGACCCCGGTGTCGTCCTGCTCCAGCCCGACGTACTCGGTGTCGAAGCGGATCCGGCTGCCCCGCTCCGCGGCGTGCCCGATGACGATCGGCTCCAGCAGCGTCTGCGGCAGGTCGCAGTTCTCCACCGGGCTGGCGAGCGTGTAGTCCGCCCGGCGCGCCGGATGGTTGCCCCAGGAGCGGACCCGGCCGATCTCGTCGCCGGTCAGGCTGGTGCAGAACACCGTCTCGCCCATCATGTGCGACGGCACGCCCTGGGAGCGGACGTCGTCCTCGACGCCCATGTCGCGGAAGATCTCCACGGTGCGCTGGTTGGTGATGTGCGCGCGCGGCGTGTTCGCCGTCCACCGGTACTTGGTGACGACGATGTGGTCGATCCCGTAGGTCGCCAGGAACAGCGCCATCGACGCTCCGGCCGGGCCGCTGCCGATGATCAGGACGTCGGTGGTCAGCATGTCGTCCGCGGTGGTTCGGCTCTCGTTCATGCTGCCTCGTCTCTCCAGCTGCGGTGCTGTGGGTCGAGTGTCGGGCCCCGCCGACGTATTCGTCCAATACCGATCGCCGCGGGCGGCCATAGGCTGTGCGAATGGATGTCCGCGCGCTGGAGTGCTTCTTGGCCGTCGCCGACGAGGGGTCCGTCAGCCGCGCCGCGGTGGCCCTGCACATGACGCAGCCGCCGCTCACCGTGCGGTTGCAGAACCTGGAGCGGGAGCTGGGCGTCGCGCTGCTGGTCCGGCACGGCCGCGGGATCGAGCTGACCGCCGCCGGTCGCGAGCTGGCGCTGCGGGCCCGCCGGGTGCTGGCCGAGATCGGCGACGCCGCGGAGACCGTCCGCACCGTCGGCCGGGGGACCCGGGGGCGTCTGGCCGTCGTCGCGGGCCACTCGACGTCGCCGCACCTGCTCGCCCGCCTGACCACCGGCGGTGAGCTGGGCCCCGGCGTCGACGTCCGGCTCGACTGCGGCCCGGACCGCTACGCCGTCGAACAGGTCCACCAGCACCTCGCCCACGCCGGGCTGGTGCACCTGCCGCCGTCCGCGCCGGGAGCGGTACGGCACCCGCCGGCCAGGGCCCGCGGGCTGGAGATCGCCGTCGTCGCACGTGAACCCCTGGTCGCAGTGGTGCCCGCCGGCGGGGACGCCGCCCCGCGGGAGCCGCTGGACCTCGCGGCCGCGCCGTCGCTGCGGGTCGAGCTGGGCGAGCAGGCGGGCGAGGCCCTCGCCGCGCACGTGGGCGCCGCGGGCGGCACCGCCGCCCGGTCGGTCCCGGTCGGATCGGTGGTCCAGGCACTCGCGATGGTGCAGGCCGCAGGCGACGCCTACTGCCTGCTCCCCGCCCAGCACGCCGCGCACCTGCCCACCGGGCTCGTCGCACGCCCGCTGCGCCAGCACACCGGCGTCGTCGAGACCGGGGTCTGCTGGCGCCCGGACGATGACAACCCGGTCCTGCAGCGGTTCCTGCGCGCGGCGCTGTCCACCCCCGAACCGAACGTCCTCGGCGGGTAGGGCCCCTGCTCGTCAGGCGCGGGCCGGGTCCGTCCGCCCGGCCAGCACCCGCCGGGTCAGCGCCCCGGCCGACGCCGACACCTCCGGGGTCACGAACCGCAGCAGGTCCTGCGACGGCACGCCGTCCGGGCCGAGCACCAGGCCCGCCCGGCCGTCGAACGCCGGGTCGACCGCCGCCGCGACGATCGGATCGACGACCTCCGACGCGGGCCGCAGGCCGTCCTGGATCTGCTCCCACAGGTGCCGCAGGGCCGGCGGCAGGATCTCCGGGGTCATCTCCGCCGCGTTCGGTGTCGCCGCCGCGGCAGGACCGAGCGGGTCGGCGGCGAGCACCGTGACGCCGTCGGCCGCCAGCTCCCGGGCCAGGTCCTGGTTGTGCGCCAGGTGCGCGAGCTTGGCCCGGCCGGCGACGGCCATGCCGTGGTGCTCCCCGTCCTGCTCCACCGCGTCGTAGGACGGCAGCCCGTCGAGCACCGCCGTCGTGATCGACGACGACGTGACGTCGACGATCCGGCTGGGCGCGCCCGCCCGGAGCGCGTCGAGCAGCGTCGCGGTGAGGACGACCGGTGACAGGTGGTTCAGCGCGAAGCTCGCCTCGAACCCGTCGACCGTCTCCCGCCGAGCCGGCCACATCCCGCCCGCGTTGTTGACCAGTACGTGCAGCGGGCCCTCCGCCGCGATGCGCTCCCCGACCCGCTCGGCCTCGCGCAGCGAGGACAGGTCGGCCTGCAGGAACCGGGTGTCCCCGCCGATCTCGCGCACCGCGTCCGCGCCGTGGGCCGCGTCCCGGCCGATGACGGTCACGGCCAGACCGTGCTCCCGCAGCCGGCTCGCGACGTGCACGCCGATACCCCTGGTCCCGCCCGTGACGACCGCCCTGCGCATCGTTCTCGTCTCCCTCGTGGATCGCTGGAGACCCCAGGGGACCGCGCCGGGGCCGGTGCGTCCAAGGCCCGCCGGGTCCGGACCCATGCCCTGCGGGCATCGGTGCACGGCACGCATGATGGAGGGCATGGAGACCGGCATCGAGCTGCGCCACTTCCGGTACGTCCTGGCCGTGGCCGAGGAGGGGACCTTCACCGCCGCCGCCCGGCGCCTCGGCATGACCCAGCCCGCCCTGTCCCGGGCGGTCCGTGCCGTCGAGGCGACGGTGGGCTCGCCGCTGTTCGAGCGCGGCCGGCGCGGCGCGGTGCTCACCGAGGCGGGCGTGGTGTTCCGCGACGACGCCCTCGCCCTCGACCGGCTGGCCCGCACCGCGATCACGCGGCCGGGCCGGCACAGCGGGGCCACGAAGCACCTGCGCGTCACCACGCGCGGCTGTGACATCGAGGCGCTCGACACCCTCGTCACCTCCTACAACGCCGCCCGCGGCACCCGGCTGCCCGCCCGCGGGGCCGTCGTCGACGGATCGGTGCAGGTCGAGGAGGTCCGGACCGGCGACGCCGACGTCACCCTGGTCCGGTCCCCGCTCGACCGCACCGGGCTCGACACCGAGCTGCTCCGCTCCGACGCCCGCGTCGCCCTGCTCCCGGCCGCGCACCCGCTGGCGCACCGGGACACGGTCGACCGCGCCGAGCTGGCCGGGGCGGCCGTCGTCGTCCTGGCCGGGAACACCGCGTCGGAGACCGCGTTCTGGACCGCGACGGACCTGGCGCCGCACGAGTGGACGCCGGGACCGGCGGTGTCGGACACGGCCCAGTACACCGCGTCCATCCGGCTCGGTCACGGGATCGGGTTCGTGGCGGAGTCGCTGCTGGCCGAGATGACGACGACGGGGATCGCGGTCGTCGGGGTCACCGGGGTCTCCGCCAGCGAGCTGCACCTCGGCTGGTCGGAGAGCGCGACCTCACCCGACGTCGCGCACTTCGTCCGGCACGTGGCGGACGTCGCCGGGGACCGGGTGCCGTGACCGGACTCCCCGGGGGCGGCTACTGCGCGCGGCCGCCCCGCCGCCCGCCCAGGTGTTCGGCCAGGTGCCGGTCGACCGCGTGGTAGAGGCGGAGCCGGTTGCCCTCGTTCTCGAAGCCGTGGCCCTCGTCCTCGGCTAGGGCATGTCTCCCAATAGGCGTGACCAGGTGATGCAGGCGCTGAGGACGGTGGCGGCGCGATAGGTGATGGCGAGTTTGTCGTAGCGGGTGGCCAGCCCGCGCCACTGCTTGGTCAGGGTGAAGTGGCGTTCCACGACGTTGCGGCCCTTGTAGGTCTCAACGTCGAGTCCGGGTGGTCTGCCGCCGAGGGAGCCGCGGCGTTTGCGGGCGGCGATCTCGTCGCGTTTCTGCGGGATGACGGTGGTGATCGAGCGGCGGGCCAGTGCGCGCCGGTTGACCCCGGATGAGTAGGCCCGGTCGGCCACCACGGCGTCGGGTCGGGTGCGGGACCGTCCCGCGCCGAGGCGGGGGACGCGGATGTCGGCCAGGACCTGCTCGAGCATGGCGCCGTCGTTGCGCTGCCCGCCGGTCACCACCACCGCCAGCGGCCGGCCCCGCCGGTCGACCGCGGCATGGATCTTCGTCGTCAGCCCGCCACGGGAACGGCCGATGCCGTGACCTGCGGGTTCTCGCGGTCCGCCGAGCGGGCTGGGCATGAACCCGTCAGGGGATTTCGTGTAGTTCGACCGTGCCCCCTGTGTCCTGCTCGGGGCGGGTGGTGTTCGTGGCGTGCTGGTGCGCCCGGTTGATCGTGGCGTCCACCGACACCTGTCAACACCGTCCAGTCGATCTCGCCCTTGGCGTCGGCCTGGGCCAACAGTGCGGCCAGCACGGTGTCCCAGGTGCCGTCAGCGGCGTAGCGGCGGTGTCGCTTCCACACCGTTTGCCAGGGCCCGAACTGCTCCCGCGGCAGATCTCGCCAGGGGATTGCGGTTCCCCCATGATCGGGGAGGCATCAGCTATAAGGGGTAGCGATGCCAGAGGTACGGAAGCGCTACGACCGGGAGTTCCGTGACGGAGCGGTCCGGGTCGTGGAGGAGACGGGCAAGCCGATCGCCCAGGTCGCCCGTGACCTGGGGGTCAACGAGGGCACGCTGGGCAACTGGGTGGCCCGTGCACGAGAGGCCCGCGAGGACACCGAGGGCCTGTCTCGCGGCGGCGTCGAGGAGCTCAAGCGGCTGCGCGCGGAGAACGCCGAGCTGCGGATGGAGCGTGATGTCCTCAAGCGATCCGTGGTCCTGTGGGTCAAGGAGGCGACGAAGTGAGCGTGGCCCGTTTCATCGCCGACCAGAGGACCTTCCACCGGGTGCCGCACACGCTGGCCTGCGCCCTGTTGGGGGTGTCGATCTCCTGGCTGTACAAGTGGCTCGACCGCGCCGCGCGTTCCGACGGTGGTGCCACCGCGACCGAGAAGCGCCGCTGCGCGTTGGACGCCGCCGTGGCCGTGGCGTTCGACGACGCCCAGCGGCTACACGGCTCACCCCGTCTGCACGCCGACCTGTGTGAGGCCGGATGGCGGGTGTCGGAGAAGACCGTGGCGGACTCGATGCGCCGCCAGGGCCTGGTCGCCCGCCGGATCAAGCGGCACAACGGGCTGACCCGCCAGGACCGCACGGCGCCGAAGTTCCCGGACCTGCTTCGTCGGGGTTTCACTGCGGCCGAGCCGAACCGCAGATGGGTCGGGGACATGACCGAGATCCCCACCGCGGCCGGGAAATTGTATCTGGCCACGGTGATCGACCTGTACTCGCGGCGGCTGCTCGGCGCGGCCACGGGGCTGCACCCGAACGCCGAGCTGGCGTGTGCGGCGATCCGGATGGCGGTGGCGGCCCGCGGCGGGGCGGACCGAATCGCCGGGGTGATCTTCCACACCGACCGCGGGTCGACCTACACCGCGGGCGCGTTCACCGCTCTGTGTCGGCGGCTCGACATCCGTCAGTCGATGGGCCGGGTCGGGTCGTGTTTCGACAATGCCGCGGCGGAGGCGTTCTTCTCCAGCCTGGAGTGGGAAGTGCTGTCCCGCAACGACTTCGACACCATCAGTAGGGCGCGGGCGGCGGTCATCGACTGGTGTTACGGCTTCTACAACCACCGGCGGCGACACAGTGCCGCCGCCGGGCTCTCACCGATCAACTACGAGAACGCCGCCCTCACCCGAGACGCGGCATAAGAACCCTCCACGATCTCGGGGGAACCGCAGGGTTCCTCGCCGGCGTCGACGTCGTGGACGACCGGGCCTACTCCGGATCGGGCCCGGCGCAGCTGCGCAGCCTGCTCCCCGAGGACTACGAGGAGGACTTCCTCTTCGTCGCCGACCGGACCGCGCTCGCGTCGGACGGGTACCCGATCCTGGTCGTCCCGGTCCCCGACGAGGACGAGGACGAGGACGCGCGGCCGCGCACCGAGTTCCGGGTGGTCGCGACCGAGCTGTGGTCGGTGGAGAACAACCTGTCGATCGCGAACATGGACTGGGGGGACTTCAGCGACAACGTCGGCGACGACGGCGTCTTCCGCGGGTTCTGACCGTCCGGCCGGCCTGCCGGGTGGCGGTTCACGGGCGGCCCGCCCGGCCCGTCCCCCGGTAGGCTGCGCCGGTGCACCGCTTCGACGAGGCCGATCGCACCCCGCCCGCCTATCCCGTCGCGGCCGTGGACCGCACGCTGCAGCTGCTGCAGCTGCTGGGTGAGATCCCCGAGCTGCGCCTCGCCGACGTGCGGGAGCGCCTCGGGGTCGGCCAGTCCACCGCCCACCGGCTGGTCGCGATGCTCGTCTACCGGGGTTTCGCCGTGCAGGACCCGGTGTCGCGGGCCTACCGGGCCGGGCCGGAGCTGCTCGCGGCGGGTTCGGCGGCCGGGCGCGGCGCGACCCTGCGCGACGCCGCGGCCCCGGCGCTGCTCACCCTCGCCCGTACCTGCGCCGAGACCGTCCACCTCGGGGTGCTGGAGCCGGCCGGCGTCCGGTACCTGGTGGGGATCGAGAGCGAGCGGGCGCTGCGCGTCGCCGACCGGACCGGCGGCACCCGTCCGGCGCACGCGACGAGCATGGGCAAGTCGATGCTCGCGACGCTCACCGACGACGAGGTGCGCGCACTCTGCGGCCGCCACCGGCTGTCCTCGCCGACCGACCGGACCATCACCGACGTCGACGCGCTGCTCGCCGAGCTCGACGCCACCCGCCGGCGGGGGTACGCCCGCAACTCGGCGGAGATGGAGCCGGGCGTCTCCTCGGTGGCGATCGCGCTCCCCCGCACGGTGCCCGGACCGCCCGCGGCACTGAGCGTCGCGGCTCCCGAGGTCCGGTGGACCGGGCACGCCGAGCAGCAGGCCGTCCGGGCACTGCGGGCGGCGGCCGCGACCATCGTCGAGCGTTCTTCTGTGCAGAACAACTAGTCTTCAAGACAGACATCACGGCTCCTACGCTGCGGGTATTCCCCACAGCAGAGGAGACCGCCCGATGACAGCGGACCCCCGACAGCTGGTCGCCCTCGCCTCCCGGGTGCTCGCCGACCAGGGCCAGGACGACTTCATCTGGGGCCACGCCTCGGTCCGCGACGAGCGCGGGTGCTGGATCAAGTCCGCCGAGTGGAGCCTGGCCGAGGTCACCGCGGACCGGGTGCAGCTGGTCGGTGGTGACGGTGCCGTCCTCGACGGCGACGGCCCCCGGCACAGCGAGTACCCGATCCACACCGAGGTCCTCGCCGCACGCCCCGACGTGGGGGCCGTGGTGCACACCCATCCCCCGCACGCGGTGGCACTCGCCGCCGCCGGGCAGGAGCTGCTGCCGGTCAGCCACGCGGCGACGATGTTCGTCCCGCCGGCCGTGCCGCGGTTCACCGACACCGCCGACCTCATCCTCACCCCGGAGCTGGGCGCGCGGGTCGCGGCCGCGCTCGGCGACGCGCCCGCACTGTTCCTGGTCAACCACGGCATCGTCGCGGTCGGCCCGGACCTGCAGACCGCGACGGTCCGCGCGGTCGTGCTGGAACAGGCGTGCCGCCAGCAGTTGCTCACCCGGTCCTTCGGCGGCCGGCCGTCCTGGTCGCCCGACGAGGAGGCCCGCGCGAAGCGCGAGCACGTCTACAACGACCGGGCCGTGCACGCCGTGTGGGACCTCCTCGTCCGCCGGTTGCCGGCCTGACCGCCCACCCAGGGAGACTCCGATGACGCCCCCCATCCCCGTCGCGGCCCGTCGCATGCTGATCGGCGGCGAGCTGCGCGACGCCCTCGACGGCAGCACGCTCGACGCGCTCGCCCCCGCGACCGGCGCCCTGCTCGGCACCGTCCCGGCCGGCGGCCCCGCCGACGTCGACGCGGCCGTCGGCGCCGCGGCCGCGGCGTACCCCGCGTGGCGGGCCGCCGGTCCGCTGCCCCGGGCCGCCGCCGTCGAGGCACTCGCCGCGGCCGTCGCCGGGCACGCCGAGGAGCTGGCCCGGCTCGACGCGGCGGACAACGGCAGGCTGCTCACCGAGATGCGCCGGGACGTGACCAGCGCGGTCGCGGCACTGCGCTACTTCGCGGGCCTGGCCCTGCAGCTGCGCGGTGAGACGGTGCCCTCCCCCGGCGGGGAGCTGACCTGGACCACCCGCATCCCGTTCGGCGTGGTAGGACGGATCGTCCCGTTCAACCACCCGCTGATGTTCGCGGCCGCCAAGATCGCCGCGCCGCTGGTCGCGGGCAACTGCGTGGTGCTCAAGCCGAGCGAGCACACCAGCCTGTCGGCCCTGCGGCTG
The DNA here is from genome assembly GCF_001698125.1 of Pseudonocardia sp. HH130630-07. Taxonomy (NCBI): domain Bacteria; kingdom Bacillati; phylum Actinomycetota; class Actinomycetes; order Pseudonocardiales; family Pseudonocardiaceae; genus Pseudonocardia; species Pseudonocardia sp. HH130630-07. The sequence goes on along the minus strand of NZ_CP013854.1, from coordinate 5,060,356 downwards.
GGCGAGCTGGCCCGCGACGTCCTCCCGGCCGGCGTGCTGAACGTCGTCACCGGTCTCGGGACCACCGTCGGCGACGCCCTCGCTGCGCACCCCGCGGTGCGCCGGCTCGCCTTCACCGGATCGGTCGCGACCGGCCGGGCCGTGCAGCGCCGGGCCGCCGAGACCGGCGTGAAGACCGTGACCGTCGAGCTCGGCGGGAAGAACCCGCTGCTGGTGTTCCCGGACGCCGACCTGGACGAGGCCGTCGCCGCGGCCGTGCGCGGCATGAACTTCACCTGGCAGGGCCAGTCCTGCGGCTCCCTGTCGCGGGTCGTCGTGCACGAGTCGGTGCACGACGAGTTCGTCGAGCGGCTCGTCGCCCGGGTCGCGGCCCTGCGCCCCGGGCTGCCCGAGGACACCGGCGCCGACACCGGGGCCATCGTCAACCGGTCCCAGCTGGAGAAGGTGCTCGGCCACGTCCGGATCGGCGTCGAGGACGGCGCCCGGCTGCGGACCGGCGGGGAGCGGGTGGGCGACGAGGGGCTGGCCGACGGCCTGTTCGTACGGCCCGCCGTGTTCACCGACGTCGAGGCGGGTTCGCGGCTGGCCCAGGAGGAGATCTTCGGACCGGTGCTCGCGGTGCTGCGGTTCGGCACCGAGGCGGAGGCGATCGAGATCGCGAACGGCGTCTCCTACGGGCTCACCGCGAGCGTGTTCACCCGCGACCTCGGCACCGCCCACCGGGTCGCCGAGCAGGTCGACGCCGGCTACGTGTGGATCAACGAGGTCTCCCGGCACCTGCCCGGGGCACCGTACGGCGGTGTCAAGGACAGCGGCGTCGGGCGCGAGGAGGACTTCGAGGAGCTCCTGTCCTACACCCAGACCAAGACCGTCCACGTGAGGTTCGGATCATGAGCACAACGGTGTGGGGCAGCGACCGCATCGCCGAGGCCGTCGCCGCCACCGGCACGCCCTACGTCGCGCTGACACCGGGGGCGAGCTTCCGGGGACTGCACGACAGCCTGGTCAACCACCTGGGCCCCGGCGGCCCGCAGCTGCTCCTGTGCACCCACGAGGAGCACTCGGTCGCGATCGCCCACGGCTACGCCAAGGTGACCGGTGAGCCGCTGGCCGTCGGGCTGCACGCCAACGTCGGCCTGATGCACGCGACCATGGCCGTCTACAACGCCTGGTGCGACCGGGTCCCGGTGCTGCTGATCGGGGCCACCGGCCCGGTGGACGCGCACCGCCGGCGGCCGTGGATCGACTGGATCCACACCTCGGCCGACCAGGGCGCGCTGATCCGCCCGTTCGTCAAGTGGGACGACCAGCCGGCGTCGGCGGGGGCGAGCGTGGACTCGGTGCTGCACGCCGCGCGGGTGGCCAGGACCCTGCCCGCCGGGCCGGCCTACGTCTGCCTCGACGTCACGGTGCAGGAGGAGCCCGCCGAGGGGGTGCCGCAGCCGGATCCCCGGGCCGCCGAGCCCGTCGGCGAGGCCGCGCCGCGCCGCCACCACCTCGACCGGGTCGCCGCGCTGCTCGCCGGCGCGGCCCGCCCGGTGCTGCTGGTCGGCCGGGTGGGCCGGTCCCGGCGGGCCTGGGACCGGCGCGTCGCGCTGGCGGAGCGGCTCGGTGCCCGGGTGGTCACCGACGCCAAGCTGCCGGCCGCCTTCCCCACCCACCATCCATTGCACGGGCACGCCCCGGCGTTCTTCCTCGCCGAGGAGAACAAGGCACTGCTCCGCGACGCCGACGTCGTCCTCGCACTCGACTGGACCGACCTGGGCGGCACCCTGCGGGCCGCCGGTGCGACCGGGGCGACCGTCGTGTCCGCGACGGTCGACCACCAGGTGCACAACGGCTGGAGCAAGGACGGGTACGGCCCCGCACCGGCGGCGCTCACGCTGGCCGCGACCCCCGACGTCGTCGTCGAGGAGCTGCTCGCCGGGGACGGCGACGCGCCCGCCGTCGCGGAGCCGGGCCCCCGGCGCCCGGCCGCGCGCGCCGACGCACCACACGGAGCCGGCCACATCGCGGTCCCGGTACTGCAGACGGCCCTGTGGGACGCCACCCGCGGCTGCGCGCCGTGCCTGATCCGCACCCCGCTGTCCTGGGACGCGGAGCTCTGGCCGCTCGAGGACCCGCTCGACGCGCTCGGGTACGACGGCGGCGGCGGGATCGGCTCCGGCCCCGGCATGGCCGTCGGCGCGGCACTGGCGCTGCGCGGGACCGGCCGGTTGCCGGTCGCCGTACTCGGCGACGGCGACACCCTGATGGGCAACGGTGCCGTGTGGACCGCGGTCCGCCACGAGATCCCGCTGCTCGTGGTGGTCGCCAACAACGCCTCGTTCTACAACGACGAGGTCCACCAGCGCGCCGTCGCCACCCGCCGCGGGCGCCCGCCGGAGAACGCCACCGTCGGCGTCGCGCTGGACGGCCCGGTCACCGACTTCGCCGGGCTCGCACGGAGCATGGGCGCCCAGGGGATCGGGCCGGTCACCGACCCCGGTGCGCTGCCGGAGGTGCTCGCCGACGCGGTAGCCCGCGTCGTCGCCGGCGCGCAGGTGGTCGTCGACGTCCGGGTCGACCGCGGCTACTCCCCCGCCTTCGCCTCGACCGTCGGCACGAGCTGACCGATCACCGGCGGCGCGCGCGGACCACCCGGTCCCGTCGTCACGCGCTGTCCTCACGCCCGGAGGGCCGATGTCGTCCCACATCCTCGCGGTAGCCGTCCTGTTCCTCATCTTCGTCGTGGGGACCGTCCGTCAGGTCAACCTCGGAGCGCTGGCGCTCGTCGCCGCGTTCCTGGTCGGTCCCCTGGTGTTCGGCGTCCCGGTCGACACCGTCTTCGCCGCCTTCCCCGCCAATCTGTTCCTGCTGGTCCTCGGCGTGACGCTGCTGTTCGCCGTCGCCACGGTCAACGGGACGATCGGCTGGCTGGTGGACCGCTGCACCGGCCTGATCGGCGACCGCCGGGCGCTGCTGCCGGGCGTGCTGTTCGTCGTCACCGCCGTGCCGGTCAGCCTCGGTGCCCTCGCACCCGCCGGCGTGGCGATGCTCGCGCCGATCGCTCTGCGCCTGGGCGAGCGCTACGCCGTGCCCGCCCGGCTGGTCGCGCTGATGGTCGTGTTCGGCGCGACGGCGGGCAACTTCTCCCCGCTCAATCCGCTCGGCGCGATCGTCGAGGGGACGATGCAGCGGGCCGGGCTGGCCACCTCACCGCTGTTCCTCTACCTCGCCGGGTTCGCCGTCAACGTCGGCGTCGGGGTGGCCGCGTACCTGCTCAACGGCGGGCCGGCCCTGATCCGGGAGCAGCGCGCCGTCGCCTCCCGGGCACCGGTGCCGGCCGGACCGCCCACCCCGGACACCGCCGGCACCGCGGACGCCGGGGACGCCCCGGCCGATCCGGCACCCGCGCGCCCGGACGACGCCCCGGCGCCGGGGAGCGTCGCCGACCGGACCCTGACACTGGTGCTGCTGGTCGCCGTCGCGGTCGCGGCGCTCGGCTTCGGCGTCGACATCGGCATCTGTGCACTGATCGCCGCGGTACTGCTCACCCTCGTGACGCCGCGGTCCAGCGCCGGGGCGATGAAGCTCGTCGGCTGGAACATCATCCTGCTGATCTGCGGCATCGTCACCTACCTCGACGTGCTGCAGGAAGCCGGCACGCTCGACGTGTTCGGGCAGCTGATCACCGGCATCGGCAGCGTGGGGCTCGCCGCCGTGCTGATCTGCGCGGTGGGCGGCCTGACCAGCGCCTTCGCCTCCAGCGCCGCCGTCATCGGGGCGACCGTCCCACTCCTGGTGCCGCTGCTCGCCCAGTCCGGCGCCGACCCGGTCCCGGTCGTCGCGGCACTGGCGATCTGCGTGACGGTCGTCGACGCCGCCCCGTTCTCCTCCATCGGCGCGCTGGTACTGAGCAACGCCGCGGACGCCGACCGGCCGAGGGTGAACCTGACGCTGCTGCGCTGGAGCGCGGCCATGGTCGTCGTCGGGCCGGTCCTGACCGGGCTCGTCCTCGTCCTGCCGGCCACCGGCATCTGACCCCCCGCAGCCACGACCCCCGGACCTCTGGAGCACCCGTGCAGTTCTACCTCGACGGTTACCGGCCGGGTGACCCGTTCGTCCACCCGCCGCACCCCTCCGTCGCCGACCGGCCCGACGGCCTGCCCGCGACCACGGACGTCGTCGTCGTCGGCAGCGGCCCCGCCGGCCTCGTGCTCGCCGCGCAGCTGGCGGCGTACCCGGAACTGCGCACGGTCGTCGTCGACCGCCGCGACGAGCCGCTGGCCGTGGGGCAGGCCGACGGCGTCGCGTGCCGCACGATGGAGATGTTCGAGGCGTTCGGGCTCGCCGACCGCGTCCTCGCCGAGGGCTACCAGGTCAACGAGGTGACGTTCTGGCGCCCCGATCCCGGCGACACCGGCCGGATCGTCCGGACCGGACGGGTCCCCGACGTCGAGGACGGCCTGTCCGAGATGCCGCACATGATCGTCAACCAGGCACGCATGCAGGCGTTCCTGCGCGAGTACCTGGACCGCTCCGCCGCGCGGATCGCGCCGTACCACGGTCTGCAGCTGAGCGGGATCGACCGCGCCGACGACCCGGACGAGCCGTACCCGGTGACGGTCACGCTGCAGCACGTGCACGGCTCCCGGCCGACCGGGGAGACCAGCCGGATCCGCGCCCGCTACGTCGTGGGGTGCGACGGGTCCCGCAGCGCCACCCGCGCCGCGATGGGCCTGCGGCTGGAGGGCGACGCGACCGACCGCTCCTGGGGCGTGCTCGACGTCCTCGCCGTCACCGACTTCCCCGACATCCGGTTCAAGTCCGCGGTCACCTCCGAGAACGGCAGCCTGCTGATCATCCCGCGCGAGGGCGGGCACCTCGTGCGGCTCTACATCGAGCTGGACCCCGAGCGCGACGCGCAGATGCTGCGCGAGCGCTCCGCCGACCCGGAGAAGCTGACCGCGGTCGCCAACCGGATCCTGCACCCGTACACGATCGACGTGCGCGACGTCGGGTGGTGGGCGGTGTACGAGATCGGGCAGCGGTTGTGCGACCGGTTCGACGACTCCGCGGGTGGCGACGCCCGCGGGCCCCGGGTGTTCATCGCGGGCGACGCCTGCCACACCCACAGCGCCAAGGCCGGGCAGGGTATGAACGTCTCCATGGCCGACACCTGGAACCTGGGCTGGAAGCTCGGCGCCGTGGCCGGCGGGGTGGCCCGGCCCGAGGTGCTGGGCACGTACTCGCGCGAACGCCAGGCCGTGGCGCGCGAGCTCATCGACTTCGACCGGGAGTTCACCGGCCGGTTCAGCGCGCACGGCGGTGATCCGGCGGAGTTCCAGCGCTTCTTCCGGCAGCAGGGCCGGTTCACCGCGGGCGTCGCGGTGCGGTACGCGACGTCGGTGCTCACCGCCGGCACGGCGCAGCAGGAACTGGCGACGGGCTTCCCGGCCGGGATGCGGCTGCACTCCGCACCGGTGGTCCGGGTGGCCGACGGCAGGCGGGTCCAGCTCGGGCACGTCGCCCGCGCCGACGGGGCGTGGCGGCTCTACCTGTTCGCCGACCGCGCCGCCGGGGCCGCTCCGGCGGCGTCGGTGTCACGGCTGCGGACCGCGTGCGACCTGCTGGACTCCGCGGACTCGCCGCTGGCCCCCTACCGCGGCGCCGGTTCCGAGCCCGACGCGGTCGTCGACGTCCGGGCGGTGCTGCAGGCGGGCCACCGCAGCGTGTCGGTGGCCGACCTGCCACCGGTGCTGCTGCCCCGCAAGGGCCGCTTCGGCCTCGTCGACCACGAGAAGGTCTTCTGCGCGGACCCGGCGGCCGACGTGTTCGACCTGCGCGGCGTGGACCGCGACCGCGGAGCCGCCGTACTGGTCCGGCCGGACCAGTACGTCGCCCACGTCGTCGCGCTGGACGCGCTGTCCGAGCTCGGTCCGTTCCTGTCCGAGGTGCTGGTGGCACGGGCCGGGGCCGGGCCGGTGTGAAGAACCGTCCCGCCTACGGTCTCGACTCGGTCGACCACGCCCTGCACCTCGCCACCATCCTGGCGCAGGAGGGGTCGCTGGGGGTCAGCGAGGCGGCCCAGCGGCTCGGCGTGGCCCGGTCCACGGCGCACCGGTTGCTGTCGATGCTGGTCTACCGCGACTTCGCCGCCCGCGACGACCGTCGCCGCTACGTGGCCGGCCCGGTGCTGCGCACCCCCGGCGTACCCGAGCCGGTGGCCGCGCTGCGCCGGCTCGCCCTGCCCCACCTGGAGGAGCTGACCGCACGCACCGGCGAGACGAGTCACCTGGGGGTCCTGGTCGGCTCGCAGGTCCGGATGATCGCCACCGTGGAGTGCCGGCACACGCTGCGCGTCGGGGAACGCGAGGGCCGCGTGCTGCCCGCGCACCTCGCGTCGCTCGGCCGGGCGATGCTCGCCGACCTGTCCCCCGGCGAGGTCCGCACGGCGCTGGCCGAGGTCGAGGGGCTCGACGTCGACCGGTTGCTCGGCGAGCTCGCCCGGGTCCGTCGCGAGGGCGTCGCCACCAACCACGGCAGGACCGAGACCGGTCTGGTCGCGATCGGGAGCCGGCTGGAGACGGGGACGGCCGAGCTGCGGGCGGCCGTCTCCGTCGCGATGCCGGTCGCCCGCTACGACCCCGCCCGCCGGTCCGCGTGGATCACCGAGCTGCGCCGCACCGCCGACGCGATCGATCTCAGCCTGCGCGTGCTCGACCTCGCGTGACCACCTGCCCCGGACCGGCCCGTCGTGCGACGGCGTGCCCGGCGGCCGCCACCCCGAGCGTCGCGACGGCGGCGAGCATGATCCCCCAGCCACCGTCGAGCCGCAGCGACAGCGCGCCCACGCCGGCACCGGCGACGAGCAGCAGGACGGCCAGCAGCCGCCGGACCCACGGCTGCCCGTGACCCCGGGCGGCGTCGGCGGCCAGCCCGGTCAGCGTCGAGGTCACGACGACCGTGGTCACGTCCTTCACCGCGAGGTGCCGGGCGGTCCCGGCCTGCAGGCCCATCGCAGCGGCCAGTCCGCCGGCGGCGACGGCGCCGGTGACCGCGTCGCCGTCCGCGGTGACGAGCAGCAGCACCGAGACCGCTCCGAGCAGCCCGCCCACGAGCGTGAACAGCACCGTGTGCCGCAACGCCCAGGTCGATCCGGTGCTGCCCCGCAGCACCCGCCCGGCGCCGAAGGCACCGGCGACGAACGCGGCGAGCGCGACACCGGGGCCGAGCACGCGCACCTCCGCGCTCCCGGCGAGGGCCATCCCGAGGATGACCACGTTGCCGGTCATGTTGCCGGCGAACACCTGGTCCAGCCCGAGGAACCCGACGGCGTCGACGACGCCGGTGGTGAACGTCAGCACCAGCATCGCCACGAGCACCGGTTCCGCCCGGCCGCGCACCGTCCGCACCGCTCAGGTGGCCGCGTCGCCGAGGCGGCGGGCGCCCACGGCCCGGCGGCGCATGGCCGCCTCGGCCAGCTCCGCACTGATGCCGACGTAGACCGTCCCGTCCTCCTCGCGGACCGGGAAGACGGTGATCGGACGCGTCGCGGGCGGGCAGAGCGGTTCCCCCGAGACGTAGTCGAAGACGCTGCCGTGGCACGAGCACAGCAGTCCCTCGTCGGTCACCTTCCCGCTGGAGAGCAGGCAGTCGAGATGGCTGCAGTAGTTGGAGGTCGCGTGCACCTCGCCGTCGGAGCGGGACACCGCCACCTCGACCTCGCCGGCGAAGAAGCGCCGGACGACGCCCTCCGGGATCTGACCGGACCTGGCGATCCTGTGGTACTCCACGTCGTCTCTCCTCACGCGGTGATGCTGTCGAGCAGGTCGAACAGGTCGTGGTCGTCGTCGGCCAGCCGGTCGGCAGGCACCGGGGCGCCGAGTGCGAGCAGCTGCCGGGCCGCGGCGACGTCACCGCCGCGCTCGACGGCGAACGCGGCGCGGACGCACCCGTCGGTCAGGTAGAACGCGGTGAAGTCCCGGTCCTCGACGCTGCCCCGGACCACGATCTCCGCTCCGGCCGGGGCGTGCCCGACGAACTGCAGGTTGAGATCGAACTGGTCCGACCAGAACCAGGGGGCGTCCGGTGCGGGCGCCGGCTTCCCGAGCAGGACGCGCGCCACGACGCCGCCCTGGGTCGTCGCGTTGTCGACGTGCTCGGTACGGGCGAACCCGGCGCCGGTCGCCCTGGTCGCGACGTCACCGGCGGCGAACACGCCGGCGGCCGAGGTCCGGCAGGCGTCGTCGACGACGATGCCGCCGCGGACCGGGTCGGTGGCGATACCCGCCGCGCGGGCCAGCTCGTCGTTGGGCATCGAGCCCACGGCGACGACCAGCAGATCGGCCTCGACGGGCCCGGACGAGGTCGGCACGACCACCCCGGACGGGCCCTCCTGCACCGCGCCCACCTCCTGGCCGCACCGCAGGTCCACCCCGGCGGAACGCTGCAGATCGGCGCAGAACCCGGCCATCCGCTCGCCGAGCTGGGCCAGCATCGGCTGCTGCCCCGCCTCCAGGACGACGACCTCCACCCCGCGTTCGCGGGCCGCCGAGGCGACCTCGGCCCCGATCAGCCCGCCGCCGACGACGGCCAGCCGGCGGACTCCCGCCAGCGCGTCGCGGAGCCGGACCGCGTCGGCGACGGTGCGCAGGTGGACCACCCGGTCACCGGTCAGGCCCGGCAGGGTCCGCGCCCGGACACCCGTCGCCAGCAGGACGGCGTCGGCGACCACCGACGAGCCGTCGCCGAGGGTGACCGCACCGGGCGCGACGGCGGTGACCGCGGTCCCGGTGCGCAGTACGACGTCGTTGGCCGCCGCCCACGACTCGTCGAGCAGGACGAGATCGGACGAACCGGTCTCGCCCCGCAGGAACTCCTTGGACAGCGGGGGCCGCTGGTAGGGCAGGTGGGGTTCGTCGGACAGCACGGTGACCGCGCCGTCGAACCCGCGACGGCGCAGCGTCCGCACCGCGGCGACGGCCGCCTGGCCGGCCCCCACCGTGACGATGCTGCGGGGCAGCTCGGGCATCAGATCTCCTCGGTGCGACGGGGGTGCGGGTCGACGTGCACGACACCGTCGATCACGGCGACGTCGTGGACCGGCTGGCACTCGTCGCGTCCCTCGGCCCGGCCGGTCCCGGGGTCGAAGGCCCACTGGTGCGCCGGGCAGACCACCCGGCCCTGCCAGACGACCCCGCGGGACAGGGAACGTCCCTTGTGGATGCAGACGTCGTCGAAGGCGAACACCCGCTCCCCCACGAGGAACAGGGCGACCGCCCGGTCGCCGATCTCGACCCGGGCCCGGCGGCGGCGGGCGAGTGCGGTCAACGGGACGGTGGCGACCCAGCCGGTGGTCCCGGCGCCGGCCGCCGTCGTGTCGGTGTCGGTGTCGCTCACGCGGGCTCCCGGGCGTCGGGGCCGCGGCGGGTGCGGAGCGCACCCGCCGCGGCCGTTCGGTCCGAACGCGATCGGATCGCGGTCAGGTGGTGGGCGCGACGTAGGTGTCGAACAGGGCACGGGTGTAGGAGAACCGCATCTCCGCCCCCCACCGGACGAACCGGAGGCAGCGCTGCTGCAGCTCCACGGTGTCGGCGTGGTCCAGCACGATCTGGAATCCGCGCTCGCCGTGCACCTCGTCGGAGGTGATGTGCAGGTCGAAGAACTCGATCTCGTCCTCGGTGAATCCGTAGGTCTCCCGCAGCGGCACGATCTGCTTGCGGTAGATCCCCGGTACCTGCGACTCCAGTCCCACGACCAGGGCGGCGGTGGCCACCACGAAGTGCTCCCGCATCGCGACGGCGTAGCACCAGGACTGCAGACCGCGGGTGACCGCGTTCATGTTGTCCGGGTCCTCGATCCGCTCCTTGCTGGTTCCGCACGCCTCGCCGAACCGGATGAGGAGATCGGTGTGCCGGATGTCGGCCAGTTCCTCCTCGTACATGTTCTGGAGGGTGAAGTCCTTGGCGTCGGTGAAGTGGTCCGGGGTGTTGCCGTAGATGTAGCCCAGGTAGTCGGCGAACGGTCCGACGTAGTGGTAGTGGTTCTCGGCCCAGCGGGCGAAGTGCTCGCGGGTCAGCGAACCGTCCGCCCACGCCTTGGAGAACGACGCGTTCTTGGCCTCGCGGCCCTTGATGGCGTCCTCCAGCGCGGCCCGGAAGTCGTCTCGGTCGAGCAGTTCCGGAACGGTGGCGCCGGTGGCGCCGGTGGTGCCGTCGACGGTCAGGGTCATGACGAACCCTCCAGATGAATGGTCGGGCGGGTGAACGGGCCGGAAGAACCGGAGCCCGTAGGAAGAAACGTATGCGGGCGGAGCGGAAATCTTGTCGGTCATGCAGCACAAGAACCGGCGGTTCCTTGCACTGATCTGCACTGATCTGCACTCCTCCGTACCGCGGCACGGACGACGACGGCCCCGGTGTCCGCAGGCGGGTGTCACCTGGGATACCGGGGCCGGTCCGGGCCGCCGTCGGGATCAGAAGAAGAACGCGGCCACCAGCGTCGACACCGCGAGCCCGGCCATCACCGGCAGGAAGCACCGCCGGGCCAGCTCAATCACCGGGACCCGGGTCACCCCCGCCACCACGAGCAACGACGACCAGGCGACGAGCACACCGCCACCGGCCCACACCGAGCCCATCTGGCCCACCGCCGCGAGGGTCGCCGGGTCCATCCCGACACTCGGGCCGAGCGCACCGGCCAGCGACCCGGTCAGCGGCAGGCCGGAGAACCCGGACCCCTCCAGCCCGCACAGCAGCCCGATGAACAGCACCCCGAAGCACATGACGACGGGATTGCCGGGGATGTGGTGCTCCGCCGCGACGACCAGGTCGACCAGCAGCGCGGGCGCCTGCGGCCCCCCGTCCTCGAGCCCGAGGATCTCCCCCGCGAAACTCTCGTTGCCGATGAAGAAGAAGCCGGCGATGGGCAGCACGATCCCCATCGCCCTGAAGGCGAACACCAGGCCGTCGGTGACATGGTTGCCGACCGACGTCAGCGCCTCCTTCGGGCCGTCCAGCGCGACGCAGGCGATCACGACGAGCACGGTGGCGAGCCCGCCGACCAGCGCCGCGGCCGAACCCTCCTTGACCGACGGGACGTAGCCGAGCCCGCCGAGGACGAGGTAGACCATCATCAGGCCGAACGCCACCGGCACGGCGACGGCGAAGAACCGCGCCAGCCGCTCGGTCCGCGGGGCGGCGGTCCGCTCGTCGCCCGCTCCGCCGGCGCCGGCGTCACCACCGCCACCGTCACCACCGCCACCGCCGGTCGGGGGCGGGGTCGCGCCGGGCCCGCCCGCGCCGTGGTGCGGCGGGCCGCCGGTGGTGGCGCCGACCACGACGCGCTCGTCGACGTCGCCGGGCACCGGGACCGGGGCGGGCCCGGTCAGGCGGGCCCGCAGCCGGCGCAGCAGGCCGACCGCGGGGCGGGGGCCGGAGACGACCCCGTTCTCCCACGCCTCGAGCAGGGCGGCGGACGGTATGCGCATCTCCCGCCGCAGCATCACACCCATGATCGCCAGCGCGACGGCCCCGGTGACGAGCGCGAGGACGAGCGCGACGTCGGCGACCCGGCCGGCGTCGGCCCCGGCCGCGGTGGCCGACAGCCCGGGAGCCACCTGCATGACGTAGTCGCTCGACAACGCCATCCCCTGCCCGGCCACGGCGATCGCCATCGCGGCGCCCATCGCCGGCAGTCCGGCCCGGATCGCGGCCGGGACCAGGATCGCGCCGATCAACGGCACCGCGGGCGTCGGCCAGAAGAACAGGCTGATCCCGTAGGTGGCGACGATCAGCACCAGCCAGGCCGACCATCCGCCCCGCATGACCTTCTGGAAGGGGGTGACCATCCGCTGGTCGGCGTTCATCGCCCGCAGCGTGCCGAGCAGCGCGGTGACCATCGCGATGATCAGGAAGATGTTGAACAGCTCGGACGCGGCCGTCAGCGTGGCGTTGAAGACCGCCTGGACCGCGACGATGGGGTCGCCGGTCAGCGTGGCGGCGGTCGCGATCGTCGCCAGCAGCGCGGGGACGACGACGTTCCGCCGGACGATCGTCGTGCCCAGGATCAGCACGATCCCGGCGAGATAGACCCAGTGCGCGGCAGTCAGGCCCACTACGGCCTCCTTCCCGCCGGTCAGGGCGGTGTGGTGGGTGGAGGTGTCGTTCGCAGAGCTTCGGGGGTGTGGCGGAACACACTCACACTCCGCCGTGGGCACCGGCCAGGCCAACAGTGCACAGCACGCGGGTTTCGGATTGTGCATCGTGCCGTTACGTCAGATCGCCCATCGCGCGGCCCGTCCCCTGTGCACGATCGACATGGCGGTGCGGTCGCCGGGCGCGGGACCGTCGCGCGCATGACCGTCTCCGCGCGCACGTTCCCGCAGTCCGGCCGCGTCTCCGCACTCGGAGCGGACGGGATGGTGTCCGCCAGCCATCCCGCGATCAGCCGGGCCGGCGCCGACGTCCTCGCCTCCGGCGGGAACGCCGTCGACGCGGCCCTGGCGATGGCGGCCGTCGCCTGGCTCGCCCTGCCCGGTCAGTGCGGCATCGGCGGTGACGCCTTCGCACTGGTGCGGGAACCCGGCGGAGCGGTGCGGTCGTTCGGCGGGAGCGGGTTCGGTCCCGACGGCGGTACACCGGGGTTCTACCGCGCCGCCGGTGGACTGCCCCGGTACGGGGCGCTGTCGGTCGCCGGTCCGGGCGCGGTCGCCGCGCTGTCCGCGCTGCACGCGGCGGGTGCGACCCGGTCGCTGGAGCAGCTGTGGGAACCCGCGGCACGGCTCGCCACGACCGGGCTGCCGTGCACGGCACGCACCCGCGGTGACATCGACGAGCACCGGGAACGGCTGGCGACCGACCCGTCGACGGCATCGCTGCTGCGCGACGGCCGCGCGCCGGCGGTGGGGACCCGGCTGATCCGGCCGGAACTGGCGGCGACGATCGCCGCGCTGTCCCGTGACCCGGGCGACCTCTACACGGGCTCCCTGGCCGAGCGGACGGTCACGGCACTCGTCGCGGGCGGCGCCCCGTTCTCCGGCGACGAGTGGGTCGCGGGCGGCGACGTCCACGCCGAGGAGCCGCTGAGCTGCAGCTACGCCGGGCACGTGGTCCACCAGACGCCGCTGCCGACGCCCGGCTGGATGGTCCTCGACCAGCTGGCGATCTGCGACGGCGAGCTCGGCGGGCACGAGCCGCTCGGTGCGCCGGCCGTCCACTGGCTGGCCGGCGCGGCCCGGATCGCGTTCGACGAGCGCTACCGCTCGGCCGGCAGCGACCGGCCGGCCCCCGACCTGCGCGGAGCCGCCGACGCGCTCGCCGCGGCCCGCGAGCGGATCCGGGCCGGGGACCTGCCGGCCCCGGCGGGCGCCCGGCCGGACGGGGACACCACGTCGATGGTCGCCGTCGACGCGGACGGGCGCGCGGTCGGCCTGATCGAGTCGCTGGCGTTCACCTTCGGGGCCGGTCTGGCGGTGCCGGGCACCGGGATCGTGCTCAACAACCGGCTCGCCCGCGGCGCCTACCTCGTCCCCGGGCACCCGAACGAGGTCGCCCCGCGGCGGCGGCCGCTGCACACCCTCAACAGCTGGATCGTCACCGACGCCGAGGGCCACCTGCGCCACGTCGGCAACACCCCCGGCGGCGACGGCCAGGTGCAGTGGAACGCCCAGCTGATCTCGCACCTGCTCGACCACGGTGCCGGTCCGCAGGACGCGGTCGACGCGCCCCGCTTCTCGGTGTTCCCCGGCAGCGACGCCGGTGACCTCGGCTCGCCGGCCGAGCTGCGCTGCGAGGACCGGCTCGGCGCGGGCGTGCTCGCCGATCTCGCCGCTCGCGGGCACGACGTCGTCCGAGCCGGTGACCTCGGCGGGGGCGGCAGCGCCCAGGTGGTCTCGGTCGACCGGGACACCGGCGCGCTGGCCGGCGGCGCCGACTCCCGTCAGGAGGGGGTGGCGCTCGGTGTCTGAGCCGTCGTCGGGCGGGGCCGTCCACCCGGCGGGGCCCGCACCGGTACCGCAGGGCAGCTAGGGCGTGTCTCCCATATGGGTGTCCGGACTGCCGGCAGGATGAGCCGGTGAGTTCGTCGAGGTTCGCGCTGCTCTCGGATGCTCAGTGGCAGTTGATCGGGCCGCTGCTGCCCTCCAACGCCGGGCGGCGTGGGCACCCGTTCGGCGAGGATCGCCGCGTGGTGGAGGGGATCATCTTCCGATACCGAACCGGGATCCCCTGGCGAGATCTGCCGCGGGAGCAGTTCGGGCCCTGGCAAACGGTGTGGAAGCGACACCGCCGCTACGCCGCTGACGGCACCTGGGACACCGTGCTGGCCGCACTGTTGGCCCAGGCCGACGCCAAGGGCGAGATCGACTGGACGGTGTTGACAGGTGTCGGTGGACGCCACGATCAACCGGGCGCACCAGCACGCCACGAACACCACCCGCCCCGAGCAGGACACAGGGGGCACGGTCGAACTACACGAAATCCCCTGACGGGTTCATGCCCAGCCCGCTCGGCGGACCGCGAGAACCCGCAGGTCACGGCATCGGCCGTTCCCGTGGCGGGCTGACGACGAAGATCCATGCCGCGGTCGACCGGCGGGGCCGGCCGCTGGCGGTGGTGGTGACCGGCGGGCAGCGCAACGACGGCGCCATGCTCGAGCAGGTCCTGGCCGACATCCGCGTCCCCCGCCTCGGCGCGGGACGGTCCCGCACCCGACCCGACGCCGTGGTGGCCGACCGGGCCTACTCATCCGGGGTCAACCGGCGCGCACTGGCCCGCCGCTCGATCACCACCGTCATCCCGCAGAAACGCGACGAGATCGCCGCCCGCAAACGCCGCGGCTCCCTCGGCGGCAGACCACCCGGACTCGACGTTGAGACCTACAAGGGCCGCAACGTCGTGGAACGCCACTTCACCCTGACCAAGCAGTGGCGCGGGCTGGCCACCCGCTACGACAAACTCGCCATCACCTATCGCGCCGCCACCGTCCTCAGCGCCTGCATCACCTGGTCACGCCTATTGGGAGACATGCCCTAGTAGATCTCGGCCCAGACAACCTTGCCGTCCCGGCCGAAGCGCACGTTGATCCGGTCGGAACGCAGGTCGTCGAGTGCGGTTCCCCCGAGATCGTGGAGGGTTCTTATGCCGCGTCTCGGGTGAGGGCGGCGTTCTCGTAGTTGATCGGTGAGAGCCCGGCGGCGGCACTGTGTCGCCGCCGGTGGTTGTAGAAGCCGTAACACCAGTCGATGACCGCCGCCCGCGCCCTACTGATGGTGTCGAAGTCGTTGCGGGACAGCACTTCCCACTCCAGGCTGGAGAAGAACGCCTCCGCCGCGGCATTGTCGAAACACGACCCGACCCGGCCCATCGACTGACGGATGTCGAGCCGCCGACACAGAGCGGTGAACGCGCCCGCGGTGTAGGTCGACCCGCGGTCGGTGTGGAAGATCACCCCGGCGATTCGGTCCGCCCCGCCGCGGGCCGCCACCGCCATCCGGATCGCCGCACACGCCAGCTCGGCGTTCGGGTGCAGCCCCGTGGCCGCGCCGAGCAGCCGCCGCGAGTACAGGTCGATCACCGTGGCCAGATACAACTTCCCGGCCGCGGTGGGGATCTCGGTCATGTCCCCGACCCATCTGCGGTTCGGCTCGGCCGCAGTGAAACCCCGACGAAGCAGGTCCGGGAACTTCGGCGCCGTGCGGTCCTGGCGGGTCAGCCCGTTGTGCCGCTTGATCCGGCGGGCGACCAGGCCCTGGCGGCGCATCGAGTCCGCCACGGTCTTCTCCGACACCCGCCATCCGGCCTCACACAGGTCGGCGTGCAGACGGGGTGAGCCGTGTAGCCGCTGGGCGTCGTCGAACGCCACGGCCACGGCGGCGTCCAACGCGCAGCGGCGCTTCTCGGTCGCGGTGGCACCACCGTCGGAACGCGCGGCGCGGTCGAGCCACTTGTACAACCAGGAGATCGACACCCCCAACAGGGCGCAGGCCAGCGTGTGCGGCACCCGGTGGAAGGTCCTCTGGTCGGCGATGAAACGGGCCACGCTCACTTCGTCGCCTCCTTGACCCACAGGACCACGGATCGCTTGAGGACATCACGCTCCATCCGCAGCTCGGCGTTCTCCGCGCGCAGCCGCTTGAGCTCCTCGACGCCGCCGCGAGACAGGCCCTCGGTGTCCTCGCGGGCCTCTCGTGCACGGGCCACCCAGTTGCCCAGCGTGCCCTCGTTGACCCCCAGGTCACGGGCGACCTGGGCGATCGGCTTGCCCGTCTCCTCCACGACCCGGACCGCTCCGTCACGGAACTCCCGGTCGTAGCGCTTCCGTACCTCTGGCATCGCTACCCCTTATAGCTGATGCCTCCCCGATCATGGGGGAACGGGTCTGTAACAGGAACGGTGGTTCCGGCGTTGTTGGTCAGTAGTGCTCGGCGGACGGCCAGCGGTCACCGAAAGTGATCGCGAAGGCGTTGATCACCGGCTTCCATCGGATCGTCCACCGTGCGCGGCCTCGCCCGGTCGGGTCGAGGCTGCGGGTCACAAGGTACAGGCATTTCAACGCGGCCGCCTCGCTGGGGAAATGCCCTCGCGCCCGTACCGCTCGGCGGTAGCGGGCGTTGAGTGATTCGAAGCTCTCTTGTCAAGCAGCAGCTGCGGAGCTGGTCGGTGTGGTCGCCGTGGAGCGTCTTGCGTCGGTCCACATGTGTCTGATGATGATGTTCGCGAGCTGCCGCTTGTGGCTTCGCCGAGCCTCACGTTTTGTCTTGTTGTCGGTGACCCGTTTCGCCATGTACTCTTTCGCCGGCGGGTGGCATCGGACTTGCGTGACGTGCACGATGTGCAGAACAGAGTTGACAGCTCGATTGCCGCCGAGGTCGAGTCGGTGCCGACGGGCCGGCCCGTGACCTTCACCCGACGAGAGGGCGACGGGCGCGATTCCGCACCAGCGTGCAAACTGGGCCTCGGTCGTGAACCGGCACGGATCGCCGATCTCGACCAGAAGATCCATGGCTGTGACCACGCCGACACCGCGGACCTCTGTGAGGGTGCAGCCAAGGTCGCTGAGGAGGGCGGGAATCTGTCGGTCGAGTTCCTTGATCCGCGCCGTCAGGGTGATGATGTCGTTCAGGCTGGCCGCGAGCCGGTCGAGCTTGAGCCGCTCGGCTGGGCTGAGCAGATCGGGGTTCGCGACGCCGTCGACCAGGGACTGGAGCTGCGGGAGAACGCGGCTGGTCGAGGGCAACGTGGCGCGGATGGCGACGGGGAGCGTGACGAGTACTGCTTCGGACTCGGTGAGCAGCCGAACACGCTGCAGGACAAGAGATTCACGCCAGTCGCGGATCACCGTGAGCGTCTGCCATGTCGGGCTGGGCGCGGTGTGCTTCCCGGCCGGAGGCAGCTCGGGGTCGCTGAGGGCCTCTCGGGCGATGGCCTCCGCGTCCTCGGCGTCGGTCTTGGCCCGACGACGACGCTTACGCCGCTCCGCGGTGCGGTTGGCTTGGACTTCGCGCACGTCGTAACCCGCGGCCGCGAGCGCGAGGACCAGCGGCTGGCCGAGAAATCCCGATCCTTCGATGCCGATCCGGTCGATCGTCAGCTCGACACCGAGCAGGAACGTCAGCAGCTCATCGATACCGCCCTTGGTGATGGAGAAGGACTTGTTGTCGACCACGCCGCCTCGATGATCGAGGACTGCGATGGTAGCCGTATTCTTGTGAGGATCGATCCCCGCGACACCGTGTTCGTGCGTCAACACTTGTTCCCGTCTGCGTGGCCTATCGTGGACAGCGCAGGCCCGCGGTGTCGGCAGATCTGGGTTGAGTCAGGCAGGCTCTCTTCAAGCCAGGCACCGCGGGCCTGCGCTCACGCGGCCAGCCCGACACTTCGAATCGAAGACAGCCTCACGGCGTCAATAGCGTTCAGACTCGAATCCGCGAGTAGGCTATGAGCTGATCTTGGTCGGCCAAAGTTGATGTTGCTTGGGTCGGGAGTTGGGTGGTGGGCAAGCGGGCGGCCCGAGTGTCGCCTCGGGTGGCGGGTTCCTGTGCTGGTCGGGGCCGGTGCGGCCGGGTCAGGACGGAGCGGGCAGGGCGCGGACGCGGGCGAGGACCTCGGCGAGTAGGTGCTCGCCGGGTGGTAGGCGCAGGGTGAGGCCGCGGGCGTGGCGCACGAGGCGGGCGGGGATGGTGATCAGCCGCCGGCGCAGGGTGGCGATCATGGCCTGGCCGCCGCGGACGCCGTGCCCGACCAGGCGCCCGTCGCGGGTGCGGGCGGTGAGGTGGTG
Organism: Pseudonocardia sp. HH130630-07; assembly: GCF_001698125.1. NCBI lineage: Bacteria > Bacillati > Actinomycetota > Actinomycetes > Pseudonocardiales > Pseudonocardiaceae > Pseudonocardia > Pseudonocardia sp. HH130630-07. The sequence continues at coordinate 5,042,095 of NZ_CP013854.1, read as the reverse complement.
CAGCCACCCGCTGGTGGTGGCGGCCAGGAGTGCGCCCCACATCCAGGCTCGGTTCACCGCGAGGTGTCCGGAGGGGAGGTGGCGCAGCGCGGCGCCGTGCTTGGTGTCGCGGAACAGGTTCTCCACCTTCGTGCGGTGGCGGTACCAGTACTCGGCCTGCGCGGCTGCGGCAGGTGTGGAGACGTCGAGGTTGGTCACGATGAACGAGTAGGCGAACACCCCGTCGACCTTGGCCACCGTAGCGAGGTCGTCGAGCGGGAGCGCCCGCTGGGCGGGGTGCAGGGTGCGTCGGCGCCGCGCTCGCGGGTCACCGGAGACCTGGCCGTGGTCCAGGTCGAGCCGGACCCGACGGATCAGCAGCTGGGTCGCTGCGGGCCACCAGTTCGGGCAATAGTCGGCCACCGCGACCTGCGCGCCGGTCATGTCGATCGCGTCGGTCCACCCGTCGGCCGCGACGCCGTCGAGGATGCGCCACAGCGGCGCGATGCGTCGGGCGCCGATGGCGAACTCCACGCCGACGAACAGGGCTGCGCGGGCGAGCTGCCCGGCGAAGTAGCCCGCGTCCGCACGCACGCGGACTCGCCCCGCCCGCGCCTGCGCGGGGAGCGCGGCCAGCGCCCGGTGGAACAGCTCGGCGCTGGTGGCGCGGGGGTCATCCCGGCCCGAACCGAGGTCAGCGGCCAGCACCACCGCGGTGTCGGCCCAGGTCGCGACGTGCGGGCGGGCGACCCGCTGGCCTTGGTGGTTGAACGCCACGCCCTGCTTGAGCCGGCCGTAAACCTCGACATCGGTGGTGTCCAGATCGATCGTCACGTCCGCCGTCAGCTGCTCGGCCCGGTCCGGGTCGACCTGGGCGAGCAGGTCCAGCGCGGTGGTGTGCACGTCACCGAGCCCGGTCTCCACCGCCGCCCACTGCCCCTCGATGAACTTGCGCGCGAGCCCGGCGGCGGTCGTGGACGCCAACCCCGGCACCGGCGTGAGTGCCTGCCCGGCGGTGTCGGCGCGGTGCCGGTCCAGCCCGACCAGGAAGTCCTCCCCGCACAGCTGCGCCGCCGACATGCCGACCAGCATCTGCCCGGCGCTGCACCCGCGGTCGCGGTCCTTGATGGGCCCGACCGCGGCGTCGAGCTTGTCGATGATCCCGAGCCGGTCGATCAGCTCGGTCACCGCGGCCAGCCCGGAGAACCTGGTCAGCGCCGCGTCCGGCGCGCCGAGACGCACCCGCGCACACCGCGGGCGTCGCTTGCGTACTGTTCGCACCTGATAGGTGTCCTCTCAACCCGCAATGTCGTGTCGTCGCAAACACGATCATCGCAGGTCAGCGGGCACCTATCGCCATCTCCCCAGTCCGGCCACCAGCGCAACTCGCGGATTCGGGTCAGAGTCAGGGCTGGCCGCCTCGAGCATCGGCCGGGGAAGCAACGCCCTGACCGACTCCTTGATCTAAACACCCAGATCGCGTTCGTCGAACACAACACGGCACGGATCTCAGTGTGGTAGTCGAGGAACGGAACGAACTCGGTCCAGGCGTTGCGCCACAACCGGATCATCGCCGGATAAGTGCGACCCCATTTTTCGTCGAGGTCATCGAGAGCAGCGAGAGCGGCGTCGGCGGTGGGGGCCGTGTAGATCGCCCGAATCCCTCGCTTGATCGCATCGGTGTCACGCCGCGACGTCAACCGGAACGAGTTCCTGATCAAGTGCACGATGCATGTCTGCACGATGGTCTGTGGCCACACGTTCTCCACCACCTCGGGCAGGCCTTTCAACCCGTCGCAGACCAGGAAGAACACGTCCCGCATGCCGCGGTTACGCAGGTCGGTCAGCACCCCCAGCCAGAACTTCGCGCCCTCACCACCGGAGCCGGCCCACAGGCCCAGCACGTCCTTGCGGCCGTCGACGGTGACCCCGATCGCCGCGTAGACGGGCCGGTTGGCGACCTGCCCGTCGCGGACCTTCACCATGATCGCGTCCACGAAGACCGCGACGTACACCGCATCGAGTGGCCGCGACACCCATTCCTGCATCTCGGCGATCACCGAGTCGGTGATCCGTGAGACGGTCTCCTTCGACACCGACGCCCCGTAGATCTCCGAGAAATGCGCCGAGATCTCCCCGGTCGTCAAACCCTTCGCGTACAGCGACAACACGATCTCATCGACATCCCCCAACCGCCGTTGCCGTTTCCGAACGATCTGGGGTTCGAACGTCGAGTCGCGGTCTCTCGGTACCTCGATCTCGACCTCCCCGACAGCATCGGAGATCACCGTCTTCGACCGGTGACCGTTCCGGTTGTTCGTCGATTCCCGGTCCGGGTCGGCCCGGTTCTTTGCATGCCCGAGGTGCTCGGTCATCTCCTCCCCGAGCGCAGTCTCCAGAACGTTCTTGGTGAACAGCTTCAACAGCCCATCCGGGCCGGTCAGCTCCAGGCCGCGTGCTCGCGCGTCGGCCACCATCGCCGCCGCGGCGGCCTGCTCGGGCGAGAGCTGACGCCCTGAACCCGTCTCATCCTTGGCTGAACCCACAAGGTCCGATGTCATCACTCACAGTGCCCATCCCACCGGACCCGAGCCCGGCGTGTCGGACCGGAACCACCGTTCCTTGCACAGGCCCGGCAGCTTGGCGTCGCCGCCTGTGGCGGGGGCTACGGTGGGTGTTACCAGCGGTATGGTGTACAGTGTGTGAGCGTAGGAAGGCTCTACGAGTGCCGAGATCACTGTACGTGCTGGCGGGTGTAGAACGTTGGGGCGTTTTCCCAGGTGCCGGGACGGCGAGGAGGGGCGCCATGTCGGCGGCGACGGGTTCTGGTTCGGCGAAACAGCATCAACGGTCAGTAGACTTCGACGGCGGTGCTCCAGGAGGGCCTGCAGCTCGAGCGCGGGGGTGCGTGTGCTCGGTTCTGGCTAACGCGGCTTACCGGGCCGGAGCCGAGGATTTGCCGTGTGTCAATCCTCTTTGCGAGCTTCACACCGGTGACATTCCGGCCGCCGAACGGCCCTCGTCGAGTAATCAGCGATAGCGCAGCAATGCAGTATCCATGGCCGGTGCTTTGATTCCGGGGTGCGCGTGGAAGTCTCACGGTACTGTTCGCTGGACGATCGCTATGAGATTGCCGGGCGCGTTATCTAGTTTTTTTACTGCTAACGAGAAGGCGTAGGCGTGGTCGATCCCGTGCAGGTGACTAGCGAGTTACATCAGATGCTGTCTGACGTGCAGGACGACCGTCCGTCGATTGCGCGAGCGATTGTAGCGACAATGGTTCGCGTAAACGGCGATGTCCGCTTCGTGGATGGTGACACGGTAATCCGTGTGGAGTGTCCGGTACTGGAAGCGACGTGGCTGTTACGTCGTCTGGTCGACGGCATCTACGATCGCCCGCTCGATATGAGCGTGGTGCCGGCCGACGATCGTGCGTTACGTTACGTCCTTCGAGTGCGGGCCCGGGGCGGCGACTTGGCTCGGATGGTGGGCGCGCTTGATCGGCGGGGACGACGGGTGCAAGGGCTGGTGCCGGCAGTGGTGGCTGGGGGGCCGCTCGTGGCTGGCGGGGTGTGGCGGGCGGCGTTGTTAGCCGCTGGTCGAGTCGTGCTAGCGCATGGAGTAGCCCGGCTACAGGTGGATTGCCCGACGATGCCTGTGGCGATGGCCCTAGTGGGGGCTGCGCGTTCACTCGGGGTACGCGCTATGGCACGCGAATTGGCGACCAGCCACATGGTGGTCGTCAGCGATGCCGCGTCGGTGGATACGCTGCTCAGCGTGTTGGGGGCGCGCTCGGCGTCTGAGGCGCTGCGCCAATGGCGGCACAGAACCGCGCATCCCGCAGCGATTACAATTTCGCTCCAGGCTGTCAACGCTGAGCGGGCTACGGTTGCCGGTCATGCCAGCGCGGCGCAGATCCGCTGGGCATTGCAGGTCCTCGGCGACCGGACGCCAGAGCACCTGCAGACGATCGGGAGGCTTCGAGTGGACTATCCGTCCCTATCGCTGTCCGAGCTCGGTCGGCTCGTCGAACCGCCCCTTAATAAAGACACCGTCGCAGGGCGGCTACGCCGACTTCGCGAACACGCCACCCAGTTGCTCGACCCCGAGTCTCAGCTATGACAAGCAGTCGCTGAGCCGAACCGTCGTTTGGCGACCCGGAAGACCTGGGGTAAGCCCTAAGCCGGGGCTCCGGTCCATAGGGCGGTGATCAACAACATCGCTACTACCAGAGCGCAACCGAGGATCAGTAGCACCACCCAGCCTCCATAGCTGACCGGGTTAACGGCTAAGACTTCCGCCTCGGTCACATCCCCCGCGCAGTTCTCACGTAGGCGATGTCGGCCGGATCTTAGCTCGGACTTCCTAGATACGAGGGAGATAGGACCGGTCACGTCGCTAGCGTTCGTCTCCACACCTGGATCAACGACCGGTCGACACCGCTGGCGTGCATCATACTTCGATCGGGGAGAACCCCTAGTTCGGCAATCACCGAACGTTACCAACGCCGACTCGTGCTGGACACTGAGCCTTTCCCAGTAGTGGGGAGCGGCTGGCGGCGACACGCCGGGGGCGTGGAGGTGCTCAACGAGGGTGCGGGACCCCGGTAGAAGAGGTCGGTCCGCTCAAAGATCGACTCACCACCGAGGTCCCGCGTGCCCGATCCTGTCACCTACACCGCCGTGCTCCCGATCGGGGAGCCCACCGCGTCCATGTTGTCGCGGCTGTTGGCCGAGGAACGCCTCCGGCGCGGGACTCGCAGCGGGCGTCGGGCGCTGGACTGTGACCGCCACGCGGTGCTGGTGCTGCGCTGGTTCCTCGACGCGACCCGGGTCGCCCAGCTCGCCGCCGACAACCAGCTGAGCCTGTCGAGTACCTACCGCTACCTGCACGAAGGCATCGACGTTCTGGCCGCCGCCGCGCCTGGACTGCCCGGCGCGCTGCTCGCGGCCCGCACCGCCGGGCACACCCACGTTCACCTCGACGGCACCGTGATCCACACTGACCGCTCCCGCACTCCCGGACCGACCCCGGGAGTGGATCTGTGGTGGTCGGGCAAGCACCACGTCCACGGCGGGAACGTTCAGGTCCTCACCGCGCCTGACGGGTGGCCGTTGTGGACATCCCCGGTGCGCCCGGGCCGCGAGCACGACACCACCTGCGCCCGCGGCCACCCCGGCCTGCTCGACGCGATCGAGGACTGGACCGACGACACCCACGTCGTGCTCGCCGACCTCGGCTACGACGGTGAGAACACCCGCCTGACCTGCCCGTTCAAGACCCCCACCGGCGGTGGGCTGTCGGTGGACAAGCGCACCGTCAACACGCTGCACTCCGCCGTCAGGGCTGTGGCCGAACGCGGGAACTCCCTGCTCAAGACCACCTTCAAGGCGCTGCGTCGGGTCAGCTTCTGCCCCTGGCGGATCGGCGCGATCACCGCCGCCGCGCTCGTTCTCCTCCACGTCGAGCACGACCGAACCACATGATCAACCAGCACCTACTGGGAAAGGCTCACTGTTGAACCGCCCGTGACCTGCTTTAACGTAAATGCCGATCTGCGGTTCCCCCGGGCCTGTGCAAGGAACGGTGGTTCCGGTCCGACACGCCGGGCTCGGGTCCGGTGGGATGGGCACTGTGAGTGATGACATCGGACCTTGTGGGTTCAGCCAAGGATGAGACGGGTTCAGGGCGTCAGCTCTCGCCCGAGCAGGCCGCCGCGGCGGCGATGGTGGCCGACGCGCGAGCACGCGGCCTGGAGCTGACCGGCCCGGATGGGCTGTTGAAGCTGTTCACCAAGAACGTTCTGGAGACTGCGCTCGGGGAGGAGATGACCGAGCACCTCGGGCATGCAAAGAACCGGGCCGACCCGGACCGGGAATCGACGAACAACCGGAACGGTCACCGGTCGAAGACGGTGATCTCCGATGCTGTCGGGGAGGTCGAGATCGAGGTACCGAGAGACCGCGACTCGACGTTCGAACCCCAGATCGTTCGGAAACGACAGCGGCGGTTGGGGGATGTCGATGAGATCGTGTTGTCGCTGTACGCGAAGGGTTTGACGACCGGGGAGATCTCGGCGCATTTCTCGGAGATCTACGGGGCGTCGGTGTCGAAGGAGACCGTCTCACGGATCACCGACTCGGTGATCGCCGAGATGCAGGAATGGGTGTCGCGGCCACTCGATGCGGTGTACGTCGCGGTCTTCGTGGACGCGATCATGGTGAAGGTCCGCGACGGGCAGGTCGCCAACCGGCCCGTCTACGCGGCGATCGGGGTCACCGTCGACGGCCGCAAGGACGTGCTGGGCCTGTGGGCCGGCTCCGGTGGTGAGGGCGCGAAGTTCTGGCTGGGGGTGCTGACCGACCTGCGTAACCGCGGCATGCGGGACGTGTTCTTCCTGGTCTGCGACGGGTTGAAAGGCCTGCCCGAGGTGGTGGAGAACGTGTGGCCACAGACCATCGTGCAGACATGCATCGTGCACTTGATCAGGATCTCGTTCCGGTTGACGTCGCGGCGTGACACCGATGCGATCAAGCGAGGGATTCGGGCGATCTACACGGCCCCCACCGCCGACGCCGCTCTCGCTGCTCTCGATGACCTCGACGAAAAATGGGGTCGCACTTATCCGGCGATGATCCGGTTGTGGCGCAACGCCTGGACCGAGTTCGTTCCGTTCCTCGACTACGATGCCGAGATCCGTGCCGTGTTGTGTTCGACGAACGCGATCGAATCACTCAACGCCCGCTACCGCCGAGCGGTACGGGCGCGAGGGCATTTCCCCAGCGAGGCGGCCGCGTTGAAATGCCTGTACCTTGTGACCCGCAGCCTCGACCCGACCGGGCGAGGCCGCGCACGGTGGACGATCCGATGGAAGCCGGTGATCAACGCCTTCGCGATCACGTTCGGTGACCGCTGGCCGTCCGCCGAGCACTACTGACCAACAACGCCGGAACCACCGTTCCTGTTACAGACCCCCCGCCAGGGCCGACTCATCCTTCTCCGCGCCAGCGGTCTAAGAGCGTGTTTGAGAAGGGTCGGCGTGTCTGCGCTGGATGCGTCCGGGTGTGGTCCATCGTGGAGGAGTGGCTCGGCGTAGGCGGCGGTACCCCTCGGACACCAGCGATGAGCAGTGGGCGTTGATCGAGCCGCTGCTGCCAGCGGCGGGGGCGGGAGGCCGGCCGGAGAAGCACGCGCGCCGTGATGTGGTGGATGCGATCCTCTACGTCGTGCGCGCCGGGTGCGCGTGGCGGGCTCTACCAGTGGATTTCCCGCCGTGGCAGACGGTGTACTGGTACTTCAACCGGTGGGAGCAGCAGAGGGTCACCGAGCAGATCCTCCCGATCGTGCGCCGTCAGCTACGCGCTGATGAGGGCCGCGACCCCGAACCCAGCGCGGGGATCATCGACTCGCAGTCGGTGAGGGGCGCTGACACGGTCGGGCGGGACACCCGCGGCTATGACGCCGGGAAGAAGGTCAACGGTCGGAAGCGGTTCATCGTGACCGACACCCTCGGCCTGCTGCTGACCACGATGGTGTGCTCGGCCTCGGTGCAGGACCGCGATGGCGCCAAGTCGATCCTGCTCGACCTCTACCTGCGCACGAGGGTGCGGTTCGTCTACGCCGACGCCGGGTTCGCCGGGCGCCTGCTGGACTCTTGGGCGACCACGATCCTGCACACCAGCGTCGAGATCGTGCGCAAACCGCCTGAACAGCGCGGATTCGCCGTCCTCCCGCGGCGGTGGGTCGTCGAGCGGACCCTGGCCTGGGTCACCGCACACCGCCGCCTGGCCCGCGACTACGAACGCCACCCCGCAGTGTCCGAGGCCATGATCCGCTGGGCGGCGATCAACACCATCACCCGCCGCATCGCCCGTGGCGAACCCGCCCGACGCCAGCAGAAGTACGTAGTCACACCCTCAACATGATCTTCTCAAACACTCTCTAACACCAGCCGGAGGTGATCTATTGAGGTCAGCCCCGCACGGCTGATCGGCTCCACGCCCCCGCCAGGCAGAGGACGACCGACCCAGGTCGGTGAAGGCGGTGAGCAGACGCGGTCGGAATCAGCTACTCGGGCAGGCATACTCCCGCTATGCGCGAACGTAACGACATCAGTGATCCCGAAGCGATCGACCTGAATCAGCCGAACGCCGCCCGGGCCTATGACTTCCTGCTCGGCGGCTCGCACAACTTCGAATCCGACCGCCAGCTCGCCCGCACCGTGCGCGACGCCTACCCCGGCGCCGTATCCTTGGCTCAGGCCAACCGGGTGTTCCTGCGCCACGCCGTGCGCCACTGCGTCCGCGACCTCGCCATCACCCAGCTCCTCGACCTCGGCTCCGGGCTGCCCACCGTCGGCAACGTCCACGAGACCGCCTGGACCCACAACCCGGCCGCGCGCGTCGCCTACGTCGACATCGAACCGGTCGCGGTCACCTACAGCCGTCACCTGCTCGGCGACACCGACCAGGTCACCGTCACCCAGGCCGACCTGCGCCACCCCCGAGCAGTCCTGACCAGCCCCGGCGTGGCCGACCTGCTCGACCTCACCCAGCCGGTCGCGGTCCTGCTCATCGGGGTACTGCACTTCGTCTCCGACACCGATCAGCCCGCCCAGATCCTGCGCGCCTACCGCGACGCCCTGGCCCCGGGCAGCGTCCTGGTCCTCGCCCAGTCCAGCACCGACTACCCCGACCACCCCCAGCTCGCCGCCGAGATCGCCGCCGCCAACAGCCACTACGCCTCCACCCGCACCCCAGGCACCATGCGCAACCGCGCCGAGATCCACGCACTACTCACCGGCTGGGACCTCGAACCCCCCGGTCTGATCGACGTCGCCCAGTGGGCCCCCGGACAACACCACGCCGACCCCCTCGGCGGCTACGGCGCCATCACCCGCCCACTGACCCGCCCGGCCACAGCGCCGCAGACCAGGCCCAGAGCAGCCGGGCTGACCGAGTAGCGTCACCGCGTCGGCCCCTCCCGGACCACGCGGATCCCGGGCAGGGGCCGACCTGCCTCCCCCGGCTACGGGATCCACACCTCGAGTCTCCGTGGCCGTCCACGCCGCCGACACACTGCTCCGCTCAGTGCGTTCCAGGGCTCCCGCCCCGGCCGTCGGCGGCGAGCAGCGCGTCGGCGTAACGGTGTGCGGACGCGGTGTAGCGGGGAAGGTGATCGGCGAGCGCGTGCACCAAGGACGCGGTGGCCTCGGGGTGGCGGCCCAGGTCGGCGAGTGCGAGCGCCCGGAACACGACGACGGCGTCGTCGAGCCCGTCGCCGACGGTCGTGGACTCGGGATCGAGCAGAGCGAGGCTGTCCTGCGGCCGGCCGAGGTTGCGCAACGAGCTGGCGAGCTGGATGGTCGCGCGCCGCGCCTCATAGCCGCCGAGCCCGTCATCGAGCGCCGCGCAGTTTCCCGCGGACCACTCCGGCCAGCCCCACCGAGCGCATCGCCCGGTCGACCGCTCCGAACCCAGCCTCGGGCAGCACCGTTCGACGGATCAGGGCCAGCATCTTGCGACGCCCATAAAGTCCCTCTGGGGCCAGCACCGGTTCGCCGGCGCGGTTGGTGGTGAACGCCGCCGCACGGACGGCGTCTTCGACCAGGGCGTCGGTGACGGTCCGGGCCGCGACCCGGCCGGCGGCGCCGTTCCTGGTGCCGGTCCGAGCGCACCAGGCCCGCAAGGTTCGTGCCGCGATCGTGAGCCCCAGGGTGTTGAGGGCAGCAAGGATCGACTCGACGGCATGACCAGCAGCCCGCATCTGATCGACGAACGCGACGATCAGCGGTTTCGGGGGTCGAGCTCCCCCACGAAGAAAATCGTCGCCGACTTGAGGACCTCGTTGACCTCGCGCAGGCGCTTGTTCTCCGCCCGCAACCGCCGCAGCTCCTCGCGGTCATCGCTGGTCACGCCCGCTACGACGCCGGTGTCGACGTCGTGCTGGGACACCCAGCGACGCACGGACTCACGCGACACCCCGAGTGACTCAGCGACCTGGACATGCACGGCACGCTCGGTCGAGTACGCCGAACGATGCTCGGTCACCAGACGCACAGCCTGGCTCCGAACCGCTGGGTCGATCTTCTTGGGCACGACACCCATCCTCTCAGCCTGCTCACAACGGAGCGGCAGAGAAGCCGGGACGGTTCAGGCCTGACCCCATTTCCCACCGTGGCGCAACGTGCGCCACGATTGCTCCACGATAAGACCACAGTGGACGCCAGCATGATCATTTAAGACGATCGTCAGAGGATCATGGTTGTTCGCGCGCTCGCAGGTCAGACACGAAAAAGGCGGCGCCACCCGGAGGTGACACCGCCTACTTCCGACCGTCGGGACGACAGGATTTGAACCTGCGACCCCTTGACCCCCAGTCAAGTGCGCTACCAAGCTGCGCCACGTCCCGGCCGCCCCTCACGGGGACGAGCAGAACCCTACCGCACGACTACCGCACGGCCCCCGGGGGCCCGCTCACGCACCGCCGTCCGCGAGGTCGAGGACGATCTTCCCGACGGCCCCACCGGACCGGAGCAGATCGGGCACCCTCGCCGCGTCGGCGGCCGGCACGACCCGGTCGACGGTCGCCCGGACCCGGCCGTCCGCGACGAGGTCCAGCACCGGGACGACGGCCGCCGCCACCGCGGCACGCTCGTCCGCACTGCGGACGCTGAAGGTCGTCCCGATCAGCCGCAGCCGCCGGAACGACAGGGTGTCCAGGTCCAGGGTCGCCGCCGGACCGGCGAGCCTGCCGATCTGGACGGCGGTCCCACCGATCCGCAGACCGCCCAACGCCGCGGCGAGGTGGTCCCCGCCGACCAGGTCGAGGACGACGTCGACGCCCGCTCCCCCGGTGGCGTCGCGCATCGCAGCGGCGAGCCCGCCGGTCCCGACGACGGCCTGCGCCCCGGCGGCACGCAGCGCGTCCCGCTTCACCTCCGACGTCGTCGTCGCCAGCACCGGGGACGCCCCGAGCGCGGCCGCGAGCCGGATCGCCACCTGGCCCACACCGGTGGTGCCGCCGAGCACGAGGACCGAGCCGCCGCCGAACCCGGCCTGGGTGACCAGCGCGTCGTGCACCGTCTCGAGCGCCACCGGCAGCGCGGCGGCGTCGGTCCAGCACAGGCCGGCCGGTACCGGCAGCGCGCGCCGGGCGTCGACCACGGCGTAGTCGGCGAACGCCGCCGACGCGGTGGCCAGGATCCGGTCGCCGAGGTGCCGTCCGGGGGCTCCGCCGGTGCCGGGGCCGGCGGCGACGACCTCGCCCGCCAGTTCCATCCCGGCGGTGTAGGTCCCGTCGGGACCGGCGTGCGGGACCGGGTAGCCACCGGCGAGCGCCAGCAGGTCGGCCCGGTTGACCCCGGCCGCCCGGACCCGGACGAGCAGTTCACCGGGGCCGGGCTCCGGGGCCGGGATCTCGGTGAGGTCCCAGGTCCGGGCGCCCGGACGGCCGCCTCGCAGGGCACGCATGCGCTACTTCCTCCTCGGGCGCTTCTCCCGCACCCGGACCGAGACACGGATCGGCGACCCGCCGAACCCGAACTCCTCACGCAGCTTCCGCTCGACGAACCGGCGGTAGCCCGCCTCCAGGAAGCCCGAGGTGAACAGCACGAAGGTCGGCGGCCGGGTCTGCGCCTGGGTGGCGAACATGATCTTCGGCTGCTTACCGCCGCGCACCGGCGGCGGGGTCGCCGCGACCAGGTCGTTGAGCCACTGGTTGAGCCGGCCGGTCGGGATCCGGGTGTCCCAGGACTCCAGTGCCCGCCGCAGGGCCGGCGCCACCCGCTGGGTCGCGCGTCCGGTCAGCGCGGACACGTTGACCCGCTCCGCCCAGCGGACACTGATCAGGTCGCGCTCCAGCTCCCGGGTGAGCTGGTCGCGGCGCTCGTCGTCGACGAGGTCCCACTTGTTGAACAGGATGACCAGGGCCCGGCCCGCCTCGGCGACCATCGTCAGCACCCGCTGGTCCTGCTCGGCGATCGGCTGCGAGGCGTCGATCAGCACCAGCGCCACCTCGGCGGCCTCCACGGCCGAGCTGGTCCGCAGGCTCGCGTAGTACTCCATGCCCGACGCCATCTTGACCCGCTTGCGCAGGCCCGCGGTGTCGACGAACCGGAAGACCTCGCCGTCCAGCTCGACCAGGGAGTCGACCGGGTCGACGGTGGTGCCGGCGACGTCGTGCACGACCGAGCGCACCTCGCCGGCGAGCTTGTTCAGCAGGCTGGACTTGCCCACGTTCGGCTTCCCGACCAGCGCGATCCGGCGCGGACCACCGGCCGAGCCGAGCGCGTCGTCGCGCGGGGTCTCCGGCAGCACCTCCAGGATCGCGTCGAGGAGGTCGCCCGATCCGCGGCCGTGCAGGCCGGACACCGGGCGCGGCTCGCCGAGACCGAGCCGCCACAGCTCGGTGGTGTCCGAGGTCAGCCGGTCGTCGTCGACCTTGGTCGCGGCCAGCAGCACCGGGACGTCGGCCCGGCGCAGCACCCGGGCCGCGGCCTGGTCGGTCGCGGTCGCGCCGACCGTGGCGTCGACGACGAGCAGGACCGCGTCCGCCGTGCGCATCGCCGTCTCGGCCTGCTGGGCGACGAAGCCCTGCAGACCCTCGGCGTCGGGTTCCCAGCCGCCGGTGTCCATCAGCTTGAACCGGCGGCCGTTCCACAGGGCGTCGTAGACGACCCGGTCCCGGGTCACCCCCGGCACGTCCTGCACGACCGCCTCGCGCCGGCCCAGCAGCCGGTTCACCAGCGTCGACTTGCCCACGTTCGGCCGCCCGACGACGGCGAGGGTCGGCGTGGCCAGCACCTCGTCCGGGTCGATGCCCGCCGCCACTCGGCCCTCGTCGTCGACGGCGACGAACTCGGCCGGGTCCAGGCCCAGCCGGTCCATCTCCAGCCGGTCGGCCGCGCCGACCACATCGGCGGCGGTGCCGCCGCCGTTCTCGTTCTCGCTCACCTGTCACTCACGTCCCCGGCCGGATCGATCCGGCCGCTCTGCTGTCCCTCTCGGGACGTCTCCAGTTCGCGGACCAGTGCCCGCAGTGCTCTCGTGACGTCGGCGGTCGCCGTGGCCAGCCCGTCCCGTCCCGGTGCCGACGGCGCCGGCAGCGGCGGACCGACCAGCACGTCGACCCGGGGGCGAAACCGGCGCCGGGCGCCGTCCGCACGGCGGGTGCCGCGCACCGCCACCGGCAGGAGCACCGCCCCGGCCGACCGGGCCAGCCAGGCCGCGCCCTGCCGGGCCGCCGCCACCTCGCCCGTGCCGCGCGTCCCCTCCGGGAACACCGCGACCATCCCACCACCGCGCAGTACGCCCAGCGCGGCGGTCAGCGGCCGCCGGTCGACGACGTCCCGCCGGACCGGGATCTGTCCCAGTGCCGGCAGGAGCACCCGCAGCGGGCCGACGAACATCTCGGCCTTCACCAGGAACACCGTCCGCCGGCCGAACATGCCGAACAGCAGCGGCCCGTCGACGAACGCGCTGTGGTTCGCGACGAGCACCACCGGACCGGACGACGGTACCCGCTCACCGTGCCGGAGCCGGACCCGGTAGAACGGCACCCACAGCCAGGTCCCGATCCAGCGGGCCAGGTCGTGCAGCCACCCGAGGCCGTCCTCGGGCAGCGCACGCGCACGGCTCACCCGATCAGCCCCCGTTCCGCGACCAGCTCGTGCAGCCGTTCCAGCACCGCGTCGGCGGAGAGCCGGTCGGTGTCGAGCACCACGGCGTCGGCCGCGGCGTAGAGCGGCGAGATCCGGCGGGAGGAGTCCAGGCGGTCGCGCCGCTCGACGTCGGCCAGGGTGGTGTGCAGGTCGGTCTCGCGCCCGGCCCGCGCGTCCTGCCGGTCCCGCCGGGCCGCACGGACCTCGGGCGACGCGGTCAGGTACACCTTCAGCGGCGCGTCCGGCACCACCACCGTGCCGATGTCGCGGCCCTCGACGACGATCCCGCCGTCGGCGGTCGCCGCGCGGATCAGGCCGTGCTGGCGGGCCACCATCTCGGTGCGGACCTCCGGGACCGCCGACACCGCCGACACGAAGCCGGTGACCTCCGGGCCGCGGATCTCCGCGGAGACGTCGACCCCGTCCAGGGTGATGGTCGGCGCCGCCGGGTCGGTGCCCGACTCCAGCCGGGCGCCCGTCGCGGCCCGCGCGATCTCCTCGGCCGGGGTCCGGTCGGTCAGACCGGCCCGCAGCGCGGCCAGCGTCGCGGCCCGGTACATCGCCCCGGTGTCCAGATAGGCCGCCGAGCAGGCCCGAGCCAGCCGCCGGGAGACGGTCGACTTGCCCGTCCCGGACGGACCGTCCATCGCGACGACGCCCCGCAAGGCCACCTGTCCCCCTGTGTGGTCGAGCCGAATGGTTCCCGGGCATTCTCGCCGGTCCGGACCCCGGAGCCCGGGGCGGGGTGTCCTACTGGGGCAGATCGGTCCGCAGGGCGCGGGCCCCGTGCAGGTAGACGTGCCGCATCTCGGCACGCGGCCGCGGCGTCTCGACGTGGGCGAGCAGCCGGAGCACCCGGGGCAGCGCACCCGGCACCGACATCTCGGTGGCGCACATCAGCGGGACGTCGGTCAGGCCCAGCAGCCGGGCCGCGTAGGCCGGGAACTCGGCGGTGAGGTCCGGGGTCGCGGTGAACCAGATCGAGATGATGTCGTCGGAGACCAGCTCGTTGCGTTCCAGCACCGCACCGACCAGCTCGGCCGAGCGGTCGAGGATCTGGGTCCGGTCGTCGGCGTCGACCTGGGTGGCACCCCGCAGCGCACGTACCGCCACTACAGTCCCACCGCCCGGTACAGCGAGCCGACCTCGACCCGATCGAGCGGACGGAGCTTGCCGGGCCGCTGGTTGCCCAGCCGGACCTCGCCGACGGCGGTGCGCACCAGCCGCTGCACCGGGTGCCCGACCTCGGCCAGCATCCGGCGCACGATGTGCTTGCGCCCCTCGTGCAGGATCAGCTGCACGGTCGAACGGCCGGGCACCGAGTCGACGAGCTTGAACGAGTCGACGGTCGCGATGCCGTCCTCCAGCTCGATGCCGTCGCGCAGCCGGCGCCCGAGGTCGCGGGCGATCTTGCCCTCCACCTCGGCCAGGTAGGTCTTGGGCACCTCGTAGGACGGGTGCATCAACCGGTTGCCCAGCTCGCCGTCGTTGGTGAGGAGCAGCAGTCCCTCGGTGTCGGCGTCGAGCCGCCCGACGTGGAACAGGCGCTGCGCCTCCTTCATCAGCTCGACCCGGTCGGCGAGCAGGTCACCGACGCACGGCCGGCCGAGGTCGTCGGACATCGTCGAGTGCAGGCCGACGGGCTTGTTCAGGGCCAGGTAGACCTGGTCGTCACGCAGGGTCACCCGGGCGCCGTCGACGTGCACGACGGCGGTGTCGGGGTCGATCCGGCGGCCCATCTCGCGGACGGTCTCGCCGTCGACGCTGACCCGGCCCTGGGCGATCAGGTTCTCCGCGGCGCGCCGGGACGCGACACCCGCACGGGCCAGCACCTTCTGCAGGCGTACGCCGTCGGGGTCGTGTGCGGTACTCATGTCTATCCGTCCAGGTCGTCGATGGCGTCGATGTCGGGCAGCAGCGGCGCCAGCGGCGGCAGCTCCTGCACCGAGGAGAGCCCGAGCCGCTCGAGGAACAGCTCGGTCGTCCGGAACAGTGTCCCTCCCGTCTGTTCCTCGGTCCCCGCCTCCTCCACCAGACCGCGGGTGAGCAGGGTACGCAGCACGCCGTCGCAGTTCACGCCGCGGACCGCGGAGACCCGTGCGCGGGTCACCGGCTGGCGGTAGGCGACGACGGCGAGGGTCTCCAGCGCGGCCCGGGTCAACCGGGCACGCTGGCCGTCGAGCAGCAGTTTCTCGACGTACGGCGCGTACCGGTCCCGGGTGTAGAGGCGCCAGCCCTCACCGGCCCGGCGCAGGTCGATGCCGCGCCGGTCGGCGGTGAACGCCAGCGACATCCGGTTCAGGGTCTGCCGGACCCGCGACGGCGTCTGGTTCAGGGTGCCGGCGAGCGAGCCCTCGTCGATCGGTGCGTCCACGACGAGCAGCAGCGCCTCCAGCGCCCGCTCCAGCTCGGCGTCCTCGGCGAGGTCGTCGGGATCCGGCTCCTCGGGACCGGCCTCGCCCGGCTCCGGCTCGCTCCCCGCGTCTCCCCCGCCGTCGGCGTGCACGGAACGACCCCCGCCGGGCTCGTACCGTGCCGCTCGATCATCGTCCGGGGCCTCCGGGGCCTCCGGGGCCTCCGGGGCCTCCGGGGCGTCGGCGTCCGGGGCGGGCGGTGGCGTGGGGCGGACGGTGTCCGGGAAGGTCGCGTGCGGGCTGCGGGGCACCGTGCGGCCGATCAGGCGCCGCAGCTCGGACGGGCTCTCCGGGTCGTCGGAACCCGGGCGGTCGTCCGGATCAGTCACCGATGGTCCCGGGCGCCTCGTCGGCCTCGTCCGGGTCCTCGGGGTCCGGATCGTCCTCCGGCGGTCCGGTCTCCGGGTCGCCGGGGCCGGTGCCCTCGTCGGTGCGGTTCCGACGACGCCGGCGCCGGTTCCGCGCCCGCACGGCCTCCTCGGCGGCCGCGGCCTCGTCCTCCAGCGCCGCGGCGTAGGCGACCGGGTCGTCGGCCCGGTCCGCGGTCCAGGTGACCGTCAGGTCCCCGAACGGCTCCGGCTGGTCCAGTGCGACGGACCGCTCCCGGTACAGCTCCAGCAGCGCCATGAACCGGGCGATGACCTCGATCGTCGCGACGCAGTCCGCGGTCAGCTCGGCGAAGCTCGCGACCCCGCGCTGCGCCAGCCACTCCCGCAGCAGCTGGGCGTGCTCGGGGACCGAGACCTGCGCCGCGTGCAGGTGGTCGACCCCCACCTCCTCCGGCGGCCGGGGCCGGAACACCGCGGCCGCGAGCTCGGCGAACGCCTGGGCGTCCACCCCGAGCAGCACCTCGGGCAGCAGGTCGGCGTAGCGGTCCTCGACCGACACCGACCGCGGGAACCGGCGCATCGCGCCGTTCTCGAGCTCGACGAACAGCTCCGCTGCCTGCTTGTACGCCCGGTACTGCAGCAGCCGCGCGAACAGCAGGTCGCGCGCCTCCAGCAGGGCCAGGTCCTCCTCGTCGTCGACCTCGGCGCCGGGCACCAGCCGGGCCGCCTTCAGGTCGAGCAGGGTCGCGGCCACGACCAGGAACTCCGTGGTCTCGTCGAGATCGAAGTCGTCGCCGAGGTCGGCGAGGTGCGCGATGAAGTCGTCGGTGACCTTGTGCAGCGCCATCTCGGTGACGTCGAGCTCGTGCTTGCCGATCAACTGCAGCAGCAGGTCGAACGGGCCCTCGAAGTTCGCCAGCCGGACGGTGAAACGCCGGCTCCGCGGCGAGGCGACGTCACCCGTGCCGAGGGTGTCGGTCGGGCCCGTCGGATCGTCGGCGAGCAGAGTCACCGGGCGATGACCTCGCGGGCGAGCATCCGGTACGCCGCGGCCGCGTGCGAGGCCGGGGCCCACGTGGTGATCGGCTCGCCGGCCACGGTCGTCTCGGGGAACTTGATCGTGCGGTTGATGACGGCGTCGAACACCTTGTCACCGAACGCCTCGACCACCCGGTCGTGCACCTCCTTGGTGTGCAGCGTCCGGGTGTCGAACATGGTGGCGAGCACGCCGAGCAGCCGCAGGTCCGGGTTCAGGCGCTCGGTCACCTTGCCGATCGTGTCCATCAGCAGGGCGACCCCGCGCAGCGAGAAGAACTCGCAGGCCAGCGGGATGAGCACCTCGTCGGCGCAGGCCAGCGCGTTGATCGTCAGCAGCCCGAGCGACGGCTGGCAGTCGATGAGGACGATGTCGTAGTCCGGGAGGAACCGCTTGAGCGCCCGGCCCAGCGCCTGCTCCCGCCCGACCTCGGTGACCAGCTGGACCTCGGCCGCCGACAGGTCGATGTTCGACGGCAGCAGGTCCATGTTCTCGACGCCGGTGTCCTGCAGGACGTCCGACGGGTCGGCGTCCCGCTCCAGCAGCAGGTTGTGCACCGTCGACTCGAGCTGGTGCGGCTGCACACCGAGGCCCACCGACAGCGCGCCCTGCGGGTCGAAGTCGACGAGCAGGACCCGGCGGCCGTACTCGGCCAGCGCGGCACCGAGGTTGATGGTCGACGTCGTCTTGCCGACGCCGCCCTTCTGGTTCGCGACGGCGATCACCCGGGCCGGGCCGTGCACGGCCAGCGGCGCGGGCTCGGGCGCACGGTTGCTGCTGGTACCGGGAGAGCCGGCCGGGGGTTCGGTCGCCGGATCGTCGTGCCGGGCCTGGGATTCCGGTGTCGGGTTCATGCGCTCTCCGGTCTCCTCGTGAGGTCCGTACCAGGTCCGGACCAGCGGCGGCGATCCGGCACCCGCGTCCTAGGAACCGCCCCCACGTGCGGCAACGCGCCCCGCCGTGCACGGCGCGAACTGATGTGCGATCACCCTACCCGCGGCGGGCGGAGGCTCCGCGGCGCCCGGCGCGGCGTGTCGCGGGGCTCAGCCCGCCGGGACGACCGAGACGCTGCCCGCCGAGCTCTTCGCGGTGATGCGGTGGTCGGCGCCCGGCTGGTCCGGGACCTCGACCTGCACCGATCCCGCCGAGGTCTCGGTGGTGACCTCGTAGACCGGACCGACCGGGACCCGGACGTCCACCCCGCCCGCCGACGACTCGGCGGTCACGTCCGGAGCGGCGGCGGCGAACGTCAGGTCCACCCCGCCCGCGGAGGAGTTCGCCGCGACCGGGCCGGGCCCGAGACCCGTCCCCCTGACCGAGCCCGCCGCCGAGCGCAGGTCCTGCTCCCCGGTCAGGCCGCTGACCTCGATCCCGCCCGCGGCCAGCTCGACCCGGGACGACGACGCCGCCGGGACGGTGACGTCCAGGCTCGCCTGGCACTGCTCACCGCCGTCGTCCGGGCAGCGGACGGTGATGCGCAGGACCCCGCCCTCGACCCGGTGCTCGACCTCGGGCCGCGCGTCGCCGGTCCAGCCCAGCTCCTGGGTCACCGAGGCCTGCTCCCCCGCGGTGAGCCGCAGGCCACCGGCGTCGGAGTCGACCTCGACCCGGGTGATCGCGCCGTCGACCCGGTCGGTGACGGTCTCCCGCTGCTCGGTCCCGGAACCGGCGCAACCGGCCATCAGCATCCCCGCCGCCAGCGCGGCCATACACGTTCCGTATCGCATGAGGACCGCAACGTAGCGGTCCGGCGACCCCGGCCCGCGCCGGGGTCCGCCGCTCAGCCCAGGGCGCGCGGGTGCGACGTCGCGTAGACCTCACGCAGGGTGTCGACGGTGACGTGGGTGTACACCTGCGTGGTCGCGACCGAGGCGTGCCCGAGCAGCTCCTGCACCACCCGGACGTCGGCACCGCCGGAGAGCAGGTGGGTCGCGAAGCAGTGCCGCAGGG
Organism: Pseudonocardia sp. HH130630-07; assembly: GCF_001698125.1. Lineage (NCBI taxonomy): Bacteria > Bacillati > Actinomycetota > Actinomycetes > Pseudonocardiales > Pseudonocardiaceae > Pseudonocardia > Pseudonocardia sp. HH130630-07. The sequence continues at coordinate 5,022,727 of NZ_CP013854.1, read as the reverse complement.
TGTGCGGGGAGACCGACGCGACCACCGACCGTTCCAGGCCGGAGGCGTCCGCCGCGGCACGCAGCACGTGCCAGGCGCTCTGCCGGGACAGCCGGGCCCCCCGGGCGTTGAGCAGCAGCGCCGGAGATCCGGGCCCGCGACCGGCGAGTGCGGGGCGGGCGCGCACCCGGTAGGCGTCGACCGCGGCCAGCGCGGGGCGCCCGACCGGCACGATCCGCTGCTTGGCGCCCTTGCCGTGCAGCAGGATCGTCCGCGCGTCGACGTCCAGGTCGTCGAGATCGGCGCCGACGACCTCGGAGATCCGGGCGCCGGTCGAGTAGAGCAGTTCCAGCAGGGCCCGGTCGCGCAACCCGGTCGGGCCGTCCGCCACGCACCCCGCGAGCAGCTGGTCGACCTGGTCGACCGACAACGTCGACGGCAGCCGCGAGGGCGCCGACGGCGGGGCCACCGCCGCGGCGACGTCCACCCCGACGATCCCCTCCCGCACCGCGAACCGGTGCAAGCCGCGGACCGCGGCGAGCGCCCGCGCCGCCGACGACGCGGCGAGCGGGCGCTCCCCGGTCCGCAGTGCGGTGACGAACCCGGCGACGTCGGACTCCCGCACCCCGGCCAGGTCGGTGACACCGGTACCGGCCAGGTGTGCGGTGTAGCGGTCGAGATCGAGGCGGTACGAGCGCAGGGTGTTCTGCGCCCGCCCGCGCTCGACGGCGAGGTGGCCGAGGTAGTCGGCGACCACGCGCTCCGCGCCGGGCACCGTCCTCAGCCCCGCAGCGCCGGCACGACCTCGCGCTCGAACAGCTCGATGCCGGACCGGTCGTAGGCCGCCTCGGGGAAGTAGAAGATCCCGTAGCTCATCCCGACGTCCTGCAGCGCGCCGAGCTTCTCGACGATCTGCTCCGGCGTCCCGACCGCGGGCAGCCCGCGGTAGGCGCCCAGCGCACCCTCCGCCTTCTCGGCACCCACCACGGGCTCCAGCCGGGCCTTGAGCTGCTGCAACCGGTCCTCGACCTCGGCCTCGGTGCTGCCGATCGCGACGTTGTAGTTGGCGGACCGGACGATCGCGTCGTAGTCGGTACCGACCTCGGAGCAGTGCCCGGCGAGCACCGAGGACTTGTGCCGGAACCCGTCGAGGCTGCCGTCGAAGTTCGTGTACTGCGCGTACTTCGCGGCGATCTTCAGGGTGACCTTCTCTCCGCCGCCGGCGATCCACAGCGGGATGCCGCCGTCCTGCAGCGGCCGGGGCGCCACGATCGCGTCGTCGACCCGGTAGTGCTTCCCGTCCAGGGTTGCCCGGCCCTCCCGCCACGCCTGCGCGAAGATCTGCACCCCCTCGTCGAGCATCGCCAGGCGCTCGCCCGGGCGCGGGAAGCCGTACCCGTAGGCCCGCCACTCGTGCTCGTACCAGCCGGCGCCGATGCCCATCTCGACCCGCCCCTTGGAGACGATGTCCGTGGTCGCGGCGACCTTCGCGAGGTAGGCGGGGTTGCGGTAGGCCATGCAGGTGCACATCTGGCCGAGCCGCACCCGCTCCGTCGTCGCGGCGAACGCGGCCATCAGGGTCCACGCCTCGTGGCAGGCCTCGTCCGTGGGCTCGGGCACCGTGTGGAAGTGGTCGTAGACCCACACCGACTCCCACACGTCGCCGCGGTCGGCGTGCTCGGCGACGCCGCGCATCACGTCCCACTGCGCCGCCGGGTCGATGCCGACCAGATCGAGCCGCCAGCCCTGGGGAACGAACAGTCCGAATCGCATGGACCGACCCTAGGACGACGACCGCCGGACGGCCCGTCGGCCGCGCCGCGCCCCGGAGCGATAGCGTCGCGGTATGGGAGCGATCGACCACGACGAGCAGGAGGAGGCGGTCCGGGCACTGACCCGCCACCGCACCGACGGACGCCTCTCCGCCGACGCCCTCGCCGACCGGGTGCGCCGGGCGCGGTCCGCCACGAGCCACGCCGAGCTGGCCGAGCTCTTCTCCGACCTGCCGGAACCGCATCCCGGCGGGGCGGTCGCCGGGGCCGGCACCGATCCCGAGGCGACGACCCGGCTCCCGACACCCGCCACCCCGGACCCGACCCTGGCCACACCGGCGGAGACCGACCCGTCCGGGCATCCCGCCGCGGGCCCCTACGGCGACGACACCACGCCGACGGACCACCTCACCCGGCCGGCGCCGGGCCACGAGCCGACGTCCACGGGCGGAGCCGCCCACGGTCCCGGCACGACCGGCGGGGACCGGGATGTCCCCTGGTACGGGGCACCGGGCGCAGCCGGGTACGGCGCGTACGCGGCGGGGCCCGGCTATGGCGGCCCCGGCGGGTACCCGCACTCCGGGTCCGCCGAGGGCGGATACCCCGGCCCCGGGTTCGCCCCGGGAACCGGGCACCAGGGGGCCGGCCACGGTCCCGCCTACCCGCCGCACCCCAGCCCGCCCGTCTACGGGCCGTACGGCGGCGTCGACCCGTACGCGCCGTTCGGCCGGGAGATGTACTCCGGCCGGCCCTACTCCGAGCGGCAGAAGGTCGTCGCCGGGCTGCTGCAGCTGTTCCTGCCGATCGGGATCGGCCGCTTCTACACCGGGCACACCGACCTGGCGATCGCGCAGCTGCTCGTCACGATCGTCACCTTCGGGTTCGGCTTCCTCTGGTCGTTCATCGACGGGATCGTCATCCTCGCCGGGAACCCGACCGATCCCGAGGGCCGTCCGCTCCGACCGTGACCCGGGGGGACGCGGGCGGTGCCGGGGCGGCGGTCAGTCGTCGCCGTCGCGGCGGCGGGCGAAACGCTCCGGCCGGTCCGTCCACTCGACACCGGTCGGCCGGGGCTCGAACTCCCCCGCCAGCACCGAGCGGGCCGTGAGCAGCCCGGCGCAGGTCACGGCGTTGACGATCTCGCCGGTGAACACCATCCCGACGGCCTCGGCCAGCGGGATCCAGCGCAGCTCCAGATCGGCTTCCTCGTCGTCGCCCAGGTCCGGACGCTGCTTCTCGGTGAGGTCGCGGGCCAGGAAGATCCGCACCGACTCGTCGGAGAACCCTGGCGAGGGCACGACGTCGAGCAGGACCGACCAGTCGGCCGCGGACAACCCGGCCTCCTCCGTGAGCTCGCGGTCCGCCGTCACCGCCGGGTCCTCACCGGCCACGTCGAGCAGTCCGGCCGGCAGCTCCCACAGCCGCCGCCGGACGGCGTGCCGGTACTGGTGCAGCATCCGCACCCGGTCCCGCTCGTCGACGGCGACGACCGCGACCGCCCCGGGATGCTCCAGGATCTCGCGGGTGGCGACCCGGCCGCCCGGCATGACCACCCGGTCCGACCGCAGGGCCATCACCCGGCCCGAGTAGATGTCGGTGGCCGACCGGACCGGGAAGTCGTGCTCCCCGGGCCGGATCACCGGGCCACCAGCGGGCGGACGACGGGCTGCGGTACACGGCGGGCGGAGGTCACCGTCGTACCGTAGCGGCCCGTCCGGCGCCGGCCGCCGCACCGCGGCGGTGGCATCCGGGCGACACCGTACGGCGCTCCGGCGGTGCCGCCGCCCGCACCGCTCCGCCGGGCGCGGCCGGGCTGCGGTCAGGCCCCGGCCGGTGTCCCGGTCGGCTCCGCACCGTTCGCGCTGGCGACCTCCTCGGCCACCGGCCCGTCGGCCCCGTCGGTGCTCTGCGTCCCGTCCCGGCCCGGGAGCTGCACGGGCAGCCGCTCCTCGGCCCGGTAGCGCAGCGCCGCCTTCACGAACGCGGCGAACAACGGGTGCGGCCGGGTCGGGCGGCTCTTGAGCTCCGGGTGCGCCTGGGTCCCGACGAAGAACGGGTGCTCGGAGGCCGGCAGCTCCACGAACTCGACGAGCGAGCCGTCCGGCGAGGTCCCGAACACCAGGCCGGCGTCGGCCAGCTGCTGCCGGTAGTCGTTGCTGACCTCGAACCGGTGCCGGTGCCGCTCGGAGATCTCCCTGGTCCCGTACGCGGCCGCCGCGACCGATCCGGCCGCGAGGACGGCCGGGTAGGCCCCCAGGCGCATGGTGCCGCCCATGTCGCGCTCCCCGGCGACGACGTCGCGCTGGGTCGCCATCGTCGAGACGACCGGGTGCGCGGTGTCGGGGTCGAACTCCGAGGAGCTGGCCCCCTCCAGCCCGGCCACGGAGCGCGCCGTCTCGATCACCATGCACTGCAGCCCGAGGCAGAGCCCGAGCGTCGGGATCTTCCGGGTCCGGGCGTGGGTGATCGCGCCGAGCTTGCCCTCGATGCCGCGGATCCCGAACCCGCCGGGGATCAGGACGGCGTCGACCCCGTCGAGTGCCTCGGCCGCTCCGGCGGGCGTCTCGCAGCTGTCGGACGGGACCCAGCGGATCGCCACCTTCGCGTGGTGGGCGAACCCGCCGGCACGCAGCGCCTCGGTCACCGAGAGGTAGGCGTCGGGCAGGTCGACGTACTTCCCGACCAGCGCGATCGTCGCGGTCTCCTGGGGGTGGTGGACCCGGTCGAGCAGGTCGCCCCAGACCGTCCAGTCGACGTCGCGGAACGGCAGCCCGAGCCGGCGGACCACGTAGGCGTCGAGTCCCTCGCCGTGCAGCACCTTCGGGATGTCGTAGATCGACGGGGCGTCGGCACAGGCACCGACGCCGTCGAGCTCGATGTCGCACATCAGCGAGATCTTGCGCTTCATCGCGTCCGGGATCGCCCGGTCGGCACGCAGGACGAGCGCGTCGGGCTGGATGCCGATGTTGCGCAGCGCCGCGACGGAGTGCTGGGTCGGCTTGGTCTTCAGCTCACCGGACGGCGCGAGGTAGGGCACCAGCGAGACGTGCAGGAAGAAGCAGTTGTCCCGCCCGACCTCGTGCCGGACCTGCCGAGCGGCCTCCACGAACGGCAGCGACTCGATGTCGCCGATCGTGCCGCCGACCTCGGTGATGACGACGTCGGGGGCGATGCCCTCGGCGTCGGGCTCGGCCATCGCGAGGACGCGGTCCTTGATCTCGTTCGTGATGTGCGGGATGACCTGCACGGTGTCGCCGAGGTACTCGCCGCGGCGCTCCTTGGCGATGACCTCGGAGTACACCTGCCCGGTGGTCACGTTGGCCCGGCCCTGCAGGTCACGGTCGAGGAAGCGCTCGTAGTGACCGATGTCGAGATCGGTCTCCGCCCCGTCCTCGGTGACGAACACCTCGCCGTGCTGGAACGGGTTCATCGTCCCGGGATCGACGTTCAGGTACGGGTCGAGCTTCTGCATCGTGACGCGGAGGCCGCGGGCCGTGAGCAACTGGCCCAGGCTCGACGCGGTGAGTCCCTTGCCCAGTGAGGAGGCAACCCCACCGGTGACGAACAGATGACGGGTGGCGCGAGTCTGCACGGAGCTTCAGCCTACCGACCGGATTCAGAGGGTGGGAACCGGGCCGGTCGCACCGTCACCCGATCCGTACTGGCCGGTCCGCCCGTCGCGGCGTTCGGCCAGCGCGAGCACGGTGGCGACCCGCCCCGCTGCGGTGCCGACGCCGTCGACCGTGGACAGGGTGACCGGTGCTCCGGTGCCGGACGGAGCGACGCCGGAGCGGGTGACGCCGACCGCGGACGCCGGTGACGCGTCCCGTCCCGCGAGCACGGACGGGGCCCGGCGGTCGAGCTCCGCCGCCAGCCCGGCCGCGGTCCCGGCCGAGCCCGTCGCGTCGACCCCGCCGTACCCGCCGCCGGTGACGACGACGGCCAGCCGGCCGGCGGTCACGGACCCCGTGGAGGGCTCCGCGAACCCGCCACCGGCGAGGCCGGCCAGCACCCCGGCCGCCTGCTGCGGGTCCGGCGCGGGCCGCTCGGCCGGGGCGAGCAACGCCGCCCCGAGGAGTCCACCGGCGAGCGTGCCCGGATCCGACGACGGCGGCAGCTGGGCCCCCGCCGGGAGGAGCCGGGCCGACAGGTCGCGCAGCTGGTCGGCCCGGGCCGGGTCGGTCACGGCGGGGGTCAGTACGACCTCACCGGCGACGGTGCCGCCGGCGGTGGTCACGAGCTCCGCGACCGCACGGGTGTCGGCCGGGTCGGCGCCGAGCGCGACGACGGTGACCGGAACGCCGTCGAGACGGCCCCGGACCACGCCGGGGGCGATCCGGGCCGCGAACTCGTCACCGGCGCGCTGCCGCGCGGCGAGCTCGTCACGCTCGGCGGCCGTCCGGTCGAGCTCCCCGGTGTCGCCCGGAGCCGACATGACCGCGGCGACCCGCTGCGGGACCCCCACCGTCGCGACGGCGACGCCTGCGGCCAGCGCCAGCACGAAGACGGCGACCAGCGCGATCCGGTGGTAGCGCCGGGAGATCACGCCGGGAACCAGGACCGTACGGTCTCGACCAGCCCGCGCAGCCACTCCAGCGCCGCCGGTCCCGCGCCCGACACGAGCACCGCGACCACCACGGCGACGACGGCCGCCGCCACCAGCAGCAGCAGCGGGGCGAACGCGGTCCGGCCCCGGTACATCTGGGCGATCATCGTGCCGTCGACGACGGTGCCCCCGGCCTGCAACCGGGTCAGGAAGGTCGACGCGTTGCTGCCCGAGCGGCCGCGGTCGAGGAACTCCCCCATCGACGCGGACAGCCCCACCGTGACGATCATGCTCGCGCCGTGGTGGTGCGCCAGGAGCAGCGCGAGATCCTCCGGGTTGGCCATCGACGGGAACGTCACCGCGCTGGCGCCCAGGTCCTGCACGCGGTGCAGGCCGGGTGCGTGCCCGTCCGGGAAGGCCGGCACCACCACGTCGGCGCCGCTGGTCAGCGCCTGGTTCGAGACCTCCGACGGGTCGGCCACGATGAGGTCGGGCCGGTACTTCGCCGCGACGAGCGCGTCCGCGCCGGCACCGACCCCGACGAGCACCGGGCGGTACTCCTTGACGTAGGCCCGGAGCCGCTTGAGCACGTCCGCGTGGTCGAACCCGGCGGCGACGACGAGCACCGGCCGCCCGTCGAGCACGACGTCGACGTCCGGCACGCCGTGCCCGTCGAGGAGCAGCGAGCGCTCGCGACGCATGAACTCGATGGTGTTCGCGGCGAACGCCTCGAGCTGGTGGGTGAGACCTTGCTTGGCCTCGTCGAGCGCGTCCGCGACCGTGTCCTCGGTCTGCGTCCGCCCCTCGCCGAGCGGCTGTTCGCCGGAGTACAGGACGCCGTCGTGCAGCCGGACCCGGTTCCCCTCCTTGACCGCGCGCATGATCTCGGCGCCGCAGTCGTCGACCAGCGGGATACCCGCCTCGACCAGCACCTGCGGGCCGAGGTTGGGGAACCGGCCGGAGATCGACGGTGCCGCGTTGACGACCGCCGCCACCCGCGCGGTCACGAGGGCGTCGGCGGTGGCGCGGTCGAGATCGACCTCGTCGAGGACGACGACGTCCCCCGGCCGCAGGCGGCGCAGCAGGGACTCGGTGCGGCGGTCGGTGCGGACCGGGCCGGCCAGGCCGGGCAGCTCCGGTCGCGAACGGTGCAGCAGGCCGGACAGCTTCATGGGGCGCACTGTCGCACCCCGGAGCACCGGTCCGCCGCAGGCACGCCGCAGTCGGTCGCGGTGTCACCACGCAGAGTGGCCGTTCAGCCCGCCTTGGCGACCTTGCCCCGGCGGGCAGGGCCGCGCCCGCTCCCGGACCGGGCGGCCCCCGCGCGCCGCGACCGCGCCTGGGCCAGGTCGGCCGGACGCAGGGCCGCCCGATCGGCCTCGCGATGGGTCGTGGCGGCGTCCCGCAGCTCCTCCGCGTGCGCCCGCCCGGTGTCGGTGTCGTCCATCCCGGCGAGCATCCGCGCCAGCTCCTGGGTGCGCTCCTCCTCCGACAACCGGCGGACGCTGGAGCGCGTCACGCCCTCCCCGGACGCCTTCTGCACCACCAGGTGGCGGTCGGCGTACGCCGCGACCTGCGGCAGGTGGGTCACGACGATGACCTGGTGCCGGGCGGCGAGCCGGGCCAGCCGGCGGCCGATCTCGACCGCGGCCCGACCGCCGACCCCGGCGTCGACCTCGTCGAACACCATCGTCGGCACCGGGTCGGCGCCGGCGAGCGCCACCTCCAGGGCCAGCATCACCCGGGACAGCTCGCCGCCCGAGGCGCCCTTGTGCAACGGCCGCGATGGCGCGCCGTGGTGCGGCACCAGCCGGATCTCGACCTCGTCGACACCACTGGTACCCGCGTGGCAGCCGCGGCCGCCGACCGTCAGCGCGGGGCCGCCGTCGCCCGCGGGCCGGAGTGCCACGCCGACCTGCAGCCGGGCGTCGGCCATGGCGAGCCCGGCGAGCTCGGCGGTGGTGGCCTCGGCCAGCCGGCCGGCCGCCTCGGTCCGGGCCGCGGTGATCTCGGCGGCGTGTCCGGCGAGCTCGGCGGCGAGCTCGTCGCGCCGGGCGGCGAGCGCGGCCAGCGCCTCGTCGGAGGTGTCGAGCCCGGCGAGCCGGTCCCGGGCCGAGGCCGCCCAGTCGAGCACACCGTCGGTGTCCGCGGCGTACTTGCGGGTGAGCGACTTCAGCTCGGCCTGCCGGGCGAGGACCTGGGACAGGCGTTCCGGGTCGTCGTCGAGCCGGTCCAGGTAGACGGACAGCTCGGCCGCGGCGTCGGCGAGGACGGCGACGGCGTCGGCCAGCCGCGGCCCGAGGTCGGCGAGCTCGGGATCGCCGCTGCCCTCGGCGAGCCCCTTCGCCCGGCCGGCCAGGCCGACCGCTCCGGGCAGCTCCCCGTCGTCCGAGCCGGACAGCGCGGCGTGCGCTCCCTCGGCGGCGGCGCGCAGGTCGTCCGCCTCGACCATCCGGCGGGCCTGCTCGACGAGCTCGCGGTCCTCCCCCGGCTGCGGGTCGACCGCCTCGATCTCGGCCAGCCCGTGCCGCAGCAGATCGGCCTCCTGGGCGAGCCGGCGCGCGTTGTCCCGGCGCTCGGCCAGCTCGGCGACGACATCGAGCCACGCCGACCGCACCGACCGGTAGGCGGCCAGGGGCGTGGCCACCGGGTCGCCGGCGAACCGGTCGAGCAGGGCCCGCTGGTCGGCGCCCCGCAGCAGCCGGAGCTGGTCGTTCTGCCCGTGCACCGCGAGCTGTGCCTCGGCCAGCCGGCCCAGCACGCCGTTCGGGACGGACCGGCCACCCAGGTGTGCCCGGGACCTGCCGTCGGCCGACACGGTGCGGGCGGCGATGAGGGTCCCGTCGTCGTCCGCATCGGCGCTCACCTCGTCGGCCAGCTCCAGGGCCGCCGGTGAGGCCGCGAACCGCCCTTCGACGACGGCCCGCTTCGCCCCCGCCGACACCCGGGACGCCTCGGCCCGGCCACCGCCCAACAGGTTCAGCCCGGTCACGACCATGGTCTTCCCGGCCCCCGTCTCGCCGGTCAGCACGGTCAGGCCCGGGTCGAGTTCCAGGGTCGCGTCGTCGATCACACCGAGGCCCTGGATCCGCATCTCGGACAACATGGGGCGACCATACGTTCGAACCCCGACGGGGAACACCGTCGACACGCGCCGGATCCGAACGGGTGTTCGTGCGGTCGTCCCGTTGCGCCGAACGGTCGATCAGGCGTTCGAACTCCGGCCGCGCCAGCTGCGCACCGGGAGATCGAACTTGCGCACCAACCGGTCGGCGAACGGTTGTGCGGCGAGCCGGATCATCCGGACCGGCTCCGTCGCACGTCGCAGCTCCACCCGGGCGCCGGGCGGCACCGAGACGGTGCGCCGGCCGTCGCAGTCGAGCACCGCGGAGGGGCCGTCGGCCGAGACCTCGATCGCCACCGCGCTGTCCGGCGCGATCACCATCGGCCGGGCGAACAACGCGTGTGCGTTGCTCGGGACGACCAGCAGTGCCTGCACCTGCGGCCAGATCAGCGGTCCACCCGCGGAGAAGGCGTACGCGGTGGAACCGGTCGGCGTGGAGCAGAGCACCCCGTCGCAGCCGAACGAGGACACCGGCCGGCCGTCGACCTCCAGCACGACCTCGAGGATCCGGCCGCGGGTGGTCTTCTCGACGACGGCCTCGTTGAGTGCCCAGGTCCGGCCCAGCACCGTGCCATTCGACCGGACGAGCGCCTCCAGTGTGGTGCGTTCCTCCACCTCGTAGGCGCCCGCCGCGAGCTTCTGCAACGCCTCGTCGAGGGTGTCCTCCTCGGCCTCGGCGAGGAACCCGACGTGCCCGAGGTTGACCCCGAGCAGCGGCACACCCGCCGGCCGGGCCAGATCGGCGGCGCGCAGCAGGGTGCCGTCGCCACCGAGCACGAGCACCGCCTCCGCACCGCGGGCGCACTCCGGGGTCCCGGGGACGAGCCGCGGCGCGAACTCGGCGGGCAGGTCCGGCCCGAGCTCGGCCCACTCGTCGGCGAGCACCCGGGTGTGCAGGCCCAGCCGCCCGAGCTCGCTCATGACGTACAACGCCGTCCGGCGGGTGGCCGGGCGACCGGTGTGCAGGACGAGCAGGATCTCCCTCATGCCGGGCCGTTCGCGACCGCGGCGGCCAGCAGGGCCTCCGGATCGGGTCCGGCGGGCTCGTCGGCCCCGGCCGGTCGACGCAGGTGCAGGAAGTACTCGACGTTGCCGGACGGCCCGGGCAGCGGGCTCGCCGTGGCGTCGAGCAGGTGCAGCCCCAGTGCGGCGGCGGCGTCGGCGACCTCGCGCAGCGCCTCGGTGCGCAGCGCGGCGCTCCGCACCACCCCGCCCGATCCGAGGCGCTGCTTGCCCACCTCGAACTGCGGCTTCACCATCGGCAGCAGGTCACCACCGGGCGCGGTGCAGGCGAGCAGCGCCGGGAGGACCGTGCGCAGCGAGATGAACGACAGGTCGGCGACGGTGAGGTCGACCGGCCCGCCGATCGCGTCCGGCTCCAGCGAGCGCACGTTGGTGCGGTCGTGGACGGCGACCCGCTCGTCGGACTGCAGCCGCCAGACCAGCTGGCCGTACCCGACGTCGACCGCGACCACCCGCCGGGCGCCCCGGCCGAGCAGGACGTCGGTGAACCCCCCGGTGGAGGCTCCGGCATCGAGACAGCGGCGGCCGGCCGGGTCGACGCCGGTGAAGGCCTCCAGCGCGCCGACCAGCTTCCGGGCGCCGCGCGACGCCCATTCGGGCTCGCCGTCGTCGCCGGGGCGGACGACGACCGGTGCGTCCCGGTCGACGACCGTCGCGGCCTTCGCCGCCGGCATGCCGTTGACCGAGACCCGGCCCGCGGCGATGAGCTCCGCGGCCTGGCCCCGGGAGCGGGCGAGCTTGCGCCGGACGAGTTCGGAGTCCAGCCGGGAGCGGACGGGAGCCACCTCAGTCCCGCTCCGACCCGGCGGTGAGCGCCCGGCCCAGCGCGGCGTGCACCCGCTCGAACGCGACCGGGTGCTCGGCGACCGGGCGGTCGGCGAGCTCGTCGAGACCTGCCAGGGCGTCCTCGACGTCGGTACGCAGGTCGGCGACCGGCCGGGGTCCGGGCGGTCGCGGGTCACCCGGGCGCGGGCCGGGCGTGGGGACGGTCATCGATGATCTCCGGGGACGGGGTTCTCGCCGCCACGGTAGCCGAACCCGCCGACGGCGGTGGGCGTTCCCACCCGGCCGGCCACGGACGTCCGCACGCTGCCGGACACGGGCGTTCCCGCGCCGCCGCCCATGGACTCCCGCGTCCGGCCGGCGGCCGGTGTACACACCCCGTCGGCCACGGGCGTCCGCATCCCACCGGCGACCGGTGTCCGCGCAGCACGGCTGCGGGCCGGAGCCGCCCCGCGGGCGGACCGGCGCGGCGGAGCGGCGCCACGCGTCACCGGACCAGACCCAGCTCCCGCAGTGCTGCGGCGGCGGGATCGCCCTCGGCGGTGACCCGGTCCGTGCCGTGCTGCCAGGCCGCCGCACACAGCGTGCGCAGCGCGTCCAGCGACGGCTCGGCGCCGGCTCCCGACCCGGACAGCACCAGACCGTCGGCACCGGGCGTCGCCCGCCAGCCCGGCCGGGGCTCCGGTGTGAGTTCCGCGGGATCCCGGGCGAGCGCGGCCAGATCGGCCCCGATGTAGGTCGGGCGCAGGTCCGGTGGGGCGGCGAGCAGGTCCGGAGCCTGGCTGACCCCGGTCAGGACCAGCAACGACGGCTCACCGAGCGCGTGCGCGCCGGCGATGTCGGTGTCCAGACGGTCGCCGAGCACCAGCGGGCGGCGGGCGGACCCCTGCCCCTCGCGGAGCAGTCGCGCACCGGGTTTCCCGGCGACGGCCGGCTCCACCCCGGTCGCGTTCCGCACGACCTGGACCATCGACCCGTTCCCGGGCAGCGCCCCGCGATCTGTCGGCAGGGTCAGGTCCACGTTGGTCGCCACCCAGACGGCACCGGCCCGCACGGCGACGACGGCCTCGGTCAGCTGCCGCCAGCCCGTGTCGGGCGAGTGCCCCTGGATCACCGCGTCGGCGCCCGCGGCCGTGCCGACGACGACCAGGCCCTGCGCCCGGACCTCCTCGGCCAGCGCCTCGGTCCCGAGGACGAGCACGGACGCCCCGGCGGGCACCCGCTCGGCGAGCAGGGCCGCTCCGGCCTGGGCGCTGGTGCGGACGTCCGCGGTGCGGACCGGGAAGCCGAGCTCCGCGAGATGCTCCGCGACGTCGGCCGGGCTGCGGGAGGCGTTGTTGGTGACGTACGCGGTCGGCACCCCCCGCTGCGCGGCGTCACGAACGGCGGCGACCGCACCGGGGACCACCACGGGTCCCCGGTACAGCGTGCCGTCGAGATCGGCCAGCAGGATGTCGTGCCGGGCCAGGAGGTCCTCGGTCACGCCCGGTCCGCTCCGCCGGAGCCGTCCGGGGAGTCCCCGGGGTCCGTGCCCGAGGGTCCGGCGTCCGGGTCCGTCGTCCGGGCGGTCCCCGGGGTGTCGGGCCCCTGGCCGGTGTGGAGCTGTTCGGCGTCCGGCCGGTCGGCCGGGGCCGGGGGCTCACCTGCCGCGTCGCCACCCGCGTCCGCCGGGGCGTCGTCGACCGTCGGCACCGTGGGGGCGTCGTCGGTCGTGTCCTCGGTCGCGTCCTCGGGATCGAGGGTGCCGAGCGGCCCGCCGGTACCGCTCACCGGCTCCTCGTCGGGCGCGGGGCGTGCCGCACCGTCGGCGGTCCGGTCCCGGTCGGGGTACGCGACCTGGTCGGCCGGGACGTCCTCGTACCCGATCGACAGGTCGTCGTCGGCCGTGCCGGGGAGCTCGTCACCGGTCAGCTCGGCGATCCGGGCGCCCGCGTCGGTCAGCCCGTCGGTGTCGGCGTCGTGTGCGTGGACGAACCACTGGACGGCTTCGGACTCGCGACCGGCGGCCAGCAGGTTGTCGGCGTAGGCGTAGAACAGCCGGGCGCTCCACGGGTCACGCCGGGCCGCGTCCAGCTCGGACACCTGCAGTCCCACGACGGCCGCGCCGAACTCACCGAGGTCGCGCCGGGCGCCTGCGGCCACGATCAGCAGCTCGATGCGCTCCTCGGCACCCAGGTCACGTGCCTCGGGACTCCGCGCGAGGTCGATGGCCCGCTCCGGACGACCGAGGGCACGCTCGATGTCGGCCATCACGTGGACATGGCCGGGGCCGCCACCCATCCGCCGCGCGGCCCGGAACTCACCGAGCGCCTCGTTCCACTCCCCCGCGTGGTAGGCGACGATCCCCGCCGCCTCCCGGACCACGGCGATCCGCGACGCCCGCCGGCGCGCGTAGCGCGCGTGCTCCAGGGCGAGCTCCGGGTCGTCGTCGACCAGTACCCCGGCCGCGACCAGGTGCCGGGCGACGGTCTCCGCGGTCTCCTTCTGCAGCCCGCGCAGGTCGCGCCGGACGTCACCGTCGAGGTCCGACGCCGAGATGGAGTCCGGCAGCTCCGGCCCGTCGATGTGCGGGCGGTCGACGGTGTCCGCACCCCGGTCCGGACGGCCGGCACGGTCCCGGCGGTCGTCACGTCCGCCCCGTCGCTCGTCGCGGCCGCCACGGCGGTCCTCACGTCCCCCGCGGTGCCCGTCGCGCGCGCCCCCGCGGTCGTCACGTCCGCCGCGGTAGGCGTCGCGCCCATCCTGGCGATCGTCACGGCGCCCGCCCCCGTGATCGTCGCCCCCCGGACGGCGGCGGTCGTCGCGCTCGGACGCCCCGCGGCGGTCCTGCAGCTCGGAGACCGTGCGGTCGTCGCCGGACGGCTCCTCCCGCTGCTGTGCCGCCGGCACGTCGCCGGGGGCAGGGTCGTGCGTGTCGTCGCTGCCCGCACCGGGCCGATCGATGACCGGTGTGGACACGGAATCCGTGACGAGGTCCGCCCCGGAGCCCGCCGGGGACGCCTCCGTTCCGCGCCCGTCCGGCAGGAACGGGGTGTCCGCCCCGGTCCCGGCCTCGGACGGGCGGTCCGTGATGGCCCCGTCCGGGACCTCCCGCCCACTGTCGGGCTGCTGCACCCCGGCCGCGGTGCGTTCGTCACGCTCACGCGGGGAACGCCGGTCGCGGTCGTCCCGTCCGCGGGACTGGTACCCGGAACGGTCGTCGCGTTCCCGGGACGTGCGCGCCGGCCGGTCGTCGCGCCCGCGGGCCGGACGGCCGGCGCGATCGTCACGTCCTGCGGACGAACGGCCGCCACGGTCGTCCCCGCCCCGGAAGCCACCTCCCCGATGGTCGTCGCGATCGCCGGAAGGGCGTCCCGGGCGGTCGTCACGGTCTCGGTAGGGACGAGCCCCACGGTCGCCGTCCCGATCGCGGAACGAGCGCCCGCCACGGTCGTCACGGTCGCGGGCCGGACGGCCGCCACGGTCGTCGCGATCACGGAAGGGACGGCCGCCACGGTCCTCGCCGTCACGGAACGGACGGTCGCGACGATCATCCCGATCACGGAACGGACGGCTCCCGCGATCCGCGGGAGCCCGGTCCCGGCGGTCGCCGCCGTCCGCGCGCCCGGGGCGGCCCCGGAACGAGCGGTCGCCACGGTCCTCGCCTCGCTGGGCCGGCCGACCGCCGCGATCATCACGGCCCCGCGCGGAGTACCCGCCACGGTCGTCGCGATCGCGGCGGGGCCGGGACGGGCGGTCGTCGGTGGACCGGGTCCCGCGGCGCTCCTCGTCACGACCGCTCCGGTCGTCGCGGCCCCGGAAGGTCCGCTCGCCCCGTCCCGCTGCCTCCCGGTCCCGGTACGGCCGCCCGTCCCGGTCCCCGTATCCGGAGCCGCGGCCGTCGTCGTCCCGACGGGGGCTCCGCCCACGATCGTCGAACGAGCGTTGCCCGGAGGGACGCCCGCGATCCTCGTCGCGCCCACGGCCACCGCGGTACCGATCGCCATCGGGTGCGCCACGCCGGTCCCGGGACGGGCGGTCGTCCCGACCACGACCGGCGCCCTCACGCCGGTCGGAGAAGGACCCGCGACCCGAACCGTGGTCCCGGTCCTCGCGACCATGATCGCCGTGCCGGTTGTCGCGAGCGCCCCGATCGCTTCCGTCGGGACGGCCGCGGTCGCGCCGGTCGCGATCCCCGCGCTCGGGCCGGCCGCCTGCCGGACGCCGGTCGTCCCGGGATCCACGGTCGTCGCCGGACCGCCACGAGCCGCCCGACCTCCGGTCATCGCCTCCGCGACCACCCCGGTCCCGGCCCGGCCCGTCGTCCCGCTGCCGGCCGTCCCCGCTCCGGGACCAGCCCGCACCGGTTCGCGGGCCACCGCGTCCCCGGTCGGACCTCCGGTTGTCCTCGCCTCCCCGGCCGTTGCCGGGACGATCCCCGTCCGTCACGTGGTCAGGGTACAAAGGAACACCGTCGCTTCCGCGGTCGACGACCGCACCGGGCGAGCCGAGCCGGACCACCGGTACGACCGCACACACGAAAGAAAGGGGAGCCCGCCCGGTCTCTTACACCGCAACGGACTCCCCTTCCTGAAATTGAATGTCGGCGGCGACCTACTCTCCCACACCCTGACGAGTGCAGTACCATCGGCGCAGGAAGGCTTAGCTACCGGGTTCGGAATGGGACCGGGCGTTCCCCTACCGCCATAACCACCGACAACACTATCAACTTATCCCCCACCACCCCCGACACGCGCACAGCGCGAACAAGGGTGTGGGAGCCGTGAACACACAAACAATGGTTGTGGACTCAGGGTCACACAGTGGATGCGAACAACATGTTGTGGCAAGCCCTCGGCCTATTAGTACCGGTCAACTCCACCCCTCACAAGGCTTCCATCTCCGGCCTATCAACCCAGTCATCTACTGGGAGCCTTACCCACTCAAGGTGGTGGGAGACCTCATCTTGGAACAGGCTTCCCGCTTAGATGCCTTCAGCGGTTATCCCTCCCGAACATAGCCAACCAGCCGTGCCCCTGGCGGGACAACTGGCACACCAGAGGTTCGTCCGTCCCGGTCCTCTCGTACTAGGGACAGCCTTCCTCAAGTCTCCAACGCGCGCGGCGGATAGGGACCGAACTGTCTCACGACGTTCTAAACCCAGCTCGCGTACCGCTTTAATGGGCGAACAGCCCAACCCTTGGGACCTACTCCAGCCCCAGGATGCGACGAGCCGACATCGAGGTGCCAAACCATGCCGTCGATATGGACTCTTGGGCAAGATCAGCCTGTTATCCCCGGGGTACCTTTTATCCGTTGAGCGACACCCCTTCCACCAGGAGGTGCCGGATCACTAGTCCCGACTTTCGTCCCTGCTCGACCCGTCAGTCTCACAGTCAAGCTCCCTTGTGCACTTACACTCAACACCTGATTGCCAACCAGGCTGAGGGAACCTTTGGGCGCCTCCGTTACTCTTTAGGAGGCAACCGCCCCAGTTAAACTACCCACCAGGCACTGTCCCTGAACCAGATCATGGCCCGAGGTTAAGACACCCAATTCGACCAGAGTGGTATTTCAACAACGACTCCACACCCACTAGCGTGAACGCTTCACAGTCTCCCACCTATCCTACACAAGCCGAACCGAGCACCAATACCAAGCTATAGTAAAGGTCCCGGGGTCTTTCCGTCCTGCCGCGCGTAACGAGCATCTTTACTCGTAATGCAATTTCGCCGAGTCTGTGGTCGAGACAGCGCCCAAGTCGTTACGCCATTCGTGCAGGTCGGAACTTACCCGACAAGGAATTTCGCTACCTTAGGATGGTTATAGTTACCACCGCCGTTTACTGGCGCTTAAATTCTCCGCTTCGCCCCCGAAGGGACTAACAGGTCCTCTTAACGTTCCAGCACCGGGCAGGCGTCAGTCCGTATACATCGTCTTGCGACTTCGCACGGACCTGTGTTTTTAGTAAACAGTCGCTTGGGCCTGGTCTCTGCGACCACCCACCGCTCCACCAGCACATGGCTTCACGACAGATGGCCCCCCTTCTCCCGAAGTTACGGGGGCATTTTGCCGAATTCCTTAACCACAGTTCGCTCGATCGCCTCGGTATTCTCTACCTGACCACCTGTGTCGGTTTGGGGTACGGGCCGCAACAGCACTCGCTAGAGGCTTTTCTCGACAGCATGGGATCACTCACTTCGCCTCAATCGGCTACGCGTCACCTCTCACCCTTCACGATCCTCCGGATTTACCTAGAAGACCAGGCTACAGGCTTACACCACGACAACCACCGCGTGGCGGAGCTACCCTCCTGCGTCACCCCATCACTTGCCTACTACCGGATCGGATCCCACGCTCCCCCACAAACACAGCTCCCGAAGGAACCGAGGTAGGTTCGGATGGTTAGCATCACCGGCCTCAGCATGGACGCACTATCACGAGCACGGGAATATCAACCCGTTGTCCATCGACTACGCCTGACGGCCTCGCCTTAGGTCCCGGCTCACCCTGGGCGGAACAACCTGGCCCAGGAACCCTTGGTCATCCGGCGGAAGAGATTCTCACTCTTCATTCGCTACTCATGCCTGCATTCTCACTCCCACACCCTCCACCCGTAAATCACTCCCGGGCTTCACCAGATGCAGGACGCTCCCCTACCCAACAACACACTCAAGTGTCATTGCCACGGCTTCGGCGGTGCGCTTGAGCCCCGCTACATTGTCGGCGCAGGACCACTTGACCAGTGAGCTATTACGCACTCTTTCAAGGGTGGCTGCTTCTAAGCCAACCTCCTGGTTGTCTCTGCGATCCCACATCCTTTCCCACTTAGCGCACACTTAGGGGCCTTAGCCGGTGATCTGGGCTGTTTCCCTCTCGACCACGAAGCTTATCCCCCGCAGTCTCACTGCCGCGCTCTCACTCACCGGCATTCGGAGTTTGGCTAACTTCAGTAAGCTTGTAGGCCCCCTAGGCCATCCAGTGCTCTACCTCCGGCGAGAAACACACGACGCTGCACCTAAATGCATTTCGGGGAGAACCAGCTATCACGAAGTTTGATTGGCCTTTCACCCCTACCCACAGCTCATCCCCCAGGTTTTCAACCCTGGTGGGTTCGGGCCTCCACGACGTCTTACCGACGCTTCACCCTGGCCATGGGTAGATCACTCCGCTTCGGGTCTACACCCCGCGACTCCACCGCCCTATTCGGACTCGCTTTCGCTACGGCTACCCCACAACGGGTTAACCTCGCCACGAAGCATAACTCGCAGGCTCATTCTTCAAAAGGCACGCCATCACCCTGCAGTACAAGACCACTTCAGGCTCTGACGGCTTGTAAGCACACGGTTTCAAGTACTATTTCACTCCCCTCCCGGGGTACTTTTCACCTTTCCCTCACGGTACTAGTCCGCTATCGGTCATCAGGTAGTATTTAGGCTTGACGGGTGGTCCCGCCAGATTCACAGCAAATTCCACGAGCTCGCTGCTACTCGAGAACAATGCCCACAACCACAACTGCATTTTCGCGTACGGGGCTCTCACCCACTACGGCCGACCATCCCAGAATCGTTCCGCTAACACAGTCATCAATTGTCCCACCCTCGGCAGAAGATGAACGACACGCCTCACAACCCCGCACCCGCAACACCTGCCGGCTTGACACGGACACGGTTTAGCCTCTTCCGCTTTCGCTCGCCACTACTCACGGAATCACTATTGTTTTCTCTTCCTGTGGGTACTGAGATGTTTCACTTCCCCACGTTCCCTCCACGCACCCTATGAATTCAGGTACGGGTAACACCCCATGACGGGTGCTGGGTTTCCCCATTCGGACACCCTCGGATCACAGTTCGGTTGACAACTCCCCGAGGACTATCGCGGTCTCCCACGTCCTTCATCGGCTCCTGATGCCTAGGTATCCACCATGTGCTCTTAACAACTTGACCACAACAAGATGCTCGCATCCACTATGCAACACTCAACCCACAACCACACAAGACCAGAAGCAACCACCACCCCCACCAAGGAAGGCGTTAGGACAACCCCCGACCAACGCGGCCAGAGAACACCCGCCAACAGCGGTGTCTTCTCAGGACCCAACAGTGTGTCGAACCACAAGCCTGACGCCCATTGCGTTCCACCCAGTCACACCCGACCCACATCCGGGGCCGACAGCATGATTTCAGTTAAGGAACCAACACATCTCAGAAGAAACAGTTGGCGCCCCACCACATGGTGGGACTCCTTAGAAAGGAGGTGATCCAGCCGCACCTTCCGGTACGGCTACCTTGTTACGACTTCGTCCCAATCGCCAGTCCCACCTTAGACGACTCCCTCCACAAGGGTTGGGCCGCCGGCTTCGGGTGTTACCAACTTTCGTGACGTGACGGGCGGTGTGTACAAGGCCCGGGAACGTATTCACCGCAGCATTGCTGATCTGCGATTACTAGCGACTCCAACTTCACGGGGTCGAGTTGCAGACCCCGATCCGAACTGAGACTCACTTTAAGGGATTCGCTCCACCTCACGGTCTCGCAGCCCTCTGTATGAGCCATTGTAGCATGTGTGAAGCCCTGGACATAAGGGGCATGATGACTTGACGTCATCCCCACCTTCCTCCGAGTTGACCCCGGCAGTCTCCCATGAGTCCCCACCATTACGTGCTGGCAACATGGAACAAGGGTTGCGCTCGTTGCGGGACTTAACCCAACATCTCACGACACGAGCTGACGACAGCCATGCACCACCTGCACACAGGCCACAAGGGAAACGACATCTCTGCCGCGGTCCTGTGCATGTCAAACCCAGGTAAGGTTCTTCGCGTTGCATCGAATTAATCCACATGCTCCGCCGCTTGTGCGGGCCCCCGTCAATTCCTTTGAGTTTTAGCCTTGCGGCCGTACTCCCCAGGCGGGGCGCTTAATGCGTTAGCTGCGGCACAGAAACCGTGGAATGGTCCCCACACCTAGCGCCCAACGTTTACGGCGTGGACTACCAGGGTATCTAATCCTGTTCGCTCCCCACGCTTTCGCTCCTCAGCGTCAGTATCGGCCCAGAGACCCGCCTTCGCCACCGGTGTTCCTCCTGATATCTGCGCATTTCACCGCTACACCAGGAATTCCAGTCTCCCCTGCCGAACTCAAGTGATGCCCGTATCGACCGCACGCTCAGAGTTAAGCCCCAAGTTTTCACGGCCGACGCGACACACCGCCTACGAGCTCTTTACGCCCAATAATTCCGGACAACGCTCGCACCCTACGTGTTACCGCGGCTGCTGGCACGTAGTTGGCCGGTGCTTCTTCTCCAGGTACCGTCACCGAAGCTTCGTCCCTGGCGAAAGAGGTTTACAACCCGAAGGCCGTCATCCCCCACGCGGCGTCGCTGCGTCAGGCTTCCGCCCATTGCGCAATATTCCCCACTGCTGCCTCCCGTAGGAGTCTGGGCCGTGTCTCAGTCCCAGTGTGGCCGGTCGCCCTCTCAGGCCGGCTACCCGTCACCGCCTTGGTAGGCCATCACCCCACCAACAAGCTGATAGGCCGCGGGCCCATCCCCCACCGAAAAAACTTTCCACCACCCAACATGCGTTGAGAGGTCCTATCCGGTATTAGACCCAGTTTCCCGGGCTTATCCCAGAGTGGAGGGCAGGTCACCCACGTGTTACTCACCCGTTCGCCGCTCGTGTACCCCGAAGGGCCTTACCGCTCGACTTGCATGTGTTAAGCACGCCGCCAGCGTTCGTCCTGAGCCAGGATCAAACTCTCCAACAAAAACCCTGACTTGCAAACAACCGGCAAACCCGGCACGACGGGGTCGCACCGAGTTCAACCAAACAAACAATCTGGCACAAAAACGCCAAACCATAATATAGCTCGACACACTGTTGAGTTCTCAAAAGACACCTGCACTCGGGGGTCGAACCTTTCGGCCGTCGCCCCGGGGCGTCTGAGTTGCTCCTGCTCGGAGGCAACTTTCTTATGCTACTTGGTCCGAAGCTCAGGGTCAACCCTAGCTTCGGGCGTCACGATCATCATCGAAATGCTGATCAGAGACTGTCGCCCGCGGTGGCTCGAACCCCGTGCCTTTCGGCCGGTCTTGTCCGTCCGTCCCGTGTTGGCGACGAGGAGAAAGTTACAGGACGCCCCCGTGGGCCCCTGCACGGGGGTCCTGTTCCGGCGTTGGTGCAGGTCAGGAGCAGATCATTCGGTCACGCGGACACCGGCGAGATTCCGCTTGCCCCGACGGACGACGAGCCAGCCACCGGCCAGCGCCTCCCCCGGGCCCGGGATCCACTCCTCGTCGGTCACCTTCACGTTGTTCACGTAGGCGCCGCCCTCGTTGACCGCTCGGCGTGCTGCGCCACGGCTGTCGGTCAGTCCCGTCGCCACGAGCAGGTCGACGATCGTGTCGGTTCCACGACTGTCGGCGGTCGGTACCTCGGCCAGCGCGGCGCCGAGCGTCGGGGCGTCGAGGTCGGCCAGCTCCGCCCGCCCGAACAGGGCCTGGCTGGCGGTGGTCACCTGCCGGGTCTGCTCGGCACCGTGGACGAGTGTGGTCAGCTCCGCGGCCAGTCGCCGTTGGGCGCTGCGCAGGTGCGGCTTCTCGGCGAGTTCGGTCGCGAGCTCGGTGATCTCGTCGCGGTCGAGGAACGTGAAGAGCTTGAGGTAACCGACGACGTCGGCGTCCGCGACGTTGACGAAGTACTGGTACCAGGCGTACGGCGACGTCCGCTCCGGATCCAGCCAGATGTTGCCGCCCCCGGTGGACTTCCCGAACTTGCGGCCCTCGGAGTCGGTCACCAGCGGCAGCGTCATCCCGTGCACCGACCGCCCCTCGATCCGGCGGATCAGGTCGACACCTCCGACGATGTTGCCCCACTGGTCGGACCCGCCGATCTGTAGCCGGCACCCCAGATCCCGGTGCAGCTGCAGGTAGTCCTGGGACTGCAGGAGCAGGTAGCTGAACTCGGTGTAGGACATGCCGTCCGCGGCCAGCCGTCGCTTGACCGTGTCCCGGGCCAGCATCGTGTTCACCGGGAAGTGCTTGCCGAGGTCGCGGAGGAACTCCAGCACCGTCTGCTGCCGGGTCCAGTCCAGGTTGTTGACGGTCAACGCCCCCGTGGGCGACCCGTCGAACGAGACGAACCGCTCGAGCTGTCCCCGGATCAGACCGGTCCACTCCGCGACCGTCGCCTCGTCGTTCAGCGTCCGCTCCCCCACGTCGCGGGGATCACCGATCATCCCCGTCGCGCCCCCGGCGAGGACCACGGGCCGGTGTCCGGCCTCCTGGAACCGGCGGAGGGTCAGCATCGGGATCAGGTGCCCCGCGTGCAGGCTGGGGGCGGTCGGGTCGAACCCGGCGTACAACGTGATCGGTTCGCCACCCGAGAGTTCCGTCGCGAGCGCGTCACGGTCGGTGCTCTGCGCGATCAGGCCGCGCCATTCCAGGTCGTCGAGGATGTCCGTACCCACGGCCACCATCATCGTCGGCCGCGGCGGCCGGTCGCATCCGGGTTCGGCTCCCCGGCCCCGGACGCCGGTCCCCGGCGACGCCGCGCACGCGTACCCGGCCGGTAGGTGCTCACCGCGTCCGAGTCCGCGATCCAGTACCGCCACGGCGTCTCGACGGCGGCCGCCACGCCGACCCGCGGTCCCGTCCGAACGTGCGCCCCGGGGACGGGTTCGCCCGCGAGGAGCCTGACCCGGCAGCCCGGATCGGTGACGTCGAGCCCGTTGTCGTCCCGGCCCAGACCGAGCAACGACGCCAGCCGCGCCGGACCGCGCGCGAGGTCGGGGTCCCGCCGAGCGGTCGGCCGTCGCGCCCGGGCGACCCCGGGATCGGTCAGGACCTCGCCCGCCCGGAGGAGGACCGCACCGGCCTCCCCGTCGGACAGGCAGGTGACGTTCGCGCAGAAGTGCATGCCGTAGACGAAGTACACGTAGAGATGGCCGGGCGGGCCGAACATGACGGCGTTGCGCGGGGTTCGGCCCCGGTAGGAGTGCGAGGCCGGATCGTCGCGTCCGCGGTAGGCCTCGACCTCGACGATCCGCACGGCGACCACGCCGTCGGGGGTGTCCGCCGCGAGCACACAACCGAGCAACCGTTCGGCGGCGGGGAGGACGTCGGTCGCCAGTTCGGACCGGTCCAGCATCGTGGCGGGGTACGGCAGCTCCTGGCCGCCGTACCCCGCCACGGGGTGCTCATCGGTCACTCAGCGAGGCGAGAGTGCGAGCTGCACGCAGGTCACGACGCCGGCCATCGCCTTCTCCACCTCGTCCTGCGGCGGCAGGGTCGGGGCGAGGCGGATGACGGCGTCCTGCGGGTCCTTGCCGTAGGGGTGCGTGGCACCGGCGGGGGTCAGCACGATGCCGGCCTCCTTGGCCAGGCGTACCACCTCGGAGGCGAGACCGTCGGGGACGGTGAGGCTGACGAAGTAGCCACCCTTCGGCGTCGTCCACGACACACCGTCGACGCCCGAGAACGCCTCGGTCAGCAGCCGCTCCACCGCCGCGAACTTGGGGGCGATCAGCTCACGGTGGGCGGCCATGTGCGCCAGCAGCCCGGAAGTGTCCTTCAGGAACCGCGCGTGCCGCAGGTGGTTGATCTTGTCCGGTCCGATGGTCTTCTTCGAGACCAGCTTCAGCCACCACTGGAGGTTCGTCTCCGAGCAGCCCAGGAACGAGACACCCGAGCCGGCCACGGTGATCTTGGACGTCGACCCGAACACGAACGGCCGGTCGGGGTTACCCGCTTCGGCCGCCAGCGTCAGAACGTCGGCGATCTCGACCTCCTCCGCGGTCAGGTGGTGCACCGCGTAGGCGTTGTCCCACATGATCCGGAAGTCCGGCGCCGCGGTCGGCATCGCCGCGAGACGGCGCACGACCTCGTCGGAGTAGACGACGCCGTCAGGGTTGGAGTACTTCGGCACGCACCAGATGCCCTTGATCGACGCGTCGTCCGCCACCAGGCGCTCGACCTCGTCCATGTCCGGGCCGTCGGCCGTCATCGGCACGGTGACCAGGTCGATCCCGAGCCGCTCGCACACGCCGTAGTGCCGGTCGTAACCGGGCACCGGCGCGATGAAGGCGACCCGCCCGGCGTTGACCCACCGGGTCGGGGCCCCCGGGAGCGGGCTGAGCAGGGCGTGCACGAGCGTGTCGTGCATCAGCTCCAGGCTCGAGTTGTTCCACGCGACGAGCTGGTCCACCGGCACCTGCAGCGCCGGGGCGAAGATCTCCCGTAGCTCCGGCAGTCCCTGGAGCCCGCCGTAGTTGCGGGTGTCGGTACCTGCGGCGGCGCGGAACTCTCCGGCGCCCGGCAGCCCGAGCAGGGCGTGCGACAGGTCCAGCTGCTCGGACGACGGCTTGCCCCGCGTCAGGTCCAGCGCCAGGCCGGCGCCCTTGAGCTCTTCGTACGCTGCGGCTGGGTCGGTCATGCGGTTCCTCCGGTGAACTCTCTCGCTGCTGCGGCGGCGGACCGCAGTTCGGTGAGCTGCTCTGCGACCCGCTCACCGGCCGTGCCACCCCGTGCGTTACGCGACGCGATGGAGCCTTCCACGCTCAACACCTCGCGCACGTTCGGGGTCAGGGCCGGGTGGACGGCACGCAGCTCGTCGTCGGTCAGGTCCTCGAGTCCGGCCCCCCGCGCCTCGGCGGCGCGGACGCAGCCGCCCGCCGCCTCGTGGGCGACCCGGAACGGCACCCCCTGGCGGACGAGCCACTCCGCGACGTCGGTCGCGAGGGTGAACCCGGCGGGGGCCAGCTCGGCCAGCCGGTCGGTGTGGAAGGTCAGCGTGGCCACCATGCCCGCGACCGCCGGCAGCAGGAGCTCCAGCTGCGCGACCGAGTCGAACAGCGGCTCCTTGTCCTCCTGCAGGTCCCGGTTGTACGCCAGGGGCAGCCCCTTCAGCGTCGCCAGCAGCCCGGTGAGGTTGCCGATCAACCGGCCGGACTTGCCGCGGGCCAGCTCGGCGACGTCCGGGTTCTTCTTCTGCGGCATGATCGAGCTGCCGGTCGAGAACGCGTCGTCGAGCGTCACGTAGCCGAACTCGGCCGTGGCCCAGAGGATGACCTCCTCCGAGAGCCGGGACAGGTCGACCCCGACCATCGCCAGGACGAACGCGGCCTCGGCCGCGAAGTCCCGGGAGGCCGTGCCGTCGATGGAGTTCGCCGCCGATCCGGTGAACCCGAGCTCCGCGGCCACGGCCTCGGGGTCCAGACCGAGCGACGACCCGGCCAGCGCACCCGAGCCGTAGGGCGAGTAGGCGGTTCGCGCGTCCCAGTCCCGGAGCCGGTCCACGTCGCGCAGCAGCGCGTGCGCGTGCGCACCCAGCTGGTGGCCCAGCAGCACCGGCTGGGCGTGCTGCAGGTGCGTCCGCCCCGGCATGGCGGCCCCCGGGTGCGCGGCGGCCTGCGCGACCAGGGCGTCGACGACGTCGAGCACCCCGTCGGCGACCCTGCGGGTCGCGTCCCGCAGCCACATGCGGAACTGGGTCGCGACCTGGTCGTTGCGCGACCGGCCGGCCCGCAGCTTGCCACCGACATCGGGCCCCGCACGCTCGATCAGACCGCGCTCGAGAGCGGTGTGCACGTCCTCGTCGCCGGGGTCGGGGCCGAAGGCGCCGGAGGCGACGTCGGCGGCGAGCTCGTCGAGTGCCTTGTGCATGCCCGACAGTTCCTCGTCCGACAGCAGACCGGCCGCGTGCAGCACGCGGGCGTGCGCCTTCGAGCCACGGATGTCGTACGGGGCGAGCGCCCAGTCGAAGTGCGTCGACTTGCTCAATGCGGCCAGTGCGTCGGCGGGCCCGGACGCGAACCGGCCGCCCCACAGCGCGGCGCTCACGACGGCACCCCGACCCCGGTCGGGGCGTCGTCCGCCGGTGGGTTCCCGTGAACCGGTACGACCCGGTCCGCCATGTCAGCTCCCCTTCGTCACGCCCACCGCGGGCAGAGCCGCGGCGTTCGGCAGTTCCTGCAGTCGCTGCGCGAGTTCCGCCCCGCTGCGGGGCTCTCGGGCGACCACGATGATCGTGTCGTCGCCGGCGATCGTGCCGACCACGTCGTGCAGTGCGGCCCGGTCCAGGGCGCTCGCCAGGTAGTGCGCCGCGCCCGGCGGTGTCCGCAGCACCGCAAGGTTCCCACTCGCGTCCGCGGACACGAGAAGCTCCCCCAGCAACCGCCCGAGCCGGGTGGTGCCGCCCTCGATGTTGCGCACCGGGCTGCCGTCCTCCGGCACGCGGTACACGGGTGCACCGCCGTCCGGGCCCCGCAGCTTCACGGCACCGAGCTCGTCGAGATCGCGGGACAGGGTCGCCTGCGTGGTATCGATGCCGTGCAGCTGGTCGAGCAGCACCAGGAGCTCGGTCTGGCTCCGCACGGCCCGGTTCCAGAGCACGTCGACGATCTTCGCCTGCCGGGTCACCCGGCTGGCGTTGCCCTGGCGTCGGTCGCGCTCGGCGTCGCTCATGCCCGCAGGAGCCAGGTCAGCAGGGCCTTCTGAGCGTGCAGCCGGTTCTCGGCCTCGTCCCAGACCGCGCTGGCCGGGCCGTCGATCACCTCGTCGGTGATCTCCTCCCCGCGGTGAGCCGGCAGGCAGTGCAGGACGATCGCGTCCGGCGCGGCCCGGTCCATCAGCTCGGCGTTCACCTGGTACGGGCGGAACGGCGCCACCCGGTCCAGGCCGTCGTCCTCCTGCCCCATCGACGTCCAGGTGTCGGTCACCACCACGTCCGACCCGGCGACGGCGGCCACCGGGTCGGCCACCACGGTCGCCGAGCCCCCGGTCTGCTCCGCCCGGCTCTTCGCGTCACGGACCACGTCCGCATCGGGGGTGAAGCCGGCGGGCGCCGCGATCCGCACGTGCATCCCGGCGGTCGCTCCGCCGAGCAGCAACGAGTGCGCGACGTTGTTGGCGCCGTCACCGAGGTAGGTGAGGGTCACGCCGGCGAGACGCCCGAGCCGCTCCCGGACCGTCTGCAGGTCGGCGAGGATCTGGCACGGGTGGAACGCGTCGGTGAGCGCGTTGACCACCGGCACGGACGCCACCGCGGCCATCTCCTCGATCCGGGCCTGACCGGTGGTCCGCCAGACGATCGCGTCGACGTAGCGCGACAGCACCCGTGCCGTGTCCGAGATGCTCTCGCCCCGCCCGAGCTGGCTGGTCGTGCCGTCGAGCACGATCGCGGTGCCACCGAGCTGGGTGACGCCGGACTCGAAGGAGACGCGGGTGCGGGTGGAGGACTTGTCGAACACGACGGCGACCGCCCTGGGCCCGGCGAGCGGACGCTCGGCGAACCGGTCGGCCTTGAGCCGGTCCGCGAGATCGAGGATCTCCGTCTGCTCGGCCTGGGTCAGGTCGTCGTCGCGCAGCAGGTGGCGGACCATCAGTTCCCCTGCCCCTCGTGCTCCGCGGCCGCGGCGTCGAGGATCCCGGGCACCGCGGCGACGAACCCGTCCGCCTCCTCCTCGGTCAGGGTCAGCGCCGGGACCAGCCGGAGCCGGTCCGGTGTGGCGTTGTTGACGAGGAAACCCGACTCGCGCGCCGCGGAGGCGGCCTGGGCGGCGACCGGCAGGGTGAGCCCGATCCCGATGTGCAGTCCGGCACCGGAGACGTCGCCGATCAGCGGGTGCCCCAGCCCGGCGAGCCGGTTGCGGATCTCCTTGCCCAACCGGTCCACGTGCTGCAGCAGCCCCTCGCCGGCGATGGTGTCCAGCACCGCCAGCGCCGCGGCGCAGGCGATCGGGTTGCCGCCGAAGGTCGTGCCGTGCTGTCCCGGTTCGAGCAGTGCCCCGGCGGCACCGATGCCGACACAGGCCCCGATGGGCAGGCCGCCCCCGAGCCCCTTCGCCAGGGTGACGACGTCCGGGACGACACCGTGCGCCTGGTGGGCGAACCAGTGGCCGGTCCGCCCGATCCCGGTCTGCACCTCGTCGAGCACGAGCAGCGCCCCGCGCTCGGAGGTGATCCGGCGGGCCTCCGCGAGGTATCTCTCCGGCGGCACGATGACCCCCGCCTCGCCCAGGATCGGTTCCAGGAACACCGCGGCGGTGTCCGTGGTCACGGCGGCGTCGAGTGCGGCGACGTCGCCGAACGGGATGTGCCGCACCCCGGCGGGCATCGGCTCGAACGGTGTCCGCTTCGCCGGCTGCCCGGTCAGTGCCAGCGCGCCCATGGTCCGGCCGTGGAACGCGCCCTCGCAGGCGATGATCTCCGGACGGCCGGTCCGCCGCGCGATCTTGAACGCGGCCTCGTTCGCCTCGGTGCCCGAGTTGCAGAGCAGGGTCCGCGCGTCGTCGCGCCCCAGCAGCCCCTGCAACCGCTCGGCGAGCTGCAGTGCCGGTTCGGTCACGAAGAAGTTCGAGGTGTGACCGAGGGTGCGTACCTGCTCGGACACCGCCTCGACCACGGCCGGATGGGCGTGGCCCAGCGCGTTCACCGCGATACCCGCGTACAGGTCGAGGTACCGGCGGCCCTCCGCGTCCCACACGTGGGTGCCCTCGCCGCGGACCAGGGCCAGCGGCGGTGTGCCGTAGTTGTTCATCAGAGCGGCCTGCCACCGCTGCGCGTACGTGCTCATCCCACCGTCACTCCGTCCACCGGCGCGTCGGGCAGGACCATCGTCCCGACGCCCTCGTGCGTGAAGACCTCGAGCAGCACCGAGTGCGGCACCCGCCCGTCGATCACGTGTGCCTGCCCGACGCCCGAACGCACGGCACGCAGGCAGGCCTCCATCTTCGGCGCCATCCCGCTCTCCAGCCGCGGCAGCATGGGTTCCAGCTGGGCCGCGGTGAGCGAGGTGATGATCGAGTCCGGGTCGGGGTAGTTCGCGTAGAGCCCCTCGACGTCGGTCAGCACCACGAGCTTCGCCGCGTCCAATGCGCCGGCCAGCGCGGCCGCCGCGCTGTCGGCGTTGATGTTGTGCACCTGACCGTCGGCGTCCGGCGCGATCCCGGCGACCACCGGGATCCGGCCCGCGGCGATGATGTCCAGCACCGCGTCCGGATTGACCTCGGTGACGTCGCCGACGAGACCGATGTCGACCGGCTCGCCGCCGACCAGGGCGGTCCGCTTCTCCGCCGTGAACAGGCCCGCGTCCTCGCCGGAGAGGCCCACCGCCAACGGCCCGTGCTGGTTGATCAGCCCCACGAGCTCGCGGCCCACCTGACCGAACAGCACCATCCGGACGATCTCGACCGTCTCCGGGGTGGTGACCCGCAGGCCGCCCCGGAACTCGCCCGGCATCCCGAGCCGCTTCAGCATGGCGCTGATCTGCGGCCCGCCCCCGTGCACCACGACCGGATGGATGCCGGCCAGCCGCAGGAACACCATGTCCCGGGCGAACGCCTGCTTCAGCTCCTCGTCGATCATGGCGTTCCCGCCGTACTTCACGACGACGATCCGCCCGTGGAAGCGCTGGAGCCACGGCAGCGCCTCGGCCAGCACACCCGCCTTCTCCCCCGCCCGCTTCAACCGGGCCGGGGTCTCCGGTGACGGCGCCACCTGCGGTTGCGGGCGGCTCTCCGCCGACGCCGTGTCCTCAGGAGGAGTAGGCACTGTTCTCCTCCACGTAGGCGTGCGACAGGTCGGTGGTCCGGATCTCGGCCGTGTGGCCGGCCGCACCGCCGGAGAGCCCCAGCTCGACCTCGATCAGGACGTCGGGGCCGGAGAGATCGCAGTCGGCCCGGTCGCCGGCGACGACGGCACCCTTGCAGAGCAGCACGCCGTTGATCGTGACGTCGAGTGACTCCGCGACGACCTGGGCCTCGGCGTAACCGGCCGCGGCCGCCACCCGGCCCCAGTTCGGGTCGGAGCCGAACATCGCCGTCTTTACCAGCGCGTCCCGCGCCACGGTGCGGGCGACGGTCACCGCGTCGTCCTCCGAGGCCGCCCCGGTGACCCGCACGGTGATCCGCTTGGTGACGCCCTCCGCGTCCGCCTGCATCTGCGCCGCGAGGTCCCGGCACACCTGGATCAGGGCGGCGGTGAACACCGCCGGGTCGGCCGCGACCCCGGAGGCTCCCGACGCCAGGACGAGCACCGTGTCGTTGGTCGACATCGACCCGTCCACGTCGAGCCGGTCGAAGCTGTAGCGCACCGCCTCACGCAGTGCGGCGTCGAGCACCGGCTGTTCGACGACCGCGTCGGTGGTGAGCACCGAGAGCATCGTCGCCATCGACGGTGCGATCATCCCCGCGCCCTTGGTCGTGCCGCCGACCGTCCAGCCCGAAGGGTCGGTGACCTGTGACTCCTTCGACGTGGTGTCGGTCGTCATGATCGCCTCGGCGGCGGCCCGGCCGGCCTGCGCGGTGGCGGCGAGCCCCGCGTGTGCCGCCACGACCCCGCCCAGCACGGACTCACGCGGGAGCTGCTCACCGATCAGACCGGTCGAGCAGACGGCCACCTCCACCGCGCCGCAGGCCAGGACCTCGGCCGCCTTCTCGGCGGTGGCGTGCGCGACCTGGAAGCCCTCCGGCCCGGTACACGCGTTCGCACCGCCGGAGTTCAGGACGACGGCCCGCAACGAGCCCGACGCCAGCACCTGCTCCGACCAGAGGACGGGTGCGGCCTTCACCTTGTTCCGGGTGAAGACCCCGGCCGCCTCCGAACGCGGCCCGTCGTTCACGACCAGTGCCAGGTCGGCCCGGCCGGACTTCTTGATCCCGGCAACGACCCCGGCGGCCCGGAATCCCTGTGCGGCCGTCACGCTCACGGTGCCACTCCCGTCGTCGGCAGCCCGGTCGTCTCGGGGATCCCCAGGGCCAGGTTCATGCACTGCACGGCACCGCCCGCGGTGCCCTTGGTCAGGTTGTCGATGGCGGA
Source organism: Pseudonocardia sp. HH130630-07 (assembly GCF_001698125.1). Taxonomy (NCBI): domain Bacteria; kingdom Bacillati; phylum Actinomycetota; class Actinomycetes; order Pseudonocardiales; family Pseudonocardiaceae; genus Pseudonocardia; species Pseudonocardia sp. HH130630-07. Next base: position 4,991,706 of record NZ_CP013854.1, on the reverse strand, counting down.
GACCACCACGAGGCGGCCGGCATCCGGGTCGACCGTCACCTGCAGGGCGACGAGATTGGACCCGAGGGTCTGCCCCGTCGTCGGCCACTGGCCCTCCGGCAGCAACCGGACGAACGGTTCGCCGGCGTAGGCCTTCTCGTAGGCCTGCCGGACCGTCGCGGCATCGGTCGTGGGGTCGGCCAGGCGCGCCGAGCAGGAGGCGAGGATGCCCCGGGGAAGCGGTGCCAGCACCGGCGTGAAGCTCACGCCGACCGGGGCCCCGAGCGCGGCCGACAGGTTCTGTGCGATCTCGGGCGTGTGCCGGTGGACGCCACCCACCCCGTAGGCGGACAGCGATCCCATCACCTCCGCGCCGAGCAGGTGCGGCTTCAGCGACCGGCCCGCCCCGGAAGTACCGGTGACGGCGGTGATGACGACCTCGGGCTCCACCAGCCCGGCGACCAGGGCCGGGAACAGCGCGAGGCTCGTGCCGGTCGGGTAACAGCCGGGCACCGCGATCCGGTTCGCCCCCACCAGCGCCTCCCGGCCACCGGGCAGCTCCGGCAGCCCATAGGGCCAGTGCCCGGCGTGCTCCCCGCCGTACCAGCGGTCCCAGGCCGCGGGATCGGTCAGCCGGTGGTCCGCCCCGCAGTCGACGACCAGCGTGTCCGCCCCGAGCCGGGCGGCCAGCTCGGCCGACTTGCCGTGCGGCAGGGCGAGGAACACCGCATCGTGCCCGGCCAGCACCTCGACGGTGCTCTCCTGCAGCACACGGTCCGCCAGTGGCGTGAGGTGCGGCTGGTGCTCGCCCAGACGGGTTCCGGCGTTACCGCCGGCCGTCAGCGCGCCGATCTCGACCTCGGGATGTGCGAGGAGCAGGCGGAGGAGCTCGCCCCCGGCATACCCACTGGCTCCCGCCACTGCGATGCGTACCACCTGGATGATTATGCAGATCCGCGGAACGTCATGCAACGCGATTCGCGATCGCGATCGAGGGAACCCGATCGGCGGTTCCCGCGCGCTGCCGGACCCTAGCCTTCCGCGGGTGTGGATGCAGTGGACGGCCGGGCGCCGCCGGGGCCGGATCGTCGCCGCAGGTGTGACCGGGCTGACCGCACTCGCGGTGGCCGGGTGCGGCGGGAACACCGTCGACGGCACCGCGTGGCCGGCCGGCGAGGGCCCGGCCCTGCCGTCGGAGACCGTCGCGTCCGCGCCGCCGGGAACGGCGCCGCCCCGGACGACGGGCGGGCCGCCGACCTCGTTCCGGGTACCGGGGACCCTGCCGGTCGATCCGCCCGCCACCGGCCGGACGACCACCGCGCCGTCCTCGGTGTCCCGGCCGCCCGGTAGGGACGCCCCCGGTACCGAGGAGACCAGGGTCGTCCCGCCGGACCCGGTCGAGGGCGGTACCTCCGCCCCGTCCGGTCGTGACCGGCCGGCCCCGCGCGACGGGGGCGGGGCCCCGCCCGCGCGCCCGCAGGCACCGGCCGCACCGCCCGCCCAGCCGGATCCGCTGACCTCGGACGTCCTCGCCGACGAGTGCCTGCTCGACGAGCCGGCCCTGACCGGGCTGCTCGGGACCGCGCCGGTCGTCCCGGCCGAGGACGCCGACATCCGCCGGCCCGACGGGAGCACCGCCCGGTCCTGCTTCGCCGTCGGCGGGTCCGCCTCGGTCTCGGTGAACGTGTACACGACCAACCGGGTCACGCCGACCCGCTACGTGAGCGACGTCCCGGGCGGCCGGGCGCTGACCGGTACCGGGGACGGCACCGCCGCGGTCCTGGTCGACACGGTCGCCGGTCCGACGCTGCAGGTGGGCACCGCCCGGCACCTGGTGACGGTCGCGGTCGCCGGCCGGACACCGTCCGACGAGCAGTGGCGGACCGCCGCCCGCCGGGCCGTCGGCGCGCTACCCCGCTGACGGCACCGGCCGGGCGCCGCTCAGCGCAGGGCCACCCCGTGCCTGACCCCGGCCTCGGCCACCGCGGCGTCCCGCGCCGCGTTCGCCTCCTCGCTGGTCAGGGTGCGGTCGGCGGCACGCAGCCGCAGCGAGAACGCGAGCGACCGCTTGCCGGCCTCCACCTGGTCACCGGTGTAGACGTCGAACAACCGGACCGACTCCAGCAGCTCCCCTGCCCCCGCGGTCAGCGCCTCGGCGAGGTCAGCAGCGGGCACCCCGTCGTCGGCCACCAGCGCGACGTCGACGGAGACCGGCGGGAACGCCGACACCGTCGGCACCGGCAGGTTCTCCCGCAGCGGGATCGCGTCCAGGTCGATCTCGACGGCGGCGGTCCGGGCCGGCAGCCCGAACGCCTCGGTCACCTTCGGGTGCAGCTCGCCCGCGTACCCGACGACGACCCCGGTACCGGAAACGACCAGTTCGGCACACCGGCCGGGATGCCACGGGGCCCGTTCGGCCCGGCGCGGGCGCAGCTCCACGCCGGCCGCGGAACCGATGAGCCGGGCGGTCTCGACGGCGTCCTCCCAGGCGGCCGGACGCCCGCGGCCCCACCAGCCACGCGGCTCACGGTTGCCGGCCAGCACCACTCCGACGTGCACCGGCTGGTCGGGCAGAGCGGCCCGGATCGCGGCGTACTCCTCGTCGGACGGGCGGCCGGTGACCACCGGGTCCGGCATCGCCGGAGTGTCCTCCGAGGGCTGGACGATCTGCGCGATCGCGTACAGCGCGAGATCGTCCGCGCCGCGGGACCGGTTGCGCACCAGGATGTCCAGCAGCTCGGGGAGCAGCGTGGTCGTGAGCCGGGACCGCTCCGCGTCCAGCGGGTTGGTCACCGCGACGGTGCGCCTGCGCTCGTCGTCGGCCGCCAGCCCGAGCGCGTCCCACGCACCGGCGGAGACGAACGGGAACGGCAGCACCTCGACGTGGCCGGCCTCGGCCAGCGCCAGCGAGACCGCCCGGCGCCGGCGCTGGGCCGCCGTCAGCCCGCGGCCGGCGGGTGCAGCGGGGAGGACGGACGGGATCACGTCGTAGCCCTCGAGCCGCAGCACCTCCTCCACCAGGTCCGCCGGCATCCGCAGGTCCGGGCGCCAGGTCGGCGGGGTCGCGACGACCGACACCACCGAGCCCTGCCCGGTCGAGGAGTCCGCCCCGGCGTCGAGCTCGACCGTGCAGCCCACCTGGGTCAGCCGCCGGACGGTGGCCCCCCGGGCGTAGGCGATGCCCGCGACCCGGTCCGGCAGGTCGAGCGGCATCCGCACCGGCGCCGTCGGGGGGACGCCCCCGGCGTCCGTGCGGCCGTCGGCCGGGGTGCCGCCACCGAGCTCGACGAGCAGCTGGGCCGCTCGCTCGGCCGCCGCCGGCGGCAGCGCCGGGTCCACGACCCGCTCGAAGCGCCGGGACGCCTCACTCGGCAACTTGTGCCGGCGTGCACCGCGGGCGATCACGGTCGGGGCGAAGTGCGCCGCCTCGATCAGGACGTCGACCCGCGTGCCCTCCGCCAGGTCGTCGAGGGCGGGGATCTCGGTGGAGGCCCCGCCCATCACACCGGCCAGGCCGATCGGCCCGGACCCGTCGGTGATCAACAGGTCGTCCGGGTCGAGGGTGCGGGTCTGGCCGTCCAGGGTCTCCAGCCGCTCGCCCGCCGCGGCCCGGCGCACCTCGATCTCGCCCGTCACCCGTGAGGCGTCGTAGGCGTGCAGCGGCTGGCCGAGGTCCAGCATGACGAAGTTGGTCACGTCGACGATCAGCGAGATGGGCCGCATCCCGGCCGACAGCAGCGCGCGCTGCATCCACCACGGGCTGGGCGCGGCCGGGTCGACCCCGTCCACCCGGCGCACGACGAACCGGGGACACCCCTCGGTGTCGGCGATCCGGACCGGCCACGCGTCACCCTCGGCCGGGGGGACGGCGATCCGGGCGGCCGGGTCGGTGTAGTCGGCGTCCAGCGCGGTGGCGAGCTCCCGGGCCAGGCCCCGGACCGCGAAGCAGTAGCCGCGGTCCGGCGTGACGGCCAGCTCGACGACGGGCTCGGAGAGGCCGAGCACGTCGAGGGCGTCGTCCCCCGGCTCGGCGGTACCCGGCGGGAGCACGAGGATGCCGGAGTGGTCGGCGCCCAGGCCGAGCTCCTTCGCCGAGGCGATCATCCCGTCGGAGACCTTGCCGTAGGTCGAGCGGGAGGCGATGGCGAACCCGCCGGGCAGCACCGCACCCGGCTCGGTCACGACCACCAGATCGCCGACCGCGAAGTTCCGGGCCCCGCAGACGACGTGGCGGTACCGGTCACCCTCGAACCCCACCCGGCAGTACCGGATCGGCTTCTTGAACTCGGTGAGCTCCTCGATCTCCTGCACCCGGGCGACGGTCACCGGGCCGGTGATCTCCGGCGCGGGATGGATCTCCTCGACCTCCAGCCCGACCCGGACGAAGGCCTCCCCGATCTCCTCGGGCGAGGCGGGCAGGGTCGCCGCGTCGATGTGACGGGCGAGCCAGGAGGCGGACACTCGCACTGCTCAGAACTCCTCAGATGGTGGGTCGGGGTGGCTCAGACGCCGAACGCGCCGGAGAACCGGACGTCGCCCTCGACCATGTCGCGCATGTCGGGGATGCCGTTGCGGAACATCAGCGTGCGTTCGACACCCATGCCGAACGCGAAACCGGAGTACTCGTCGGGGTCCACTCCACAGGCCCGCAGGACGTTCGGGTTGACCATGCCGCAGCCACCCCACTCGACCCAGCCGGCGCCGCCCTTCTTCTGCGGGAACCACACGTCGGGCTCCGCCGACGGCTCGGTGAAGGGGAAGTAGGCCGGGCGCATGCGGATGACGGCGTCGGCACCGAACATCGCGCGGGCGAACGCGTCGAGCGTGCCCTTCAGGTGCGCCATCGTCAGGCCGCGGTCGACGGCGAGCCCCTCGATCTGGTGGAAGACGGGGGTGTGGGTGGCGTCGAGCTCGTCGGTGCGGAACGTCCGCCCGGGGCAGACGACGTAGACGGGGAGGTCACGCTCCAGCAGCGACCGCACCTGCACCGGAGAGGTGTGCGTCCGCAGCACCGTTCCGGAGTCCTGCCCGCGGGCCGGGTCACCGAGGTAGAAGGTGTCCTGCATGGTGCGGGCCGGGTGGTCCTTGCCGAAGTTGAGCGCGTCGAAGTTCAGCCAGGAGGCCTCCACCTCCGGCCCCTCGGCGACCTCCCAGCCCATCCCGACGAAGATGTCGGCGATCCGCTCGGACAGCTGGGTCACGGGGTGCCGGGCACCGCGGGGCCGACGGTCCCAGGGCAGGGTGACGTCGACGGCCTCCTCGCGCAGTGCCCGCTCGTCGCGCTCGGCGACCAGGGCGGCACGGCGCTCGTCGAACGCCGCCTGCGCCTCCTGACGCGCGGCGTTGACACGCTTGCCCGCCTCGGCCCGCTCCGGCCCGGGCAGCTGCCCGAGCGAGCGGCGGGCGAGCGGGATCGGCGCCCGGTCGCCGAGGTGCGCCGGCTTGACCGCGGCCAGCGCGTCGAGGTCGGTCGCGTCGTCGAACGCCGACCGCGCGGCCTCCACCGCGGCCTTCAGCGCGTCCGGGTCCAGCGGGTTGCCCGCGTCGTTCTCACTCATGGTGCCCCGATCGTAGAGGGGGTGCCCGAACGGATTCCCGGCCAGGTCAACCCGTCGCGGGCGACCGGCCGGGCGCGATCCCGGCCCGCGCGGCGACCGTCGCGTACAGGCAGATCGCCGCGGCCGTGGCGAGGTTCAGCGACTCGGCGCCGCCGTGGATCGGGACCCGGACCCGGTGGTCGGCGGCGGCGTACACCTCGGGCCCCGGCCCGTGCGCCTCGCTGCCGAGGATCCAGGCGACGGGGCCGGCGAGCAGCGGCGCCGCGGCCGGGTCGTGCAGGTCGAGCTCGCCGCGGCCGTCCGCGACCAGCGTGGTCAGCCCGGCCGCCCGGCAGGTCCCGACGACTCGGGCGGCGTCCCGCCCGCGGGCGATCGGGAGGTGGAACACGCTCCCGGTGGACGCCCGGACGGCCTTGCCGTTGTGCGGGTCCACCGTGTCCCCGGCCAGCAGGACGGCATCGCAGCCGGCGGCGTCGGCGACCCGGACCACCGTGCCCAGGTTGCCCGGGTCGGCGATGCCCGCGCAGACCGTGACGAACCCGGGTGCGCCGGCGAGCGCCCGGTCGACCGGGACGTCGACGAGGTCGCAGACCGCGACGAGACCCTGCGGGGTGACCGTCTCCGACAGCGTCGCGGCCGCCCGGTCGGTGACCGTGAGCGTGCGGACGCCCCGTTCCCGGGCCCGTGCCACGAGTTCCGCGTTCCGCTCCGCGGCGGCGTCGGTCACGAACAGCTCGTGCACCCGGGCCGCGGCGAGCGCCTCGCGCACGGCCTGGGCACCCTCGACGAGAAAACGCCCGGCCCGATCACGCCCGGCGCGTCGCAGCAGCTTGCGGGCGGCTGCGACGCGCGGGGAGCGTTCGGTGCCGGGCGTCTCGGTGGTGCCTGGGGTCACCTCAGGCCGCGGAGCCCTGCTCGGACTGCGCCGGCAGGTTCTCCTTGGCGACGGCGACCAGCGCGGCGAAGGCCGTCGGGTCGCTGACCGCGAGCTCGGCCAGGATCTTGCGGTCGACCTCGACACCGGCGGCCTTGAGGCCCTGGATGAACCGGTTGTAGGTCATGTCGTTCGCGCGGGCCGCGGCGTTGATCCGGGTGATCCACAGCTGCCGGAAGTCGCCCTTGCGCTGGCGACGGTCCCGGTAGGCGTAGGTCATGGAGTGGAGCATCTGCTCCTTGGCCTTGCGGTACAGCCGCGAACGCTGTCCGCGGTAGCCGGCGGCCGACTCCAGCGTGGTGCGGCGCTTCTTCTGGGCGTTCACCGCGCGCTTCACGCGTGCCATGGGGTATCTCCTGGGGTGGTGCGGCGCAGCCCGATGGGGGCGGGCACGCCGGGTTCAGACAGGGCGGAAGGTCAGCGACCGAGCAGCTTCTTGACGCGCTTCACGTCCGGCTTGGCCACGTCGACCACGCCCGACAGGTCACGCTTCTCCTTGCGGGACTTGACCTCCAGCCGGTGGCGGAGGCCGGCCTGCTGACGCATCAGCTTGCCGCTGCCGGTGGTGCGGATCCGCTTCGCGGTCCCCTTGTGCGTCTTGTTCTTGGGCATGACGTATCCGTTCGGTGTCGGCCTCCGGGCGGACCGGAGGTCGTTTCGGGCACTGCGTGTCCATCCCGTACCCGCGGCCTGGCCGTGGGTACGGGACCGACGCTCACGCCTCGGCTTCCGCCGGGGCGTCGGAGCTGGTGGCGGCCGCGGACTTGCGCGGCGCCGGCTTCTTGGTCGGTGCGAGGACCATCGTCATGTTCCGGCCGTCCTGCTTGGGAGCGGCCTCGACGACGGCGATGTCACCGATGTCCTCGGCGAGACGCTGGAGGAGGCGGTAGCCCAGCTCGGGACGCGACTGCTCACGGCCACGGAACATGATCGTGACCTTGACCTTGTTGCCGCCTTCGAGGAAGCGGCGGACGTGGCCGCGCTTCGTCTCGTAGTCGTGCTTGTCGATCTTCGGCCGGAGCTTCTGCTCCTTGATCACCGTGAGCTGCTGGTTACGCCGGGACTCCCGGGCCTTCTGCGCGCTCTCGTACTTGAACTTTCCGTAGTCCATGAGCTTGCAGACCGGCGGGCGGGCCTGGCCGGCGACCTCGACGAGGTCGAGATCGGCGTCCTGGGCCAGCCGCAAGGCGTCCTCGATGCGCACGATCCCGACCTGCTCCCCGTTCGGGCCGACGAGGCGGACCTCGGGCACGCGGATGCGGTCGTTGATGCGGGGCTCTGTGCTGATGGGGTCTCCTGTGTGACTCGCTGTGTCGCTTCTACCTGCTACCGGCGACGACAAGCGAAGACCCGTTGATCGACCCCACGGCACGTGATCGCCGCGAAGCCGGACCATGGACCCGGCATCGCCACGTACACGGTGCGGGTGGGAGCGGGGCTCCACTTGACGCCCGGAACACACGTGTCAACGCGAGCCCGGGAGGTCGCATTCCCCAGAGTAACAGGCCGCTCTCCGGGGGCCGATCCGGCCCGTCGCCCGGGCCGGATCGCCGTCAGTTCGCCGCCGCGACCTTCCTGCGGCGCCGCACCGGGGCCGGTGGCGCGGCCGCGGTGACCAGCGAGCTCAGGAACCGGCCGGTGTGGCTCTCGGGGACCGCGGCGATGTGTTCGGGTGTGCCCTGGGCGACCACCGAGCCGCCACCGGACCCGCCCTCCGGGCCCATGTCGATGACCCAGTCCGAGGTCTTGATGACGTCGAGGTTGTGCTCGATGACGATCACCGTGTTGCCCTTGTCGACCAGGCCCTGGATCACCGCGAGCAGCTTGCGGATGTCCTCGAAGTGCAGACCGGTCGTCGGCTCGTCGAGGACGTAGATCGTCCGGCCGTTGCTGCGCTTCTGCAGCTCGGAGGCGAGCTTGACGCGCTGCGCCTCGCCACCGGACAGCGTGGGCGCCGGCTGGCCCAGCCGCACGTACCCGAGGCCGACGTCGACCAGCGTGCGCAGGTACCGGGCGATCGAGGTGATCGGCTCGAAGAACTCGGCGGCCTCCTCGATCGGCATGTCGAGGACGTCGGCCACGGTCTTGCCCTTGTAGTGGACCTCCAGGGTCTCCCGGTTGTACCGGGCCCCCTTGCAGACCTCGCACGGGACGTAGACGTCCGGCAGGAAGTTCATCTCGATCTTGATCGTGCCGTCGCCGGTGCACGCCTCGCAGCGGCCGCCCTTGACGTTGAAGGAGAAACGGCCCTCGGCGTAGCCCCGGACCTTCGCCTCGGTGGTCGCCGCGAACAGCTTGCGCACCTTGTCCCAGACCCCGGTGTAGGTCGCCGGGTTCGAACGCGGGGTGCGCCCGATCGGCGACTGGTCGACCCGCACCAGCTTGTCGAGCTGGTCGACCCCGGTGATCCGGGTGTGCCGGCCCGGCACCTGGCGGGCGCCGTTGAGCCGGTTCGCCAGCACCGTGGCGAGGATGTCGTTGATCAGCGTCGACTTGCCGGAGCCGGACACGCCGGTGATCGACACGAGCCCGCCGAGCGGGACGTCGACGTCGATCCCCCGCAGGTTGTGCTCGCGGGCGCCGACGATCGTCAGCTTCCGGGCCGGGTCCAGCTCGCGGCGCTGCGGGAGCGGGATCGACTTCCGCCCGGACAGGTAGGCGCCGGTCAGCGAGGTGTCGTGGGACTCCAGGTCGGCGACGCTCCCGGAGTGCACGATGTACCCGCCGTGCTCGCCGGCCCCCGGACCGATGTCGACCGCCCAGTCCGAGGCGCGGATCGTGTCCTCGTCGTGCTCGACGACGATCAGCGTGTTCCCGAGCTCCTTGAGCCGGGTCAGCGTGTCGATCAGCCGCCGGTTGTCGCGCTGGTGCAGGCCGATGGACGGCTCGTCGAGCACGTAGAGCACGCCGACCAGGCCCGACCCGATCTGGGTGGCCAGCCGGATGCGCTGCGCCTCCCCACCGGAGAGGGTCCCGGCCGCGCGGTCCAGGGACAGGTAGTCGAGGCCGACGTCGAGCAGGAAGCCCAGCCGGGCCTGGATCTCCTTGAGCACGGCGCCGGCGATCATCGCCTGCCGGTCGTCGAGCACCATGCCGTTCAAGAAGCCGGAGCACTCGGCCACCGACATCGCCGAGACCTGGGCGATCGAGCGCTCCCCCAGGTCCCGGTGCGGCAGCGTGACCGACAGGACCTCGGGACGCAGCCGGGCACCACCGCAGGCCGGGCACGGGATGTCCCGCATGTAGCCCTCGTAGCGCTCCCGCTGCGAGTCGGACTCGGTCTGCTCCAGCCGCCGCTCCAGGAACGGCATGACGCCCTCGAAGTTCGCGTAGTACGACCGCTCCCGGCCGTACCGGTTCCGGTACCGCACGTGGACCTGGTCGTCGCTGCCCTGCAGCACCGCCTTCTGCGCGGCGGCCGGCAGCTTGCGCCACGGGGTGTCCATCCGGAAGCCGATCGCCGTCGACAGACCGCTGAGCAGCCGGCCGAAGTACTCGGCGTTGTGCCCGGCCGACCACGGCGCGATCGCGCCGTCGCCGAGCGAGCGGTCCGGGTCGGGGACGACGAGCTCCGGATCGACCTCCTTCTTGATGCCGATACCGGTGCACGCCGGGCACGCGCCGTAGGGCGAGTTGAAGGAGAACGTGCGCGGCTCCAGGTCGTCGACGGCCAGCGTGTGCCCGTTCGGGCAGGCCATCCGCTCGGAGAACCGGCGCTCACGGGAGGGGTCGTCGTCGGGCAGGTCCACGAAGTCGAGGACGACGAGCCCGTCGGCCAGCCGCAGCGCCGTCTCCACCGAGTCCGTGAGCCGCTGCTTGGCGGTCGCCTTGACCGAGAGCCGGTCGACGACGACGGAGATGTCGTGCTTCTCCTGCTTCTTCAGCTTCGGCGGGTCCGACAGCTGGTGCACCGTGCCGTCGACCAGGACCCGGGAGTAGCCCTGCGACTGCAGGGTCGAGAACAGGTCGACGAACTCACCCTTGCGGGTGCGGACGACCGGAGCGAGCACCTGGAACCGGCTGCCCTGCTCCATCTCCAGCACCTGGTCGACGATCTGCTGCGGGGTCTGCTTCTCGATCCGCTCGCCGCAGGCCGGGCAGTGCGGGATACCGGCGCGGGCGTAGAGCAGGCGCAGGTAGTCGTGGATCTCGGTGATGGTGCCGACCGTCGACCGCGGGTTCCGGTTGGTCGACTTCTGGTCGATCGAGACCGCGGGCGAGAGCCCCTCGATGAAGTCGACGTCGGGCTTGTCCATCTGCCCGAGGAACTGCCGGGCGTACGCCGAGAGGGACTCGACGTAGCGGCGCTGCCCCTCGGCGAAGATCGTGTCGAACGCGAGGCTCGACTTGCCCGAGCCGGACAGCCCGGTGAAGACGATCATGCTGTCGCGCGGGAGGTCGACGTCGATGCCCTGCAGGTTGTGCTCGCGCGCACCGCGCACGACCAGCTTCGGACCGCTCGGGACCGGCGACGCCCCCGGGGACAGGGTGGTCCCGGCGTCACGCGGGTCGGTCGTCTGGTCGCTCACGATGCGCGCCTCCTGGAACGGCGGGTGGCCGAGGATCGGACCTCGGATGGACGCCCACGACGGTCGGGACATCCGGGACCGGGCCACCGGCGCGGACCGTCTCCACGTCCGGTGACCGATGCTAGGTCGACCCACCGACAGGAACCCGTCGAGCGGGGGTCCGTGCGGGCCCGCCTCGGTGGATGCACCCCGGCACGCGCCGGTCGGTACGCCGCCACCGTACTCGTACGCATGTTCGACCTGTGAGCGGGCCCGCCGGTGCGACCGGCGGGTTCTCCCCAGGGTCGATGTCGGTCCCGGCCGATACCCTCACGCCGTGGACGTCCTGGAGAACTACACCGGTCACACCGAGCCGGGTGGCGCAGCCACCCGCCGGGACCTGGCGAAGCTCAGCATCAGCAAGATCTCGGTCGGCGAGATGGACAACAACGCCTACCTGCTCGTGTGCAAGACCTCGGGCGAGGCGCTGCTGGTCGACGCCGCCGCCGAGCCCGGCCGGATCGCCGACCTGATCGGCGCCACCGACGAGCGCCCGGACCTGCGGCACCTCGTGACCACGCACCGGCACCCCGACCACTGGCAGGGTCTGGGCGCGATCGCGGGGATGTTCGAGCCGCGGCTGATCGCGCACCCGCTCGACGCGCCGGAGCTGCCGGCCCCGATGGACGAGTTCGTCGAGGGCGGCGACACCGTCGAGTTCGGGGAGATCCAGCTCGAGGTGATCCACCTGCGCGGGCACACCCCGGGCTCGATCGCCCTGCTCTACCGTGGGGAGGACCGGCCGCACCTGTTCACCGGGGACAGCCTGTTCCCCGGTGGTCCGGGGAAGACCTGGTCGCCGGAGGACAACGTGCAGCTGCTGTCGGACCTGGAGCGCCGGGTGTTCGACGTGCTGCCGGACGAGACCTGGTTCTACCCGGGCCACGGCGACGACTCGACACTCGGCGAGCAGCGACCGAGCTTCCCGGAGTGGAAGTCGCGCGGCTGGTGACCGTTGCCGACATGTCCGCGGCCGGGACCGTCTACGCCAGGTAGGCGGTCCCGGCGGGCCGGCCGCTTTACTCGGTGTCAATTACGGCGCAACGGTCACCCATAGCGTTCGTCTGGTGCCTGTCGATGCGTGCGCAGCGTTGTTCGTCGCCCGTGAGCCCGGTCTGCTCGATGCGCTGCTCTCCGAACACGTGGACGACGGCCGGGGCCGGTGCTCCGGGTGCTTCACCCAGGCCCGCGGCTTGCCTGCGTGGCCGTGTGGGATCCGCAGGCTCGCCGACGCGGCATCGTCGCTCCGGGCGACGTGGGAGGACCGAGGCGTGCTGGAGCGCGTCACGCCGGAGCGCTACGACGATGATCCGGATCAGGCCGGAACGAGCCCCGCCCGGTAGGCGAACCCACGCAGCTCCCGATCGTCGGCCGAGTCCCGGCGAACTCCACGCAGCAGCTCGCCCGCGACCGAGCGGGCCCACACGTTCGCGCGGGTCCGCACCGGTGCCAGACGCTCGGCGGTCAGCAGCTCACGCACGGCCTCGGGACGTCGGCGGCGGTCACCGGCCAGCGCCCGCGCCAGATCGGCATGCAGCGCACCGCGGCGAGACCGGGACGGGTGGGTGGCGGCGACCGGGTCCCGGCCGAGTTCGAGTGCGCGGCCGTGATCCCCTTCCTCGACGGCGAGCGCGGCCGACCAGATGGCCACGTTGGCACGGCTGAAGGCGAGACCCGCGAACCCGGTCCCGGACGCGTCGTCGTCACCGGAGAGCCGGGCCGCCTCGGCCAGGTGGTCGCGCGACCGATCGGTGTCGCCGAGAGTGCTGGTGGACAACGCCGAGGACAGGTGCAGCGCCCCGGCCACCTGGCGGTGCGCGTCCCCCGCCGCCGGGTCCAGGGCGTCCAGCGCCGCACCGGTTACCTGGAGGGCGCGGGAGCGGGAGCCACCGGCACCCAGGCCGAGCGCCCGGCCGTAGGCCGCGACGCCGGACCACAGCGGGTCGTCCAGCCCGGCGGCGGCCTCGCGCATGTGCGACACGGCGAGCGCAGCCACGCTGTTGGCACCGATCGCTCCGGCGGAGTTCGAGATGTCCAGCGCCAGCCACACGATGTCGGCGAGCAGCCCGGACGTGGGCGCCTCCGCGGCGTGGGCGTTGACCTCCCGCCACAGACCCGGGTAGACCGCCATCTGACCGGGCAGGTCGGCGTTCGGCTTCAGGTCGGTGCGCAGCCGGTGCAGGTCCGCGGCGACCGCGGTCCACGGCCGGGGCGTGACCGTCCGTTCCCCCACGGCTGCCTCGGTGAGCGCGGTCTCGACGTCGTTCAGCGACGTCCGGGCGCGGGCCACGTCGGGGTCTTCGGCGCCGCTCACGGGCACGGCGGCCAGCTCGGCAGGGTGCACCCGAAGGGCCCGCGCGATGGCCTCCAACGTCTCACGCCGGTTGACGCTGCGCTTCCCGTTCTCGATCAGGCTCAGGTAGGAGGCCGAGATGCCGGCCAGGTCGGCGACCACGCGGGCGTCCATGCCCCGCCACGTGCGCAGCTCGACGATCCGCGTGCCCACGTCACCGGTGCCTGCCATACGACCAGGGTAACCAGGACGACAGCGGTTCCCGAGGAGACGACAGGACGGCGAGCCACCGCAGCCGCCGCTCGGGTGCACAGGTCCGACGTCGAGGGTGCCGCTGCGGATCGAGTGCGACGGTGCTGTCCAGCGGGGCGGCTAGCGTTCTCCCGTGGCACCGCCGGCACCGGACCCACGGGTCCAGCAGGACCAGGACCGGTGGCGCTCCGTCCGGCGGGCGATGGGCAGCCGGCGGCGCGCACTCGCCGTCGCCGCGGAGTCCCTGTATCCGGAGTACCGGCTCCCCGGTTGCACCGGCACCGGCGTGATCGCTGATCGTCGTGGATCCCTGCGTCACCGATCCCGCTGGGACACATCGTCCTGGACCTGCTGGCCGACTCACCCCGGCCGGTCAGCGGTATCGAGCCCGAGAGTGCACCAGCCCGGCCGTTGCGCAACGGCGAGCACCGGTACAGGCGCTACAGCCACGCCGTCCGCGACCTCGCTCGTCCGGCCCTGTTCGAGAACCGGTTGACCTTCCGCCTGCTCGACGTCGACTGGTCATTACCGGATCGGCAGCTCTCGTTCGGCACGATGGGGTTCTTCGACGGGCTCGACGTGAACGAGGCCCTCGCCCACGAGACCGCGCACGAGTTCCTGACCCGTGGCCCGGCCGGGGAGGTGCGGATCGCGCGGCCGTCGTGGCGACGACTCGCGTTCCGCTCGCTCGTCGGCGACCCGTTCGATCTCACCCGTCACCCCGTGATGGGCGCGATCGGTACCTTGACCATCCGCGGCGGGGAGAGTCCCAGCGTCGTCCTGCACGCCCGTGACGGTCTCCGGGTCGCCGCGGGCGGGAGCATGATCCACCTGCTACCGGCCGGGATCTTCCAGCCGAGCAGTGTGCACCCCGAGTCCGTGGCCAACGACTTCTCCGTGTGGCGCAACACCCAACGCGAGTACGCGGAGGAGGTCCTCGGCCACGACGAGTACGACGGCACCGGCGAACCCGTCGACTACGACCGCCCGCCCTTCGCCGGGATGGACGCCGCCCTGACCGACGGCCGGCTCCGTGCCCACTGCCTCGGGGTCACGCTGGACGCGCTCACGCTGGCCGGGGACATCCTCACGGTCGTCGTGCTGGCGCCCGAACTGCACGACGAGCTGTTCGCCGACGCCGTCGACCAGAACACCGAGGGGACCGTCCCCGCCCACCGCATCCCGTTCGAGCAGAACACCATCGACCGCCTCACCGCGTCCGGGCGGCTCTCCCCCGGAGCCGCTGCCGCGCTCCGGCTGGCCTGGCAGCACCGGGACGCGCTACTCGGCTGAACGGCCGAGGTGGCGGCCCCGGCGGACCGGTCAGCGGGTGCGCGTCCCGGACCGGGCGTACCGGCCGGGCGTCACCCCGAGCAGGCGCACGAACCGGCGGTGCAGGTGCGCCTGGTCGTGGAATCCCGCCGTCGCCGCGGCGGCGGCGGGCGGCAGCCCGTCGAGCAGCAGCGCCCGTGCGTGCTCGACCCGGCGGGCGTCGAGATACCGGTGCGGCGGCAGCCCGAACCGGCGGGAGAAGCTGCGGACGAGATGGCCGGGATGGGCGTGCAGCAGGCGCCCGGCCTCGTCCAGGGTGACGCCGTCGACGGTGCGGGCGTCGAGCAGCTCCCGCAGCCGCCCGGCGAGACCGTCGCCGGGCCCGGTACCGCCGGATCCGCGGGCCGGGGCGAGGTGCCGGGTGAGCCGCTCGACCACGAGCGCGAGCCTGCTCTCGGCGTGCAGGCCGGCGTCCGGATCGGTGAGGATCCGGTGCAGCTCGTCGAGCCTGCGGTGCAGCACCGGGTCGGCGATCGCGGGCCGGTCGACGGCCGGGCCCACCCCGTCCTGGCCCAGGCGGGCGGCATCGAGCTGCCCCGGGTCGAGGTAGAGGACCCGCTTGCGGAAGCCCGATCCGCTCGCCGCGCGCCCGTCGTGCGCGATACCGGGCGGCAGCAGCGTGACCGGCGCCTCCTCGGTGCCGTGCGGGCGCCGATCGAGGTCGTAGCGCACGGCGCCGTCGTCGACGATCAGCAGGGTCCACGTGGAGTGGGTGTGGACCGGGTAGCCGTGGGTGCCGAACGAGGCGTGCAGGACCTCGGAGATCCCGGGGACCCGGGGCGGGCGCCAGGCGACGACCTCGTCGGTGGCACCGGGGCCGCCCGCGGCGCTGGTCCGGGCCATGTGAGGAACGTACAAGAACCGTGGGCCCGGCCGGAGCAGGATCTCCCGCGTGACCGCAGTACAGACCATCCCGACCGAACGCCCCGCGACCAAGATCGTCGTGGTGCTGCGTGACGATCTCGCCCCGTGGCAGGTGGCGAACGTGACCGCCTACCTCGCCGCCGGGGTGGCGGCCGACGTCCCGGAGCTGGTCGGCGAGCCGTACGCCGACGCCGACGGCAACTCCTACCTGCCCACGCTCGGGCTGCCCGTGATCGTCCGGGCGGCGGACGCGGCGACGCTCGCCGGATGCCGTTCCCGGGCGAGCGCCCGCGGGCTGCCGACCGCGATCTACACCGCGGCGATGTTCGGCACCGGCAACGACCGGGACAACCGCGCCGTCGTCGCGGCGGAACGGGCCGACGCACTGGACCTCGTGGGCCTCGCCGTGCACGGGCCGCGCAACGCGGTGGACAAGGTCGTGAAGGGGACCGGCGCGCACCCGTGACCGGTCAGGCCGGATCCGGCCCGCCGGTCTGCGGCGGGACGCCGAGTCCCGCGGCGGCGAACAGCTCGCGCCACCGTCCGGCGTCCAGCCGGACGAGCGGACGGTCCGCACCCTCCCAGGCCGTGCGGACGGCGGTGGGCAGCAGCTCCGGGGTGAGCAGACCGGCGTCGTCGAGCTCGGCGAGCAGCAGCGGGGCCCGGTCCCGCCCCACCCGGGCGACCGCCGCGTCCCACTCCCGGGGTGCGAGCGGGCGGCCGCGATCGAGCAGCGCGTTCACGGTGATCTCGTAGAGGGCCTGGCTCACGCCGCCAGCATGCCGGGCGCACTCCGCGCGGCGGCGGGTACCGCCCAATGGCGGGCCGGGTGGGAGCACCGTCCTGGTCGGCGACAGGCGAGGCCCACGCGGCGTGCGGTGCCCCGGCGACGCCGGTGGGTCCGCTCGGCGCGGTCACGAACGGTCACCGTGAGGAGGTGACCGGCGGGCGTGACTGCTCCGAACGGCCGCTGCGCGGGTCCGGTTCCGCGAGCTAGGGTGTGTCTCCCAATGCGCGGAGCCAGGTGACGATCGCCTTCAGGACGGCGCCGCCGCGGAAGGTCAGGGCGAGCTTGTCGTAACGGGTGGCCAGCCCGCGCCACTGCTTGACGTGGCAGAACCCGCACTCGACGACGTTGCGGTTTCGGTAGTCGACCGGATCGAATGCGGGCGGTCGGCCACCGCGTGAGCCCCGTCGTTTGCGGTGTCCCTGCTGGTCAGAGGGCTCCGGAATGACAGCGATGATCCGGCGCTCGCGCAGGTGCCGGCGGATCGCGCGTGAGGAGTAGGCCTTGTCCGCGCGCACGCGTTCAGGCCGGGTCCGGGGTCGTCCCGGGCCCGGTCGGGCGATGCTCAGGCGCGCCATCAGGTGCGGAAACATTGGCGAGTCGCCGCCCTGGCCGGGGCCGAGGAGGACCACCAGCGGGCGGCCGTGCCCGTCAACGAGCTGGTGGATCTTCGTCGACAGCCCTCCGCGGGACCGTCCCAGCGCGTGATCTGCTGGTTCGGCGAGCAGATTCGTGTAGTTCGATCCGGCCCCCTGTGTCGCGCTTGAGGGTCGCGGCGTGCTGGTGGGCACGGATGATCGTGGAGTCCACGCTGACCGCCCACCCGAGCACCTCGGCGGCGTCGGCCTCGACCAGAAGAGCAGCCAGGATGTGGTCCCAGGTGCCGTCGCCGCTGTAGCGGCGGTGCCGCTTCCACAACGTCTGCCACGGCCCGAACTCGGCTGGGACGTCGCGCCAGGGAAGCCCGCACCGATACCGGTAGATGATCCCCTCGAGCACCCGGCGGTCATCGCGGAACGGGCACCCGCGACGACCCTCGGAAGAGGGCAACAGCGGCGCCAGACGGGCCCACTGGGCATCAGTCAGGACAGCGGTACGCGGCACCGATCAAGCATCGCGCACCCCGCTCCGCCTATCTGGGAGACACGCCCTAGCGTGCTCGACCGATGAGCGCTCCCCACGCTGACGACCGTCCCCCCGCCCGCCCCCGCAACGGCCACCGCGCCGCCGACGTCCTCGACGGGCCGGCACTGCCACACCCCAGGCCGGCCCCGTCCCCGCGGGGCGGGGAGGGCACCGCCCCGGACGCTCCCGGCCCCGGGACGACCGGGAACGACCCGGGACACGGCACCGCTGCGACGGCCCCGGCGGGCAGCCACCGCGCACCGGAACCCGACGCGGGCGAGCCGAGCCCGGCCGCCGCCGCTCCGGACCGAGGGACGGGCCCGGCGACGGCAGCGCCCGCGAGGGAGGCCGGGAGCTCCACGCCGGAGGCGCACCCGGACACACCGGCGCCCGGCGCCCCGCCCGCGCGGGCCGACCGGTCCGCGGACACCTCGGCGCCGGATGCGCCGCCCCTCCCCCGTCCGGTGAACGTGCCCGGCCCCCGGCGGTCGGGCGGCCAGGAGCAGCACCCCGCCGGGGGTGGGCGTCCCGACCGGGTCGAGCACCCGCCGGGTGCCCGCCAGCCGCGCGCCGCGACGCCGGACGGTCTGCGGCCCGCACCGACCGCGTCACCGGCCCAGCCCGTCCCCGGCCGTGGACAGGCCCCGCCCGGCCCGGTGCCGGGCCCGGGATCGGGCGTGGGCGCCACCGTCCCGGTACCCCGGGCAGCGGTCGGTGCCCCTCCTCCACACCCGGGTGGCGGGCTGCAGGGGCCGGCGCCCACCCGCACCCCGTCGATGCCGTGGCCGCAGGTACCCGCCCCGTCGCCGTCCCCGGGGACCGGGGTGCCACCCGCTCCGGGCGTAGCGGGCACGGCCCGGCTGCGGCTGCCGGGGATCGACGTCGCCACACGGCTCGGCGGACGGGTCCGCGCGGTCGTCACGCACCGGACCGCGGCGGTCGCCGTCGGGGCCACGCTGGCGCTGGCCGTCGGCGCGGTCGCCGCCACCGCGGGTGGCTCCGAGCCGGAGCCGGGACCCGCTGCGGCCGAGGCCCCGCTGCCGGTGCCGCCCGATCTCGTCGCCGGCAGCGTGCCCGCCGACCCGGCCGTGTTCGGCGTGCCGGCGGGCGGCGGGACGGCGTTCGTCTCGCCCAGCGGCAACATCGCCTGCCGGATCGACGCGTCCGGGGCACGGTGCGACGTCGGGAACCGGCAGTGGACGGCCGACGCCCCGCAGGGCTGCGACGAGCCCGGCCTGGCGGTGGGCGGCGCACCGGGATCCCGGGCGACCTGCGACGGCGACGCCGCACCCGCCGACGGCTCCGAGCTGGGCTACGACACCCACCTGACCCGGGGCGCGGTGACCTGTGTCAGCCGCCGTACCGGCGTCGAGTGCCGGGACGCCGGGAGCGGTCACGGCTTCACCGCCGCCCGGGCCTCACACCGGCTCTACTGACTCCACAGGTCGATGCCCGCGACCGTCCGGGCGGGCACTACCGTCCGTCCGATGACGGAGGCACCCCAGGTCGTGGAGATCTTCACCGACGGCTCCTGTGCCCCGAACCCGGGCCCGGGCGGATGGGGTGCCGTGCTGCGCTACGGGGAGCACGAGCGCGAGCTGCACGGCGGGGACCCGGGGACCACGACGAACAACCGGATGGAGCTGACCGCCCCGATCCGGGCGCTGGACGCGCTGACCCGGCACAGCGTCGTCCGCCTGCACACCGACAGCACCTACGTCCGGAACGGGATCACCCAGTGGCTGCCGCGCTGGAAGACCCGCGGCTGGCGGACCGCCGCCGGGGAACCGGTGAAGAACGACGACCTGTGGCGCGAGCTGGACGCCGCGGTCCGGCGCCACGACGTGACCTGGTTCTGGGTCAAGGGGCACGCGGGGCACCCGGAGAACGAGCGCGCCGACCGCCTCGCGGCACAGGGCTGCGCGGAGGCCGGCGGGGGCGGCGGAGCGGCCGGACCGCGGTCCCGGGCGAAACGCACGCGGCGGAGCACCCCGGCCTGACCCGCCGCGGCCGGCCGGGTGCCGGAGCGCGGGCGGACCGCGGCGCACACGGAGGGCACGGGATCGTCGGATAGCGTCCGGGACGTTCCCCGACCTGCGGAGTACCCGTGACCGACTCGTTCCCCCGCCTGCACGCCCGCACCCGGCGCTTCACCCTCGGTGTGCCGCGTGGCTTCACCGTCGCGCCGGACGGCTCCCGTGCGGTGTTCCTGCGCAGCCGCTCCGGCACCGACCCGGTCACCTGCCTCTGGTCGATCGACGCCGCCTCCGGCGCGGAACGGCTGCTGGTGGACCCCGCGACGGTGCCCGGCCTGCCCGGCGAGGAGGACCTCCCCGCGGCCGAGCGCGCCCGCCGGGAGCGGGTCCGGGAACAGGCCGGCGGCGTCGTCGGCTACACGGTGGACGCCGCCGTCGAGCACGCCGCCTTCGCGCTGTCCGGGCGGCCGTTCACGGTCACGCTGACCGGGGAACCGGTCGTCCGCGCGCTCGACGTCGGCGCGGCCGAGGCCGTCGTCGACCCGCGGATCGACCCCGGCGGCACCCGGGTCGCGTTCGTCGCCGACCGGGCGCTGCACCTGCACGACCTCGGCACCGGTGACACCACCCGGCTGCTCGTGCCGGAGACCCCCGAGGTGTCCTACGGGCTGGCGGACTTCGCCGCGGCCGAGGAGATGGGCCGGACCCGCGGGTTCTGGTGGTCCCCCACCGGGGACGCCTTGCTCGTCGCCCGGGTCGACGAGTCGCCGGTCGCCCGCTGGTACATCGCGGACCCCGCGCACCCGGACCGCACCCCGGCCGAGGTGCGCTACCCGGCGGCAGGCACCCCGAACGCGGTCGTCGGGCTGGAGATCGTCACCCTCGACGGCGGGCGCACCCCGGTGAGCTGGGACGCGGGCACCCACGAGTACCTGGCCACCGCCGGTTGGGACGCGCACGGGCCGCTGCTGTCGGTGCAGCCGCGCGACCAGCGCGAGGTGCGCACCCTGGCCGTCGACCCGGAGTCCGGGCGGACCCGGGTCCTGCACTCCGAGACCGACCCGGTCTGGGTCGAGAACGTCCCGGGGGTTCCGGCCCGGACCGCGTCCGGGTCGCTGGTCCGGGCCACCGACGCCGGGGGCGCCCGCCGCCTCGTGGCCGGGGACACCGTGCTGACCGGGACCGACCTGCAGGTCCGCGAGGTCCTCGGCATCGACGGCGAGACCGTCCTGTTCCGGGCGTCGGCCGAGCCCACCTCCGTCGCGCTCTACTCCGTGACCCCCGGTGCGGAGCCGGTCCGGCTCTCCCCGGCCGCGGGGCTGCACTCCGGGACGTCGGCCGGGGGCACCCTGGTCCGGGCGTCGCAGGACCTCGGGGCCGCGCCGCACGCGGTGCTCGTCACGGCGGACGGGACCGAGCACCCGGTCGCCGGGCACGCCGCCGATCCCGGCCACTCCCCCGCCCCGGCCCTGCACGTGTTCGGCGAGCGTGCCCTGCACACCGCCGTGTTCCTGCCGTCGGGTCACGTGCCGGGCACCCCGTTGCCGGTGCTGCTCGACCCCTACGGCGGGCCGCACGCCCAGCGGGTGCTGCAGGCCCGCAACACCCACCTCACCAGCCGGTGGTTCGCCGAGCAGGGCTTCGCGGTGCTGGTGACCGACGGCCGGGGCTCCCCCGGCCGCGGCCCGGAGTTCGAGCGCGCGGTGCACGGCGACCTCGCCGGACCGGTCCTGGAGGACCAGGTCGCGGCCCTGCAGGCGGCGGCCGCGGAGTACCCCGACCTGGACCTGACCCGGGTCGGCATCCGGGGCTGGTCCTTCGGCGGGTACCTCGCCGCGCTCGCCGTACTGCGCCGGCCCGACGTGTTCCACGCCGGCATCGCGGGTGCCCCGGTCACCGACTGGTCGCTGTACGACACCCACTACACCGAGCGCTACCTCGGGCAGCCGGGCGAGGAGTCCTACCGGCGCTCCTCCATCCTGGCCGACGCCGCGACGCCGCCGACCGCCGACGCCCCGCACCGGCCGTTGATGGTCGTGCACGGCCTCGCCGACGACAACGTCGTCGCCGCCCACACCCTGCGCCTGTCGTCGGCTCTGCTGGCCGCGGGCCGTCCACACCAGGTGCTCCCGCTGTCCGGCGTCACCCACATGACACCGCAGGAGGTCGTCGCGGAGAACCTGTTGCTGCTGCAGGTCCGGTTCCTGCACGAGGCGCTCGGGACCTGACCGGTCGGCAACACCTGTTTCCACCCGCCCCTTGCGGCCCGGGGCCCGGTGTGGCTCCCTGGTCGGACGGGGCGGCCCGGTTCCGGCCGGTCGCCCGGCACGTGTGACGACTCCAGCGCGGGGGCCTCATGACCACGCACGCACGGCGCCCGCCGGGGAGCGGGGCGTGAGCCCGGCCGCCGCGACGGCCCGGCTGTGGATCTGCGAGCCGTGCGGTTTCGTCTACGACCCCGCCGAGGGCGACCCGGACGGCGGCATCGAGCCGGGGACGGCCTTCGAGGACATCCCCGAGGACTGGATGTGCCCGATCTGCGGCGCCACGAAGGCGGACTTCCGGGAACTCGAGCCGGGCGACGCGATCCCCGGCGGGTGAGGACGGTGCGGGCATGGCCATGATCGGCAACTTCGAGCACTTCGTGACGCTCGCCGCGTCACTGCAGTGGGACGAGACCGCGATCGACCTCTCGGCCGACCGGGCGGCCTGGCCGCGGCTCGGCGAGGCCGAACGCGATCGGGTGCGCGGGCTGCTCGCGGGCTTCTGCATCGCCGAGACGGCGGTGGCCGGGCAGCTCGGCACCTACCGGGAGGCGGCGAGCGACGAGTCGATGGCCGAGGCCTTCCGGGCCCAGGCCCGCGACGAGGCCCGCCACGCCCGGTTCTTCGACCTCGTCGCGGCCGAGGTCGCCGGGGTCCCCGGGGCGAACCCGGCGGAGCGCCGGGACGCGCTGCGCCCGCAGGTCGGGTCCGAGCTGGTCGACCTGTTCGAGCAGCGGCTGCCGGACACCGCGCGACGGCTGGCCACCGACCACAGCGGCCTGACCTCGGCGGTCGGGCTCTACCACATGGTGATCGAGGGCGTGGTCCTGCTGGCCGGTCAGCACGCGATGCTGTCCGCCCTGGACGAGCTCGGGGTCCCGCTGCCGGGCGTGCACCGGGGCATGGAACTCGTCCTGCGCGACGAGCGCTGGCACATCGGGTTCGGCTCCCGCATCGTGCAGAGCTCCGACATCGGCCGGGACCAGGCCGACCAGCTCCTCGAGCAGGGCGAGCACGCCGCGAAGGTCTGGGGCGACCTCATCACGACCGAGGCCATCGAGACCGCGGTCCGCCAGCACCGGCGCCGGCTCAAGGCGGCCGGCATCAAGTTCTGGTGAGCCGGCCGCACCGTTCTGGAGAAACACATGTTTCATCCGGCCGGAACGCCAGAACCACCCTGCGGAATCACCTGCTCACCGAACGCGCCGGGCCGTCCACAGCGGAACTCCCGGGCCGGGAGTGATCGCCCGCCGGCGCCGCCGTCGCACGTCACGCGCCCGGCCGGCACCGGCCACCCGGACCGCCCACCTCTCGGGCGAACGGGCACCAGCACCGTCGACCCAGCATCGGCGACGCATTCCATCCATTTAACGATCCGGCCCGACATCACCACGAAAGAGCCCGGAAGAAGTGTCCGATAAATGTCCGCTCAAGCACCGTCGACATTCGCACGGTGACATCGGATCGCCGACCTCACCCTCCGGTCAGGGTGCGTGACATGCACAGGGAGGGTGCCGGTCGACGCCGCAGCGGTCACGGTCCGACCCGATCAATTCGGTTCCGATCATCGGTGATCATCCGCAGGGAATCGACGACAACGCGGGGTTGACGACGCCCGGCATCCGGTGTGAAAGTGATCACGTCTCCGCCGACAATTTCGCGCTCGGGAGGAATGTCCATGACGACCACCGAAGGAGACCGCGCGGCCGAACTCGCCGCCGCGGGCCTCGACGGGCAGAACCGGACGGCGCTGGGCCGCCTGATCAACACCGGGAGCATCGGGTACGCCGAGGAGGACGCCGACGGTGTCCTGCGGGCCACCGTCCGGATCCCGGAGGACGAGCTGCGCTACGACCCGGCGATCCTCATCCTCCCGCACGGCGGCGACATCGTGCTGACCCTGATCAACGACGACAAGAACACCCACTGCGCGGTGCTGCCCAGCAACGGGGACCCCAAGTTCATCTGGCTGGTCAACCACGCGAAGGGCACCGCGACCCTCAACCTGGACGGTCCCGGCACCTACTACTACGGCTCGGCCAGCGGCAACGACGAGGGCCGCGGCCTGACCGGCGCCATCGTCATCGGCGGCGAGGTGCCCGACCACGCCAAGCTCGACCGTCCCCCGCAGCCGCGTCCGTGAGGAGCAACCGATGACCGACTACGTCGACGCGGGCGAGGCGATCCCGCACGCCCAGCTGAGCAACGTCACCGGGGAGGCTCCGGCCACCGGGAACGTGGACCACGAGCGCATCCGCGGGGCCCGGTCGGAGCCGGAGAACTGGCTCACCTACTACGGCACCTACGACGGCAAGCGGCACAGCGACCTCGACCAGATCAACACCGGAAACGTCCGCCGGCTCACCCCGGCGTGGGTGTTCCAGGCCGGGGCGGTCGGCATGCAGTCCGGGGCCTCGACCTACTCGTTCGAGGCGGCGCCGATCGTCGTCGAGGGCGTCATGTACGTCTCCGGCCCGGACGGCAAGGCCTGGGCGATCGACGCGCGCACCGGTCAGGAGCTGTGGCGCTACAAGCACGCCTCGCCCTACGACGTCTCGCTGTGCTGCGGCAACGTCAACCGCGGTCTCGCCGTGGCCCACGGCAAGGTCTACATGTACACGCTCAACGCCCACCTCATCGCGCTCGACGCGCGGACCGGGAAGCTGGTCTGGGACACCGTGAACGGCGACGTCCGGGCCGGGGAGAGCGGTTCGGTCGCCCCGCTGGTCGTCAAGGACATGGTCATCTGCGGCAGCGCGGGCGGCGAGTTCGGCGTCCGCGGCCACCTCGACGCCTTCGACGCGGAGACCGGCGAGCGCCGCTGGCGCTGCTACACGGTGCCCAAGCCCGGCGAGCCGGGGTCCGAGACCTGGCCGGACGACGGCGAGGCCTGGCAGCGCGGCGGCGCGAACTGCTGGGTCACGCCCACCTACGACCCGGAGCTGGAGCTGCTGTTCCAGGGCACCGGCAACCCGGCACCGGACTTCGACGGCGCGGTGCGGCCCGGCGACAACCTCTACACCGACTCGACGGTCGCGGTGGACGTGAACACCGGCGAGATCCGGTGGCACTACCAGTTCACCCCGCACGACCTGTGGGACTACGACTCCACGATGGAGAACGTGCTGTTCGACGCCCCGGACGGGCGCAAGCTGCTCGCGCACGCGGACAAGAACGGCTACTTCTTCGTGCTCGACCGGACCAACGGCGAGCTGGTGCGGGTCTTCCCGTTCGTCGACCGGATCACCTGGGGCGAGATCACGCCGGAGGGCAAGGTCACGCCCAAGATCTATCCGGACGAGGAGGGCGTCCCCGTGCACTTCTGGCCGGGCCCGGCCGGCGGGAAGGAGTGGACGCACATGTCCTACAACCCGCAGACCGGTCTGATCTACATCCCGGTGCAGGAGGTGGGGGCGACGGCCACCCGCCGCCGTCGCGAGTTCAAGGAGTCGATCCCCTACTGGGGGGCCGGCGTCGCGGTGGACATCGAGGACTTCTACGGCTTCGTCTCCGCCGTCGACCCGCTGACCGGCGAGGAGAAGTGGCGCTGGAACAACGAGTACCCGATGTGCGCGTCGAACCTGTCGACGGCCGGCGGACTGGTGTTCCAGGGCACGCCGACCGGGGAGTTCGTGGCGCTGGACGCCGCCACCGGGGAGAAGCTGTGGTCGTTCCAGTGCGGCAGCGGCCACCACTCCAGCCCGACCACGTTCAGCGTCGACGGCCGGCAGTACATCGCCGTCCCGACCGGCTGGGGCGGCTGGATCGAGGGGTTCCTGCCCGGCCTGCTCGGCGCCGCCGCCGGGGACGCGTTGTTCTGCTTCGCGCTGCCGGAGAGCTGACCGCGCACCACACTGGAGGGACGCGGCCACCGCAGAGAGGAGGTGAACGCAGTGGAGTCGACCACCGAGTGGGAGGCACCCGAGTTCGAGGAGATCGGGTGTGCACCCGAGGTGACGATGTACATCGCCCGCACCGAGGCGTGACAGGGTGACGTCCGGGGGCGCCGGGAGCCGAACGGCTCCGGCGCCCCCGCGGCGTGCCGGGAGAGGAGGGACACCGCGTGCGGATCCGGATTCTGGGCTCGGCGGCGGGTGGTGGGTTCCCGCAGTGGAACTGCGGCTGCCCGGGGTGCCGCGCGGTGCGCGACGGCAGCCGCCCCGCGACGCCGCGCACCCAGTCGTCGATCGCGATCAGCCCGGACGGGCGGCGGTGGTGGCTGGTGAACGCCTCACCGGACGTCCGGACCCAGCTCGCCGACACCCCGGCGCTGCACCCCGTCTCCGACCGTGGCACCCCGCTGCAGGGCGTGCTGCTCACCGACGCCGAGATCGACCACACCCTCGGCCTCGTCCTGCTCCGCGAGGGCGGCGGGGTGACGCTGCACGCCACCGCGTCCACCGAGCGGACGCTGCGTGCCGGCACCGGGCTGCTGGACACCCTCGAACGGTTCTGCCCGGTGCGGTGGACCCCCGTCGACCCCGGGGTCCCGCACGACCTCGGCGGGCTGCGCTACCGCGCCTTCGACGTCCCGACCGGCAAGCACGACCGGTTCGGGACCGGGACCGGCAGCGGGCGCGTCGTCGGCTACCGGTTCACCGACACCGGATCCGGACGGTCCGCGGTGTACCTGCCCGGGGTGCAGGAGCTGACCGGCGCCGTGCTCGACGAGCTCGACGGCGCCGACCTGCTCCTCGTCGACGGCACAACCTGGCACGACGACGAGCTGGTCCGGCTCGGGCTCGCCGCGAAGACCGCGCACGACATGGGCCACCTGCACGTCGGCGGTCCCGGCGGCAGCCTGGACGTGCTCACCCGGCCCGAGCGCCGGCTCGGCCGGGTGGTGTACGTGCACGTCAACAACACGAACCCGATGCTGCTGGAGGACTCGGCCGAACGCGCCGAGGTGACCGCGGCCGGCCTCACGGTCGGCACCGACGGACTGGAACTGGAGGTCTGACCCATGACGGCCACCGACCACCGCACCGGCACCTCCCCCGAGGAACTGGTGGCCCGGCTCCGGGCGCACGCCCGCAGCTACCACAGCCTGCACCCGTTCCACCTGCGGATGAACCAGGGCACGCTGACCCCGGACCAGATCCGCGGCTGGGTCGCGAACCGGTTCGCCTACCAGGAGGCCATCCCGCTCAAGGACGCGGCGATCCTCGCCAACTGCCCGGACGTCGCGGTCCGCCGCCGCTGGATCCGGCGGATCACCGACCACGACGGCACCGCCGCGGACGGCCCGCAGAGCGGCGGCATCGAGGCCTGGCTGCGGCTCGGGCAGGCGTGCGGGCTGTCCCGCGAGGAGATCCTCGACCGGCGGCACGTGCAGCCGGGCGTCCGGTTCGCCGTCGACGCCTACGTCACCTTCGCCCGCACCCGGCCGTGGGTCGAGGCGGTGGCCTCGTCGCTGACCGAGCTGTTCGCGCCCGATCTCATGGCCGAGCGGCTGGCCGCGTTCGAGCGCTACTACACCTGGATCGACGGCGACGGCCTGCAGTACTTCCGCAACCGGCTCGTGCAGGCGCCGCGGGACTCCGAGCACGCACTCGAGGTCGTGACCGCGCACTGCCACACGATCGCGGAACAGGACGCCGCCGAGGCCGCCCTGTCCTTCAAGTGTGACGTGCTCTGGGCCATGATGGACGCGATCGACCATGCCTACACGTGACGTGACCAGGCACGGGACCACCGCGGTCCCCGCGTCCCGGCACGTCGAGGGAGGCGCGATGCCCCCGATCACCGGTGCGTCCCGGCCGCGGCTGGGTCGCTACGTGCGGATGCGCCCGGACCGGCCCACCGGCGGATGGGTGCTGCTCGGGCCGGAGACGGTCGTCGTCCTCAACGTGACCGGGCACGCGGTGCTGCAGCTGTGCGACGGCGAGCACACCGTCGACGAGATCGTCGGGACACTGGCGGCCGGTTACGACGGCGCGGACACCACGACCGTCGACGACCAGGTGCGGGACTACCTCACCCGGCTCGCCGAGCGTGGTCTGGTCGCGCTCTCGTGACCGCCCCCGCGCCCCGTCCGTTCGGGCTGCTCGCCGAGCTCACCTACCGCTGCCCGCTGGCCTGCGCCTACTGCTCGAACCCGATCGAGCTGGCCCGCTACGACGACGAGCTGGGCACCCGGGACTGGCAACGGGTGTTCACCGAGGCCGCCGAGCTCGGCGTGCTGCAGTGCCACCTCTCCGGCGGGGAACCGCTGCTCCGCCGCGACCTGCTTGAGCTGGTCCGCACCGCGGCCGGGCTCGGGCTCTACACCAACCTCGTGACCAGCGCGATCGGGCTGTCCCGGCCCCGGGCCGAGGCCCTGCACGCGGCCGGGCTCGACCACGTGCAGGTCAGCGTGCAGGCCGACGAGCCGGGGACCTCCGACCGGATCGCCGGCGTGCGGTCCTTCGACCGGAAGATCGAGGCCTGCCGGCTGGTCCGGGAGCTGGGCTGGCCGCTGACGGTCAACGTGGTCCTGCACCGGCAGAACATCGACCGGGTCGGCGAGATCGTCGCCCTGGTCGAGGAGCTGCAGGCCGACCGGGTCGAACTGGCGAACACCCAGTACTACGGCTGGGCCTGGCGGAACCGGACCGCGCTGCTGCCCGGCCGCGACCAGCTGGACCGGGCCGAGGAGATCGTGGCCGCCGCGCGGGAGCGCCTCGCCGGACGGATGGAGGTCGTCCACGTGCTGCCGGACTACCACAGCCGCTACCCCAAACCCTGCATGGGCGGCTGGGCCCAGCGCCAGCTGACCGTCGCCCCGGACGGCAACGCGCTGCCCTGCCCCGCCGCGCAGACCCTGCCGCTGCCGCCGGCCTCGGTGCGTGAGTCCTCGCTCGCCGACATCTGGACCTCGGCCCCGCTGTTCACCGCCTACCGCGGCGAGAGCTGGATGCAGGACCCGTGCCGCAGCTGCGAGCGTCGCGAGCTCGACCACGGCGGCTGCCGCTGCCAGGCGTTCCAGCTCACCGGCGACCCGGCCGCGACCGACCCGGTCTGCCACCTGTCCCCGGAGCACCACCTCGTCGAGTCCGCGGTCGAGGTCGCGAACGGGCCTGGACCGGTGGACGTCGAGCTGGTGCCGCGGCCGCACCGGTGAGGCTCAGTCGTCGTCGGCCGGGACGACGCCGAACACCACGAAGCTGACGATCCAGTAGACGACGTAGGCGGCCAGCAGCACGACACCGTGCCAGCGGCGCAGGCGCCCGGTCCACAGCGCGTAGGTCGAGAACGCGACCAGCAGCACGAGCGCGGGCAGGTGCCAGACGAAGACGTCGGGGGTCACCTCGATCCCGCCCCCCGCGAGCACGATGATGCCGAGCTTCGCGGTCACCGAGAACACGACCGACCCGATGACGTTGCCGATGCCGATCAGCGGCGTGCCCCGGCGGGCCGGCTCGACGGTGAGGAAGACGTCCTCCAGCGTCAGCACCAGCGTGGCGATGGTGGCGCCGAAGACCGTGCCGGCGATCCCGAACTCGTCGAGGATGCCCTCGGTGCCCTCGGTCATCACCCAGGCGCCGACGACCAGCCCGGCCAGCGCGAGCACCGCCAGGCCGAGCAGCGCCCAGCCGGGCAGGTGCCGTTTCGAGGTGATCTCCATGTCCCCGGTACCCGGCGAGCCACCGATCTCGGTGTCCCGGAAGACCGGCACCGCCCGGCTCCGCTCCCGCACCGCGACGTAGGCCACGAACGCGACGAACAGCGCGACGAGCAGGATCGCGATCCCGGTGCCGATCTCCCCGACCAGCGCGAGCCCGACCAGCACCACCGGCGACACCGCGAACAGCACGAGATAGTCGCGCGGGACGTCGACCCGGCACGGCACCAGCAGCGCGGCCAGCGCCAGCACCACGCCGACCATCGAGATCACGGTGCCGAAGACGACGCCGAGCGCGACGTCCTCCAGTCCCTCGACGTTCAGCGCGACGCCGAAGACGAGATCGTCGAACTCGATCCCGGTGAAGATCACCGCGAGCAGGAACACCGAGACGGCGAGCCCGCGCGCGGCGCCGACCAGGTAGGTGATCAGCTTCTCCGCGCTGTAGATCAGCAGCGCGGCACCCGCCGCGAAGACGAGAACGGATGTCAGCGCGCTCATCGCCGGGTCGACCTCCCTGTCGTCCACGGGTCGCCGGTGCCAGAGTGGACGGCACGACGACGGGCCGTCACCCGTCCGTGGACGGCGACCGTCCGATGCTCGCAAGAATGTGATCTGGACAACAGGGTTGATTTCCCGCCGGGGCGGGCGCACCATGCCCGGCTCAGCGCAGCTGCGGGAGGTCCCAGAACAGGTACACCGGCCGGTCGTCGCCGTCGTGCACCTCGGGGACCGGAAGGACCGACGCCGTCAGCCGCCCGAGGTAGTCGACGAGACCGCGACCGACCCGGCGGCGCTCGTCCTCGTCCGGCCCGGCGACGACGATCTGCCCGGGGTCCCCGCCCGGCTCCGGCACCGTGTCCACCACCAGCGCGTTGCCGCCGCCGTCGACGGCGAGCGGCCACCAGCCGGGGTCCCAGTAGTGCGCGCGCACCGGATCGCCCGCACGGACGGTCACGTGCTCGTGCCCGACCATCTCGACCACCTGCAGCCAGTCCCGGTACTGGGCGGCGGCCTCGGCCAGCGGGAGCATCCGGTAGGTCGCGGGGAACAGGCTGGTCATCCGCTCCGGCTTGTACCCGGGTGACCTCGGGTGGTCGTTCCACTGCCCGTCGTGCAGCAGGTAGGTGGCCCGCAGCTCGTCCGGGAACGGCCGGCCGAACACCTGCTCGGCCGCCGCGACCTCGGACGGTCCCGCCGGCGGACGGGTGTTCGCCGCACCGGGGAGCCCGGCGTCGTCGAGGGCGGCGAGCCAGGCGGCCCAGGCTGCGCGGGTGGCGGGCTCGGTCACGACGACGAGCCTGGCACGTCGAGCGGGCGTCCCGCTCCCCCACGGGGTCCGCCGTGGGGAGCACCGGCCGTTCTGGCAGGGTCGACGGCGACAGCCGACCGAGATCGGACACCCGTCCGCTGGGAGCAGCACCGTGACCGCACCGCAGAAGCCCGCCGTCGAGATCGTCGACGGCCCGCTGCCCACCGAACTGGTCGCCGAGGACCTGAACCCCGGCGAGGGCCCCGAGGCCAAGCCCGGTGACACCGTCGCCGTGCACTACGTCGGGGTCTCCCAGTCCACCGGCCGCGAGTTCGACAACTCCTACGACCGGGGCCAGCCGCTGCGCTTCGGCCTCGGCGCCGGCCAGGTCATCTCCGGCTGGGACACCGGCGTCGTCGGCATGAAGGTCGGCGGGCGCCGCCGGCTGGTCATCCCGCCGCACCTGGGCTACGGGGCGCAGGGCGCCGGTGGCGTGATCGCCCCGAACGAGACCCTGGTCTTCGTCTGCGACCTGGTGGGCGTGAACTGACCTCGCTGGTCCTGATCTCCGACACCCACTTCCCGGCCCGGGGCGGCGCGCACGACGGCGGCCTCCCCGGGCCGGTGTGGGACGCGGTCGACGCCGCCGACGTCGTCGTGCACGCCGGGGACTGGTGCACGACCGAGCTGCTCGACCGGGTCGAGGCCCGCGCCGCCCGGCTCGTCGCCTGCTGGGGCAACAACGACGGCGACGACCTGCGCTCCCGGCTGCCCGGGACGGCGCGGGTGGTGATCGACGGCGTCCGGATGGCCGTCACCCACGAGACCGGGGCGAAGCAGGGCCGGGAGAACCGGGCGCTGCGTGCCCACCCGGACACCGACCTGCTGGTGTTCGGGCACTCGCACATCCCGTGGGACACCGCGGCCGGCGGGCTCCGCCTGCTCAACCCGGGCTCGCCCACCGACCGCAGGCGGATGCCCACCCACACCTGGATGACCCTGGTGCTGGACGGCGGCCGGATCGGCGACGTCGTCCTGCACCACCTGGAGGGCTAGGGTGTGTCTCCCAATGCGCGGAGCCAGGTGACGATCGCCTTCAGGACGGCGCCGCCGCGGAAGGTCAGGGCGAGCTTGTCGTAACGGGTGGCCAGCCCGCGCCACTGCTTGACGTGGCAGAACCCGCGCTCGACGACGTTGCGGTTTCGGTAGTCGACCGGATCGAATGCGGGCGGTCGGCCACCGCGTGAGCCCCGTCGTTTGCGGTGTCCCTGCTGGTCAGAGGGCTCCGGAATGACAGCGATGATCCGGCGCTCGCGCAGGTGCCGGCGGATCGCGCGTGAGGAGTAGGCCTTGTCCGCGCGCACGCGTTCAGGCCGGGTCCGGGGTCGTCCCGGGCCCGGTCGGGCGATGCTCAGGCGCGCCATCAGGTGCGGAAACATTGGCGAGTCGCCGCCCTGGCCGGGGCCGAGGAGGACCACCAGCGGGCGGCCGTGCCCGTCAACGAGCTGGTGGATCTTCGTCGACAGCCCTCCGCGGGACCGTCCCAGCGCGTGATCTGCTGGTTCGGCGAGCAGATTCGTGTAGTTCGATCCGGCCCCCTGTGTCGCGCTTGAGGGTCGCGGCGTGCTGGTGGGCACGGATGATCGTGGAGTCCACGCTGACCGCCCACCCGAGCACCTCGGCGGCGTCGGCCTCGACCAGAAGAGCAGCCAGGATGTGGTCCCAGGTGCCGTCGCCGCTGTAGCGGCGGTGCCGCTTCCACAACGTCTGCCACGGCCCGAACTCGGCTGGGACGTCGCGCCAGGGAAGCCCGCACCGATACCGGTAGATGATCCCCTCGAGCACCCGGCGGTCATCGCGGAACGGGCACCCGCGACGACCCTCGGAGGAGGGCAACAGCGGCGCCAGACGGGCCCACTGGGCATCAGTCAGGACAGCGGTACGCGGCACCGATCAAGCATCGCGCACCCCGCTCCGCCTATCTGGGAGACACGCCCTAGGCGCTACTCGCCGGACCGGCCCGTCGCGTGCTCCTCGTCGGGCTTCGCCACGTGGTGGTCGGCCTTCTCGTCCTCGGCCACGATCCGCGCGGCCTCCTCCTTGGTCCTGGCCAGCGGCGGCGCGGTGATGGCGCTGCTCTGCTCGGCCAGCTCCGGCTTGATCCGCACCGCGACCAGGCTGGCGATCGTCGTGATCGCGAGCACGCCGATGATGACGCTCAGCGACAGCCCGATCCCGATCTCGGGCACCGGGAGCGGCTGCCCGCCGTTGAGGAACGGCAGGTCGTTCTCGTGCATGGCGTGCAGGGCGAGCTTGACGCCGATGAACGCCAGCAGCACGGCGAGGCCGTAGGACAGGAAGACCAGCTTGTTCAGCAGGCCACCGAGCAGGAAGTACAGCTGGCGCAGCCCCATCAGCGCGAACGCGTTCGCGGTGAAGACGAGGTAGGCCTCCTGGGTCAGGCCGAAGATCGCCGGGATCGAGTCGAGCGCGAACATGATGTCGGTGACGCCGATCGCGATCATGACGATCAGCATCGGGGTCAGCCAGCGCTTGCCGTCGATCTTCACCGTGGTCTTGGCGCCGTGGTAGTCGTCGGTGACCGGGAAGGCCTTGCGCACCCAGCGCAGCAGCCTGCCCTCCTCCCACTCCTCGTCGTCGCCCCCGGCGGCCTGCTTCACCAGCGAGACCGCGGTGTAGACCAGGAACGCGGCGAACAGGTAGAAGACCCAGCTGAACTCGTTGATCACCGCGGCGCCGGCCGCGATGAAGATGCTGCGCATGAGCAGCGCGATGACGATCCCGACCAGCAGCACCCGGTGCTGGTGGATGACCGGCACCTTGAACGCCGACATGATGATGAGGAAGACGAACAGGTTGTCGACCGACAACGAGTACTCGGTGAGGTAGCCGGCGAAGAACTCACCCGCGAAGGTGCCGCCGACGACGAACCAGAGACCGATCCCGAACGCGACGGCGAGCGCCACGTAGAACGCCACCCAGCGGGTGACCTCGCCGAGGGTGACGGCGTGCGGCTTGTGGTCGTTCAACCAGAGGTCGGCACCGATCACCACGACGAACGCCGCGATCGTGACCAGCCAGACCCACAGGGGGACGTTCACGTATTCCTCCAGACCAGGGCAGCATCGATGGCCCCGAGGTCTCTCCCGCCACGACGCCGGAACGTCTGGCGTGGCCGATGGTGCCGGGTCCGGCACGGGACGATGCTCCCGGCGGGACCGTGCTGACGACACCACCGCGATCGGGATACTCCCCTGCGGTTCGCGTGAAGTGTCCTCCCTGCACCGTTGTGTGGCGAGACGAGGTGACTCACAGCACCCGGTATCACCCGAACGAGTAACCGTTACGTCCGGTTTGCCGCTTCGCTCGCATCCTGACGGACGTCGCAGAGCCTCCTCCGACCTCGCAGATCCTGCGACCGCTGCGGGGTCCGACCGCGTGCTGCGACGTCCGGGCCCGAGGTGGGCGGGGTGGCGGCCGGGGCGAGGGGAGGGTGGGGTGGCGGCGACGGTGCGGGGATCTGCGTAGTTTCGGTGGTGTGCACGTCCTACCCGGGTCCCGTGGCCGCACCGGACCGCTGGTCGCCCTCCTGTCCGCCGGTCTCCTGCTCGGCACCGCCCCCGTCGCGGTCGCCGCGACCGGTGACGACGGCGGGTCCGTCGCGGTCACCGAGGAACGGGTCGCGGTACCCGCCGGCGGCGGTGCCCCGGGGACCGTCGATCTCGACACGTCGCTCTACGTCCCGGCCTCGGCCGCCGCCGACCCCGCGCCCGCGGTGCTCGTCGCGCACGGCTTCGGCGGGTCCAAGCGCTCCGTCGACCGGGACGCCCGCGAGCTCGCCGCCCGCGGCTACGTCGTGCAGACCTGGACCGCCCGCGGGTTAGGCGGCTCCGGCGGCACCATCGGGCTCAACGACCCGGACCGCGAGGTCGCCGACGCGTCCCGGCTGGTCGACCGGCTCGCCGCCCGGCCGGACGTCCAGCGCGACGCCGACGGCGACCCCAGGGTCGGGGTGACCGGTGGCTCCTACGGCGGCGGCCTGACGCTGTCACTGGCCGGCCGGGACGACCGCATCGACGCCATCGCACCGGTGATCACCTGGAACGACCTCGGGCAGTCGCTGTTCCCCAACAACGCCGTCCCTGCCGGCACGGAGCTGCCCGGCACCCCGGCGGCCGGTGCGGGCGCCCCGGACGGGGTGTTCAAGAGCGGTTGGGCCGGGGTCTTCTTCGGCTCCGGCGGCGAGGTCGCCGGCGGGGGCGACGCGGGCGCCGCCGCGGGCCAGGGATCGGGCGCCCCGGGCTCCGGGACGGCCGACGACGGGACCGGCGGCAGCGACGACGGGTCCGCGGGCGGTACGGACACCTCGGGCGGTGGCCCGGACGGCGCTGCGGGGGCCTCCGGCAGCGGTCACCCGGGTGGGACCGGGGCGGCCGCGGCGGGCCCGGGCGGAGCCTCCGGGCCGGGCACCACGGGCCCGGACACCCCCGGTGCCACCGGACCGGGCGCCGCCGACGGTGCGCCCGCTCCCGGCGGGGGGCAGGTGACCTGCGGGCGCTTCGCCCCGGACGTCTGCGCCGCCTACACCGAGGCCGCGCGCAGCGGCCGCGCATCACCCGAGCTGGACGCCCTGCTGCGCCGCTCCTCCCCCGCCACGGTGACCGACCGCATCACCGCCCCGACGCTGCTGGTCCAGGGCGAGCAGGACACCCTGTTCGGGCTCGACCAGGCCGACGCGAACGCCCGGCAGATCGCCGCGCACGGCACCCCGGTCTCGGTCCTGTGGTTCGCCGGCGGCCACGACGGATCCGCACCGGACTCCGGTGTGCGGGACCGGATCGGCGACTGGTTCGACCGGCACCTGCGCGGGCTGCCGGCCGCCGACGGCGTCAGCGGCGCCCTGGCCGAGGCACCGTTCGCCTACCAGGTCCGCAGCACCGTCCGCACCCGCGGCGACACCCCCACCGGCCGGACCGTGCTCGCCGACGGCTATCCCGGGCTCACCGGTGCGCCGGTGCCGTCGGTCGCGGTCCCGCTCGCCGGGGACGAGCAGATCGTCGCGCACCCGCCGGGCGGCAACCCGGCCACGGTGACCTCGCTGCCGGGTCTCGGATCCGCGCTCGGCTCGCTCGGTTCGCTGTCCGCACTCGCGGCGCCCGGCCAGTCCGCCCGGTTCGTCTCCGAGCCGGTCGCCGAGGCGTTGCAGCCGTCCGGGGCACCGCAGGTCACCGCGCAGATCTCGCGGGTGCCCGGGCAGCAGGCGCCCGAGACGGCGGTGCTGTTCGCCTCGGCCACCGCCCGGTCCCCGGAGGGCCGCAGCACCCTGCTCGGCAACGCGGTGGCCCCGTTGCGGGTCGCCGTCCCCGCCGACGGCAGCCCGGCCACGGTCCGGGTGACGCTGCCCGGCGTCGTCGCCCCGGTGACGGCGGGCAGCCGGCTGGAGGTGCAGCTCGCGACGACCGACCAGGCGTACGCGTCCGGCACCGATCCGGCCGTCTGGCGGGTGGGCCTCGGCGACGGCGGCACGCTGTCGGTCCCGCAGGTGCCCGGGCGCACCGAGTCCGCGGGGACCGTCCCGCTGTGGCCGGTGCTCGGCATCGGCGGGGTGCTGGTCGCGGCGCTGGCCGCATGGCTGGTACTGCGGGCCAGGGCCCGCCGGGCCGACCCCGGGAATCCCGCCGAGACCACCGGCCCCGGGCCGGACGATACGCCGCCGCTGCAGGTCACCGGCCTGGCCAAGACCTACCGCAACGGCTTCCGTGCCGTGTCCGACGTGTCGCTCACCGTGCCGCGAGGCGCCGTGCTGGGGCTGCTCGGCCCGAACGGGGCCGGCAAGACGACGGTGCTGCGGATGCTGCTCGGCATGATCGCGCCGACGTCGGGCGAGATGCGCGCGTTCGGGCGGCCGATCCGGCCCGGGGCGGCCGTACTCTCCCGGATCGGCGCCTTCGTCGAGGGCCCCGGGTTCCTGCCGCACCTGTCGGGCGCGGAGAACCTGCGGCTGTACTGGGAGGCGACCGGCCGCCCGATCGGGCAGGCCCGTATGGACGAGACCCTGGAGATCGCCGGCCTCGGTGACTCGGTGCACCGCCGGGTCGGCACCTACTCCCAGGGCATGCGGCAGCGGCTGGCGATCGCCCAGGCGATGCTGGGCCTGCCGGAGCTGCTGATCCTCGACGAGCCCACCAACGGGCTCGACCCGCCCCAGATCCACGCCATGCGCGAGCTGCTGCGGCGCTACGCCTCGGGCGGACGGACCGTGCTGGTCTCCAGCCACCTGCTGTCGGAGGTGGAGCAGACCTGCACCGACGTCGTCGTGATGCACCGCGGGACGGTCGTCGCCGCCGGCACCGTCGCGGAGCTCACCGCGTCCGGTGGCGGCTCGTCGTTCACGGTGGACGCCACCGCGGCGGCCGCGACGGTGCTCGCCGGGATCGAGGGCGTCAGCGAGATCGTCGTCGGTGACGAGCCCGGGGTGGTGCACGCGCACCTGGAGGACGTCGCCCGGGCCGACGCCGTCGCCGCGCTCGTCGGCGCCGGCATCGCGGTCAGCGCGGCCGGGCCGCGCGGGCGGCTGGAGGACGCGTTCCTGGAACTGGTCGGCCCCGAGGGCCGTGATGTGGGGAGTGGCTCGTGAGCAGCGGCGACGAACGGCAGCTGTCGACCCGCCGCGGGCACGTCGGCGATCTCGTCGACGGCGGCGCGGCGCCACCCGCCGTCCCCGGCCGCACGCTGCCGCTGCGCACCGAGCTGGCCCGCCAGCTGCGACGGCGTCGCACCCAGGTGGTGTTCGCGCTGGTCGTGGCCATGCCGATCATCCTGTGGGCCGCGTTCTCCCTGGGTGGCGGAGACGACGACGGCGCGGCCAGCGGGCCGAGTCTGGTGGACCTGGCGTCGGTCTCGGCGACGAACTTCGCGGTGTTCACCCTGTTCGCCTCGGCGAGCTTCCTGCTCGTCGTGCTCGTGGCGTTGTTCTTCGGCGACACCGTCGCGTCCGAGGCGTCCTGGTCGTCGCTGCGCTACCTGCTCGCCGTACCGGTGCCGCGGGCCCGCCTCCTGCGGCAGAAGGCGATCATCGCCGCGGCGCTGTCGGCCGCGGCGCTGCTCCTGCTCCCGGTGGCCGCGCTCGTGGTCGGCTCGGTCGCCTACGGGACCGGTGACCTGGTCTCGCCGGTGGGTGAGTCGCTGCCGTTCTGGTCGGCGGTGGGCCGGGTACTCCTCGGCGCCTGCTACGTGACCGTGCAGCTGAGCTGGGTCGCCGGGCTGGCCCTGCTGCTGTCGGTGAGCACCGACGCACCGCTCGGTGCGGTCGGCGGGACGGTCATGGCGTCGATCGTCTCCCAGATCATCGACCAGATCGACGACCTGGGGGCGATCCGGAACGTGCTCCCGACCCACTACGGCGACGCCTGGTCGTCCCTGCTGTCGCGGGACGTCGACTGGGCCGAGATGACCTACGGCGCCTTCTCCGCGGTCTGCTACGCGACGGTCTTCCTCGCGCTGGCGGCCTGGCGGTTCACCCGCAAGGACATCACGAGCTGAGCCGTCCGGGCCCGCCCGGACGGGCCCGGACCACGGCAGGCCCGGGGTCAGCGCCCGACGCGGAGCAGGTCCGGTTCCGGGGCCTGCGGCCCGCCGGGCCGCCCCGGACCACGGGTCACGTACCAGCAGCCGAGCCCCAGCGCGAGGGCGGCCGGGAGCACGTAGCTCGCGCCGAGCACCTGCTCCCACAGGCTCCACTTCACCTCGACGCCCCACACGTTCGGCATCCAGCGGAACGGCGCGACGTAGAAGATCGCCGCGAACACGGCGGCGACCAGCAGCCACACCGCGGACCGGTGGCGCAGCGCGTGGGCGCAGAACCCGATGAGCGCCGGCACCACCCACACCCAGTGGTGCGACCAGGCCGTCGGCGTCGCCATCAGCACGACCGCGGCCGTCGCCGACATCGCGATCACCGGCTCGGTCCGCCGGATCACCGGGACGGCCAGAGCGAGCAGCCCGGCGACGATGCCCAGCCACAGCACCGTGAACCAGGGTTCCGGCACCTCCTGCCGGGCCAGCACCGCCTGCACGGTCTCGTTCGAGAAGAACGTCGAGCCGCTCACCCCGGCCGCGGGCCCACCGACGAACCAGTACCGGACCGAGGAGTCGACGTCGACGAGGAAGCCGATCCCGGTGGCGACGATCCCGGTGGCGACGGCCACCCCGGCCGCCTTCCAGTCCCGGCGCACCAGGAAGAAGAGGATCATGCCGCCCGGCGTCAGCTTGATCGCCGCCGCGAGCCCGAGCAGCAGGCCCCGGGGCCAGCGGGTCCGCGGGGCCAGGCAGTCGACGGCCACCAGCATCATCAGGACCAGGTTGATCTGGCCGAACGCGTAGGTCTGCGCGACCGGCTCGATCAACAGCGTCGCGGCCAGCACCGGGACCCCCAGGACCAGCGGGGCCCGCCGGCCGCCGGCCGGCCAGGCGATCCGGATCGCCAGCGCGATGCAGATCGCGAGCGACACCAGCGACGCGACGAACTGGACGGTGAACGCCACCGGATAGGGCACAGCGGCGAGCGGCACCATGGTGATCGCGGCGAACGGCGGGTAGATGAACGGCAGCAGCGGCCCGTTCATCGGGGCGGGCAGCACGCCGTACATGTCCCCGCCGGCCAGCCACACCTCGACGCCGATCCGGTAGATGTCGAGGTCCAGCGCGTAGTTGCCGAGCCGGGTCCAGGACCAGAACAGCGACACCACGAGCAGCGGCACCGTGACGCACAGCGAGATCCACGACAGGGCCGCCGCGCGCAGCCGGGACACCGGTGCGGCCCACCCCGCAGCGGGCACGGCGGGCACATCCGGGTCGGGCGTGGTGCGGGCGACGGTCACGCGGGCTCCTCCGCTGCGCGCAGGGCCGGTCCCGCAGAACTTGGGACGGCCGGGTGGTGGAAACGGAGGACCACGGTAGCGGTCCCGGCCCCGGCTACTTCACCCCGGCCGCGTCCATCCCCCGCAGCTCCTTCTTCAGGTCGGAGATCTCGTCGCGCAGCCGCGCGGCCAGCTCGAACTGCAGGTCGCGGGCCGCGGTCAGCATCTGGTCGCTCATCTGCTGGATGAGGTCGGCGAGCTCGGCACGCGGCATGCCCGCCGTGTCCCGGGCGGGCACGCCGGAGCTGCCCGCGGCAGCGGCCCGGCCCGGCTCCCCCGCAGCACGCTTGCCGCGCGAGGCGTTGCGCCCGGAGCCGCCGACCGGGACGGTCTCGGTGTCCTCGGCCTCGCGGTAGACCTGGTCGAGGATGTCGGCGATCTTCTTGCGCAGTGGCTGCGGGTCGATGCCGTGCTCGGTGTTGTAGGCGACCTGCTTGGCCCGGCGCCGATCGGTCTCGTCGATGGCGTACCGCATGGAGTCGGTGATCCGGTCGGCGTACATGTGGACCTGGCCGGACACGTTGCGGGCGGCCCGGCCGATCGTCTGGATCAGCGACGTGCCGGAGCGCAGGAAGCCCTCCTTGTCCGCGTCGAGGATCGCGACCAGCGACACCTCGGGCAGGTCGAGTCCCTCACGGAGCAGGTTGATCCCGACCAGCACGTCGTACTCCCCGGAGCGCAGCTGCCGCAGCAGCTCGACCCGGCGCAGGGTGTCGACCTCGGAGTGCAGGTACCGGACCTTGATGCCCAGCTCGAGCAGGTAGTCGGTGAGGTCCTCGGCCATCTTCTTGGTCAGCGTGGTGACCAGGACCCGCTCGTCGCGCTCGGTGCGGTCGCGGATCTCGGCGACCAGGTCGTCGATCTGGCCCTTCGTCGGCTTCACGACGACCTCGGGGTCGACCAGGCCGGTCGGCCGGATGACCTGCTCGACGAACTCGCCGCCGGTGCGGTTCAGCTCGTAGGGCCCCGGGGTCGCCGACAGGTACACCGTCTGCCCGATGCGGTCGGCGAACTCCTCCCAGGTCAACGGCCGGTTGTCCACGGCGGACGGCAACCGGAAGCCGAACTCCACCAGGTTGCGCTTGCGCGACATGTCGCCCTCGTACATGCCGCCGATCTGCGGGACCGTCACGTGCGACTCGTCGATGACCAGCAGGAAGTCGTCCGGGAAGTAGTCGATGAGGGTGGCCGGGGCGGTGCCGGCGCCGCGGCCGTCGATGTGCCGGGAGTAGTTCTCGATCCCGGAGCAGAACCCGACCTGGCGGATCATCTCGATGTCGTACTGGGTCCGCATGCGCAGCCGCTGGGCCTCCAGCAGCTTGCCCTGGTTCTCCAGCTGCTCCAGCCGGGTCTCCAGCTCGGACTCGATGTCGCGCACGGCGCGTTCCATCCGGTCCGGCCCCGCCACGTAGTGGGTGGCAGGGAAGATCCGGATCTCGTCGACCTGCTCGACCGTGTCACCGGTCAGCGGGTTGAGGTGGTAGAGCGCCTCGATCTCGTCGCCGAAGAACTCGATCCGCAGCGCGAGCTCCTGGTACGCCGGGATGATCTCCACCGTGTCCCCGCGGACCCGGAAGGTGCCACGGGTGAAGGACACGTCGTTGCGCGTGTACTGCACGTCGACCAGCAGCCGGAGCAGGCGGTCGCGCTCGACCTCCTCCCCGACCTGCAGCGACACCGACCGGTCGAGGTAGGACTGCGGCGTGCCCAGGCCGTAGATGCACGACACCGAGGCGACCACCACGACGTCACGCCGGGACAGCAGGTTCATCGTCGCCGAGTGGCGCAGCCGCTCGACGTCGTCGTTGACCGAGCTGTCCTTCTCGATGTAGGTGTCGGTCTGCGCGATGTACGCCTCGGGCTGGTAGTAGTCGTAGTACGACACGAAGTACTCGACGGCGTTGTGCGGCAGCATCTCCCGCAGCTCGTTCGCCAGCTGCGCGGCCAGCGTCTTGTTCGGGGCCATCACCAGCGTCGGCCGCTGCTGCTGCTCGATCAGCCACGCCGTGGTGGCCGACTTTCCGGTACCGGTGGCGCCCATGAGGACGATGTCCTCCTCGCCGCCGCGCAGCCGCCGGTCCAGATCGGCGATGGCGGTCGGCTGGTCACCGGCCGGGCGGTGCTCGCTGACGACCTCGAACCGCCCGCTGCGGCGCTCGACCTCGCCGACCGGACGGTGCTCGGAGTGGGCCAGCGGGGTGCCGGTGGGGGTGGTGCCCGCGTCCGGGTGCGCGTGCGCGTCGTCCTCGGGGTTCGCCGTGGGTCTCGCCGCGGAGCCCGGGACCTCGGTCGCGAATGCCATGACCCCAGGGTACGAGCGACCCCCGACAGTCTCACCTCGGCGGCGCCCCGGCGGCCTCGCGCCGCGCCGCCGGGCACCGGCAGGATGCTCGTCGTGCACCCACCGAAGATCCAGACCTTCGATCCCGAGTCCCGCGCCCAGTTCGACACCAAGGGTGTCCGCCGCGAGATCGAGACCCTCCGGGAGGAGGAGTGGGGGCTCTACCTGTCCCGGCCGATCGTCGCCCGGCCCGGCGCGTGGTGGGTGGAGTCCTGGGTGGTCCCGGACCTCGGGGTCTGCCTGTCCGACTGGCGGTGGCACCCCGGCCACGAGCGGGACCAGGACATGTACCTCGACATCGCCTCGTTCACCCGGGACGGCAGGCTGATCCGGATGACCGACCTCTACCTCGATCTCGTCGTCCGCCGCGGGCGGGAGACCGAGGTGCTCGACGTCGACGAGTTCGTCGCCGCCGTCGCCGAGGGCCTGCTGGCCCCCGGCCTCGCCGAGTACGCCCTGGAGCGGTCGCACGCCGTGCTCGACGGCCTCGCCCGGCACGGCCACGACCACGAGGCCTGGCTCGCCGCGCACGGGATCGAGCTGGGCCCGCGCAGCCGCCCGGTCGCGCCCGCGGCGCCCTGACCCCGGCCGGTCACGGCCGGGGCGGGAGCGGTCAGACCGCGGGGTGCCCGGCCGGGCCGAGCCCGACCGCGCTGGTGGACGACGACGAGGAGGTCTCGCTGGTCTCCGACGTCGGGCTCGTGGTACCCGGGTCCGTGGTGTCGGAGGTCCGGGTCGTCGTCGGGGCCGCCGAGTTCGAGGTCGAGGTCTCGGTCGGGTCCGGCGTGCCCTCGCCGTGCGACGTCGACGGCGGCGGGGTCGTCGGGTCCTCGGTCGGGGTGGGGTCCTCGGTCGGCGTCGGGTCCTCGGTGGGCTGCGGCGGCCGCGTCGTCGTCGGGTCCGGGTCGCCCTCCGGCGGCCGGGGCCGGGTCGGCTCGTCGTCGCCGCCGTCGTCCGGCGGGGTCGTCGGCCGCGTCGGGTCGGCGGCCGGCGGCGGTGGCGGGACCTGCCCACCACCGGCCGGCGGGGGCGGCGGCGCGGGCGGGAGGACCGGGGCCGGGCCGGGGGCCGGCGCGCCGCCCACCCGGCTGCCCTCGGAGGCCGCCGTCGTCGGGTCGAACGCGGGCGGCAGGGTCGGGTCCGCGGACTCGGCCGAGCCCGGGGCGGCCGCGGGGACCGGCTCCGGCGTCGGCGCCGAGGTCTGCGGCGACGCGATGGCGAACGGCGCCCCGACGAACGAACCGTCCGGCGCCGCCGCGGTCGCCACGGCGGTCAGACCGCCCAGCGACCCGACCGTGAGCACCGCGGCGGCCGCGGCGGAGGTCGCCCGCCGGGCACCCGCGGCACGGGCGATCACCTCGTCGATCGGCGGCAGCGGCACCGCGGCCGCCAGCACGTCGTCGAGCCGGTGGAACTCCCGGTCGATGTCCCCGAAGCCGCTCATGCCCGTCCCCCCTCGACGGCGTGCGGGTACCCGCCGTCCCTGCCACGGGGCTCAGGGGCCCCGATGATCTCCTCCAGCACCTCGGCCATGCCCTCGGTGACGATCTCGCGCCCCCGGGCCAGCCTGCGCCGGACGTCGTGCTCGCTCGCGCTCTCCAGGTCGGCGACGGCCCGGACCGGCAGCCCCGCCATGTGGTGCAACACGACCGCCCTGCGGTCCGCCGCGACCAGCCGGCCCAGCGCCTCCAGCAGGGCACCGGTGCGCGGGTCCGTCTCCTCCGCGGCCGGACGACGGCGGCGCCGGAAGAAGCGGTGCCGCATCGACGTGCGGAGGGCGACCCGGCGGACCCAGCCGACGGCCGGGTCCTCCGCATCCGGCCCCGGGTCGGCGGCGCGCAGCGTGGACCAGCGGCGCCAGGCCCTGGAGTAGGCGTCCTGCACGACGTCGTGGGCTTCCTGCGGGTTCAGCGTGATCGCGTAGAGCTGGGCGACGAGCCGCGGGTAGTACGCCTCGAGGTGCGCGCCGAAGTCCGCGCGGAGCTCGCCGTGCGGCAGCGTCCGGTGCTGTTGCACCATCGCGCCGCTGATCGGGGGCGCCTCCTGGCCACCGGTCCACGGTCCGTCGCCCGCCCCGGCGTCCCACCCGTCGGCGCCGGTCCACGAGCCGTGGCCCGATCCGTACGGGTCCGGCCCGTACTCGTCCGG
Organism: Pseudonocardia sp. HH130630-07; assembly: GCF_001698125.1. Lineage (NCBI taxonomy): Bacteria > Bacillati > Actinomycetota > Actinomycetes > Pseudonocardiales > Pseudonocardiaceae > Pseudonocardia > Pseudonocardia sp. HH130630-07. The sequence goes on along the minus strand of NZ_CP013854.1, from coordinate 4,947,491 downwards.
ACGAGTGAGGCCGGACGCGCGCACGGGCCCGGCGTGGTCGCCGTCCGCCCCGTATCGCTGCGCCACCGTGCTCAACCCCGTGTCCTCTCGTCGCCGTACCCGGGTACCCCCCGGCCGGGTGCCGTGTCCGGTCCGACCGGCGGACGACCGCCGCTGCTCGGCGGAGCCCGCGCGTCGACGCTCTCCCCCGCCTGATCGACCAACGAGCCGACACCGTTACAGGAAACGGGCGGATCACGACCTGTTCGTGACGGACTGCGTCACACAACGGTCACATCGTCACTCCTTCGGGTCGCCCCGCCACGCTGCGAGATGCGCGGTGTAGCGCAGGGTGTCCGGGTCGGCGGCGTACAGGGCGGCACCGGCGTGCTTCCGCTCGACGTAGCCGTCACGGGCCCGGACGTCGGCCTGCATCCGGTCCCGGAAGTCGAGTGCGTACCGCCAGGCGGCGGAGTCGAGGACGCGGAGCAGGACGGTCGCGGCACGTCCCGGGTCGGCCGACCGGTGCACGCCCACCGTGCCCGCGCCGTCCGCCACCGCAGCCGGGTCCGGCGGGAGCCCGACGTCGGCGAGCGCACCGGCGACGGCTTCGGCATCGGCCCGCGATCCGACGGCCAGCTGGAGGTCGATCTCGTCCCGGGCGGGCAGGCCGGGGACCGCGGTCGAGCCGACGTGCTCCACCCCGTGACCGAGCCAGCCGGCGGCCGTCGCCACCCGGTCCGCCAACCGCCGGGCCTGGCCCGGCCAGGCCGGGTCCCACGGCACCAGGACCGGTGCGACGGGGGCGGCCGGCCGGCGGGCCCGGAGGTTCTCCTCGAACGGCACCAGCCGGGACTCCCACAACCCGTCCGCCCGCCGCAGGGCGGTGCTCTCGTCACCGGAGTTGTCGAGCCAGACGTCGGCGGCGGCCCGGCGCTGCGCGTCGGTCGCCTGGGCGGCGATCCGGGCCCTGGCGTCGGCCTCGCTCATCCCGCGGGTGGCCACCAGGCGCCGGACCCGTTCCGGCTCGTCCACCCCGACCACGACGACGATCGGGAACGCCGGCGCCATCCCGCCCTCCACGAGCAGCGGCACGTCCTGCACGACGATCGCGTCCGGCGGAGCGGCCGCGACGAGCTCGTCCGACCGGGCGCGGACCAGCGGGTGCACGATCCCGTCCAGCCGCCGCCGGGCCGCCGGGTCCCCGAACACGACCGCGGCCAGTGCCGGACGGTCCAGCTCGCCGTCCGGGCCGACGACCTCGTCGCCGAACTCCGCCACGACCGCGGCCAGTCCCCCGGTGCCGCGCGCCACCACCTCGCGGGCGATCCGGTCGGAGTCGACCAGCACCGCCCCGCGTTCGACGAGACGGCGGGCGATGGTCGACTTGCCCGCCCCTATTCCTCCGGTCAACCCTGTCCGCAGCACCCGGCCACGGTAACCGGGCGTTCTCGCCCCGGCCCGGCGCCCGACCGGACGCTAGGGCGCGGGTACCGCCGGCGGCCGCGCCGACGGGGGCTGGGTCGGGGTGAGCGCCGGGATGATCCGCTGGGCCAGGTCGGGCAGCGTCTCGGCCGCCGACCGGTTCTGGCCGGGCGCCGAGACCGGGAGCACGAACGTCAGCGTGTCCACCCCGTAGACCATCGCGAGCGTGGTCTCGTCCGGCCGTTCGATCAGCACGCCGGGCGCGGTGCCCACGGTGATGTCGCGGGACGCCGTCGCGTCCCCGCGCTCCGCGTTGGCGTTGAGCTGCCACTGGCGGGTCGCCGACGCGGTGTCGCCGTAGCGCCCGATGTTGAGCTGGTAGAGGACCGGCCCGTTGTTCCGCGCGCCGAACGCCTGCTCCTGGCCGCCCGCCCGGTAGGTGCACGCGGTCCGCTCCGTGCGGTTGACCGCCGGCTCGGGGACCCCGCGCACCGACTGCACCGACACCGTGCCGACGATCTGCCCGAACAACGCCCCGGCCTGCTCGGGGTCCATCAGCCGCCCGCAGTCGGTCGGCAGCGCGATCGGGACGGGCTCCGCGCCCGCGCCCGCGGCACCGGACTGCTCCGCGGAGAACGTCGGCACCGCGATCCCGGGGTCTCCGGAGGCGGTCCCGCACCCGGCCAGGACGACGGTCGCCAGCAGGGCGCCCGCAAGGAGCGCCACCCGCCCACGGCGGGTGCGACGGGTGGACTGCGCGGACGTACCGGATCGCGTCCGGCGGACGGATCGGCCGGTCATGTGCATCATGCTAAGCCGCCGCGGAGATCGACTTCCGCTACGCCACCGGTACGGGTGTCGACCGGTGCCGAACCGTGATCTCGACCCGGTGTGTCCACTCCGACACGCCGGGCGACGTCCCGAAGGGACGAAGAACGACCCGGAACGCACCGGACCCCGGTGACCGTGAGGGTCACCGGGGTCCGGTGTGGTATCTACCGGTCCACGAGGACCGGGTGCGGATCAGGCTCCGCCGGAGAGCTTCTCCCGCAGCGCGGCGAGCTGCTCGTCGCTCGCGAGCGAGCCGCCCGACTCGGCCTGGCCACCACCGGTGCTGGTGCCGGCGCTGGAGGAGCGCTCCTCACCGCCACCCGAGGAGTAGTTGGCCGGCGCGATGTCGTCGCCACCCTCCGCCTCGGCCTCGGCGGCCTTGCGGATCTGCCCGATGTGCTGCTCGAAGCGGGCGTGCGCCTCGGCGTACTGCTTCTCCCAGGCGGCGCGGGCCTCGTCGTAGCCTTCCTTCCAGTCGCCGGAGTCGACGTCGAAGCCCTCGGGGTAGATGTAGTTCCCCTGGTCGTCGTACTCAGCGGCCATGCCGTAGCGCGTCGGGTCGAACTCGGTGTCGACCGTCATGCCCTCGTTGGCCTGCTTCAGCGATAGCGAGATCCGCCGGCGGTCGAGGTCGATGTCGATGACCTTGACCATGGCGTCGTCGCCGACCTGGACGACCTGCTCCGGCACCTCGACGTGGCGCTCGGCCAGCTCGGAGATGTGGACCAGGCCCTCGATGCCCTCCTCGACGCGGACGAACGCACCGAACGGGACGAGCTTGGTGACCTTGCCCGGCACGATCTGGCCGATCGCGTGGGTCCGGGCGTAGAGCCGCCACGGGTCCTCCTGGGTCGCCTTCAGCGACAGGGAGACGCGCTCGCGGTCCAGGTCCACGTCGAGGACCTCGACGGTGACCTCCTGGCCGACCTCGACGACCTCGGAGGGGTGGTCGATGTGCTTCCAGGACAGCTCGGAGACGTGCACCAGGCCGTCGACCCCGCCCAGGTCGACGAACGCGCCGAAGTTGACCACCGAGGAGACGACGCCCTTGCGGACCTGACCGCGCTGCAGCTGGTTGAGGAACTCGCTGCGGACCTCGGACTGGGTCTGCTCCAGCCAGGCGCGGCGGGACAGGACCACGTTGTTGCGGTTCTTGTCCAGCTCGATGATCTTGGCCTCGATCTTGCGGCCGACGTACGGCTGCAGATCGCGGACGCGGCGCATCTCGACCAGCGAGGCCGGCAGGAAGCCCCGGAGCCCGATGTCCAGGATGAGGCCGCCCTTGACGACCTCGATGACGGTGCCCTCGACCGGCTCGTCGGCCTCCTTGAGGGCCTCGATCGTGCCCCAGGCGCGCTCGTACTGCGCGCGCTTCTTGGACAGGATCAGGCGGCCTTCCTTGTCCTCCTTCTGGAGGACGAGGGCCTCGACGAACTCGCCGACCTCGACGACCTCGGCGGGGTCGACGTCGTGCTTGATCGACAGCTCCCGCGAGGGGATGACGCCCTCGGTCTTGTAGCCGATGTCGAGCAGGACCTCGTCACGGTCGACCTTGACGATGGTGCCCTCGACGATGTCGCCATCGTTGAAGTACTTGATCGTCAGGTCGATGGCTGCGAGGAAGTCCTCCTCCGACCCGATGTCGTTGATAGCGACCTGCGGCGTGGTCGGGGCGGCGGTGGTGTCGGTGGACATGTAGTGGGGTGCTCCGATGGATGGCTCTGGCGTGGTCGGTCCGGGTCCCGCTGCTGCAGCAACGCTCGCCGGTTCTGGTGCGTGTAGCTGTGACTGTGTGATGTTCCGAGTAACAGTCACCCTCTGGCGTCGATTCCCGTGGTCGGGATGTCGGTGCAACGGACGCCCGCGAACCGGCGCTGGAGTGGCGCCGCGCGGTCGGCCGACACGTTGACCACGGTGCGAAAAGGATGGTACGCGGCTGCGAAACACCCGGGCAATGCGGGTCCGTCGATCCGGCAGCCGCCCGCGCTGCGACGATCGGGTGATGAGGATCGGACGGCCATGAGCAGCCGCGACGAGTACTTCTCGGCCGAGGCGGCCGTCGGCACGTCCGGGGTCGCCCGGCGCCGGGTCTCCAGCGCCGAGTCCGAGTCCGCCGGGCGCCGGTGGTGGGACGCCGACGCCGACGACTACCTGGCCGAGCACGGCGCCGACATCGGCGACGAGGCGTTCGTCTGGTGCCCGGAGAACCTGCACGAGGACGAGGCGGAGCTGCTGGGCCCCGCGTCCGGCCTGGCCGGGCTGCGGGTGCTCGAGATCGGTGCCGGGTCGGCCCCGTGCAGCCGCTGGCTGGCCCGCCGCGGGGCCCGCCCGGTCGCGCTCGACGTCTCCGGCGGGATGCTGCGGCACGCCGCCCGGCTGAACCGGTCGCTCGGGATCGACGTGCCGCTGGTCCAGGCCGGGGCCGAGCACCTGCCGTTCGGGGACGCGACGTTCGACCTCGCCTGCTCGGCGTTCGGCGCCATCCCGTTCGTCGCCGACCCGGGACGCGTGATGCGCGAGGTCCACCGGGTGCTCCGCCCCGGCGGCCGGTGGGTGTTCGCGGTGAACCACCCGATGCGCTGGATGTTCCCGGACGACCCCGGGCCGGACGGGCTCACCGTCGTCCAGTCCTACTTCGACCGGACGCCGTACCTGGAGGTCGACGCCGGCGGCCGGGCGACCTACGTGGAGCACCACCGCACGGTCGGTGACCGGGTCCGCGACGTGGTCGCGGCCGGCCTGGTGCTGACCGACGTCGTCGAGCCGGAGTGGCCGGAGGGCCACGAGCGGGTGTGGGGCCAGTGGTCCCCGCTGCGGGGGGAGCTGTTCCCCGGCACCGCGATCTTCGTGACCCACCGGCCCCGCTGACCCGCGGGGGCCCCGGTCAGAGTTCGACGACGGCGCCGGTCTCCAGGTCGTAGCGGGCACCACGGACCGTCAGCCGGCCGTCCCCGACGAGACTGGCCAGGGCCGGTTCGGTGCTCAGCTGCTCGACCTCGCGCCGGACGTTCGCGTCCACCGCGGCGGCCACCGTCTCCTGGTCCGTCCCGTCCCCGCCGGTCCCGCACACCGCGGTGATGGCGCCGACCAGGCCGCCCAGCGGGGCGGGCTCCGGGCTGGGTCCGCCGGCCGCCACCGACAGCGCGGCCTTCACCGCACCGCAGTGCGAGTGGCCGAGCACCACCAGCAGCTCGATCCCGAGCGCACCCGCCCCGTAGGCGAGGGTGCCGCGCACCGCGTCGTCGACGACCTGACCCGCCGTCCGGACGACGAACAGGTCACCGAGACCGACGTCGAACAGCAGCTCGGTCGGGACCCGCGAGTCCGCGCAGGACAGGACCATCGCGACGGGCGCCTGCCCGGCCACCGCGGACGCGCGGTCGGCGGAGGTGCGGTGCGGGCCCCGGCAGTCGTCGCGCTGCCAGCGCTCGTTGCCCTCGAGCAACCCCGCCCAGACCTGCGCCGCGGTCGGCCTGCTGTCGTTCGCCATGAACCACTCTCTCCACTCGGGTGCGGTGTCCGCTTTCAAGATCCCGAAAGTCGGGCGGAACCGGCAAGTGCGCACCCCGCGATGTGTCGAGCGCCGCGCCCCGGGCCCCGCCGGGCGTGGCTCAGACGATCCGGTCGACACCGCCGGTGGTCAGGTCGTAGCGGGCGCCGACGACCGTCGGCACCTGGGCCGGGCCACCACCGGTCAGGTCGGGCTCGGCGCGCAGGTCGGCCACGATCCGCCGGACGTTCTCGTCCACCCCGGCGGCGAGCCGCTCCTCCCGCGTCCCGGAGGCCTGCAGCGCCGGTGCGATCGCGTCGACGAGGTAGCCGAGGTGTGCCCCTCCGGCCGCGACGCCTCCCCCGCCGCCGTCGCGTCCACCGCGGCCGCGACCGCGCCGCAGGAGGTGTGGCCGAGGACCACGATCAGCGGGATCCCCAGCTCGGCCCGGCCGAACTGGAGGCTGCCGTACACCGCGTCGTCGAGGACCTGCCCGGCCGTCCGGACGATGAGCAGGTCGCCGAGCCCCTGGTCGTAGACGAGCTCCGGCGGCACCCGGGAGTCGACGCAGCAGAGCACCGTGGCGAACGGGTGCTGGCCGCTCACCAGGCGGGCCCGCACCTCGTCCCCCTCGTGCGGGTGCTCCGGGTGCAGCTCCCGCCAGCGCCGGTTGCCGTCCTCGAGCCGGCGCAGCGCCTCCGCGGCGTCCGGCATGCCCTCCGGCGGGGGCGGTGGCGCGGCGGGCGGTGGCGCGGCCGGGGCGGCCCCGGTCGAGCAGGCCGTGCCCGCGACGCCCGCCCCCACCAGCGCCAGCCCGCCACCCATCGCCGAGCGCAACATCTGGCGTCGTCCCATCGCACGCATCCGCAGCTCCCTCGCCGTCACCTGCCGGCAGTGTTTTGTGCGGCGCAACGCTAGACCCGCGGCCGGGCGGGCACAGCGTTGCGATCGTCACCACCGCCGCGCCGCGGGCGTGCACTCCGTGGCCGTAGGGTCGCGGCGTGCCGATCGATCTCGACCAGCTCCCCGCGATGTCGCCGGAGCACTCCGCCGAGCAGCTCACCGACCGGCTGGGCATCGAGCTGCTGAGCGCGACCGCCGACGAGGTCGTGGGCCGGATGCCGGTCGCCGGGAACCGGCAGCCGTACGGCCTGCTGCACGGCGGGGCCAGCGCGGTGCTCGCCGAGACCCTCGGGTCGGTGCTGGCGGCGCTCGGGGCGCTGCCCGAGCGGTTCCGGTCGGGCTGGAGCTGGCCTGCACCCACCACCGGTCGGCGACCTCGGGACACGTCACCGGGACCGCGCGGCCGATCCACCGGGGACGGACGACGTCGACCTCGGAGATCGTCCTGCTCGACGACGACGGGCGCCGCGTCTGCACCGCGAAACTGACCTGTCTGCACCGCGACACACAACCGCTCGTGCACTGATCGTCGCGCTCCGGTACTGCCGCGTTACGTCTCGGCTACGGCCTGGTTCGGGACGTTCGTACCAGTCCGTTCCTCGGCTACGTTCGCCCCGATCACCCACCCGGGTGGTCGTCCGACGCCCCACGAGGACGGTCGAACGTTGTCACCACCCCGCACACCGCTCCATGGTGGCGCCGGATACGCGGGTACCGTCCGCGCCGGCGTCCCACGGCGGTCTCCGACCCCGGCAGCGCTCCGCTGGCTGATCGGGCTGATGATCGCGCTGATCGGCACGATCACGCTCTCCGGCACCGCGATCGCCGCGACCCTTCCGGCGCCCGCCGGCGCCCCGGCCGCACCGGCCGTCGTGGCACCGGCACAGCAGCCGGACGGCATCGACGTCAGCGGCACGCTCCGTGACCAGAACGGCCAGCCGCTCGCGAACGTGAAGATCGTCGCCGAGCGCGACGGCGCACCGGCCGCCGAGGCCACGTCGCAGGCGAACGGCCGCTGGCAGCTCACCGTCCCCGCGGCCGGCAGCTACACGTTCCGGCTCGACGAGACCTCGCTCCCGCCCGGCACCGAGGTGCTGCAGGGCGAGACCACCCGCGAGGTCACCGACGGCTCGCTGAACACGGTCGTCTTCCGGTTCGGCGAGGAGGTCTCCGGCTCCGCCACCGGCGGGTTCGCGACCTTCCTGCGGCTGCTCGTGGACGGCATCCGGTTCGGGCTCGTGATCGGCATCTCCGCGGTCGGCCTGTCCCTGATCTTCGGGACGACCGGGCTCACGAACTTCGCGCACGGCGAGATGGTCACCATCGGCGCGGTCATCGCCTGGTACGTCAACGTGATGGGCGGGGTCCACCTGATCCCCGCGACGATCATCGCGATGCTGATCGGAGCGCTGCTCGGGGCGGCCAACGAGCTCGGGATCTGGCGCCGCCTGCGGCGCCGGGGAGCCGGGCTGATCGCCCAGCTCGTGGTCTCGATCGGCCTCTCGATCGCGCTGCGCTACCTGGTGCTGATCTTCTTCGGCGGCCGGTCGGAGTCCTTCGCCGACTACACCGCGCAGACCGTGCGCAACTACGGCCCGATCGCGCTCACCGACAAGGACCTGTCGGCGATCGTCATCGCGGTCGCCGTGCTGCTCGGGGTCGCGCTGCTGCTGCAGCGGACCCGGATCGGCAAGGCCATGCGCGCGGTCTCGGACAACCGGGACCTCGCCGCGTCGTCCGGGATCAACGTCGACCGCGTGGTGCTGTTCGTCTGGATGCTCGGCGGTGCGCTGGCCACCCTCGGCGGTGTGCTGTTCGCGCTGTCGGAGCTCTCCAGCACGGTGCAGTACGAGATGGGCTTCCGGCTGCTGCTGCTGATGTTCGCCGGAGTCATCCTGGGCGGGCTCGGCACCGCCTACGGCGCGCTCCTCGGCTGCCTGATCGTCGGCATCCTGGTGCAGCTGTCCACCCTCGTGCTCCCGCTCGACCTCAAGTACCTCGGCGGCCTGGCGGTGCTGATCGTGATCCTGGTGTTCCGTCCGCAGGGCCTGCTCGGGTCCAAGGCCCGGATCGGTTGAGGGGGCGCACGTGATCGACATCGGGCAACTCCTGACCGTCGGGTTCTCGCAGCTGATCGGCCCGTCGGCCATCTTCTTCGCGCTGCTGGCACTCGGCCTGAACATCCACTTCGGCTACACCGGCCTGCTCAACTTCGGCCAGATCGGCTTCGCGCTGGTCGGCGCCTACGGCATGGGCATCTCGGTGGCGAACTTCGGCGCCCCGCTCTGGCTGGGCGTGATCATCGGCATGGCGTGCGGCGTCGCGCTGGCACTGGTGCTGGGCATCCCGACGCTGCGGCTGCGCGCGGACTACCTGGCCATCGTGACCATCGCGGCGTCGGAGATCCTGCGCCTGATCACCCGGTCGACGTCGCAGACCGGGTTCACCGGCGGCACCCAGGGCCTCACCGGCTTCGCCGACACGTTCGCCGCGGCGAACCCGTTCACCCAGCCCACCTACTCGCTGCTCGGGCTGGAGGTCCGCGGGCCGGACCTCTGGGCGATCGTCATGGGCTGGACCGTGGTCGCGCTCTGCGTGCTGCTCACCTGGCTGCTCGTGCGCAGCCCGTGGGGCCGGGTGCTCAAGGCGATCCGCGAGGACGAGGACGCGGCGCGGGCGCTGGGCAAGAACGTCTTCGCCTACAAGATGCAGGCGCTGTCGCTGGGCGGTGTGTTCGGCGCACTCGGCGGCATCGTCTTCGCGCTGGCGACGCAGTCCCTCACGCCGGACTTCTACTCCCCGCCGCAGACCTTCTTCGCCTACGCCGCGCTCATCCTGGGCGGCGCCGGGCGGGTCTTCGGGCCGGTGGTCGGCGCGATGGTGTTCTGGTTCCTGCTCTCGACGGCCGACGCGTTCCTGCGCCAGGCCACCGCGGGGGACAACCCCCTGCTGCCGTTCATCTCCTCCCAGGACGTCGGGGCGATCCGCTTCGTGCTCGTCGGCCTGTTCCTGGGACTCATGATGGTGTTCCGACCACAGGGCATCTTCGGACGCCGGAGGGAGGTGCTCAACGATGGCCGATGACCGTGGCCACGACCCGGACGACATCGACGGCACCCGGGAGATCGAGGTCGTCCGTGACGACCAGGAGACCCGGGAGATCCCGGTGGTACCCGCGGGCGGTGCGCGCACCGCGGGCACCGACCCGGCCCGGGCCCTCGCCGGGGTCGCACCGGAGCCGGGCGTCGCGAAGCCGGACGCGGTGCTGACCGTGGACGGGGTGACCCGCACGTTCGGCGGGCTCACCGCCGTCGACGTCGGGCACCTGGAGTTCCAGCGCGGCGCCATCACCGGGCTGATCGGCCCGAGCGGTGCCGGGAAGACGACCCTGTTCAACCTGCTCACCGGCTTCGACCGGGCCGACACCGGGTCCTGGGTGTACGACGGCACCCCGCTGCAGAAGCTGCCCCCGCACCGGGTGGCACGCCGCGGGGTCGTACGCACCTTCCAGCTGACCAAGGCGCTGGCCGGCATGACGGTCATGGAGAACATGCGTCTGGGCGCCACCGGCCAGCGCGGCGAGAGCTTCCTCGGCGCGCTGTTCACCGGGTGGGGCTCGCAGGAGCGGCAGATCACCGAGCGGGCCCGGGAGCTGCTGTCCCGGTTCCGGCTCGACGCGAAGTCCGAGGACCTGGCCGGTTCGCTGTCCGGCGGGCAGCGCAAGCTGCTCGAGATGGCCAGGGCGCTCATGATGGACCCGAAGGTCGTCATGCTCGACGAGCCGATGGCCGGGGTGAACCCGGCGCTCACCCAGAGCCTGCTGGGCCACGTGAAGTCGCTACGCGACGAGGGCATGAGCGTGGTGTTCGTCGAGCACGACATGGACGTCATCCGCGACATCTCCGACTGGGTCGTGGTGATGGCCCAGGGCCAGGTGATCGCCGAGGGGCCGCCGGAGGAGCTGTCGTCGAACCAGGCGGTGGTCGACGCCTACCTCGGCGCGCACCACGACCAGGTGCTGGAGTTCGACGCCGACGGCAACCCGGTCGGCGAGACCGCCGAGCTGGTCGCCGAGATGGAGGCCGAGGAGATCGACGCCGCCGAGCACGGCCGCGCACCGGGGGAACCGGTGGCCCGGCCGTCCGACGAGGGGAAGCGCACATGACGGACAACCCGCGGGTGCACGATGCGGAGGCCGCGGCGACCCCCGAGGTCCACCGCAGCCTGGCCGAGGGCGCGCTGCTGCGCGTCGACGAGCTCGTCGCGGGCTACGTGCCGGGCGTCGACATCCTCAACAGCAGCGACTTCTTCCTCCGCGACGGCGAGATCGTCGGCATCATCGGCCCGAACGGTGCCGGGAAGTCGACACTGCTCAAGGCGATGTTCGGGCTGATCCCGGTGCGCAGCGGCCGGATCTCGCTGCGCGACGGCGACATCACCGGCGCCAAGGCGCACGTCCTGGTCACCAAGGGGCTCGGCTACGTGCCCCAGCGGGACAACGTGTTCCCCTCGCTCTCGATCGAGGAGAACATGGAGATGGGGGTGTTCCTTCGGCCCCGGACGTTCGCCAAGCGCTTCGACGTGGTCGCCGACCTGTTCCCGATGCTGGGGCAGCGCCGGAAGACCAAGGCCGGTTCGCTGTCCGGCGGCGAGCGGCAGATGGTCGCCATGGGCCGGGCGCTGATGATGGAACCGTCGGTCCTGCTCCTTGACGAGCCGTCGGCGGGCCTCTCGCCGATGCTGCAGGACGAGGTGTTCGTCCGCTGCAAGCGGATCAACGCCGCAGGGGTCTCGGTCATCATGGTCGAGCAGAACGCTCGCCGGTGCCTGCAGATCTGCGACCGCGGCTACGTCCTGGACCAGGGCCGGTCCGCCTACACCGCGGGCGGCCGGGACCTGCTGAACGACCCGAAGGTGATCGAGCTGTACCTCGGCACGCTGGCCGGGAGCAGCGAGAAGAAGGGCTGACCCCGCGCCGGCGACGGCCCCGTTCCCGCACACCGCGGGGGCGGGGCCGTCGCCGTTCCCGGCCCGGCCGGACACCTCGGTCGTCCGGCCCGGTGCCGGGGCGGCTCGTCGCGCGGTGGCGGGACGGCCCGGCTCCGCGGGCCACGGTGGCGTCGCCCGGCGGGCACGGCCGGGCCCGGGAACGCCGGAGGGGCGGGCCGCCGTGGCGACCCGCCCCTCCGAACGTCGTGCCGGGTGGCTCAGCCCTGAGCGCCCACCTTGATGTAGGTGGTGTCGTCGCCGAGGGTGTTCTCCGGCGTGAAGGTCAGCACGCCGTAGGAACCGGAGCCGGGCTCACCGGCGTCGGTGAAGTCCAGGGTGCCGGTGACGCCGTCGTAGTCGACGTCACCCCCGCGGTCCAGGATCTCCTTGCAGGCGGCGAACGTGGTGCACTTCTCGCCGTCCTTGGTGATCCCGTTCATCTGGGTGCCGATGTCCGCCCCGTTGGTGGACTTGCCGGCCTCGGCGGCCAGCGCGGAGATCATGACCGCGTCGTAGGACTCACCGGCGTAGTTCACGTCGGTCAGCGCCGGGTCCTGGGTCCGCAGGCGCTGCTCGAAGTCCCCGGAGAGCTCGGTGAGCGGCGTGGTGCCCTTCATGCCGTTCAGCAGGCCCGCCGGCAGGCCCTCGCCCAGCGCGTTGCCCATGTTGCCGTCGGTGCCGTAGACGCCCTTCTGGGCCGGCCCGATCTGGACCTCGCTCATCCGGGTGATGATCCGCTTCGACTCGTCGAACCCGATCACCGCGACGGAGTCCGGGTTGAACTGCGCGACCTGGTCGATCTCCGGGTTGAACGACGCCGCGTTCGGGTCGTAGATCAGCTTCTGGATCTGGTCCTGCGGGATGCCGGCCGAGACCAGGTTCTGCACGGCGTTCTCGGCGAGACCGGCACCGTACGGGTCGTTGCGGGCGAGGATGCTGACCCGCTGGCCGCCGTCGGAGGTGATCAGCTGGGCGAGCGCCTGCGCCTGCAGGACGTCCGGCGGCGCCGTCCGGAAGTACAGCCCGCCGTCCTGCCAGCAGGTGAACTCGTCGGAGGTGTTCGCCGGGGAGAACTGGACCACCCCGGCGCCGGTCACCTTGTCGATGACGAGCTTGGAGACGCCGGACGCGGCCGCGCCGACGATCACCTGGGTGCCGGCGGCGAGGTGCCGGTCGACGGTCTGGTTCGCGATGTCGGTGGTGTCGTCACCGGAGTCACCGCGCAGGTGCTCGATCGGGTTGCCGAGCACACCACCGGCCTCGTTGATCTCCTTCACCGCCACCTCGATGCCGGCGAACTCCGGCGGGCCGAGGAAGGCCAGGCTGCCGGTCTCCGGCAGCAACGAGCCGATCTTCAGCGGCGAGGTGCTGGGCGAGCCGGTCGCCTGCGCCTGCGGCGGGGTGCACTCGGCACCGGCCGCGGGAGTCTCGCCACCCCCGGCCTCCCCGCCCGCTCCGGCGTCCCCACCTCCGCCGCCGCAGCCGGCCAGGACCAGCGACGCCGCTCCGGCCAGAGCGACGAGTCGCCACGTTGATCGCGTCATACGAGTTCCCCTTCGACCGCCCCCCACCGTCGACGTAGCGCGGGAGGATGGCCGAAAAACTAGTGCCGCGTCCGGGAACGTTGGGGACGTAATCGTGTCGGCTTGATCCGTCCCGGTCTGGCGCAGGAGGCTGTGCGCCGGAGGTGATGGCCGTGGCGCGACAGCCGGAGGTGTTCGTCCGGGGACTGACCCCGGACGAGGCCCAGCGATTGGTCAGGATCACGCGCACGGCGCGGGACCGGGTCCGGTTGCGGCGGGCGGGGATCGTGCTGGCCTCGGTGCAGGGCCGGACCGCGACCGAGGCCGCGATGATGTTCGCGGCGAAGCCGCAGTACGCGCGGGAGGTGATCCACGCGTTCAACCAGCAGGGCTTCGCCGCTTTGGACCCAAAATGGAGCGGGGGCCGACCCCGTAGGTTCGGTCCCCACGTCCGTGAGCTGATCTGCCGGGTCGCTCGCACCCCGCCCCAGCAGGTCGGGTTGCCGTTCACCACCTGGAGCCTGGCCAAGCTGGTCGAACACCTCGCCGCCGCACACCGGGTCGTGATCAGCGTCGAGACCGTCCGCCAGGTCCTGCGTGACGCCGGGGTCCGCTGGCAGGCCACGAAGACCTGGAAGGCCAGCCGGGACCCGCGGTTCGTGGAGAAGATGAACCGGATCCTCGACCTCTACGACCGCGCCGCCGACGGTCGCCTCGAACCGGGTGCGCGGGTGATCTGTGTCGATGAGTTCGGGCCGCTGAACCTGCTGCCCCGCCCCGGTCGGGGCTGGTTCCCGATCCGGCGCCCGGCCCGGCTACGGGCCACCTATAGCCGTCACAGCGGGGTCCGGCACATGTTCGCCGGTCTGGACCTGGCCTCCGGGCAGCTGTTCTACCGGCTCCGTGACCGCAAACGCGGCCGCGAGTTCCTCGACTTCCTCCGCCAGCTGCGCCGCCGTTTCCCCACCGGCGGTCTGCACGTGGTCTGCGACAACTTCTCCCCGCACCTGCGCACCGATGTCGCGCACTGGTGCCACGACCACGACGTCGAGCTGGTGCTCACCCCCACGAACGCGTCCTGGCTGAACTGGATCGAGTCGGAGTTCACCGCGCTGCGCTACTTCACCCTCGACGGCAGCGACTACCCCTCCCACACCGCCCAGGAAGCCGCGATCGCCGGCTACATCCGCTGGGCCAACCGCCACGCCCGACCCAAGAAACACTTCGCGCCCGAGTCCAAGATCCGCAGGCCGGATTACCTACCCAACGTTGCCTGACGAGGCACTAGTACGCGCGAACCAGGAATTGTGGGCCGGTCACCGCTCGTGACATGAATGTGATGATTCGACCCATCGATGACACGAACCATGCTTTTGGGGAATCAGCAGGCCACCGTGGGTGATGATTCTGTTGCACGACGAACCGCAACGAACCGGGATCGACACCCATTCGACACAACGGAAACCGTAACGTTTCCACCCGTTCGAGCGATGGGGCGCACACACGTGGGCCCCGCCGCGCAGGACGCGGCGGGGCCCACGGGGATCGGTGATCAGGAGGACTTGGCGGTGGCCAGCCCGTCGACGACGGCGTCGGCGACCGCCTTCATCGTCGTCCTGCGGTCCATGGCGGTCCGCTGGATCCAGCGGAACGCCTCCGGCTCGGACATCTTCTGGTGCGTCATCAGCAGGCCCTTGGCCCGGTCGACGACCTTGCGGGTCTCGAAGCGCTCGTTGAGCGAGGCGACCTCGTCCTCCAGGGCGCGCTTCTCCGCGAAGCGGGACACCGCGAGCTCGATCGCCGGGACCAGCTCGTGGCGCGCGAACGGCTTGACGAGGTAGGCCATCGCGCCGGCGTCACGGGCGCGCTCGATGAGGTCGCGCTGGCTGAACGCGGTCAGCATGACGACGGGAGCGATCTTCTCCTCGACGATCACGGCCGCCGCCTCGATGCCGTCCTTCTTGGGCATCTTGACGTCCATGATCACCAGGTCCGGCTTCAGGTCGCGGGCCTGGGTGATGGCCGCCTCGCCGTCGCCGGCCTCACCGGCGATCTGGTAGCCCTCCTCGGAGAGCATCTCGGCGAGGTCCATGCGGATCAGTGCCTCGTCCTCGACGACCAGCACCCGCCACCCGGGCTGCGGGCCGTCGTCGGCCGGCGTCTCTGCGGGAACGTTGTCGGTCACCGGGGTCTCCTTACGAACGTACGGGCTGTGCGACCGGGAACCCCCAGGCTACCGGCGCGGCCGTGCACGACCGAACTCCTTCGGCCTTTCGTGTGCGGAAACACGCTCGTGGGCGAGCACTTCCACGGGCGCGCCGCTCCGGCCGACCGGCGGGCCGGGCCCGGTCGGCGCGCCGCACCGGATCCCCGGCCCCTCCCCCGGCGGCGACGGTGGCCGGTCGGCGGCGGAGCGACACGGGGCGGACCAGCCGTCGCCCGTCCTACCCGGCCACGACACGGCGTCCACTGCCCGGCCGCCGGATCCCTCCGGTCGCGCGCCACCTTCCGAAGCGATTGACCACGCAGATCCGATGCACGTCCCGGAATCGCGAGAAAGCGTTCGGTCGGCTCGTCGGGCACGATCCTCCACTCCCCGACCGGCCGTCCCGGGGAGCTGCTGCGCTTCTCCTCCCGCCCCACGAACATCGAGGAGGTCCGGACACCGGAGAGAGCTCGCGGCCCCGCCGTGGGGACGGGCCCGGTGGCGGCGGCCGATCCCGCGGTCAGCCGCGCTGCTGGGTGCAGTGGGCCTTCTCGTGGACGTAGGTCGGCGTGGAGTCCCAGATCCGCTTGTTGCCCTTGGTGTTGCCGTTCACCTTGATGCACTTGGGCCAGTACTGGTGGTTGCGGCCGACCTCGAGCCAGCGCGCGGACGCGCAGTGGTTGTTGAAGTAGATCGTGGTGCTGACGTTCCCGTCGGCCCACGACCAGTTGATGCACGAGCCGCCGCCCCGGTGGGTGTCGGCGGGCGCCAGCTGCGCGACCGCCCGGACCGGCGTGTCGACCGGCTCCGCGGCCGGTACCGCGACGACGGCGAGGACGGCCGCTGCCGCGGCTGTGACGACGGCACCGATTCTGCTGCGCGACAAGGCGGATCTCCTTCCGCCGCGCACCGGAGCACGCGGACGATCATGGGCGGAGCAGAATCCTACATCGACTATAATTAGACATCCACTGTAATAAGCCAGCAGCTGTATGGAGATCGCGACGGCCCTGCATGCCCGGTCGTTGCCCGGCACGGCGGCGGCGGGTTCCGGCGAGCTCGACGGGGCCACGGCTCTCCACTCCTGCCGCAGCCCCTTGCTCCTGGTACGACGACGGCGCGTCGACACGCCCCGGCCCGGCTGTCGCGCACCCGCTCGGCGTGCCGGACCCATCCCGGCGGGTCCAGCACGCCGGTCCCATCGCGCGGTTCCTCGCGCCGAGATGCGTCACAGCGGGCTGGGCCCGGTGCCGGGACCCCGCCCACGTGCATCTCGGCACCGGGGATCCGGACCCCGCCGGGCATCGCCGGTACGGACGCGCGCCGGGTTCCGCCGCCCACCCCGGTCCCTCGACGCCGGCCGCGCCCGCATGCCGATCGTGCGCCCCGCTCCGGTGTGCCGCATCCGCCCGACGGGCGCGGCACACCGCTGCGAGGTGCGCGGGCCGCTCCGGGGTGCTCGGGGCGACCGCGGGTGGGCGGGGGGCCGCTCGTGGAGTGGATCGCGGTCGTCCGGGAGTGTTCCGGTGCCTCGTGGATGGCATGCAGGGAATGGCGGCTGCGGGCGCCGTCGTGATGAGGTGGCTGGGTGCTCGGCACCGACGCCGCCTGCTCCGCCGACGAGGTGATCGCCGTACTGGCTCAGCGCTACGGCACGATCGCCCGCGCCGTGGACCGGGTGCTGCTCGGGCAGAGCACGACGAACTACCGGGTCAGCACCACCGACCGGCGCCGGATCTTCGTCACGTGCTATCCCGGCCACGCCGACCTCGCCCGCGAGGAACGCGCGATCGCGTCGTCCGAGCTCGCCGCCCGGCACGGGGTCCCGGTGGCGCCGGTGATCCGCAACGTCGACGGCGCCCTGCTCGACACCGCGGCCGGTCTGTCGGTGTGGCGGTGGATCCCGGGATCGGTCGCCCCGTTGCTCGGCTCCCGCCGGCTCACCGAAGCCGGCAGCGCCCTGGGCCGCATCCACGCCGCCTTCGCCGCGCTACCCGGGAGCAGCGAGCCCTCCCCGCACACCGATGCCTGGTTCCGGATCGATCCCGGTGCACTGCGGGCACGGATCGACACGCTGCTCGCGAGGATCTCGGCCCGGACCGGGTCCGGCGAACGCGACGGGTTCGACGACGCCGCGGAGCGGACGCTCGTCGAGCGGCGCGCGATGCTCGATCACCTCCCCGCGCTGCTCGACGGGCTGCCGGCCGGGTTGAGCACGCAGGTCGTGCACGGCGACTTCAGCCCGGTCAACCTGCTCTTCGACGGCGATCGGCTCACCGCGGTACTCGACTTCGGCCCGCCCGAACCGTTCCTGCCCGCCTACGACCTCGGACGCATGGCGTTCTACCCGCATCAGGTCGGTCCCGGCCGTGACTGGCCGGGCAGCGCGCGGACCTTCGTCACGGCGTACCTGCGGACCAACCCCGCGGTGCGCGACGCCGACGTGGCCGCCTGTGCCAGGGTCGCGCTCGTCCAGCTGCTGACCAGCCTCTACGGCGTCACGCAGCACTACCTGGGACCGGCGGCGTTCCAGCCCGATCTCGACCGGTTCTGGCTCGCCCGCCACGTCGCAGCCGGGACGCTGCTCGACCACCTCGACGACACCGAGCGGCTCCTGGGCGACGTGCTCGCCGATCGGCCCCGCGTGTCGATGTAGTTGTGCCCCCGGTGGGATTCGAACCCACACTGTATGGATTTTGAGTCCATCGCCTCTGCCGATTGGGCTACAGGGGCCTGCTGCGATCGGCCCGCCGACGCGCTCGTCACTCTAGCCATCCGCCGGTCCTGTCCGGGAGCCGGGCCGGTGCTCACGGCCAGGTGAGGAACCGGGTGCGTGGCGGGCCGTCCCCCAGCACGTGCACCGCGCCACCGGGCACCGAGTCCGGGAGCGCGAACCCCTCGCCCGGCTCCCCGGGGAACCGGACCGCGGGCGCCACCGACGGGGCGACGACGAGCGGGTGCCCGGCGACCGTCGTCGTCAGCGCGCGGTGCACGTGGCCGCAGACGACCATGGCCGGCCCGGTCCGGGTGGCGAGCACCGCGGTGAACGGCCCGGCGTCGAGCAGCCGGATCCCGTCCATGAACGGGTGCCCGAGCGGTACCGGCGGGTGGTGCAGGGCGACCAGCAGCGGCGCCGGATCCCCTGCCGCCCCGGCGAGCAGCTCGATCCCGTCGTCGGACAGCGCGCCCTCCGCGGCCCCGGCGACCAGCGAGTCGAGGAGCACGACGTTCGCCCCGCCCCGGCGCAGCCGCCGGTGCCCCACCGGGCCGAACGCCGCGACCATCGCCGTGCGGTCGTCGTGGTTGCCGGGCACCAGGTGCACGTCGGCCACGTCGAGCAGCTCGGCGGCCTGCTCGTACTCCTCCGGTGCGCCGTGCTCCGCGACGTCCCCGGTGACGAGCAGCAGATCGGCGCCGAGCGCCCGGGCGCCCGCGACGGCCCGTGCCGCCCGCTCGCCGTTGCCCGGCGCCCCGAGGTGCAGATCGGAGAGCTGGGCGACGGTGATCACCGGTCGTCCCGCTCCAGCAGCACCGCGGCCTCCATGTGGTGGGTCATCGGGAACGCGTCGAACGCGCGCAGCGCGCCGACCCGGTACCCGGCACCGGCGAACAGGGCGAGGTCACGGCCGAGCGCCGCCGGGTCGCAGGCGACGTGCACGATCCGGCTCGGACCGCGGTCGGCGAGCGCGCGGACCGTCGCCCGGCCCAGCCCGGAACGCGGCGGATCGGTGACCACGACGTCCGGTGCGGGCCGCAACCGGCCGATCTCCCGTTCGGCCCGGCCCTGCACGAACCCCACCTGGCCCAGGTCGGCCAGCGCGGCCGCACCGTCGGCGACCGCGGTCGGCGAGGACTCCACCACCAGTACCGTCCCGTCCGGGCCGACCTGGTCGGCGAGCACGGATCCGAGCAGCCCGACACCGCCGTAGAGGTCCCACGCCACTCCCCCGCGCGGTGCGTCCGCCCAGTCGGCGACGACCCCGGCGAGCGTGTCGGCCAGCGCCGGGTGCACCTGCCAGAACGTGCCGGCCGACAGCTCCCAGGTCCGGCCCGCGGCGGTCACGACGGCACCGGCCCCGACCCGGGCCGCGCCGTCCTCACCGACGGTCACGTCGACCTCGGACTCCGGCCGGAACCGCCGTTCGAGCACGGGCTCGAGCGCACCGTGCGGCACCAGCGGGCAGTCCGCGATCTCGCAGACGTCGTGGCTGCGGTGCGCGCGCAGGCCGGGGACACCGGCGTCGTCCACGGCGAGCCGGACCCGGGTCCGCCAGCCGAGCGGTCCGCCGGGCAGCTCCTCGACGAACGCCACCCGGGAGCCGGGCGCGGCCGCACCTGCCAGCCGGGCGAGCTGCTCGCGCAGCACGGACGTCTTGAGCGCGCGCTGCGCCGCGGGGGTCGCGTGCTGGAAGTCGCAGCCGCCGCACCCGCCGGGACCGGACCAGACACAGCCGGGCTCGACCCGGTCCGGTGACGGCGCGAGGACGTCGACCGTGTCGGCCCGGCAGAACGCGCCGCCGGGGTCGTCGGTGACGACGGCCCGGACCCGCTCGCCGGGCAGCGCGTGCCGGACGAACACGACCCGGCCGTCGTCGGCCGCCAGGCCGTCCTCACCGGCCCGGGCGACGCAGTGCCCGCCGTGCGCGACCGGCCCGACGGTCAGCTCCAGCATCCGGTCGGTCCAGTCCGCGGCGGGGACGGTGCTCATCGGCCGTCCTCCGGGGCACGGCGGGCTCCGGCGGTGGTCGCTGTGCCACCGTCGCGCTGCTCGCCGGGCAGCTGCTCGAGGCCGGGGTAGCCGCGCCGGGACGCGCCGGGCGCGTTCAGCGGGGACAGCGCCCTGGTGCGCGACGACGACGGCAGCTGCCACGGCACGCTGGTCACCATCACCCCGGGCTGGAACAGCAACCGCGACTTGAGCCGCAGTGCGCTCTGGTTGTGCAAGACCTGCTCCCACCAGTGTCCGACGACGTACTCCGGGATGTAGACGGTCACCACGTTGCGCGGCGAGTCCGACCGGATCCGCTTGACGTAGTCCAGCACCGGGCGGGTGATCTCCCGGTACGGCGACTCCACGACCTTGAGCGGGACCGGCAGTTTACGCAGGTGCCACTGCTCGACCAGCTTCTTGGTCTCGGTGTCGTCGACGTTGACCGTCACCGCCTCGAGGATGTCCGGCCGGGTGGCCCTGGCGTAGGCCAGTGCCCGCAGCGTCGGCTTGTGCAGGGTGGACACCAGCACGACCGCGTGGTTGCGCGAGGGCAGGACGTCGTCGGTCGCGTCGGCGACCAGCGCGGCCGCGACCCGGTCGTAGTGCAGCTGGATGCCGCGCATGAGGACGAAGAAGCCGGCCATCGCCACGATCGCGATCCACGCGCCCAGGGTGAACTTCGTGATCAGCACCGTGACCAGCACGACACCGGTCATGCCGGCGCCGAACGCGTTGATCGCCTGCGACCGCCGGATCCGGCGGCGCTGCGGGGTCTCCGGCCCGAGGGCCAGCTCCCGGTTCCAGTGCCGCACCATGCCCATCTGGGACAGCGTGAAGGAGACGAACACCCCGACGGTGTAGAGCGGGATCAGCCGGGTGACCTCGGCCTGGAACCCGACGACCAGACCGATCGCGAACAGCGCCAGCAGCAGGATGCCGTTGGAGAACGCCAGCCGGTCGCCCCGGGTGTGCAGCTGGCGGGGCAGGTAGCGGTCCTGGGAGAGGATCGAGCCGAGCACCGGGAACCCGTTGAACGCGGTGTTCGCGGCCAGCACCAGGATCAGTGCCGTCATCACGATCACGAAGAAGTAGCCGGGCCGGAAGTCCTCGAACACCGCGGACGCGAGCTGGGCGACCATCGTCTGCTGCTGGTAGCCGGGCGGCGCGTCCGGGAACTGGCGGACCGGATCCTCGGCGATCTGCACCCCGGTCAGCTGGGCCAGCGCGACCAGCCCCATGAACAGCGTCACCGACATGCCGCCGAGCAGCAGCAACGTGGTCGCCGCGTTGCGCGACTTCGGCTTGCGGAACGCCGGGACCCCGTTCGAGATCGCCTCGACCCCGGTCAGCGCGGCCGCGCCCTGGGTGAACGACCGCAGGACGAGCAGGACGAGCGCGAGCCCGGTGTAGGCGTCGCCCTCGGCGACGAGGTCGAGGTCGGCGCTGGCCGCGCGGACGTCGTCGCCCAGGATCAGGATCCGGGTCAGCCCCCAGATGATCATCGTGCCGACCCCGAGCACGAACGCGTAGACGGGGATCGCGAACGCGGTGCCGGACTCGCGGATGCCGCGCAGGTTGATCGCGGTGAGCACGGCGATCGCCGACACCGCGAACAGCACCTTGTGCTCGGCGACGAACGGCAGGAGCGCGCCGATGTTGGCCGCCGCGGCGGAGATGGAGACCGCCACCGTGAGGGTGTAGTCGACCAGCAGGGCGGACGCCACGGTCAGCCCGGCGTTCTTGCCGAGGTTGACCGTCACCACCTCGTAGTCCCCGCCGCCGGACGGGTAGGCCCGCACGTTCTGCCGGTAGCTCGCAACCACCGTGAGCAGCACGACGACGACCGCCAGCCCGATCCACGGCGACATCACGTAGGACGCGACACCGGCCACCGACAGGGTCAGGAAGATCTCCTCGGGCGCGTAGGCGACCGAGGACATGGCGTCCGAGGCGAAGATGGGGAGCGCGATCCGCTTCGGCAGGAGGGTGCTGGTCAGGCGGTCGCTGCGCCGCGGCCGGCCGACCACGAGTCGCTTGAGTGCGACAGCGAGCTTGGGCACGGTGCGCAGCCTAGGCCCCGCCCCCGACGGGGACGCGATAGCGTTGCGCTCCGTACGCGCCACGCCGCCCGGGGGCAGACACCGGAGACACGCGGCGCGTCGAGGACGAATCGTACATCCCGGGCCCGCGCCCGCGGGAAGGACCACTCCACGATGAACGTCGTGATCATGGGATGCGGCCGGGTGGGCGCCTCCCTGGCCTCCGGCCTGGAGCGACTCGGCCACGAGGTCGCGGTGATCGACCAGGACCCGCAGGCGTTCCGCAGGCTCGGTCCGGACTTCCGGGGGCGGCAGGTCGTCGGCTTCGGCTTCCACCGCAGCGTTCTCGACGAGGCGGGGCTGACCGGCGCGGACGCGTTCGCCGCCGTCTCCTCGGGGGACAACTCCAACATCATCGCCGCCCGGGTGGCCCGGGAGAGCTACGGCGTCGAGAAGGTCGTCGCCCGTATCTACGACGCCAAGCGGGCCGCGGTCTACGAGCGCCTCGGCATCCCGACCGTCGCGACGGTGCCGTGGACCACCGACCGCCTGCTGCGGATGCTGCTGCCGGACGGCGTCGCGACCGCGTGGCGCGAGCCCACCGGGACGGTCGCGGTGCTGCCGCTGCCGCTGCACGAGGAGTGGGTCGGGCGCCCGGTCGCCGAGCTGGAGCGGGCCACCGGGTCCCGGGTCGCCTTCGTCGTCCGCTTCGGCACCGGGGTGCTGCCGACCAGGGAGACGACCGTGCAGGCCGAGGACACCGTCTACGTGTCGGCGATCTCCGGCACGGTCAGCGACGTGACCGCGGCCGCCGCGGCACCCCCCGAGGAGGACTGAGATGCGGGTCGCGATCGCGGGAGCGGGCGCCGTCGGGCGGTCCATCGCACTGGAACTGGCCGAGTCCCGGCACCGGGTGATGCTGATCGAGCGGGACCTGGGGCACATCGACCCGAACGCCGTCCCGGAGGCCGAGTGGGTGCACGCCGACGCGTGCGAGCTCGCGTCGCTGGAGGACGCCGGGATCGAGGGGTGCGACGTCGTCATCGCCGCCACCGGTGACGACAAGGTCAACCTGGTGGTGTCGCTGCTGGCCAAGACCGAGTTCGGGGTACGCCGCGTCGTCGCCCGGGTGAACGACCCGCGCAACGAGTGGCTGTTCGGCGAGAACTGGGGTGTCGACGTCGCGGTGTCCACCCCGCGGCTGCTCGCCGCGCTGGTGGAGGAGGCCGTCGCCGTCGGGGACCTGGTGCGGCTGCTGACCCTGCGGCAGGGACAGGCGAACCTGGTCGAGGTGACGCTCCCCGAGGACACCCCGCTCGCGGGGCGCCCGGTGCGCGCGGTGACGCTGCCGCCGGACTCCGCGCTGGTGACGATCCTGCGCGGGGGCCGGGTCATCGTCCCGCAGCCGGACGACGCGCTGGAGCCCGGCGACGAGCTGCTGTTCGTCGCGACCGCCGCGGTCGAGGAGGAGATCCGGGACGCGCTGGCCCGGCCGTGAACGCCGCTCAGGCGGGACGGCCTGCCGGAGCACTGCGGGCGGGCACCCGCCGGACGATCAGGACCGTCGCCAGGATGGCCACGGCCGTCAGCGGGTAGCCCATCACCAGCCGGGCCACGCCCAGCCAGGTCTCGGAGTTCGCCAGGTAGAGCCCGCCCTGCACGACGACCTTGGCGAGGAACGTCGCCGCCCACACGCCGGTCGCCCAGCCGTAGGCGCGGACCAGCCGCGGGTCGGCGCGCCACTCGGTGCCGTGCCCGTTGATGCCGTGCCAGATCGCTCCGGCCAGCGGCCAGCGGACCACGATCGACACCAGCGCGACGAGGCCGAGGAAACCGCTGTAGAGCAGGCCGGGCAGGTAGAACCCGCGGGCCTCGCCGGTCTGGTTCGCCACCAGCGCGCACACACCGACCCCGAACAGGCCGGAGATCGCCGGCATCACCGGGTCCCGGCGCACCAGCCGCACCAGCAGGACGACGATCCCGGCCCCGACGGCGGCGTACACCGCGGTCCGGAGCTCGGTGAGCAGGTTCGCGACGACGAACACGACGACCGGGACCGACGAGGCGATGATGCCGGTCACCCCGCCCATCTGCTCCAGCATGGTCGGCGCGGCGGGCGGCCCGTCCTCCGCGGCGGGAACGGGGCGGCCGATCGGGCCGGTGCTCTCCTCCGGGGTCGCCTCGATCCGCGGGAACCGGGTGGTGGGTGCGTCCTGGTCGTCGCTCAAGCGGAGTCCGACCGGTTACTGGGTGCGGCAGATCTCGTAGTACGGGTTGTAGAGCACCTTGCGCCCGTCGCGGACGGACAGCCGCCCGCGGACGCGCATGGTGCGACCGGCCTCGATACCGGGGATGCGACGCCGGCCCATCCAGACCAGGGTGACGCCGTCGGTCCCGTCGAACAGCTCGGCCTTCAGCGTGGCCTCGGCGCTCTGCGGGCAGAGCTCGACGGTGCGGATCCGGCCGAGCATCGTGACCTCCTCCCCGCAGGCGCAGTCGCGGGCCGGCCGGGCGCCGGTCTCCTCGACGTCCTCGGCGAGATCACGTGCGTCGAGTTCGTCGACGTCGCTGGTGAGTTTGCGGAGCATCCGGCGGAACGCCCCGCCATCCGTGCTGCCCATGTCTCTCCTCGGCCCGCGCGGCCCCGGTCCGTCCGGTGTCCCGCACTCGTGTGGCGACCCGACGGGTGTCGTGTGACGCGCTGCCCAGGGTAACGCGCGACGGGCCCGGATCGGTTCCCGCGCGGGACCGGCCGTGGTGCCGCGCAGCACAGCGGTTGCGGGCACCGGTCCGGCGGCGGCGACGGACGGTCGGCCCCCCGCCGACCGGCGGGCGTTCCGGGCCCCGATGCCCGGAACGCCGGGATCGCGACCGTCCGGTCAGTCCCGCCGGTGCCGGCCGAGATCGCGGGGATCGGCGGCCGCGGCGCGCCGGCCGGACGACCACTGCCCGGTCAGGCCGGAGCCCCCGGCCGCCCGCCCCGGGTCGGCACCCGCGTAGGAGTCGTCGACGCCGTCCGCGCCGAAAGCGCCCGGGCCGCCGAACGCGTCCCGGCCCCCCGCTGCGGCGCGGCCGCCCGGATCGTCGTCCGCGGCCCGCCCGGTGCGTCGCCCGGCGGCGGCCCGGCTGGCCCGGTAGTCGGCGAGACCGGTGACCTCGTTGCCGTTGCCGTTGCCGCTGCCGTGCGGATCGGCCGGGCCGGGGTCCGCCGCCGGACCGGCCGACGCACTGCGCAGCAGGTCCTGCAGCGCACTGCGGGCCTCGTCGGCGGAGGTGGGCCCACCCGCCAGGTAGTCGGGCTGCACCGTGCTCGCCGACGTGTCGAAGGCGCTGTCGCCGTCCCAGCCGCGGGCCGGGCCGAACAGGTCCTCGTCCGGGCGTGGGGCCGCGGCGCCGAACGGTTCGTCGTGCGCGCGGGACGTCCGTGTCCCGGACGCGCCGGCCTGCCGCACCGGCAGCGACGCGGCGCCCAGGACGTCCGCGTCGTCGTGGCGGTGGCCGGTGGCGGGGGTACCGAGCCCGGCGGAGGCGAGCAGATCGGCGACCGAGGTGCCGCTGCCGTGCCGGCCGGCCCGGCGGCTGGCGGCGATCTCCGAGGACAGCCAGTCGTCCTCGGGCTCGGTCCGCCGACGCCGTTGCCGCTGCGGCTCGGGCTCGGGCTCGGGCTCGGGCTCGGGCTCGCGGTCGAGGGTCGCCTCCATGAGCGGCACGTCCGACAGCGGGATGTCCTCGATCGCGAGCGCCCCGGACCGGCCGGTGCGCCGGGCGGGCCGCTCCGGCTCGTCGTCCTGCCCGGCGAGCAGCGCCGCGGCGTCGAGCCGGCGGGCCGGCTCGTCGTCGGCCCGGCGGCGGGAACGCCGGCCACCGGGTGCCGCCGCCGCGGCCGGCTCACCGGCACCGAACGCCGGCTCGCTCTCCGCGCCGCCGGTACGGCCGCGGCCGGTGCCGGTGGTCGCGGCGGACCGCTCGGCCGGTTCGGCCCGGTCGTCGCTCCCGGCGCCGGCGAGCAGGTCCGCCATCGACAGCGTGGTGACCGCCGGGTCGCGGCGGACGGGGGGCTCGGCGACCTCGGCCGCCTGCTCCGGGATGCGCCCGGTGAACGGGTCCGGGTCGACCGGCTCCACCGCCGCGGCGGGCACGGCCCGGCGCGGCCGGGAGGTCGATCCCGGTGCCCGGCGCTGCGCCGGGGCGGGGCCGGTGCGGGGCTCCTCCGGACCGGGCGCCGGGACGGGGCGCTCCCCGGTCGTTCCGGGCCCGCGCCCGGCGGGTGCACCGGCCCGGGCGGCCGGGGCGGCGCCGGGCCGCTCGCCGGTCTCCGCGAGACGGCGGCGGGACGCCGCAGGACGGTCCGCAGCACCGGTACGGCCGGCACCGGTCCGGCGATCGGCGGGCTCGGCACGCCCGGCCCGGGCGGGGCGCGCGCCCCGGGCGGCACGATCCGGCCGCTCGGCGGCGGCACCGGCCGCACGGTCCGGCCGCGCGGTCCGGCCGCGGTCCGGGCGGACGGCGTCGACCGCGGGCAGGGGCGCGATCGTCGTGCGCTCGGCGGCGTCCTCCGGCGGGACCGGGCGGGCCAGTGCGGTGCGCTCGGCGGCCGCCTCGGCCGGAACCGGTCCGGCCGCCGGTCGGCGCGGGACCGAGGGCAGCGCGCGGGTGTCGGGATCGGCGCCGGCGTCGACCGGGGCCCGCGACGGCGCCGGGGCACGGCGCTCGGGCACGGGCACCGGACGCGAGCCGGTGTCCGGTCCCGGGGCCGCCGGCACGGCACCGGAGTCCGGGCCGCCCGGGCGGGAGCGGGCCGCGGGCCCGGAGCCGGCCGGCTCGTCGGCCGGGCGCGGCACCGAGACGGTGATGCTCGGCTTCTGCGGCGCCACCTCCGGCTGCTGTTCCCGCAGGTGCTCGGGGAGCTCCAGCGGCAGCACCGTCCGCGGCGGGTACGGCGACTTGCCGCGGACGACGATGATCCCGCGCAGCACCCGGCGCAGCTCCACGTCGAGCGCCTCGACGGTGTCCAGCGACGCCGTCGCCACGCCGTAGACCATCCAGCGGGGCCCGTCGCACCCGACGAACACCGAGGCGGCGTTCTCCGTGCGGGCGTGCAGTTCGAGGCCCCAGTCGCCGCGGGCCGAACGCACCCGGGCCCCGCCCTTGCGCAGCGACTGCTCGATCTCGGCCGCGAGATCGGACCACAGCGCGGAGGACCGCGGCGCGGCGAGCGCGCTGACCGCGATCCGGCCCTCCGGGAGCAGCAGGTGGACGGCCTGCGGGCGCTCGGCGTCCGCGGGCTCCAGCTTCAGCTCGGCGCCGTAGGGCACCGGGACGTGCACCGCGCCCAGGTCGACGCGGGCGAGCGCGTCGGTCATCGAGGGGTCCAGCTCCTCGACGTCGGCCGGGCCGAGCGGGCGGCCGCCGCTACCGGGCGGGGGCACCGACAGCGGGGCGTCGCCGACGCCGTACTCGTCCTCGTCGTAGGACTCGTCGTCCTCGTCCAGGTCGTCCAGGTCGTCCGGGTCGCCGTGGCCGGCGCGGCCGGTGCCCCAGCGCGGGTCGTCGGGGTCGCCCCCGTCGAAGCCCTGCGGGGTGCGGTCCCGGGCGTAGACCGGCTCGTCGCCCTCCGGGCGGTGGCTCAGCAGCGGCGGCTCGTCGTCGTCCCAGCGGCCGTCGGCGGCGACCCGCTCGTCGTGCTCGCCGGTGCGCATCCGGCCGGAGGCGCCGGGCACGGGCTGCCGCCCGGACACCGGTCCCCGGGCGGCCCGCGGGTCCGGGCGGACCGCCCGGACCGCGGCCGTCGGCGCGGGGTCGGCGGCCGGGACCGGACCGGACGGACCGGGGCGGCCGTTCGGCGGCGCGGCGGGACGCCGGCCCCGGGCGGCGGGCGGCCCGCCGTCGCGCGGGGCGGGTGCGCCGTTGCGGGCCGAGCCGTTCGGCGCACGCCGGTCACCGGCGGGCCCGCCGGGACGGGCGGCGCCCCGGGCGTCGGCGGCCGCGTAGTGCTCCGCGTACTCCTCGTAGGACTCGACGTCGGAGTCCCCGTAACCGGGGTAGCCAGGGTAGGTCCCGGTCCCGGTGTCCTCCACCCCGTGCTCGGGCTGGATGTCGAACATCTTCCCGCGTGCGCGACCCGGCATCAGCGGTCCCCTCCCCCGGTCGTCAGGGCGGCGTTGCCGCCGGTGGAACCGTGTCCCGCGGTGCCGCGGACGGACTCGGGGAGCATCTCGACCTCCACGAACCGGGCCGCCTCCACCCGCTGGACGACGAGCTGGGCGATCCGGTCACCGCGGCGCAGCCGGACCGGCTCGCGCGGATCCAGGTTGACCAGGCAGACCTTGATCTCCCCGCGGTACCCGGAGTCGACGGTGCCGGGCGCGTTCACGATCGACAGCCCGCTGCGGGCGGCCAGCCCCGAGCGCGGGTGCACGAACCCGGCGTGGCCCTCGGGGAGGGCGATCGCGACGCCGGTGCCGACGAGGACACGCTCACCGGGAGCGATCTCGACGTCGGTGGTGGTCACGAGGTCGGCACCGGCGTCCCCGGGGCGCGCGTAGGCGGGCAGCGGGACGCCGGGGTCGAGCCGGGTCAGCAGCACGTCGACGGACGGTGCGACCAGCGGATCGTCCGGGGGAGCGGGGGCGGAACCGGGCACGGCGGGCGACGCTACCCTGAGAAGGGTGAACGATCGGCTTCCGGAGCCGGACTCTGCGACGTCCGGCCCCACTACGTTCGACGAGCGGTTGTCCGTCCCGGTGTGGTGGTACCTGCTCGCCCTCGGCCTGGGCACCCTGCTCGGCGCCCAGATCCACATGGGCTATCCGGGGCTGCGGTCCTGGATCGGCTACGTCGTGATGATCCCGCTGTGCCTGGGCGTCCTGTGGTGGGCGGGGCGCAGCCGGACCACCGTCCGCAACGGGGAGCTGGTGTCCAACGGCCGGGTCCTCCCGCTGTCGGCGGCCGGGGTGACCGACACCGTGGCCCGCCGGGACAAGCAGCAGGCGATGGGCCCCGACCTGGACCCGCAGGCCTACGTCCTGCACCGGGCCTGGGTGGGCCCGCTGGTGCGGGTCGAGGTCCCCGGCGCGGACCGGGACGAGCCCTACTGGGTGCTGAGCACCCGTCGTCCGGAGGAACTGCGCTCGGCGATCGCGGACCGGGCCGCGCGCCCGGCCGCGTCCTGAACGCACACCGGCCACACGGCACGAGGGCCCCGGCGGGATCCGCCGGGGCCCTCGTGCAGGTCGTGCTCGCGGCCGGTCAGGCCGCGCAGTCGCGGCAGAGGAACTGCCCGCCCGAGGAACTGGCCAGCCGGCTCCGGTGGTGCACCAGGAAGCAGCTGGCACAGGTGAACTCGTCCGCCTGTTTCGGCAGGACGTTCACCGTGAGCTCCTCGCCGGAGAGGTCCGCCCCCGGCAGCTCGTAGCTCTCCGCGGTGTCGGTCTCCTCGACGTCGACCACCGCGGCCTGCGCCTCGTTCCGCCGCTGCTTGAGCTCGTCGAGCGAGTCCTCGGCCATCTCGTCGGCCTCGTTGCGACGCGGAGCGTCGTAGTCGGTCGCCATCGGTCCCACCCTTGCCATTCACGTCTGTGCTGCTCACCCTGGCCGGAGAGCAGCAGGTCATTCTCGTCCGTCGGTCGTCGCGTGCCGCAGAGGAACGACGCGGCGACCGGGTTTGTGCCCGTACCGCCAGTGACGCCGGTCTCACTCCACCGGTGGTCGGTCGATCATCCGCCCGTCCACGACCGCAGGGGTCCGGTCCGCCACCGGCCGCGGGAGGGTAGCCCAGGGTCCGGCAGGTCGCGCAGCGAGTCCCCCGCACGGCGCACCCGGCCGTGCACCGGGTGTCACGCCGGGACCCGGACGGGCGTGCGGGCTAGGGTCGGTCGGTGTGACGACGAGTGCCCGAACGCCCACGCCCGGCGCCGATCCCGAGGCCGTCGGGCGCTGGCTCGCGACGGTCCTGGACGACGAGCGGTGGACGGGCGCCGAGCTGGCCCCCATCGGCGCCGGCCGCTCCAACCTGACCTACCGGGTCTCGTCGCCGGCCGGTGCGGTGGTGCTGCGGCGCCCGCCGGTCGGCACCGTCGCCGCGACCGCCCACGACATGGGCCGCGAGCAGCGGGTCATCGCCGCGCTGGGCCCCACCGCGGTCCCGGTGCCCGCGGTACTGGCCACCTTCGACGGCGAGGGCGCCGGACCGACGGACGCCCCCTGCTTCGTGATGGAGCTCGTCGACGGCGTCGTCCCGCTCAGCGACTGGTCCGCCACGCCGGAGCAGCGCCGGGCCGCCGGCGATGCACTGGTCGAGGTGCTGGCCACGCTGCACGCCGTCGAGCCCGGCGCGGTCGGGCTCGGGGACTTCGGCCGGCCGGAAGGCTTCATGGAGCGCCAGATCCGGCGCTGGAGCCGGCAGTGGGCCGACGCCCGCGACGGTGCCGCGAACGCCTCGGACGAGCGGACCGGCGCCGAGGTGACCCGGCTGGCCGAACGGCTCGCCGAGGACGTCCCGGTGGCACAGCGGCACACCGTCGTGCACGGCGACTACCGCCTGGACAACTGCGTGCTCGACGCGCAGGACCCGGGCCGGATCCGGGCGGTGCTGGACTGGGAGATGTCGACCCTCGGCGATCCGCTCGCCGACCTGGGCCTGCTGCTCGTCTACTGGCGCCAGGCCGGTGACGACGAGGTGTGGTCGGCGGCGCAGCCGCTGCCCTCGGCCACCGGTGAGCCCGGCTTCCCCACCCGCCGCGAACTGGTGGACGCCTACGCGGCCCGGTCCGGTCTCGACGTCACCCCCCTGCCCTGGTACGTCGCGTTCGGCGCGTTCAAGCTGGCGGTGGTGATCGACGGGATCCTGGCCAGGGTCCGCGCCGGATCGGTCCCGGAGAGCATGGCCGACGGCCTGCACGAGGCCGTGGCACCGGTCGTCGCGCTCGGGCACCACGTGCTGGACGGGGGCTCGCTCTGATGCCGTCGCCGCGCGCCCGCGCCGAACGGCCCTACGAGCGGCGCCGGACCCGGCCGATCCTGATCACCTCGGCCGTGCTGGCCGTCGTCGTCGCCGCCACCTGGACCGTGGTCCTGAGCAGCGCGTCGGAGGGGCCGTCCACCACGGCGTGCCCGGCGCCCGCGGCGGGTGCGCTCCCGGGGGCCGAGCTGGACCGGGCCGAGTTCGCCTCGATCGCCCCGGCCACCCCGCGCGACGTCCGGTTCCAGGTGCTCAACGCCGGTGGCCAGCGCGGACAGGCGAACCTGGTGAGCGCCCAGCTCCGGGACCTCGCGTTCGGCGAGGCGAACACGCCGGGCAACGATCCCGCCTTCCCCGACGGGGACCTCGGGTGCATCGGCCAGCTGCGGTTCGGGCCGGACGGCGGCCCGGGCGCGGCGACCCTCTCGCTCGCCCTGCCCTGCATGGAACTCGTCCGCGACGACCGGCCGGGCGGGACGGTCGACGTGGTGGTCGGGACCGCGTTCACCGACGTCGCCCCCGGGCGCGCCGCCCGGGACGCACTCGACCAGCTCGCCTCCCCCGGCAACGAGGGCGGTGCGCAGGCCGATCCCGGGCTGCTGGAGCAGGCCCGCGCGGACACCTGCGGCGCCTGAGCGACCCGCTCAGACGTCCGCGGCGCCGCTGCGGCGGGCCAGGCCGGCCAGTGCGTCGGCGATCCCCGGAGCGGCGGCGAGCGACACGTCGGCGCCCAGCCCGTCGCCGTCGATGCCGGGATCGACGACCCCCGGCGCGACGGCGATGTGCACCCGGGCACCGGCCTCCTGCGCGACGAGCGCCCCGGCCGCCCAGTCCCACCAGTTGCAGCCGTGCTCGACGTAGCCGTCCAGCCAGCCGGCGGCCACCGCGCACAGGTCCAGCGCAGCGGCGCCGGCCCGGCGCACGTCGCGCACCTCCGGCAGCATCGCCGCCACCATCCCGGCCTGCCGGGCGCGGCGCTCGGCCCGATAGGCGAACCCGGTCCCCACCAGCGACTGCCCCAGCTCGGTCGTCGCCGCGGCCGACAGCGGCCGCCCGTCACAGGTGGCGCCCAGCCCCCGCCCGGCCGACCAGAGCCGCCCGGACGCCGGCTCCGCGACCGCACCGGCGACGGTCCCGCCCGCGGCGACGGCGGCGATCGAGATGGCGTACCAGGGCAGGCCGTAGAGGTAGTTCACGGTGCCGTCGATCGGGTCGACCACCCACCGCGCGGTCGCGGCGTCGCCGGAGCCCTCCTCGCCGTAGACGGGCTCGCCCGGCCGCAGCTCCGCGAGCCGGGCGCGGACGAACCGCTCCACCGAGGCGTCGGACTCGGTGACGACGTCGGTCGGCGAGGACTTCGTCGACACCCCGCCGTCGCGCGGCGCGGGCAGGCTGTGCAGGTGTTCGGCCGCCTCGGCGGCGACCTGCTCGGCGACGGCGCGCAGGGTGGCGGGATCGCTGCTCTCGTGCGGGCTCACGGGTCCATCCGACCACGTCGGGGGCCACCCGGACGCGCGGGGCGGCGTGAGGTGCGTCCCCTCCCGCGATGCGCAGTTACAATGGAACGCATGCCCGCCTCCGGGCTGCACGGCGACCTCCGACCGACGCCGGCGACCGAGGCGGCGCCGCACAGAATTCCGGGCCGATCCGTGGCCTCGTCACTCCCGACGAGCGCGCCGCGGTCCGGTCCGAGCAACGACTCCAGCGCACGTAGCGAGAGGGCCCAGGTGGCAGCCGCAGACTCCGCAGCACGCAGCGACTCGACGGTCGAGGCGACGTCGAGCACCGCATCCCGCAGCCGCCGTACGTCCGCGTCCGGTACGTCCGGGTCAGCGGCGACCGGCACCCCGACGAAGCCGGCCGGCCGCCCCCGCAAGACCGCGGCCGCGCCCCGGACCGGCCCGAAGAAGGCGGCCCCGAAGAAGGCCTCCACCAAGAAGGCCGACGGCGAGGACGCCGAGCTCGAGGACGGCGAGGTCGAGCTCGAGGACGGCGAGATCGACGGTTCCGACATCGAGGCCGACCTCGCCGAGGCGGCCAAGGAGGAGGACCCCAACGCCGCCGTCGAGGACGATGACGACGACGATGACGACACGAACACCGGCAAGAACCGGGTCGCCCCGACGACCAGGGCGTCCCAGCAGAAGTCGGCCGACTTCGTCTGGGACGAGGAGGAGTCCGAGGCGCTGCGGCAGGCCCGCAAGGACGCCGAGCTCACCGCCTCGGCCGACTCGGTCCGCGCCTACCTGAAGCAGATCGGCAAGGTGGCGCTGCTCAACGCCGAGGAGGAGGTCGAGCTCGCCAAGCGGATCGAGGCCGGTCTCTACGGCGCGGAGCGCATCCGCAAGGTCTTCGAGTCCAACGAGAAGGTCTCCCCGCAGCTGCGCCGGGACCTGCGGTGGATCGTGCGGGACGGCGAGCGCGCCAAGAACCACCTGCTGGAGGCCAACCTCCGGCTGGTCGTGTCGCTCGCGAAGCGCTACACCGGCCGCGGCATGGCGTTCCTGGACCTGATCCAGGAGGGCAACCTCGGTCTGATCCGTGCGGTCGAGAAGTTCGACTACACCAAGGGCTACAAGTTCTCGACCTACGCGACCTGGTGGATCCGGCAGGCCATCACGCGCGCCATGGCCGACCAGGCCCGCACCATCCGCATCCCGGTGCACATGGTGGAGGTCATCAACAAGCTCGGCCGCATACAGCGTGAGCTGCTCCAGGACCTCGGGCGCGAGCCCACTCCCGAGGAGCTCGCCAAGGAGATGGACATCACCCCGGAGAAGGTGCTGGAGATCCAGCAGTACGCCCGGGAACCCATCTCGCTGGACCAGACCATCGGCGACGAGGGCGACTCGCAGCTCGGTGACTTCATCGAGGACTCCGAGGCCGTCGTCGCGGTGGACGCGGTGTCGTTCACCCTGCTGCAGGACCAGCTGCAGTCGGTGCTGGCCACGCTGTCCGAGCGGGAGGCCGGTGTCGTGCGGCTGCGGTTCGGCCTGACCGACGGCCAGCCCCGCACGCTCGACGAGATCGGCCAGGTCTACGGCGTGACCCGCGAGCGGATCCGGCAGATCGAGTCCAAGACGATGTCGAAGCTGCGGCACCCGTCGCGGTCGCAGGTCCTGCGCGACTACCTGGACTGAGTCCCGGCCCGTCGCCACGGTGCCCCCGGTCGTTCGCGGCCGGGGGCACCGTCGTGTTCTCATCCGGCGCCGTGGCCACCCTCGTCCGGAACCCCCTCGCCGCGTGCGACCCGGGCGAGGTCCACGGGGCGCAGGATCCGGATCCGGTGCCGGGCGGTCTCGACCAGACCCGCGGCTCGTAACCGGGTGACGGCCCGGACCGTCGCCTCCCGCGAGGCGCCGGTCGCGGCGCCGAGCTCGGCCTGGGTCAACCGGATCCACGAGCCCGCGCCGTGCTGCTCCCCGAGGGTGCAGAGCAGGCTCGCCAGGCGGGCGACGGTGTCGAGCGAACCGAACTCCAGACGCCGCAGGTCGGCCTCCCGCAACCGGGACACCAGCATCCGCAGGACGGCCAGCGCCGCCGCCGGGGTGGCCCCGAGATGAGCGTGCAGCCGGTCGGAGCCCACCACCCAGCCGGACACGGCACCGAGCGCGACGACGCTGGCCGACCGCGGCCGGCCGTCGAACACGGCGAACTCGCCGATCAGGTCACCCGGGCCGCGCAGTGCGAGCATCGCCTGCCGGCCGCTCTCCGCTCCGGAGACGATCTTGACCGTTCCCGATCCGAGCAGGATCAGCTCGTCGCTCCGCGCGCCCTGCAGCAGCACCGTCGTTCCGCGGGCCCAGCGACGCGGACGGCCGGCGCTGCGGATCCACGACAGCAACGCGACCAGGTCCGGGTCGGTCCCGGTGTCGGTCCCCGTGTCGATCCCGATGACGACGATCCCCGTCCTGTGCGTCGATGGACGCAGAACTCTGCGTCACCCTGTCGTGTCATTGGAGCATGAACGGAGCAGCTGATCCCGCGCTCGATCGCGATCGCGAATTCGCCGCGGCGACGACCGCCGAGACCAACCGGATCATCGCCGCGGTCGACGCGAAGGCCGGATTCCTGCTCGCGGCGCAGGGCATCGTCCTGGCCGGCCTGGCCGTCACACGCCACGGATCGGGCGGGCCGTCCCGGCTCGCCGGGGGTGTTCTTCTCGTCCTCGTCGCGGCCACCGTCGCCCTGCTGCTGGCCACGCTGTGGCCACGCTCCGGACCGACGCCGCTCCCCTGGTTCACCTACCCCGGGCTACGGCCCGCGGCCCACGACACGGCGGGGCGTACGGAGCTTCGCGCCGCCGTCGAGGCGGCGTGGGCACGGAGCCGCACGGTGGCGCACATCGTCCGGCGGAAGATCCGTTTCCTGCGGGCCGCACTGGTCAGCGCCGCACTCGAGATCGCCGTCTATCTGATGTGGATCGCCGCAACCGTCGGTGGGGCGCCGCCGTTCTGACCATCCTGTTCCGCGGCACGACGTGGAGCACCGATGCCGTGTCCCCGGCGGCACGGCGACGCCTTCGAGAGGGAGATCATGAACGACGACGGAACGACCGCCACCGAACTTCCGCCGTACCTTGCGCTGATCGCGGTCGATGTGGAGGGATTCAGCAACAGGCGCGGCCGGTTCCACGGACCGCTGTCCCAGGCCGTGACCGAGGTGCTCGCCGCCGCGTTCCACCGTGCCGGTCTCGGGATCGCCTGGAGCAGCGGCCAGGAGTTCCCGCGCAGGACGGGCGACGGCTACGTCGTCGGGTTCCGCTCGGGGATCCTGCCGAAACTGGTCAACCCCCTGTTGCACGCCCTGCAGGACGAGCTGGCCGAGCGCGACCGGGAGCACCGCATCCCGGGCGGCACGCCCATGCGCCTGCGGGTCAGCATCGGGGTCGGCCCGGTGAGCAGCGACGATCGCACCGACCTGTCGGATCCCGGTCAGGCCGACGACGGCAGTGGTCACGACCGCGTCGAGCTGCACCGGCTGCTGGACTGTGCCGCGCTGCGCGAGCTGCTGGCGAACAACGGGCCTCGCACCTACGTCGTCGCCGCACTCACCGAACGCGCGTACCTCGACGCCGTGCGGTCCGGCTACTCCGGCGACGGGGAGGACTACTACGCCGGCGTGGACGTCGCGATCAAGGGCGGGACGACCCGGGCCTACCTTCGGGTACCGCACCAGACCGGCCCGGCGCTCCGGTCGGGGATCGGCCCCGGTGGCACCGGGCCCGCTCCGGCGGGCGACCGGCCGGACGCCGGGCCGCCGTCCGGGAGCGGCGGCCCGCAGGTGGAGTTCCGGGGCGAGGTCCACCGGTCACCCCAGCACTTCGGCCACGGCGACATCACCGGGACCCGCTACGGGGACCGGTGACCGGCGTGCTCCCGCAGACCCGGATCACGAACGACTCGGTCCGGGACAGCCCGCAGCACTACGGCCACGGCGACATCATCACCGCCTACATCTCCAGTATTCAGCAGGATCGGCGCCGTCCCGGGCGCGCTCACTCCGCCGACCACGAGGCCGCCGTCCGGCGGGTGTTCGTCGAGCCCGACGGCTATACCCGCGCCCGGGAGATCCTGCGCGAACAGCGGGTCGTGGTCCTCTGGGGGCGGCGGGCGACGGCCGGAACGCGGCAGCGACCCGGCTGCTCGACGAGCTGGCCACCGACCCGCGGGAGCCCGTCACCCGGGTCGACCTGCACGACGACGACCGGGACGCGCCGTACGACCCGGCCGACGTCACACCCGCCACCCGGTTCCTGGTCGATCTCTCCGACCTCGCCGGTCCCGAACAGTGGGGGCCGCTGGTCGCACGCTTCGCCGGCGTGGTCGCCCGCACCCAGCGGCACGGTGCGCTCGGCGTGATCGTGCTGCGCGAGGCACCCGTGGACCAGCTCCCGTCCGAGTTGGTCGGCTGCCGAGCCCGCCTCGGACGTCCCGATCCCGAGCGCGTGTTCGACCGGCACCTCCGCGCCGTCCTCCCGGGCCACGCCGTCCCGGGACCGCTCTATCCCGCCCTGACCGAGCACCTCGACACCGCACCCATGCGCGACGTCGAACAGCTCGCCCGGTTCGTCGCGGAGGAGTCGGCCGGGGCCGGCGGTTTCCCGCAGTGGTGCGAGCGGGCACTGTCCGCGCTGGACGGCGACAGCACGGGCGCGGTGGTGCGGGAACTGCGGGACCAGCTCTGCGGGCAGCAACGTCCGCTCGCACTGGCCGTCGCCATGTTCGAGCACAGTCCGTCGGCCGTGGTGTACGAGGCGGAGCGGACCCTGGTCTCGACGGTCGAACTCACCGTCGACGGCGAACACGCGCTGGTCTCCCCCGACTTCGGCGCACGACTGGACGGAATCGGGGCACAGGAGCTCGACGGAGCGGTCACGTTCCAGGACCGGACCCGCGGCCGCAAGATCCGGGCCTACTTCTGGACCCACTTCCCCGGGCTGCGCGCCGGGTTCCAGCGATGGATCGTCGAGCATCCCGATCTGCTCGACCGGCCCGGGCTCGATCCAGGCGTGTTCGCGGAGCGGTTCGCCACCGAGGTGCTCCGGACCCGCGGCCCCGACGCGCTGGCCGAGGTCGTGGAACGGTGGGCGGCGACAGCCCGTGGGCCGCTGGAGCTGGCGGTACTGACCCTCACACACGGTCTGAACCACCCCGAGCACAGCCCGGTCCTGCGTCGGCGCTGCTGGACCTGGGCCCGTGACCCGGGCTGCCCCGCAGCACTCGCGACGATGCTCGTCGCGATCTGCACCGAGGTCATCGCTCCGGACCGGCTCGATCAGGCCGTGGTGCGGTTGCACCACCTCGCGCGGCATCCCCTCGAAGCGGTCTCTGCCGCGGCGCAGCGCGGGCTGCGCAGACTGCTCACCGAGCGGAGCAGCGCACCGCGGATGCTCCTCGGCCGGCTGGTGGGATCCCCCCGGCCGGGACACCGACCCCGCATCGAGAGGGACCAGGACCGGCTCCTCTTCCTCACGTGTGTCCGGCCGGAGATCATCCGCCCCCACCTCGCCCGGGCGGCGACCTCCGATCTCCTCACCACCTGCTGGACCGCCGTACTGCGCGACGCCGACCGCGCCGTGCTGGACGAGCCGCTCCGGTACTGGCTCGACGACCAGGCTCGCAGCGACGCCGACGACACCACCGCGACCGAACTGCTCGTCACCGCCGCTGTCCGCAGCGGCCGGCCCGAGGTGCTGCTGGGCATCACCTACGACTGGGTCGCCGGGCCGGCCGAGCGGGAAGCCGCCGTCCGGCGGCGAAGCGTCGCCCGAGAGCTGACCGACCTGCTGAGCGCGGCCCGCCGCAGGACCACACTCCACCGAGGAGCGCACCCATGACCGACGACCGTCTCAAACCCCTCGCGCTCCTGGCCGGCGCCGCCGTGCTCGGTCCGGTGCTGATCGGACTGGCCGCGGGCCTGTCCGCGCTCGGCTACCTCACCGTGGCCGCGCTGCTGCTCGTCGGCGTGGCCGTCGGCGGGTGGTTCTGGATGCGCACCCCGGCCCGGCCACATCTGTACCCGGATCTGCCGGACCCGCGGCCGCAGGTCCCGGTACGGCAGGACCGGCGCGTCGTCGGGCCGGTGGAGATCCCCAGCGACACGGCGGACTACACGTTCCGGTTCTCCGCGACCGTGAACTGGACCGGCGGTGAGGCCGTCGCCCACGGGGATCCGGCCGCCCTGGCCGGGGAGGTGGTCGTGGAGCGGGCCGCCGAGCTCTCCGCCGGGTACTCGATCGCGGACCGGGACCGTGCGGGCACACGCCTCGCCGCCACGCTCGGTGGGCACCAGACCGGCGGACGCGGACGCATGACGGTGTGGGCGACGGACGTCGTGCTCGACGTCGACGAGGACGACGGCAAGCGCATCCGGGAGCTGTCCCGCCTGCGTAAGGACGTCCAGTTGTGGGAGCACAACCGCGACCACGAGATCGCCCACCGGCGTTACCTGCACGACGAGGTGCTCCGGACGCCCGGGAGCACGCTCGTCTGGTGGCTGGCGCGGCACGAGGAGAAGGTGGGTGAGGCCGTGGCCCAGATCGACACGTTCGGCCGGCTCAGCGATGCGGCCCAGGACCGGGCCCCGATAGCCGACCCCGATCCGGACGGAACTCCGTGGCTCGGCGATCCCGGTGAGCTCCGGACCGGCCCGGACGTGGACAGCGCGTTCCTGCAGGCCCGGGGGCTCGTCCTCCGGCACGCACCCGAGTACGGCTCGGACCGTCAGCGGATGACAGCGGACGACATCGCCCGGTACCTCGATCCCGAGGACGCGCGGAAACTGCGTGCGGAGTTCGGGGTCCCCCCGCTGGACGAGCCCGAGCCGGATCCGCCGCGGCAGCCGGACGACGAGGCCGTCGAGGACCGGTGGGAACCCGACGAGGAACCACCGGCCGCCCCGATGCCGGGGATGCCGCCGTGGCAACGACCGGACCCGTCGGAGGAGGACCGGCCTCCGTACTGACCGGCCCGTCGGAAAACCGGCGGAGATCGTCGGGGGTCGCGGCTACCGTCCCCTGCGGACCGGCCACGGAGGACCCCGTGTGCCGTCCGATCCCGGGGGGTGTGAGGCGTGCGCACGCTGTCGTGGCGGCGGCTGGCCGGACGGGCGTCGACCGTCGCGATGATCGCCGCGGTGGTCGCCGCGATCGCCGAGGCGGTGGCGGCCACCGTCGTGGGGCGGGTCGCCGCCGGCCCGACGGCGACGCTGGTCACCGCGCTCGGTGTGCTGCTCCTGGGCGCGGCGGTGCTCGACACCGCGGGCCGGGTGCTGTTCGCCACGGTGGTCAGCCGGGCCGAGGGCCGGTTGCGGGCCGACCTGCTCGACGCCGCGCTCGGCCAGCCGCTGCCCCGTCTCGACGACCAGGCGGTCGGAGAGCTGCTGGACCGGGTCGACGACGACTCCCGCCAGATCGCCCAGCTGTTCCGCCGGATCGGCTGGGAGACCGGCCGGGCGCTGCTGCGCACGGTGGTCGCCTGGATCGTCGCGGGGCTCGTGTTCTGGCCGGCGTGGATTGCCTTCCCGGTGCTCGCGGCGTCGGTCGTGCTGGTGGCACGGCCGCTGACCGCGGTCGTCGCGCGGGCCAAGGTCGCCGAGGAGGTCGCCTGGTCGGATCACTCGGCCCAGCTCGAGGAGGCCGTCGCCGGGCAGGACGACGTGCGGACCAGCCTCGGGCAGGCCCACGTCGTCGCCGGCTTCGCGGCCCGCGGCGCCGAGGTGCTGCGCCGGGTCCGTGAGGTCTGCCGGCCCGCGACGACCCTCGGGCTGCGCGCCGGGTTCCTCGCCCACGCCCTGCTCGGTGCCGTCGCCGTCGGCGGGGTCTGGCTGGTCGCCGGGGACCCGGGCGGGATCGCGGCCCTGGTGACCCTGTGGATCCTGGTCACCGGGTTCGTCGCACAGGTCGACTCCATCGTCGACCGGATGCCCGACATCCAGGCCGGGGTCGGTGCGCTGAGCAGGGTCCGATCCCTGCTGAACGCCGAGCAGGAGCCGGCCGGGGGCGCACCGGTGCCCGGCGGG
This sequence comes from Pseudonocardia sp. HH130630-07, assembly GCF_001698125.1. NCBI lineage: Bacteria > Bacillati > Actinomycetota > Actinomycetes > Pseudonocardiales > Pseudonocardiaceae > Pseudonocardia > Pseudonocardia sp. HH130630-07. The sequence goes on along the minus strand of NZ_CP013854.1, from coordinate 4,906,914 downwards.
CCGGTCGGTGTCGAGCTGCGCGGGCTCACGGCGGGCTACCCCGGTGGCTTCCGGCTCGCCGGGATCGACCTGACGGTGCCGCCGGGCGCCACGTGCGCGTTGCTCGGCCGGACCGGTTCCGGCAAGTCCACGATCGCGAAGGTGCTGTCGCGGGCCGTCGAGCCGTCCCGCGGGCAGGTGTTCGTCGGCGGGCTCGACGTCCGCGACATCGGGATCGAGGACCTGCGCCGCGGGATCGGTGTCGTCACCCAGCGCACCGAGGTCCTCGCGGCGTCGCTGGCGGAGAACATCGCGTTGCACGACCCCGCCGTGCACCGGAGCACGATCGAGCGGGCGGTGACCGCGCTCGGGCTCGACGGCTGGGTCGAGGCCCTGCCCGACGGGCTCGAGACCCGGCTGGGCCACGGCGGGGTGACGCTCTCGGCCGGCGAGGAACAGCTGGTCGCGTTCGCACGGTTGCTGGTCCGCGACGTCTCGGTCGTCGTGCTCGACGAGGCGACGGCCCGGATGGACCCGCGGACCGAGGCCCGGGTGACCCGGGCGGCCAGGGCGTTGCTCGCCGACCGGACCGGGATCGTCGTCGCGCACCGGCTGTCGACGATCCGGCGGGCCGACATGGTCGCCGTCCTGGAGGACGGCCGGCTGGTTCAGCACGGCGCCCGGGAGCGGCTGGCCGTCGAGCCCGGCCGCTACGCCGACCTGCTCGCCGCGGACCGGACCGACACCGGGCCGGACGGGTCCGCCGCAGGCGCTCCGGTGGCGGCCCCGCTCGCCGGGGCGGACGACGTCACGTTCGCCCGGCGGGTCCGCCGCGCGGTGCCCGCGGCCGACCCGGCCCCGGCGCCGGCGCTCTGGCGGACCGTGCTGCGGCTGATCCTGTCGTACCCGCGATGGGGGCTGCTCGGTGGGCTGATGTTCACCATCGCCACGCTCGCCGGCGCCTCCGGCGTCCTGACGGGCTGGCTGTGGGGCCGGGTGGCCGCCGAGCTGCAGGACGGCGGGGCGCCGTGGGAACCGGCGCTCCTGCTGACCGGGGTGCTGCTGCTGTTCCCGGTGTGGATCGCCGTGGCGTTCCGCACCTACCCGCGCTGGTGGGCCGCGATCACCCTGCAGATGCGGCTGGCGGTGCTGCGCGGCCAGACGATGCAGCACCGCTCCGGCCGCGCGCCGGCCGGCGAGATCGTCGCCCGCGCGCTCGACTCGGACCGGATGGTGCTCTACGCCGACCGCTGGGTCGACGTCGCCAACGCGGCCCTCGTGGTCCTCGCGACCTGGCTGCTGTCCGGCAACGTGCAGACCGCCGCGGTCGTCGGCGGCTTCCTCGTGCTCTGCGCCAGGGCCGCGGCGCTCGGTGCTCCGGCCGCCGGGCGGGCCGGGCGGGCCGCCGCCGACGCCAGGGCCAGGTTCGGCACCGCGCTGGGGTCGGCGCTGGAGTCGGTCCGCACGGTGAAGCTGGCCGCCGCGACCGGCGCGGTCCGCGCGCACCTCGTCGGGGTGGACGCCGACCGCGTGCGGGCGACCGTGCGCGAGTACCGGGTCCGCACCCTGCTGGACGGGGTCCCCGGCCTGGTGCTGCAGGCCGCCGTCATCCTGACCTGGTCGGTGTACCTGGGCGGGGCCTGGGACCTGGCCACCGCGCTGCTGGTGTCGACGACCCTGGGCGGTGTCGGGTTCTTCGGCCAGGTCTGCGCCGCTGCGGTCACCGAGGCCCCGATCGCCCGCCGGTGGCTGCGCACGGTCGCGCTGTTCGCCGGTACCGCCGACCTCACCCGGCCGCCGGCCGGCGTCGATCTCGTCGCGGGCACCGCGCCGGGGCCGGAGGCCGCGGCCCGGGAACCGCTGCACCGGCTGAGCCTGGAGAAGGTCACCGCGGTCCACCACGACGGGACGGTCGGGGTGGAGGGCGTCGATCTCGACGTCGACGCCGGATCACTGGTGCTGGTCACCGGCCAGGTCGGATCGGGGAAGTCCAGCCTGCTGGCGGGGCTGGCCGGACTGGTGGACCACGAGGGCGTCATCCGCTGGAACGGGCGCGCCGTCGCCGATCCGCAGCACTTCCTGCGGCCCGGGCAGGTCGCCTACGTCGGCCAGGTGCCGCGGGTGCTGTCCGGGACGTTCGGCGACAACGTGAGCCTCGGCCACCGGCGCGGCATCGAGGACGCCGTCGACGACGCCCGGCTCGGTCGTGACGTCGCGGCCGCGGGCGGGACGGACGCCGTCGTCGGGCACCGGGGCATCCGCCTGTCCGGGGGCCAGGTTCAGCGGCTGGCGATGGCCAGGGCGCTGGCGACCGGTGCGGAGCTGATCGTCGCCGACGACGTGTCCTCGGCCCTGGACGTCCGGACCGAGATCGAGCTGTGGGCCGCGCTGCGCCGCCGCGGCGGCACGGTCGTCGGCGCCAGCACCAAGCGGGCGGCGCTGGCCCGGGCGGACCGGGTCGTGGTGCTGGACCGGGGCCGGGTCGTCGACGAGGGGCCGTGGACCGATCTCGCCCCGCGCTGGTCGCACCTCGCCGGGTAGGGCCCTCCGGATCAGGCCGCGGCGAGCGGGTGTGCCGCGAGGAACCGGAGCACCTCGTCGGTCGCCCGGTCCTCCAGGAAGTACGCGTGCCGGGCGCCCTCGAACGCCACGAACCGGGCACCCGGGATGCGGCCGGCCAGCAACCGGCCGTTGCCGGGTGGCGTGAGCTCGTCCGCGGTGCCGTGCAGCACCAGGGTCGGGGCGGTGATCGCGGGGAGCGCCGCCCAGGCGTCGTGCCGGGCACTGGCCCTGCGGTGCCCGGCCCTGGCGCGTGGACCCGCCCCGGGGTCGCCGAGCACGGGCAGCGGGCCGGTCCACTCCGGCCCGGCCATCAGCCTGCGCAGCTCGGCCGGGCCACCACCGGGGTCGGCGAGGCGCTGGAGCACGGCGGGATCCGCCGGGACGGCACCGCTGCCACCGCCGGTCGTGCAGCCCAGGACGAGTCCCCCGACCCGGTCCGGGTGGTCGATCGCGAGCCACTGCGCGATCCGGCCGCCCATCGACGTGCCGTAGACGTGCGCCCGGTCGATCCCGGCGGCGTCGAGGACCGCCACCACGTCCCGGGCGAAGCGGCGGGTGCTCCAGTCGCCGTCGGCGGCGTCGTCGCTGGTGCCGGTACCGGCGTGGTCGGGAGCGACGGTGCGGTACCCGTCGAACGACGACCGGACCGTGCTCCACCAGACCCGGGCATTGATCTGACCGGCGAGCAGCAGCAACGGCTCACCCGGGCCGGTCCCCCGCGGCGGGTGTACGTCGAACCCGAGGCCGGTGCCGTCCGGCGCCACGGCACGCTGCTCGCTGCTCATCGCCGGTCACGGTAGCCGCGGCGCCGGCGGGCGGGTCAGCCGCAGTGGTTCTCGTGCCCCACGTGGGCGGCGTGCTCCACCTGCAACGTCGAGTGGTCGAGGCCGAACCGCTCGCGCAGCACCTGGGTCGCCGCGTCGAGGACCGACTCGTCGCCGCAGTGCGCGGTGAGCTCCTCGGTCACGACGAGGTGTGCCGACATCGCAGGGGTGCGGTCGTTGATCGCCCACAGGTGCAGGTCGTGCACCGCGGTCACGCCGGGGACCGCGAGCAGGGCGTCCCGCACGTCGTCGCCGTCGATGCCCTTCGGCGCACCCTCCAGCAGCACGTGCGCGGCCTCGCGCAGCAACGCCACCGCCCGCGGCAGCACGATCGCGACGATGACCAGCGAGGCGATCGTGTCGGCGTAGGGCCATCCGGTCGTCATGAGCACGACCGCGGCCACCAGCACGCCGACCGAGCCCAGGGCGTCCCCGAGCACGTGCAGCAGCGCACCGCGCAGGTTCATGTTGCCGCGGTCCCCGCCGGACAGGACGGCGAGCGAGATCAGGTTGCCGACCAGCCCCAGCACACCGATGACCAGCATCGGCAACCCCGGCACCGGCTGCGGCTCGAACAGCCGCTGCACGGCCTCGACCACCACCCAGCCGACGACCGCCACCAGCGTGAGGGCGTTCAGCGCCGCGACCAGCACCTCGGCCCGCCCCATGCCGTAGGTCCGCCGGGCCGTGGCCGGGCGGGCCGCCAGCGCCGCCGCGATGAGCGCCGCGACGAGCGCCCCGGCGTCGGTCAGCAGGTGGCTGAGGTCGGCCAGAAGCGCCAGCGAACCGGTGATCGCCGCACCGACGGCGCCGAGGACGGTCGTCGCCAGCGTGACCACGAGCGCGATCGCCAGCCGCCGCCGGTCCGTGCCGGCACCCGCGTGCCCGTGGCCGCCCGCCGCGCCGCCGTGTCCGTGTCCCTGACCCATGCACGACAGCCTATACATGCACGTATTCGCATGTCTAAACGGACGATCCTCCGCCTGGCCGGCCGCAGGTCACAGGCCTCCCGCATCGGCCCGGTCGGCGGCCAGTACCTCGACCGCGACGTCACGGCACACGTCCCACCCGTACTCCACCCCGCGCTCGCCCGGGAACGTCGTGAGCACGGCGAGCGCGCGGTCGGTCCAGCTCAGCACGCAGTTCACGTTCCAGTGGCCGCCGTGCAGGGTCCAGCCGTTCTTCTCCACCGCCGGGTGCGGCAGCGTCGCGGCGATCCCGGACCGGCCGTCCGGCGTGATCGAGGCGAGGTCCACGAGCAGGTCGGCCCCACCGGGCCAGCGGGCCGCCCGCTCGTGCACGCAGGCCAGGATCCGCGCCGCGTCGATCGCCGTGACCTGGGTGTAGGACCACCAGCCGCGCCGCGACGACGAGACGTCGACCCCGCACTCCGGCTGCAGGCGGTCGATCACCGCGTCCCGCCCGCCGGCCCGGTAGAGGCGCTCGGCCGCGTCGTCGTCGCTGCGCCGGACGGCGGCGGTGATGTCGGACCGCTCGGCTGCGGTCACCGCGCGCCCCCGCTCGGCGGCCGCCCGCAGGGTGTCCGCGGCGAGCCACGCCTTGATCGCCGACTCGGCCTCGGTGGCGTCGGCGTCCGCACCGGGCGATCCGGTCCAGTCCCCGGTCCCGGTGTCGAGCAGCGCCCAGGACAGCTCCAGCCCGTCCTCACCGGCCCGGGCCACCGGCACGCTCCCGGGCGGGCGCGAGGTGATCCCCCCGCTCGCCTCCGGCACCGGGGGCGCGACGGGATCGGCGACGGCGGGGGGCGGGTCGCCGACCGGTCCGGCGGCGCCGGGGGCGGAGGGCACGACGAGCACCGGCAGCACGGCGACGAGTGCCACGACCAGCGCGACGGCGCCCGTGCGGAGACGTTCGGTCGCCACGGCTCCCCCGTCCGGAGCCGGTCGGCGACCGGTGGCCGCCGGGAGCACCGGCATCACCCGATCGTGACCCGGCCCCGGGCGTCCCGGCCAGGTCCGGACCGGCCTTCACACCGGATTATCAGCAACGAACACCACATGCGGTCGTCGAAGCACACCGCGTGACGATCCGGACACGGCCGCGCGGTGCGCCCGGCGGCGCGGGGCCGCCCGTCGTACCGTCACGCAACCATCGATCGACGAGGGGTGACGGGCGTGGCGGCCAGACGGACGATGCCGGTCGAGCGGATCCTGGCGCGCAGCGAGGGTGACGGTTCCGGCCTGACCCGGACGCTGCGGGCCCGGGACCTGGTCGGCTTCGGCGTCGGCATCATCATCGGCACCGGGATCTTCACCCTCGCCGGGGTGGAGGCCCAGCAGCACGCGGGACCGGCCGTCACGCTGTCGTTCCTGATCGGCGCGGTCGTCGCCGGCCTGGCCGCGGTCTGCTACGCCGAGCTGGCGTCGTCGGTACCGACCGCCGGTTCGGCCTACACCTACGCGTTCGCGACGCTCGGCGAGGTCTTCGCCTGGATCATCGGCTGGGACCTGCTGCTCGAGTTCGGGCTCGGGCTGGCCGTGGTGTCCCGCAGCTGGTCGGGCTATCTCGCCGAGCTGTTCGGGCTGCCCTCGACCTGGTTCGGCGAGGACGCCGTCGTCAACGTCGGGGCCGTGGTCATCATCGGGATCCTCACCGTCGTCGCGGTCGCCGGGATCCAGCAGTCCGCCCGGCTCACCAACGTGCTGGTGCTGGTGAAGCTGGCCGTGTGCGTGCTGATCCTGGTGCTCGGGGCGTTCTACGTGAACCCGGACAACCTGACCCCGTTCGTCCCGCCGGCGCAGCCCGCCGAGGAGGGCGGCACCGTGTTCACCCAGCCCGTCGTGTCCGGGGTGTTCGGGCTGGAGCCGACGGTCTACGGGATCGGCGGCATGCTCACCGCCGCCGCGGTGGTGTTCTTCGCCTACACCGGCTTCGAGGCGCTGGCGAACCTCGGCGAGGAGTCCCGGCGACCGGACCGCGATCTCAAGATCGGCCTGCTCGGGGCGCTGGCCGTCTGCGCGGTGCTCTACGTCGGGGTGTCGCTCGTCCTGACCGGGATGGTGCCCTACACCGAGATCGACACCGGCGCCCCGCTCGCCGTCGCGTTCTCCTCCGTGGGGCTGCCCTGGGTCGGGGCGATGATCTCGCTCGGCGCGGTCACCGGCCTGACCTCGGTGATGATGGTCGAGCTCGTCACGATCGGCCGGATCGGGTACGCGATGGGCCGCGACGGGCTGCTCCCGCCGGCCATCGGCACGGCGCACCCGCGCTGGGGCACGCCGCACCGCATGACGATCATCGGCGGGTCGTGTGCGCGGTGATCGCGGCCTTCACCCCGATCACCGCGCTGGCCGACATGGTCTCGATCGGGGCGCTCGCCGCGATGATCATCGTGGCCGTCGCGGTGCCGGTGCTGCGGCGGACCCGGCCGGACCTGAAGCGCCCGTTCCGCGTCCCGTTCTCACCGGTCGTCCCGGCGATCACCGCGATCGCCTGCCTCTACCTGATGCTCAACCTCAACCTGGACACCTGGATCCGCTTCGCCGGATGGCTGGTGCTCGGGCTGGTCGTCTACGCCCTGTACGGGCGCAGGCACTCGTTCCTGGCCCGCGCGGAGCGGGAGGACGGCGAGGCCTGAGCCCGGCCGGGGTCAGCCCTGCAGCAGCTCGCCGGGTGCCTGGGCCGGGGCGATCTCGCCCCGGCCGACGGCCCGGCGCACGCGCCGGGCGGTCGTCAGCCGGCGACGGACCTCACGGACCGGGTCGACCTGGGTCACGTCGTGCAGCCGCCGGTGCAGCCGGCCCTGGTCGCCGCGACGGTCCAGCAACGACCACGCGAAGTCGACCGGGTCGGCGGCGTCCAGCCGGCGCGGCACGGTCTCGAACCACTCCATGCTGCGCCGGGCCATGTCCTGGATCGGCAGCATCCGGGCCCGGCGGCGCGCGTCGTAGGCGGCCAGTGCGGGCAGGACACCGGGCTCGTGCCCGTCGCCGGGGAAGAGCTCCTCGGCGAGCGCGATGGAGTCGGCGACGGCGAGCACCGTGCCCGAGCCGATCGCGAAGTGCGTGGTGTGCGCGGCGTCCCCGGCTAGCACGACGTTGCCGTCCCGCCAGGACATGGTGCGGACCTCGCGGAACTGCAGCCACGGCGACGAGCCCATCCCCGGCGGGGCGATCAGCGAGTGCCCGCCCAGCGTGCGGGCGAAGATCTTCTCCAGCATCCGCATCGCGTCGTCGGGGGCCATCGTGTCCAGGCCGAGGCCCGTCCAGGTCTCCGGCGTGCACTCCACGATGCAGGTGCTCAGGCAGTCCGCGGCCGGGTAGGCGTGGAACCAGATCCAGCCGGCGTCGGTCCGTTCGAACGCGAACGTGAACGGCCGGAACGGCTTGCTGGTGCCGAACCACACGTAGCGGTTCTCGCCGTGGCTGACCCGGGCACCGAACGCCTCGGCCCGGTGCGCACGGATGGCGCTGTTCACCCCGTCCGCGCCGACGACGACGTCGGCGTCGGCGGTCAGCGGATCGGCGGTGAGGTCCCCGTCCGGCGCGACCGCCGTCTCGAACCGCAGGTCCACCCCGACCTGCTGGGCCCGCCGGGCGAGCACCTCGAGCAGCCGCGCGCGGCCGATCGAGTACCCGTAACGGCCGCCCAGGTGCACCGTGCGCCCGGCGACCTCGACGACCTGGCTGTCCCAGACGTGCGCGGCGGCCCGGATCGCCGGGGCGCCCTCGGGGTCGGTCCGGTACAGCTCGTCGAGGATGTCCTCGCCCAGCGTGACCGCGAACCCGGACGCCGTGCCCGGCGCGTTCCGCTCCGCCACGACGACCTCGGCCCGGCCCCGGGACCGCAACCGGGCCAGGATGCCCAGGTACAGCCCGGCGGGTCCGCCACCGACACAGACGATCTTCACGTCAGCTCCCTCGTGCTCCAACGCCGGACCCTCACGGTACGAGGGGCCCTCCGGCCGGTTGCGTGCCGGTGCCGGATGACCGCGGCGACCGGCGCGGACGACGCCGGTCGCCCGGCCGGATCAACCGGTCGGCCCACCGGGGCGGCCCAGGTCCCCGCGCCTCGCCGCGCGCCGCACCCGGCGGGCGGTCGTCATCCCGCGCCGGACCTGGCGCAGCGGACCGAACTGGGTGGCGCGGTGCAGCTGGTAGTGCAACCGGCCCATGTCCCCGCGCCGGCCGAGCAGCGCCCAGGCGAACTCGACCGGGTCCTCGCCCCGCTCCAGCCGCCGGTTGGCCTGCTCGAACCAGTGCATGTTGCGCCGGGCCATGTCCTGGATCGGGCCGAGCACCGCACGGCGGCGGGCGTCGTAGGCAGCGAGTGCGGCCCCCCGGCCGTCCGCGCAGCCGAGGTCGACGACGTCGCGCGGGGCCCCGGTCGCACCGTAGAGCGCGTCGGCCAGGCCGATCGCGTCCTCGATCGCGAGCTGGGTCCCGGACCCGATGCCGAAGTGCGTCGTGTGCGCGGCGTCCCCGGCGAGGACCAGGTTCCCGTCCCGCCAGGTCAGGTTGCGGACCTCACGGAAACGCAGCCACGGCGCGTCGGGCAGCCCGGTGGGCGGCGGGAGCATCCGGTGCCCGTCGAGCGCCCGGTCGAAGATCTCCTGCAGGGTCTTCAGCGCCTCCGGCCCGGCCATCGTGTCGAACCCGAGGCCGAGCCAGGTCGGCTGCTCGCAGTCCACGATGCAGGTGCTCAGCCCGTTCGACGACGGGTAGACGTGGATCGAGATCCACCCGGCGTCGGTCCGCTCGTAGGCGAACAGGAACGTCGCCGAGTCGCGCTCGGTACCGAGCCACAGGTACGGGCTCTCCCCCGTCTCGATCGTCGTCCCGAAGTGCTCGCGGCGGGCCTCCCGCAGACGCGAGCCCGCACCGTCGGTCGCGACGACCACGTCGGCGTCGATCTCCGCCCGCGGCGGCGCCGGAGTGTCGAACCGCAGGTCGACGCCGAGCTGCTCGGCCCGGCGGATGAGCAGGTCGACCATCGTGACCCGGGCGATGCTGTACCCGTACTTGCCGCCCAGGTGCACCGGGCGGGCGTCGCCGACCAGGACCGACTGGGCGTTCCACAATCGCGCCGAGGACCGCAGCCAGCGTGCGCTGACCGGGTCGCAGCGGTGCGCCTCGTCGAGCAGATCCTCCCCGAACGTGACGGCGAATCCGTGGGTCCGGCCCCGTGGATTCCGCTCGTAGACCGTCACGTCGTCTCGTCCACCCGACCGCAGCTTGGCGAGAATCGCCAGGTAGAGGCCGGTCGGACCGCCACCAACGCACGCAATACGCACGAGGACCCCCCTCGGTTCGACCGTTGAACGATTGCTGAGCACGGTAGCGTTTCGCCGCACCGCGCCCCCCGGGCGACCCCGGCACGACTGCCCGTGCGGTGCACCCGGGCAGCCCGCGGGGTCTCCCGGGCTCCCCCGCCGGGTCACCCGGCAGGGGTTCTCGTTAGCGTGGACGCCGTGCCCCCCTCGAACGTTGCGTGGCAGCACCACGCCGGTCCGGGAGACGGCGTACCGCTTCCCCGCCCCGCGGGTCCGGTGGCCGGCCGGTGAGCGTCGGCTCGATGGTCGCCGGACGCGTGCGTTCGGCCCGTCAGGAGATGGCGAACCCGCTCTACCGCAACGCCTACGCGTTGATGTTGAACACGGTGGTCAACTCCGGGTTCGGGCTCCTCTACTGGGTGTTCGCGGCGCGGGTGTTCAGCACCGAGGAGGTCGGCCGGGGCAACGCCCTGGTCAACCTGATGCTGCTGATCTCGGTCCTGACCTCGCTGAACTTCGGCCAGGCCATCATCCGCTTCCTCCCGACGGCCGGGCGGGACTCGCGCTCGCTGGTCCGGCTCGCCTACGGGACGTCCGCGGCCGCCGCGGTGGTCGGGGCGACGGCCGTCATGGCGTACTGCCACTTCTTCTACGCGCCGGGTGACCCGCTGCACGTCTCGTTCGGGTTCGGTGCGTGGTTCGTCGTCTCCACCGCGGCCTGGTCCATCTTCAACCTGCAGGACCAGGTGCTCACCGGGGTCCGCTCGGCCATGTGGGTGGTGCTGGAGAACGGCGTCTACGGGCTGGTGAAGCTCGTCCTGCTGGTCGTGGTCGCCGCGTTCTCGGTCACCGACGGCGTGTTCACGTCGTGGAGCGCGCCGGTGATCGCGCTGCTGGTGCCGTTCACCCTGCTGATCTCGCGCCGGCTGCTGCCGCGGCACTCGGCCGAGTCCGCCGCCGAGCCCGGCTCCGGTGCCCCGGACCGGCCGACCCTGGTCCGGTACATGGCGGGCGACTACCTGGGCCAGGTGTTCAACCAGGCCATGTCGTCGTTCCTGCCGGTCCTCGTCGTCATGGTGATCAGTCAGGCCGCCAGCGCCTACCTGCTGCCCGCGCAGACCGTCTTCCAGGCCATGAGCATGCTGTCGGTGGCGATCACCTCGGCGCTGGTCGTCGAGGGGGCGCGGCGGCCCGAGCGGGCGCACCTGTTCGCCAGGGCCGTGCTGCGCCGGATCCTGCTGATCGTCGTCCCGTCGTCACTGCTGATCGCGCTCGCGGCGCCGCTGCTGCTGTGGTTCTACGGGCCGGAGTACGTCGAGAACTCCACCACCGTGCTGCAGCTGCTGATGCTGTCGATGGTGCCGCGGGTGGTGGTGACGCTGTGGATGACCAAGTCCCGGCTCGCGAACCGCACCTTCGGGCTCGCGGTGCAGCAGGCGGTGCACGCGCTCATCGTGCTCGGCGGGATCCCGCTGCTGGCACCGGTGCTCGGCGTCGACGTCGTGGGATGGGCCTGGCTGGCCGGCGAGCTGGTCCTGGCGATCGCGTTCGCGCCGTCGGTGATCCGGTGGCTGCGCCAGCCGGCCCCGCCGGAGCGTCCGGACGACGTCGGCACCGGCCCGATCGGGGGGCCGGTGGGCGGTCCGGACGACCCGACGCACGAGATCCCGCGGGTCCGCGAGCCCTGAGCCCACCGGGGCCCGGGCACCGCAGTGCCTCGGAGTTTCAGGTGAGCCGACCCGAGCATGGCTCATCAAGGCAGTACGCAAATCAGTGCGGTTCACTTCGTGTGAAGTGTGGCGAGATGGTCACCCATAGCGTTCTTCCCGTGACAGTGGATGCCTGCGGAGCTGTGTACCTCGCCAAGGTGCCGGGGCTCGCCGACGACCTGATCGAGGAGCACACCGACGACGGCAAGGGGCGCTGCCGTGGCTGCCCCTCGCAGACCCACGGGATGCCGCAGCACCCCTGCAACATCCGGCTGCTCGCCGACGCGGCGGCGTCGATCCGTCGGACGTGGATCCGGCGCGGCCAGCTCGACACCGTGGTGCCGGCGCGGATCGTCCAGCATCTCGCCGCGATGGACCGCGACGAGGACGAGGCCGGTCAGGACGGAGCGATGCCCATCCGGTAGCCGAGGCCGCGCAGTTCCCGGCCCTCCGGGCTGTCCCGCTTCACGGTGCGCAGCAGATCTCCGGTCACCGACCGCGCCCACACACTCGTCCTCGTCGACACGGGGTGCAGCATCTCGGCGCGTACCAGCGACCACACCGCGGGCTTCCGGTACTTCTTCTCGCTGGACTGAGCACGCGCCCGGTCCAGGTGGAACGCGGACTGTCTGCTCCAGCTCGGGTGCCGCTCCGGGATCGCGCGGTCTGCGATCGACATCGCCCGACCGGGCTCGCCCAGCTCGATCTCTACGGCCATCGCCCAGAAGTCGACGTTGTCCGGCCCGAATCCGATCGCCAGCGCACCGAACTCGTCGCCGGGCCGGGCCAGGTTCCGGGCCTCCCCGACATGCTCCCGGGCGCCCTCACCGTCAGCCAGCGTCGCCGCCGCGAGACCGCTCTGGAGGTGGAGCATCCCGGCGACCTGTCGTTGCCGATCCTCGCTCTTGTCCAAGCCGTCAAGGGTCTTGGTCGCGCGGGCCAGGACCCGCTCCCGGCCACCGGCCGACAGCGCGCTGTTCCGCGCGAAGGCGACGGCACCGGCCCACTCCGGCCCCAGCTCCGCCGTGACGTCGCGCATCGCCGAGGCTGCCAGGCTCGCCACCGACCGGGCACCGAGGGCGAGGGAGGACACGTTGGCGAGCTTGTAGGTCCGCCCGATCGCCTCCAGCACCTCACCTCGGCGCCCCGGCTCGGCGTCGTAGAGGGAGTTGGCCTCGCGGACCAGTCTCGGTGCGATCTGCATCTGTTCGACGATCTTGCTCCGGGGCCGCAGCTCGGCGTCCGCGTAATCCAGCTCGGCCACGACGGCGTCCAGCGGGCGGGGCGTGACGGTCGCCTCGCGCGGCTCGACGTCGGTCAGGGCCGCTTCCAGATCGGGCAGCGTGCCCAGCGCCTCCGCCACCTCCGGGTTCAGCACCGTGTCAGTCGGCAGCGCACCCAGCTCGGACGGTGCGACCCGCAGCGCGTTCGCGATGGCCTCCAGCGTGGAGCGCTTGTTCAGCGCTCGCTCGCCGGCCTCCAGCATGCTCAGGTAGCCCGGGCTGATCCCGGCCAAGTCGGCGACAACCCGTGCCTGCATGCCACGCCAGAGCCGCAGTTCGACGAGGCGCTTCCCTACATGACCGGTGGCTGCCATGCGACCAGGGTAACCAGGGCTCCCCTAGTTCCGGAGGAGACGAGGGGGCGGGCGAGGTCGCACCGACGCTCGGCCGATCAGGTGAGCCAGCCAGAGGGCGGTTGAGGAGAACCGGTCGGTCAGCGCGATCTCTAACGACCGCGGCAGGCCAAGCAGCGAGCCGCCACACTCCGGAGCCCACGCGTCCTCAGCGGGCGATGAAGCGCTCCGGGATCGGGGTGCCGTTGCGCCAGAGGTTGCCCAGCGCGCGGTCGAAGGCGCGCGGCTGCAACCGGACCAGCCCGCCACCGGGGTTGTGCGTGATCTCGCCGAAGTAGACGTGGCCGTCGACGTCGTAGAGGTCGATCCGGGCGAAGGTGAAGTCCTTGCCCAGGGTCCGGGCGATCTCCAGCATCCGCTCGTAGCAGGCCGGCTTCTCCGGGAGCCGGTCCGCCTGGGCGAACCGCCCGGAGATCCGGAACGGCACCCAGTCCGGGTGCAGCAGCGTCGAGGTGTGCGCGACGAACCGGTCCTGGTCCACGACGACCATCGCGGGCTCGCCGTGGAACACGAAGAACTTGTAGTCGGCCGGCGGCTTGGTGCCGTCGCCGATGTACTCCTCCACCACGGCGCGCGGGGTCAGCCCCTGGTAGGGCCGTTCCCGCCAGCCGTGCACGAAGAAGTCGGTGCGCAGCCAGCGCGCGACGGTCGACCGGATGCGGGCGTGGTCGGCGGCCGCCGGGTGCGGGACCAGGATGGTCATGTCGCAGCCGTGCGTGCCCTTCACGACGTAGGGCCGCTGCGGCGACTCCAGGTCCAGGTCCTGGGCGCGCTCCACGACCTGGACCAGCGGGATGAGGTGCTCGGCCCCGATCCGGTCGGCCACGTGCTCGCGCACCCGGTACTTGTCCGCCGTGATGTGCACGAGCTCGGACTGCTCACCGAGGTTCTTCTTCGCGAGCAGCTGCGCGTAGGTCCGCGGCTTCCGCAGCGTCGTGATCTCACCCTGGAACAGGGCGTGGTGCAGGATCGCGAAGGCCCGGTGCGGCAGGAAACGGAACCGTCGGGAGAGCATCACCCGGATGTCGAACGACATTCTTCGCACGATAGCCGCCGCCCCGGCCCCGGTACCGGCGAGGCCCGTCGCCGGCCGGCCGGCGACGGTCCGGCTGCATCTCGGCGACGATCGGGCGGCGTCCCGGCGACGATCGGCGTGTCGGGAGTAACCGCCCGGATCGACGGGCGTTGTCCGTTTCGAGAAACGCTCGACCCGCCCGCGGCGAACCTGCCGGTATGCCCTGACGGCACACCGCCGGTCACCGACCGCCGGGACGTCCGGCCGGGCCCACATCGGAGGGAGCCTTGATAACGTGCCGAGCGTGCGGAACCGCAACGTCCTGGTGACGGTGATCACCCCTGCCTACAACGTGGGTCAGTGGATCGGGGAGGCGATCGACTCCGTCCTCGCACAGACCGAGACCCGCTTCGAGTACCTCGTCGTGGACGACGGCTCCACCGACGACACGGCCGACGTGGTCCGGGCGAAGGCCGAGCAGGACCACCGGATCCGGCTGATCCAGGTCGAGAACGGCGGCTCCGGCGCCGCCCGCAACCGGGCGCTGGCCGACAGCGAGGCGCCCTTCGTCGCCTTCCTCGACGGCGACGACCGCTGGCACCCGCAGTTCCTCCGGCACATGCTGGAGACGCTGCACACCGCACCGCCCGGGGTCGGCATGGCCTACTGCCACACCCGCGTGATGCTGGAGAGCGGCCAGGTCGTGGCGCTGCGCTGGCAGCCGACCGGCGCCGTGGACCTCGACAAGCAGCTCATCGAGAACAACCCGCCGCACAACGGCAGCTCGCTGATGATCCGGCGGGCCTGCTTCGACCAGGTCGGCGGTTTCGACTCGTCGCTGCCCTCGGCGGTCGACTTCGAGATGTGGCTGCGGATCGCGGCCGGATCGCACTACCCGCTGATGTGGGGCACCCGGCGCTACCTGCTGGACATGCGGCTGATGCGGGCCGGCTCGATCAGCTCGAACCGGCAGCGGCGCTTCGAGTGCCTGGACAAGGTGATCGCCGAGTACGCGCCGTCGATGCGCCGCCGGCCGCCGGGGATGGCCTACATCCGCCCGGCGGTGTTCGCCTACCGCGACGGCCTCGACGACTTCGGCGACCGCTGGGCCCTGCTGGCCCGCGAGGCCGGCACCAAGGAGCTGGCCCGCGACTCGTGGGGCCGTTCGCTGCTGGCCTGGAGCGGTGCGGGCCGGGAGCGCCGGGCCCAGCTCCGCGGGCTGCGCGACGGTGCCCGCAGCAGCGCCTACAAGGGCGTCTCCGGAGCACTCCGCACCGCCGGGAAGTTCAGCGCGCTGCGCGGATGACCGGCGGCGGGGCGGGGTACCCCGTCCCGTGCGACTCACCCGCGCCGTCCCGTACCGCGGCGGCTGGACCCGGCGCCGCCGCGGCCGCGGCTTCAGCTACCACGCCGCCGACGGCTCGGCCCTCGGCGCGGACGCCCGGGCCCGGGTCGACGGGCTGGTGATCCCGCCGGCCTGGCGCGACGTCTGGATCTCCGACCGGGAGCGCGACCACATCCAGGCCGTGGGCTACGACGTCGCGGGCCGCCGCCAGTACGTCTACCACCCGCGCTGGCACGCCGACCGGGACTCGGTGAAGCACGACCGGGTGCTGGCGCTCGCCCGCCGGCTGCCCCGGTTCCGCTCCCGGGTCGACGCCGCGCTCGCCGTCCGGGGAACCGGGCGGGACCGGGTGCTCGGCGCCGCGATGCGGATCCTCGATCTCGGGGTGTTCCGGACCGGCGGCGAGCAGTACGCCACGGAGAACGGCACCTACGGCCTGTCCACGCTGCGCCGCGAGCACGTGCGGCTGCGCGGTGGCGGTCTGGAGTTCGCCTACACCGCCAAGGGCGGCATCCACCGGCAGATCCGGATCCGCGACGACGGCCTGCTCCGCGTCGTGCGGTCGCTGCGCCGGGCCCGCCCGGACGGTGACCGGTTCCTCGTGCACCGCGACGGCCGCACCTGGCGGGCGGTGCACTCCGACGACCTGAACGACCACTTCCGCACGCTGACCGCCGACGAGCACACCGCCAAGGACCTGCGGACGTGGAACGCGACCGTGGTCGCCGCGGTCGCGCTCGCCGGGCACGGGACGCCCACGTCGGCGACCGCCCTGCGCCGGGCGGAGGCCGCCGCGATGCGGGCGGTGGCCGAGGCACTCGGCAACACCCCGGCGGTGGCCCGCAGCTCCTACGTCGACCCGCGGATCGTGCACGCCTTCGAGAACGGGCGCACCGTCGCCGCGGGGCTGCGCCGCATCCCGGCGGGGACCGACGTCGGCACCGACCCACGGGCCCGCGCGCGGGTCGAGCGGGCGGTGCTGAGGCTGCTGGAGTCCGCGTAACCGGTTCGCGGACGGGCGGGGGACGTCCTGCATCATCGACGTCGTGGCGGACGGATCGACGGCAGTGCTCCCCGGACGGACCGAGCGGCGGGCCCGTAGCGGTGTCGGTCTGGTCTTCCTCACCAACGGTCTGGTCTACGCGAACGTCCTGCCGCGCTTCCCGGAGATCAAGGAGTCGCTCGGGCTGAGCAACGCCCAGCTCGGGGTCGCGGTGGCCGCCATGCCGTTCGGTGCGCTGCTGGCCGGCCTCACCGCGGGCGCGCTGATCGCCCGGTTCCGCTCGTCACGGGTCGCCTCGTTCGGGATGGCGGCGATCGGGATCGGCGTCGTGCTGGTGGCGTTCGCCCCGTCCTGGGGTCTGTTCGCCGCCGCGATGTTCCTGGTCGGGGCGTCCGACGCGATCGTCGACGTGGCGCAGAACGCGCACGGCATGCGGGTGCAGCGCCGCTACGGCCGGTCGATCCTCAACTCCTTCCACGCGCTGTGGTCGGTGGGCGCGGTCGCCGGCGGCCTGATGGGCTCGGCGGCGGCCGGGATCGCGCTGCCGCTGGTGCTGCACCTGTGCCTGTCCTCGCTGCTGTCGGTGCTCATCGCGGTCGCCGTCTACCCGCTGCTGCTGCCCGGCGGCGAGGACAGCGAGCGGGCCGCCCCGCAGCCGGGCGAGCGGCCGGTCCGCCCGTGGGCGGGGCTGGGCCTGCGCACGGTGCTGATGCTGGCCGTGTTCGGGGTCATCGCCAACTCCGGCACGATCGTCGAGGACTCCGGCGCCACCTGGGCCGCGGTCCACCTGCAGGGGCTGGGTGCCGGTGCCGCCGTGGCCGGGTTCGGGTTCGTGGCCCTGCAGGGCTGCCAGTTCGTGGGCCGGCTGATCGGCGACCGGATGGTGGACCGCTTCGGGCAGCGTCTGGTCGCCCGCACCGGCGGCGCTCTGGTGCTCGTCGGCATGGGCCTGGCCCTCGCCTTCCCCTCGGTGCCGGGGACGATCGCCGGGTTCGGCATCGCCGGGTTCGGCGTCGCGACGCTCGTCCCGGCCGCGATGACCGCCGCCGACAACCTGCCGGGGCTCGCCCCGGGGACCGGGCTGACCGTCGTCACCTGGCTGATGCGGGTCGGGTTCCTGGCCTCTCCCCCGGTCGTCGGGGTCGTCGCCGACGCGACCGAGCTGCGGGTCGGGCTGCTCGTGGTGCCGCTCGCGGGTCTGGCGGTGCTGCTCGCGGCGGGGGCGCTCGCCGGGCGGCGGGCCCGCACCCCGGAGTGACCGTCCGGCGACCGGTGGACACTCCGGTCAGTCGTGCATCTCGACACGATCCGGGCACACGCCCTACCTTCCGTGCATGTCAGCCACCGTCCCGCCGGCGTCGCCGGGACCATCGCCCACGCTCCGGTCGTCCCGCAAGGTCGCCGCGGCCAGCCTCGTCGGGACCACGATCGAGTGGTACGACTTCTTCATCTTCGGCACGGCCGCCGCGCTCGTCTTCGGCCAGGTCTTCTTCCCCTCCGTCGATCCGCTGACCGGCACGCTGTCCGCGTTCGGCGCGTTCGCCGTCGGGTTCATCGCGCGGCCGGTCGGCGGTGCGGTGTTCGCGCACTTCGGGGACCGGATCGGCCGCAAACCGATGCTCGTCTACTCGCTGCTGCTCATGGGCGCCGCGACCGTCGGCATGGGGCTGCTGCCGGGCTACGACACGCTCGGCATCTGGGCCCCGATCCTGCTGGTGACGCTGCGGTTCCTGCAGGGCTTCGGCGTCGGCGGCGAGTGGGGCGGGGCGGCGCTGATGGCCGTCGAGCACGCACCGGCGCACCGGCGCGGCTTCTACGGCAGCTGGCCGCAGGTCGGCGTGCCGCTGGGGCTGGTGCTGGGGACGGCGACGTTCGCCGTCCTCTCCGCCGTGCTGACCGACGAGCAGTTCCTGGCCTGGGGCTGGCGGGTGCCGTTCCTCGCCAGCATCGCGCTGATCGGCGTCGGCATGTGGATCCGGCTCGGGGTGCACGAGTCCCCGGTGTTCCAGGACACGATGGACGCCAAGGCGGCGAACCGGATGCCGGTCGTCGAGGCGCTGCGGACCTACCCGAAGGAGATCCTGCTCGCGGCGGGATCGTTCCTGTCCACGAACTCGACGTTCTACGTGGGCTCGGTGTGGCTGGTCACCTACGCGACGACCGAGCTCGCCTACGAGCGCACGACGATCCTCACCGCGAACGCGTTCCTGTCGCTGTCCGACATCCCGATGATCGTGCTGTTCGGCCTGCTGTCGGACCGGTTCGGCCGCCGTCCGCTGTTCCTCGCCGGGATGGGGATGCTGGCACTGTTCGCGGTGCCGTACTTCTGGCTGGTCTCGACGTCGAACGTGTGGCTGTTCGTCCTCGGCGGGCTGGTCGTGCAGGCCTGCCGGTCCGCGGTGTACGGGCCGCAGTCGGCGTTCTTCGCGGAACAGTTCTCGACCCGGATGCGGTATTCCGGCGCCTCGCTGTCCTACCAGATCGCCTCGATCCTGGGCGGGGTCGCGCCGCTGCTGTGCACGGCGCTGGTCGCCTGGACCGGGTCGCTCTACGCCGTCGCGGGCTACGTGGCCGTCATCTCCCTGGTGTCGATGGGCTGCTCGTACCTGATGACGGAGACCCTGCGGACGGGTCTGCGGGACTCGGAGGCGGTTGCGTCCGGCGGCTCCGCAGCAGGTCGATGAGCCCGACGACGAGCGCGACCGCGACCAGCCCGACGGTGATCAGCAGACCCCGCGAGATCGCCGACGCCCAGTCGCCGGTCGCGGACAGCCGGCCGAAGAACACCGCGCCGACCGCGGACAGGCCGACCGCCGTCCCGATCCGCTGACCGGTCTGCAGCACCCCGGCGGCCGTCCCGCCGGAGGTGCTCGGCACCTCGGAGAGCGCGAGGGTCTGGTTCGGCGCGACGACCAGGCCGCCGCCCGCCCCGGCGACCAGCAGCGTCCCGGCGAGCGCCCAGCCGGTGGCCACCGGATCGCCCGCGGCCAGGCTGAGCGCGACGTCGGTGGCGACCAGGCCGGCGAGGACGACCGCGAGCCCGATCACGACCATCGGCCGGCCGAACCGCTCGACCAGCCGCCCGCCCAGCGCGGAGGTCACGGCGGAGCCGAGCGCGAAGGGCGTCAGCGCGAGGCCGGTCTGCAACGGCGTGTAGCCGAGCCCGTTCTGCAGGTAGAGGGTGAGCACGAAGAAGATCGAGGTGAACCCGGCGAAGTAGGTCATGCCCAGGACGACGCCGGTGGCGTAGCTCCGGGTGCGCAGCAGCGCGCCGTCGATCAGCGGGTGGCCGTGCACCCGTTTCGCCCGGCGCTCCCACCCGGCGAACGCGACCGTCGTCACCGCCGAGACCGCGAGCAGCCACCACGGTGCACCGGCCGGGTCCTGCTCGGAGAGCACCAGCGGCAGCATCAGGGTCACCACGGCCACGCCGAGCAGCACCACGCCCACCAGGTCGAGCGGCCGCCGGGCCGCCCGGGCCGCACCGTCGGACGGCAGCACCCGGGCGGCGTAGACGAGCGCGGCCACCCCGATCGGGATGTTCACGAAGAACACCCAGCGCCAGCCGTCGGCGGTGCCGGTCCAGGCCAGCAGCAGCCCGCCGAGCAGCGGGCCGACCGCCGTCGAGATGCCGACGACGGCGCCGAACATCCCGAACGCCGTCCCCCGCTCCGGACCGCGGAACAGGTCCTGGATGAACCCGACGACCTGCGGCGACAGCAGCCCGGCCGCGGCCCCCTGGGCCAGCCGGACCACGACGAGCACCTCCGGCGTCGGAGCGAACCCGGCGACCGCGCTGGTCAGCGTGAACAACGCCAGCCCGAGCAGGAACATCCGGCGGCGGCCGCGGTCGTCGCCGAGGCGGCCGGCCGCGACGAGGACCAGTCCGAACGTCAGGGCGTAGCCCGACACCACCCAGGACACCTGCGCGGCCGACGCGTCCAGCCCGGCCTGCATCGACGGCAGCGCCACGTTCACGATGCTGACGTCGAGCAGGCTCATGAAGCCCGCCACGAGGCAGACGGACAGGGCCCGCCACCGGCGGGGATCGGGCTCGGTGCTCATCCGGGGGCTCGTTCGGTGCTCACGAGGGTCCATTCCCCGTCGTCGCGGCCCGCGGCGCAACTCGAACCGGGGTTGGCGCAACCGGGGTCACACGGTGTCCACTGACCCCATGACGACGGCGACGGCGGCACACCGGTGAAGGGCGCCCAGGCTCTGGTCGGATCGCTGGTCGGGGCCGGCGTCGACGTGTGCTTCATGAACCCGGGCACCTCGGAGATGCACGTCGTGCGGGCGCTGGACGACGTGCCCGCGATGCGCGGCGTGCTCACCCTGTTCGAGGGCGTCGCCACCGGGGCGGCCGACGCCTACGCCCGGCTCACCGGCCGGCCCGCCGCGGTGCTGCTGCACCTCGGGCCCGGTCTCGGCAACGGGCTGGCGAACCTGCACAACGCGCGCCGGGCCGGATCACCGCTGCTGTGCGTCGTCGGCGCGCACGCGACCGACCACGTGCGCCACGACGCCCCGCTGGAGTCCGACATCACCGCCGTCGCCCGGACCGTGTCGGGCTGGGTGCACACCAGCGGGACCGCCCGCGACGTCGCCGACGACGCGATGCGGGCGGTCGCCGCCACCGCGGCGGACGGCGGGCGGATCGCCACCCTGGTGCTGCCTGCGGACGTGTCCTGGTCCGAGGGCGGCGACACCGCACCACCTCGGACGACGGCGACGCCCGAGCCGCCGTCGCCGCTGCGGGTGGACCGCGCGGCGGAGGCGGTGCGCGCCCCCGGCGCGGTGCTCCTGCTGGGCGGCCCCGCGCTGAGCGCCCGCGCGATGGACGCCGCCGGCCGGATCGCCGCGGCCACCGGCACCCGGTTGCTGGTGGAGACGTTCCCGCGGTGCTGGGACACCGGCGCGGGGCGGCCCGCCGCGGAGAAGCTCGGGTACGCCGCCGAGCGTGCACTCGACCAGCTGACCGGGGCGTCGTCGCTGGTACTGGCCGGGGCCCGGTCGCCGGTGGCGTTCTTCGGGTACCCGGACCGGCCGGGCGACCTGGTCCCGCAGGGCTGCCCGGTCGTGGGGCTCGCCGACGCGGCGTCGGACGCCGAGGCCGCCCTGACCGAGCTCGCCGACCGGGTCGCCGGCGGCGTCGCGGCGGAGCCTGCACCGCACCACGCGCCGGAGCCGGGGCCCGGCCCGCTCGACGTGCGGTCGCTGTGCGCCGCGGTCGCCGCGACGCTGCCGCAGGACGCGATCGTGATCGACGAGTCGGTGACCGCGTCGGCCGTCCTGGCCCCGGCGCTGCGGACGGCCGCCCCGCACACCCAGCTCGCGCTGACCGGGGGCGCGATCGGTCAGGGCCCACCGGCCGCGGTGGGGGCGGCGATCGCCGCGCCGGACCGCCCGGTGGTCGCGGTGCAGGCCGAGGGCAGCGCCCTCTACACGCTGCAGGCGCTGTGGACCCAGGCCCGCGAGCAGCTCGACGTGACCACCGTGATCGTGCACAACGCGTCCTACGCGATCCTGCGGGTGGAGCTGGGCCGCACCGGCGCCGGAGAGGTGGCCCGGTCCGGCCGTGCGGCCCGGATGCTGGACCTGACCGACCCGGTCCCGGACTTCACCGCGCTCGCGACCGGGTTCGGCGTCCCCGCCCGGCGGGTGACGACGACCGAGGACCTGCTGGACGCGCTGCGGTGGGCGCAGGCCGAACCGGGCCCGCACCTGATCGAGGCGATGGTCCCGCCCCCGGCCTGACCGCGCCCTGCGTCGTCGCGACCGCCCCTCCGATCGCCCGCTTGCTCGGCTCCTCCTGCAGTGAGTGATCACAATGGGACTAATTTCCTATTTCGTCCCACCCGAACGGGCGCACACGGCACAATCCCTCCGGCGAACGAGCGCGATCGTCGCAGAAGGTGGTGGGATCCGATCGACATCGACCAGCCGAACGCGGCCCGGGCCCACGACTTCCTGCTGGGCGGATCGCACAACGGCGACGCCGACCGCCGGCTCGCCCGCACCGTCAGCGACGCCTATCCCGGTGCGGTCTCGCTCGCCCGGGCCAACCGGGCGTTCCTGCGCCACGCCGTGCGGCACTGCGTCGGCAACGGCATCACCCAGCTGCTCGAGCTCGGGGCGGGCCTGCCGACCGCGGGCAGCGTGCACGAGGTCGCCTGGACGGAGGACCCGTCGGCCCGCGTCGCCTACGTCGACGTCGAACCCGTCGCCGTCGCCTACAGCCGTGACCTGCTCGGCCACACCGACCAGGTCACCGTCACCCAGGCCGACCTGCGCCACCCGCGCGCGATGCTGTCCAGCCCCGGGGTGGCGGACCTGCTCGACTTCACCCGGCCGGTCGCGGTGCTGCTGGTCGGCGTGCTGCACTTCGTGTCCGACTCCGACCAGCCGGCGCAGATCCTGCGGACCTACCGCGACGCGCTGGCCCCGGGCAGCGTCCTCGTCGTGGCGCAGTCCAGTGCCGACTACCCGGAGCACCCACGGCTCGCCGAGGCGATCCGGGCCGCGAACAGCCACTACGCGTCCACCCGCACTCCGGGAACCCTGCGCAGCCGTGCCGAGCTCATCGAGTTGCTCGACGGGTGGGAGCTCGAACCGCCCGGGATCCTCGACGTCGCCCGCTGGGAGCGCGGCCGGATGCACGCCGACCCCCTCGGGGGCTACGGCGCGATCACTCGTCCGCTCCCCGCCCCCGTGTGGGCTCGGTAGCGATCCCGGGACCCGGCCGGGCACGACGGCGATCCCGGTCCGCGCCGCGGCCGCCGGTGCGACCGCGGCGCGGACCCGGTGATCAGAGCGACAGCAGGCGGTCGAAGAACTCCCGGTACCGGCCGAGCGCCTGGCGCAGGTCCTCGGTCGAGGCGTCCTGCCGGGAGAACTGCTGCTCCAGGTCGTCGCGCTGACGGCGGAACAGGTTCTCCAGCTCGTCGAGCACCTCCCCCACCAGCTCGTTCGCCCCCTGCACCGCGCGCCGCGGCTCGTCGACGAACTCGCCCTTCAGGACCGTCCAGCGCTCCTGGTACTCCCGGGAGCGCTCCGGGGTGAGCAGCGCCGATCCACCACCGGCCGCCGCCGAACCCGGGTGCGCGGCATCGGCGGCCGCGGCGGGCTCGTTCCCACCGGGAGGCGTACGGACGTCCGCGGGCGCGCCCCCGCCCGGAACGCCGCCACCACGCGGGTCACCGCCGACCGGAGCCGTCCCGTCCGGTGCAGCGCCACCGGGCGGAGCCGTTCCGCCGGGTGCGGCGCCACCGGCCGGAGCCGGACCACCGGGTGCGGTGCCACCGGCCGGAGGGGCGCCACCGGGTGCGACGCCGCCCGTCGGGGCTGCGCCACCGGGAGGGGGGCCGCCGGCCGCGGTCCCGCCGCGCCCGGGCGGGACACCGCCGCCGGGCCCCGCACCGGCGGGTGGCGCCGCAGCCGGGTCGACGGCCGGGGCGCCGCCACCCGGGGCGGCAGCACCGGACCGCGCGTCCGGCGGCGCCGATGCCGGGTCGGTCGCACCGGGGTGGCGGGGATCGCCGCCAGCAGGGGGTGGCGCGCCCGCACCCGGGTCGGCCGCCGGGGGCATCTCCCCCGGCCCCCCAGGTCCGGAACCCGCCGGGGCTCCGTCCTGCGGCGACCGGACACCGGCGTCACGCTCCGCGGTCGACCGGGCGTCGGCCGGGTCCCACGCGGCGTCGCGCTCGTCGTCGGTCCGGCCGACGATGCGGTCCTTCAGCTCCCCGGCGAGCCGCGCGGCGCGGCTGTCCTGGCGCCCGCCGGAACGGTCGTGCGTGTCGCTCATGTCGTGGTCTCCCGTCGGACGTCCTGCTGCTGGGGCTGGTCCGTGCGCCGGTGGGCGCCGGGCTGGGCGGTGCCGTCGTCGCCATCGTGACCCGGGTCCCGGTGGCCGGGGCCGTCGTCGCCGTCGAGCAGGGCGTCGACGAGGGCCCGGTAGCTGGTGACGGCGTGCCGGAGGTCCTCGGTCCCGGCGCGGCCCGCGGCGTGCTCGGTGGAGATCGCCCGGGCCTCGCGGTAGCGCTGGGTGACGACGGGATAGGCGACGGACAGGTCCTCGGCCTGCTGGTCGAAGTTCTCGACGGGATAGCCGCGGGCCGACATGACCTCGGCGACCAGGCGGTCGGCGTGGGTCACGGCACTGCCCGGATCGTCGACGAAGCCCTGCTGGACCTGCGTCCAGCGCTGCCGGTAGCCCTCCCGCTCCTGCGGGTCGAGATCCCGGAGCTTCAGCGACCGGTGGCGACGGCGCCGGTCCTGCAGCTCCTTCTCGGCGTCGCGCGGGTCGTCGGCACGGCCGACGGTGCGGTCGTACTCGGGTCCGAACTGGTCCTTGAGGTTCGCCGAATGACGTTTGCGCAGCATCGAGGCGACGCCGAGGGCGATCGCCGCCACGACGATCACCACCACCGCCACCACGATGATCGTTGTGAGACTGCTCATAGACACTGGTACCCGTTCGAGCGACGAGCAAACACGGAGCGTGTGCGGATGATCGACTCACCCGGTTGACCTGAACCCGGGTGCAGGGCGCAGGGTGGCCGGTGTGGTCGAGACGGTCGGTGGGCGCGCGGCAGAGGACGGATACGGGGTCTGGGCCGCGGGCCGGGCACCGACCACGGTCGGGATCATCCTGCTGATCAGCCTCATCGCGTTCGAGTCGATGGGCGTCGGGACCGCGATGCCGCAGATCGTCGCGGATCTCGGCGGGGTCGCGTACTACGCGTGGCCGTTCGTGGTGTTCCTGGCCGCGGCCGTCTTCGGGACGGCGTTCGGCGGCCGCTGGTGCGACGCCCGCGGCCCGCGGGTCCCGCTCGTCGCGGCGCCCGCGCTGTTCGGGATCGGGCTGCTGGTCGCCGGGAGCGCGGAGTCCATGACCGCACTGCTCGTCGGCCGGGTGCTGCAGGGGCTCGGGGCCGGGGTGCAGGGGGTCGCGGTGTACGTGCTGGTCGCGGGGGTGTACCCGACGCGGCTGCGGCCCGCGGTGTTCGGGCTGATGTCCTCGGCCTGGGTGATGCCGTCGCTGGTCGGCCCGCCGCTCGCCGGGGTGGTGACGGAGCGGTTCTCCTGGCACTGGGTGTTCCTCGGGCTGCTGCCGGTCGTCGGGCTCGCGGTGCTGCTGGTCCTCCCGGCGGTGCGCCGCCTGGGCCCGCCCACCCGGCGGGGGGACGGAGCCGGCGGGGCGCGGACGGTGCTCGCCGCCGCCGGGGCCGGGGCCGGCGTCGCCGGGCTGAGCTGGGCGCTGGAGAACCTCGACGTCCGGGGCGCCGTCGTGGGTGCGACCGCGGTCGTCGTGCTCGTCCCCTCCCTGCGACGGCTGCTGCCCGGCGGCACGGTCACCGCGCGGCGGGGCATCGCCGCGGTGGTCGCCGCCCGCGGCCTCGTCGCGGGCGCGTTCCTGACGATGGTGTCGTTCCTGCCGCTGATCCTCACCGCCACCCACGGCTGGTCGCTGTCGGCGGCCGGGGTGCCGTTGATCGTCGCCTCGCTGGGCTGGTCGGCGGCCGCCGCCTGGCAGGCCCGCCATCCCGACCGGGACCGGTCGGCGCTGCTGCGCGGCGGGTTCGCGACGATCGCGGCCGGTCAGCTCGGCCTGCTCCCGGTCGCCGCGGGCTGGCTACCGGGCTGGGTCGCGATCGCCGCCTGGGGGCTCGCCGGGCTCGGCATGGGTGTGGCGTTCTCCGCCGTCGCCTACCTGACGCTGGCGCACTCGGCTCCCGCCGACGTCGGGGCGCACTCCTCGGCGGCCCAGCTGCTCGACCAGCTGGCGACCGCGTCGTTCGTCGGGCTCGGCGGGGCGCTGATCGTGCTGCTCGTCTCCCCCGCACTGGCGATGCCGGTGCTGCTGGTGGTCCTGCTCGTGCTCGCACTGACCGGGGTCGTGACGGCGGGGCGGACGCGGGTGCCGGCCTGACGCCCGGCTCGTGTGCGCGTCACCCGTCGACGACGTGCACCTGCGCTGCGGAACGACGACGGAGTCGGCCGAGCATCAGCGCCTGCAGCAGCGGATGCGGCGAGAAGTGCCCGAAATCGGGGACGAGGACATGCCGCACCCCGGAGGAGTCGAGCGTGTCCAGCAGGTCGCCGAACGCGATCCGGGTTCCGCGGTCGTGCTCGGCGAAGATCGTGCCGAGCGCCAGACCGCGATCGGCCGCGGCATCCCGGAGCCGTCGTTCCTGCACCGCGACCACGTCCTCCGGTACACCGTGAACGTGCAGGTAGCCGTGGGCGGGCCGGCCAGGTCTGGTCACCACGTGTCGCTCACCCGTCCCCCGGCGGAGCCGGCCGCCGTCGATGACCGGGTGGTACCCCGTCGCCTGCTGCCATGAGACCCTGTGGCGCATACAGCCGGGAGATGACAACCGATGACGTTCGGGAGAGCCGGATGACCGGAGCGCTGACCGTCACCGGGACCCGCGCCGTGGGGTCGGAGCCGGACGAGTGGATCGCGACGTCGTTCGAACGGTTCCTGGCACCGTTCGCCGGACCCGGCACGACGGTCTACGTCGGCGGCGCGGCCGGGATCGACAGTTCGGCCCTCGCCTGGCTCGCCCGGCACAGCGTGGCAGCGCTGGTCGTCGTCGTACCGGGCACGGTGGCCGACCAGCCGGACGTCGCCGCGTCGGCGATCCGGCTCCGGGAGGCGGAAGGGCGTATCGCACGGGTGGTCGAACTGGGTGCACGACGGGTCGGGACAGCCGCCTACCACGCCCGCAACCGATGGATGGTGGACCGCAGCGATGTGGTGATCGGCTTCCCGCGGGGGAACGATCGGGCGAGCGGGACCTGGTACACGCTCGACTACGCCGCCGGTCTGGGTCTACCGCGGATGGTGGTGCCCGTGTGACAGCCGAACCGCGCACACCGGCCGACCGGGCCGCGGCAGCCGAGACACTGCGCCGGGTACGCGAGCGTCGCGGCTGGTCGTGGGCGGACCTCGCCCGCGCGCTGCGTGCCACCGCGCAGGAGATCGGTCTTCCCGCCCCGGCTGGTGGCTCGGTGGCCGGGATCCAGCGGACCATCGCGCGCTGGGAGAGCCGGAGCCGGCCGAACGGCCCCGCGGAACGCTATCGACGTCTGCTCGTGCACACCTACCTGCGGACCCCGGGCGGCCGACCCGACATCGGTGCGGGCTCGGACTGCGCACAGGTGCTCGATGCACTGCGCGGCTTCGGTGCCTCCGAGGCACAGTTGGCCGAGCTGCTCGGCTCGACGGCTCGTGACGGTGTCATCGCCGGAGCCCCTGCACGAGGGGAGCGATCGGGACGTGCGGATCCCGCGATGGTCGAGGCACTCCACCACGACGTCGCCCTGCTGGACGAGCAGGTCGGTGTCGTCCCGTTCGTCCGCCTGCAGGTCGAGCTGGCACCGCTCCTGCGAGACTGCCGGTCGTCGACGGCGACGGACGGCTCGACCGGCGCGATCAACCTCGTCGTGACCGCTGAGGCACTCGCCGCACGTCTCGCCTTCGAGAACGGCGACGACCGATCGGCGACGTCGCACTACGCCGGGGCGGCTGCGGCTGCAGCCCGGCTCGACGATCGCTGGCGCCGGGCCAGGGTGCTGACCAGCCGGGCGATGACCGTTCTGCACGCTCACGACGATCCCGACGTCGCTCTGCCCATCGCCCGGGCCGCCGTCGTGGATGCACACGCCGGGAGCCGTGGCACCGTCCGGGCACGGGCACACGCCGTTCACGCCGAGGTCCAGAGCCGTTGCGGCAGCGTCCGTGATGCCGAGGCCGCGCTCGATCGTGCGTAGCGGTGCATCGATCAGTTGCCGGACGGCGATGCCCGGAGCGGCTTCCCCGGACCACGCCTCGACGGCTTCACCGGGTTGTGCGCTCTGAACATCGGCCGGTTGACGCAGGCGGAACGGGGGCTCGGTGCTGCGTTCGCGGCGCTCGCATCGAACCGGGACCGGGTACAGCGGGCCATCGTCGGGAGCGATCTCGCGCTGACCCGCATCCGGGGAGGACATCCGGTCGCCGGTGCCGCTCTCCTGCACGAGGTCGTCGGTCTCGTGGCGGCCGCAGGCGGCCGCGTGCCGATGCGTCGTATCCGGAAGGTCCGTCAGGAACTCCGACCGTGGCGCGGTGAACGGTTCGTCGCCGATCTCGACGATCACCTGCACGATGCGTTCCTGGGTCGCTGACCGAGGACCCCGGGGCTGAACAGGGTCACGACCCGCCCACGAGGAGCGAGCCGTGACCCCGTCCGCTCAGGACCCGTCGTCCTCCAGGTCCCCCTCGGACTCCAGGTACGCCTGCCGCAACGCGTCCAGCGTGCCCGCCTCCGGCGACTCCCACAGCCCCCGGTCCACGGCTTCGAGCAACCGCTCGGCCATCCCGTGCAACGCCCACGGGTTGGACTCGGTGAGGAACTTGCGGTTCTCCGGGTCGAGCACGTACTCCGCGGTCAGCGTCTCGTACTGCCAGTCCGCGATCACGCCCGTCGTCGCGTCCCACCCGAACAGGTAGTCCACGGTCGCGGCCATCTCGAACGCGCCCTTGTAGCCGTGCCGGCGCATCGCGGCGATCCACCGCGGGTTGACCACCCGGGCCCGGAACACCCGGGCCGTCTCCTCGTGCAGGCTGCGGGTGCGCACCGACTCGGGGCGGGTCGAGTCGCCCACGTAGGCCGCGGGGGCCGAGCCGGTCAGCGCGCGCACCGTGGCGACCATGCCGCCGTGGTACTGGTAGTAGTCGTCGGAGTCGGCGATGTCGTGCTCGCGGGTGTCGATGTTCTTCGCCGCGACCGCGATCCGCCGGTAGGCGTTCTCCATGTCGTCCCGCGCGGGGACACCGTCGAGCCCGCGGCCGTAGGCGTAGCCGCCCCAGGTGGAGTACACCTCGGCGAGGTCGGCGTCGCCCCGCCAGTCCCGGGAGTCGACCAGCTGCAGCAGCCCGGCGCCGTAGGTGCCCGGCTTGGACCCGAAGATCCGGGTGCGTGCCCGGCGGTCGTCGCCGTGCCGCTCCCGGTCCACGGCGACGTGGGACCGGACGAAGTTCTGCTCCGGGCCCTCGTCGAGATCGGCGACCAGCGCCACCGCGTCGTCGAGCAGGGCGAGCACGTGCGGGAACGCGTCCCGGAAGAACCCGGAGATCCGCACCGTGACGTCGACCCGCGGCCGGCCCAGCTCCGCGAGGTCGATCACCTCCAGGTCGCGCACCCGGCGCGACGCGTCGTCCCAGACCGGGCGGACGCCGAGCAGTGCGAACACCTCGGCGACGTCGTCGCCGGAGGTGCGCATGGCGCTCGTCCCCCACACCGACAGCCCGACGCTGCGCGGGTACTCGCCGTGGTCGGCCCGGTACCGCTCGACCAGCGACTCGGCCATCGCCTGACCGGTCTCCCAGGCGAGCTTGGACGGCACCGCCTTCGGGTCGACGGAGTAGAAGTTCCGCCCGGTCGGGAGCACGTTGATCAGCCCGCGCAGCGGCGAGCCGGACGGCCCGGCCGGGACGAACCCGCCGTCCAGGGCGTGCAGCACCTGGTCCAGCTCGTGCGCGGTGGCGTCCAGCCGGGGCACGACCTCCTCGGCGGCGAACCGCAGGATCGTCTCGACGGCGGCGGGATCGCTGCCCGGGGGCAGCTGCCCCGCCCGGGCGAGCACGGACGGGGCCGCGTCGGCGGACCAGCCGGCCGCCTCCATCCCGGCGACCAGTGCCCGCGCGACCTGCTCGACGGCGTCGGTGCGCGCGTTCGACTCCGACCCGTCCTCGACGAGGCCGAGCGCCTGGCGCAGGCCCGGCACGGACTGCTCGCCACCCCACATCTGCCGGGCCCGCAGCATGGCCAGGACCAGGTCGACCCGCTGCTCGCCGGACGGGGCCAGCGCGAGTACGTGCAGGCCGTCCCGGATCTGGACGTCCTTGATCTCGCACAGCCAGCCGTCGACGTTCATGAGCATGTCGTCGAAGACCTCCTCGTCCGGACGCTGCTCCAGGCCGAGGTCGTGGTGCATCTGGGCCGCGGTCATCAGCGTCCAGATCTGCTGGCGGATCGCGGGCAGCTTCGCCGGGTCGAGGGCGGAGATGTTGGCGTGCTCGTCGAGCAGCTGCTCCAGTCGCGCGATGTCGCCGTAGCTCTCGGCACGGGCCATCGGCGGGATGAGGTGGTCGACCAGCGTCGCGTGCGCGCGGCGCTTGGCCTGGGTCCCCTCCCCCGGGTCGTTGACCAGGAACGGGTAGATCAGCGGCAGGTCGCCGAGCACGGCGTCGGTCCCGCAGGACGCCGACATCCCCAGCGTCTTGCCGGGCAGCCACTCCAGGTTGCCGTGCTTGCCGACGTGCACGATCGCGTGCGCACCGAAGCCCCCCTCCGACGCGGGAGCGGCGAGCCAGCGGTAGGCGGCGAGGTAGTGGTGCGACGGCGGCAGGTCCGGATCGTGGTAGATCGCCACCGGGTTCTCCCCGAACCCGCGCGGCGGCTGCACGATCACGGTCACGTTCCCCGACCGCAGCGCCGCGACGACGATGTCGCCGTTCGAGACGTAGTGCTCGCCGGGCGCGGCGCCCCAGTGCTCCTCGACGCCGGAGCGGAAGTCCTCCGGCAGCGTGTCGAACCAGCGCCGGTACACCGGCGACGAGATGCGGATCGGGTTGCCGGCCAGCTTCTCCTCGGTCAGCCAGTTCGGGTCCTGACCGCCGGCGGAGATCAGCGCGTGCATGAGGGCGTCGCCGTCCCCGGCCTCGACGCCGGGGAACTCCCCGGTGTCGTAGCCCGCCGCGGCCATGGTGCGCAGCAGCGCGACGACCGACGCGGGGGTGTCCAGGCCGACGGCGTTGCCGATCCGCGCGTGCTTGGTCGGGTACGCCGAGAGCATCACGACGATCTTCTTGTCCGCGTTCGGGACCCGGCCCAGGTTCGCGTGGTTCACCGCGATCCCGGCGACCCGGGCGGCCCGCTCGGTGTCCGGGACGTAGACCGACAGCCCGTCGTCGTCGATCTCCTTGAACGAGAACGGGACGGTGATCAGCCGGCCGTCGAACTCGGGGACGGCGACCTGGGTGGCGACGTCGAGCGGGGACATCCCGTCGTCGTTGTCCTCCCAGGTGCTGCGCGAGCTGGTCAGGCACAGTCCCTGCAGGATCGGGACGTCGAGCGCGGCGAGCGCGGTGACGTCCCACTCCTCGTCCTCGCCGCCGGCCTGCGCGGACGCCGGCTTGGTCCCGCCCGCGGCCAGCACCGTCACGATCATGGCGTCGGCGTCGCGCAGGCGTTCCAGCAGCGCGGCCGGGGCCTGGCGCAGCGAGGCGCACCAGATCGGCAGCGCCCGGCCGCCCTTCGCCGTGATCGCATCGCAGAGCGCCTCGATGTAGCGGGTGTTCCCGGCGAGGAACTGGGCTCGGTAGAAGAGCACCGCGACCGTCGGCCCGTCGGCCGGCGTGTCGGCCGGCGTCCCGTCGCGGTCGAGGACGCCCCACTCGGGCAGCTCGACCGGGGGCTCGAAGCCCTCGCCGGTGAGCAGCACGGTGTCGGACAGGAACGCGTGCAGCTGGGCGAGGTTCCCGGTCCCGCCCTGGGCGAGGTAGGTGTGCGCCTGGGCGGCGACCCCGGCCGGGACCGACGACAGCTCCATCATCTCCGCGTCCGGCGCCATCTCGCCGCCGAGGCAGACCAGCGGCGTCGCGCCGCCGCGGAGCAGGTCCAGGCCCTCCTCGAAGTACCGGTAGCCACCGAGCACCCGCACGACGACGACGTCGGCCGCCTCCGCCATCGCGGCCAGCTCGTCGTGGGTGACCCGGTTCGGGTTCGCGAGCCGGTAGTCCGCACCCGAGGCGCGGGCGGAGAGCAGGTCGGTGTCCGAGGTCGACAGGAGGAGGATCACCGGGACCCCACCGGCCGGTGCGTGGTCGGGGCGGGGGCCGGGCCAGTGCGGGCGCGCGTCATCGGCGGACCTTCCTCGGGATCCTCGTCCCGGACGGAGGCTGTCCGACGGGTGGGGCCGGTGTCTGGCTCACCGGCCCCGTGCACGACGGCGCCGGCTCACAGTGGCGGGACCGCGCCGGACTCGCACCGGCTTCCCGGGTCCCCACCCGCCGTCGGTTGTCCGATCACCTTCCGGAATCGGCCGGTCTCCCGTCAAGGCGGTCCTCGACCAGGGTGGTGATGCGCACGTGCGACGGCGTGCCGGGCGCCGAGCCGAACCCGAACCGCACCGGTGGCGCGACCGGGGCCAGGCCGCCGAGATCCGCGCCGTCCCAGCGGGCGACGGCGGCGGTGACCCGGTGCAGGTCCCGGGCCCCGTAGTACTCCCGCCGCCCGCCCCCGGCACTGCCCACGGTCCGCACCCCGGGCTGGACCCGGCGGGCCAGCGGGTCGATGCCGCGCAGCCAGTACCGGTTCACCGCCAGCGGTGCCGGGACCAGCCGCAGCAGGGCGCCGAGCACCGTGCGCCCACCGACCCGCCAGGCGATCTCCAGCGGCCCGGCGACGACCTGCCTGCGGTCCCCGCGCGCGGTGTGGGTCACCGGCACGACCCGCACCTCGTCGAAGGTGTACGTGGCGGCGACGAACGCCGCGACCTCGCCGGACGGGGCGAGCAGCGTCCGGTGGCCGTCGGCGTCCTCGGTCATCACGTCGGTGAACGGGCCCAGCGGCGAGCGCGGCCAGTGGCCGACGACCACCCGCCGTCCCGCGCGGGTGCCCAGGCCGGAGATCCAGCCGTCGAACCGGTCGGTCATGGCTCCGGTGTACCCGCTACACCGGCAGCCGCTCCCGCCCGGTCTCGCGCAGCGTCAGGACGGTGACGATCCCGACGAGCGCGACGCCGAACACCCAGAACGCCGGCGACATCGGGTCCCCCGTGCTCTGCACCAGCTGCGCGGCGACGTAGGGCGCCGTGCCACCGGCGAGGATCGTGCCGATGTTGAACCCGAGCGCGACCCCGGTGTAGCGGACCCGGCGCGGGAACAGCTCGGTGAACTGCGGGAACGCCGGGACCTGCGCCAGCCCGTTCACCGCCATGTAGACGACGTAGACCAGGGTCACCACCACGATGCTCGACGTCGCGCCGAGCAGCGCGAACGCCGGCCAGGCGATCAGCAGGTAGAGCACGTACGCCGACAGGAGCACCGGACGCCGGCCGAACCGGTCGGTGAGCATCCCGGCGAGCGGGTAGGTCGCGCAGGCCAGCGCGATGCCGATGGCCGACGCCCAGTACACCGAGCCGGGGTCGAAGCCCTCGGTTCCGATCAGGTAGGTGCTGAAGTAGGTCAGGCCGACGTAGCCGGTCCCGTTCATCGCGATCGCGATCCCGACCACCCGCAGCACCGCACCCGGCCGCTCCCGGACGACGCTGAGCAGCGGGCTGCGCACCACCTCGTTGCGCCGGGCCATGGACTCGAACTCGGCGGTGTCCTCCAGCTTGACCCGGACCCACAGGCAGACCAGGGCGAGCGGGACCGCGATCAGGAACGGAATCCGCCAGCCCCACGCCGTCATCTGCTCGGGCGTGGTGAACGCGGTGACCAGGCCGACGACCGCCGCCGCGACCGAGAAGCCGAGGGTCGAGCCGACCGGGGTGAGCGAGCCGTAGAGGCCGCGCCTGCCGGGCGGCGCCGACTCCGCGACGTAGGTCGCCGCACCCCCGATCTCGCCACCGGCGGAGAAGCCCTGGGCGAGCCGGACGAGCACGAGCAGGACCGGGGCGAGCACGCCCGCGGTCGCGAAGTCCGGCAACAGGCCCAGCACGCCGGAGAAGGCACCCATCGTGACGACGGTGACGACCAGCGCGTGCTTGCGGCCGCGCCGGTCACCGAGGCGGCCGAAGAACCAGCCGCCGATCGGGCGCATGACGTAGGCCGACCCGAACACGGCGAGCGTCAGCAGGATCGAGACCCCGGGCTCGTCGCTGGGGAAGAACAGCGGCCCGAGGGTGACGGCGAGGAAGGCGTAGACGCTGAAGTCGTAGTACTCGATCAGCGTGCCCACGCCACCGGCGACGGCGGCCCGGCGGGCGGAGACGGTGGACGGTGGCGCGTCGGCCCCGGGGCCGGGCGGCGAGGTCGTCTCGGACACGGTGTGCTCCCAGATCGGCATTGATCAGCAGAGTTCGGCAGGTTTCGGCAGGTCGGCGACGGTTCGGTGGACGGGCACCTCAGAGGTCGTTGCAGAAGTCCGGGAGCGGGTGCTGGGGGTGCGAGGAGCGGTGGGAGCATCGCAGCATGGCGAGGCCTCGGGTGACGACGAAGACGAAGATCTTCCGGATCGAGATCGTGTTGGTCGATGTCGAGCCGACCGTGCGACGGGTGGTCGAGGTTCCGGGTGAGGCCAGCCTCGCGGTCCTGCACGAGGTCGTGCAGGACGCGATGGGCTGGACCAACTCCCACCTGCACGAATTCGAGATCGACGGTGTCCGCTACGGGCTGCCTGATCCGGATTGGGACACCGGCACGCTCGACGAGGCCAAGACGAAGTTGTTCCGGGTGCTGGCTGCCGGTGATGACGCCGGCTACGTCTACGACTTCGGCGACAACTGGCACCACGTTTTGGTCGTCGACGCGGTCACCATCCCAGAGCCTGGGGTGCGGTACCCACGCTGTGTCGAGGGTCAGGGTGCGTGTCCGCCCGAGGATGTGGGCGGGGTGTTCGGCTACTCGGAGTTCGTCGACGCGCTCGCCGATCCCGATCATGCTGAGCACGCCGAGCGGGTCGAGTGGTGGGGCTCGGACCGGTTCGACCCACACCACTTCGACCTCGTCGCCACCGACCGAGCGCTGGAGCGTTTGGCCGGGGCGAGCGCGACGGCGCGGTCCTGATCCACCGCGAGGGGTCGTTCAGGGCAGACGGCGCAAACAGATCAACGCGCACGCCAGTTTCAGCAAGGCCTCGATGCTGGTGCGGGAGCGTTCGTAGCGCAGCCCGAGCCGCCGGAACGACAGCAGCCAGGCCATCGTGCGCTCCACGACCCACCGGACCCGGCCGAGCCGGGAGGAGTCTTCGACTCCGCGGCGAGCGATCCGCACCCCGATCCCGCGCCCGGTCAGGTAGCGGCGACACCGTGGATAGTCGTAGCCCTTGTCGGCGTGCAGCTTGCCGGGACGCCGCCGCGGGCGTCCGGCCTGGCCGCGCCGTTCGCGGACGCCGGGGTTGGTGTCGAGCAGCTCGGCCAGTATCCGGCTGTCGTGGGTGTTCGCGCCGGTCACGACCGCGTGCAGCGGCAGGCCGTTGCGGTCGCATAACACGTGGTACTTCGACCCGGCCTTCCCACGATCGGTCGGCGAGGGCCCCGTCTGTTCGCCGCGGCGCTTGGCGCGCACGCTGACCGAGTCCACCGCAGCTCGCGACCAGTCCAGAACCCCGGCCTGGCCGAGCCGATCGAGCACTACTCGGTGCAGCTCATCCCAGACCCCCGCCCGCTGCCAGTCGCGTAGCCGTCGCCAGCAGGTGGTCCCTGATCCACAGCCCAACTCGGGCGGCAGGTCGTTCCAGCCGATCCCCGTGGTCAGCACGAACACGATCCCCGCCAGCGCGGCCCGGTCCGGTACTGGTGGCCGGCCGGTCCGCGCGCCTCGCCGACGTGGCCGAGGACGGGGAAGCAGCGGCTCAATCAGCTCCCACAGCTCGTCGGTGACCAGTCGTTCGACCGTCGATGCCCTTGCCATCAACTCTGAGCATCACCCGACCAGGTCCATCTACATAGGACCAACACGCCCCGACTTCTGCAACGACCTCTCAGGTGCGCGTGTGCTCGGCGAGCAGCAGCTTCAGCGAGCCGCCCGCCTCGATCACCCGCACGACGCGCTCGCTGGGCGGGGTGCCCCGCAGCGTCCGGCCGCCGGCCAGGGTCACGACGGCGGTGCGCCAGTCCAGGCGCAGCCCGTCACCGGTGGTCACGGCCGCGGCGATGCCGGGCACCGTGATCAGCGGCATCCCGTTGTAGGTCTCGCCGCGCCAGAATCCCGGCGAGAACGACTCGGCGAGCACCGCGGCGATCCCGAGGTCGCGCAGCGCGACCATCGGCGGGTAGTGCGGGTGACCGTAGCCGAAGTTCCGGCCCCCGACGATCACGTCGCCCGGCCGGACCCGGTCGGCGAACGACGGGTCGTAGGCGCGCATGACCTTGCTGCGCAGGAACTCCGCGTCGTAGGACTTGATGTTCTCGACGCCGATCACCAGGTCGATGTCGAAGTCGTCGCCGAACACCCAGGCCACCCGGCCGTCGACGACGTCCGGTGGCGGCGGGTAGTCGCGGGTGGCGCTCACCGCCCGGTCACCTCCCCGGCCGCGGCGATGGTCCCGGTCACCGCGCTCGCGGCGACGGTCGACGCGGAGCCCATGTAGATGTTGGCGTCGGTGCTGCCCATCCGGCCGGAGATGTTGAGGACGCCGGTGGAGATGCAGTTCTCGCCGGGCTGCAGCGGCTTCTGGTAGCCGAAGCAGAAGTCGCAGCTCGACCGGGCGATCTGCGCCCCGGCCGCGCGGAGCACGTCGAGCAGTCCCTCGTCCTCGGCCTGGCGGTGCACGGCGTCCGAGGTCGGGACGACGTTCAGCTCGACGCCGGGGGCCACCCGCCGCCCGTCGAGGACGAGGGCGGCGGCCCGGATGTCCTCGATCCGGCCGGACGCGCAGGACCCGATGAACGCCTTGGTCACCGCGGTGCCGGCCAGCTCGGCGACCTCGCGGGTGTGCGCCGACCGGGCGGATCCGGGCAGCACCACCTGCGGCGTGATCGTCGAGAGGTCGTAGTGGTGCACGGCCCGGTAGCCGGCATCGGGGTCCGGGTACTGCGGCTCGGAGCCGGGCCCGCCGGTGGCACGGGCGTGGGCGAGCGCCGTCGCGTCCGGTTCGAACACCGCCGAGACCGCGCCGGTGAACATCGCCATCCCGCACAGACCCTGGCGCTGGTCGATCGGCATCGACCGCGCACCCGGCCCGCCGAACTCCATGACCTGGTGCGCGCACCCGTCGGCACCGTGGTCGCCGATGATGCGGTGCACCAGGTCCCGGCTGTCCACGCCGGGCCGGAACTCCCCGGTCAGCTCGAACCGGGTGCTGGCCGGGACGTCGAGGTGGATCCGCCCGGAGACCCACGCCTCCAGCAGGTCCCGGCGCACGCCCCAGCCGAGCGCGCCGAACGCGCCGGCGCCGGAGACGTGCCCGTCGAAGTGGATGACGAAGGTGCCGGGCCGGGCGTAGCCGAGCTCGGCCATCACCTGGTGCCCGATCCCGCGCGCCTCGTGCAGCGCGATCCCGTAGAACGCGCACCAGTCCCTGGTGACCTGGTGGACCTCGTCCTCGCGGGCGTCGCCGCGGGTCAGCATGTGGTCGATGAACACCACGTAGCGCTCCGGCTCGGCGAGCTCGCGGATGCCGAAGTCGTCGTGCATCTGCCGGAACATGACGTCGGTGTAGCCGGGGAAGTCGTAGGCGATCATGTGGTCCGGCCGGAACGCCAGGTTCTCCCCCGCCCGGACCTCGTCGACGCCCGCGGCCCGGGCGAGGATCTTCTCGGCGACCGTCGAGCCCATGCTCAGCTCACCGCCGCGGGCAGGTAGGCGCGCTGCTGGCGTTCGATCTCGTCCATCCCGATCAGCCCGACGAACACGTGGTGGTCCAGGCCGTCTGCGCTGACCTCGGCCGGCGGCTCGCCGGCGGCGAGGCGCTGCAGGCAGCGCTGCGCCGACCCGGTGACGGCCATCAGCACCTGGGTGGGGAGCAGCGCGAGCCGGACGCCGATCTGCTCCATGACCTCCGGGGTGAACTCGCGCTCGGTCCACGCCGAGGCGGTCAGCGTCGCGGTCAGCGGGACGCCGGCGACCTCCCGGCAGCGGGCCCACTCCTCGACCGTCGCGAACGTCTTCGTCACCGGCATGATCA
The DNA here is from genome assembly GCF_001698125.1 of Pseudonocardia sp. HH130630-07. NCBI lineage: Bacteria > Bacillati > Actinomycetota > Actinomycetes > Pseudonocardiales > Pseudonocardiaceae > Pseudonocardia > Pseudonocardia sp. HH130630-07. The sequence goes on along the minus strand of NZ_CP013854.1, from coordinate 4,868,767 downwards.
TGTCGGCGCCGGCCCGCACGTAGGCCTCGGCCCGGCGCAGCGCGCCGTCCCCCGTCGCGTCGGTGCGGGCGATCACGATCATGTCGCCGGCCGCGTCCTTCACCGCCCGGACCTTGCCCTCCGCCTCGGTGACGTCGACGAGGTCCACCGCGGCGCCGGGGATCAGCGGGCAGCGCTTCGGGGAGCGCTGGTCCTCCATGAAGACCGCGGCCACCCCGGCGTCGGCGAACCGGCGGGCGGTCCGGGCGGCGTTGACGGCGTTGCCGTAGCCGGTGTCGATGTCGGCGATCACCGGCAGCGTGCTGGCCTCGCGGACGGTCCGGACCGCCTGCAGGTTCTCCGACATCGTGTACAGCTCGGCGTCCGGGTAGCCCAGCGCCGCCGAGATCGCGAACCCGGACGCGCACAGCGCTCCGAACCCGGCCTGCTCGGCCAGCCGCGCGGTCAGCCCGTCCCACACACCGGGCGCCCGGACCAGCTCCGTCGAGATCATCTCGCGCAGTTCCACTGATCACCTCTCTGTGTATCGTGATGCGATACGCGTTCCGAAAATGTGGCGGGTCGGGACACCGTGTGTCAACCCGTCGACGGCGGACCGGTCGTTAACCTGGCGCCGGGCGGCACGAGGAGTGGGGTGGGGCGTGGTCGGTGAGAGCCGGGAGACCGTCGGCTCGGTGCTGCGGGCGTGCCGGCTGCTCGAGCACTTCGGCGCCGACCGGCCGGTGATCACCCTCGCCGAGCTGACCGCGGCGAGCGGGCTGAACAAGCCGACCGTGCACCGGCTGATGACCTCGTTCGTCGAGGCCGGCTGGGTGCACCGGGACGCGGCGGGCGCCTACCGGATCCGGATGCCGGTGTTCGCCGTCGGTGCCGCGGCGCTGGCCGAGTTCGACCTGCGTACCGAGGCCCGGCCCGCGCTGGAGGAGCTCGCCGCGCGCTTCGGGGACACCGCGTTCCTGATGGTGCCCGCCGACGCGGGAGCCGTCTGCATCGACCGCGTCGAGGGCGGGAAACCGCTGGTCGTGGCCGGGATCGGGATCGGGACGGTGCTGCCGTTCCACGCCGCGGCGGCGCCGGTGGTGATGGCCGCGTTCGATCCGGCGGTCCGTGAGCGGGCCCTGGGCGGGGAGCTGCGGGCCTTCACCCCCGGCACGCAGGTCGACCCGGCCGGGCTCGCCGCGCACCTCGACGAGGTCCGGGCGAGCGGGGTCGCCCTCAGCCGCGACGACTACCTCGGCGGGGTGTCCGCGGTCGCCGCGCCGATCCTCGGGGCCGACGGCGCGCTGGTCGCGACGGTCAGCCTGGGCGGGCGCAGCGAGGACTTCACCGGGCCCGACGGCGACGCGCGGGCCGCGGCGGTGGCCGATGCCGCACGGGCCCTCAGCGCGACGGTCGGCGCCCGGCCGGCCTGACGGCCCACGGACCCGTGGCCGCCCGCCCCTTCTGCCGGAGGGGGCCGATGCAGCACCGTGTGCGGACCCGAGGACACCCGAGGAGGTCCGATGCCCGTCGGTCCCGTGGACGCGAGCGCCGTCCCCCGTTTCGCCGGCCCCACCACCTTCGCCCGGCTCCCGCGGCTCGACGAGGTGGAGCGCGCCGACGTCACCGTGCTGGGCCTGCCGTTCGACACCGGCGTCTCCTACCGGCCGGGCGCCCGGTTCGGCCCCGCGCACGTACGGGCGTCGTCGAAGCTGCTGCGGCCCTACCACCCGCCGCTGCGGGTCTCCCCGTTCGCGGCGCAGCAGGTTGCCGACGCCGGTGACCTGGGGATCAACCCGTTCGACATCGCCGAGGCGATCGCCACGATCGAACGCGCCGCGGACCGGCTCCGCGCGGACGGCTCCACGCTGCTCGCCCTCGGCGGGGACCACACGGTGGCGCTCCCGCTGCTGCGCTCGGTGGCCCGCACCCACGGTCCGGTCGCCGTCGTGCACTTCGACGCGCACCTCGACACCTGGGACACCTACTTCGGCGCGGACATCACCCACGGGACGCCGTTCCGCAACGCCGCCGAGGAGGGGCTGCTCGACCCGCGGCGGTGCCTGCACGTCGGCATCCGCGGGCCGCTCTACGGCGAGCACGACCTCACCGACGACGAGGTCCTCGGCTTCCAGGTGATCGGCACCGACGCCTTCCAGACCGACGGGGTCCCGGCCGTCGTCGAGCGGATGCGACGGCGGCTGGGCACCGGCCCGGTCTACGTCTCGGTCGACGTCGACGTGCTCGACCCGGCGCACGCGCCCGGCACCGGCACCCCGGAGGCGGGCGGCCTGACCAGCCGGGAGCTGCTGCACGTGCTGCGGTCGCTGGTCGGGGTGGACGTGGTGGGGGCCGACGTCGTCGAGGTCGCCCCGGCCTACGACCACGCCGAGATCACCGGGATCGCCGCGGCGCACGTCGCCTACGAGCTGCTGTCCGTGCTGGCCGCGAACCGGAAGGGCTGATCCGGGGATGGACATCGCCGTCGTCGTCCTCTACCTCGCCGCGATGATCGCCTTCGGGTTCTGGGGGCGGCGCCGCACCACCGACCGCAGCGACTTCCTCGTCGCCGGCCGCAGGCTCGGTCCCTGGCTGTACTCCGGGACGATGGCCGCGGTCGTCCTGGGCGGCGCGTCCACCATCGGCGGGGTCGGGCTCGGTTACGAGTACGGGATCTCCGGCATGTGGCTGGTGATCGCCATCGGCAGCGGGATCCTGGCGCTGTCGCTGCTGTTCTCCGCGCGGATCCAGCGGCTCGGTGTGTTCACCGTCGGCCAGATGCTGGAGCTCCGCTACGGCTCCGGGCTGGGTGCGCCGGCCGGGATCGTGATGTGGGCCTACACCCTGATGCTCGCGGTGACCTCGACCATCGCCTACGCGACGATCTTCGGAGTGCTGCTGGACCTCCCGCGGGTGCCGTCCATCCTGATCGGCGGGGCCGTCGTCGTCGCCTACTCCACGCTCGGCGGGATGTGGTCGGTGACGCTCACCGACTTCGTCCAGTTCCTGATCAAGACGGTCGGGATCTTCCTGGTGCTGCTGCCGGTGGTGCTGTGGCGGGCCGGCGGGTGGGACGGCCTGGCCGCCGCGGTCCCGGCGGACGCGCTGTCACCGACCTCGATCGGTGGCGGCACGATCGTCACCTACTTCGTGACCTACGGGTTCGGGCTGCTGATCGGCCAGGACATCTGGCAACGGGTGTTCACCGCCCGCTCCCCCGCGGTCGCCCGCTGGGCCGGGACCGGGGCCGGCCTCTACTGCCTGGCCTACGGCGTCGCCGGGGCACTGATCGGGACGGCGGCGCAGGTGATCGTGCCCGGGCTCGCCGAGCGGGACGACGCGTTCGCCGCGATCGTCGAGGCCGCGATGCCGCCGGTCGCGGCCGGCCTGGTGCTCGCGGCGGCGCTGTCCGCGGTCATGTCGACCTCCAGCGGGGCGCTGCTGGCGACGGCGACGGTCTTCAACCAGGACCTGATCGGCCGGTTCCGCCGTACCTCCGGCGACGACGACGAGCTCGCCGGGAACCGGTGGGCGGTCGCCGGGTTCGGGGCGGTGATGATCGCGGTGTCCTGCCTGCTCCAGGAGGTCGTCGCCGCGCTCACCCTGGCCTACGGGATCCTCGTCGGCGGGCTGCTGGTGCCGGTCCTCGGCGGGCTGGTGTGGCGGCGCGCCACCCGCGCCGGGGCGCTGGCCGCGATGGCGGCCGGGACCGTCGCGACGCTCGGGACGATGCTCGCCGTCGGCGACCTCTACGCGAACGAGCCGGTGTTCGCCGGGATCGGGTCGGGACTGGTCGTGTTCGTCGTGGTGTCGCTGCTGACCCGCCCGGCGACCGACGAGGTCCGGGCCGAGTGGGAGCGCCGCAGCGGGCGGATGGAGCCGGGCCGCAGGTAGGCGTCCGCACCCCGGGCGGCCCCGGATCGCCGCCCCGGGATCACACCGGCCGGGCCGGTGCCCCGTCCGGTGCGGGGACGGGGTCGCGGTACAGCTCGGGCCTGCGGTCGCGCAGGACGTGGTTGTTGTCGTTGAGACGCTTGTCGCGGGCCTGTGCCGGATCGAGGGTGGCCAGCAGCACGCCGGGCTCCCCCGGTGGCGGGCCGCCGGGCCCGGCCAGCAGGTCACCGTCGGCGTCGGCCACGCAGGCCGCGCCGAACCAGGTCACCCCGCGCTCGGTGCCGCAGCGGTCGGCCGCCACGACGTGCACCCGGTAGGCCCCGGCGACGGCCCGGACCTTGGCGACCTCGAGGGGGTCCTGGCCGTCCGGGGTGCGGCGCCACGGCCAGTTCACCGGCGCCGCGACGATCTCGGCGCCGTCCTCGGCGGCCCGGCGCACCCACTCCGGGAACTCCAGGTCGTAGCAGACCATCGGGGCGATCCGGCCGGCCGCGGTCGCCACCACCGGCGGTGCGGCGTCGCCCGGGGTGAACAGCTCCCGTTCCCGGTCCCACAGGTGGACCTTGCGGTAGGCGGCACGCAACCGGCCACCCTCGACGACGACGGCGGTGTTGTACACCCGGCCGTCCGCACCGAGTTCGGCGAGACCGGCGACGAGGACGCAGCCGGGGTCCGCGCTCAGCGCCGCGAACCGCGCGACGGTGGGTCCGTCGAGCGGTTCGGCGGCGGCCCTGGCCTCGGCGGCGTCGGCGAAGACGTAGCCGCAGACGGTGAGCTCCGGCAGCACGACCAGCCGGGCACCCCCGGCGACCGCCTCGCGCACCGCGCGCTCCGCGATCGACGGGTCCGGCGCGTCGATGCGGGCCGGGATCCGGCACGCCGCGACCGTGACGGGGCCGTGCACCGTGTCCATCGTCCTGTGCCTCCGTCGGGTCGGCCCGGCCGTCCGGGCCGGCGGGTCCTCGCCCCACCGGCCCGGGCGTCCCGGCTCAGTCGTCCTCGGTCGCGGAGACCAGCACCGCGACGGGTGCCAGGTAACCGTTCGCGTCGAGCATCCTCCCGCGCTCCCGGGCACCGGCGACGACCTCGTCGGCCCACTCCGGCCGGACCCGCCCGTCGCCACCGGTGACGACGACCAGCTCACCCGTCCCCGGGGTCGCGGAGCGGCCGGCGTCGGCCGACAGCAGCTCCACCGAGCGCCAGGCACCGGGCGGCACCGAGACGGTGTCCCGGGGCCCGATCTCGACGGTCCGCTCCTCGTCCCCGGTGTTGAGCCGGACCGCCCAGCGCCCGGCCTTCGCGGTGAGGACCTGGGTCGCGTCGTGCCGGTGGGTCAGCACGCCCTCGCCGGGCAGCGCCCGCAGCCACGCCAGGCTGAACCCGTGCGGCTCGACGAGCCGGGGCGCAGCGGTGCGGCTCTCCACCGTGCCGAACCCGATCACCGGGCTCAGCTCGGCCCCGCCACCGGGCAGCCGGGAGCAGAGGTACGGCTCGTCGACCCAGGTGCGGTCGGCCGCGTGCACGACCCGGCCGCGGAACTGCTCGGGGGTGTAGACGTCGAGCCGGTCGATCTCTGCCTGGTCCATCGGCCGGATCAGGGCGACGTCGCCGGGCACCTCGTCGCCCGCGACCGTGTCGATCAGCCGGTTGTCCGCGGTCAGGTAGAGGCCGTGGCCGGCCGCGTCCTGCAGGACGGTCGGGCCCCAGATGATCCCGCCGGTGTCGTCGTGGCCGAGCACGGTGAGCAGGATGCCCTCGTCCCCGCCCACGTTGGTGAACCCGCGGAAGATCCACGGCGGGACCGAGACGATGTCCCCGTCGACGCTGCGGTACTCGCCCTGGGTCCCGTCGGGTCCCCAGCGCAGCTGGTAGTCACCGTCGAAGTTGATGAACACCTCGGCGGTGAAGTGCAGGTGCAGGCTGTTGGTCGTGCCGTGCGGCATGCCCGCCGCACCGAGGTTGAACCCGTGCGGCTCACGCAGGTTGACGTGCTGGGAGGCGTTCTGGGTGACGCCGGGCCCGATGAAGGAGTAGTTGTCCTTGCGGTCCGAGCCGGGCGTGCGGCAGTCGATGAAGGCGGCCTTGCACGGGACCCAGTCCGCGTGCTTGACGGTGCGCCGGACGATCTCGTCCGGAGTGACCACCGTGTCGTGCATGTGAGTGCTCCAGATCCGGGAGGTGGCGTCAGTAGATGTTCGTGTCGGTGAACTCGTCGGTCCGGCCGGCGTCGATCTGGGCGCGCAGCGCGATCTCGTCGTACACCCGGACCTCCTTCACGATCCGGCCGTCCTGCACCAGGAACTGGGAGACGCCGAGCAGTTCGACGGTGCCGCCGGTCAGCGACCCGTAGGCGGGCGCGCCGCGGTAGGTCCCGCGCATCACCCAGGTCACCGCGACCCGCAGGCCGGCGTAGCGCTCCGCGTGGTTGGTCTGGACGTCGCGGATCTCGAACGTCGCGTCCGGGAACGGCGCGACGAGCGTGAGCAGGTCACGCTGGTAACCGTCCGGGCGGACCACGGTCTGGTCGCCCACCGTGTGCAGGAAGAGGTCACGGTGCATGTAGTCGGTGACCTTCTGGTACCGACGGGAGTTCCACACCTCGTCGATGAACTCGAGCACCATCTCGCACTCGGGCCGGAAGTCGTCGGGCCGCGGGCCGCTGTCGCCGACGGCGAGCACGTCCTTCGGGGCCTGCTCGAGCATCGAGCCCTGGTACCCGCGGAACCGCTGCGCGCGGGCCGCCTCGGCCGGGTCGATGCCCTGCTGCAGGCAGGCGGCGAGCTCGTCGCGCACCACCCACTCCTCGACCATCCGGCCGCGGCGGTACAGGCAGTTCGCGATGGTGCGCTTGCGGATCCGCTTCACCACGCCGTCGACCAGGATCTCGTCGGCGGAGAAGACCAGGTGCGAGCTGAGGAACGCGTCGTCACCGCGCGCCTCCCAGATCACGTCCTCGGCCTGCCCGACGTGCTGCGGGGTGTCCGCGATGCGCATCAGGCTGCCCTCGATGACGCCGTCGCGGCCGATCACCGTGCCGAGACCGCCGTGGACGATCGAGTCCGGCTCGTAGTTGTCGACGATGTAGGACACGTCCCGCTGAACCCAGATCCGGTCGGTCACCTCGCGGATGAAGTCGTCCGGGTCGTTGTAGGGCAGGTACGCGACCGGGTCGAGCGCCATGATCGTCCTACCTCGCTGGAGTCCGTGCACCGTTGACTGTATGCGTATGCACAAGTCGCGGGCAAGGGCTCCCCGGGGATTTCCGCGAGGGACGGCGCTCAGCTCCGGGGGGCCGCCAGCGTCGACCGGGCGACGTAGTGCGTCGGGTAGACCACCCGCGCCGGCTCGGCGTCCGGGTCGCGCAACCGGGCCACGACCAGCCGCGCCGACTCCCTGGCGACCTCGTCGAGGTCGTAGGCGATGGTGCTCAGCCGGACCATCGCCCACCGGGAGGTCGGCAGGTCGTCGAACCCGACCACCGACACGTGCCCGGGCACGTCGACACCGGCCTCGGCCGCCGCGTCGAGCACACCGAGGGCGACGACGTCGTTGCCGCACAGCAGCAGGGTGGGCCCGCCGGCGCGCTCGTGCAGCGTCCGGAACCCGTCGCGGCCGGTGCCGAAGTCGAACGGGCCGTGCAGGATGTCGCGCTGGGCCAGCGCCAGCCCGTGCTCGTCGAGCACCGTACGGACGACCTGTTCACGTAGCTCACCGGTACTGGTGTTGCGCGGCCCGAAGATCGCCCCGATCCGGGTGTGTCCCAGCTGGACCGCCTCGGCGACGACCTCGCGCACGCCCACCTCGGGCGCCACCGTGACCGCGTCGGCCGGGACGCCCGGGGCGATCCGGTTGAGGTACACGAACGGGATGCCGCGGTCGCGCAGCCGGGCCGGCTGGATGGAGTCCACCGTGGTCGTCGACAGGATGACGCCGGCCAGCCCGTGCGTGGCCACCCGCTCGGCCAGCGGCACGCTCCCGGCCGACTCGGTGATCAGCACGAGCTCGTGGCCGAGCCGTTCCAGCTCCTCGTGCAGGGGGCCGATCATGTTGGCGTAGAACTGGTTCTCCAGATCCGCGACGACCAGGCCGATCCGGTTCGACCGCCCCACCGACAGCGCCCTGCCGATGGCGTTCGTGGAGTACCCGAGCGCGAGCGCCGCCTCCCGGACCTTGCGCTTCGTGGCCGCCGAGACCCGCGGGTGGTCGGTCAGCGCCCGGGACACCGTCGGTTGCGAGACCCCAGCGAGCCTCGCCACATCGCGACTGGTGACCATCTCCGCCCTTCCCCCGATCGACCGTCGAGCCTACGACCCGACACGTCGCCCCCTTGACAGCGGCGCGGTGTCACCGTTCACTGCGAAGCGCAGCGCATACGTATGCTACCAAGAGAGGGCGGTATGGCGCAGGAACTCAAGAGTGCCTCGGGGACGGCTCCGCGGCGCAGCGACAGCGGGGTCGCGGAGCGGGTGCGGGCGATCATCGAGGACGTACGGACCCGTGGTGACGCGGCGGTGGCCGAGTACGCCGACCGGTTCGACTCGCGTCCGCCGGAGAAGCTCTCCCGGGAGCGGATCGACGAGCTGGTCGCCTCGCTGCCGCAGCAGGTGGTCGACGACATCCGGTTCGTGCAGGACCAGGTGCGGAACTTCGCCCGCGTCCAGCGCGAGTCCCTGCACGACGTCGAGGTCGAGACGCTGCCGGGGGTGTTCCTCGGGCACCGGCACGTCCCGGTCGGCTCCGCGGGCGCGTACGTGCCGGGCGGCCGGTACCCGCTGACCGCGTCGGCGCACATGACGATCGTGACGGCGAAGGCGGCCGGGGTGCCGCACGTCGTCGCCTGCACGCCGCCGATCCGCGGCGAGGTCCCGGCCGCGACCGTCGCGGCGATGCACCTGGCCGGCGCGGACGAGATCCACATCCTGGGCGGGGTGCAGGCGGTCGCCGCGATGACGGTCGGCACCGAGTCGGTCACGGCGGTGGACATGCTGGCCGGGCCGGGCAACGCCTACGTGGCGGAGGCGAAGCGGCAGCTGTTCGGCGAGGTCGGCATCGACCTGTTCGCCGGGCCCACCGAGATCCTGGTGATCGCCGACGGGACCGCCGACCCGCTCACCGTGGCCGTCGACCTGCTCTCCCAGGCCGAGCACGGCCCGGACTCCCCCGCCGTGCTGGTCACGACGTCCGAGCAACTCGGGCGCGAGGTGCTGGAGCTCGTCGACCGGTTGCTGCCCGGCCTGCCCACGAACGACATGGCCGGGCCGGCGTGGCGCGACCACGGGCGGATCGTCGTGTGCGAGGACGCCGACGAGATGTGGCGGGTCTCCGACGAGCTGGCGTCCGAGCACGTCCAGGTGTTCACGGCGCAGCCGCGCGAGGCACTGGACCGGATGCGCAACTACGGCGCGCTGTTCCTCGGCGAGCACACCTGCGTGTCTTACGGGGACAAGGTGATCGGCACCAACCACGTGCTGCCCACCCTCGGTGCCGCCCGCTACACCGGCGGCCTGTGGGTCGGGAAGTACCTCAAGACCTGCACCTTCCAGGAGGTGCGCGACCCGGCGGCGATCGCGTCGCACCTGGCCCGGGCCGGTGCCCGGGTCGTCCTGGCCGGGCGCCGGGCCGACGTGCTGGAGGCCACCGCGGACCGGATCGGCCCGGCCGCCCGTACCGAGGTGTGCGACGTCGCCGACCCGGCGGCGGTCGACGGTCTCGCCGCCCGGCTGGCCGGCGAGGAGATCTCGATCGTGGTCAACAACGCCGGGATCGCCGGTCCGGTCGCCCCGCTCGTCGAGGTCACGCCGGAGCAGTGGGACGAGGTCTTCGCGGTGAACGTCCGCGGCACCTTCCTGGTCTGCCGGGCGTTCCTGCCGGCGATGCTCGAGCGCGGTAGCGGCGACGTGATCAACGTGGCGTCGGTGTCCGGGAAGCGGCCGCTGACCCGGCGCACGCCGTACTGCGCGTCGAAGACCGCGGTCCTCGGCCTCACCTCGACGCTGGCCTTCGAGGCCGGACCGGCCGGGGTGCGGGTGAACGCGCTGTCCCCCGGCCCGGTGGAGGGTGACCGGATGAGCCGCAACTTCACGCTGGAGGCCGCGCGCACCGGCACCGACGTCGACACGGCCCGCGACGCGTTCGTCGGCCGGGCCGCACTCGGCCGGATGATCACCGAGGACGAGGTCGGAGCGGCCGTGGTCGCGATGCTCGCGATGCCGGGCCTGTCGGGCTCCGACATCGACCTGTCCGCGGGGATGGTCGCGTGAGGGCCCGGCTCGCCGCCGGCGAGCGGCTCGCCGGGGCGTTGGTGCGGATGCCGTGCGAGGAGATCGTCGAGATGCTCGGCGTCGCCGGGCTCGACTTCGTGCTGATCGACTGCGAGCACGGGCCGGCCGACGTCGCGATGCTGCGCACCCACATCGCCTTCGCCGACGCCCACGGGCTCCCGGTGCTGGTCCGGCCGGGCGAGGACGAGCACCATCTCGCCCAGCGGGCGCTGGACCAGGGCGCCCGCGGGATCGTCGCGCCGCACGTGGAGGACGCCGGGCAGGCCGCCGCGCTGGCCGGCGCCCTGCGCTACCCGCCGCACGGCACCCGCGGGTTCGCGACGTACCCCCGGGCCGGCCGGTTCGGCAGCGTGACCGCCGAGGAGCACCGGGCCGCCGCCGACGACATCCTGGTGCTCGCCATGCTCGAGTCGCCGGGTGCGATCGAGCGGGCCGGGGAGATCGTCGGCACCGACGGCATCGACGGCTACCTCGTCGGCGTCGCCGATCTCGGCGCGTCCCGCACCCCGCAGGACCCGATGGTCCCCGAGCTGCTGGAGACGGTGCGCACCGATCCGGCCGTCCGCGACGCGGCCCGGGCCGACCTGGCCGGCTCGGCCGAGGCGGCCGCGACCTCGTTCGCCGGCGGCGCGCAGCTCGTGGTGTACAACCTGAGCGCCGTGCTGATGGCGTCGTTCCGGGACCTGGCCGCAGCGGCGGACTGAGCACACCCCCGGCGGCGCGGCCCGTCCCGGCCGGTCGATCCGTCCACCGGCCGGGACGGCCCGCGCTTCCGACGACGTCCGGTCGCAGCCCGCCGCCCCGGGCACCGGTCCCGGCGCCGGCTCCGCCCCGGCCCGGCCCGGCTCGGCTCGGCTCGGCTCGGGAGCGGCTGCCCGCGACCGTGGCCGCACCTCACCTCGGCGGTGTTCACTTACCGGGTAAGCGAATCGGCGAGCCTGCCCGCGCCCGGCCGCGCCGGACCACATGCACCGCGATTCACCGCGGTGCGGGCCGGGGCCGAGCGAGCGAGCGAGCAGACAGCACCTGCGTCCGAATCGCTCACCCGGTCAGCGAGTTCGTCCGGGCAGGAGATGTCCTGCCCGGCCCCGCAACCGCGAACCGCAGCTCCCCGGCCGGCGGGGAGCCACGGGACCCGGGCCTCAGTGCTGGGGGGCCGGGCGGGGTTCGTGGGCGCGGATCTCGTCCCGCCACTCCCCCAGCAACGCCGCGACCGTGTCCGGCGCCTCCACCGGAAGCAGATGGCCCACGCCGGGGAGCACGTGCAGCCGGGCGCCCGGTACGAGCTCGGCGATCTCGGTGTGCCGTTCGACCGGGCACAGCCGGTCCCGGTCCCCCGCCAGCACCCGGGCCGGTACCGCCACCCCGGCGAGTGCGGGGCGCTCGTCGACCCGGGTCCCCTGCAACCGCAGCTGCGCCGCGAGGTGTCGCTCCCCGGTGTCGTCGGCCATCCGGAGGGCGGCGTCGTCGTGGCTCCGGTCGTGCAGCAGCAGTTCCAGCGGCTGCAGGTCACGGGCGGTGGCGCCGGCGTCGAGCCGGGCCAGGGCGGCGTTCCAGCCGGCGTGCTGTGCGGCGGTCGGCGGGCCCGCGTTGGTCGCCATCAGGCACAGCCCGGCCACCCGCCCGGGGGCGCGCCGGGCCAGTGCCATCGCCACGATGCCGCCGAGGCTGAGCCCGGCGAGTGCGAACCGGTCGGGCAGGACCTCCAGCAGGGCGTCCACCTGCTCCTCGAGGTCCGGCCGGTCGAGCGTGCCGTGCACGGCGCCGGCACCCGCCGGGCCCCGGCGCCGGCACCCGCCGGGCCCCACATCCGGGGTGAGCAGTTCATCCCCGGGAGCAGGACCAGCGGCGGGTCCGGGCACGTGTCGGGCACCGGTCAGCCCTTGACCGAACCGGCGCCCAGGCCGGCCACCAGGTAACGCTGGGCGATGAACGCGAACGCGATCACCGGCAGCGTCAGCAGGACCGCGGCGGCACCGGCCTGTTGCAGCATCGGCAGGGTCTGGCCGAGCTGGGTGGCGATGAAGACCGGCACCGTCCGGGCCACCACGTCGGTCAGCACCGTCGCCGTCAGGTACTCCTGGAAGGCGAACAGGAACATGAAGATCCCCGCGGTGAGGATCCCCGGCCCCATCAGCGGCACCATCACCCGGCGCAGGATCTGGAAGCGGCTGCAGCCGTCCAGCATCGCGGCCTCGTCGAGCTCCTTCGGGATCTCGGCGAAGAAGTTGCGCAGCAACCAGATCGAGAACGGTTGGTTGATCGCGACCAGCGCGGCGGCGACGGCGAACGTGGTGTCGTAGATGCCCAGCGCCCGGGAGATGTCGTACATCGGCAGCACCACGGCGAACCGCGGCAGCGCCCGGAAGATCAGGGCGGCGATCAGCAGCGCGACCGACACCCAGCCCGGGAACCGGGACAGCGCGTAGGCGGCCGGGATCCCGATGGCCAGCGCGACCACCGTGCTGATCAGCGCGACGATCACGGTGTTGATCAGGTACCGGTAGAACTGGGTGGTCTGCCACAGGTCGACGAACGCGGTGAACGTCGGTGTCCAGGAGAACACCGGCGGGTCCAGGAAGGCGACGTCGGTCGGCTTGGTCACCGACATCACCGTCCAGATCACCGGGCTCAGCATCACCCAGCAGACCAGCAGCAGCAGGCCGCCGATCAGCACGGCACGCCCGCGCGGGCGGCGGTCCGGGGCGGGGGCGTCCGGCTCGCCGGGGGCGGCGGCCGCCGGTGGAGCGGTCTGCACGGTGCTCACTGGCGCGCCTCCTTGGCCATGTCCCGGATGAACGGCGAGAGCAGCAGCACGATCAGGATGATCAGCAGCACGTTCACCGCGCTGCCGAGCCCGAGCTGCTGGCCGCCGTCCTGGAACGCGATGTTGTAGATGTAGAGCATGATCGACTCGTTGCCGATCTGAGGTGCCTGCGGCGACAGCGGTATGAGCTGGTCGAACATCCGCAGCACGTCCATGATCGAGATGATCGCGGTGAAGGTCAGGACACCGCGGATGCTCGGGACGATCACGTGCCAGTGCACCCGCCAGCCGGCCGCGCCGTCGATCCGGGCCGCTTCGACGACCTCGGCGGGCACCCCCTGCAGGCCGGCCAGGATCACCAGCATCGCGAACGGCAACATGGACCAGACCGTGTTGAGACCGACGAGCAGCCGGTTCGCCCACGGTTCGGTGAACCAGAGGATCTCCTGGCCGGTGAGCTGGGTGATCAGATAGTTCACCACGCCGCCGAAGTTCGAGTCGAACAGCCAGGAGAACATCGTCGCCCCGACGACGTTCGGCACGACGTAGGACACGAGCAGCACGCCCAGTACCCACGCCCGTGATCGGCCGAGGCCGTTGACCAGCACGGCCAGCACGTAGCCGCCGACCAGCAGGACGCCGACGACGACGGCGCTGATGCCGACGGTGAACAGCACCGCCTGGCCGAACCGGGGGTCGGTCAACGCGTCGGCGTAGTTGTCCAGGCCGACGAACGTGCCTGCTTCGCCGTAGTTCACCTGCTGCAGGCTCCACTCCACGGTCTTGTAGAGCGGGAACACAAGCAGGCCGAACATCACCAGCAGGCTCGGAGAGACCAGGCCGAGGAACTCCCTCCTCCGCATGATCGCCTCACCTCGCTCTCGTGAGTGGGTGGGATCGGGTTCGGGAGGGGATCAGGGCCGGTACTCGGCGAGGATCGCGGTGGCGGTCTCCTGCATCTGGCGCTGGCCGTCGGGGATCGACGTCCGGCCGGAGATCACGTCGGCCACGATCGACGTCGTCTCGGTGCTGATCCGCGACGTCCACGGGAACGGCTCGGTCGGCGGCGCCTTGCCGATCGACTCGAGCTGCGCCTCGGCGAACGGGCTGCTGTCCGGGGTGACCATGCCCTCGCGGGCCGGGAACGCACCGGGGACCGCCGCCTTCGACGACTCCGGCCCGACCGCTGCGGCGATCATCTGGAACAGCAGGTCCTTGTCGTTCTCGGAGTTCGCCGGGATCGCCCAGCCGTCGACCGACAGCGTGTTGTAGAGCGTCTCCCCGCCGTCGAGCGACGGCGGCGGCGCGAACGCCATGTCCGCCGCGAACTGGTTGTTCTCCGGCAGCGTCAGGTCCTGCATCCGGCCGCTGAACATGATCGACATCGCCGCGGAGCCGTTGTACATCTGCTGCTGCACGGCCGGCTGGGCGAACGTCGTCACCTGCGGATCCATGTAGGGCAGCAGCGAGCGGAGCTGTTCGAACGCCTCCGCGGCCTGCGGGGTGTCGAAGTTCGGGCGCCCGGTCTCGCGGTCGACGTAGTCGGTGCCCAGCGACCCGAGCGCCGCGTCGTAGGCGGTCGCGATGTCCGAGCTCGCCAGCAGCGGCAGCGCCAGCGGGTAGCGGATGCCGCCCTCGTCCTGGATCCGGGCCGCGACGTCGCGCAGCTCGGCGAACGTCCGCGGCGGCGTCAGGCCGAGCCGGTCGAAGACGTCCTGGCGGTAGGCCATGACGTACATCTGGGCCTGCATCGGGATCCCGTAGAGGGTGCCGTCGTAGGACAGCGCCGCACGCATCTGCGGGTTCAGCTGGTCCAGCGCCGTCTGGGCACCGAAGCGCTCGACCTGCTCGTCGAGCGGGGCGAGCTTGCCCTCCGAGGCGTACTCCGGCAGGACGAACCCGTAGGTCGCGAGGATGTCGTAGGTCCCGTACCGGCCGGCCAGTGTGGCGATCGTCTTCTGGCTCTGGCCCGCGAAGTCGATCGGCTCGTGGTGCAGCGTCACCTCGTCGTTCGAGCAGCTGCGCACCATCGAGTTGGTGAACGGGTCGATCGCCGAGGAGTTGTAGGCCAGGACGTTCACGTCGACGGCCGAACTCTGCGGCGGGAGGTCGCAGGGCACCAGCGTCGCCGTGGCGGCCGGGGTCCGCGACCCCGCACCACAGCCGGCGAGCAGCAGGGCCGTGACCACGGCGAGAGCGGCCACGGCCGGGCGTCGTGCGCGCATCCTGCCTCCTTCTCCATTGAAGTACATACGCATGCGCGATGCGGGAACGGGACGGTCGATCAGTCGCGGATCGCGTCCAGCCGGAGCTGGGCGCTGTCCCGGTGACCGACCAGCTGCTCGAAGTCGGCGACGGTGACCGTGGGCTCGGCCTGGGCGCGGGTCGCCTCCCGGGTGGCCCGCTGGTAGGTGAGCTGCTTGAGGAAGCCGGCCACCGACAGGCCGCCCGAGTAACGGGCGCCGCGGGTCGTCGGCAGCACGTGGTTGGTCCCCGACATCCCCTTGTCCGCGTAGACGACGGTGGACCAGTTCCCGAGGAACAGCGACCCGTAGTTGTGCAGCCGGTCGAGCCACCAGTCGAGGTCCTCGGCGATGACCTCGAGGTGCTCCGGGGCCAGGGTGTCCATCACCGTGGCGACGGTCTCGCGGTCCTCGGCGAGGTAGATCGTGCCGTGGTCGCGCCAGGCGGCACCGGCGATCTCGGCCGTGGCGAGCCCGGCGAGCTGCTTCTCGATCTCGCGCGGGACCTGCTCGGCGAGCCGCTCGGACGTGGTGGCCAGCGACGACGGCGAGGTCGGCCCGTGCTCGGCCTGGGCCAGCAGGTCGGCGGCGACGACGGCGGCGTCCGCGGTGTCGTCGGCGATCACCGCGACCTCCGACGGCCCGGCCAGCACGTCGATGCCGACCCGCCCGTACAGCTGCCGCTTGGCCTCGGCGACGTAGGCGTTGCCGGCCCCGACGATCATGTCCGACGGGACCCCGTCGAGCAGGCCGAAGGCCATCGCGGCGAGCGCCTGGACACCGCCGACGGCGTAGACCGACTCGGCACCGCTGATCGACGCCGCGTAGAGCACGGCGGGGTGCGGCCGCCCGTCACGCGAGGGCGGGGTGGCCGCGACGACGTTCGGCACCCCGGCGACCCCGGCCACGCCGACGGTCATGAACGCACTGGCCAGCAGCGGGAACCGGCCGGCGGGGAGGTAGGCACCGACGTTCTCGACCGGGACGAAGCGCTGGCCGCAGACCACACCGGGCAGCACCTCGGACTCGAAGTCCTGCAGCCGCTCGCGCTGCATCGCCGCGAACCGGCGGGTGCGCTCGGACCCGGCGTCGAGCGCCTCGCGCAGGACCGTCGGCAGCTCGTCGCCCGAGCGCGCCAGCTCCTCCCGCCCGACCAGCAGGTCGGTGCCGGTGAAACCGTCCAGCTCCCGGGCGTAGCGCAGCACGGCGTCCATTCCACCGGACTCGATCGCCGCCAGCATCTCGGAGACCGTGGCGACGACGGCCGGATCGCGCAGGTCGGCGGTGTCGGCCACGGCCGGCGCCTTGACCACACGGACCGGGGACCCGATGCGCCGGAAGTCGGCTTCACTCAAGTGCATACGCATACACTAGGGCCGCGGCCACCGTCTGACAAGACCGGATACCCGTCACCGGGCCGGGGGAACCCGGCGTCGTCCCCGGCGCGCCGTGCGCGGCGGAGGGCCGGCCCGGACGGACACTGCCGGGCACAGCGGCCGATCCGAGGAGAGCCCCGTGCCCGAGACCCCGCACCGGCCCCGGGCGCGCCGCGTCCGGACCGCCCTCGGCCCCGCGTGCCTCGTGCTGGCCGCGATGCTCGCCGGGACGGCCGCCACGTCGGCACCACGGGACGTCCCCGGGCCCACGGGCGCCGACGACGCCGTCGTCGGGGTGTCGGTCGCGACCGTCTGGACCTCCCCGGCCAGCCCACGGCCCCGGGACGGCGCCGCGGTCTCCGCCCCGGCCGATCCGGCCGGGTGGCTCGGGTCGATGACCGTGGCCGACCGCCTCGAGCTGACGACGGCGTCCCGCACCCAGACCCAGGTCCTGTACGGGACGCGGGTCCGGGTCCTGGAGCGCCGCGGCGACTGGTCGCTGGTCGCCGTGCCGGACCAGCCCAGCGCCAAGGACGGGCGCGGCTACCCGGGCTGGATCCCCGCCGCGCAGCTCGTCGGCGACGGGGCGTTCGGCGGGCTCGCCGCGACCCTGCCGAGCGGGACCGTCGACGGCGTCGCCACCACGTGGCTCTACGCCGACGCGGACCGCACCGAGCGGATCCGTGAGCTCAGCATCGGGACCCGGCTGCCGGTCCGGGCGGGCACCCCGGACTCCGTCCAGGTGTCGCTGCCCGAGGGCGGCCGCGCCTGGCTCGACGCCCGTTACGTCCGGATCGGCGGCCCCGGCGCCGACACCGACGGCACGGACGACGCCGACGCCACGACGGGTGCCGACCTGGTCCGCACCGCCCGGCTGTTTCTCGACCGGCCCTACCTGTGGGGCGGCCGATCCGGGTTCGGTCCGGACTGCTCGGGGCTGACCGGCCTGGTCCACGCGCTGCACGGGATCACGATCGGCCGGGACGCCTCCGACCAGGCCCGCGCCGGACGGCCGGTGCAGCGCGACGACCTGCAGCCCGGTGACCTGCTGTTCTGGGGCTCCCCCGCGACGCACGTGGCGATCTACGCCGGCGACGGCACGATGATCGAGGCCCGGGACGCCGCGACCCCGGTCCGGGTCGCCCCGGTGCGTTTCGACGAGGGCTACTCCGGCGCCCGGCGCCACCTGCCCGGCTCCTGACCCCGCGGACCGCTGCCGGCGACCGGCCCGTGTGACCGATCCCGCCGCCCCGCTCGCAGGCCCCGCACGGCCCGGTGTGCCTACAGTGACCGGCGTGCCGACGACCGCCCGTTCCCGCACCGACGCCTGCCCCGGCGTCGTCTCGCCGCACCCGGCGGCGGACGGGGCGCTGGCCAGGGTCCGGCTGCCCGGCGGGGAGATCGGGGCGGGCGCCCTGCGCGCGGTCGCCCGGCTCGCCGTCGACGCCGGGGACGGCGCGGTGCACCTCACCTCCCGCGGCAACCTGCAGCTGCGCGGGCTCGACCCGGCCGACCCGCGCCCGGTCCGCAGGCTCACCGCGGCCGGGCTGCTGCCGTCGGTCCCCCACGAACGCGTCCGGAACGTGCTCGCGTCGCCGCTGTCCGGGATCACCGGCGGGACCGCCGACGTCCGGGGTCTCGCCGCCGAGCTGGACCGCGGGCTCTGCGCGCGCGCCGAGCTCGCCGCGTTGCCCGGGCGGTTCCTCGTCGCGTTCGACGACGGCCGCGGCGACGTCGCCGCCGAACGGCCGGACCTGTGCTGGATCGCCCGCACCCCGGACGAGGGCGAGCTGCTCGTGGCCGGGGCGGCCACCGGCCTGCACGGCCCCCCGGCCGATGCGCCCGGCCTGCTCCTCGACGCCGCGACCGCGTTCCTCGACCTGCGTACCGGGACCACCGCCGGACCGGCCGCCACGGCCTGGCGCGCGGCGGAGATCCCGGACGCCGCCCACCGCATCGCCGTCGCGCTGCGGCCGGGCGCGGGGCGGGTCGCGCCCGGTGCGGGCACGGGCGGCCCCCGCCCGGACGGCGACGGTGCTGCGGGCGAGCCTCCGGTCGGGTGGCTCGGCGGCGGTGCGCTCGGGGTGGCGCCGGTCCTCGGTGAGCTGTCCGCCGACCAGGTCGAGGCACTCGCCGGGGCCGCCGACCGGCTGCTGGTCACCCCCTGGCGGAGTCTCGTGCTGCCCGGTGCCGGGCCCGGTGCCACCGCGACCCTGCGTGCGGCCGGGCTGGTCGTCGACCCGGGCCATCCGGCGCTGCGGGTCGGCGCGTGTGCGGGGTCCCCGGGGTGCGTGAAGTCCCTGGCCGACGTCCGTGCGCACGCCAGGGACCTGATCGCGCTCGGGCCCGTGCGCCCGGTGCACGTCGCCGGCTGCGTGCGCCGGTGCGGCGCCCCGCACACCCCGCACGCCGCCGCCGTCGCCACCGGCGAGCGGACCTACACCATCGACGGCACGGCCCGGCCCCTGTCGGCCCTGTCCGCCCCGTCAGACCGACCGAGGAGCCACCGCTGAGCGGCGACGAGCACAGCCCGACCACCGACTACCTCACCGACGGCGCGGAGATCTACCGGCGCTCGTTCGCGACGATCCGCGCCGAGGCCGACCTGACCGGGCTCCCGCCCGGGATGGCCGACGTGGCCGTCCGGATGATCCACGCCTGCGGGCAGGTCGACCTCACCGCCGACATCGCCGCGTCCGCGGGCGTCGTGCCCGCCGCGCGGGCCGCACTGCGGGCCGGCGGGCCGATCCTCTGTGACGCCATGATGGTCGCCGCCGGCGTGACCGCGGCCCGGCTGCCGGCCGGGAACGAGGTGCTCTGCCTGCTGCGCGACGCCCGGGTCCCGGAGCACGCGCAGCGGATCGGCAACACCCGCTCGGCCGCCGCGCTGGAACTGCTGGCGGACCGCTTCGAGGGCGCGGTCGTCGCCGTCGGGAACGCCCCGACCGCGCTGTTCCACCTGCTCGACCTCGTCGACCGGGGCGCGCCGCGGCCGGCCGCGGTCATCGGGATCCCGGTCGGGTTCGTCGGCGCCGTCGAGTCCAAGCAGGCGCTGGCCGCCCGCACCGACCTGGAGCACCTCGTGGTGCACGGCCGCCGTGGCGGGTCGGCGATCACCGCGGCCGCGCTCAACGCGCTGGCGCACGAGCAGGAGATCATCGCGTGACCGGCACCCTCTACGGCGTGGGGCTGGGTCCCGGGGACCCCGAGCTGACCACGATCAAGGCGGCCCGGTTGATCCGCGACGCCGACGTCGTCGCCTACCACTCGGCGCGGCACGGGCGCTCGATCGCCCGCCGGATCGCCGAGCCGCACCTGTCCGGCACGGCCGTCGAGGAGGCGCTGGTCTACCCGGTCACCACCGAGACCACCGACCACCCGGGCGGCTACCAGGGCGCCATCGACGAGTTCTACGCCGAGGCCGCCGCCCGGCTCGCGGTGCACCTGGCCGCCGGGCGCGACGTCGTCCTGCTCGCGGAGGGCGACCCGCTCTTCTACGGCTCCTACATGCACATGCACAAGCGCCTCGCCGGCCGGTTCCGCACCGAGGTCGTCCCCGGTGTGACCTCGATCAGCGCGGCCGCGGCGGCGCTCGGCCAGCCGCTGGTGGAGCGGGACGAGGTGCTCACCGTGCTGCCCGGGACGCTCCCCCGCGCCGAGCTGGCCCGCCGGCTCGCCGGGACGGACTCGGCCGCGGTGATGAAGCTGGGCCGTACCTTCGGCACGGTCCGCGACGCACTCGCCGACGCCGGCACCCTCGACCGGGCCCGCTACGTGGAGCGGGCCACCATGGACGGTCAGCGCACCGGCGACGTCGGCGACGTGGACCCGGCCGACGTGCCGTACTTCGCGATCGCCCTGGTCCCCGGCGAGGTCGCGGCCTCGGTGCCGGAGGACGCCCCGGGCCCGGCGCCGGCCGGCACGCCGGTCACGCAGGCGCCACCCGGACCGGGCGAGGTCGTCGTCGTCGGGACCGGGCCGGCCGGGCGGGACTGGCTCACCCCGCAGGTCGCCACCGCGCTGGCCGGGGCCGACGACCTCGTCGGCTACGGCCCCTACCTGGACCGGGTCCCGCCGAACCCGCGCCAGACCCGGCACGCCTCGGACAACCGGGTGGAGTCCCAGCGGGCCGCGCACGCCCTGGACCTGGCCGTGTCCGGGCGACGGGTCGCCGTCGTCTCGGCCGGCGACCCCGGGGTGTTCGCGATGGCCACCGCGGTGCTGGAGGTGGCGTCCGAGCCGGCCTACCGCGACGTCCCGGTCCGGGTGCTGCCCGGGCTCTCGGCGGCCCAGGCGGTCTCGGCGGCGGCCGGCGCCCCGCTCGGGCACGACCACGTCATGCTGTCGCTGTCGGACCGGCTCAAGCCGTGGGACGTGGTCGCGGACCGGCTCCGCGCCGCCGCGGCGGCCGACCTGGCGATCGCGATCTACAACCCGCGGTCCTCGGCCCGGCCCTGGCAGGTCGGCGCGGCCCGCGACGTGCTGCTGGAGCGGCGCGACCCGGGGACCCCGGTGGTGCTCGGGCGCGACGTCGGCGGCGCCGGCGAGCGGGTCGTCGTCACCACGCTGGGCGGGCTGGACCCCGAGCAGGTCGACATGCGCACGCTGGTGATCGTGGGTTCCTCCACGACCCGGGTGGTGGAGCGGCACGGCGGCCCCGTCGTGTTCACCCCGCGCCGGTACGGCCCCGGCGGTACCACGACCGGCTGAGCCGCTACTGTCCGCGTCCGTGACGACGGTGCGGCGGCTCGGGCCGGACGACTGGGAGTCGGCGCGTGCGGTCCGCCTCGCGTCCGTACGGGACGCCTTCGGCGAGCGCAGCGAGTTCTACCGCGAGCAGTGCGCACTGGCGGAACCGGCCTGGCGCCGGGTGCTCGCCGAACACGCCCGGTTCGGCGCGTTCGACGACGACACGCCGGTCGGGACCGCCTGCTGGCGCCCGCAGGGCGACGGCGAGGGCCTGCTCTACGGGATGTGGGTCGATCCCGGCGCGCGGGGCACCGGGCTGGCCGCCGAGCTGGTCGACGCCGTCGTCCGGGTCGCACGGGAGCACGGGCACCGGCGGCTGGCGCTCAAGGTCGAGCCCGGCAACGCGCGGGCCCGGGCGCTCTACCGGCGCACCGGGTTCCGGGACGACCCGGCCGGCTCCGAGGGGCTCGTCGTGATGGTGCGGGAGCTGCCCGGCTGAGCGGCGCCGAGCCCCAGCAGCCCGGCGAGCTCGTGCAGGTCGGCGGGACGCAGGTCGCCGTCCAGGCCGCGCAAGGCCGCGGTACGCGCCCCCGCCGCCCGGCCCGCGGCGAGTCCCGCCTCCGCGTCCTCGACGACGAGACAGCGCCGCGGGTCCACACCCAGCGCCGCGGCGCCGGCGAGGTAGCCCTCGGGATCGGGCTTGCCGCGCACGATGTCGTCACGGGCGACGAGGACCGGTGCCGCGATCCCGGCCGCGGTGAGCCGGGCGACGGCCAGCCGGCGCTCGGCACTGGTCACCACGGCCCACGGGACGCCGGCCGCGTCGAGCGCCGCGAGCAGCTCGTGCGCGCCGGGCAGCGCGTGCACGTCGTCGAGGTCGGCGCACTCCAGGTCGAGCATCCGCGCGACCGCGGCGGCGTGCGCCGGGCCGTCCAGGTCGGGCCGGAGCAACCGCACCGTGACGTCGCTCGGGACGCCGTGCTCCACAGCGTCGAGCGCGGCCGGTGACACCCCGTACTCACGCCCCCAGGCCGCCCAGGTCCGCGCCACCGCCGCGTCCGACCCGACCAGCGTGCCGTCCATGTCGAAGAGCACCGCGTCCACCCACACCCCTTTCCTCGTCGGGCGAGCTTACCGGGGAGCAGGGCTCGCGAACACCCGGGCCAGTGCCGCGGGCAGGTCCGGCACGACGTCGGCACGATCCACGCCCGCGGGCAGCGGCGGCCGGTCGACCACCACAACGGGCACGCCGCGCTCCCGGGCCGCCACCAGCTTCGGCGCGGTCGCCTCCCCACCGGAGTCCTTGGTGACCAGCACGTCCGGCCGGACCCCGGCGAACAGCGCACGCTCGGCGTCGAGATCGAACGGGCCCCGGCCGAGCAGCACCGTGTGCCGGGCGGGCAGCGGCGGTGCCGGCGGGTCGACCGCGCGGATCCAGAATCCGGCGTCGACGCCGGCGAAGTGGGCGAGCCCGCCGCGGCCGGTCGTGAGCAGCACCCGCCCCGCGGTGCCGGGCAGCAGTGCGGGCAGCAGGGCCGCTGCCGTCGCGACCGACCCGGTGCGGTGCCAGCGGTCCCCCGGACCCTCGGCCCAGCCCGGGCGGCGCAGCACGACCAGCCCCACCCCGGCCGCCCGGCAGGCGGTGACGGCGTTCGCGGTGATCCCGGCCGCGAACGGGTGCGTCGCGTCCAGCACCGCTCCGACCCGCTCGGCGCGCAGGTAACCGGCGAGCCCCTCCGCACCGCCGAAACCGCCGATCCGGATCTCCCCGTCCGGCAGCCGCGGGCTGCGCACCGCCCCGGCCAGCGACGACACCACCCGGATCCCGGGACGCCCGGCCAGCGCGGCTGCGGCGGCGCGGCCCTCGGTGGTACCGCCGAGGACGAGCACCGTGCGGGGAGCGCTCACACCGTCCAGGGTAGTGCGATGGCCATCTCGACCGTGGTGTTCGACGTCAACGAGACACTCTCCGACCTCCGGCCGCTGGCCCGGCGGTTCGCCGCACTCGGCGCACCGGAGTGGCTCGGCGACCTGTGGTTCGCGAGCACGCTGCGCGAGGGTGTCGCGCTCGCGGCCGGCGGTGAGCTGCGCACCTTCGCCGAGATCGGGACGGCCACGGCGGCGGACCTGCTGCACCGGCACGGCGTGCCCGACCCGGACGACGGCGCGCGGCAGGTGCTGGAGGCGTTCACCGCGCTGCCGCTGCACCCCGACGTCGGGCCGGGCGTCGCGACGCTGCAGGCCGCCTGGCTGCGCCTGGTCACCCTGTCCAACGGGGCCACCACGGTGGCCGGACGGCTCCTCGGCGACCACGGCCTGCGCGACGCGTTCGACCTGGTCCTGTCGGTCGAGGACGCCGGGGTCTGGAAACCCGCGCCCGCGGCCTACGGGTACGCGCTGCGCCGGTGCGGGATCGACCCGTCCGAGGCGGTCATGGTGGCCGTGCACCCGTGGGACCTGCACGGCGCGGCCCGGGCGGGCATGGCGACGGCGTGGGTCGACCGCTCCGGCGGCACCTACCCCGCGCACCTGACGGCGCCGACGTTCACCGTCGCGGCGCTGCCGGACCTGGCCGCCCGCCTGGCCTGATCAGACGGCCTCCAGGACGGGTTCGAAGGCCAGCTCGGCCGCTCCTACGAGCGCGCCGTCCCGGCCGAGCGGGGACACCGCGATCCGGGTCCCGCCCGCCGCCCGGCTCACCATGCTGCGCCGCTCCACCTCGCAGCGGACCCGGTCGACCACCGGCGCGGGCAGCGCGCCGAACAGGTTGCCGAGCACGAGCAGCTCCGGGGCCAGCACGTTGACCACCGTCACCAGCCCGGCCGCCATCCACCCGGCGAACCCGCCGAGCAGCTCCTCGGCCCGGCCGGGCACCCCGGCGAGCGAACGCAGCTCGGCGATCAGCACCCCGCGGGCGGTGTCCTCGGGCAGGCCGAGCGCCCGGCACAGCGCCGGCTCCCCGACCTCGGTCTCCCAGCAGCCGCGGGACCCGCAGAAGCAGTCCCGCCCGTCCGGACGGACGAGCAGGTGCCCCAGCTCCCCGACGTAGCCGCCGGTACCGCGCAACGGCCGTCCGCCGGAGACGACGCCGCCGCCCACCCCGACGTCGGCCGACAGGTAGACCATGTCGGGCACGTCGCGCCCCACCCCGCGCAGGTGCTCAGCCAGCGCACCGGACTCGGCGTCGTTCGCGACCTGCACCGGGCGGCCCAGCACGGACGCGAGCCGGGTCCCGAGCCCGACGTCGCGCCAGCCCAGGTTCGGGGCCTCGTGCACGAAGCCGTCGGAGCGGCGCACCACCCCGGGCACCGACACCCCGACGCCGTGCTCGGAGACCCCGAGCTCGTCGCGCAGCAGCTCGGCGGACTCGACGAGATGGGTGATCACCTCGCCGGGCAGCCGGGTGGTCCGGTGCAGGTTCCAGCTGTGCCGCCCGAGCACCTGCCCGCCGATCCCGACCATCGCCAGCGCGACCTGGTCCACCCGCACGTCGACGGCGAGCACCACCGCGGCCTGCGGCTCCGGGAGCACGAGCAGCGACGGCCGGCCCGCCCCGGACCGCTGCGCCGGCACCGCCTCGGTGACCAGGCCGGTGTCGGCGAGCCCGTCCACCACCGCCTTGATCGTGCTGCGGTTGAGCCCGAGCTCGCCGGCCAGGGTGGCCCGGGTACTGGGTCCGTCGACGTGCAGCCGGCGCAGCAGCGCGGTCCGGTTGTGCCGGCGCGCGTCGTCCGGGCGGGTTCCGGTCGGGGTCGTCACCTGGTCTTCGTCACCTGATCATCGCCACTATCGCCCGGTGGCCGCCGAGCGTCGCCGGGACAGCACGTCGACGGCCGCGGCCAGCAGCAGCACCAGACCGGTCACGACGAACACGACGGCGGCCGGCTGCTTGAGCAGGCCCAGTCCGTTCTGCACGGTCGCCAGCACGGTGCCACCGATGACCGCGTTCGAGATCCGGCCGCGCCCGCCGAACAGCGAGGTCCCGCCGATCACCGCGGCACCGACGGCGAACAGCAGCGTGTTGCCGCCACCGGCCGCCGGGTTCACCGACCCGATCTTCGAGGAGTAGACGATGGCGCCGACCGCCGCGAACGCCGTCGCGATGACGAACACCGACGCCCGGATGCGGACGACGTCGATCCCGGCCCGCCGGGCCGCCTCCCGGTTCCCGCCGACCGCGTACACGTGCCGGCCGAACCGGGTCCGGTCCAGCACCCAGGTGCCCAGCACCAGCAGGACGAGCACCAGCGGCACCACGTAGGGCACCCCGGCGATCGCGATCACCCCCGGCGAGCGGTCCTGGGTCAGCGCGAAGGTGGCCAGCCCGCCCAGCACGACCACCGCCCCGATCTTGATCAGCACCAGGCCGGTCGGCCTGGCCACCAGGCCACCGCGCAGCCGGGACCGCTGACGGACCAGCTGGATCACCGCGTAAGCGCTTGCGCCCACGACGAACAGTACCCAGGAGGCCGGGACCGACAGGTTGCCGTTGGCCACCGCGTTGATCAGCGGGTCGCGCAGGGCCAGCGTGCCGCCGTCCCCGATCAGCTGCAGGATCACGCCCTGCCAGGTGATGAACAGGGCCAGGGTGACCACGAAGGACGGCATCCCGACCCGGGCGACCAGGAAACCGGTGAGGCAGCCGATCACGACGCCGACACCGACCGCGATCCCCATCACCGTCCACGGCGTCGCCGGGACGCCGATCACCAGCACCGCGGCCGTCAGCAGGCTGACGACGGTGCCGGCCCACACCCGGACCAGCGCCGCGAGCCCGGCCGCCACGACCATCACGATCACCAGCAGCACGAACACGACGGTGCCGGTCGCGCCGAGGACGTTGCCGTCGTTGACCAGGTGCAGCGCCATCAGCGCCGCGGCGAGCCCGGACGCGGTGCCCGCCGCCAGGTCGATCTCGCCGGTGAGCAGGACGAAGACCAGGCCCATCGCGATGATCGTCGGGCCGGCGCCCTGCTGGAGCAGGTTGGCCAGGTTGAGCAGGCTGGCGAAGGTGCCGCCGGAGTCCAGCACGGTGAACAGCACGAACAGCGCCGCCAGGCCGAGCAGCGCGGGCAGCGAGCCCAGCTCCCCGGCGCGCAGCCCCTTCAGGTAGGCGACGACCGCCTCACCGGTGCTGCGGGCGGTGGTGTCGATGCCGAAGTCCGCGGCCCGGTTCGCGGGGTTCGCCCGCTGCGCCGCGCTGCGCGGTTCCTCGGTGGCGTCGGTGGGCTCGGTGGCGGGCGCGGCGGGGTGCTGCTCGCGCTCCGGTGCGGGTGACCGGTCGGTCACGGTGTCTCCTCCCGGTTGCGCGTCGTCGGTCGGGGTGGCGGGGTTCTGCTCGGGACGGTCGGCCACTAGACGGCCGCCGACTCGGGCCGGGCCAGGCCCAGCTCGCCGGAGCGCCCGGCGGTGATCAGCTGCACGACCTGGGAGTGGTCGACCTCCGACGTCGGCACCTCGGCGACCATCCGGCCGAGGTACAGGCAGGCGACGCGGTCCGAGACCTCGAAGACGTCGGCCATGTTGTGGCTGATCAGGACGACCGCGAGCCCCTGCTCGGCGAGCCGGCGCACCAGGTCGAGCACCTGGCGGGTCTGGGCGACGCCGAGAGCCGCGGTCGGCTCGTCGAGCAGCACGACGCGCGAGTCCCACAGCACCGACTTCGCGATCGCGACGGTCTGCCGCTGCCCGCCGGACAGCGACGCGACCGGGGTGCGGACCGAGGTCACGGTGCGCACCGACAGCGACGCGAGGGTGTCCCGCGCCGCCTGCTCCATGGACGCCTCGTCGAGCATCCACGGGCGGCCGCGTTCGCGGCCGAGGAACATGTTCTGGACGATGTCGAGGTTGTCGGCGAGCGCGAGATCCTGGTAGACGACCTCGATGCCGAGCCGTGCCGCGTCGGTCGGGGCGTTCAGCGTGACCGGGGCGCCGTCGAAGACGATCTCGCCGTCGTCGATCGGGTGGATGCCGGCGACGCACTTGACCAGGGTGGACTTGCCCGCCCCGTTGTCGCCGACGAGTGCGGTGACCTCTCCGGCGCGGACCGACAGGTCGACTCCGTGCAGGACCCGCACGGCGCCGAAGCTCTTGTTCACCCCGCGCAGGGACAGGATCGGTTCGGCCATGGCCGTACCTCCGGGTGGGATACCGGGCCGCGGCGGGAGGTCGTCCCGCCGCGGCCCGGTGGTCGGGTGCGGGTTACTGGATGCCGAGCTGGCCGCAGGCCTGCGCGTTCGCGCCGGTGCAGATGTCGGCGGCCTTGATGTAACCGGCGTCGGTGACCGTCTTGACGTTGTCCTTGGTGATCAGCTGCGGCTCGAGCAGCACGGACTTCACGTCCCGGTTGCCGTCCGG
This sequence comes from Pseudonocardia sp. HH130630-07, assembly GCF_001698125.1. Taxonomy (NCBI): domain Bacteria; kingdom Bacillati; phylum Actinomycetota; class Actinomycetes; order Pseudonocardiales; family Pseudonocardiaceae; genus Pseudonocardia; species Pseudonocardia sp. HH130630-07. The sequence continues at coordinate 4,841,181 of NZ_CP013854.1, read as the reverse complement.
GTCGTTCACCGTCTGGGTGGCGACGGCGTCGGCACCCGCGGTGTCACCCTTCGCCAGCGCTCCGGCCAGCTTCGCCGCCGCGTCGGCCTCCTCCTGGATCGGCTTGAACACCGTCATGTACTGGTCGCCGCGCAGGATCGCGGCGAGACCGTCGGCGGTGGCGTCCTGGCCGGTGACCGGGACCTTGCCGTTGAGGCCGTACTTCGCGAGCACCGTGACGACCGATCCGGCCATGCCGTCGTTGGCGACGGCCACGCCGTCGACCTTGCCGCCGTTGCCGGTCAGGATCTGCTCGAACGTGGTCCCGGCGACCTGGTTGTCCCACTTGTCGATCGGCTGGTTCTGGACCAGCTTGTACTCGCCGGAGTCGTACTTCGGCTGCAGCGCCTTGAGCTGGCCCTGGGTGTAGAGGGTGGCGTTGTTGTCGGTCGGTGCGCCCTCGATCTGGATGATCTGCGCGCCCGGCTTGGCGCCGACGCCCTGGATCAGGCCCTGGCCCTGCAGCTCGCCGACCTTCTCGTTGTCGAACGAGACGTAGTAGTCGCTGACCCCGCCCAGGTTGAGCCGGTCGTAGTCGATGACCGGGATCCCCTGCGCCTTGGCCTTCTCCGCGACGGCGTTGCCGCCGTCGCCGCTGATCGAGGCGATGATCATGACCTTGACCCCGCTGGAGATCATCCCGTCGGCCAGCGTGGAGAACTTCTGCTCGTCCCCCTGGGCGTTCTGGATGTCCGGATCGAGCCCCTGGGCCCGCAGCGCCTTGTCCAGCATGGGCTTGTCGAAGCCCTCCCAGCGGGCCGACGTGTCGGTCTCGGGGAGGATCACCCCGACCTTGAGCCCGCCCGCGCCGCCGGCGTCACCCGCCGGGGCCTCCTGGTCGCCGCCGGCGCTGTTCTGGCCGCATCCCGCGACCGCGAGCAGCAGACCGAGGCCCGCCGCCGCGAACGCCCGCCGCAGCCGGGGACGACGCCCCGCTTCCCGCATCTTCATCGACGCCTTCTCCTCCACCGCGTTGTGGATCACCCGCCGTGTCGCACGACCGAGTGAATGTTGCGACCGCCAACGTATTCGCCGTATGCCATGTCCGACAGTCGCCTGAATCGAAACAGTTCCCCAGAGTGATGACGATTCGGTAACGGCATCGGAGGTTTGTTGTGGAGGTGGGTCGACCGGACTTGCCGGAACAGCAACGAAAATTGCCGTCCGACGCCCGGGCTCGGCAGGATCGCGGGAACCGACGAGAGGGGAACCCCATGAGCACACCACCCGACCACGACGATCCCGCCGCCTTCTGGGAGGCGGTCTACACCGGCCGCGACCCCGGCGCGGTGCCGCGGGTCAATCCCCGGCTGGCGGAGCTGGCCGCCGGCCTGGCCCCCGGCGACGCCCTCGACCTCGGCTGCGGACCGGGCGGGGACACGCTGTGGCTGGCCGAGCGCGGCTGGCGGGTCACCGCCGTCGACATCGCCGGGGCCGCGACCGACGCGCTCGCGGCCCGGGCGGTCACGGCCGGGCTCACCGACCGGGTGCGGGCCGAACGGCACGACCTGGCGGCGACGTTCCCGGCCGGTCGCTTCGACCTGGTGTCGGCGATGTACTTCCAGACCCCGTTCGAGCTGCCCCGGGACCGGGTACTGCGGACGGCGGTCGAGGCGCTGCGCCCCGGCGGCCTGCTCCTGCTGGTCGACCACGGGTCGACGGCGCCCTGGTCCTGGAACCAGGACCCGGACACCCACTTCCCCACCCCGGAGGAGGTGTTCGCCGGGATCGGGCCGGCGCCGGTGACCGTGGTGCGCGCCGACCGGCCGACCCGGACGGCGACCGGTCCCGGCGGGCAGACCGCCGAGGTCGTCGACCACGTGCTGGTGCTGCGCCGGGACGGCTGACCCCGCAGCCCCGGGCCGTCCTCAACCGCCGACGGCGGTGCCGTCCTCAGCCGCGCAGCGTCGCCAGCAGCTCCGCCTCGACCGCGGCCAGCCGCGGGTCCGTGAGCATCTCGCGGGTCCGCGGCCGCGGCAGGTCCACCGCGATCTCACGCAGCACCGTCGCCGGCCGCGCGGACAGCACGAGCACCCGGTCGGACAGGAACGCGGCCTCCCGGACGTCGTGCGTGATCAGCAGCGTCGTCCAGCCGTAGCGGGCCCGGACCGTCTCCAGCCACTCCTGCATCCCGGTGCGGGTCAGCGCGTCCAGCGCACCGAACGGCTCGTCGAGCAGCAGCACCTCCCGCCCGCCGACGACCGTGCGGAGCAGCGCGGCCCGCTGCCGCATCCCGCCGGACAGCTCGGCCGGGCGCGCCCCCTCGAAGCCGTCCAGCCCGAACGGGGCGAACAGCGCCCTGGCCCGCTCCCGGGCCTCCCGCCGGCCCACCCCGGCGACCTCCAGGCCGAGGGTGGTGTTGTCCAGCACCGTCCGCCACGGGAACAGCAGGTCCTGCTGCGGCATCAGCCCGAACGGCGCGCCGCGCACCGGGCCGCCGTCCACCTGGACGGACCCGGCGGCCGATGCGCCGTCCAGGATCCCGGCCAGCGCCCCGAACAGCGTCGACTTGCCGCACCCGGACGGGCCGAGCACCGAGACGAACTCCCCCGCCGCGACGTCGAGCGACAGCCCCGACAGCACGGGCAGATCACCGTAGGACACCGACAGGTCCCGCACCGACACCTTCACCGGTGATCACCCCGGTACCAGGGGGTGACCAGGCGCTGCACCAGGAACGTCAGGCCGAACAGGGCGACCGACAGCACCGCCGTCACCGCGACCGCGGCCAGCACCAGGTCGGTCCGGAACTGGTTCTTCTGCAGCTGCATGAAGATGCCCAGACCGGCCCGGGCACCGACGTACTCGGCGAAGATCGCCCCGGTGACCGCGTAGGTGATCGCGATCCGCAGCGCCGTGAAGAACGACGGCATCGCCCCGGGCAGCCGCACGTAGCGGAACCGCTGCCAGCGGCTCGCGCCCATCGACCGCAGCAGCGCCGTGGCCGACCGGTCGGTCGCGGCGAAGCCCTCGATCAGCCCGACGGCGATCGGGAAGAACGTGACCAGCGCGATCACCAGCACCTTCGGCAGCAACCCGAACCCGAACCAGATGATCAGCAGCGGGGCGATCGCGACCACCGGCAGCGTCTGCGAGGCCACCAGCAGCGGGGTCAGCGCCCGGCGCAGCCACGAGGAGAAGTCGACGGCGACGGCGAGGGCCCACGCGACGACGAGGGACACCGTGAACCCGACGACGGTCACCGCGACGGTCGGCAGCGTGTTCTCCCACAGCACCCCGCGGAACGCCCAGCCCTGCTCGACGACCCGCAGCGGCGAGGGCAGCACCTGCGGGCGGACGCCGGAGACCGTCACCGCGGCCTGCCAGAGCACCAGCAGCGCGACCACGACCAGGGCCGCGGGGGCGAGCCGCCGGGTCACGGCGCCAGGTACTCGTTGGTGAACCAGGTGCCGAAGTCCGGCTTCTCCCGGACCGGCGCACCGTCCGGCCCGGCGACGGTCCCGGTGTCGTAGAGGAAGCCGGAGAACCCGGCCCAGCGCTCGGGCGTCTGGAACCCGACCCGGCCCCGGTCGTCGCGCAGGTGGTCGCGGGCGAGCATCGCGGCCCCCTCGTCGAGGAGCCGGGTGTCGGTGAACGCACCCGGGTTCGCCTCGGACAGCATCCGCGCCGCGCCCGCCGGGTCCTGCGCCGCGAGCGCGTAGCCGCGCTGGACGGCCTGCACGAACGCCCGCGCCCGGTCCGGGTTCTGGCCCAGCCAGGTCGAGTTGCCGGTCAGCAGCACGTTGTAGGAGTCGGGGAAGCCGTAGTCGGTGTAGCGGAAGGTCTTCAGCGGCTCGCCGCGCAGCCGGGCCTCGATGCCCTCGACGTTGACGAACGGCTCGGTGAAGTCGGCCTGACCGGCGTAGAGCGCCTCGTAGGCCGCGCTGTTGAGCACCTCGGTCCGGATGTCGCCGCGGCCGCCGTCGTTGCGGATCACGGCCTGCATCTTCTGCACCTCGCCCGGCTCGCCGAACCCGGCGTAGACCTTCCCGTCGAGGTCGCGCGGTGACCGGATGTCGTCCCGGTCGGCGCGCACCGCGATCTCGGTGGCCCAGTGCTGCAGCACCGCCATCACCGACGTGATGTCGGCCCCGGCCGCCCTGGAGAAGGTGAACGAGCTCTGGAAGCTGATCCCGAAGTCCGCGGCCCCGCTGCCGACCAGGGTGTCCGGCGAGGTCTGGTTGTACGGCAGGAACTCGACGTCGATCCCGGCGTCGCGGAAGTAGCCGGCCTGCTGGGCGGCGAACAGCCCGATGTGGTTGGTGTTGGGGGTCCAGTCCAGCGCGACGCGGATCGGCTGGTCCCCGCCGGATCCTCCGGCGCTGCAGCCGGACAGCGCGAGCACGAGTGCGAGCAGCAGGACGACGGGCCGGGCACGTGCCGACACGGGAGGCCTCCCTACGCCGGTCTCAACCGGATCAGGTTCGAACGGTCGGCGGCCGGTCCTGCCGCCCTCTCAGCCTCGGTGCGCGGGCTCCCGCGGTACGCCGACCACCGTACGCGGCGGCGCCGGACGGGTGCCGGTCACCCGTCCGTGGTCGTCGGTGCGCCGCCGGGGTGCCGGTTCGCGACCTGATCGTTATCCTCGTGCGGCGAACGGGCGACGCTGCGCAGGCGCGGCAGGGAGGGGACGAGGAGATGACGCCCGATCCCACCGCCGCGCTCGTGCGGGTGGCCCTGCAGGCCGGTGCGACGTCGGTGGCGAACGTCGACGTGGCCGCGATGCTGTCCGGGATCTGCGTCGCGCTCGTGCCCGCCGCCCGCGTCGGTGGAGCGGTGCTGTCGCTGCGCGAACCGGCCGATCCGCGCGACCCCGAGGAACGACGGGTGTTCGGCTCCGACACCGCCGCCGTCCATCTGGGCACGCTGCAGCGCCGGGCGGGATCCGGCCCCGGTCCGGACGCCGAGCGCGACGACCGCGTGGTCCGCACCCCCGATCTCGCCCGCTGCGCACCCCCGGCACTCGCCGCCACGGCGACGGCCTGCGGGCTGCGGCGGTCGCTGACCGTCCCGGTCCCGGTCGCCGGGCGGGTCGCCGGGACGCTGCAGGTGTTCGGCCGGGGCGCCCCGGCCGGCCCGCTGCCGCCGGAGCTGGCCGACGCGCTGCGCCCGGTGGTGACGGCGCTGGCCGCCCGGATCGCCGACGTCCGGGAGATGGCCCGGCTGGCCGACGCCGCGGAACGGACCGACCGGGCGGCGGAGGGATCCGGCCCGCCGCGGGGCGGTGCCGCTGCCCCACGGGGCGACGGTGCCGCTGCGCCGCAGGGCGGGGACCCGTGCCCGGCCGATCCCACGATGCCCCTGCCGCGACGCCCGTTCGGGTCGGCCCGGATCCCGCCGCTGCCCGCGCCGCGGGTCCCCGCCCCCCGCGACGAGCGCCCCGCCGGACCCCGGGTGCCCGCCCAGCGCCGCCCCCGGCACCGCCGCCCCGGCTGAGCCCCGGCGGCCGCCTGCGACGCACACCACCTGTGCGAGCCCTCACATCCGCCGGACGGGCTAGCGGGCGTCCGCCTCCAGCTGCTGGTGTTCCTGCAGGTATGCGGACACGCGTTGCCTGCTCACGCCGAACAGCCTGCCGATGCCGGAGATCGTCTCGCCCTCGGCGTGCAGTGCCACCGCCTCCTCCCGGCGGAAGCGGCCGCCGACGGCGCCGAGACCGTCCAGCGCACGGGTGATCGTCTCCACGATCAGGGGACGCTTCTCCCGCGGCACGATCTCCTGCCAGGTCAGACCGTCCTCGCGCATCTGCTGGAGCTCGCGGACCCGCTCCCGGGCGGACTCCAGATCGGTGATCGAGGCCTCGATCTGGGCACCGAGCGCAGCCAGGGCGGCGTCCACGTCCACCGTGCGGGGCACGCGGGTCCCGCGTACCCCGGCGTTATGATCGACCGGCCTCCTCGTCACGGGACCGAGCCTACGGGTCCCGCGTCACCCGTCGGTGGTCAGCGCGTACCGTGGGTCGACGCAAGGGGGGTTGCTCCCTCGAACGGGTCAATACCGGCGTCCGGCCGGAAACTGGAGGAAAGGGATGGCGCGGTACGACGTCGTCATCGTCGGCGGAGGCTCCGCCGGTGCGGTGCTGGCCAACCGGCTCAGCGCGGACCCGGCCCGCTCGGTGCTGGTCCTGGAGGCCGGGCAGCCCGACCACCGCTGGGACCCGGTGATCCGGATGCCGGCCGCCCTGTCGCACGCCTGGGGCAACCCCCGCTACGACTGGTGCTACTCGACCGAGCCCGAGCAGGGCCTCGACGGCCGGCGCATCGCCGTGCCGCGCGGGAAGGTCCTGGGCGGCAGCAGCAGCATCAACGGGATGGTCTACCAGCGCGGCAACCCCGGCGACTACGACCGGTGGGCCGAGGGCCCCGGTCTGTCGGAGTGGAGCTCGGCGCACACCCTGCCCTACTTCCGGCGGCTCGAGCGGCGGCTGTCCGAGCACCGCATCGCGCTCGACGCCGACGGGGCCGGCCCGCAGCTGCTGGAGCGGGCACCCGCCGTCGGCACGCTGAACGACGCGTTCCTGATCGCCGCGGGCCAGGCCGGCCACGCGGTGCTCGACAGCACCAACGGCCGGCGCCAGGAGGGTTTCTCCCGGACCGAGCGGACCATCTTCCGCGGCCGCCGCTACTCGGCGACCGACGCCTACCTGCACCCGGTCTCGGCGTCGCGGCCGAACCTGCGCGTGCGCACCGGGGTGGCGGTCCGCGAGCTGCGCTACGACGCCCGCGGCACCCGGGTGACCGGCGTCCGGTACCGGTCGGCGGACGGCCTCACCCACGACGTCGACGCCGGCGAGACCATCCTGTGCGCCGGCGCGATCGCCACGCCGCAGCTGCTGCAGGTCTCCGGGATCGGTGACCCCGCGCACCTCGCGTCGCTGGGCGTCGAGGTCCGGGCCGAGCTGCCGGGTGTGGGTGCGAACCTGCAGGACCACCTGGCGATCCACCTGCAGCACTCCTGCCTGCGCCCGGTCTCGCTGTCCACCCACCGGCGGGTGCACCGGCTGCCCGGTGCCGCCGCGCGCTGGCTGGTCTCGGGGACCGGGATCGGCGCCAGCAACCACTTCGAGATCGGCGGCTTCGGCTCGACCTCGCAGGCCGCGGGCATCCCGGACGTCATGATGCTGTTCGCCCCGGTCGCCATGCGGTTCGCACCGGACGTGCGACCGGCCGGGCACGGGTTCGAGATGCACGTCAGCGTGATGCGGTCGGAGGCCCGGGGCACCGTGCAGGCCGTGTCCCGCGACATCGCCGTGCCGCCCCGGCTGCGGATGAACTACCTGGCCTCCGGGAGCGACCGCAGGCGCTGGACCGAGGCGATCGGGCTCGCCAGGGAGATCCTGACCCAGCCCGCGTTCGCCGGGCTCGACGGCGGGGAGACCTTCCCCGGTCCCGGGGTGCGCACCGACGAGCAGGTCCTCGAGTGGGTGTCGCGGCGGGCACAGAACGGCCTGCACCCGACGAGCACCGCGCGCATGGGCACCGACCAGGGCGCCGTCGTCGATCCCGCCACGATGCGGGTGCACGGGATGGCCGGGCTGCGGGTCGTGGACGCCTCGGTGTTCCCCGACGTCCCGAACTCCAACACCTACGCACCGGTCATCATGGTCGCGGAGCGCGCCGCCGATCTCGTGCTCGGCGCCACCCCGCTGGCACCGGAGCCGCCGCGGCCCGCCTACCGGCTCCCCCGGCCGGGAACGCGCGCGACCGACGGGCTGGTCCGGGCCGTCGACGCCTGAGCCCGCACCGCACGACGCGAGAGGGGCGGGGATCCGGTCCGGATCCCCGCCCCTCTCGTTCGGCGCCTGGTCAGTTCGGGCCGGGCCTCACTCGCCTCCCTGCACCTCCACGCCGGACGCGCGCAGCTTCTCGGCGTGGGCACGCCCGTGGTGGTTGCAGAAGAGGAGCTCCCCACCGGAGGGCAGGATCGCGCGCACCTTCGCCGCCGCACCGCAACGGTCGCAGCGGTCGGCGAGGGTCAGTTCGGGCCGGGTCAGCGTTTCGGGCTGCATAGCGGTCTCCCTCCGTCGCGGCGAGGGGGCCTCTGGCGGCCCCTCCGCCGTATCACCGTGACGACCCCGCATGGCGGGTCGCCCACACCTAAACAGACGCTCGAAGCCCCTGCACGTGTTCCCGGGGTGCGTCGCGACGATCGTCACGTCCGGATCTCTCCGGCCGGGCCGATGACGCCGCGATGTACCCGCGGTGACAGATTGCGTATGAAGTTGACTGCGTGTGAATCATGCGGGCCACGCTCCGGTCATGCAAGCACGCTACGGTAAACACGGAGTGTCGCCGCGCCGGGCGCCGGTCACGGTGTCCCCTACCGTGTGGGTGTGGCTGCTCGCTCGATCGGTGCCCGTCTCCCCGCTCCGCTGCTCTTCCTCGCCGGCGGCATCTCCATGTACGTCGGCGCAGCACTCGCCGTCGGCCTGTTCGACCGTGTGGCACCGGCCGCGGTCGCCGAGCTGCGGCTGATCGGCGCGGTCCTGGTGCTGCTCGCGTGGCACCGCCCCGGTCGGGCCGCGTGGCGCGGCGTCCGGCTGGCCCGGGCAGCGCTGTTCGGACTGGCCACGGCCCTGATGAACGTCGCGTACTACGAGGCGATCGCCCGCCTGCCGCTGGGCACCACCGTGGCCATCGAGTTCGTCGGCCCGGTGCTCGTCGCCGCCGTGGCGTCCCGCCGGTTCCGGGACTTCGGGGCCGTCGGGCTGGCCGCGCTCGGTGTCCTGCTGATCGCCGACGTCCGCTGGGCCGGCAGCCCGGAGGGCGTCCTGTGGGCGCTGGGGGCGGCCGCGATGTGGGCCGCCTACGTCCTGCTGGGCAAGCGGGTCGCCAGCGCGGGCAGCGGGATCGACGACCTGGCCACCGGGTTCACCGTCGCCGCCGTCGTGCTGCTCCCGCTGCTGCTGCTCGGCGGGCCGGACGCGCCGGCGGCGTTCGCGCTCGCGAACCTCGCACCGCTCGCCGATCCGGGGGTGATCGCCCTGTCCGTCGGGCTGGGTGTGCTCTCCTCGGTCGTGCCCTACGTGCTCGACCAGGTCGTGCTGCGCCGGGTCGGCCAGGCCCGGTTCGCCGTGCTGCTGGCCCTGCTCCCCGCGACGGCGACCATCGTCGGCCTGGTGCTGCTCGCGCAGCTGCCCGGGGCGCTGGAGGCCGTCGGCATCCTGCTCGTGGTCGCCGCCGTCGCCCTGCGGTCCAAGGACGGCGACGAGCCCGTACCCGACGCGCTGCCGGTCGCCGGCCCCGCCGGGGAGCCACCACGCCGCTGACCGCCCGCGCGGCCCGCACGGAGCCGCTCAGCGCCAGGAACGCAGGGTCGCGATCCGTTCCTCGAGCTGCTCGATCGTCGCCATCGCCACCGGCGGGCCCCCGCACGACTTGCGCAGGTCGTTGTGGATTGCGCCGTGCGGCTTGCGGGTCTTGTGGTTGTGCAGCGCCACCAGGGTGTTCAGCTCCTTGCGCAGCGTCTGCAACCGCTCCCGGACGCTGACCGGCCCCCGCTCGGACGGCGGGGGCGGGGTCGGCTCGGTCGCCGGCGTCGCCCTGGCCTGGGCGCCGGTGCGCGGGGACCCCTTCGCGATCCAGTCCGCCTGCCGCTTGGACAGCAGCGTCCGCACCTGGTCCGGCTCGAGCAGCCCGGGCAGCCCCAGGTAGTCCTCCTCGTCGGCGGAGTACGTGGTGCCCTCGTAGATCAGCTGGTCCAGCTCGGCGTCGGCGCCCAGCGAGGTGAACGCCTTCTCCTGCTCCCCCGGCTCGTCCTCGGTCCGGTTCGCGGCGTTGAGCTCCGCGTCGTTCCAGACCTCCTCCGGGCGCTGCGGCTTGCCGAGGACGTGGTCGCGCTGCGCCTCCAGCTCGCTGGCCAGGCCGAGCAGCACCGGCACGCTGGGGACGAACACCGACGCCGTCTCCCCCGGCCGCCGCGACCGGACGAACCGGCCGATGGCCTGGGCGAAGAACAGCGGGGTCGACGCCGACGTCGCGTACACCCCGACCGCCAGCCGCGGCACGTCGACGCCCTCGGACACCATCCGCACCGCGACCATCCACCGCTCCGTCGAGCGGGCGAACTCGCCGATCCGCTCGGAGGCGCCCGCCTCGTCGGAGAGCACCACCGCGGGCTGGTCACCGGTGATCCGGCGCAGGATCGCGGCGTAGGAGCGCGCCGTGGTCTGGTCCGAGGCGATGACCAGCCCGCCGGCGTCGGGCATCCCGCCGTCACGGTGGCTCTGCAGCCGCCGGTCGGCCGCCGCCAGCACCGCCGGTACCCAGTCGCCGCCCGGGTCGAGCGCGGTCCGCCAGGCCATCGCGGTCTGCTCGCGGGTCAGCGGCTCGCCGAGCCGGGCCGAGATCTCCTCACCGGCGCTGGTCCGCCAGTTCGAGACGCCGGAGTAGGCCAGGAACACGACCGGCCGCACGACGTTGTCGGCGAGCGCCTCGCCGTAGCCGTACAGGTGGTCGGCCCGCGAACGCGGAGCGCCCTCACCGTCCGGGACGTACTCCACGAACGGGATCGGGCTGTCGTCGGACCGGAACGGGGTACCGGTGAGCGCCAGCCGCCGGACGGCGGGCTCGAACGCCTCGTAGACGCCGTCGCCCCAGCTCTTCGCGTCACCGGCGTGATGGATCTCGTCCAGGATCACCAGCATCCGCCGGTTCTCGGTGCGGTTGCGGTGCAGCATCGGGTGCGCCGCGACACCGGCGTAGGTGATCGCGATGCCGTGGTAGTCCCGGGACGTCCCGCCCGCGGAGTTCCGGAACTCCGGGTCGATCGAGATCCCGGCGGCCACCCCGGCCTCGGCCCACTGGTACTTCAGGTGCTCGGTGGGCGTGACCACCGTCACCGCGTCGATCACCCGGTCGCGCAGCAGCTCCGCGGCGACCCGCAGCGCGAACGTCGTCTTGCCCGCGCCGGGCGTCGCGACCGCGAGGAAGTCCCGCGGTGCGGTGGCCAGGTAGCGGGCGAGGGCGCTGCGCTGCCAGGCGCGCAGCGGGCGGGTCTCCGGCGACACGAGCTGGGCTTGCGACACACGTCTCCCCTGGTCCGTGGGTCGTTCCCGGGCGGGAACCTGCAGGACCCCGCGGCGTCTCGCGGTCGTCGACGACCCGGCTGCGGGGCGTCGGCCAGGATATCTCTGCGCCCACCGCGCCGGCTCGGGTGGGCGCACCGGCCCGGCCGAGCACAGGTCAGGGCACCTGCCGGGGCCGGCGGGCGGTCAGGACGAACGCCGGCGGCAGGTTCGCCAGCACCGAGCGGCCGACGACCACCTCCTCGAACGCCTCCGCCAGCCGGTTCCGCAGCCGCCGCGCCGGCGGCAGGGCCCTCGTGCAGGTGTACCCGAACTGGGTGAGCGCGCCGGCCGGGTGCAGCGAACCGGCGATCACGTCGGTCAGCCGGGGCCCGCGGGCCGGGTAGGCGGCCCAGGGCAGGCCGGACACGACGACGTCCGCGGCGCCGATGTTCCGTTCGGCCAGCAGGTCCGGCAGTCGCGCCGCATCGGCCACCACGACGTCGACGTCCGGGTGGGCGCGCTGCAGCAGCCCGGCCAGCCGCGGGTTCAGCTCGACGGCCATGTGGTGCCCGCGCCCGCCCAGCCGGTCGGCGATCACCCCGGTGAGCGCCCCGGTCCCGGCGCCCAGCTCCACCACCACCGGGTCCCCGGTGTGCGGCACCGGGGCGGTGGCGGCCCGGGCCAGCGCCGGGGAGCTGGGCAGGAAGGACGCGGTGCGCAACGGGTCGCGCAGGAACTCGTGCAGGAAGGCGCCCGCGCCGGACGCTGCCGCGGGCGGGACGGTGACGGTGCTCATCGGGCTCCCGGTTCGGGCGGAGGGGTCGGTCGACCGGCCGGCAGCCGGTCACCCGGCCAGGTTGCCCCGCCCGGGTGACGGCGGGCCGACGGCGGGGTGAACGCGTCCGGGCGCGCGGGCGCGGGGATGATGGGCGGTGATGAGCGAACCCACGGACGGCACGTCGGGCGGCACCGCGGGGAGCGGGTCGCCGGCCCTGCCCGCGGCCGGGCTGCGGCTCGCGGTGGCACTGTCCGCGCGCCCGCTGCTCGTGGTCCGCAGGGGCGGCGCGTGGCTCTCCGGGCTGGGCCGGGTCGGGTTCGGCCGGGACGCACCGGGACGGGCGCTCGCCGTCACCGCCGGGGCGCTGTCCGGTCTCCTCGACGACGCCGCGTCCGGACCGGACCATCCGCTGCCGGCGGCCGACGCCGCGGTCCTGCGGCACACCCTCGCGGGCCTGGCCGGGCTGCTCTGCGGCCCGGCCGGTGCCCCCACCCCGCCCACCGACGGTCCCGGGCACCGGCGGGTCCCCGCCGGGGAGGCGTCCGCACGGGTGTTCACCGCTCCGGGCGCCGACGGCCCCGGGGTCCCGTTCGACACCGGGGCCCGCGACGCCGGCGCCGGCCCGGTCCGCGGCCGCGACGTCGCCGCGGCGCCGGGCGCGGTCGTCCTGCGCACGCCGTCGTTCGAGCTGCTGCAGTACCTGCCGGTCACCGAGCGGGTGCACGCGGCGCCGGTGCTGATCGTCCCGCCGCTGCGGCACCGGTACTGGCTCGCCGACCTCGCCCCCGGGTACTCGCTGGTCGAGCACCTGCTCGCCAGGGGCCTGCAGGTCTTCGCGGTCTCCCGGCACCCGGACGGCCCGGCGGACCCGGCCGGCCAGGTCACCGTCGCCGCCGAGGCGGTGCGGGCCTGCACCCGGATCGCGCGCGAACCACGGGTGTCGCTGCTCGGCGTGCACACCGGCGGCCGGGTCGCGGCGGCCCTGCGCGACGACCTCGTGGCGGCGGGGGACGGCGACCGGGTCGTCGCGGTCGCCCACCTCCCCGCGGTTCCGGACGGGCCGGCAGCGGACGACGGGCCGGACGCGCTGCCCCGCCCGGTGGACGGCGCACCGCGGCACCGGGCCGAGCGGGCGCTCCGCGCCTGGGCCGCGGACCGCCTCCCCGGACCATCGCGTCCCGCGGCGCCGGAGCCGGACCGGGCACCCGGCGCCGGCAGCGGCCACGACGAGTACCGGGTCGTCCCGGCCGGTACCGCGGACCCGCTGCCCGACCGGTGCGGACGGCTGGTGGTCGCCCCGGGCGTCCGGGCCGGGGCGCTGGTCGCCGCTCCGGAGCTCGCCTCGGCGTTCCGGGCCGGCATCCCCGGCCCGCCGGAGGACCGGCTCGCCGGCGCCGAACGGATCGAGGGGTCCTGGTGGGACGATCTCGCCGGCTGGCTGACCGTCCGGTCCGGGGAGCTGCGGGACGCGCCACCGGAGCTCGGCGGCCGTCGGCTGCCCCCGCTGTTCCCGGCGCCCGGCACCTACCTGAACACCGTCGCCCCGGGCGCCGGTGCGGAGCCGTCCGCCCCGGTGTGACGCCGCCGGTCCGCACCGCGCGCGGGCCGGTGACGACCTACGCTGCGGCGGTGACGCCCACCCCTCCGCCGCAGCCCGCCGGGTCCGCACTCGAGGAGCACGACGTGCTCGTCGGGGGCCGCACCCTGCGGGTCGTGCGCCGCCCCGCGAGCGGTCCCGGCGCCCGGCGCACCCCGCTGCTGCTGTGCAACGGCATCGGGGCCGCCACCGACGTCCTCGATCCGCTGGTCGCCGCGCTGCCGGCGGATCTCGACGTGATCCGGTTCGATCCGCCCGGCATCGGGGCCTCCCCGTCGCCGAGGGTGCCCTACCACCTGACCTGGCTGGCCCACCGGCTCGGCCAGGTGCTGACCAAGCTCGACGTGTACGAGGCCGACGTCCTGGGTTTCTCCTGGGGCGGGATGCTCGCCCAGCAGCTCGCGATCAGCCGCCGGCGGCGGGTCCGCAGGCTCGTCCTCGCCGCGACCGGGCCCGGGGCCCTGATGATCCCGGCGTCGCCACGGGTGCTGGCGGTGATGACCTCGCCACGCCGGCACCAGGACCCGGCCTACGTCGACGCGGTGGCCTCCCGGATCTACGGCGGCACCCTGCGCGACCACCCCGAGCGGGCGGCGGAGGCGCTCGGCGCCGGCCACCGCCGCGGTCCGATGCGCGGCTACTACTACCAGCTCATGGCCCTGTCCGGGTGGACGAGCCTGCCGCTGCTCCCGATGATCACCGCCGACACGCTGGTGATCGCCGGTGACGACGACCCGATCGTCCCGCGGGGCAACGCGACCCTGCTGCACCGCGGCATCCGCCGCTCGCGGGTGCACCGCTACCCGGGAGGGCACCTGGAGCTGCTCCTGAACCCACAGCCCTTCGCCGACACGGTGGACGCGTTCCTGCGCTCCTGACCGGTACCCGGTGCTCAGGTGGAGAAGCAGGGCAGCCCGTCGAGCCACACGGCACGCAGCGACCGCAGGGGTGAGCGCAGCCGCCGCCCGCTGAGCCGGCAGTTCCCCCGGTCGGCCCCGGCCAGCTCGGCCGTGAGCAGCCGGACGTCGTCGCGGCACGGGCACCCCGGGGAGGCGCGGCCGTACCGGGCGCTCCGCCCGGCCCGGCCCGGTACGACACGCTCGTCCGCCCATCGACGATTCATCCTGGTGGCTCCCGTCCGTCGTCGTGCACCGGCCGGGCAGGCGGGGCCCGCCCGGTGGACACCACGCGACCGGCGCACGTCACCGGGCCCCGCGGGACGGGGCACCGGTGCGCGGACCGGGCCACCGCGCCCGGGGACGGGCACGGCGGCCGCCCGTCCCGGCTCCGGGTACGTCCCGGGTCACCGCCCCGGGCTCGACGCCGCGAAGTACGGCGACGCCTGAGCACGGGACTCCGAGTGCGCGCGGCGGGGATCGGAACCGACACCCGCCGACCCTGCACAGGACCGGCACGCCGGGCCGCCGGCCGCGCCACATCGGAGGGGCGACCGCGTCGGCGGGGTCGCCCTGGTGACCGACGGGGCCCCGGATCACGGGGTGGGCACGCACCGGACGAGCGGGCGCCGCTCGGACGCCGTGGCGCTCGACGCTGCGGCCCCGGGGATCGGGCGTCGGCGAAGTATCCGTTTATGTACGGACAAACTTATGTCGCCCGATCGGGGGAGGTCAAGCGGTACCCGGTCACATTCCGTGGATCACCGCGCGACGACGGCGGAGGGGATCGCCACGGGCGGCTCAGGCGTCGTCGTCGCCGCCCTTGGGAAGACCCTCGAAGATCTCCTTGCACTGCGGGCAGACCGGGGATCCGGGCTTGGGGGACTTGGTGACCGGGAAGGTCTCACCGCACAGTGCCACCACCATGTTGCCCAGCACCGCGCTCTCGGCGATCTTGGACTTCTGGACGTAGTGGAACATGTCCGGCGTGTCGTCGCCGGTGCTCTCGGTGCCCTCCGGCCGCGTGTCGACCTCGGGGAGTGTCGTCGTGGACATGTCCCCATGATGCACCACACGGTGGGCCGGCGTACCGCCGCGCCGTGCCGGGCGGGCTCAGCCCGGCCGGTCACCCGGGCCGGCGGTTCCGGTCCCGTCGTGGGCGTCGTCCGCGGTCCGCTGCTCGTCCCCGTCGCCCGGGTCGATGACCTGGTGCGGGCGCGACTCGATCTCCCGGTGGGCGTGCCGGTAGCGGTTCGGGGTCTCCGCCTTGCGCGGGAGCCGGTCGTTGGCGATGAGTACCGCGATCCAGGGCAGCGGGACCGAGATGGCCAGCAGGGTCACCGCGAGCCACGGGATCTGGTAGCAGAGCCCGGCCAGCAGCATGCAGGGGATCCGGAGGCCCATCGTGACCTTGTAGCGGCGCTTGCGGATCGCCAGCTCCTCCTCGTAGGACATCTGTGCGTCCGTGATGAGGACGGATTCCTCGCGGCGCTGCTCCGACACGCGACCACCTCCTGTTCCATGGTGACACCTGCGGGCACCCGGCGCGCGGGCGCCCGGCCCGCGGAGGTGGTTCGGGCCCGGCCGTGCGGGCGGTTCAGCTGCCGTCGGGCCCGTTGCCGAGCAACGGCTCGTCGGCCGAGCGGACCTCGGAACCGGGCAGCCCCTCGGGGTGCTCGGCCCGCACCCGCCCGACGGCGTCCAGCGCGATCCCGAGGTGCTTGCGCTTGCTCGCCTCGTAGAACGCCCGCGCTCCCCCGGCCAGCTTCGGCTCGGCGTGCAACGGCTTGTCCGACACGCAGAGCAGCGTCGCGTTCGGGATCCGGTAGCGGAACCCGTTGGCGGCGATGGTCGCGGACTCCATGTCCACCGCGACCGCACGGGCGAGCCGCATCCGGTGCAGCGTGGCCGCCTGGTTGAACTCCCAGTTCCGGTTGTCGGTGGTGTGCACGACACCCGGCCGGTAGGTGGTCCCCGCCCGGTCCAGCGCGTCCATCAGGTAGCCGTTGAGCCGCAGGCTCGGGATCACCGGTACGTCGGCCGGCAGCACCTCGTCGAGCACGTGGTCGGCCCGCTGGTAGGCCGTGGCCAGCACGAAGTCACCCAGCTCCTGCCGGTTCCGCAGGCCGCCGCAGTGCCCGATCATGATCATGGTGTCCGGGCGGAGCACCGCGAGGTGGTCGGTGACCGTCTTCGCGTTCGCCGGGCCGACCCCGATGTTGACCAGGGACACGCCGTCGCCGTCGGACCGGGCGTGGTGGTAGGCGGGCATCTGCACGCCGTCGCGGTCCGGGCGCTCGGCGTCGGGGAACCGTTCCAGGAACGACTCGACGTGCATCGCGTAGTTCGTGAACAGCACGTGCCGCTGGAACGACTCGGCCGGCGTGCCGGTGTAGTGCGAGAGCCGGTCCAGCGAGAGCGCCATCCGCTCGGGGCCGAACAGGAACAGCTTCTTCACCCGCAGGTCGAAGCGGTCCTCGTCGAGCGCGGCGAAGAACTCCGGGTCGGTGAACGCGCGCGCCGGGCGGGCGGCGCGGGCGGTCACCGTCGCCCCGGCCGCCACCACGGCCCGCAGCTCGCGGTGCAGGTAGCGGCGGATCGCGTTCGGCCGGGCGAACTCACCGGAGATGCGCGGGTTGTGGGCCGACCACGGCCGGACGACCTCGAGCTCGGGGTACCAGCCGTCCCGGTAGACGGTGTCGAGCGCGTCGAGCAGCCGGTCGATCTCGTGGTCGAGCTTCTCGGCCGGGACCGGCGCCCGGACCTGCTCGATCATCGCCGGGGTCACGACGCGTCCTCGGCGCCGTGCGCGTGCAGCGTGCCGACCGACACCGCGGCCGCGGAGACGACCTCCAGCACCCGGCGCGCCAGCCCGTCGGTGAGCCGGTAGCGGACCAGTCTGCCCTGGCGGTGCGCGGTGACCATGCCGTGCGCACGCAGCAGCCGCAGGGCGTGCGAGACCGCCGAGTCGCTCATCCCGACCGCGACGGCCAGGTCGGAGACGCAGAGGTCCCCGGCGTGCTGCAGCGCGAGCAGGATCGACAACCGGTTGGCCTCGCCCAGCACGTCGAGGACCGTGGCGGCCTCCGCCACCTTCTCCCCGTCGGCGAGCACGGCCACGGCGTCGCAGACCTGGTCCGGGTCGATCACGCGGGCGCCGCTGAGTGCCTCCGGAACCTTGTGCACGACACCGATGCTAGCCCGACGGCCGCCCCCGGCGCGGCACCTCCCACCGCGGGCGGGGTCAGCCGGACGCGGCGGCCTTGCGTTCCCGTGCCGCGGCCTTGAGCGCCTTCTTCGTGTCCCGCACCTCGGTGAGGGTCCGCGCGTCGACGACGTCGGCGGCGGACAGCCGGGTGTCGGGCTCCCCGTAGTTCCCGGCCGCCTCCCGCCAGCCCTGCGGCGTGACCCCGTACTGCTTGCCGAGCAGCGCGACGAAGATCTTCGCCTTCTGCTCGCCGTAGCCGGGCAGTGCCCACAGCCTGCGGAGCACCTCACGGCCGTCCGGCTCGCCCCGGGTCCAGATCGCCGCCGGGTCGCCGTCCCAGTCGTCGACGATCGCCCGGCACATCTCCTGCACCCGCCTGGCCATCGAGCCGCCGTAGCGGTGGATCGCCGGCGGCGTCGTCGCGAGGGTGGCGAACCCGTCCGGGTCGTGGTCGGCGATCACCCGCACGTCGAGCCCGCCGAGACGCTCGTGCAGCTTCAGCGGGCCGCGGAACGCGACCTCCATCTGGATCTGCTGGTCGAGCAGCATCCCGATGAGCAGCGCGAGCGGCTCCCGCTCCAGCAGCGCGTCGGCCTCGGGGTCCTGGGCGATGCAGATGCCGGTCATGGCCCAGAGCATGGCACGCGGCGGCGGTACGGAGAATGGCAGCGTGAACGGCCCCGCGAACGGCACCCCGCTCCCGTACCTCGACGACCGGCAGACCGCGCGCGTCCGCGGCTGCCTGCTCGACGCCGGGTACACCCCGGACGGGGTCCGCGCCCTGCTGGGCCGCTCCGCGCACGACGCGCTGACCCGTGGCGAGCCGGAGCCGGCCGCCCGGGCCAGCCGGGACGGCGGTGAGCTCGGCACCCTGGTCCGGCTGTTCCTGCTCGACGGCGTCGAACCGGAGCCCGCGGTCACCGCGGCGCTCGGCGACCTGGGCCCGCTGCTCGACGGGCGGATCCTGCGCCGCACGCCGGACGGCATCCGGGCCGCCCTGGACGTGCGCCCCTACGGCGAGGGCCCCGGCGACGACGGCGAGCCCGGCGCGGACTGGTGGGTGGTGTCCGACCTCGACACCCCGGCCTCTCGGCAGGACCGCGAGCACGTCACCGGGGTCGGCGGCGCGTCGCTGTCGCTGGCGGCCGCGTCCGTCCGCCGCCCGGTCGGGTCGCTGCTCGACCTGGGCACCGGGTGCGGGGTGCAGGCGCTGCACGGTTCCCGGCACGCGCTGCGGGTGACCGCCACCGACGTGCTCCCCCGCGCGCTCGCGCTGGCCCGGCTGTCCTGCGGGCTCTCCGGGGTCGACGTCGACCTCCGGGAGGGCCCGTGGTTCGCCCCGGTCGCCGGGGAGCGCTTCGACCAGATCGTGTCGAACCCGCCGTTCGTCCCCGGGCCGGCCCGGATCGACCACGTCTACCGCGACTCCGGCCTGGCCGGCGACGCCGCACTGGCCGCGCTGCTCGGCAAGCTGCCCGGGCTGCTCAACCCGGGTGGCGTCGCGCAGCTGCTCGGTTCGTGGCTGCACGTCCGCGGCGAGGACTGGCCGGAGCGGGTGCGGTCCTGGCTGCCCGCCGGCGTCGACGCCTGGGTCCTGCAGCGGGAGGTGGTCGACCCGGCGATGCACGTCGGCACCTGGCAGCGCGACGCCGGACTGGCCCCCGCCTCGCGGGAGGCCCGCACGCAGGCGTCGGCCTGGCTGGACTGGATGGCGGCCGAGCGGGTCGAGGGCGTCGGCTTCGGGTTCCTGATGCTGCGCCGCACCGAGCCCGGCACGGAACCGACCGTCGTGATCGAGGACCTGCCCGGTGAGCTCGGGGAGGGACTCGGCCGGGAGATGACCGGCTGGCTGGACCGGATCGACTGGCTGCGCGCGCACACCCGCGACGCGGACCTGCTCGACGCCCGGCTGCTGATCGCCCCGGAGACGGTGCTGGAGACGGCGTCCTCGGTGGACCCGGACGGCGGCTGGGCCGAGCTGTCCTCGACCGTGCGGCGCTGGCGCGGGCCGGCCTGGGAACACGAGGTCGACGGTCCGGCGACGGCGCTGCTGGCCGGGTGCCGCGGGGAGCTGCCGCTCTCCGAACTGGTCGCGCTGCTGTCGTTCGCCCACGACCGGCCCTACGACGCGTTGGTGGAGGCCACCCTGCCCGCGGTGCGCGAGCTCGTCCGGCACGGGCTGCTGCTCCCGGTCGACGGCTGGCCGAACCCGGTCGGGGTGACCACCGCCGCGTCCGCCCCCACCGGACCCGTCGGATGAGGGCCGTCGCCGCGCGGGTCCGCCGGGCCGCGGTCACGGTCTGCGACTCCGACGACGAGCCGCTGCGGGTCACCGGCCGGATCGGCCCCGGCCTGCTCGTCCTGCTCGGCGTGCACCGCGACGACGCCGGTGCCGGCCCGGACGGCCCGGCCACCATGGCCCGGAAGCTGCACGAGCTGCGATTGCTGCGCGACGAGCGCTCCTGCGCCGAGACCGGCGCGCCGTTGCTGGTCGTCAGCCAGTTCACCCTCTACGGCGAGACCCGCAGGGGGCGACGGCCGTCGTGGTCGGCGGCGGCCCGTCCGGAGGACGCCGAGCCGGTGGTCGACGCGGTCGTCGCGGCCCTGCGCGGGCGCGGCGCGACCGTGGCGACCGGGGAGTTCGGGGCCCGGATGGCCGTGGAGTCGGTGAACGACGGCCCCTTCACCGTGCTGGTCGAGGTCTGAACGGCCGGATCTCAGCGCCCTCTCACCGGATTCTCAGCTCCGAACGGGACGATCGGTACGAACGGAAGGGAGCTTGACCGTGATCGCTTGGTTGCTCGGCCTCCTGCTGGGGCTGTTCCAGTTCGTGCTGATCGCCCGGGTCGTCGTCGACTGGATCGAGGTTCTCGGGTCCGGCCGCGGCGGTGCCGCGCTGGACACCGCCCGCCGGATCACGCACGCGGTCACCGAACCGGTGGTCGCGCCGGTCCGGCGCGTCGTGACGCCGGTGCGGATGGGAGCCGTCGGCCTGGACCTCTCGGTCCTGATCGTGTTCGTGATCGTCCTGGTCGCCCGGCTGGTGATCGTCCCGCTGATCCCGTTCTGACCGGGCGCGGGCCGCACGCACACGTGGGCCCCGGTCCGGGACGTCCGGACCGGGGCCCACGGGAGTTCAGCCCGCGTGCGGGATCACTTCGCGGAGGTGCGGGGAGCACGCTTCGGGGCCTGCTCCGACGCGGAGTCCGACACGGTCTCCGACACCGAGCCGGCGACCGCCTCGGTGGCCCGGGACGCCTGCTCGGTGACCTGGTCGACGAGGGACGAGCCGGCACCGACGACGGTCTTCGCCAGCTCCCGCTGGTGACCCAGCACCTGCTCGTAGAAGTCGAAGACCCGGTCGACGGCGACGCCCGCGTCCGGCAGCGAGGGACGGTCACCGTCGGTGAACTGGCGGCCGAAGCCCTGCACGGTCTCGGTCCAGCTGCGGACGGACTCGGTGACCAGGTCCTGGCCACGCTTGGCGATGTCGACGAACTGCTCGGTGGCGGCGGTCATCGGTTCCCTCCCGGGGGATCTCGGCGGCGCCGGGCGATCGGACCCGGCCATGCCAAGGAAACTACGCATCACCGTTAAGTATGTCAAGCAGTCGCTCAGTCGCGCTCGACGAAGCTCCGGTAGACGCCCAGCAACGCCGCGCGCTGCTCCTCGGAGAGCCGCGGGTCGACCGCGATCGCCGCCTCGACGTCCGGCACCCCGGCGTCGGGCGCACCTCCCGCCGACGACCCGGGCGCCTCGTCGCGGAAGGACCAGCCGGCCCGGCTGAGCATCTGGTCGGTGTCGAGGTGCAGCGCGTCCGCGATCGAGCGCAGCACCTTCAGCGACGGCTGGTGCAGCCCCCGCTCGACCTGGCTCAGGTAGGCGTTGGACACCTTGGTCAGGGCCGCCATCTCCCGCAGGGACAGCTTCGCCATCTGCCGCTGGGCCCGGATGAACCCGCCCAGCGCGTTGACCTGCGCGGCCCACGCGTCGCTCGCGGCGGACGCCCCCGCCGCACGCAGCCCGTCGGCGGCTCCGGGGCCGTCCGTGCCGGGCCGCGTGCCCGGTTCCCGCTGGGCCCGGCTCATCGTGCCGGGCCGGCGGAGCGGCCGGTCTGCGCCGGGAACGGCCCGCGCGGCGGACGCCGGTGCGCGGGCGGGATGCGTACGCGGTCCATGGCGACACATTGTCCCGGTTGCACGCCCGGCGCGCACGCACCCCGCCGGAGCGACCGGCGCCGTCAGCCGCTGAGCACGTACCGGCCGGGGGCGGGCTCCAGCGGCGGGTACTCCTCGGACCCGACCCGCGCCGGTGCGGGCACCTCGTCGCCGGCGCGCTCGGCGATCCACGGGGTCCAGTCCTCCCACCACGACGCCTTGCGCTCACCGGCGTCGTCGCGCCAGTCGTCGGCCGAGGCGGGGAGCTCGTCGGACTCGCCGAACCAGTGCCGGGACTTCGGCGACGGCGGGTTGACCACCCCGGCGATGTGCCCGGAGTTGGAGAGCACGAAGCGCACGGTGCCGCCGATCCGGGCCGCTCCCTTGTAGACCGACCGCCACGGGGCGATGTGGTCGGACTCCGCCGTGACGACGTAGCTGTCCGGCCGGACCCCGGCCAGGTCGAGCCGCTCCCCCGCGAGCTCCAGCTTGCCCTCGGCGAACTGGTTCTCCAGGTAGAGCGTGCGCAGGTACTCGGTCTGCATCGCCGCGGGCATGCGGGTCGAGTCGGCGTTCCAGCTCAGCATGTCGAACGGCTTCGGGTCCTCCCCGAGCAGCCAGTCGTTCACCGCGTAGTTCCAGACCAGGTCGGTGGCCCGGAGCAGGTCGAAGGTCGTCTTCATGCTCGAGGCCGGGAGGTAGCCGTCCTTGCGCATGGTGCGCTCCAGCCGGTCCACCGTCTGCTCGTCGGTGAACACGCCGAGCTGACCGGGGCCGGTGTAGTCGAGCAGCGTGTTCATCAGGGTCAGCGAGTTGACGCACTGCTCACCGGTGGCCTCCAGCCAGGCGACCGTCGCCGCGGACAGCGCCCCGCCGAGGCAGAGCCCGGCCACGTTCACCCGGTCCCGGCCGGTGATCGCCCGGACCGCCTCCAGCGCGGCGACCGGCCCCTCGCGCAGGTAGTCGCTCATGGTCACGTCGGCCAGCGCGGAGTCCGGGTTCCGGTAGCTGATCATGAAGACCGTGTGGCCGTGCTGCACCGCCCACTCGACCAGCGACTTCCCGGGCGCGAGATCCATGATGTAGTACTTGTTGATCCACGGCGGGCTCATCAGCAGCGGGATCTCGTGCACCGTCTCGGTCTGCGGCTCGTACTGGATGAGCTCGATCAGCCGGTTGCGGTAGACGACGTGGCCCGGCGTCACCGCGAGGTCCTTGCCCACGACGAACCGGCCCGGCGTGACCTGGCGCGGCATCCCCCGGTTCTGGACGACGTCACGGAGCATGTTCCGGGCCCCGCGCACGACGTTCAGCCCGCCGGTCTCCACGATCTTCTTCGGCCACGCCGGGTTGGTGACGGCCGAGTTCGGCGGGGCCAGCGCCTCGATCGTCTGCCCGACCAGCCAGTCCAGCTTGCGCCGCGCCGCGGGCGAGACCTCCGCCGCCGCGGCCAGCTCGGTGAACCGGTCCGCGAGCAGCGCGTGCTGCTGGCGGGCCAGGTAGTACCAGGCGTTGTTCTCCCACGCCGGATCGCCGTAGCGCTTGTCCTGGGCGGGCAGCGCGGCCGGCCCAGTGGTCGTGCCCCCCACGGCGCGCGTCGCGGCCGCGGCCACCGCCCGTGCCGAGTCCACGCCGAGGCCGAAGCCCGCGCGCAGCACCGCGCCGGGACGCCCGGCGAGCGAGCGGGCGGCCTCCCCGAGCGCCCCGCCGAAGCCGACCGGGTCGACCTTCGCCTTCAGCCCCTCGGGATCGGCCAGCTCGCGCAGGTCGCGGACCAGACCGGCGGCCTGGCGGCGGAGCACCTCGGCCGGATCGTTCGCGCCCGGACCGGCGCTCGCACCGGTCGCCGGTCCGGCGGGGCCGGAACCGGATCGGGCCTGTTGCTGGGACGTCGGCTGCGTGGTCACGTCTCGTCTCACTCCAGATCGGCCGGGTGCGTGCCCGCGGGCCGCGATGCGCCACCCGCCGGACACGGCGCGGGACCGCGCCGGGCGGCACGGAACGATGTCGCCCATCGTGACGGCGTACTCACCGGTAGGCAGCCCCCGGCCGGGCATCTCACGTTCCGGGAGCCTCCCGGCTGCTGGTTGATGACGCAAGCACTACCGGCAGGTAGGGTCCCACTTGCTCGGGATACCGAACAGCACCTACCGTTCGGTAACCGGACAGGCCCCGGCATCACAGTTCGATGGGAGCAGCCGATGACCACGGCGACCACCTCGCGAGCAGCCTCCGAGAACCCCCGCGGCCCCCGCGCACTACCGGCCGGACCGGCCACGGCGGACGCCCGGCAGCCGGGACCCGACCCGCTGCGCTTCCTCCTCTCGTACAACGCACGCAACCTCAGCAAGGTCGTGACCGAGGTCGGCCGCGCGACCGGCGCGTACTGGGTCGACGCGGTCCAGCGGATGGCCAACCCCGGTGACGCGGCCCGGCGCTCCCTGCTCTGGCTCTCGGCGATGGCCGACCGCCAGGAGCCCACCTGGCACCTGCCCAACGAGGTCGTCCTGTCCACGCCGTTCGCGGTCCTGCGCGACTTCACCCGGCCCGCGGACCGCGACGACGACGTCGTCCCGACGCTCGTGCTGCCCCCGCAGGCCGGGCACTCCTCCACCGTCGTGGACTGCTCGCCGCAGCAGAGCCAGCTCGCGATGATCCGGGCGGCCGGGCTCACCCGGCTCTACGCCCTGGACTGGCGCCCGGCCACCACGGCGACCCGGAACGTGTCCATCACCGACTACCTCGAGGTGATCGACCGCTCCATCCGGCGCGCAGGCGGGCGGGCGAACCTCGTCGGCGACTGTCAGGGCGGCTGGCTCGCCACGATCTACGCGGCGCTGCACCCGGACCGGGTCAACACGCTCACCCTCGCCGGGGCACCGATCGACTTCCACGCCGGCGAGTCGGTCATCGCCGCCTCGACCCGGCTGATGGCCGGGACGATGGGCATGGCCCCGTACCGGGCGCTGGTCGCCGCGGGCGGCGGCAACATGCCCGGGTCGGCCGTGCTGTCGAACTTCATCTCGATCCAGCCGCAGTCGGAGATCTCCCGGCAGCTGCAGCTGTTGGAGAACATCGACGACGCGACGCACGTCGAGCGTTACCGGGTGTTCGAGGACTGGTTCAAGTACACCCAGGACATCCCGGGCGCGTTCTACCTGTGGCTGGTGGAGAACCTGTTCTGGCAGAACCGCCTGATCGACGGATCGCTCACCGTCGACGGGCGCGCGGTCGACATGTCGGCCATCGAGTGCCCGCTGCTGCTGCTCGCCGGGTCGAGCGACCACATCACCCCGGCTCCGCAGCTGTTCGCGGCCGCGGACGCGGTCGGCACGCCGGCGGCGGACATCACCCGCCGGACGGCGTCGGCGGGCCATCTCGGCCTGTTCATGGGCCGCGACGCGCTGCGGCACGACTGGCCGGTGCTGATGGAGAGCGTCTACGGCCACTCCGTCCCGGGCACCCCGGAGCCGGAGCGCGGATCCCGGCGGCGGCGCAGCGTCCGGGCGACCGCCGACCCGCGTGACACCCCGCGGGTTCCCGCTCCCTAAGAGGAACCTGAGAGATCCGCAACACCATGTGAACGAGATCACGGCCCCCGAGCGCATTTTCCCCGGCTCGGGGGCCGTGGCGCGGGAACGATCGCGTCCCGGGCCGCGTTGACCCGGTGTAGGGCGATGCGACGAGCCCCATCCGTTGCCCGTCGCGCCCGAGCAGGGGAGGACATACACATGACGGTGACCACGACCGCCCCGGCCGTGACCACGGCCGGCACACCGGCCGTACCCGGGCCCCGCCGCACCACGGAGGCCCCCGCTCCCGCCGCAGCAAGGAAGACCGCCCCCAAGGTCGCGCCGAGCAGCCGCTCGGCCCGGTCCGCAGGGGACACCGCCCTGGTGACCACCGTACCCGGTGCCGCGACCGCGGTGGCCGAGGATCTCGACGCGCAGAGCCCGGCCGCGGACCTCGTCCGGGTCTACCTCAACGGCATCGGGAAGACCGCGCTGCTCACCGCGGCCGACGAGGTCGACCTCGCCAAGCGGATCGAGGCGGGCATCTTCGCCCAGCACCGGCTCGACACCGCCACCGCGGACGGCACGGTGGAGGATCTCGACCCGCAGTACCGCCGCGACCTGCGCGCGATCGTCCGGGACGGGGTCGGCGCGAAGAACCACCTGCTGGAGGCGAACCTGCGCCTGGTCGTGTCGCTCGCCAAGCGGTACACCGGCCGGGGGATGCCGCTGCTGGACCTGATCCAGGAGGGCAACCTGGGCCTGATCCGTGCGGTCGAGAAGTTCGACTACACCAAGGGCTTCAAGTTCTCCACCTACGCGACCTGGTGGATCCGGCAGGCGATCACCCGCGGCATGGCCGACCAGGCCCGCACCATCCGGCTGCCGGTGCACCTGGTGGAGCAGGTCAACAAGCTCGCCCGGATCAAGCGGGACATGCACCAGCGGCAGGGCCGGGAGCCCAGCGAGGCCGAGCTGGCCGAGGAGTCCGGCATCCCGGAGCACAAGATCGCCGACCTGCTGGACCACGCGCGGGACCCGGTGAGCCTGGACATGCCGGTCGGTTCCGAGGAGGAGGCGCCGCTCGGCGACTTCATCGAGGACGCCGAGGCGACCGACGCCGAGAACACGGTGATCTCCAGCCTGCTGCACGACGACCTCCGCCGGGTGCTCGCCACCCTGGAGGAGCGGGAGCAGAAGGTCATCCGGATGCGGTTCGGCCTGGACGACGGCCAGCCGCACACGCTCGACCAGATCGGCCGTTCCTTCAGCCTCTCCCGGGAGCGGGTGCGGCAGATCGAGCGCGAGGTCATGGCCAAGCTGCGGGTCGGCGAGCGCGCCGACAAGTTGCGGGCCTACGCGAGCTGACCCGGGTCCTCCCCGACCCCGACGGCCGCACCGGGCGATGCCCGGTGCGGCCGTCGTCGTCTCCCACGGGCGGCGGTGATCGTCGACGACCGTCCGGACAGCCCGGCCGGGCCCGTCGCACGACGTGGGACGGTGACGGTGATCGCTGGCCGGACCACGCGGACCGCGCCTAGGGTCGGGTCATGTCCGGCTGCCCGACCCGCACCCCCTCCGTACCCGGTCCGGTCACACCCGAGGCCCTGCGCGCCACGCTCGGCGCGTTCGCGTCCGGGGTCGTGATCGTCACCGCGCAGGGCCCGGACGGGCCGATCGGCTTCACCTGTCAGTCGTTCTCGTCGCTGTCGCTGGACCCGCCGCTGGTCAGCTTCTCCCCGTCGCGCAGCTCGTCGAGCTGGCCGCGGATCCGCGCGGTGGGCCGGTTCTGCGTCAACGTGCTGGCCGCCGACCAGGAGCAGCACAGCGCCGGGTTCGCCCGGTCCGGTGCGGACAAGTTCGCCGGGGTGAGCTGGGCGCCCGCGCCGTCCGGCGCACCGGTGCTCGACGGCGTCGGCGCCTGGATCGACTGCACGCTGTGGAACGAGTACGACGGCGGCGACCACACCATCGTCGCCGCCCGGGTCGAGGCGCTCGGTGCCGACCCGCAGCGGCTGCCGCTGCTGTTCTTCCGCGGCGGCTACCACCTCACCCCCCGGGAGGACGCGTGAGCGACCGGATCAGGGTGCTCGGCGTCGTCGCCGGGCCGGAACCGGGCGGGCGGACCGCCACGGCGGTGGCCGGGCTGCTCGACGGCGCGGCCGGCGCCGGGGCGGACACCCGGTCGATGGAGCTGTCGCAGGTCCCCACCGCGGAGGTGCTGGCTGCGTTCGCCGACGCGGACGCGGTCGTGTTCGGCAGCCCGGTCTACCGGGCCGGGCACACGGCCGCGCTGCGCGCGCTGCTGGAGGCCACCGAGCGGGGGAGGTGGGGCGAGCCGACCGCCCCGCTGCAGGGGAAGGCGGCGGCGGTGGTCCTGACCGGGGCGAGCGGTCACCACTTCCTCGCCGTCGACGGCCTGCGGTCGGTGCTGGCCGGATTCTTCGCCGTACAGGTCCTCTCCCCCGGGCTCTACCTCGACCACTCCGGCTACGCCGACCGCTCGACGCTCACCCCGGAGTCGGCCGGGCTGGCCGCCGCCCACGGCCGCGCGCTGGCCGACCTGACGAGGGCCGTGCGCGCGTCGGAGGCGCTGCGGGCGATCACCCCGGTGGTGTGACCCCGGGCGCCGGGATCCGGCGCCGCACCGCGTCGGCACAGTCCGACGGGGTCGTGTTGAAGGCGATCTGGGCGGCCGGAGCGTGCTCGCGGGCGAGGTTCACGACCTCCTCGAACAACCCGAGGAGCTCCGGTGCACCCCGGATGCCGCCGCCGACGACCACGCAGTCGTACCGGCGGGCCCTCAGCGCCGCGGCGATCGCGGGCAGGGCGGCGGGGCCCGGGGCCACCAGGCACTCGTGGGCCTCGATCCCCAGCTCGCGGAACCGGGCCCGGCTGCGCTCCAGGCCGGCGAGCACCGGCGCCGGGTCGTAGCCGGGGATCGCCACGGGATCGAGGCCGATCACGAGGACGGTCGTCATGGCCGACACCCTCCTCCGCCCGCGCCGGCGGCGCCACGGGTTCAGCCGGGCAGGCCGAGCAGGGACGGGAGGTCGGCGACCGAGTCGATGACGGCGTCCGCCCCCGCCGCGCGCAACCGCTGCTCCCCGTGCGCTCCCCCGCGCACGCCGACCGCGAGCCCGGCACCCGCCCGGACCGCGGCGTCGATGCCGGCCGTGGCGTCCCCGGCCACGGCGACCTGCTCCGGCCCGGTGCCGGCGCGGCGTGCCGCCGCCTGCAGCAGGTCGGGGTCCGGCAGGCCACGCCCGTCGACGTCGGCCGGGGAGAGCACCGCGTCCGCCCGCGCCGTGAAGTCCAGGGCGGCGATCAGCCGGTCCCGCAGCTCCGGGTCGAATCCGCAGGTCAGCGCGACCTGCAGGCCGGCGTCCCGCAGCGCGTCGAGTGCCTGGGGCGCACCCTCGACCGGGCGGACCCGGCCCTCGTCCGCGGCCGCGGCCAGGTACTCGGAGAAGGCGGCGTGTGCCCGGCGGGCCCGGTACATGTCACCGTCGAGCAGCTCACCGAGCACGGTGAGCGCGGGACGGTCCATCGTGGCGCGGGCCTGGCGGTCCAGCGCCGGGTAGCACGGGCCGTCGACCCGGACGCGGACCGCCCGCAGGCCGGCGCGGAAGGCCGCCAGGACGAGTCCGTCGTCGGCCATCGTGGTGCCTGCGAGATCGAGGACCGCAAGTTGCACAAGGGAACTCCAGCCTCCGCGGGTGGCCGGGACCCGTCCCCGACATGACGTGCGCGTGAACCGGCCGGGTCACTCGGGCGTCGTCACCCGCCGGTGATCACCGGTCACCACACGTCGCCGTCCCGCCAGTCGCACACCAGCGGCCGTCCCGGGTCGAGCGCGACGTCGACCGGGAGGACGTACACCGAGCCCCGGTCCTGCGGGGTGTCCCGGACGCCGTCCGGGGTGAGGGCCGCGAGCGGTCCCGGCCACGCCGTCCAGCCGTGCCGCCGGTAGAGCCGGGCCGCCGGCTCGCCCGCCCCGAGCGCACCCAGCCGGTGACCGCCGCGCACGAGCCGTCCGACGGCGGTCATGAGGTACCCGCCGAGCCCGCGGCCCTGCATCCCGGGATCCACCGCGACCGCCTCGACGTAGCCGGTGCGCAGCGGGATCCCGTCGTGCAGGATCCGCCGCCCGACGACGGACGCGTGCCCGGCCGGGCGGTCCGGCGGCCCGGCGACGACGTGCACGCCACCCAGCGCGTGGTCCCAGGAGTCGTCGTCGAACCCGCCGGCGGCGGCGAAGCTGCGGTCGAGCAGCGCCCGCACCCCGCGCAGGCCGTCCGGGCCGAGATCGGCGGTGGTCAGAACACGGATGTCGGCGGGCACGGTCGCCGATCCTTCCGCACCGGGGCGGGTGGTGCGCGACGTCACGGGAAGGTCGGCACCATCCAGGACAGCACCGGCGTCGACTGCAGGAACACGAGCGCGCAGAGGGCGAGCAGCAGCACGATGCTCCAGCCGATCGTCCGCCGGAACAGCTCGGACTCCCGGCCGCCGACCCCCACCGCCGTCGCGGCGATCGTCAGGTTCTGCGGGCTGATCATCTTCCCGACGACGCCGCCGGAGGTGTTGGCCGCGACCATGAGGTGCGGGTCGAGCCCGGCCTGCTGGGCCGCGGTCTGCTGCAGGGTCGCGAACAGGGCGTTCGCCGAGGTGTCCGAGCCCGTGACGGCGGTGCCCAGCCAGCCGAGGATCGGCGAGAGGAAGGCGAACAGGGCACCGGTCCCGGCGATCCAGGTACCGACGGTGATCGTCTGCCCGGACAGGTTCATCACGTAGGCCAGTGCGAGCACGGTGGCCACGGTGAGGAAGGCCCAGCGCAGCTTGTGCGCGGTGCCGGTGAACTCCCGCCAGGCCGCGCCGGCCGGGACCCGGTAGACCGCGGCGACCACGATGCCCGAGAGCAGCAGCAGCGATCCCGGCGAGGACAGCCACTGGAAGTTGTACGCCGTCGTCGAGACGGCCTCGCCCGCCGAGTCGAGCACCCGGCCGTCGAGCCCCGGCCAGCCGATCGAGACGTCCGATGCGGTCAGCAGCTCCTTGAGCGGCGTCCAGAGCTTGGCCAGCGAGAAGACCACGATGATCAGCAGGTACGGCAGGAACGCCATCAGGGTCCGGCCCGCGGTGAGCGCGGCGGCCCGCTCGGTGAGGGTGCGCTGCTCGGTGGCCAGCGCCGGGCCGCCACCGCCCGGGGCGTCGTCGGCCGGCGCCTCGTCGGAACGCTCGGTGCGCAGCCGCTCCATCGCCTCGGCGCCGCCGGCCGGCTGCCAGAAGCGCAGCATCGCGACCGCGGCCACCAGACCCGCCAGGGCGGCGACGATGTCGGTCAGCTCGACCGAGAGGAAGGTCGCGGCGAACCACTGGGCGACCGCGAACGCCAGGCCGATCACCAGCGCCACCGGCCAGGTCTGGCGCATGCCGCGCACGCCGTCGACCAGGAACACCAGCAGCAGCAGCGGCACGATGAAGGCCAGCACCGGTGTCTGGTGCCCGACGACGGCGCCGATCTCCGCGTACGGGATCCCGGTCAGGGTGCCCGCGGTGATGATCGGCGTGCCGACCGCGCCGAACGCCACCGGCGCGGTGTTCGCCACCAGCACGACGACGGCCGCCCGGATCGGCGAGAACCCCAGCGCCATCATCATCACGCCGGTGATCGCGACCGGGGCACCGAACCCGGCCAGTGCCTCCAGCAGGCCGCCGAAGCAGAACGCGATGATGACCGCCTGCACCCGGGGGTCGTCGGAGATCAGGTGGAACGCCGCCCGCAGGTCCTCGAACCGGCCGCTGACCACGGTGACCTGGTAGAGCCAGATGGCCGTGAAGACGATCCACATGATCGGGAAGAGACCGAACACCGCGCCCTCGGTCGCCGACAGCAACGCCAGGTCCACCGGCATCCCGAACGCGGCCACCGCCACGACGACCGCCACCGCCAACGAGGCGAGTGCCGCCCAGTGCGCCTTCCAGCGCAGCCCACCGAGCAGGACGAAGATCGTGAGCAGGGGCAGGAGGGCCACCAGCGCGGAGAGCGTGAGGCCCCCAGCGGCGCCAGTTGCTGCTGGAACATGTACACACTCCGCGGCGGGATCGACGGTGATCGGTGCTCGTGGAGCCGGACGGCCACCGGAAGTGTGCCGGATCGGACGTGCGGCGGCAGATCGGGCAACGGTGAGTCACCGCACGATTCACCCGGATCCAGTGAAGAGAGAGTCGACTATCGCTTAGGCGCGTACGATCGGTGACGACGCAACGAACCTCGTCGAAGGGCCCCACCACCGTGAGCGACACCGTGAGCGACACAGCGACCGATCCCGCCGCCCAGCCGCTTCCGCTGCACATGCGCCGGGACCGTTTCGTCCCCGACCCCGAGCTCGGCCGGCACCGCGACGCCGGTGACGTCCCCGTCGTCCGCAACGCGTTCGGGCTCGACGCCTACCTGATCACCCGCTGGGAGGACGTCCGGGAGGTGCTGAGCGACACCACGACGTTCTCCAACGCCTCGCGGAAGGGGTCCGGTGCCCGCCCCGGGAGCGGGCCCGAGCCCACCGAGGAGGAGATCGCCGAGTTCCGGGCCGGGAACCTGCTCGCCCAGGACCCGCCGGAGCACTCCCGGCTGCGCAAGATGCTCACCCGTGAGTTCACCCAGCGCCGGATGGCCCGGCTGGAGCCGCGGATCACCGAGATCGTCGAGGAGCACCTCGACGCGCTGGAGAAGGCGGGCCCCGGGGCGGACCTGGTGCGGGAGTTCGCGCTGCCGATCCCGTCGCTGGTGATCTGCGAGCTGCTCGGTGTGCCCTACTCCGACCGGGACGAGTTCTCCGAGCGGTCCTCGAAGCTGTTGGACCTGTCGCTGCCCCGCGAGGAGCAGCTCGAGCTCAGCCGGGAGAACCAGGCATACATGTCGGGGCTGGTCGACCGGGCGATCGCCGACCCGGGCGAGGACATCCTCGGCATGCTGGTGCGCGAGCACCGCGACGACCTGACCCACGCCGAGCTGACCGGGATCGCGTCGCTGCTGCTGATCGCCGGCCACGAGACCACCTCGAACATGCTCGCCCTCGGCACCCTGGCCCTGCTCGAGCACCCGGAGCAGGCCGACGCCGTGCGGGCCGACCCCGACCTCGCCCGCCCGGCCGTCGAGGAGCTGCTGCGCTGGCTGAGCATCGTGCACACCGGCGTCCCCCGGGTGACCACCCGGGACACCGAGGTACGCGGGGTACCGATCCCGGCCGACTCGCTGGTGCTGTGCTCGCTGCCCGCGGCCAACCGCGACACGGCCGTCGGCGCCGAGGACCCGGAACGCCTGGACGTGCGGCGCGGCAGCGCCGGCCACGTGGCGTTCGGCCACGGCGTGCACCACTGCCTGGGCGCGCCACTGGCCCGGATGGAGATGGCCGCCGCGTTCCCCGCGCTGCTGCGCCGGTTCCCGACGCTCGCCGTGCACGGCGAGGCCTCGTCCTCGGACTTCCGGGCCTACCACTTCGTCTACGGCATGCACTCCCTGCGCGTGACCTGGTAGCGGATACCGTCCACGGATGGGCAGCACCACGGGCCCGGCCCGGCCGTTGCGGGCCGACGCCGCACGCAACCACCGCCGCATCGTCGAGGCGGCGGTGGTGGCGTTCTCGTCCGACGGGCCGGACGTCGCGATGGAGGACATCGCCCGCCGGGCCGGGGTCGGCGTCGCGACCCTGTACCGCCGGTTCCGGACCCGGGAGCTGCTGGTCCGCGCGGTGCTCGAGGAAGTCGTCGCGACCGAGGTCGAGCCCACCGCCGCCGTCGGGGACGGCGACCCGTGGACCGATCTCGCCGGGTCGCTGTCGCGGGCGGTCGAGGCGATCGTCGCGCGGCGCACGATCCTGGCCGTCGCCCGCGAGGCCGGGGCGTTCGACGTCGAGTCCGTACAGCGCTACACCCGGACGCTGGCCCGGCTGCTGGACCGGGCCCGCGCGGCCGGTGCGGTCCGGCCCGAGCTCGTGCCGCGGGACCTGTCGGCCGTGGTGGTGATGGCGCTGCTCGTCGTCGACGGGTCCGAGCCCGCCGACACCTCGGACGGCCTCGTCCGGCGGCGCTACGTCGCCCTGCTGCTCGACGGGCTCCGGCCCGGGCACCCACCGCTGCCCGAAACGCCGGATATCGAACTGTGAACGACCGGGACGCGAGACTCCCTCCCCTCGCCTCGAGCGGCTACGGTCTGCCGCGTCCGCCCGGCAACGGCGCCGGGCGGATGCATGTTTCCCGAGCCCGGCCGGGGCCCGCCCCCGGGCCGGGCGAACGGGCGCTCAGCGGACCCCGAACCGCTCGGGATGCAGCTGCCGGGCCAGTGCCGCCACCGCGTCGGCGTTCCGGACCCCCGGACTGACCTCGGCGAACGTCGTCGGGATGATCCGCCCGTCGCGGACGGCCGGCACCGTCGCGAGCGCCGGATCGGCCCGGAGCCGCTCGATCAGCGGACCGGCGTCCTCCGGTCCGACGTCGGCGCCGCAGCACGCCGGCACGACGATGACGTCCGGCCGGGCGGTGATGATCCCCTCGGCGGTGACGGTGCGCTGCCGCCCGGCGATGCCGTCGAACGCCTGCACCCCGCCGGCCGCCTCGATGATCGTGGTCGCGATGTCACCGGTGCCGAACACCCGCAGCTCCCCGGTCAGCCCCGGCGAGTTCAGCATCGCGACCCGCGGCCGGCCGGACGGGCGGGCAGGTCGTCGAGCCGGCGGGCGACGTCGTCGAGGGTGGACCGCATCCGCGCGGTGAGCGCCGCGGCCCGGTCCTGCGCGCCGAGCAGCCGTCCCAGGTCGCTGAGGTCGCGCTGCACCCCGGCGAACGACACGTCGACGGCGCCGAGGTCGCTCTGGCCCCCGCCGTCGGCGGCCGGGCAGTACGAGCTGAACAGGAAGGTGTCCATCCCGGTGCCGCCCAGGTCCGCACGGGTGCCGAGGCCCTCGCGGGTGAAGGCGCCGGTGAACCCGGAGACGACGAGATCGGGTGCCAGCCGCAGCACCTCCTCGCGCGAGGGGTACTCCTCCGGCCAGTAGACGGGCCGGTCCCGGTCGGGGTGGAAGTCGCCGGCGAGCTCCGGCAGCAGGGCGTTGTCCAGGTAGGCGGCACCGGTCAGCCGGTCCCCCGCACCGAGCGCGAGCACCGCTTCGACCGCGTTGTGGAACATCGCGACGACCCGCTCCGGCCGCTCGACGGGGACCGGGACGCCGCAGTTGCGCAGGGTCTCCGGGGCGGGGGAACCGGGCGCGGCGCGCGGCTCCGGGGCGGCACCGCAACCGCCGAGCAGCGCGAGGATCAGCAGGAGACCCGCCGCGGGCACGGTCCGGCGGCGCGGGGAGCGGGGCACCCGCCCACCGTAGCCGCCGGACCGTACATCTGCTCAGCCGTTCAGATGTTCCTCACAGGGTGCGCTCCAGCCGTCCGGCGAGCAGCCCGACGAAGCGCGCCGGGTCGGTGAGCTCCCCGCCCTCGGCCAGGAGCGCCATGCCGTGCAGCAGCTCGACGGTCTCGCTCTCGTCACGCCCGGCGGCCTGGGCGTCCCGCAGGCCGACGACCAGCGGGTGCCCCGGGTTCAGCTCCAGGATCCGCTCGACGGCCGGCGGCTCCTGCCCCATCGCCCGGTACATCTTCTCCAGGGTCGGGGTCATGTCGTGCTCGTCGCCGACCAGCACCGCCGGGGAGGTCGTCAGCCGGGAGGAGAGCCGGACCTCCTTGACCCCGTCCAGCACGCCGGCCATCCACTCGCAGAGCCCGGCGAACTCGGTCTGCTGCTCCTGGGCCTTCTCCTTCTCCTCGTCGGACTGCAGGTCGACCTGCCCCTTGGCGATGGAGCGGAACGGTGTGCCCTCGAAGCCGTCGACGGCGTCGACCCACACCTCGTCGACCGGGTCGGTGAGGAGCACGACCTCGTAGCCCTTGTCGCGGAACGCCTCCATGTGCGGCGACGCCTCGATCGCGGTGCGCGAGTCACCGGTCATGTAGTAGATCGCGTCCTGGCCGTCCTTCATCCGCTCGCGGTAGCCGGCCAGGGTGGTCGTCGTCCCGGCGTCGTGGGTCGAGGCGAAGGAGGAGACACCCAGGATCGCTTCCCGGTTGTCCGGGTCCGAGAGCAGCCCCTCCTTCAGAGCACGGCCGAACTGCTCCCAGAACGTGGCGTACGCCTCCGGCTTCTCGTCGCGCAGCGTGCCGATCGTCGAGAGCACCTTGCGCACCAGCCGGCGGCGGATCGCCGAGATCTGCCGGTCCTGCTGCAGGATCTCCCGCGAGACGTTCAGCGAGAGGTCCGCCGCGTCCACCACACCCTTGACGAACCGCAGGTACTCGGGGACGAGCGCCTCGCAGTCGTCCATGATGAACACGCGCCGGACGTAGAGCTGGACGCCGCGGCGGGCGTCGCGCATGTAGAGGTCCATCGGCGCGATCCGCGGCAGGAACAGCAGCGCCTGGTACTCGAAGGTGCCCTCGGCGGCCAGCCGGATCGTCTCCAGCGGCTCCTGCCAGTCGTGGCTGACGTGCCGGTAGAACTCGGCGTACTCCTCCTCGGACACGTCCTTCTGCGGGCGCGCCCAGAGCGCCTTCATCGAGTTCAGCGTCTCGGGCCCGGGGGCCTCCGGCCGCTCCTCGGGCTCGGCGTCCCCGGTGCCCTCGCTGTCCCCGGCGTCCTCGACCGGCTCCGGCGCCGGCTCGGCCGGGAGCCGCACCGGCCAGGTGATGAAGTCCGAGTAGGTCTTCACGATCCGGCGCAGCACCGTGCGGTCGGCGTAGTCGTGCATCTGGTCCTCGGCGTCGGACGCCTTGAGGTGCAGCGTGACCGCCGTCCCCTGCGGTGCGTCCGGGGCCTCGGAGATCGTGTACGACCCCTCCCCCTCCGACGTCCAGTGCACGCCGGCGTCGGCCCCCGCCTTGCGCGTGGTCAGCTCGACCCGGTCGGCGACCATGAACGACGAGTAGAACCCGACACCGAACTGCCCGATGAGGTCGCGGGCCTGCTCGCCGTCGCCGGCCTCGCGCAGCGACGCGAGCAGCTCGGCGGTCCCGGACTTCGCGATCGTGCCGATCAGCTCGACGACCTCGTCGCGGGTCATCCCGATCCCGTTGTCCCGGACGGTGAGCGTCCGCGCCTGCGGGTCCGGGACGAGCTCGACGTGCAGGTCGTCGGTGTCGGCGCCGAGCTCCTTGTCCTGGTATGCCGCCAGGCGCACCTTGTCCAGCGCGTCCGAGGCGTTCGAGATCAGCTCGCGCAGGAACACGTCCTTGTTCGAGTAGATCGAGTGGATCATGAGCCGCAGCAGCTGGCGGGCCTCGGCCTGGAACTCGATCGTCTCCGTGCTCACGACTCTCCCCTTCTGGCGTCCGTATCGTGCGAACGCCGATTCTGCCCGTTCGCCGTGCCGGCCGGGCGCGGTGGGGCACACGGGCGCCGCACGCCGCCGGGTACCGTTTCCGGACAGACCCCTCGCTTTCCCCTCGAACCGGACGGAACCGGACGTGAGCCCGACCCGCACCCCCGCCCGGCGGCTGGCCGCCGTGCTGCTGCTGGTGCTGGTCGCGGTCCTCGCCCCGGTCGTGGGGAACGCGGTGGCCGCGGCGGCACCGGCACCGGCCCGGGCCGGTGACGACCCGGCGCCGGCCGCCGCCCCGCAGGTGGCGCTGCCGGTGCGCCCGGCCGCCGGATCCGCGGCCGCCACCCCCACCGGCGACGACGGCCCGCCCGGTCACCCCGGCCCGGAGCTGACGACCGTGCTCGCCGCACCGGTCCCGGGCCCGGCCCCGGCGCGGCGGGTGGGCGCGACCGGCGCGCATCCCGGGCACGGCGGGACCGCCGATCCGCGCGGCCCGCCGGTCGCCTGATCACCCGACGACCCGCCGCCGGAGATCACCCGACGGCCCGCCGCCGGAGATCACCCGACGGCCCGCCGTCCGAGCACCCCCGACCGCCCGTCCCCCGCCGGACGCTGCCCCGAGGATCACCCGTGCAACAACGCCCCGTGCTGTGGCGCGCCATGGTCGCGCTCGCCGTGCTCGCCGTGTCCGCCGTCGTCGCCCTCACCACCGCCCCCACGCTGGGCCTGGACCTGCGCGGTGGCACCCAGATCGTCCTGGAGACCCGGGACACCGAGGAGGTGCCCGCCGACGCCGCCGCCACCGACCGGGTGCTGGAGGTCCTGCGCGGCCGGGTCGACGGCCTCGGCGTCGCCGAGCCGTCCCTCACCCGTTCCGGGGAGAACCGGATCATCGTCGAGCTGCCGGGGCTGACCGACCCGGCCGAGGCCGCCGACACGCTCGGCCGCACCGCGCAGCTGCGGATGCACCCGGTGGGTGTGCCCGGGGCCCCGGGCGGCACGCCGACGGTCGACGAGACCGGGCAGCCGCTGCAGATCGGCCCGGCCGCCCTGCAGGGCGACATGATCGCCTCGGCGCAGGCCGTGCCGTCGCAGCAGTCGGTCGGGTTCGAGGTGCAGATCGGTTTCGACGGCGAGGGGCCGGCCCGCTGGCAGGCACTCACCGGCGAGGCCGCCTGCGCCCCGTCCGGCGCGCCGCAGCGCCGGGTCGCGATCGTGCTCGACGACCAGGTGATCTCCTCGCCGCAGGTGGTCGAGGACATCCCGTGCGGGGTCGGCATGGTCGGCGGGCAGACGACCATCACCGGCAACTTCTCCCAGGAACAGGCCTCCGAGCTGGCCGTACTCGTCGAGGGCGGCGCGCTGCCGGTCCCGGTCGAGATCATCGAGCAGCGGACCGTCGGCCCGACGCTGGGCGCCGACGCGATCTCCGCGAGCGCCTGGGCCGCGATCATCGGCTCCGCACTCACCGCGGTGTTCCTGGTCGTCGTCTACCGGCTCGTGGGGCTGGTCGCCGTCGTGGCGCTGGGCGGGTACGCGCTGATCGCCTACGCGGTGCAGACCGGGCTCGGGGCCACGCTGACCCTGCCGGGGCTGGCCGCGTTCGTGCTCGCCGTCGGTATGGCCGTCGACGCCAACGTGCTCATCGCCGAACGCTCCCGGGAGGAGTACGCGCTGCGACCACGGCTGGACCGGGCGTCGGAGGCCGGTTACCGGCACTCGCTGTCCGCGGTCGGTGACGTCGCCGTCACCTCGTTGCTCGCCGCGGTGCTGCTGTTCGGGCTGGCGTCCGGGCCGGTCCGCGGCTTCGGGGTCACGCTGGTCATCGGCGTCGTGGTGTCGCTGTTCTCGGCGCTGGTGCTCTCCCGGCTCCTCACCCTCGCCGTGCTCCGGATCCCGGCCGTGCGACGGCGGCCGCGGCTGTCCGGGATCGCGGCGATCGGCCCGGTCCGCACCCGGCTGGAGTCCCGGGACCCCGGCTTCCTGCGCAACGCGGGCAAGGTGCTGGCGGTCGCCGGCGTCGTGCTGGTGGTGGCGACCAGCGGGCTGTTCGTCCGCGGCCTGGAGCTCGGGGTGGAGTTCACCGGCGGCCGGCTCGTCGAGTTCACGACGGCGAACGAGATCACCGCCGAGCAGGCCAGGGCCGCCGTCACCGCGGCCGGCTACCCCGACCTGCAGGTCACCACGACCGGCGACGGCGCGGTCGGGCTGCGCTCCGGGCAGCTGGACGACGCCGCGGTCGCCGCGCTGCGCGAGTCCGTCGGCGCGGCCGGCGGCGGCGCGGAGGTGCTGCGCGACGAGATGATCG
The DNA here is from genome assembly GCF_001698125.1 of Pseudonocardia sp. HH130630-07. Lineage (NCBI taxonomy): Bacteria > Bacillati > Actinomycetota > Actinomycetes > Pseudonocardiales > Pseudonocardiaceae > Pseudonocardia > Pseudonocardia sp. HH130630-07. The sequence continues at coordinate 4,802,315 of NZ_CP013854.1, read as the reverse complement.
GCCCGAGCCTCGGCGCCGAGCTCGCCCGCGGCGGCATCATCGCGCTCGCCGTGGCCCTGGCGGCGCAGTTCGTCTACCTGGCGTTCCGGTTCCGCTGGACGTTCGGCGCCGGGGCGGTCGCGGCGCTGCTCGCGAACGTCCTCGTCGTGGTCGGGGTGTTCGCCTGGACCGGGCGACCGGTCGACGGCGTGTTCCTCGCCGCGCTGCTCACCGTCATCGGGTACTCGGTGAACGACACCGTGGTGGTGTTCGACCGGGTCCGGGAGCACTGGGCGGCGCGGGCGGGCGAACCGTTCCACCGGGTGGTCGGCTCCGCCGTGCTGTCCACGCTGCCGCGCACGGTGAACACCGGCATCTCGACGCTGGTGATCCTGGCGATGCTGCTGTTCCTGGGCGGCGCGACGCTGGCCGACTTCGCGCTGGCGCTGATCGTGGGCATCGTGGTCGGGACGGTGTCGACGATCGTCGTCGCCGGGCCGGTCGCGATCCTGCTGCAGCGGCGGTGGGGACAGGCGCCGCCGCGGACCGGGCGGGACCGGCAGCCGGTCGGCAAGTCCGGGCGCCGCTCGGGGCGGGCCGGGCGGGATCGGGCCCGGGGCGACGGCGCCGTGGTCTGACGGCCGGGCGCGGATCAGCCCGCGAGGTCCTCCCGCCAGCGCAGCTCCGTGGCCCGCCACTCCCGGTCGAGGCGGTCCGACGCCCGGAGCAGCGCCGCCCGCCGGGCCACGCGGTCCACCAGCAGGACCAGCAGCCCACCGACGCCGAGCACCCACGCGCCGCGTGTGACCCCCGCGGCGAGCACCGCGGCCCGGTCGCGCGGGACGGTCGGCGCACCGTCCGGGCCGAGCCACAGGGTCACCGTGCGCCCGGCCGTGGCGGCCTGTCCGAGCCGGACGTCCGCGACCCGGACGCCCCGCCCGGGATCGCGCCAGGTGACCGGTACGGGCCCGGGATCGGCCCGGGTCTGCAGGACCGTCGCGGTCACCCGGGTCGCGCCGCTGCGGGCGGCCACCCCGGACTCGGCGGCGTCGGCCGCGAGCACCGCCACCAGGACGACCAGACCGGCGACGACCGGCACCACGACCCGCCGCACGGTCGCGAGGGTCCGTTCCACCACGTCGGCGTCCGGGCCGGGGCTCGTGTCCATGACCCGAGGATCACCCCGGCGCGGTGCGCCCACAATGCGCATTCACCGGCGTCAGCCTTCGGCTGCGACGGAGGCAGCTCGGAGATGGTCGGCGAGCGCCGCGGCCACCGGCCAGCTCGGCGAGCCCCGTTCCAGCGCGGCGCCCCAGCACAGCGACAACCCGCGCCGGGCCCACGGCTCCGCCAGCTCGCAGGCGGCGAGCGCGCCGGACCGGACCGGGCCGGCGGCGGCCCGGCGCGGGACGATCGCGATCCCGGCTCCGGCCCCGGCCAGCGCGACCACCGTCGCGAAGTCCGCGACCCGGGTCCGGTACCGGGGCACCGGCGCCGACGGACCGGCGTGCCCGGTGAGCGCGACCTGGAACGGGGAGGCGGGTGTGAGCCCCACCATCGGGTGTTCCGCGGCCTCGGCGTAGGCCAGCTGGTCGCGGCCGTCCAGCACACCGCCGGGCGGCCCGATGACGACCAGCGAGTCGTCGCACAGCGACTCGGCGGCCAGGCCCGACGCCGCGGCCACGTCGTCGAGCACGACGCCCAGGTCGGCCGCGCCGTCGACGAGCAGCCGGGCGGTCTCGACGCTGCGGTGGACGGCGACGTCGACATCGGCGTCCGGGTGGGCGAGCAGGAACGACGTCACCGCGCGCGGGACCAGCCCGTGCATCGCCGAGGTGCCGGCCGCCAGCGCCAGCGGCGTGGTCGCCGGCCGGGCGTAGGAGGCGATCGCGCCGTCCAGCCGGGCGGCGCGGTCCAGCACGTCGCGGGCGTGCCGGGCCAGTGCCATGCCGGCCGGCGTCGTGCGGACCCCGCGCCGGCCGCGGACCAGCAGGTCGACCCCGGCGTGGCGTTCCAGTGCCCGGATCCGGGCACTGGCCGACGGCAGGCTGAGGTTGGCCCGCCCGGCACCGCCGGTGATCGATCCCTCGGCCACCACGTGCAGGAACAGCCGGAGATCGACGAAGTCGTACTGCACGCGATCAGCCTATGCCCCTTCCACACTCTGGGCGTGAGGTGAATCAGGTCACCGGCTGTCCGCGACGAGCGGCAGAATCGGTCCATGACTCCGACCCTGCAGATCGTCCTCGACGCCACCGACCCGCACGCACTCGTCCGGTTCTGGGCGGCCGCGCTGGGCTACGAGGTGGAGGACCACACCGACGTCGTGACCGGAC